>CAVOMZ010000028.1:0-25528 GCA_963697135.1 uncultured Chloroflexia bacterium | reverse complement strand
GGCGACGAGGAATCGAAATCCGGCCATGAGGAACGGCGGGATCGTCTCGACGGCCAGCCGAATCGCGATGTAGGTCGAGCCCCAGACGAAGTAGAGCACGAGCATCCCGGCCAGGATGGCCAGCGGCGTGGCCTTGCTCCGGGCGCGCCCGTCGGCGACCGGTGTCAAATTTGGCTCAGTCGGTTGGTCCAAGTCGCGAGAATACACCGCCTGAAGTCAAGCCGCGATGGCCGGACGGCAGGACCGGCAGGCTCGATAGCCGGCTCGTGCGCCCGCCTCGGCCGAGCGGAAGGAAACCCGGTGGGTGGGGCTGATCCGCTTCGCGTTGTGGCACGTCGGCAGGCAGTAGATCCGGGTCGTGTCCGAGCCGATATAGCGGGTGCCGGCCCGGGCCAGCGCCTCGAGCGCCTCAGGATCGAGGCCCTCCGACGCCAGCAGGGTCCGCTTGTTGGCCGGCCCGCCGAGCGAGTACTGGCCGATCGTCCCGTCGGTCCGGACGACTCGGTGGCAGGGCACGATCAACGGTACGGGGTTGTGACCGAGAGCCGTCCCGACCGCCCGGACCGCCTTCGGCCGGCCGATCTCGGCGGCGATCCAGCCGTACGGCCGGACCTCCCCTCGGGGGATCTCGAGGGCTTTCATCCAGACGTCCTGCTCGAAGCTCGAGTGGCCCCGCAGGTCGAGCGGGATCGCCACCCGTCGATCGCCTTCGAGCCGGCGATGGATCGCCGCGCTCAGGCGGGGTGGCAGCTCGGCCAGGCGATGGGCCGGGCGGCCGCGGCTTGCCCGCAGCCGCTCTTCGAATGCCACGGCCGAATCGGCCGACTCGAGCGCGTCCACGCCGAGGCCGTTGAAGGCGACCCAAATTCGACCGATCACGGTCTCGATCGGGGCATAGGCGTCGGCCAGGCCGACGGCCACGAGGGTTCGATCGGCGAGCCCGGCAGGGGCGTCCACGAGCAGGCCGCCGAGGGCCAGCTCGACTGCCGAGCTGTCGGCGGGGCCGGGGAGATTGATCGGGCTTGACGCGGGGCTCATCGGGCCACCTCCATTGAACGGGCTGCGGTTCGAGACGGTTGACCTGGGGCCTGGGCGAGGCGGCCGGATTGCTCGGCATCGAGCATCGTGCGGAGGATCCCGATGCCCCGGTGGACCTGGGCCTTGACCGTCCCGGCGGGGCGATCGAGGACGAGCCCGATCTCGTCGTAGGACAGGCCGTCGACGTGGCGCAGGACGATCGGGCCCCGGTAGCGCTCGGGCAAGGCGAGCAGGCGGGCCGCCCACTCCTCGGTGCTGGCCCGTCGCTCCAGGCGGCCGTGGGGCGTCTCGGCCGGGGCGATCCGCGGATGGGCCAGCTCATCGACCAGGCTCACGGTGGCCGGCCGGCCGCCCGGGCCCGGGCCCGGTTGCGGACGAGGTTGACGACGATGCTGGCCAGCCAGGGCCTCACCGCCAGCTCCCGGATCCGGGCCGGCTCCCAGCCGCTCAGCGCCCGGTAGGCCCGGATGAACGTGTCCTGGGCAAGATCCTCGGCCTCGGCCGGCTGGCCGGTCAGGCGCAGGGCGATTGAGTAGACCCGGCCCTGCTCCAGCTCGAGGAAGGCCGGAAAGGCCGCTTCGAGGTCGGCCGCGAGGCGTCTCGGGAGCTCGTCTTCATCCATCGCTCGTTCATAACACGAGCGATCGCCGATCGGTTGCACCTGAGCCGGATCAGGCCAGCCGGATGGCCCGCCCCGCGCCGTCGATCGCCTCGATCTCGCCAGTCGGCTGGACGAGAAAGATCCAGATGTCCCAGCTCGAATGGCTCACGATCAGGGCGCCCAGCGGGACCCCGGCCGCGTAGAGGGCGCACCAATGGGCGCCGGCCACGCCGGCGGCGCCCATCAGGGTGAAGTTGCCGGTGACGACGTGGACCCCGCCGTAGGCCAGGGCCGCGAGCGCCGCCCCGCGCCAGCGCCCAAATCGGTCCATCAGGGCGGCCTGGACGAGGCCGCGCCAGAAGATCTCCTCGGCCGGACCGATCAGGAGGGCCAGCCGAGCCGCGATCTCGCCGCGCGGGCGGCTCGTCCGCAGCTCGTAGATCTGGCGGATCTGGGCGTCGCCGCCGGGCACGAACCGGCGGGCGAACGCATCGCCGCACCCGGAAGGTCAGGTACAGCACGTTGGCCGAGGCCAGGCCGACCGGCACGTGCCACCAGCGCAGGCCGAGCCGGCGGGCCGGCTTCGAGCGGAGGAGGGCCCACGAGCCGAGCCCGATCCCGGTGTAGGTCATCCGGCTCCAGAACCGGTCGCGAGGACCGTTGAACGTGGCCGTGAAGGCGGCCACGGCGCCGGTCAGGCCGACGAGCAGGGCGATCGGCCCCGGACCGCCCTCGGCCGGGCCTCGGTCCCGGCCGACCCTGGCGCGTCGTCAGCCACCGAGGTGGACGTTCGACAGCAGGAGGCCGACGACGAGGAGCGACCCGAACGTCCGGTGCAGCCGGGCCGTCTGCACGTCGAGCATCGCGATCGCCCGCTGCTGGCCGGTCGAGCCGAGCTCTGCCGCCCGGATCACCTGGGCCAGGAACGGCAGCGACACGATCGCCAGCAGGCTCTGGGTGGGCAGCCAGCCGACCGCCACGGTCAGGCCCAGGGCGATGTAGGCACCCAGGACGAGGGCCACGTAGAAGTAGTGGGCCCGTTCCCGGCCGAGCCTGGCCGAGAGGGTCGAGATGCCGGCCCGGCTGTCCTCGCTGATATCGCGCCACTCGTTGCCGTCGAGGATCGCCGCGACGAGCAGGCCGACCGGGATCGAGGCCGCCAGGGCGGTCGTGCTCCAGGTCCCGGTGATCGCGAAATATGTCCCGACGACCATCAGCGGGCCCATCAGGACGAACACGAGGGGCACGCCCAGGGCGTGGTACTTGTACTCGAACGGGGGGGCCGTGTAGAAGTAGCCGCCCAGCAGGCCGAGCAGGCCCAGCCCGATGATCGCCGGCCCGCGCAGGGCGATCAGGTAGATCCCGATGAGGATCGCCAGGCCGAACGCGACGAAGGCCGCGGCGAACGCCTGGCGCTCGGTCAGCCGGCCCTTGAGGATGGCGTGGCTGGCTCGCGGCGAGATGATCGTGTCGATGCCCTTCCGGACGTCGTAGATCTCGTTGATGATGTTCGTCCCGGAATGGAGCAGGACCCCTCCCAGCAGGGCGGCCACGAACGGCGCCCAGCTGAACTGCTCGTCGACGACCGCCAGGGCGGCCCCGGTCATGACCGGGATGACCGACGCCGTGTAGGCGAACGGGCCGGAGGATCTCCCATAGCGCGCCGAGCCGACGGCCCGCCGCGGTCGCCGAGGCCGAGCTTCCGGTCGTCGGCCAACCCGGCCCGGGGCTGCCTTCGGCGCCTCCCCTCCGGCGGCGAGCGGTCGCGGCCGCCTGCGGGCTCGCGTCCCGGCGGGGTCGGGCAGGCCCGCGTACAGCGCGGCCGCGCCGATCAGCTCGGAGATCTGGCGATCCTCCTGGAGGACCGGCTGAAGGAGCGGCAGGCCGAGCCCGGCCTCGAGGTGGAAGGCCATCGCCTTGGCGGCGACGTCCTCGCGGGTTCCGCACAGCATGTAGGCATCGAGCAGATCGTCCGGGATCAGGGCCCCCGCACCATGGAAGTCCTCGGCCCGCCAGGCGGCCGCGATCCGGTCGCGCAAATCGGGCTCGAAGCCGGCCCGGGTGAGCGACACGTCGCCGAGGACCGACATCATGTAGATCACGAACGGCTCCCGCTTCGCCCGGTTGAGCGCCTCGCGCCGGGTCGAATCGACGAGCGACAGGAGATAGCCCTCGGTCTCGATCTCGTTGGGTCCCGCCCGGCCTCGGTCGCGGCCGCGCCGGAGCCGTTCGAGGATGCCCCGCAACGACGCGATTGATTCGGCCGGCCGGGCGATGTAGCCGTCGGCCTTCTGCCCGGCCAGGGTCACGAACTCGTGCCGGTAGGCGGCGATGTGGATCGGGATCCGGTGAGTCGGCGCGAACATTGGCTGGATCGGTGGCAGGCCGGGCGTCGCCGAGGCAGCCGCTCCCCGCGCCACAGCAGGCGCATGTCATCGATCGCCGTCGACACGCCCTCGAGCGCCGCGGCGGGCTCGTAGGGGATGCCCATCTGCTTGAGCCGGAGGGGCAACCCGGTGCCCAGGGCCATGACGATCCGGCCGGGCAGGATCTCGTCGAGGGCCGAACCGGTCATGGCCAGGACCACCGGATGGCGGGTGTTCGGATTGACCGCTCCGAGGGCCACCCGGAATCCGCCTTCCTCGTCTCACCGTCCTGCTCGAATGCCCGGGCGATCGCGGTCGCGAAGGTGATCGCGTCACGTTCGAAGTACGAGTCGTGGACCCAGATCGAATCGAGGCCGGCGTCGCGCACATCGCGAGCCCAGCCGACGACGTCGCCGATGTCATTGCGGGCGGCAAGCCCAAGTCCGATGGGTCGGGCGAGGCGGGTCATCGTTCGGCTTCCTTGGCGCCGTTCCGGCGTTCGGCGGCCACGCCCATCGTAGCCGGTTTGCCCACCATTGGCTACTTCGCACTAGCCAGTAATTCGGATGGGAATCCGCAATCCGATTGCGGGGTCGGACGATCGTCTCGCGTGCGACAATCCGGCCCATGTCGATGGACGATCGGTTCGACGACCTGGCCGCCGGCCTTGCCGGGTTCTACCAGACCTGGGCGGTCTACCTGGGCCTCGAGCTGGGGCTCTTTCGGCGGATCCGGGCCGCCGCGCCGTCCGGCATCACGGCCGCCGGACTGGCGACCCAGGCCGGCTGCCAGCCTGATTTCGTCGAGACCTGGCTGCGCCTGGCCCATGCCGTTGACCTGGTCGACCTCGAGTCGCGGCCGGGCCACGATCGATGAGCACGTCGCGGCGATCCTGCTCGATGACCAGCGCCCGGAGTACCTCGGCGGCCAGTTCGTCTCGACCGTCGTCAGCAGCCTTGATCACGAAGGCCTGGTCGACTTTGCCCGGACCGGCCGGCCGATGGCCGTCCGCCCGGCCCGCTATCACCGGGCGATCGAGGTCGCTGACCGCCCAGGACATCGCCGTCTTCTTCCAGGAGGGCCTGGCCGCCCTGCCCGACCTGGCCGCCGACCTGGCCGGTGGCGGCCGCGTGCTCGACGTCCACTGCGGCGGCGGGCGCTGGCTCATCGCGGTCGCCACCCGCTTTCCCGAGACGAGCCTGGTCGGGGTCGAGCTCGAGCCGGACTCGCTCGCCCGGGCCGTTCCGCCACGTCCAGGAGGCCGGCCTGTCGAGCCGGATCGCGATCGAGGGCCGGCCCGGCGAGGACCTGCCCTGGCCGGGCCGCGTTCGACCTGGTCTACTTCCAGGACGCGATCCACGATGTGCCGGATCCGGTCGCCTCGCTCCGGGCGGCGTGGGCCTGCGTCCGCCCCGGCGGGCGGCTCCTCGTCCTCGACTGGGCGCTGCCCGAGACCGGCGACGAATCGCGCTCGGTCCACGGCGCGATGATGTGGGGGATCCAGCTCGACCAACTGTTCCAGGGCACGCGGCTGTGGGACCACGCCGGCTTCGCGGGCCTGTTCGGGCGGCCGAAATCGGCGATCCGACAATCGTCGACCTGCCCTCCGGAGCCACCCTGTTCATCGCCCAGCGACCTTAGTTCGCCCTCGTTTTTGCCACTTAGTACGGCCAGTGCTACTCGGCGCGAAGTCAGCCGCTTCGAGACCGTTGGTGTGGCTCAAATCGTCAATTCCACGCTTGCTCAAGCACGTTTGAAGGCCAAACCGGGCCGATTCCAGGGGCTTCGGAGCTCGGATCTTGCCGAGTAGCACGTGGAATGCTTGGCGGCAGGAACTCGGCCGGAGGGCACCACTCCGGTGCGGGCGATCCGTGCCGGGTATCGTGGGTTGATGGGACCCAGCGGTGGCCTGACCGAAGTCGATGTCGTGATTCGCTCATGGATCGAGTCGCTGGAAACACTCCCGGCATCTCGAGCAAGCATCGACATCCTGGCCGTTGGCTGGGCGACGGTCGAGAGCGAGCGTGCCGCAACCGAGTTGGGCGGCGAATGGAGACCAGCGCCGCGCGACGCGTTGCTCGGCGCATCGGTCCAACGATCGACCGGCCGGGAGCCCCCGATCCTCCTCCTCGAGCCCGACACCGAGGGCCGGCTGGCAGGCGCGCTGGCCCGGCACGGCGAGGGGCCGATCGCCCTGTACCTGAGGGCGGACGGCAAGACCGCCGATGAACGGGTCTGGCCCAAGCTCGAACGCGAGCCGGCGCACGGCCCGCTCGGCCGGCAGCGGCTCGTCCTCGCCGGGCCGCCTGGCCGGGCCATTCCTCCTGCTGGTCGACGGCCCAGCCCCGCCGGACGCCGAGCAGGTACCATCGGAGCCATGATCGAGACCGAGATTGCCCTCCGGCCAGCCGCCGTCGACGATGCCCCGCGGATCGCGACCCTGTTCACCGAGGAGGGCTATCCCGTCGGCGCGTCGGCGATCGAAGCCCGGCTCGGCCGGTTCAGCTCGGACGAGTCGACCGTCATCGTGGCCGACCACGACGGCGAGATCCTGGGCTTCATCGCGATCCACGTCGTGCCCCGCTTCGAGCACGACGAATCGTTCGTCCGGATCGTCGCCCTGGTCGTCGATTCGAGCGTCCGCGAGCGCGGCATCGGCCGGATCCTGATGGCCGAGGCCGAGCGCTATCGGGCCGGCCACGGCGCCTCGTTCGTCGAGGTGACGGCCGGCCATCACCGCCCCGAGGCCCGCCACCTGTATGAATCGCTCGGGTATGACGCCAAATCTCGCGGCGTACCTGAGGAAGCGACTCCCTGGCCGCTGAGGACTTCCCGCATCTCCGCCTGCGGAGCGCCTCGCCCAACCTGATCGCCCTGCCCTGGGAGATCCCGCTCGAGGCGTGGACCGCCGGCCGGGCCGACCTCCGCGAGCTGCCGATCGGGCCGTCGCGCCATCTCGTCCGGTTCGTCCAGGACGATGATCGCCTGGTCGCGCTCAAGGAGGAGCCGATCGAGATCGCCCGGAGCGAGTACGACGTCCTGCGCCGGCTCGAAGCGCTGGAGCTGCCGGCCGTCCTGCCGCTGGGCCTGGCCGAGATGCCCAGCCGGGGCAGCGCGATCCTGGTGACCGAGTTCCTGGCCCACTCCCTCCAGTACCGGCGTCTCCTGATGCGCCTGCCGGCCGGCCCGTCGGCGGGCCGGGACCGGCTCCTCGACGCGATGGCCTCGCTCCTGGTCGACCTCCACCGGGGTGGCGTCTACTGGGGTGACTGCTCCCTGGCCAATACCCTCTTCCGCCGCGACGGCGACCTGATCCAGGCCTATCTCGTCGACGCCGAGACGAGCGAGACCCACCCCCGAGCTTTCGGACGGCCAGCGCGAGTACGACCTCGACGTGCTCGTCGAGAACGTCGCCTTCGGGCTGGCCGACCTGGCCGCCTACAGCGCACGCGACGAACCCGACCGGCGACGGGTACGACGAGGCGATCCGCGAGGCGGAGAGCGTCCAGATCCGCTATCGCCTGCTGTGGGCCGAGCTGCATGCCGAGGAGGAGGTCGCGCCCGGCGATCGCTATGCCGCTGAGCCGCCGGGTCCGTCGCCTGAACGACCTTGGCTTCGCGGTCGACGAGATCGAGATCGAGCCGAGCGGCAGCGGCGGGCGGCTGCGCTTCCGGATTGCCGTGGCCACCCGCCGGTTCCATGCCCGGGAGCTCGAACGTCGAACCGGCCTCGTCGCCCTCGAGGGCCAGGCCCGGATCCTGATGAACGACTTGCGCGAGTACCGGAGCTGGTTGCAGTGGTTCGAGCATCGCCGGATCGAACGTCCCGAAGCCGCCCGGCGCTGGATCGAGGAAGTCTTCCGGCCGACCACCGATCGGCTGGCGTCGGTCGTGGGGCCGGATCGGGACATCATCCAGGCCTACTGCGACGTGCTCGAGCACAAGTGGCTGCTGTCCGAGCAGGCCGGTCGTGACGTCGGCCTGGAGACCGCGTCCAGTCCTACCTGGAGATCGGGGCCCCGGCTCCGGAGACCGGCGCGGACCCGGCCACCGAGGCCGGCCTCGAGCTGATCGGTCCATTTCCTGACCCATGGGAGAATGAGCGATGACTGAAGTTTGACGCCGCGGGCTCGGGCGGCACGATGGCCCGGCCATTCGGCGCAGCCGAACCGCGTCCCCGCTCCGGGCGATGCATGGCGATCCGGGTCGAGGACGTGTACAAGAGCTACGGCGCGGTCCAGGCCGTCAATGGGGTCACGTTCGAGGTGGCCCAGGGCGAGGTCTTTGGCCTGCTCGGACCGAATGGCGCCGGCAAGACGACGACGGTCGAGATGCTCGAGGGCCTGCGCAAGCCCGATTCCGGCCGGCTCGAGGTGCTCGGCATCGACGCCGCGCGCAGCCCGGACGCCCTGAAGCAGCGGGTCGGGGTCACCCTCCAGACGGCCGAGCTCTACCCGAAGCTGACCGTGGTCGAGGTCCTCGACCTGTTCCGGAGCTTCTACGCCCGCTCACTGCCGACCGAGCAGCTGATCGACTTCCTCGACCTGGGCGAGCGGCGAAGGCCCAGACCCGCGAGCTGTCCGGTGGCCAGCGCCAGCGCCTGGCGATCGCCCTCGCCCTGGTCAACGACCCCGAGGTCGTCTTCCTCGACGAGCCGACGACCGGCCTCGACCCGGCCGCCCGGCGCTCCCTCTGGGACCTCGTCCAGCGCCTCCAGTCGCAGGGCAAGACGATCCTCCTGACGACCCACTACATGGAGGAGGCCGAGGTCCTCTGCAACCGCCTGGCGATCATGGACCACGGCCGATCCTGGCCCTGGGCACCGTCGATGAGCTGGTGCTCGAACCGGTTCAAGGATCGCTCGGTCCGGTTCGACCAGATCGACGCCCTGGGCGAGTCCCAGCTGGCCGCCCTGGCCGGGGTCGAGTCGGTCAAGCACGATCGACGGCGTGACCGTCCTGTACACCCAGGATGTGCCCGGCACGATCGGCGGCCTGCTGGCGGCGACCGAGGCGCTCGGGCGTCGAGCCGGGCAACCTCGGGATCCGCAAGCCGACCCTCGAGGACCTGTTCCTCGACCTGACCGGCCGGGCGCTCCGGGACTGAGCCAGACTGCAGCGCTGAGCCAGCTGAGCCTCGCCAACATCCGGAGCTTCACCCGCGATCGCGCGGCCCTGTTCTGGACGATCGCCTTCCCGCTCATCTTCGTGATCCTGTTCGGGCTGATCTTCCAGGGCAGCTCGACCTCGATCAGCCTGGCCTGGGTCGACCTCGACCAGTCGGCCGGCCCGGCGGTTCGACGACCCTGCGGGCCAGGCGTTCGCCGTCGATCGACGGCGTTCACCTGACCGACGACGACCTGGCTACGGCGACCGACCTGATGAAGACGGGCAAGGTCGACGGGATCATCGAGATCCCCCAGGGCTACGGTGCGGCCGTCGCGGCGGGCCTCGCCGCGGCGCGACCCCGTCCCAGCCGGTCCAGATCAAGGTCTATACCGACCCGACCCAGCCGACCACGTCGGGCATCATCCAGCAGGTCGTCGGGAGCGTCCTGGGGGTCGTCAACCTGGGTGGCAAGCCGCCGGTCGTGGCCGCCCAGGCACGACGATCCAGACCCAGAACCTGAACGCGATCAGCTATCTCGTGCCGAGCATCCTGGGGATGGCCCTGATGCAGCTCGGGATCTTCGCCGCAGTCCCCCTCGTGGCCGATCGCCAGAAGATGATCCTGAAGCGGCTGAACGCGACCCCCCTCCACCGCGGCCAGCTGGTCGGCAGCAACGTCGTGATGCGCCTGCTGATCGGGATCGTCCAGACGATCATCATCGTCTCGGTCGGCACGGCCCTGTTCGGGATGCAGGTCACCGGGAGCATCCTGATGGTTGCCTTCCTGGTCGTCCTGGGGGCCCTGACCTTCCTGTCGCTGGGCTACGTCATCGCCTCGTTCGCCTCCACCGAGGACGCCGCGAACGGCATGGTCAGCGTGATCCAGTTCCCGATGATGTTCCTGTCGGGGACGTTCTTCGTGCTCAGTACGCTGCCCCAGCCGCTCCAGGTCGTGGCCCGCCTGATCCCCCTGACCTACCTCGGGGATGCCCTCCGCCAGGTGATGGTCGGCGGGACGGCCTTCTCGCCGCTGTGGTTCTGCATCGCGGTCCTGGTCGCCTGGACCGTCGTCTGCTTCGGGATCTCTGCCCGCTTCTTCAAGTGGCAGTGAGCCTGGCCTGGCCGGCCCTCGCCTGACCCACGCCGGGCTGGTCGGCGGGCGGGCGGCCCGGGCCGGCTCGCCTCAGGCCGGGTCGCCCGGTCCGGGGATCGGGGCGACGGGGTTCGGCCCCGCTGTCGGCGGGCCGGCGAGCATCGCCCCGACCAGGTTGTCGGCCCGCGCCCCGACGAGGGGCTGCTCGGGCTCGGGCAGGCGCCGGACGGGCAGCCCGGCGGCGATCTCGCCGGCCACGTCGGGCTCGAGCGGACCGCCCAGGGCCTCGGCGAGGAACGAGGCAACCTTGCGGCGATAGCCCGCATCCTCGTACAGCCAGGTGTGGCCGCCATCGTCGACGAGATACAGCTCCACCGGCGGGTCGAGCTCGGTTCGCCCGGCCGTCGCCGCCGACGCGGAGGCGTTCGGCGTGAGCCGCGGGGATCACCTGGTCGTGCTCGCCGTGGACGAGCAGGATCGGTCCGCGAACCGGCCGATCGCGGCCCCGGCGCTGACCTCGTCGACCCGATGGCCGCGAGGACGAACGAACTCTCGACTGGTCAGCCAGCTCAGCGGACCGGCGACCGGGGCCGGAAAGGGCAGATGGGCCAGCCGGAATGTCTCAGCCACGAGACGGCGCGGATCGGACGGGGCCGATGAGCTCACCAGGGCGGCCACGCGTGGATCGGCCGCGGCCGCCAGGATCGCCCCGACGGCGCCCATCGAGTGGCCGAACATGCGCACCGATCGTGACCTCGGGCCGGTCGATCAGGGTGGCGAACGCGGCGCCGCGCGTCGGCCCCGAACTCGCCGCCACTGATCGGCAGCGTCTCGGCCGGGTTCGCCCCGTGGCCCCGCACGTCGAAGGCCAGGCAGTGGAAGCCCGCCGCGTGCAGGAACTCGATGTTGCCGAGCATCCGGTCACGGGCCGAGTCCCAGCCGTGGACGAGGGCGACTCCGGGGCCCGGTTGCGCCGCCGTTTGCCGGGATGAACCAGGCCGGCAGCTCGCCCCCCGTCGATCGGACGACCGTCTCCTCGAAGGGCAGCCCGAAATCGCCCGGGTCGAACTGCGGCGGACGGCGGCGCGGGAAGCCGGCGCGCTCGCGGTAGATCCGGGTGAAGCGGTAGGCAAGGGCAACCGGCACGGCGGCAGTCGTCGCGACGAGGCCCGCCCGGCGAACCTTGGACATCGTCCAAATGGGACGACGGCGCGACCGGTCCTGTCAAGCGCGGCGCCGATGTCAGCCGGTCGCTAGACTCGGTGAGTGAAGAAACGCGATCCGTACGTCGTCCTCGGAATCGAGCCGGGCGCCTCGGCGGCGACCGTCAAGGCCGCCTGGCGACGACTTGCCCGGGCCAACCATCCGGACCTCAATGCCGGCGATCCGGCGGCCGCCCGGGCGGCCAACGCGCGAATGGCCGAGATCAACGCGGCGTACGAGCAGCTCCAGGGAGCCGACGGGGCGTCCGGCGGCCGCGCCGGAGCGCGGACCGGCGACCGGACGACCCGGGCATCGGCCGACGCTGCTGCCTTCGACGCGTCGGGCACCCGGCGCGGCACGGGCGGGCCGCCGCCGCCGAAGCCCACCCGGCCGGTCACCGCCCACCTCGACACGAGCGAGATCCTCCACGCCCGGAACCGGACGACGACCCGGCCCGGCGCGATCGGCCGGTCGAATCTCCACGGCAGTCACGGATCGCTCAGGCCAGCCGGCCCGCCGGTCGCGGGCCGCCGATCTCGGCCCGCGCCGGGCGTCCGACCCGACCGGGCCCGCTCCGGCGGGGTCACCTCCGCAACTTCCGGGCGCCGGTCCCGCCGCCGCTCGAGCTGGCCCTGGCGACCGAGATGACCTTCGGCAAGTTCCACGGCCACACCCTCGGCCAGATCGCGGCCTTCGAGCCGAGCTACATCGACTGGGTCTCGGGCACGATCACCCGCGAGCCCGACCTCGTCGCGGCGGCCCGGGTGGTTCGGGCCGAGCTCGATCGCCGAGGGGTGGTCCGACGGGCCCATCCGTCGGCCCGTCCCATCCGGCCTCCGCCCGACTGAGACTCCGGGCGGAGTGTGCCAGGCAAGTGCGAACGCCCCCGAGTGCCCTCGGAGGCGTTCGACCGTGATCAGATGATGGTGGCGATGAGGCCTGCCGTCTTGTCACGAGTCCCGGGCCCGCTGGCCGATTGATCATGGTTGCTCGGCTCGTGACCCGGAGTGGCTGGGCCTCGTTGACGGTGATCGGGATACCCCTGCACCGTCCTGTAGAAGAGACTCGACCGGTTCCAGATCCGTGACCGACGCCCCGGGTTCCTCCCCGGATGGCTCGCTCGACGGCGTGCCCAAACCGTACGCCCCAGGGCCGGCCGAAGGCCATGGCCTATCCGTCCGTTCCGGGCCGGGCCCGATGGTCGGGCGCACCGACGCACCACCCCGTGGACGGAGGTACCGGTGCGCGCACCGGAGCGCCTGGCGCGTGCGGGGCGATCCTAGAGGACGTCCCGCTCGCGCTCTACGAAGACCCGATCGAGCCGGAACGGCGATCGGCCGTCGTGGTCCGCGGTCAGCCCGCCGGCGGGCGCCGTCGAGCGGCCGGTGATCGAGGTCGATCAGCAGCCGGCTGCCGCCGGCCGAGCCCATCACGCCGTGCCCGCTGTAGCCGCCGTTCAGCCACAGCCCGTCGATCGCGCGTCGGCGAGACGTACGGCCGGTGGTCCGGGGTGATCTCGTACTGGCCGGCCTGCACGGAGAACGAGCACGCCGCCCGGCGTCCCAGGCGTCGGCCCAGAACGGGCTGATCCGGGCGACCGAGACCGGCGAGGCCGGGATCGAGCAGGCGGAAGGCCGCCTCGGCGGTGCCGGCCGGCGACCAGGACGGCGGCCCGGGCGCGGTTGCCGGGTCGGTATGCAGGACGAGCGCACCCTTGCAGCCACGGCCGCCAGTGGGCCGCCGGTCTCCTCGTCGATCGTCATCGGGGCGCCGGCCGGGACCGCCGGCAGGTCGGGCACCGCGACCCGCTGGCGGATCGGTCGGGGCCAGGGCGACCGACAGGCCGGCGAGAGCGGCGGTTTCGGCCAGGAACGGGCCGGTCGCGAGGACGACGATCGGCGCCGCGACGCTGCCGCCGGTGGTCTCGACGGCTTCGATCCGGTCGCCGACTGACCCGCAGCCCGGTCACCGGCCGGCCGAGGCAGAACGTCGCCTGCAGCGCTGCCTGCCGGCCGCTCGACGCCCGGACCGTTCGAGGCCGCCAGGGCATAGCCGAGGGCCACCCGGACCTGGTCGATGAATCCGTCCTGGGCCCGGAACCGGGCAGCCGACGACGTCGGGCGAGACGTACGGGAACCGGGCCCGCGCCTCGTCGCCGCTCAGGAGCTCGACGTCCGACAGCCCGAAGCCGTGCTGGCGCTCGACCATCCGGCGCTGGCGCTCGATCGTGCCCGGCTCGGTCGTGCAGAAGAGGTAGCCCTGGGGCCGCAGCCGGATGTCGTAGCCGGGCAGGCCGACCCGGCCGGGAAGTCGAAGAGCAGCTCGACGCCCTCGCGGACGAGGGCCAGCTCCTCGGCGTTGTCGTGCTGGAGGCGGTAGGCCCCGGTCGCGGCGGCGGTGGTCAGGGTCGCCGGGCCGGGCCGGGCGTCGATCACGACCGTGCGGAGGCCGGCCGCGGTCGCGCAGAAGGCCGTCGCGCAGCCGATCACGCCGGCCCCGACGACGACCAGGTCGGCGGTCGGTGGCAGGTGGCCCCGGCGCAGCTCGAAACGCTTGTCGACCGGCGTTGCGATGGGCGAGCGGCGGGCGGTCATCGCGCGGACGATAGCGCCTCGGCGGCGCGGCAGGCTCCGGCAGGCTCGTCGGCGTATCCTGCCGGGCTCGACGTATCCTCGGATCCGTGCCGTCGCTGTCCGTCCGCTCCGTGTCCCGCCGCGCCCTCCGATCGTGGCCATCCTCGCTGGCCGGCGCCCTGCTCGGCGCCTGCCAGGCCGATCCGGACGCGCCAGCTTCGTTCAACCCCGCCGCGGCCTGCAACGGGGCCGACAGCCAGGTCATGGCCGGCGCCTACCCGGAGCTCGAGGCGCTCCTGCCGACGAGCCTGGCCGGAGTTGCCCCGACCAGCCTCGTGTCCGGGCCGGCTGTGCTCGGCCACGACGCTCGGCACGCTGTACACCAGCGGCATCCGCGAGACCCACTTCGGCAGCGCCGTCTGGAACCGGGGCGGCGGCTCGGGGATCCAGATGACGATCATGGAGGCGCCCGGCCTGACCGTGGCCAACGCCATCGAGTCGTACGGCAACGGGGCCGCCAACGCGCCCGAAGGTCCACCGCCTCGACGTCCAAGGACGTGACCGTCAACGGGATCGCCGGCATGCGCGCTCGACATCGAGAACGACGACTTCCACAGGAGGTCGTCATCTGGCCGACCGACGTCGCCGGCCGGCTGCACGTCCTGATCGCCTCGAACATCCACCAGGCCGACCTCCAGGCCGCCCTCGGCCGCGTTCCACTGAGGCCGGCCCTCGGCTCGGCCGGCCGGCTCGCCCTGAGGCTGAACGGGCCCGTGCTAGAGTCGCGGCCATGACCTGGTCTGCGCGCGCCGCGCCTGGGAACGGGAGCGCTCCGGCCAGGCCCTCGAGCGGGCGCCCGAGCGCCGGACCGGCTTCAGCACGATCAGCGACGTCGAGGTCGAGCGGCTCTACGGGCCCTGGGACTGGGCCGGCCGGCCCGACGGCGAGCCGGCCGGCCCGGGCGGCCCGACGGCCGTCGACCATCTCGGCGAGCCGCTCCGGGCCGGCCGCTGGGACGACTTCGACCCCCTCCGCGACATCGGCCTGCCGGGCGAGCCGCCGTTCACCCGCGGGATCCACCCGACGCGCCTACCGCAGCCGCCTGTGGACGATGCGGATGTTCGCCGGATTCGGCGCCGCCGAGGACACCAACGCCCGGTTCCGCCAGCTCCTCGACGCCGGCCAGACCGGGCTGTCGATCGCCTTCGACATGCCGACCCTGTACGGCTACGACACCGACGACCCCGAGGCGGAGGGCGAGTTCGGGACGTGCGGGGTCGCCGTCAGCAGCCTGGCCGACATGGAGGTCCTGCTCGGCCGGCCTGCCGCTCGAGCGGATCAGCACGTCGATGACGATCAACTCGCCGGCCGCCCCGATCTGGGCGATGTACATCGCCGCCGCCGAGAAGCGCGGCGTGCCCCGGCGCGTCCTCGAGGGCACCCTCCAGAACGACATCCTCAAGGAGTTCGTGGCCCAGAAGGAGTTCCTGTTCCCGCCCGAGCCACTCGATCCGGCTGGTCACCGACACGATCGAGTTCGGGACCCGCGAGCTGCCCCGCTGGAACACGATCTCGATCAGCGGCTACCACATCCGCGAGGCCGGCTCGACGGCGGTCCAGGAGCTGGCCTTCACGATCGCCGACGGGATGGCCTACGTCGAGGAGTGCCTCGGGCGCGGCCTGCGGATCGACGACTTCGCCCCGCGCCTGAGCTTCTTCTTCAACAGCCACAGCGACTTCTTCGAGGAGATCGCCAAGTTCCGGGCCGCCCGCCGGATCTGGTACCGGCTGATGACCGAGCGCTACCGGGCCGAGAACGAGCGCTCGACCTGGATGCGCTTCCACACCCAGACGGCCGGCGGTCAGCCTGACCGCCCAGCAGCCGCTCAACAACCTGACCCGGGTCGCGATCCAGGCCCTGGCCGCCGTCCTGGGCGGGACCCAGTCGCTCCACACCGACGCCTACGACGAGGCCTGGGCCGTGCCCTCGGCCGAGGCGGCCCTGCTCGCCCTCCGCCAGCAGCAGATCATCGCCGAGGAGATCGGGCGTCGCCAGCACGGTCGATCCGCTCGGCGGCAGCTGGTTCGTCGAGTCGCTCACGAACACGACCGAGCGAGCGGTCTGGCGCTACCTCGACGAGATCGACCGGCGGGGCGGGATGGTCCAGGCGATCGCCGAGGGCTATCCCCAGCGCGAGATCGCCGATGCCGCCTATCGCTTCCAGCGCGAGCTCGATGCCGGCGAGCGGACGATCGTGGGCGTCAACAGCCAGGTCGATCCGGACGAGCGCCTGGCGATCCCGCTGCTCGAGGTCTCCGAGGAATCGAAGCGGCGCCAGCTCGACCGGCTGGCGACGGACCCGCCGCGAGCGGGACGCCGCGGCGGTCGAGGCGGCCCTCGCCGGCCTGCGCGAGGCGGCCTGCCGGCCGGGCTCGTCCGACACGAACCTGATGCCCCACTTCCTGCGCTGCGCCGAGGCGTACGCGACCCTCGGCGAGCAGTGCGGCGTCCTGCGCGAGGTCTTCGGCGAGTACCGCGAGCCGGTCGCGGTCTGATCCGTCGGCCGAGTACCATCGGGCATGTACTCCGACGCGCTCGAATTCCTCGAGGACGAACGGGACGCCTGGCGCCCATTCGAGGCGCTCCTCGAGCTGAGCGACGCCGACCTGTCGGTGCCCCCTCGAAGGTGCCCACGGCTGGTCCGGCCGGGACCTGATGGCCACCTGTCGCACTGGCAGGACGTCGCCCTGGCCGTCGCCCGGAGCTCGCCCTGCGCGAGACGAGCCAGACCAAGGTCGAGTCCGACGCCGACTGGGACGCCCGTGGCGACGAGCTGGAACGAGGCGATCCGGCTGGCCGGCCTGGCCCTGCCGATGGACGAGGTCCGCGCCCGCTTCCGGCTCGATCCCGGGCGAGCTGCGCGGCTACCTCACGGTCGTGCCCGAGACGCGCTGGCTCAAGAACACCGAGTACGAGACCTTCTTCCTGGACGAGACGACCGACCACTACGCGGCCCACATGGCCGACCTCGCCGCCGTCCTCGCCGCCGCTGGCAGGCGCAGGCGTTCCGGCCTGAGTCGGGCGTGAGGTCCGGCCGAGGCGGGCTCCGCGGCGGGTCCCCGCCCCGTGCGTCGCTTCGGCCTCTCGTGCTCGAGTCCGCCGCGCGGATTGGGACGATTGTTGATGCCAGAGCACTCAGGCCGCCGGGCTCGAATCGGGATCTGGTCGAGCCATGACCCGGATCCGTGCACGGACAACGCCCGACCAGACCCGAATTCGTCCTGAACCGGGCCGAGATCGCCGCGTACGTGCGTCCCGCGGCGACATTCGTCCCGAGTCGACCGAGCGCGTGGAGCGCTCGTTGACAAGAACCGGTCGAATTCGAGCTCATGGTCGGCGGAGGCACTCGAATGACCGGATTCGAGCCGGTGATCGCTCGCTTCACGCTCAGATCCCGGCCGGCGGACTCGCCGAGTGCGGCCATTGATCGTGGACCAGATCCGACCATGAGGCCGCGACGAATCGAGATCTGGCAAGGAGCTCTGCCGCGCCGCCGCGTCGCTCGACGCCGGCCGCGTGCCGCGCCGCCGGCCGGACGCTGCGCACGGGCAACGGTGCCGTGCCGCGCCGCCCGTGCCGCGACACGGCCACGGAGCACCCCGCTCGACGGTCGAACGGAGCCCCGGGTCGGTGATCGAACGGGGTTCGCTGTCGGGCTGTGCCCGCGCATCCAGCGGCGAGCCGGCGATCAGCTGGCGGCTCGGTCTCGACGCGGGGCGGCCGGCTTGGTGAAGCTGGCCAGGCCGAACTGCTGCTCGAGCTGCTCCATCGGCCGGAAGCCGACCACGCCCATCGGCTGCTGGCCGGGGCGGAAGAAGGCGATCGTGGGGATGCTCATGATCCCGTACTTCTGGGACAGGCTCGGGTTGGCGTCGACGTCGACCTTGACCACGTTGACGGCGCCGTCGTACTTGGCGGCGATCTTCTCCATCTCGGGGGCGACCATCTTGCACGGCCCGCACCAGGTGGCCCAGAAGTCGACCAGGACCGGGTCGCTCGCTGTTGATGCACCATCTCGTCGAAGGTTGCGTCGGTGACTGCCTTGATCTCGGCCATTGCGGGCCACGATCCTTTCTCCCGCTGGCTAGCGGGCAAACGTCTGGATGAGGTGATAGGCCTCCAGGACGCGCGGGTCGGAGAGGCGGTAATAGATGGTGCTGCCCTCTCGCCGGCTGGTGACCAGCCCGGCGCTGCGGAGGACGGCGAGATGCTGGCTCATGTTCGGGACCTGGCAGCCGACCTGGCCGGACAGGTCACCGACCGATTGCTCGCCGCGGGCGAGGCATTCGAGGACGCACAGCCGCTTGGGATCCGCCAGGGCCCGACCGACCGCGGCAAAGCGCTGTCGCTCGAGCTCGGATGACGGTTCGACCTGTTCCACTGCCGAAACTATATCACCTTAGTTGCGCAAACGCGCAAGTGTCGCTCGCACGCCGCGCCCGGTACCCTTGACGCAATGCCCCAGGAATTCATCTACACGACGTACAAGCTCGCCCGGCACTACCCGCCCGACCGGACGGTGCTCGAGAACATCTCGCATCTCGTTCTACCCGGGCGCCAAGATCGGCGTGATCGGCGCGAACGGCGCGGGCAAGTCGAGCCTGCTGCGGATCATGGCCGGCCTCGACGACGGCTTCAGCGGCGAGGCCCGCCTGACCCCGGGCTTCACGCGTCGGCTACCTGGCCCAGGAGCCCCAGCTCGACCCGGCCAAGGACGTCAAGGGCAACGTGCTGGACGGCGTCCGCGAGGTCCACGCCCTGATCGAGCAGCTACAACGCGGTGATGGCCAAGTGGGCCGACCCCGACGCCGACTACGACAAGATCGGCGAGGAGCAGGCCGAGCTCGAGGACCGGATCGCGGCGACCGACGCCTGGAGCCTCGAGCGCAACGTCGAGATCGCCATGGACGCCCTGCGCTGCCCGCCCGACGACGCCGACGTCACGACCCTGTCCGGCGGCGAGCAGCGCCGCGTCGCGCTCTGCCGGCTGCTCCTCAGCCACCCCGACCTGCTGCTGCTCGACGAGCCGACCAACCACCTCGACGCCGAGTCGGTCGACTGGCTCGAGCGCTTCCTGCAGGAGTACCCGGGCACGGTCGTGGCGATCACCCACGACCGCTACTTCCTCGACAACGTCGCCCACTGGATCCTCGAGCTCGACCGCGGCCGGGGCATCCCGTTCGAGGGCAACTACTCGAGCTGGCTCGAGCAGAAGCAGGAGCGCCTGGCCGACGAGGAGCAGGCCGGCTCGGCCCGCCAGCGCACGCTGGCCCGCGAGCTCGAGTGGGTGCGCCTGGCGCCGCAGGGCCCGCCAGGCCAAGGGCAAGGCCCGCCTCGGCGCCTACGAGAAGCTGCTGGCCGAGGCGAAGGACGCCAAGGTCGCGGCGCGCGAGCTCGAGATCGCGATCCCGCCCGGGCCGCGCCTGGGCGACGAGCGTCATCGAGGTCGAGGACCTGCGCAAGGGCTTCGGCGACCAGCCTGCTGATCGACGACCTGACGTTCTCGCTGCCCAAGGCCGGCATCGTCGGCGTCATCGGCGCCAACGGCGCCGGCAAGACGACCCTGTTCCGGATGATCGTCGGGCAGGAGCAGCCCGACAGCGGCACGATCACGATCGGCGACACCGTCCAGCTCGCCTACGTCGACCAGAGCCGCGACGACCTCGACGCCGACGCGACCGTCTACGAGGAGATCACCGGCGGGCAACGAGTTCATCAAGGTCGGCAAGCGCGAGCTGCACGCCCGGGCCTACGTCTCGAGCTTCAACTTCAAGGGCACCGACCAGCAGAAGCAGGTCGGCGAGCTCTCGGGCGGCGAGCGCAACCGGGTCCACCTGGCCAAGCTCCTCAAGTCGGGCGGCAACGTCCTCCTGCTCGACGAGCCGACCAACGACCTCGACGTCGACACGCTGCGGGCCCTCGAGGCCGGCCTCGAGTCCTTCCCGGGCTGCGCCGTGGTGATCAGCCACGATCGCTGGTTCCTCGACCGGATCGCCACCCACGTGCTCGCCTTCGAGGGCGACAGCGTCGTGCGCTGGTTCGAGGGCAACTTCAGCGAGTACGAGGCGTTCCGCCACCGCGAGCTCGGCACCGCCGCCGACCAGCCCCACCGGATCCGCTACAAGCGGCTCGCCTCCTGACATACTCGGGCCATGGCCGACCATGCTCGTGACCCTCGCCCAGATCCAGGAGGCCCGGCCGCTCGTCGCCAGCCGGGTCCACCGGACGCCGATCCTGAGCTCGGCCGACGGCGGCCCGCTTCGTCGAGGCGGCAACCGGCATCGAGCGTCGCCGACGGGCGGGTCTACCTCAAGGCCGAGCACCTCCAGAAGACCGGCTCGTTCAAGCCGCGCGGGATGACCTGGAAGATCGCCTCGCTGACGGCCGAGGAGCGCGACGCGCGGGATCATCACCCTGTCGGCGGGCAACGCCGCCCAGGCCTACGCCTGGGCCGGCCGGACGGCCGGCGTGCCGGTGACCGTGGTGATGCCGGCCGGCGGCCGTCCGCTCGAAGGTCGAGGCCTGCCTGGGCTATGGCGCCGAGGTGATCCTGCACGGCGCCGGATGTCGGCGAGGCGCTGCTCGAGATGGAGCGCGTTCGTGACGCCCGGGGCCTGACCTACTGCCACCCGTTCGACGACCCGTTCGTGATCGCCGGCCACGGTTCGATCGGGCTCGAGATCCTCGAGGACCTGCCCGAGGTCGACGTGGTGGTCGTCGGCGTCGGCGGCGGCGGCCTGATCTCGGGCGTCGCCGCCGCGCTCAAGGAGTCGCGGCCGGAGGTCCGGGTCTACGGGGTCGAGCCGGAGCGCTCGAACGCGATGACCCTCGGCCCTCGAGCGGGGTGAGGTTGTCCGGATCCAGCCGGTCAGCGTGGCCGACGGCCTGGGCGCGCCCTTCGCCGGGGAGTGGACCCTGGCGATGGCCCGCCGCTACCTCGACGGCGATCGTCCTGCTCGACGATCCGACGATCCTGGCCGGGATGCGCTTCGCCGCCGAGCGGATGAAGCAGGTCCTCGAGCCGGCCGGGGCAGCGGCCCTGGCTGCGCTCCTGGCCGGCCGGATCCCGCTCCGGGCCGGCGATCGGGTCGCGGTCCTGGCCTCGGGCGGCAACGTCGAGGTCAGCCGGCTCGGCGAGCTTTCGCGCTGCGGCCCGCTGCCCGGAGCCGCCCTGCCCGCGAGCCTAGTCGAAGCCGAGCTCGTCGAGGCGATCGTCGTCGATCCCGAGGTGGTGGGCGAGCTCGTGGACGACCGTCCGGCGGACCTCGATCGCGAGCCGTTCCGGATCGGGAAAATCGGCCTCGAGGGGCAGCCGGAAGAGGCTGATCTTGTTGGGCACCGGTGCCAGGTCGGCGCCCCAGGCGGTCCGCGGGACGCCCTCGTACAGCCCGTACAGGTCGCCCCCCGGACGCACGCCGCCGGCGTCGAGCTGCTCATCGGACGCCTCGTCCTCGATCACGATCGCGACCTCCGCGAGCGCTGGCTCGAAACGGCTCGGGGATCCCGTCCAGGGCCCGCTCCACGAGGCGCCTCGAACGAGGCGGTCGCGAGCCCGGCGGCAGGTGTCGGCGGGAGCGCTGGTCAGGGGTCGGGCGGCGCGGCTTCCCCGGCGGTGCGATTGGGCATCAGGTCCGTATCCTAAGGCCGATGGACCTGACCTCCCGGACGGTTCCGGCCGGACCCGCGCCCGAGGGCTTCCTGGTCGAGATCGTGCCCGGCGAGCGGATCCACTTCCTCGACTGGGGCGGCCCGCCGGTGGCGCCGGAGACGCCGGGCCGGCGGTCGTCCCGGGCTTCCTCCTGATCCACGGCCTGAACGCCACGGCCTGGGCCTGGACGCCGGTCGCCCGCCGGCTCCGCGGGCCGGTCGCGGACCGTCGCGCTCGACCTGCGCGGCCACGGCCTGTCCGACGCACCCGACATCGGGCTACACCGAGGTGCAGCTCGGCGACGACGTCGTCGCCGTGGCCGAGGGAGCCGGCCTGCTGCCCGCGCCGGACGACGCGCATCGTCCTGGCCGGCCACGGCTACGGCGCGATCGTGGCGCCTGGGCCGCGGCCGCGCTGCCAGGACCGCTGCGCCGGCCTCGTCCTGGTCGATGGCGGCTGGCAGGACATCGCGGCCGAGACCGGCATGACGCCCGACGAGTGGCTGCGCGAGCTCGAGGAGCCGCCCGGGATCTTCGCTCGATGGCCGCTCTACCTCGCCGACCGGCGCGACTTCGACCCGGCGAGCTGGGACGCCGACCAGGAGCAGGCTGCCCGGAGCACGGTCGTGGAGGTCCCCGCCGGCAAGGTCGTGCCGGCGGTCCGGCCGCATGCCCTGGCCGGCTCGGTCGAGGCGATGTTCACGCTACGACCCGCTCGACCACGCTGGCCGACCTGCCGGCCCGGTCGCCGTGCCGTCCTGGCCGCGACCGAGGACGCCAGCCGGCCGCCGGGCAGCGCTCGGTGCGATCGACGCCGCCCGGGCCGCCGCGCAGCTGGACCCGCCCTCGAGCGGCTCGACCTCCCGAGCGCCGGCCACAACCTGATGCGCTACCGGCCCGCCGAGGTGAGCCAGGCGATCCTGGCGATCGCCCGGGGAACCAACCGGCCGCCTGACGCCGTCCTCCGCCTGAGCCGATCCGTCCGGAATCGGGCAGGGGAGCATCGCAATGCATGACTCGATCGACCAGCCGGCGACGGTGTCGCCGTTGTCCTCGGTGCCGCAGCCGTCGTCGTCGCCCTGGCCGCCTGCTCCTCGAGCGCGCCACCGCCGGACCGGCGCGCGGTCGCGGCCGGCGGGGCCTTCGGGCCGGTGACCGGCGAGCTCCGAGCCGGCCGCCTCGGCGGCAGCTCCGGAGGACCGGCGGCGGGCGGCGTCGCGACGGCCTCGCCTCGGCGCCGTCCGGCCGACCCGGCCCTGCTCGTCGACCCGAACACGTACATCGTCCGGACCGGCTCGATCTCGATCGAGGTCCCGAAGATCGACCCGGCGCTCGCTCCAGGTCCGGACCGCGATCATCGGCCTGGGCGGCTACGTCAGCGACTCGGACCAGTCGAACCAGGCCGACCAGGCGACGGCCTCGGTGACCTACCGGATCCCGGTCGCCCGCTGGCAGGATGCGCTCGATGCGATCACGGCATCGCCGCCAAGGTCGATTCGGCCAAGTCGAACGCGGTCGAGGTGACCGGCCAGGTCCTCGACCTCGGCGCCCGGATCGACAACCTCCGGACGACCGAGACGCGCCCTCCAGGCGATCATGGCCCGGGCGACGAAGATCAGCGACGTGCTCGCCGTCGAGTCGCAGCTGAGCGACGTCCAGGGCCAGATCGAGCAGCTCAGCACCCAGCAGGCCCACCTCAAGGACCAGGCCTCGCTGGCCACCCTGACCGTCCTGTTTGCCCTGCCGCCGACGCCCGAGACGGTCGTCACGTCGCGCGGCTGGGACCCCGGCGCCCAGCTCGACCAGGCCAGCTCGGCGCTCGCTCGGGCATCGGCCAGGCGCTCGCCTCGGCCGGCATCTGGCTGGTCGTGGTCGGCCTGCCGGTCGGGCTCGTCGGCCTGATCGTCCTCGGCCTGGCCTTCGTTCCTCGTCCGCCGGATCCGGCGCTCCGGGCCGCCGGCCCAGGTGATCCTGCCGCCGGCCGAGGGCTGACGATCGCGGGGTACGATCGCGGCCCACGCCCAGGAGCCGCGATCGATGCCCACCCTGCCCGACCACGTCCAGTCGATCGTCACCGAGATCGAGACCGATATCGGTGAGTCGACCGAGGGTCGAGCGACGAGCGGCCGCGACGGCTGGGGACGATGCGGGCCGGATCGAGCATGCCGTCCGGGAGATCCTGACCGAGATCGGCGAGGACCCCGACCGGGAAGGCCTGCGCCGGACGCCCGAGCGGATGCACCGGATGTACCACGAGCTGACCGCCGGCTACCACGTCGACCCCGACCGGCTGATCAACGGCGCCGTCTTCGCCGTCGACTACAGCGAGATGGTCGTGGTCAAGGGGATCGAGTTCTACTCGCTCTGCGAGCACCACCTGCTGCCCTTCTTCGGGACCGCCGCGGTCGGCTACCTGCCCCGGGACCGGGTGATCGGCCTCTCCAAGATCCCCCGGATCGTCGAGATGTACGCCCGCCGGCTGCAGGTCCAGGAGCGCCTGACCCAGGAGATCGCCGAGTTCCTGATGGAGCGGATCGACCCGCTCGGCGTCGGCGTCGTGATCGAGGCCCAGCACCTGTGCACCGCGATGCGCGGCGTGCGCAAGGGCGGCACGACGATGGTCACGAGCGCGGTCCTGGGCCAGTTCCGGCGCAGCCAGCGCACCCGCGAGGAGTTCCTGGCCCACCTCGAGCGGGGCGACAACCGCCCCTGAGCCGGCCGCCGCCGGCTACGCGGTCGCGCTGTCGATCGTGAGGCGGTTCGCCCCGCCGGTCAGCTCGATCTCGTAGCGCTTCGTCGACTCGGCGAAGCCCTTCGTCTCGAGCGGACCTCGCCGCGCTGCCCCGGCCCGGCCTCGTCGAAGGTCACGTCGCCCCGCCGTGGATCTGCTGGCCGTCGACGGTGACCTTGTTGGCCCCGCCCCGGATCCGCAGCCGGATGCCGGTGCCGGCCGGGCGATGGAGGGCCAGGTCGTTCGCGCCGCCGCTCACCCGGATCCGGCACGATCGCTTCGGCGCCGGCAGGTTGAGGTCGACCTTGCTGACCCCGCCGGCCGCCTCGAGGCCGGCCAGCTCGAGCGCGCCGAGGTCGCCGGTGAGCCTCGACACGCCGCCCCGCAGCTCGATCGTCCAGGGCACGTCGCTGTTCAGGACGATATCGCCCCGGTCGTCGCGCCAGTGGGCCATCGCCTCGAACAGCTGGCTCGCCGATCCGGGCCCGCCACTCGAACCATGACAGCCGGCCGTAGCGGACGGTCACCGACGCCGTCCCGGACGCGGACCTTGGGGATCGCCCCGCTGAACTGGGCCCGGTACAGGTTGGCCGAGGCCCGGTCGCCGCGACGGTCAGGTACGGGGCGCCCGACACGAAGACGAGCCGGCCGCTCGTCGTGCCGCCGAGCGGCGCGAACGACGATGAGTCCGGACGCGCCCGCGGTCGGCGGCTCGTCGACCCGGGCGTCTCGACCCGGCCCGACGTCGAGGCTCCGGGTCAGGAAGTCTGGATCAGCTCGAGCTCGTTGTCGCTGATACTGCTCGATCGCGTCCGGTGGCGGCCCGGACCGCGGCGTACTGGGCCTCGACGTCGCCCACCCGCTCGGCGATCGGCTCGACGATCACCCGCCGGCGATCGGCCGGGTCGGTCGTCCGCCGGACAAAGCCCGACTGCTCGAGCCGATCGATCATCCGGGTCGCCGCCCCGGTCGTCAGCCCGGTCAGCTCGGCGATCTGGCCGGCCGTGGCCGAGCCCAGGGCGGCGAGCTGCTCGAGCGCGGTCGCGTCGGTGACGGCCAGCCCGAACCGGTCGGCCACGGACTGGCTGAACTGGATCCCCTGGTTGGT
>CAVOMZ010000027.1:0-11772 GCA_963697135.1 uncultured Chloroflexia bacterium | reverse complement strand
GGGATGCACCCGGATCCTGGGCCGGGCCACCTTGCGATTCGATTACGCCGAGGCGGCCCGGAAGTAGAAGCCCGCCCGGCCGGCCGTACCGCTGCGATTGAGCTCGGCGACCGTCGATCTGAGGGCGTCGAGGTCGTACGTGCCCGTCGCCGAAGCTGGCTCGACACCCCACGAACCCGGCTCCAGCCAGGCCAGATCGTGGACGATCTGGTCGCTCGCGATGATCTCCAGGAATTGGCTGTCCCAGACCGTGTCGAACAGCTCCAGGCCCGCGGCCTGGCCGAGCCGGTTCAGGCTGTCGGGCGTGTGGAGAAACAAGTGGCGCGGGGCATCCAGCTCCCACCAGCTCGTCCCGAATGTCTTCCAGAACCAGGTCCCCATGACCGGCGTCCGGATCATCAGGGACGTCCGGGCTGGAGCAGCCGGGGCGGCCGAAACACGACCTCGAGCGGGTCGGGGACGTGCTCGAACGAGTGGTTGAGGGTGACCAGCTGGTAGGAGCCGGTCGTCTCGTGGATCGTGCGCTGCCTCAACGGGATACCCCGGTAGTCGGAATCGCCGACGAAGGTAAGGTGTCGACCCCGAGCAGATTGTCGAAACCTAGGCGCTTCAGGTTCAGGAGCCTCGCCGGGACCCGGCCACAGCCGACATCGACGATCGGATCGGAGAAGGACCGCAGGCCGGCCCGCCGGACGAACGCGACGTTCCTGCGGGCATCGACGGTCGAGTTGGCTGCCAGCGGCGGAGGGCCCGCGCGGTCCATCGTCCCGTCCCGAACAGCTGCTGCTGTCGCCGGGCCCGATCGGCCCGGCCGGCCAGTCCCGTGAATGCCTCGAGCGGCGGTCTCGCCCGCGCCGGTGTAATAGCTGGGCGGGTAGTACGGGGCAAGGTCGGCGGGAACGGCCTCGATCTGGAGCACGCCGCAGGCCGGACACTGCCGGTAGTCGAACGCCTCGCGCGTGCCGTACATCATCTCGCGCAGGCGGTACCGCTCGAAGGGGCCATGGCTGAGACAGATCTGGCACTGCTCCACCGTCGTCAGTCTACAGACCCGGACCGCCGCGAGCCGCCTGCCGGACCTGGCCGGGCCGCCTGCCCGACCGCTGTGGCCCGGCTCCGGTCACGCAACCCGACCGCCCGGACCGGTTCAGATTGGCGTGACCGCCGGTTCGAGCGGGCGGCCGAGAAGCGAGCCGAGGCGGCTACCTCGCGGCCAGGGCCGCGCCGGGCGGCGCTCCTGACTCCCCGAACCAGGCGATCCGGAGCTCGTCTCCGACCAGCTCCCAGGTTCCGGTGACGACGCCATTGCACACGACGGTCGGGGCGATCCAGCCGCTCTGCTTGCTGACGGTCGCCGTCGCCCGGCCGGGATGATGTGGGGATCGTCCGTTCCGGGACCGAGGACGTACTGGTCGAAACCGGGCAACAGGCGGACCGACGTCGTGCGGCTGGCCAGGGCGAGGTCGTCGAGGTCGTCGGTCAGGATCAGGCGCGGCTCGCCGTCGACCTGGACGTCCGCCAACCGCTCGCCGAGGGCCACAAACCAGCCACGAGCGCGGCGCGCGCCGACCCAGCCCCGAGCCAGCCAGTTGTGGAAATTGGCGCTCGTCGCCGGCCCGTAACCCCGAGATAGGCGGCGATCACGGCCGGGCCGGCCTCGTCCGGGTCGGGATGCCGGCCCACGACGAACTTGCCGCCTCCGGCCGCATGAACGTGACCCGGTCCCGCGACTGGGTCCGAAGCACAGGTCGCCCTGCCAGGCGAGCGGCTTGAGGAGGGTCCCCCAGCCCGCCCGCAGGGCCTCACCGAGGTGCTCGAGGCCGGGCTGCGCGACGATCGCTGCGACCAGCTCCTCGCGGGTCAGCGGCCCATCGGCGAGCGCTTCACGAGCCGCCGGGCGGAGCCGGTCCCAGGCCTCGATCGGCATCCCGAAATAGCGCTGCCAGCTGGGCCGCTCCCAGGTCCGTCCGGCGGCCATCAGGGACAGGCTGGCGCCACCCTCCTCGGGCGTCAGCAGGTGGAGCGTGCCGCGCATCGCCCAGGTCTTGATCAGCCGGCCGTCTGCCAGGGCACGGCCGACCTCCCCGGCGCGCGACGATCGCTGGCGAACCCGGACGGCGAGCTCGGCGCTCGAAGCGACCTGGGCCTGGACCCCGGACAGGCGCCGGACCACGCCCTCGACTGGCTGCCGGCCGGATCGAGCAGCTGACGGGCCATCCGCCAGGCAAGCGCCTGGTCCCAGCTGACCTTCAGGACCATCGGCGGACGACCATCGGCCAAGGTTAGCCGGAACGACTAGCGTGGACGGCAGCCCAGGCCGATTGGGAGGCCGCGGCCCGATGGGAGATGACGTGCCGATCCGGTCCTGGGCGTCCGGCTTCGCGGCCTGCTGTCGCCGCCTGGCCGGTGACCGCGGGGCGATCCCCTGGACGATCGTCGTGGCCATCGTCTACATCGGCGCGACCGTCCTTCTCGCCCGGATTGGACCGGCCAGGGTCAACCCGGCGATGCAGGTTGCCGTCGCCCTGTCTCACGGTCGGCTGAACGTCGACCTGCCGCCCGGAACGAATGACACGGCGACGGTCGGTGGCCTGACCTACCAGGTGATCAGCCCCTTGCCGATCGCCCCGTACCTGGCCTTCGTCCCCTTCCCGGCGCTGTGGGCGGCCTCGCGCTGGATCAGCGGCTGTGCCTTCGGGGTGCTGGCCGGCTGGCTCTGCCTGCCGTTCGCCCGGCGTTACGCGGGACCCGGCCCGCGGGCGTACTGGCTGGCGGCCCTGGGAGCGTTTGGCACGCTCCTCTTCGACCTGGCCGTCCAGGGCGACTTCTACTACCTCGCCCAGGTCCAGGCGATGCTGTTCACCCTCGTGGCCCTGGTCGAATGGCGCGGGCGCCAGCGCGGCGTAGTGCTCGGGGCCGCGTTCGGCCTGGCCGCGCTCGCACGCCCGACCGTCCTGCTTGCCGCGATTCCGTTCGGGATCGCCTTGGTTCTCTTATCCCGGGGCCGGCGATTCCGGACGGCATTCCGATATGTCGTGCCGATCGGGCTGGCCGTCGGCGTCAGCGCGATCTACGACGCGGCTCGCTTCGGGAGCCCGTTCGAGACGGGTTACGGATTCTCAGCCCTCGCCAATCCCGTCCTGGCCAGCGCCCGGGCGACCGGCCTCTTCTCGTTCCGCCATGTGGCCGACAACCTTGCCCTGCTGATCGGCCAGGGCTTCGGGTTCCGCGACCGTTTCCCCTTCCTGCCCGGACCCCTACGGCCAGTCGATCCTGCTCGACGAGCCCCGCCCTGCTGATCTCGGTCGGAGCCGGCATCCGCCGGCAGGGCGCGGCGATCCTGTGGGCCGCTGCCGGCCTCGTGACGATCCCGCTCCTCCTCTACTACGGCGGTGGGGGCTGGCAGACCTACGGCTTCCGCTACTTCCTCGACGCCGTTCCGTTCCTGCTGGCGCTCGTCGGCCTGGCGATGCGGCGCCACTTCGGGCGACTCGAGCAGGCCCTGATCGGGCTCAGCGTGGTCTTCGTGGCCTATGGCCTGGTCTGGGCCGTGTTCCAGTAGCGCCCCGGAGCTGGCCGGGGGGTCAAAGGCCGAATTCGCGGCATCACGCATACTCCGCCTCGATGTCTGGAGCTCCGTCCCGGTCGTCGAGCCGGGCGCTGACTACGTTTGCCTACGGCACGCTGTTTGTGGGCGCCTGCCTGGTGGCGCTCTTCCTGATCCGGCCCTTCAGCGCCGGCCAGATCGGGTTTGACTCGGCCACCTCGGTCCTCTATTTCGACCGGATCCTGGCGGGCCGCCACCTCGAAGCATTTGTCACGACCACGCCGAAACCGCTGCTGACCGTGGTCTACGGGATTGCCTACAACCTGACCGGCGACTGGCGCCTGATCTCGTGGCTGGCGATTGCGATGTTCGGTTTGAGCGCCGTCATGGCGGCCGCCCTCGTTCGACGATTCGGCGGGCTGGCCGGCGGGGTCTTCGCGGGCATCGCGGTGATCGGCTCGGACGCCCTCCTGGGCGACGTCGCGATCAGCTACGCCGTCGTCTGGGCGTTCGTCGGATGCCTCGCAGCGGGGCTCCTGGTCAGCTCGCCCAGGCCGCGCTACGGCTGGGCCGGGGTGTGCCTCGGCCTCGCGGCCCTGGCCCGAGCCGAGGTGTTCCTCATCCTGGGCGCGGCACTCGTCGTCCTGATCGGGGCGGGGCTCTGGAGCCGTCTGCGCGGGCGGCCTGCCCCGGACCCTCGGGCATGGCGCGGGCTGATCGGGCTCGTCGCCGTGCCGCTCCAGCTGGTCCACGACTGGCTCCTGAGCGGCAATCCGCTGTACGCGGAGTACGTCCCGAATCACGCCAGAGACCTGGGGCTGCCAGTGGTGTCCCCAGCCAACCTTGCGGTCGGCATTCGCCATCTGCTGACTGGCCAGTGGCCGCTCGTCATCCTCGCCGCCATCGGCTTCGTCATCCTCTTCCGGCGACAGGCCTGGGGGGTCCTGGTCGGGCTGGCTGCAATGGGTCCAGGCGTGATCGCCTTCCTGCTCTTTCTCGCCTGGCGCGAGATCTACATCACGCCGCGCTATTTCGCTCCGATCGATCTGACCTTGATCGTCGCCGGAGCCATCGGATTCGGATCCCTGGTGGCGTGGCTCGTCACGGAGGTCGGCCGACGGGCAGGCCGGCCGATCATCAGGACCTGGCTGGTTGTCGCAGGATCGATCGCCGCGGCGGTGGCCCTGAGCCTTCCGTTCGGTCCGGCCGATGCCAGCCTCCGAAGTGCCCTGCAGAGCTCGCTGACGACCGAGCAGAACGAGACCCGGGCGGTGGCTGCCGTGCAGGCCGCGCTCGAATTGGCGCCTGGGTCGACCGCGACGGCTGGCGGTGTCCAGGGCCCACGGCTGTACGTGCCGATCTTTCTCCGGCCACAGTTCCTGGTCGACCTGAATCTGCCCCTGACCGCCGCAGCGGGCACGACGCCCGCGCTGCTGTCCGGCGATCCAGCGGCGCTGATTGGCCGGATCTTCGTCCATGATCGGAATTCGGAGGTGGATCCGGCCTTCCGAATGCTGGAGGTGAGCGTCCCGACGAGGATCGGCGGGATCGTCATTACCCCACTCCTGGCCGATCCTGCCGCCGGCCTGTGGGTGGACCGGATCGATCCCGGCAGCTGATCCAGCTCGACCGGTCGGCTACTTCTTCGGTGCCTTCGGCGGCAGGCTCGCGACGTAGGCCAGCGACCGGGCGACCCAGGCATCGAGGATCGGGCGGTCGGCCATGGAAGGCAGCGTCACCCAGCCTCTCATCGGCCGCTCCGCCGGACCGAACGGGCCGGCCCCCTCGGTCGCCAGCAGCTCCTCGGCATCCGCCCGGGCAAGCTTGACCCCGACATCGGCCCCGAACAGGCCCAGGAACATGTTCCCGTTCACGAAGGCACCGAGGTTGCCGAACATCGGCTTGACGGCGACCCGCGGATCGGCCGGCACGAGGGCCTGGAATTGGGTCCGGTCGGATTCGCCTGGCTTTGGAACGTGCATCGCAGCGGGACCTCGCTCAGGTGCGAACGGGGACTAGAAGTTCGTCGTGCTGCCGCAGGTGAGATCACCGGTCAGGTGGAGGGTATGGGGCGTCCCGGCCGTCCCCGCGGCCAGTCGCTCGACGAAGTCGGCATCGACGTGGGCCCCGCCGGCGGTCAGGCTGACCGTGCCCTGTGGCGCGATGTCGTAGGCGTGCTGGGGCGGTCCTGCAGGCCCATGGCTGAAGATCGTCGAGCCCTTGGCAGCGAGGAAGAGCGTCATTCCGGTCTGGGTGTTGCCCGAAGGGATGATCCCGGTTGTCGAGACTGCGTTGCCATTCACCTTGTCGACGATGCAGGTCACCCTGAACAAGGTGAACGGCCCGGTCATTGCCCCCTCGGCGGATGCCCCGGAGAACACGACCGTCGATCCGCCGGCCGTCTGACCCGCGCAATCAACCGAGCCTGTGACGTGGCTGATCGTGCCCAGGCTGCCGGGGTTCGGCTGGGGCGTCGGGCTGATCGTCAAGGTCGAGTCGAAGGCTGCGCCCGTTGCCGGATCGAAGCTGGTCACGCCGGTCCCCTGGAACTCCCGATCCGTGTAGGCCGTCCCCGACCCGGCCCGCTCGCTGACTCCGATCGAGCCCTGGTTGAGGGTGATCAGGACGACCGCCTTCTTGTCGGGCGAGGTGGCGAAGAAGGTGATGTCGGGCGTCGAGAAGGTCGGGTTGTCGCAGGCGATGCCGAAGCTGCTGCTCCACGTTCCGGTGACGTTGCCGTCACCCGCCGTCGTCAGGGCGAACGTCGCCGGAGCCGAGCTCCGGGCAGCCACCGATGGAGCACTGGACGGGGGCGCCGACGGGCTCGCGATCGAGCTCGAGACGGAACTGCCCGGGCTCGGACTGCTGGCGACGGGAGTCGGGTTGGGGGACGGCGGACTCGCCGTGCCGCCGCTCGAGCAGGCGGCGGCCAGCAGCGCGATCGCCAGGCCGGCGATGAGGGTGGGCCCCGGGATCGTGCGAACGGCGCTCGTCATGTCGGTGCGCTCCCAATGGCTGGACGGTTTGTCGGGTATTCGTCGCCTGGGGCGGCGAGGATTGCCCGAGGCCCAACCCGGCCATCATGATCCTTGCGGAGCGATCCGCCAGCCCCCCGAAACCGGCAGATCGTCGGCCGCGTAGCTCAGTCCATGTTCCAGACATTGCGATCGCTCACCAGGCTCGGCCGCGGCCTGATCGTCCCGGCGGCCCTCTCGGGGGTGCTTGCGGCCTGCTCCGCGGCTGGCCCGGGCGCAACCGTGGCGCCGGCCGCTTCGGTTGCGCCTGCCGGGGCGGTCGCGCAGTCAGCGGGCCCGACCGTGGCAGCCTCCCTGGGAGCCGCCCCATCCAGTGCGCCGGAGCCGTCGGCGGCGCCGTCCGCCTCGACTGCCCCGATCGTCGCCCTGCCGACGCCGGCGGCCGGGGGAGGCCGCTACGGCGGTGGTGGCTCGTCTTCGCCAGCGCCCAACGCCACGCCCAAGCTCACGCCCAGACCCGCCCCAAAGCAGACGCCCAAGCCGAGCCCGACGCTTGTCATCAAGGCCGGCTCGACCAGCCTTGGATCGGTCCTGGTCGACTCGGACGGGCTGACCCTGTACGTCTACGGCAGCGATAGCGCGAATCACTCGAACTGCACCGGCGGCTGCGCCTCGGCCTGGCCGCCACTGCTCGTGAAGGCTGGCACGAGGGTCTCGGGCGGAAGCGGCGTGCACGGCCACTTCGCGACCTTCAAGCGGTCGGACGGCACGACCCAGGTCAGCTACAACGGCAAGCCACTCTATGGCTGGACCGGTGACTCGCAGCCCGGCGACACCACGGGCCAGGGCCTGAACGGATTCTCCGTCGCGAGGGTCTGAGCGCCGGTGGTAGGGTGACGCCGTGAACGGTTCCCTGCTCGAGGATGCGTTCGGCCACCACGTCTGGGCCACGATCCGCCTGATCGATGCCTGCGACGGTCTTTCCGCCGCTCAGCTCGAATTGCCGGTTCCCGGCACGTACGGCTCGATCATCGACACCCTCCGCCACACTGTCGGAGCCGATGCCGGATACCTGTTCACGATCAGCAACGGCCGGTACTCGGAGATCGACGAGGCAGCCTTCAACCTGCCGATGCTCCGTCAGGCGATGCTCGCGAACGGGCCGGCCTGGGCCGAGCTCCTCGCCGGCGACCTCGATCCGACATCGATCGTCGTCCGCCATCGCGACGACGGCTCGACCAGCTCCGCCCCCCTGACGATCCGCCTGGCCCAGGCCCTCCACCATGGAACCGATCATCGAAGCCAGGTCTGCACGGCGTTGACCAACCTCGGCATCGAGCCGCCCTCGATCGACGCCTGGGATTACGCCTTCAAGGACGGTCGCCTGAGCGAGACCCCGCCGACTCTCTAGCCTCCGGGCTCGTCCGATTCCTCGTCGAAGCCGCTCAATCCGTCATCGTCGTCCGACTCCGGCAGCCTGCGCCGGCTCACTCGGGGCATCGCCTCTCGAGCGTCGAACGGCATCCGCTCAGCGTCCTCATCCAGCGCGTGGAGCGCCCGGGCCAGCGGCCGGTTGATGATCAGGGTGAGTCCCTCGTCGGTGACCAGCTCCGTTCCCCGCCGGTACGAGATCTGGGCCTTGGTCAGGGGGATCCAGGGCGGCCGGCGCACGACCATCACGAGCGGGTTCGAAGCCGGCGTGCCGTGGATCTCCCCGATCACCTCGTACGGCCCGAGCTCCGCGATCACCTCGACCGTACGGGTCCGGATCCGGCGGGTCGGGTCGCCTCGAATGCCCGTCGCGACGACGGCGTACAGCTCGTTGAGCGGGACGTCGAGCTCCGGATGGCTGACGACTCGGTCGTCCAGGATGCTCTCGATCCGGGCCTCCCTGACCTGGAGGTCGGCTGACGCGTTGAGCAGATCGCTCAGGCGACCGTCACCGGGCTCGAGCTTGCCGAACAGCCGGCAATCGGCGGCATAGGCGTCGAAGTCGATCACCCGCTCATCCTAGTCCCGACGATCCAGCCCGCCCGCCGCATCCCGATCCATGTCGCCTCGAGGCTCAGCCCCCGTTCCGCTCACGCGACAACCAGACCCGGTCCCGGAGCGCGATCCCGTCGATCAGGATCGGGTCGTGATAGCCCGTGGCCGGGGTGAACGCATCGCGCTCGATCGAGGCCATCCGGAAGCCGACCCGCTGGTAGAAACGCAGGGCTCCGGTGTCGGCGGCGGCCGTGGAAACCAGCATCCGCTGCCAGCCGTCGTCCACGGACCGTTCGACGGCCGCGGCGACCAGGGCGCGCCCGATCCCCGACCGCTGCCGGGCCGGGAGCACGCCCATGCTCTTGAGCTCGACGTCGCCGCGCTCCGGCCCCTCGATGAGCTGAAGGTGCCCGACGATCGCGTCGTCGTCCGATGCGATGAGAACGCGCCCGAGGCCGATGTATCCGTCGAGCTGCGAATTCGAACTCTCGGCGAGCTCGAACAGCGGGCGGAGCTCGGCCCGCGGCCCCTCATGCCAGCTGATCCGGAGGGTCATTCGCCAACGATAGCCCCAGGCCGGCTCTGCCGGGCGATAATCGGCCGAGTGACGACACCGTTCGATGGGCCCGCACTGTCGGTTGATCACCTCACGAAACGGTTCGGCGACCGTCTCGCCTTCGACGACGTCTCGTTCGAGGTCCGGCCGGGCGAGGTCTTCGGCTTCCTCGGTCCGAACGGAGCCGGCAAGACGACGATGGTCCGGACCCTGGGCACGCTGCTGACCCCGTCATCGGGTTCGGCCACGGTCGCCGGGCTATCCCTGAGTTCCGAGAACGGGGTCGAGATCCGTCGACGAATCTCGATCATGCCGGAGTCGCCCGGCCTGTACACCCGCCTGAGCGTGACCGAGAACCTCGAATGCTTCGCCGGCCTGTACGAGCTGGCGGACCCGGGACCACGGATCGAGCGGGCCCTCAGCGCGGTCAACCTGGCCGCCCGGGCCAAGGACGCCTGCGGGACGCTGTCGAAGGGACTCCGCCAACGGGTCAGCCTGGCCCGGGCGCTCCTGAACGACCCGCGGCTCCTCTTCCTGGACGAGCCGACCGCCGGCCTCGATCCCGTGGCGGCCCACGACGTCCATGACCTGATCAACGGGCTGCGCGAGCAGGGGGTCACGATCTTCCTGACGACCCACCGGCTTGAGGAGGCGGAGCGGCTGTGCAGCCGGGTCGCGATCCTCAACACCCGGCTCCAGACGATCGGCACCCCGGAGGAGCTGCGCGACCGCCTGTTCGCGAAGACGCTGACGGTCCGGACGGTCGCTCCATTGCCCGATCCCGAGCACCTCTTCGGCGGCGTGCCGGCGGTCGACTCGTGGCGCCGTGACGAGTCCGGGGCGTATGTCCTGGCGGTGTCCGACCCGGCAGCCGCGGCGCCGGTCCTGACCCGGGCCCTCGTGGCCGCCGGGGCCGACGTGCTCTCGATCGCCGAGTCCCACCACAGCCTCGAGGACGTCTACCTCGAGCTGATCGGCGAGGACGTCGAGGCGGGCACGAAGTGAGCTGGACCCGGATCCGGGCGATCTTTCGCAAGGAGCTGCGCGAATACCAGCGAAACCGATCGATCGTCCTGACGATGGCGGTCATCCCGCTCGTCTTCGTCCTGGGACCGCTGATCAACATCTTCGCGATTCCGCCCGATGCCGCCGGCTCGCTCCGGTTCGAGCACATCCTCGTCTACATGCTCGGCATCCCGGCGATCGTGCCGGCCGTGATCGCGTCCTATTCCGTCGTGGGTGAGCGACTCCAGGGCAGCCTCGAACCGGTCCTGACGACACCGATCCCGCGCGAGGAGTTCCTGCTGGCCAAGGCGCTCGCGGCGCTCGTGCCTTCGCTCGTCATCTCCTACGTCGTCTTCGTCGGGGTCGTCGTGGCGATCGAGCTGTTCGCCCAGCCCGGGATCGCCTCCTCGCTGATCCTGGGTCCCGATGTGCTGGCCCAGATCCTCTTTACCCCGCTCGTCGCGGGTTGGTCGATCTGGGTCGGGATCGCCATCTCGACCAAGGTCAGCGAGGCCCGGACGGCCCAGCAGCTCGGCACGTTCGCCAGCGTCCCGTCGGCGATCATCGCCGCCCTGATCGCCTACGGCGCGATCGCCGCCACGGTCCAGCTGGCCGTTGGTGCCGCCGCCCTGCTGATCGTCCTGAACATCGCCGGGTGGCGCGTCACGTCACGCCTGTTCGACCGTGAGCGGCTGATCGCCGGAGCCCGCTGACTCTCAGGCGGCACGAGCGGTCGGCCACCGGTTGTTGATCGGGCCGTAATGCTTTGGAAAGACTCGCTGGCGATACTGGCCGTAGCCGGCTCGGGGACCGCATCGCCAGCCGGCCACAGGCGAACGACCCGACATGGACACCCGCACCTCCTCCGCGGGCCGTGAGCGGGTCGTTTGTTTTCCGGGGAGATGTTGACCCCGTGCTAACCCGGGGCTGGTGGCCGACCGGCCGCCGATAGCCTTACGGTCCGGGCGATGGAACGCCGAAGGATGGAAGAAGAACGCCGCTGAACGGGCCGCGCCACCGTCGCAGTGAGCGAATGGCCGGGCGTGGCCGCGGCGAGCCTCTGGCCCCATTCTGGGGACGGGATAGCCGCCGCCGGTCCGCCTGGCCGAGCCGTCGAGGGGCGTGCTCGGAGTGCCTTGACTCGAGCCGCCCCGATCCAGCGGTTCCTGAGCGCCAAGGCAGCCCGGCGAGCCCACCAGGCCGGCCGACCGGCGACGTCCAGCCGGTGGCGCGGAGGCCTGTCAGCTGGTGAGCGCGCCTCGGTCGAACCAGATCCGCTCCCCGTCGAAGCGCCCCGTGATCGGATCCCACGGGAACAGGATCAGCACCTCAGCGCCACCGGCAGTCCGCTGGGCGCGACCCCGGCCCACGGCCCGAGGTTCGTGCCGGTCAACCTCGCCGCCTCGAACACGCCCTGCGGCCCGACGACGATGTCCGACAGCGCGAAGTGGTTGTCCGGAAAGGCCGCGAAGAGCTCGGTATAGAACGCCCGGGCGCCGGCCTGCCCTTCCCAGCGCTGGCCGGTGGCCACGATCTCGTACACGCAGTCCGACGAGAGCGTCGCGATCAGGCCGTTGATATCGCGGGCGTCCTCGGCAATCGAATGGCGGACCCACATGCGCTTGATCGCCCGCAGCTCGACCGGGTCGAACCGGCGGGCGAGCCGCGCGCGAATCGAGGACTGCGTCACCGGGCCATTGTGA
>CAVOMZ010000026.1:0-18358 GCA_963697135.1 uncultured Chloroflexia bacterium | reverse complement strand
GATGCAGGAGACCCAGGGGATGCAGGAGACCCAGGGCGAGTCCAGGCCGCGGGAGTAGCCAGGAAACTGGCGAATATCAGCCCCCGTAGTGTTAGGCCGAAACGAAGCCCGATGTCCAGAAGCTGGCAGCTCGTGCCCACCTCGATCCGTGCACGAGCTGGCCCAGGGATCCGTTCCGCGGGCCCCAAGTCGAGCCCGGTTTCCGATTACTAGTACGGGGCCGATATTCGCCAGATTCGTAGCCTCGGTCGAGTCGGATCCGGCGCGACGGGGCAGAAATCAGGCGCCCGGCGGGCTGGGCCGCGGTGAGCGGATGTGACGGAGGCAAATGCGGCCAGGAATCCGTCAGCCCGCGGACCTGCGCGCCTGCGGGCTGACGTGGAGGCCGTCCGGTGTTGGGCCGTTCGGCGGGGATATTCGCTTGAAGAGCGCTAGATCGTTGGCCGGACGTCCGACTCCCAGTCACTGCGCGAGTCGACGCCCCAGCCCTGCGCCGCAGCACCCAATAGTGCGACGATGGCGATGAAGATGAACAGTCCGATCAGCAGGCTCACGGTCGATCTCGATAGGCTGCGGGCGACGAGGGTGTCGCCCGCGGTTGATATAGTGGTCTAGGCCAAATAGTAGTTGGACCATCAGACTGTGTCAACCACCAATCGGGGCCTCGACGTCGAGCGTGATTCGGACGTCCCGATCAGCACTCAGATCTTCTGGCAGATCGCCTACCAGATCGACTCCGGCCGGCTCCTGCCCGGGGCCCGCCTGGCCCCGGTCCGCGAGCTCGGCGGGGCGCTGCGGGTCAATCCGAACACGATCCGGGCGGTCTACAAGCGCCTGGCCGACGCGGGCTACGTCACCAGCCGTCACGGCGCGGGGACCCACGTCGCCGATCGGCCGCCCCAGCGCCGGGGCCAGGAGGCCCTGGCCGGGATCGTGGCCGAGATGCTCCGCCGGGCCAGCGCCGCCGGGTTCACCGCCGACGAAGTCGCCTCGGCCACCTTTGCCGCGGCCGCCGAGCGGAAGCACCCAGGTGAGCTCGTCCGGGTCCTCTTCGCGGAGTGCACGAACGCCGACGCGGTCTACGACGCGGCCCAGATCAGCGAGGCATTCCCGGAGCTGATCGAGGCCGACGCCACGCTCCTCCACGAGATCCCGGAGCGGCTCGAGCGGTTCCACTACGACCTGATCGCCACGACCACGTTCCACGCCGACGAGGCCCAGGCCTACAGCGTCGGGCTGGGGATCCCGGTCATCGCGATGATCGTCGGGCCCGGCTACATGGAGCTCGTCCATGAGATCGCCGCCCTCCCGCCGGGATCCCGGGTTGGCCTGGTCTGCGCCTCGGAGACGGGCACGGACAACATCGCCGAGACCCTCCGGCTGTCGGGTGCGACCGGGGTCGACATCATCTCGGCCGTGATCGAGTCGGAGCCGGCCCTCGATCTGATCGATGCGAACGCCGACCTCATCCTCCTGTCGCGGGAGGCGATCGCCCTTGGTCTCGACAATCGCTTCAGCCGGGCCGACCGGGTCCGGGCCTGGAAGTATGAATTCGACCCGTCCGGGCTGGAGCTCCTCCGCCGGGCGATCGAGCATGTCCAGCAGGAGCGCCAGCCCACGTCCCCGCCGCCGGCCCCGAGCGGCACCCCGACGCCGGTCGGCGCGGGTCGCTGAGGTGGCCGGTCGGCGCCGACCGCTGACGTGACGGCCCGGCGGCCCACCGACCGGGATTTCCGGCTGGCCGGGCGAGCCCGGCGGCGGTACGGCCTCGATGACCTGACCCTGGAGCCCGATTCGGCCACGGCCCGGACGATTGCCGCCCGGATTGCCGCGGCCCGCCGCGTGCCGACGCCGGCGCCGCTCACGGGGCTGGCGGTGGCGAGGAGCACGAGCGCCCGGTCACCCCCGGCGAGCTCCAGGCGGCCGGCATCCTGGTCGCGATCCTCGGCCGCCTGATCGACCGCTACCGGGATGGCGCCCGGCCGGATCCCCTCGGACCGGCCGCCGGCGAGGCCATCAGGGAGGTGATCGGCGAGATCCGGCCGGTCGACCTGGAGGCGACGATCCGGGCATTCCCGCTCGAGTTTCCGCGCCGGCTGGCCGAGCCTGAGCCACCCGATCCGGACGGTGCGCTGGCCCAGCTGGTCCTGCTCGGAGTCCTCTCGGAGAACCCGGCGGTGGCTCCGTTTGCCGAGCTGGTCGACCTCCGTCCACTGGCAAGGCGAGCCGCCCGATCGGCCCAGGTCCGCTCGGCCCTGGAGACGACACTCGGACGGCGGCCCGCCTTTCCCGACGATCCACGCTCGCTGATCGAGCTGTTGCGCGAGCCGGCCCAGGCCGCGCCCGGCTCGCTGGCCGACCAGCTCCGGTACATCCGGGCGGCCTGGGGCGAGCGCTTCGGGGAGCTGCTGGGTGACCTGATCGAACGCCTGCTGATCGCCCTGGATGTCCTGGCCGAGGAGAAGCGGGCGGCCGAGCTGGCCTGGCTGATGTCCCGGCCGGGCGGCGCCGGCGACCAGGCCGACGCGCTCACCGACTATGGCAGCCGCGCGGGCGAGGACTTCGAGTTCGAGCGGTTCAGCCTCGACACCGACTGGATGCCGAGCCTCGTCCTGCTGGCCAAGAGCACCTACGTCTGGCTCGACCAGCTCTCCCGGCGCTACCGGCGCGAGATCGCCACCCTGGACGCGATCCCGGACGAGGAGCTGGCGATCCTCGAGGCCCAGGGCATCACCGGCCTGTGGTTGATCGGGCTCTGGGAACGGAGCCGGGCCTCGGCCCGGATCAAGCAGCTCCGCGGCCAACCCGACGCCGTCGCCTCGGCCTACTCGCTCGACGACTACGTGATCGCCGCCGATCTGGGTGGGCCGGCGGCCCTCGACAGCCTCCGGGAGCGAGCCAGCCGGCGCGGCATCCGGCTGGCCAGTGACATGGTCCCCAATCACATGGGGATCGACTCGCGCTGGGTGATCGAGCATCCCGAGCGGTTCCTGTCGCTGGCCGACTCGCCCTTCCCGGCCTATTCGTTCAGCGGTCCCGACCTGTCCGAGGACGAGCGGGTCTCGATCAGGATCGAAGACCACTACTACGACGCGAGCGACGCCGCGGTCGTCTTCCAGCGGGTCGACCGGGCGACCGGCCAGGTCCGCTACGTCTACCACGGCAACGACGGGACATCGTTCCCGTGGAACGACACGGCCCAGCTCGACTACTCGAAGGCCGAGGTCCGCGAGGCGGTCATCCAGACGATCGTCGGCGTGGCCCGGCAGTTCCCGGTGATCCGCTTCGATGCCGCGATGGTCCTCGTCAAGCGCCACATCGAACGGCTCTGGTTCCCCGAGCCCGGGACCGGCGGGGCCATCCCCTCCCGAGCCGGACACGGCCTCAGCCGCCGGGCGTTCGAAGCCCTGATGCCCGACGAGTTCTGGCGGGAGGTCGTCGATCGGGTCGCCGCCGAGGCGCCCGGGACGCTCCTCCTGGCCGAGGCCTTCTGGCTGCTCGAGGGCTATTTCGTGCGAACCCTGGGCATGCACCGGGTCTACAACAGCGCCTTCATGAACATGCTCCGCGACGAGAAGAACGGCGAGTACCGCCGGGTGATGAAGAACACCCTCGAGTTCGATCCCGGCGATCCTCGGTCGATTCGTGAACTTCATGAGCAACCCCGACGAGAAGACCGCGGTCGAGCAGTTCGGCACGGGCGACAAGTACTTCGCGGTCGCCGCCCTCCTGGTGACCCTGCCCGGGCTGCCGATGTTCGGCCATGGCCAGGTCGACGGCTTCCACGAGCAGTACGGCATGGAGTTCCGGCGGGCCCGCCTCGACGAGCCGGTCGATGAAGGGCTCCTGGGCCACCACGAGCGGACGATCTTTCCGCTGCTCCATCGCCGGGCCGAGTTCGCCGGCTCGGACCAGTTCCGCCTGTACGACTTCGAAACGGACGGCGCCGTGAACGAGGACGTGTTCGCCTACAGCAACCGCGGGCCGGGCGGCGAACGCTCGCTCGTCCTGGTCCACAACCGCTACGCGGAGACGAGCGGAGCGATCCGCCGATCGGTCGCCTATGCCGGGAGCGGACCGGCCGGCGAGCGTCCGCCGGTCAGGGCAACGGTCGAGGACGGTCTGGGTCTGACCGTGGCGGCGGGCCGCTGGCTCGTCCTGCGCGATGCGATGTCCGGTCTCGAGGAGCTCCGTTCGATCGAGCAGATCGTCCGAGAGGGCTTCCAGGCGAACCTCGCCGCCTATGGCTGCCGGGTCTATGTCGACCTGCGTGAAGTCGCCGACGGACCCGGCGAACCCTGGTCGGAGCTGGGGCGACTGCTCGCCGGCCGGCCGGTCCCCAGCGTGACGGACGCCCTGACCGACCTCGTCCTCGCTCCCGAGCGGGAGGCCGTCCAGGAGCGCCTGGCGGCCGTCCTCGAGGAGCTGCCCGAACTGGGCCGGGCGCGTCCGGCCGCCGCGGCCGCGGCGCTCGGACCGCCCTGGCCGAAGTCGACATCGACGGGCTCCGGCTATCCGCTGTGATCCGGGCCAGCCTCGCCGCCGGCGGTCCTCGTCCCGACTGGATCTCCGAGGCCGACCTTGACCGCTGGACGGACATCGTCCGGGCGCTGGCCGGTCCGCGGCCCGACTGGGCCTGCTGCCCGTCCGGGCTTCGGCGCGGGCACCGTCCGAGGCTGGTTCCAGGACCCGGCCGATCCGCCAGGCACTCCGGGTCCACCCGTTCGATGGGGTCGAGTACATCGAGCGCGAGGCCTGGGAGGACTGGCTCGAGGCGGTCGCCGAGGCTGGCTCGATCCGGGGCCCGGCTCGCCGGCGGGCGTTGGCCCGGGACGGGGCGAAGGGCGGCTACCGGGTCGACCGGCTGCTCGAGACCCTCCCGGTCAGACCCCCGGCTCGTCGGCCAGGACCAGCTCGCGCAGGAGCGACGGCGCGAGCGTCCCGTGCGCCAGGACCTCCTCGAGATGCCGGCGCTGGTTGAAGCCCGGCGTCGGACCAAATCCGCCCGGGATGTCCCGCTCGACGACCGAGCCCGTCCCGGCCGGATCGCCCGATGCGGCCGCCAGGCGCCGCCGGACGTCCCGCTCGAGCTCCCACAGCGCCATCGAGCCGACGAAATAGGTCGATAGCTGGGTCGAGGACAGGCGCGCCCGGTTGTACTTGTTGCGGGCCTCTGACTCCTCCTGGAAGCCGCCGTCGACCATCAGGCTGACCGCCTCGTCCTCGGTCATCGGCCCACCGTACGATTCGCCGGCGTGGATCCGGACATCGATGATCGCGTTCAGGGCGGCCCGCAGGTAGAACTTCCAGTGGGTCAGCAGGAGGCCCGGGTCATCGGCCCCGTAGCCCGCGTCGATCATCACCTGGGTGACGTAGACGGCCCAGCCCTCGGCGAAGAGGCCGCTCCAGAAGACCGCCCGGGCGAGCGACGGGCAACGGTTCGCGTAGGCCCCCTGGAGGTAGTGGCCGGGCACCGCCTCGTGGATCGTCAGGACCCGCAGCATCCGGTCGTTGTCCTCGCGCAGGTAGCTCTCGGCCTGCTCGGGAGTGAAGTCGTCGGGGATCGGGGTGATCGCGAAGAACGAGGCCTGACCCTTGTCCAGCGGGCCGGGCGAATCGAGCATCGCCCCGCCGAACGCGCGCAGGAACAGCGGCGTCCAGCGAATGTCGAGCGGTTCGTCAACCAGGCCGACCACGTCCTGCTCGCGACAGAACGCCTCGATCCGGGCCAGCTCGGCTCGGCAGTCGTCGAGCAGCTCGTCCGGCGCCGGGTGCTCGCCCGCGATCGCGTCGAGAACGCCCCGGACGAGCGCCCCTTCGTCCGCCGGGGCCGGCCGATCGCGGGCACCAGGCCGGCCACTGCTCGTGGGCCAGGCGGACCATCTCCGCCCGGACCGCGTCGGCCTCGCGAGTGGCCCGTTCGAGGACCCGGGCGGGCGTCAGCTGATCATCGCGCAGGGTCCGCCGGAGCTTGGCCGCGAAGAGCTCCGGGCCGAGCCGGCCTTCGCCGGCGGCGCGGGGCAGGACCTCATCGCGAAGGACCTGCCCGGCCCGGGCGAGGGCCTCGCTGGCACCGGCGGCAGCCGCGATGAGCCGGCCCTGGACCGCGGCCACGGCCGGGTCGGTCGGGGCGGCCCGTTCGGCCTCGGCCAGGGCATCGCCGATCAGCTCGCCGATTCCCGGCAGCTGCGAAGGGCCGTCTCGGTGTGCAGCCGCGAGACCGGGCGCCCGTCGGGCGTACCGACCAGGGCGGCCAGGGCGGCATCGACGACGCCAGCCAGGCCTTCGAGCCGGCCGGCCACCGAGGCGAGCCGATCCCCCAGCGGGGCGAACTCCCGGGCGATCAGGGGGAAGATCCCGCCGCCCAGGAGGTAGACCCACTCGAGCGGATCCCAGTCCAGCTGGCGAAGCTCGGTCTCGCCGAACTCGATCTCGTCGAGGACCATCAGCAGGAGCCGCCGGTCGATCGCCTCGTCCCGGTCGAGCTCTGCGTCGGGGATCGCCTCGAGGGTCGTGGTCCAGCGCCGGGCCGCGGCCAGCTGCGCCGCCCGGCCGGCCTTGCTCAGGTCCGGCCAGCGACCATCGTGGTCGTGCATGCCCGGCGGCCGTGGCCGAGATCGGGTCGAGCCGGAAGAACTCCTCGAAGAAGGCAGCGGTCTGGTCCGAGAACGATGACATCGGTGACCCTCAGGTTGTGGTCCGGGCAGGGCCCGGCGGGGCGGCAGGTGGAGTCTAGCGTCCCGTACACTCGGCCGATGATGGCTCCCCCGACGATCGGGCCGGTGACCCTGGAGGGTCGCCATGTCCGGCTCGAGCCCCTCTCGCCTGGCCACCTGGAGGGTCTGATCCAGGCCGGCCGCGATCCCCGGATCTGGCGCTGGATGCCGCTCGACGGCTCGACCCCGGCCGGCATGGCCGGGATCGTCGAGGCGGCCCTGGCCGCCGCCGCAGCCGGCACGGAGGTGCCCTTCGTGACGGTCGAGCAGGCCTCCGGCCGGGTCGTCGGGAGCACCCGCTACCTTGCCCTCGCCCCGGCTCACCTGCGGCTCGAGATCGGCTGGACCTGGATCGATCCGGCGATGCAGCGGACGGCGGTCAACACCGAGGCCAAGCTGCTGGGGATGGGCCATGCCTTCGAGACACTCGGCCTGCGCCGGGTCGAGCTGAAGACGGACGCCCTGAACGAGCAATCGCGGACGGCGATCCTCGGGATCGGTGCCGAGTTCGAAGGGATCTTCCGGAAGCACATGGTGATGCCCGGCGGGCGGGCCCGCGACTCGGCCTACTACAGCGTGCTCGACACGGAATGGCCGGCCGTCCGGGCGCACCTCCAGGACCGGCTCGAGCGCCACAGCAGAGAGGAGGCCAGCCGATGATGATCGGCTTTGCGGTCCAGACGATCGGCACGGCGATCGCCCTGTGGGTGACCTCGCTGGTCTACTCCGAGATCAGCTTCGGCAAGGACGCCAGCCCGGCCGGGATCCTGGTCGTGGCGATCGTGGTCGGCCTGGCCAACGCCCTGGTCAAGCCGGTCCTGAAGATCCTCTCGCTGCCCCTCTCGATCGTGACCCTGGGCCTGTCCGGGCTGATCGTCAACGCCATCGTCCTCCTCGGCGTTGCCTGGGCGACCGAGCAGCTCAAGGTCAACTTCACGGTCGGCAACTTCCCGCCCACGATCGACCTCGACTCGATCATTGCCGCCGTTGTCGGAGCCGTGATCCTGAGCGTCGTGTCACTGGCAATCGGCTTCCTGCCGTTCATGAAGACGAGTCGCTGACGCGCCCGAACCGGGACCAGTCCAGGTGAGCCGGGCAGACCGCCTGCCGGCGATCGCCCCGGCCCTGCGCGAGGCCGCCCGGCGCCACGGCACGCCGGTCAGCCTGACCGACCTGGCCGAGATCGCCGCCGCGGCCGCCGAGCTCGAGCAGGCTTTCCCGGACCCCTGGCTCCGGCAGTACTCCGTCAAGGCCAACGACGTGCCGGCGATCGTCGAGCGGATCGGGCGGCTCGGCTTCGGAGCCAATGTTGTCTCGAGCGGCGAGTGGGCGGTCGCCCGGGCGGCGGGCATCCCGAACGGCCGGCTGACCCTCGAGGGGATCGGCAAGACGCCGGCCGACCTGCAGGCGGTCGGCCGGGCCGCCAGCCGTGGCCGGCCGATCCTCTGGACGGCAATCGAATCGGCCGACGAGGCGGCCGCCCTGGCCCGGGTGGCCCGGGCGGCGATCCGGCGGGGTGGCTCGAAGCTCGACGTCCTGCTCCGCTACAACCCGGCCGTGGACCCCGAGACCCTGCCCGGCCTGGCCGTCGGGGCAGGGACGAGCAAGTTCGGCCTGGCCGACGACGAGCTGGCTCCGGCGATCGACGCCGGGGGAGGCCCTGACGGGCCGCTCAGCTGGCGGGGCATCCACCTGCACGTCGGGTCGCAGCTCGGCGCGGTCGACGCCTGGCGTGACGGCGTCCGCCGGGCACTGGCGCTCGTCGGGCTCCTCGGCGGCTCGCTACCCGCCTTCGACACGCTCGACGTCGGAGGCGGCTTCCCCGTCTTTGACCTGACCACCCCGGCGCCCGCACCCGGGCGATTCGCGATGGAGCTGCGGACGGCCCTCGAAGCCCTGCCGGCCGATCGCCGGCCGGCCCGGCTGGCGATCGAGCCGGGCCGTTTCCTCGTGGCCCGGGCGGGCTACCTCGTCGCGCGGGTCCTCCACGTCCGCAGGCGGGGCGGCCCGATGGTCGTCCTCGATGCCGGGATGACCGAGCTGATCCGGCCGGCCCTCTATGGGGCCCGGCACAGCGTCCTTGCCCTGACCGCGGGCGGCCGGGCCTGGCCGCCGGCCGGGATCGAGGCGGGTGGGCCATCCGACGAGCTGAGCGAAACCGCGGTCGAGGGACCCGTCTGCGAGTCGACCGATTCGCTCGGCGTCCACCGGCTGCCGGCGCTCGTCCGGGGCGACCTGGTCGTGATCCGCGACGCCGGCGCCTACGGGGCGTCGCTCGGCTCGTCCTACAACGGGCGTCCGCGGCCGCCCCAGGTCCTGCTCGAGGAGGACGGCCGCCTGACACTCGGCCGAGAACGCGGCCGCTTGACCGTCGGCCGCCAACGCGGCTCGAGCCCGGCCGCTCGCTCCGCGCAGCCCTCGTAGGATCAGCCGATGATCTGCCTGGTTGATCGCCTGGCCGCCGCCCGTCGACCGCGCCTGCATCTCTCGATCATCGGCTTGCTCCTCGGCGGCGGCCTGTTCCTGGCCCCCTTCGCGGCGGCCGGCCGGGCAGCCGGACCGCCCTATCCACCCCCGGTCACCGGCCAGCGGGTCTACGACACGGCCGGCGTCTTCGACCCCGAGACGATCGCGGCGGCCGAGGCCACGATCCAGGGGATCGAGGCCCGAACCGGCGCCGAGGTCGTGGTCTACAGCCAGGTTGCCGGCGACGACGTGACGACCGACCAGGCCGAATCCGACGCCCAGGCCCTGATGGACCAGTGGGGCGTCGGGCGGAAGGGCTTCGATGACGGACTGGTCATCCTGTTCGACCTCGAGCCGGGCAAATGCCACGGCCAGGTCCAGCTCTATGCCGGGCCGGGCTACCGGGCGGCCTATCTCTCGAATGACCAGCGCGACGCGATCTTCAACGACGACATGACGCCCGAGCTCGAGGACTGCGATCTGTCGGGGCGCTGACCGCCGGGCTGAAGGATGTCGACGATGCGGCGACGCCGGCCAACGCCGAGGCGCTCTCCCGGGCCCGGATTACGAACGCCCTGTTCGGGCTCGTGATCGCACCCCTGATCTTCCTGCTGGCGGTCGGCTCGGCCGCCTACGCCTGGTGGCGGCGAGGCCGGGACGCGATCTACACCGACGATCCCTCCGTCTACATGCCGGCTCCTCCGCCGGACCTGACGCCATCCTCGGCGGCCCTCGTCTACGACGGGCGGTCGAGCCGGCGGGCCCTGACGACGGCGATGCTCGACCTGGCCAACCGGGGCCAGATCGAGTTCGACGTGCCCGACCCCGGCAAGCCGCGCGAGCTGGCGATCGTGACCGAGGTGCCGCCGTCGAACGACCCGGCCGTCGAGGCGGCCCGGACGCGGGCCAGCCGCCAGCCGCTGATCGACGCCGAGAGCTACGCCCTGGTCATGCTCCAGAGCCTGGCCGGAGCGGCTGGCCGGATCGAGCACGACGAGCTGACCGGGTTCGGCCAGTACACGGCCGGGTTCAACACGAAGCTCGAGGCGTATGCCGTCGAGCAGGGCTGGTTCGTCGAGGCGCCGGCCAAGGCGACCAGCCGCTACGCCACCCGGGGGGCGCTCGAGATCGGGGCCGGGATCGCGGCCTGGTTCGTCCTCGGCCTCTTCCCGATCTCGGGTCTGGCCTTCATCGGGGTCGCCCTCGGCGCGGCCGGGGTTGTTTCGCTGTTCATTGCCCGGGAGATGCCGGCTCGGACGAAGAACGGGGCGATGATCGACGCCCAGCTCAAGGCCTACCGGCGAACGCTCCAGGCGACGATGGCCGAGGCCCGGACGATGGATGAGGTCGTCCAGGCCGCCAAGCTCGACTGGGTCGACAGCCCGGATCAGGCCGTGGTCTGGGGGGTCGCCCTCGACCTGAACCAGGACGTCCAGGCGGTCCTCGGCCGGACGGTCGAAGACGCCCGGCGGGGCGTGTCGGCGCGGGGCGCCTACTTCCCCGCCTGGTACGGCAGCGGCGGCACCCCGTTCACGGCCGGATCGGCTGGATCGGCCGGAACCGGTGGCGCCGGCCTGTTCTCGAGCGGACCGATCCCCGACGTCGGCGGGATGATGGCCGCCCTGGGCACGATCGGCAATTCGCCGGCCTCGTCCGGCGGGGGCGGAGGCGGCTTCGGTGGAGGTGGTTCGGGCGGCGGCGGAGGCGGAGCCGGGGGCGGTTTCTGACCGCCGTCAAGGCCCGCTGGTCTGCCGCGGCGGTCCCTGGAGCTTCGGCCCGATCCGCGCTCTCGCCTGTTTCGGAGGCCGGGCCGAACCGTCGTAACGTCTGCCGGCAGTGGTCGCTTAAACTGCGGCCATGGGTGCAGTCGAAACGATGGAAGTCTTCTTCGAGCTCCTGAACGCTGGTGACCGGGAGGGCGCGGTCGCGCTCATGGACGAACGGACCGAGATGCGGATCCACGTCGGCGACAGCGTCCAGACGTACCGCGGGGTGGAGCGGGTCGGCGGCTGGTTCCTGCGCAGTGACCGGGGCCTGAAGATGATCCCGGGCGAGGTTCGCGACACCGGCAACACCTACGAGGCCGATCTCCTCGTCGTCCGGCCGGGAGCGACCTCGCAGCATCTCGACGCGATGTTCCGGGTCGAGGCGGGCAAGATCACCTCGATCAACCTGGCCCCGCGCTAGGGCGCCGCCGGCGGCGGGTGCGCCTCAGGATGGGCTGGGCGACGCCCCGGTGATCACGTTCGCCGGGCCGGCCGCACTCGGGATCGTGATCTTGTCGCCGGGCTTGATGTTGTTGGCGTTCTTGATCTGCGGGTTCGCCGCCAGGAGCTGGGCCGTCGTCACGCCGAACTCTTGGCGATCTTCCTCGATCGTGTCGCCCGACACGACCGTATAGATCTGGGGCGACGGAGCGGCCGGCGGCGACCGAGGACGACGGCGCGGTCGAAGGCAGGCCGCTGTCGGTCGGCGCGACCGAGCCCGGCGGGGTCGGCGACGCCGGTCGAGCCACCGAAGTTGAGCAGGAACGGCAGCGAGAAGATCACGACGGCGGCGATCACGAGCGCGCCCGAGGGCCAGCAAGCCGCGGGGATCGCGGGCATCCCGACCCGGGTCTTGAGGGTCGGATACGCCTCGTTTCGGCGGGAGCGCTCCCATGCCGGCCGGCCCTCGCGACCGGCGGACGGCGGGCGGCGGGAGACCTGGTTGGCCCGCCGGCCGGGCGAAGCGACGGCCGACGCCACGGGTCGAACGGCCGTCGTCGTCGTCATGCATCGTCGTCGGATGGCACCCGGCGGGCGCGTGAGCCGGCCGCCTCGCGAGCCTGGCGGGCCGCGCGGTCGGCCTCGATCGAGCGGTCGAGGTCGTCGAGCTCGGGATCGTCGGCCGGGGCTGCCGAGCGTGCCTCGTTCAGCCAGCGCGACCCGGCCAGGCCGGCCGCCGCCGCCTCGGCCCGCGGCGACGCCCGCCCCGGCGCCGAGCCACCGCGGCCCCGGTCGGGCCGGCTGCGCCCGGCCCCGGAGGAACGGCGGTGCTTCGACGTCATCGGGGTCTCCCCCGGTCGCCGGCGACCCAGCCGGCGGCGCCGCCCAGTCGCGGCTTGGCGTCCGGCGCGCCCCGGCGGCGCTCGGCCGGCGTCGGCCCAGGCCGCGGCTGTCGCCGGCCGCTCATCGGCAGCGTCGGCCCGCGCCGGACGATCGCTCGCGCGGCCCGGCCGGGCCAGGCCGGCCAGCTCGTTCCGGTCACTGGCGCGGCTTCGGCCCGGGCGGCCTCGCGGCGGGCCCAGTCCTGGAACGTGGGGCAGGCGGCAAAGCCGGGCGACAGGCAGAACGCCTCCTGGTGGGCCAGCGCCCGGGGCGCCGGCCGGATCTCGGCGTAGCAGCGGTGGCGGTGGTCCGGGGTGTCGGCTCGGGCGTCGCGGTCGGCCTCGAAGGCCACGAATGGACAGGCGAGCGCACCGGTCGGGGTTGGCTCCGTCATCAACTCGCGATGATACCGCCCCATACCGGGCGCGGCGATGTGTCGGTTTGACAGGCACTCCGGCCACTCTGAGACTGCAGCACAACCCCAGGCCCGTCGAAGGAGATCGCCCGATGTCCCGAATCAGCAGCCGGATCGCCCGGGTCGTCGCCCCGACGACCGTCGTCCACGCCCACTGCGACATCCCCTGCGGGATCTATGATCCCGGCCGGCGCGGTCCTCGCGGCCCAGACCGTCGCCAAGATGGTCGAGCTCATCGGCGGACTCGAAGGACAGCAGCGTGGCCGACCGCAACAAGTTCGCCCGCTGCGTTGCGGTCAAGGAGCAGCACGCCGAGATCGTCAAGCACGAGGTCCAGGTGATCTGGTCGGACTACTTCAAGCCCGAGCACCTCGAGGCCAACCCGGATCTCCACACCAAGGTCTGGAACCTGCTCAAACTCGCCGGCAAGAACAAGCAGAATGTCGATGCCGAGGCGGCCGCCCAGCTCCAGGCGTCGGTCAAGGAGTTCGCCGACATCTTCTGGTCAACCAAGAAGTAGCTCGCCGCCGCCGAGCCGCGGCAGCGCCGCGACGGCGATCGACGGGACCGGCCTGCTCGGGCGCCTGGCGGGTCCGCGTCGCCGAGGGCTCGATGCGCCCCGCCCTCGAGCCGGGCGACTGGCTGCTCGTCGACCCGACCACCCAGCGCTGGCCGCGGCGGGGCGCGATCGTCGTCGTCCGCGAGCCCGGCAGCGGCCTGCTCGTCGTGAAACGGGTCGCCGGCCGGCCGGGCGACACGATCAGCCTGGCCGGCCGGCCGGTCCGGCTCGGCCCGACCGAGGCCTGGCTGCTGGGTGACGCCCCGGCCGTGTCGATCGACTCGCGGCTCTACGGCCCGGTCCGCCTCGACCGGCTGGTCGGCCGGGCCTGGCTGCGCTACGGCCCGCTGGGCCGGCCGCTCGGCCTGATCGATCGGCCGGCGGTGGGCCGCGAGCCGGCCAGGCGAGGCGGGGCTCAGCCGGCGGCGATGACCTCTCGGCCGAGCAGGTCGATCATCGCCAGGTCCCGGGGCATGAAGTCCTGGAGCATGAGCCGCTCGACGCCCAGGGCGGCCAGCTCGGCGATCCTGCGGCGGGCGCGCTCGGGCGTGCCGATGATCCAGGTCGGCTCATGCCGGGCGAACCAGGCCTCGCCCTCGTCGGGGACGCGCGAAGCTGGCCAGCACGGCGGCCCGCCGCCGGGCGAGCTCGGCCTCGTCGGCGCCGACCAGCACGCCGATCATCGCCGAGCGGCGGATCGAGCCCGGGTCCCGCCCGATCGCCCGGCAGGCCTCGTCGAGCTCCGGCGTAGCGCTCGGCGATCGCATCCGGATCGGTCCTCGTCAGGTTGAACTCGTCGGCGTAGCGCGCCGCGATCCGGAAGCCGCGCGGCGTGCCGCCGCCGCCGACGATGATCGGCGGGTGGGGCCGCTGGATCGGCCTCGGCCGGAACATGCGCATCGCGGACCTGCCAGTGGCGGCCCTCGAACGACCAGCCGTCGGGCTCGGACCACAGGCCGTGCACGATCTGGCAGGGTCTCCTCGAGCATCTCCGCCCGTTCGCTGATCGGCGGGAACGGGATGCCCATCGCGGGCTGCTCCAGCTCGTGCCAGCCCGCTCCGAGGCCGACCTCGACCCGGCCCGCCGCTCATCTCGTCGACCGTGGCCACGATCTTGGCAAACGGCCCGGGCAGCCGGTAGGTGACCGGCGAGACGAGCGCCCCGAGCCGGATCGTGCGCGTCTCGCGGGCGATCCCGGCCAGGACGGTCCAGGCATCGGTCGTGGGCAGGTCGTCGGGACCCGGGAAGCTCTCGTAGTGGTCGGAGCGGAAGAACGCCCCGAACCCGGCCGCCTCGGCCCGCTGGGCGACGGCGAGCTGCTCGGCGTAGGTGATCCCCTGCTGGGGCTCGAGCATGATCGCGAACGCATCGAGCAGGTCCTCCTCGGCTGGCCGGCGTGACGGCCCGGCCGGCGTTTCGGTCCAGCGCCGATGATCAGCGTCGATCACCGATCATCAGGCTTGACATAACTGTTCGGTGCGTATGATAGTTCATGTCATGCGAACTATCGATCGAGACGCGCGACGAGCTGGTCGGGTCAATTCTGGCCGATGTCGGCTGGTCGCTGCGCGATCTGCGCTGTGCCTCGACCGAGAAGTTCGTCAAGGCAGGGCATCAGCATGACCCAGATCCACGTCCTGCGGCAGCTCGAGCAGCACGGCACGATGTCGATGAGCCGGATCGCCGAGCTCCTCGACGTCTCCCTGTCGAACGCGACCGGGATCATCGATCGGATGGCCGAGCACGGCCTGGTCGAACGGGTCCGGGTGCCGGACGACCGGCGGGTGGTCCTCGTCCAGCCGTCCGGCCTGGGCATCCAGGCGCTCGACGAGACCGAGGGCATCAAGCTCGATCGGATCCGGGCGATCTGCGACCGGCTCGATGACGTCCAGCTGCGGCGGATCACCCAGGCCATGGGTGACCTGCGGGTCGCGATCTGCCGCGGAGTTCGGAATCGACGCCGAGGACACCCATCCAACTCATCACCACGCGACGGCCGCCGGCTGAGCCGGCCGACGACTTCATCACGGCAAGGGAAGGGATTCATGGAAGCGTTTCCAGTTGACAACGAGGCGGACGGCCCGTCCGCTCGAGAACGATCCGGCGCTCGGGCTGGACCATCGGGCCAAGTTCGAGATCCTCGGCGCGATCCTGCTCGGGCTGTTCCTGGCGGCCCTCGACCAGACGATCGTCGGACCGGTCCTGCCCCGATCGTCACCCAGCTGAAGGGCGCCGACCTGTACACCTGGGTCGTCACGATCTTCCTCGTGACGAGCACGATCACCGTCCCGATCTACGGCAAGCTGTCCGACCTGTACGGCCGGCGGCCGCTGCTGATGTTCGGCATCGTCCTGTTCCTGATCGGCTCGGCCCTGTCCGGCCTGAGCCAGACGATGTGGCAGCTGATCCTCTTCCGGGGCATCCAGGGCCTCGGGCGCCGGCGCCCTCTTCCCGATCGCGCTGGCCGTCATCGGTGACCTGTTCACCCCCGGCCGAGCGGGGCAAGTACCAGGGCCTGTTCGGGGCCGTCTTCGGCATCGCCTTCCTCGTCGGCCCGGGCCTGGGCGGCTTCCTGACCGACAACTTCAGCTGGCACTGGATCTTCTTCGTCAACCTGCCGATCGGGATCGTCGCCCTGGTCGTGATCTCCCGGCTGCTGCCGAACATCAAGGGCCGCCGGCGCGACATCAAGATCGACTACCTCGGCGTCGTCACCCTGACCCTCGGCCTGGTGCCGATCCTGGTCGGCCTGACCCTGGCCGAGACGTCCCAGTGGAGCGACCCGGCGGTCTGGGGCACGATCGTCGGCCGGCGTCGTCTTCCTCGGCGTCTTCGTCTTCGTCGAGTCGCGGGCGGCCGAGCCGATCATCCCGCTCCACCTGTTCCGGAACCGCACGTTCAGCGCCTCGATGGTCGCGATCTTCCTGGCCACCTTCGGCTTCGGCGCGGCGATCATCTTCCTGCCGCTCTACTTCCAGATCGTCCAGGGCGCGAGCGCCACGGCCGTCGGGCTACCAGCTCCTGCCGTTCCTGCTCGGCCTGATCATCGCGTCGATCGTCTCGGGCGATCATCGTCAGCCGGACCGGCCGCTACAAGGTGCTCGTCGTCGGCGGCCTGGTGATCCTGGCCATCGGCCTGTTCCTGATGACCTACCTGCGGGCCGACACCCCGGACGTGCGTCCTGTGGGGCTGGATGTTCATCGCCGGCTTGGGCGTCGGACCGACCTTCGCGGTCTTCACGATCATCGTCCAGAACGCGGTGCCGTTCAATGAGCTCGGGCGCGGCCACGGCCGACCTGACCCTCTTCCGGCAGATCGGCACGACGATCGGCCTGACCCTCGCCTTCACCCTCTTCCGGGACAACCTGACCTGGGCCCTGCTCCACGACCAGATCGTCGCGGCCGGTGCACCGGCCTCGGCCGTGCCGACGACGCCGCCGCCCGGCTTCGACCTCAGCTCGCTGACCTCGGTCACCGGCACGGCAACCCGCTCGCGTTCGTCAGCCAGCTGCCGGCCGAGCTCCAGGCGATCTTCATCCAGGGCTTCCACCAGGCCTTCACGATCGCGATCGCGAACTCGATGTTCCTGGGTGTCGGGCGCGGCGGTGGCGCGTCGTCGTCGCCGCTGTTCGTTCCGCGAGATCCCGCTCCGGGCGCACCGGAATCCGAGGCGGCGGCCGCGGCAGCGCAGCCGAGCGTCGTCCCGAGCGGCGCCCGCCGGCGCTCGACTGACCCTCACCCTGAGGATCCAGCCCCGGCCCTGCTGCGGACATCGCGGGGCGGGTCTGGTGTTTCCGTTAGGCTGATGTCGATGGAGCCCACATCCGGCCGCGTCCCCCGCGGGCCTCCTCCCGCTGGGCTCCCCGAGACGCCCTTCGGGCGTCCTGACGTCGCCGACCTGCGCCCCGGCGACGATGCGCCGGGTGACCCGGGGCGAGCTGGACATGCTGCTGGCCCATACCAGCGTGGGCATCGTCGCGACCGATGATCGCTGCCCGCACATGTCGGCCCCCCTGTCGATCGGGGTGCTCGATGGTGCCTGGTCCACTGCCCGCTCCACAGCGGCCGGTTCGACCTCTCTGACCGGGGAGCGGTCCAGATGCCGACGACCGGCGGCCTCGACCCGGACGGCCGGTACCACCCGACCTGGTCGGCGGCCGGCCTGCCGCCCGAGAAGACCCGCCGGGCAAGAAATCCGAGGCTCGCCGCCTGACCCGGGTCCGCCGGCTCCGCTACTTCCCGCTCCGGATCGTCGACGGCCGGATCGAGGTCGCCCTGCCGCCCGGGGCCTGACGCTCAGTCGGCCGGGACGCAGGGCGTACGGAGCTCGACTCCTCGGCCGGATCGACGTGTCGTCCTGGCTGTAGCCCGGATCAGGCGGAGGACCTGGTCGGGATCGTCGGTCACGTGGAACAGGTCGGAGGTCCTCGGCGTCGATCGTGCCGGCCGGCAGCTGGTCCCGGCGCATCCAGTCGATCAGGCCGCTCCAGTACTCGTGCCCGACGAGGATCATCGGGAAGTGCTCGATCTTGCCGGTCTGGATCAGCGTCAGCGCCTCGAACAGCTCGTCGAGCGTGCCGAAGCCGCCGGGCAGGACGACGAACGCGTCGGCGTACTTCACGAACATCGTCTTGCGGGCGAAGAAGTAGCGGAAGTCGACGCCCAGGTCGACGTACGGGTTGAGCGCTGCTCGTGGGGCAGCTCGACGTTGCAGCCGACCGACATCCCGCCGGCCTCCTGGCAGCCGCGGTTGGCCGCTTCCATCACGCCCGGCCCGCCGCCGGTGATCACCGCGAAGCCCGCGTCGGCCAGGCGCCGGCCGACGCCCGCCCAGGTGGTAGGTCGGGCTGCCCGCCTCGGTGCGGGCCGGCCGAGACCCTGACCGCCGGGCCGAGGTTGGCGAGGGTATCGAAGCCCTCGACGAACTCGGAGAGGATCCGCAGCGACCCGCCACGGGTCCGTCGTCCGAGGAACGCCGGCCGGCTCGGGCGGCTCGAGGAGCTTCTCGTCCTCGGTCATCTTCGGCCGCCGTCCATCCGGGCGTTCGTCCTGGGGATCGACGGTCACCCGGCCCGCGGCGCCGGCGCTCGGGCGAGCCGGACAGCTCGGGA
>CAVOMZ010000025.1:0-3088 GCA_963697135.1 uncultured Chloroflexia bacterium | reverse complement strand
GGCGACGGCAGCACCTGGCAGGCCGCCGACTTGGCCTCGACGCCGCGACCCTCAGCCGGATCGTCGCCCGGGCTCGGAGGTCATCGCCCTCGGCACGTCGACCGGTGGTGACAGTGCGGCCTGGCTCTCCTCGGACGGCGCGACCTGGGCGAGGCTGGCAACCGGCGCGCGTTCGCCTCGGCCCAGATCACCGCCGTGAGCGAGGTCGACGGCCGTTATCTGCTCCGGCCAGACCGCGACCGGTAGCCCGGTCGGGGCGCTGGTCGCTCCCTGAGCCGCTAGTCCCCGCTGCCGCCGACCACCGTGAACACGAGCCGCTCGGCCGGCCCGCTGCCCGAATTCGTGATCGTCGCTGTTGTCCCGGGTGAGACCAGGGTCGATCCCCGGATGGCCAGGGCGGTGGCCGGCCCGGCCTCGCCCTGGACGTCGACGGAGCCGTCGAGCACGACGATCACCGTTGGGCCGGTCGGGGCGAACGCCTGGCCGGAGCCCGGATCCACCCGGACCCGGTCGAGCGTCTCGGTATACGGCCCGGGCGCGAACGGCCCGACAGCGGGCGACTCGAACAGCCGCTCCGACGTCGCCAACGGCATCTCCGCGTTCCGACCACCGCCCGAGCGGATCGAGATGAACAGCCAGTCGTTCGAGCCGGGGCCCTGGATCGCCACGGCCGAGGTGCCGATCAGGACGAGGAGGGCGAGCGAGAGCAGGCCCGTCCGAGCCGGCCGGCGAGCGGCCAGGAGGACGACGATGCCCACCAGGACCAGGAGAGCCACAGCCAGGAGCGCCCCGGCCGCGACATCCTGGGCGTTGCGGTGGGCGTGGACCTGGCCGGCGACGATGAAGCCGGCCTGGCCCCGCGGAACGGCCACGGTTGGCCCGGTCGCGAATCCGATCGTGGCCACCCCGTCGAGGCCATACGCCACGCCGGAGTACGTGTGGACGTGTGGCCGAGCACGCCTCCCGGCGCCTGCGACAGCTCGATCACGCTGACGAAGTCCTTGCCGGTGGGCAGCGAGGCGACCGTCTGCCGGGCGACCTCGGTGGTGCTCGCCGACGTTAAGTCGGCCAGGCTTGATTTAGCCCGCACTCCAGCGAGGGCCAGGGCCGGCAGGAGCACGAGCGCGAGCCCGACCAGGACCAGGACCAGATCCCTCCTGGATGTCGTGGGCGGGGCCCCAGGCTCCGCTTCCACGGCGGCCGGCGCGAGCTCGGTTCGTTCGGCCGGGACCGAGACGGTTGCCCCCAGCACCAGGCCGAAGGCCAGCCAGGCGATCAGGGCCTCGATCGGTGCCCCCAGACCGAGAGCCAGCATCATCAGCGAGCCACGCATCGGATCGGCCGTCGTCACGGTCGTGGCCGGATCGAGGAGACCGAGCAGCGGCATCAGGACGATCCCGGCAATCAGCCAGCAGATGATCCCGAGGACGGCCCCGGATCCGATCCGGGCCGGCACCCGCCGGATCGGGCCAGGGCGACGAACAGGCCGGCCACGAGCACGAGCCCGGCGACGAGAATGATCCAGCCCGGCCAGGAACCGGGTCGTCATGAGGGACCACGACAAGGTTCAACATCGCCGCGGAGGCCAGTGATGAAAAGCCCAGGGCCGGGGCAACGGTCAGCCAGCCGAGCCACACGCTGGCCGCGGCGATGACCCCAAGGACCGAGCAAAGACGACCAGGCGAACATGTCAGACGGCCTCGATATCATTCCGATGAGCCGACGCTGGCAGGGGATCCTGAGCGGCAATTCTGCCCTGGCGACGGGCGAGCGGCTGGGGCGCCGGCTCCTCTCGCTCATCCCGGCCCACTCCGCTGCCGGTTCTGCAACGCGCCAATCCGAGGCCCCAGTGCGGGGCCCTTCGGCAAGCTGGGCTACACCCCATCGCGCAAGAACCCGTCGATCTGCGAACGCTGCATCGAGCGCGCTCCCGAAGGCGGTGCGCTCGTCCCGGTGAGCATCCTCTTCGCCGACGTGCGGGGCTACACGACGATCGCCGAGCGAATGTCGAGCGTCGAGACGACCGCCCTCCTGCGCCGCTTCTACCAGGCGGCCTCGAAGGCACTCCTCGCCAACGACGCAATTCTCGGCCAGATCGCCGGTGACGAAGTGATGGCGATCTTCGTGCCCCACCTGGCCGGCCAGGGCTTTGCGCGTCGGGCTGTCCGGGCCGCCGAGGGGCTCCTCCGGGCGGTCGGCTACGGGACCGAGGACGGCAACTGGCTCGACGTCGGGGTCGGGATCTGCACCGGCGAGGAGTACGTCGGCAACGTGGGCGGTGGTGGCTTCAAGGACTTCACCGCAATCGGCGACATCACCAACACCGCCGCCCGCTTCCAGGCGGCGGCCGGCGGTGGGGAGGTCGTGGTCTGCGCGGCGACTTATCGGACGGTCGAGGAGAGCTACCCTCAAGCGGAGCCGCGGGCCCTCCAAGTGAGAAGGCAAGCAGGCGCCGGTCGAGAGCTTCCGCTTCCGTATCGGCTGACGCTCCACCCGTCGTTCCAACCCAGGGCGCCATGACTTCTCCCGTTCGATTGCCCATCGGGATTGGGGCGGCGATCGGCTCATTCGTTCAATCTCGAGGTAGCCGAGGCTTCCAGAACGCTGGAATCGGCGTGTACCTCCGCCTCCGTCGCTTAGGAATCGCGGCAGTGATCGCTCGCGGAGGTACCGCTCGAACGTGCCGCGCGCCCAACGCGCCAGCGCCCGCCGCCGCTCCCGGAGATCGCGACCCTCGAGCGCCTCGCAGCTTGCGCTGGAACTGCCCGCCGAGCTGCCCCAGGCTGGCGCTCGCCCCGGAATGGAAGGGCCAGCAGCGGCTGTGGGGCCACAGCTTCCACCCGATGTGCTCGTACCTTGCGAGCTTTCCCGCTTCGCCTCGCGCACGCCTTCATCGCCCGCTGGTCGCGACCCGGGGATGTCGTCTTCGATCCGTTCAGCGGCCGAGGTACCACGGCTCTGCAGGCCTGCGCGGAGGGCCGGATCGGCGTCGGCAACGACCTAAATCCGTTCGCCTACCTGCTGACGGCGGCGAAGCTCGAGCCCGCCTGCCGGCCGAGGCCCGGACCCGTTTGACGGCCCTCCGCCT
>CAVOMZ010000024.1:0-3648 GCA_963697135.1 uncultured Chloroflexia bacterium | reverse complement strand
GCGGTCCTGCGCTGAGCCTGGACGGCCCTGCCGACCTTGGCGAGGCCCTCCCTCAGGCGGTGACCGGCTCGCCCGTGCGCGCCAGGCGCTCGATCAGGTCCGGCCGCCCGGACGGTTCCGGGATTCGCCTGGAGCCGGGTGGCGATCGCGGCCAGGCGGTCGGCGAGCGCCCCGATCACCGAGCAGGCGCGTCGATCGCACCAGTCAGCTCGTCAGGCTCGAAGGCATAGGCCGGCAGGCGGCGCGCCGAAGCCGGTCTCGGCCAGGCGTTGGGCGTTGTCGACCTGGTCCCAGAACAGGGGCAGGCACGACCATCGGCTTGCCGTGGTGGAACGCACTCGGTGACCGTGTTATTGCCGCCGTGGGTGATCGACGAGGTCGACCTGCGGAAGGATCGCCGGCTGCGGCAGGAACGCCTCGCCGGCCATGTTTCGCGGCCAGGCTGAGCTGGTCTCCGAGCGGGACCCTTCGACTGACGATCACCCGATGGCGTCGTCCGGGCCAGGACGTCGACCAGCCGCTGCATCAGCGCCGACGTCGGCCGAGCCGAGCGATGCCGAGCGACAGGTAGACGAGCGGCGCCGCTCGACTCGTCCCGACCGGGAGCACGAAGCGGGGACCTCCAGGTGCATCCGTCGTCGCGCACGCACGAGTCGAGCCGGTGCCACGTCGGGCCGAGCGGCGTCGCTCGCGCGGCGTAGTCGGCCTCGGCCGGGTAGAGGTACAGGTTCAGGTAGGGCGACTCGTGGATGAACTCTGGCCCGAGCGGACCGTTGGCGAGCCCGGCTGCACCAGACTCTCGCATGAACGCGTCGAACCCCGCCCACAGCTCTGCGTGCGTCCTTCCGACCTCGTCGAGGAAGGCCGGCGACTCGCGCCGGTCCGCGCTCGAGTAGCCGCTCGAGAACGGCGGCATCGCCCCGTCCTTGAGCTCGGCCGGGTTGCAGCTGACGAGTTCGGGCCCAGGGCCTGCCGGCGGTCACCACCGCGGCGAACCCGACCACGTTGTCCTCGACGATCGCATCGGGGTCGAAGCTCTTCGAAGACCTCGCGCAGGCGCGGCTCGACGTACCGCGCCCCGTCGCACAGGGCCTGCCAGGTCGGCGCGATGAACTCGCCCAGCTGCTGATCTCGTCGGCTTGCGGAAGACGGGAGCTGTGTCGCGGATGAAATCGATCCAGAACTGGCCGGGGACCTCGGGGCACCTCGGGCGCCGGTCCCAGGCGGATCAACCGTTCCTCGAAGCCCTGGGCCTCCAGGCGCCCGGCGAACGACTCTTCGACGATGAACACGACGCGGTGGCCCCGAGCCCGCAGAACATTGCCGATTCCGACGCAATTGTTCGTCGGACCGAAGGCGCCCTCGGGGAAGAACACGATCGTGCGGCGATCATCCATCGCGGACTAGGATGCCATCCGGTGGCGGCCCGACGGAGGTGATCTCGGCTGTGAGCGAGCAGGCTGGGCATTGGATCGAGGTTGGCGAGCGGGTCTTCACTCGCCGTTATCGGTTCATGCACCAGCAGATCGGGGCGATCCTGACCGAGGCCGGACCGGTCGTGATCGACACCCGGAGCACGGTCGGCCACGCCCGGGAAATCCTGGCCGACCTCCACGAGATCACCAGCCGGCCGGTCGCCGGGGTGATCAACACCCACCATCACTTCGACCACACCTTCGGCAATCACGAGCTGCGTCCAGCGCCGATCTGGGGCCACGTCCGGTGCATTGCCGGATCCGGCGAAATCTCGAGGATCCGGCCGCCCACGCCCGGAACGTGGCCGAGATCGGCCAGGAGTACCCGACATCGCGGTTGAGCTCGACCGGGTGACCCTCGACCCGCCGGACCGCGCCATCGAGGACAGCGGCGCAGACATCGAGGTCGGCGGACGCCGGATCGAGCTGCGCTGGCTCGGCCGGGGCCACACCGACAACGACCTCGTGATCCTCGTGCCCGACGCGCCGGTGATCTTCGTCGGCGACCTGCTCGAGAACGGCGCACCGCCCTGGCTCGGCGACGGCTATCCACTGGACTGGGCGGGCACGATCGAAGGCATCCTCGCCCTGCTGCCCGGGCCGGGCTCGGCCGCGCCCGAACTCGCCGTCGTGCCGGGTCACGGCGACGTTGGCGACCGGGCCTTCGTCGAACGGTCGCTGGTCGAGATGGCCGCGATCGCCGATCTCGCCCGGCGAGTCGAAGGCGGGGCGATCGGCCTGGCCGATGCCATCCTGGCCGCTCCCTACCCGGAAGCGGCGGCGACCGAAGCGATCGAGCGGGCCCTCGCCCAGCTCCGGGGCGCGCTCGACTGACGACTACGCTGTCCCGGCTCCCGGGCCACCGGCCGCCGGCGCAGCCGGCCCCGAGGACGGCAGATGGGCCTCGATCCAGGTCGCGATCTCGGCCGCGACCTGCGGGCCTTCCGGCTCGTTCAGCAATTCGTGGGCGAGGCCCGGCAGGACCCGCCGCTCAATGCCGGGCCGGCCATCGAAGACCTCCGACGTGGCCGTCGGGACGAGGTGGTCGGCCCCGCCGTGGACAACCAGGGTGGGCACGTGGATCCGCCCAAGGTCAGCGATCGTCGGAGCCTGGAGCGAAAGGATGATCGCGCCGAGTCGGGCGGTCGCGAAGTGGACATTGAGCGGATCGGCCAGGTAGTCGATGCCGACGGCGGGGTCGCGCGACAGGATTGGACCGTCGAAGTCGTTCTTGATTCGGGCCTTGGGTGCGATCCGGCCGAGGACCGGAGCAATCGATGAAGATTCCAGCCCGGCAGGTCTAACGCCCAGGGCCGGGGCGCTCAGGACGAGCAGGTCGGGTTGGGGTCGGTCGGTCTCGGCGTAGCGGCAGGCCACCAGGCCGCCCATCGAGTGAGCAAGCAGGACGACCGGCCGGCGCAGGCCCTTGAGCAGGGCCAGCTGGTCGGCCAGGTCGTCGAGCCAGATATCGATCCGCTCGACGTAGGCCCGGGGGCCTTCGGAGGCCCCGAAACCGCGCAGGTCCGCTGCCCAGCAGTCGAACCCGCGCCCGGCCAGGATCTCCGGCCGTCCGCTCGTAGCGGCCGCCGTGCTCGCCGAGGCCATGAACGATCAGGATGCTTGCCCGGGGCTCGCCCTCGACCGGCCAGTGCCGGACGGCGAGCGACACTCCATCTCGGGCCTTGATCAGGGACAATTCGCTCACTCGGCCAACCGCACGATCCAGCGGCCATGGGCCTGGCCGGCGAGGATCCCGTCGAGGGCCGTCTCCAGGCCGTCCAGGCCGATCTCGCTCACTCGCTCGCCCAGGTTGCGCGGCCGAAGATCCGTCGCCAGGCGCTCCCACATCGACCGCCGCTCATCGATCGGAACCGCCGAGGAAATCGATCCCGATCAGGCTGACGTCGCGCAGGATGAACGGGAAGACCGTCGTCGAGAAGGCCGCTCCGCCGGTATTGCCGGTGGCCGCGATCGCCCCGCCGTGACGCAACGAGCGGAGGAGATAGGGCAGGGTCGGCCCGCCGACCAAATCGACCGCGGCCGCCCAGCGCTCGGACTCAAGCGGCCGGCTGCTCTCCGCCGCGACCTCGGCGCGGGCCAGGATCCCGCTGACGCCGAGAGCCTGCAGGTCGTGGTGGGCGGCGGCCTTGCCCGTCGATGCCCACGTCTCGTA
>CAVOMZ010000023.1:0-123637 GCA_963697135.1 uncultured Chloroflexia bacterium | reverse complement strand
TCGCGATAGATCCCCCTTTCGTCCGCCCGGCCCAGGGGCGATCGTTGGCGGCACGGACGCGGAGGGTGCGGCCGGAGCCGGACGCAGGGGGATCCGCAGTGGAACGAGCAGGCTCTCTTGGGGACCCAAGTCATCGACGATGATGCGTGATGCAGACGGTCGCGCTCGCCGGGGTGTTCGAGGTGGGTCCCCTGGCCGGGTGCACGGCGACCTGGTCGTGTCCGTCGGTACGCTTTGGAAGGTGCCATCGAGACGAACCATCGCCGTCCCCTGTCGGCAGTCGTGGCCCAGTGCACGCCGACGGCCCCGCCACCCCGTCCGCCGTCGCCTCGGCTTGCCGGCGGTAGCCGCACCGGTGCCGGGTGTCTGGTCCACCTGTCCGTCGGGGCGCTCTCGCAGCCGCGACCGACCAACGCCCTCGTCGAGTGGAAGGGCGGCGACCTCGCGATCGGGCCCGAGGCGAGCCCCGGCCAAGCGCCTGTTCAGTTCAACGGACGGCCGATCATGGTCCGAGCTCCCAGCCTCGACGCTCGGCTTCGACGACCCGACCGGCAACACCCTCCTGAACGGTGCCACCGCCTGCGGCGATGGGGTTCTCGTCGAGACGGCGGACGGCGACAGCCACGTCTGGCTGTGGTGGTCGACGGACCTCTCCAGCTGGACGAAGACCCCATTCCACAACGAGGGCTACGCGACACTCGCAGCGATCGGCTCGACCGCCGTCGCGAACGTGGACACGGGTGGCGGCGCTCCCACCGGGACGGCGATGGATGTCTCGACGGACTGCACGACCTGGCAGCGGGTCGAGCTGCCAGGCCCCAAGGTCGCCCAGATCACCGGCCTCGTGGCGAACGCCTCCGGTTTCGTCGCCGTCGGCTCGTCGGGCGAGGTCGGCGCGCCCGACAGCAGGCCCCTCGCCTGGTGGTCGAGCGATGGCCTGCACTGGTCGGCCGCCTCGACGCCCTCGACCCGCGGTGACCGCTTCGCCACCGTGGATGCCGGCGCCGACGGGTTCATGGCCCTCGAGACCACGAACGACGCAACGCCCGGCCGCGATCGCTCTTGACCTCGGCAGACGGCCACGCCTGGACGCACTTCTCCGGCGATCCACTCGGCACCATCAGCTCGGGTGAGGGCGTCGGCAGCCCCGCCGGCAGCGTGACGTCGGACGGCTCGCACCTGCTCCTCTACGGGCGCAAGGGCATCAGCCCCGCGGACGACAGTGCTGGCACCGCGCAGTACTGGCTCTCGACCGACGGGCTGCACTGGTCCCGTCCGACCATCGGCGGCCCGGACGGAGCGGCGATGCTCGCCGACCAGTATCCGGTTCCGATGGTCCTGCCCAACGGCATCCTGTTCGCCGGCCAGGACACCACCTGGTTCGGCGCGCCGTAGCAGTTCGGGCCCGATACGGAAATCGGCCCCTCGCGACCCTTGCTCGGTCGACGCGATCGGCGGGATCGGAGGGAGGACCATCGCTGCACTCATGAAGACGGCCGGCGCGAGACCCGCGACGATCGCCAACCGGGGTGCCCGCGCGAGGTCGAGGCCAGCCCCGAGCGCGACCGAGGTGGCAGCCATGGAGCGGAGCGTCGAGTCGGGCAGGTTCTGGAGGGCCGCCGTGATGTTGGCCAGGGGTGCCCTGGTCGGCCACCGGTGGCGCCTGGTGGTCGTCGCGCTCGTGCGCGTCGTGCCCAGGTTCGCTTCGTCTTTTGTCGTAGTCATGTGTTCGTTCCCCTTGAGTGATGATCTGATTGAAGGACCGGCGCGCCGGCCATCTTCATTGAACATGGGCTCAGCCCACCCGCACGCTGCGTCGACCGGACACGAGGCGAGCCAGGAACACGACCGCGATCGCGCCGAGCGTGGCGATGACGATGCTCTCGATGTTGATGCCGTTGACGGTGCCGATCTTGAGGACGCTCGCGGCGACGAAGCCGCCGACGAGGCCGCCGACGATGCCGAGCACGACCATCATCAGCAGGCCCTCACGCGAGCCCATGACCTGGTTGGCCAGGAAGCCGGCGATGGCGCCGACGACGATCCATGCGATGAAACCCATTGTGTGCGTTCCTTCCGAGTGTCGCCTCGGTCCGGTCGAGCGACGGCCAGCAGTCGCGGGCGAGCCCCGCCCGCGGCGGTGACCGCCAGCGGCGGTCGAGCTGGCAGGTCAGGCCGGCTCGCGCCGGAAGATGCCGATCGCCCAGAGCACGATCAGCTCGAGGACCGTCCAGCCGACGAGGGCCACGATCGCGGTGACGTCGAGGACCGAGCCCGCGGCGTGGAGGGCGTCCGTCCGCAGGATCCCCTCGAACGGGGCGACGAACACCTGGCTGACATTGAGGATGGCCGACGACGAGGCCGTTGGCCTCCCGGGCGTCGAGCAGGAGCAGGACGATCCGGGCGCCGATGACGATCTGGATGAGCCCGAAGACGAGGACGATGATCCGGCGGGTCATCTCGGACGCGCCTGGGCCGGACGTCGTGGAGCGCTGCTGCTCGGTCCGGACGGTTTGCTTGACCCGTCTGCTGGTGGGCTCCTGGGTGACGACCGTCTGGTCGACCTGTTCGATGGTCATGGCTTCCTCCGTGCCGAAGGCATCCGGGGAAGCGGGGTCAAGGAGGACCACCGCCGGGCGACGCACCGGCCACTGCTGTGCATTGCAGTGAACCACGTCGCGGTGCTATTGTCAACTGTAGATTATGTACACGTCAACTGTGGTAGTAGATGCCATGTGGCACGTCGTTCGGGGCCGTTCTCAGGCAGGCGCGCGAGGTCGCGAGAGCTGTCGGCTGTCAGACGCGGCCCGAGCGGCCGGGATCTCGGCGGCCTACCTGAGCAAGCTCGAGAACGACGGGGTCAAGAAGCCCTCGCCGCACGTCCTGCACCAGCTGAGCGACGCGCTGGGTGTCCCGTACGGCGAGCTGATGCGCCTGAGTGGCTACCGCGTGCCGGCCGGCGAACGGGCCGTGCCGGCGGCGCGTCGGGGCCGCCCTGTTCGCCGACCTCACCGACGATGAGCGGGAGGAGCTCCTCGAGTACCTCGCCTGGTATCGCGCCCGTCGTCGCGCCGGCCGAGGCGGGAATCGGCGCAGCTGAGACGACTCGCCGGGCACGCGAGCAGCGCTGGTAGATCGGGACCCGAAGTCCTGAACTGCCCCAGTGAGCCCCCACCCAGCTCGTTAGGACGCCGCCGGGCTTGCGCTGGGCTGGGTCGATGTCGGGTTGAAGACGACCGAGTTGAGGATCGACTCGAAGACGCCCTTGGGATCGGCGCTGGAGCCCGGGTATGCATGAGTCAGGAAGGCGACTCGCTGCCCGTCAACGTCGATGATCCAGATCCGGGCGGTCTCGTTGAGGGCGTGGACCCACCAATCGCCGCCTGGGGAGTCCTGCCAGAAGTCGAACTCGCTCGGCGTGCACGGCAGGCTCGCCGGGATGGCCAGCTCGATGTACGTCGCATCGTGCCCGGCGATCGTGGTTTGGACCGGCTGTGTCGCGGTCGTATCGGGGATCTTGCCGAGGGCCGTGGCAAGGTCGGCGACCGTCGGGCCGATCATCGGACTCGGCTGGACATGCACGCACGGATTCTTGAACGTGGTGTAGCCCAGGCTCACGACGAAGGCCATCCCGGCCGGCGGACTCGACGTGCCGTTGTCCGCGCCGAAGTGGAACGACTCCCAGCCGGGCGGGAGCATCACGGTCAGCGACAGCGGCGAGCTGGTCACGTCCGATCCGGCGACGGTAAGGGTCACTGCCTGCTGGCCGGAGCTGGCGGCCGGCGACGAAGTCGTCGCGGACGACGGAGCGACCGAGGCCGGCGGCGCTGCGGACGTTGGAGCGGTCGCCGCTGACGCTGGAGCCGTCGCCGCCGGACTGCAGGCCGCGCTGGACACGACGATCGCCGCGGTGCCGACGACCAACTTGAAGATGCTGTTCACGGACAGAGCCCTCCACAGAGCGACGGCAAATCCGGCGCTTCCGCCCGCTATGGTCCGGAACCCCTGAAGTCGTTCCATCTCGCCGAATGGAACGATTCGGTGGCCGCCTCGACTCATGATGGGTGAGTGCGGCCGCCGGGCCGCCGCCAGCGGATTCCGATGCAGCGAGACCTGGTCCTGCGGGCAAGCAACGGCGACCACGATGCCTTCACGGCGCTCGCCGCGGCTGCGTTCGACCAGCTGCTCCGGACAGCTCGGCTGATCACCCGCAGCGATGAGCTGGCCTCGGACGCGGTCCAGGAGACGCTCGTGGCGGCCTGGTTACATATCCGCGCGTCCGAGACCCCGACCGGTTCGACGCCTGGCTCCATCGGCTGCTCGTCCACGCCTGCTATCGCGAGGCTCGGCGGGTCAAGCACGAGAGATCGTGGAGATCCACATGACCGCGCCGGATCTGCGTGGCGGGGGCGATGCCCAGGAGCTGACGGCGGTTCGCGACCAGCTGGAGCGAGGGTTTCGGCGGTTGACCGTCGAGCAACGCGCCGTGCTCGTCGTCCATCACTACCTCGGCTTGCCGGATGCGGAGGCGGCGATGGTCCTCGATATCGCCCTTGGGACGTTCAAGTCGCGGCTCAACCGCGCGACCGTCGCCCTGCGCGCGGCCCTCGAGGCCGATGAACGAACGCCGATCCTGGCCAAGGGGTCGATCGCATCACCGGCCGCGACGACTTCGACCGGACGCTCGCCGGCTGGTTCGAGGCCGAGGCGTCCTCGTCCGGGCCGGCCGTCGGCCTGGAGGAGGCTCTCGAGGCTACCCGCCGCCGCCGGCCCCGGCCGGCCTGGCTCGCCCGTCCTGGCAGCCGCTGGGTTGGAGCCGCGCCGGATGGGTGGTGCGAGCGCGGTCGCCCGGACGATCCCGTGGTGGGGGGTGCGGCTGTCCACGGCCCTCATCCTGCTGTTGCTGTTCGTGGCCCTCCTTGGCGGAGCGATCCTCGTCGGAGCTCGACTCTTCCAGCCACCGCCACCGCGACCGTTCCCGCTCGGCCAGCTCGCCTATGGCCTGAACGGTGACATGTACATCGCGGACTGGGATGGCAGGAACGCCGTCGAGGTCACGGACGGCGGCTCCCCTTCGGCCTGCGGCGGCTACAACGGTGAGGGAGGGATTGGTCGCCCAACAACCGCTACCTCGCCTATGGTCGGCCATCGGCGGTCCCTGTAGCGCGATCGTTGTCCTCTATGACACGGAGACGAAGAGAGCGGTGTCGTTTCCCGGCGAGGGCTGGGAGGTCTCGTGGTCCCCTGACTCCAGCCGGATCGCGACGTGGATCGACAACGGCAACACGGTCGGCATCTACGGCGTCGACGGCGTCCGCCAGGCGCTGCTCGGGGTCCCTCCTGGGTGCGCCGCGGCGGGTGACTTCGATTTAGCTGGTTGCCCGACGGCAAGTCGCTCGTCGGCCGGTCGTGTGACCTGCCGATCGACGGTCAGACCCCCGCGCGTCTCCCGACGACCGACCCCCGAGCGCACACGCCGTGGGCGGACTCGCCTGACGGAACTCGCGTTGCGTACGTGACGAACGTAGCGACCTGGTCGGAACTCATGGATACCGCAGCCGACGGCACCCAGCCGGCGGTTCTGATCCCGACCGGGGTCGTCGGCTCAGGGCGTCCTGTTTGGTCGCCAAACGGCGATCGGATCGCCTTCACCGGTGGGACGGGTCCGCCGGGTGACATCCCGGAAGAGATCAGTGTGGTCGACGTGGGAAGTCAAGTGGTCACGCCGTTGGCCAGTGCTCCGGCGGGCAATTCCCTTCAGATCGTGGGGTTCTCGCCGCAGGGCGATAGGATCCTCTACGGGATCTTCGACGCGAATGGCTTGGGCGTGTCTCTGTGGAGCGTCGATGCCGACGGCTCCAACGCCCGCCTGCTTGTCACGGGGACCGGCTGGGGCGACTGGCAACACTAGTCGAACACCGGCTGTCACCGAGCGCAGCCTTTCGGGGCTTGCCCTGCCGGTCATGGCGACCGGCAGGGCAGTGATCAGCCGAGGGCAGCCCCAAAAGTGCCTGCGAGTGCTGCGCCTCGTGCGGTCTAGGGCGCGGGCTCAGTTGGGGGCGGGGGCGGGGCCGCGGGCGCAGGAGCAGCCGGCACCGGAGCCGCAGGCGCCGGGGCAGCCTGTCCCATGGCCGCTGAGTTTGCCTTCATCGACGCCGCCATTGCCGCCTGCATCTGCTCGTACGCGGCTCGCTGTTCCGGGGTCATCAGCGACATCTCGTGGGCGACGAAGTTCTGCTGCACGCCCGGGTACGAGAGATAGAAGAAGATCGCCCCGGCAAGCAGCCAGGGGACCGTCTCTGCCTCAACGGTCGAGCCGAAGAGAAGCGCCATGAAGCCGAAGACCATGGTGAACAGGCTGATGAAGATGCCGAACTGGACCGCGTACGCCCGGACGTTCCAGAAGCCCATCGCGACCCACACCCAGATCGCTGCAAGGATCAAGGCCCAGATCGCCTGACCCCATTGCGCGGTGCCGAACGAGACCGTCTTCCCGACGAACGTGAAGTTGGCGATCCCGAGAAAGACGAGCATCCGCCAGAGCTCGGCAAGCGCCGCGAGCCCGGCCAGGAGTGCCAGGATCGAGACCCCGATGGGTCGGTGATATCCCGCCTGAGATCCGGTCATGGGTCCTCCACCTCTGAGCGCCTGGACGGCCTCTCAGGAAGCATGGCCCTTCGAGACTCGTCCAGTCAACAGGCGGACTCAGCCTGCCCCCTCGGCCGGCGACCTCCAGGACGTGTAGTGCGGCGGCCATTCGTCGGGACCGCTCCGCTCGCCGAGGACCGCCTGTTCGATCGAGAACTCGAACAGCCGATACGAATCGTCGGCGTCGAAGCTCCAACTGGCGACCGCCGCGGCACGGAGCTCGGGGTCGGTCACAGGTGGGCCCTGCCCCGGACCTGGAACTCGGTCGGTGCCGCTGGATCCTGGTAGGCGTGGAGCGCGTACCGCCCGTCGGCGGACAGGTCGCCGAACTTCGCAGAGTCGACGATCACGAATGAGACGAGCCTGCCGTCGATGATCTCGACGGTGACCGGATTGATCCGCGGCAGGCCGTCGCCCCGAATCGTCGCCAGGAACGCCGTCCCGCCGGCGGCTCGACTGATCAACCGGCGGCCGGTTGCCTCGATTTCCGGCGTGGCGAGCGCAAACTCGGCCCAGCTGGCCATGTGGAGTCTCCTTCAAACTTCGGTCTTGTCGCGACCAGGCGAGACATGTAGCGTGCAGCATCCGGTGCTGACGGGCTTGGCCGGTCGCGGTCGGCCCGACGGCCGATTTGTTGCGCGGCGGCGTAGACTCGCGAAGCTGACGGCGTGAGGAAGATCGATCGGGATTCAGGGGTGGTCAAGATGACGGACCAGGCGGTCAAGGGATCGGCGGACGCAGCGGTAGATGCGGCGCAGTCGGTCGAGCCGACCCAGGCCGAGATCGATGACGTGGGCCGCCCAGGAGCGAAAGCGGCGCGAGGCGTGGCTGCAGGGCCCGAGCCCCGAGGAGCGAGCCGCCTACGCCCGGCGGCTGCGCCAGCGTCGCCTGGCCGAGGCGTTCGACGAGGGCGAGGCCCGGATCGCCGACGGCGTCCGGGTCGGCGTCCGCTACGGACGCGAGACCCAGCTCGCGGCCGAGGGCGCGATGACCCTGCTCTACCGCTGGTCGCGCCGGACGTTCGCCGAGCTCGTCCGCGCCGGTCGTGAGTGGGAGGAGGAGACGTCCCTCCCGAATCGGCGTCGACGCGTCTCCCTCGATGACGAGGACGTCGTGAGCGATCGGGCTTCCCGCCCCGATCTTCGATAGGCCCCCGACGGGGCCCGCATCTCCGCCCGCGACGGGCACCGTTGGCGCGCCCGTAACCTCGGATCGACCCGTGAGAACGCTCCTCCGGCACCCCCGCCGGGTGTGGCACGTCCTCGGCCGTCTTCCTCCGTTTCTTCATCGCCCCGGCCCTCCACCTGCCGGGTTCCGACCAGCGGAGCGGGCCGGTCCGGATGCGCCTCGCGTTCGAGCGAGCTCGGCGGCGCCTGGATCAAGTTGGGCCAGATGCTCGCGCTCCGCTTCGACCTCCTGCCGGCCGCCTACTGCGACGAGCTGTTCAAGCTCCTGAACCAGGTCGCGCCGTTCTCCTATGGCGAGGTCCGCGAGATCATCCGGCAGGAGCTCGGCGGCGAGCCCGAGGTCGTCTTTCGCTCGTTCGCCGCACGAGTCGTTCGCGGCGGCCTCGATCGGCCAGGTCCATCGGGCGGTCCTGCACAGCGGAGAGCACGGTCGCGGTCAAGATCCAGCGGCCCCACATCCGCGAGACGCTCCAGGCGGACATCGACCTGATGTACTCGATGACCTGGGTCCTCGACTGGACCCACGTCTTCGGGGCAACGCGAAGTCGCGAGGTGATCGACGAGTTCGCCCGCTGGACCGCCGACGAGCTCGATTACCTGGTCGAGGCCCGCCAGGCGGTGCTGCTCTACGAGAACGCCCAGGGCGACAAGCACGAGCGGATCGCCCGCGTCTTCCGCGACTACACGACGTCGCGGGTCCTGACGACCGAGCTGATCGAGGGCATCCCGCTGGTCGAGATCATGGTCGCGAAGCGGGAGGGCAACAGGGCGTACCTCGACCGGCTGAAGGCCGCCGGCCACGACCTCGACCGGATCGTCCGCCACCTCGACTGGAACATGCTCAACCAGGTCTACGTCTTCGGCTACTTCCACGCCGACCTGCACCCGGCCAACCTCTTCGTCCTGGCCGACGACGCGATCGGCTACGTCGACTTCGGGATCGTCGGCCAGCTTCCCGACCGGGTCCGCGAGTCGCTCACCCGCTACAGCTGGCTGCTCTTCCGGGGCGAGGTCGAGGCCGCCGTTCGCGAGCTGATGCGCTGGCTCGCCCGACCGACGCGACCGACACCGCCGCCGCCCGCCGCCAGCTGGTCCGCGTCCACCAGGCCTTCCTGTACGACACCTTCGCCGACCGATCGGGCGAACACGCCGGCCGCACCCGGTCCGGCCCGGCGGGCCACGGACAACCCGTACTCCAAGCTCGCCGTCGACATCCTCGAGACGATCCGGGACGAGCAGCTGACGCTGTCCTCGAGCATCGTCGGCTACCTGAAGATGCTCGTCACCCTCGGCACGTTGCGCCACCAGCTGGCGGTCGACTACGACCTGCCGGAGAACGTCCGGCACTTCGTTCGGCGACTGGCCCGCCAGCAGGGGCTCGCCTGGCTCGACCCGCGCCGAACCCTCGACCGGCTCTACGCCGGGACGGGACGCCTCCAGCGGGCACTGGACTTCGTCGAGTTCCTCGAGGCCCAGGAGCCGACGATCCTGGAGGCCGAGGCATCGCTGTTCGGCTTCCGACGTCGGATGCGCTCGGCGCGTCGCGGCCTGATCCGGCTCGGCGCGTCGGTGCTGACCGTCGGGGCCGTCCTCTACCTCGTGCTCGTCTTCCCGGACGACACCCGCCGGATCCTGCCGAAGGAGATGCCCTACGACTGGGTCAACGTGGGCTTGCTGGTCATCCTGTTGATCCTGATCGTGACCCTGATCCGCTACGTCCGGGGGCTGGGCGGGGACGAGTAGGTACCCCGCGGTGGACCCGCATCGAGCCCACCGCGGGCGCCGTCGTCAGGGCGATGGAGACGCCCCGGACGGCGAAGGCGACGCACGGGGCGGCGTTGGAGTCGCCGCCTGTGCCGTGATCTTGACCGAGGCCACGATCGCATTGAGCTGGGCCAGGTCAGCTGGAGTCGCACCTGCAGCCTGGCGGGTCAGGACGACGAGGAGCTGGCCGCCGTCGTTGACGACGTAAACGACATCGGTCGAACCGACCGAAGCGCAGCAGATGCCGCCGTTCGACGTCCCGTCCGGATCCGGCCACAAGTGGAGCAATCCGACCCCGCTGTCGCATGTTTCCTGTCCGACGCTGGCGGGCACCGTGAACGTGATCCGCTTGGCGGGGAAGCCTCCGAGGGTGACGCTCGTCGGGGCCGATGCAACCCGACCACCCTTCTGGGCCACGAGCTGGCTCGCCAGCTGGTCGATCGTCGTGCCGGCCTTGACCATCGTGTTGGTCCAATGGCAGGCGTCGCTGAAGACGTTGGCGATCGGGAAGGTCGCGAAGAACACTTCGGTCGGCCCAAGGTGCATCAGATCCTTCTGGATCGACAGGGCGTTCTTGCTGACGTAACCGGAGTCGGTCGTCCAGCCGGCCGGAACGGTGAAGGTGAGATTGGTCGGGGTGACCGCCCCGGCAGCGACCGAGCCGCCGGAGAACAGGTAGCTACCGGGCTCGAGCGTGCCGGTGAGGCAGGTCGTCGAGCAGATCTGGCCGGGGCTGATGACCGCTGGCGACGAGGATGGCGTCGGACTGGGTACGGGCTCGGTGTCGGGCTTGGGCTGGCGCTCGGGATGGGCGTCGAGCCTGGAGTCGGCGGACCGCCGAGACCACCGACGCCGGCAGGTTTGGGATCAGGGCGAAGCCGAGCACGGCAACGACGACGGCGATCGCCGCCAGCGCGCCGACCAGGCGGACCTGGGAGCTCATTTCGGGCAACCTCCGCGCCGGCCACCAGGGCCGGCGCTGTTTGGTCGATTGGATCCGGGCGCGCGACGACGTGAGCAGGTGCTCCGGCGCGCGGACGGGAGCTTCGTCGTGGAGCCAGGCCGCGATTTCGGGGTCTTGATCGGGTCGGCTGGTCATGCGAGGACCTTTCCGGCGAGCCGCTCCGCGCGTCCGCCTCGAGCGCGGCGCGCAGAGCCTCGGTCGCGTAGTGCAGCCGCGACTTGGCCGTCCCGACCGGAATCCCGATCGTTGCAGGCGGCCTCGTCCACGGTCAGTCCGAGGTAGTGATGGAGAACGACGATCGTTCGATGCTCGATCGAGAGCCGGCCGAAGACGCGGGCCAGCTCGTCGCGGTTGGCGAGCGCGTTCGCGCCATCCGGTTGGGAGGGTTCGATTCGGAGGATGGTCAGGCTCGCGCCGGCACGACGTCGGCGACGAGCTTCGTCGGTCACGGAGTGGATCAGCAGCCGATTCAGCCAGGCATCGAATCGGTCCGGATCCCGCAGTCCGGGCAGATCACGCCAGCAGTGGACGAGCGCCTCCTGAACGGCGTCCTCCGCGCTGTCGAAATCTCGAAGGATCAGGCGGGCGATCCGGTACAGGTGGTCGATTGCCGCGGTCATCAGGAGATCGAACGCGTCTCGATCCCCGTCCCGCGCCAATCGCACCAGATCCGAGTTCGTCACCTGAGCCTCGCCCTTCGTGCCCGATCACCGGTGCAGGCCGGCGATCTACGTATTGGCGGGATTCGCGTCCGGATGGTTCAAAGAATGCCGGCCGGTCGGGACTTGGCCGACCTCGAGCTCAATCGCCGCAGCCGACAGAGACCGGCTTCTGGCTGGGCACCGGCGTGGGCCCGGCGGCCGTGCTGGCCGTCGGCAGCTGGGCCGTCCAGACCACGGACCCGGTGCCTTCGCGTTCCAATCGAGGCCGATCCCGATCAGGGTGCGGTCGCGGATCAGCATCGCCTGGATCGCCGCGCCCTTGAATTGGGGATCCTCGGGCATCTGGCGCCAGAGCCGGCCGTCGGCTGACGTCCAGGTCTCGCCGATGTTGTCCTTGTCCACCGCCACGCAGCCCTGCGACGTATTCCGGAAGCCGGTCGCGATAAAGCCGGATGTGTCGACGACGAGCCCGCCCTCAGCTCCAACCGGCGGCTCGCCCGTGGCCCGCCACGTTGCGCCATCGGCCGACAGCCAGGCGACGCTGGCATCCTTGGCCCCGAATCCGGTCGCGATCCACCCGAGCGGACCCTGGGCGACGTGGACCTCCGGGCTCGTGGATCCCGGCAGCGTGCCGACCTGTTGCCAGTTGCCGACATCGGTCGCGCGCCAGACCTCGATCGACTTGCCGTTGAGGAAGTTGTCGTTCGTGTCCGTGGGCGGCCCGACGAAGGCGGTGAGCACGCCGTTGACCGACTCGAGGTCGATCAGGCCGTCGGCGACCTGGGCCGCGGAGGCGCTGCTGCCAACTTGCCAATGGAGCCCATCCGTGGACGTCCAGTCCTGGGCTGCGTTGACGCCACCATTCGAGATGGCACCGAAGGCGATCAGGCTGCCGCCAACCGACCCGACCCACTGCAAGCCGAGCCCCTGGGCGATCGTCAGATCGTGGACGACCTCCCACGAGCGCCCGTCAACGGACGTCCAGACGACCGAGGTCGATGTGTCGTCGAGCGTGTCATCAAACTCCCCGACAGCCACCAGGCCGGGGCCACCGACGGCGATCGATCTCAAGCTGAGCGAGTCGTTGAGGGACATCCCTTTGACAGGATCCGGCACCGTGGCAGCTCCCCAGTGCCGGCCATCAGCGGAGATCCAGACCTGAGGACCGGCACCGTCCGTGTCGACATCCAGAATCGCCGTCCCGTGATCGTCCAGGACCTTCGCGTCGGCCATCAGGCTCCAGCCATCGGACGTCGACGTCGTCGGTCCGGCCTGGCGCTGCCACTTGATCACCAACGGTCCGGGGGTCGCCGTCGGCACCGGGGTCGGCGTGGGGCCGGCCTTGCTCGGGGGGTTGGCCTGGCCCGTACCGCTCGGCTGCGCGGACGGGCTCGAGACCGACGAGATGACCGGGCTCGATCCCGCCGATCCCTCGGCGGCAGGGCTCGGCGAGGATCCATTCGAGCAGGCCTCGAGCAGCGCCACCATCGAGGCCACAGCGATCCAACGGGTCAATCGACCAAGGGATCAACCGACGCGACGCTGTGTGCCTGCCCACGGCCACGACCCCACTCCTGCGCGCTATTGCCCAGCCTACTGCGTGGGTTCTCGCGGGTACAGACGGATGGGCCGTCCCGCATTGCCCGAACGCGGCCGGTGCCGTCGAAACTTCTGGTGCACCTGTGCACCATCGGTGGACAACGATGCGTGGCGATGCGACAGGAGTGGACGAGACCCTGGCGACGGGTCGGGTCACGGACGTAGATTCCATGGAGGGGGCCGGGCACCTGGTACCGGCCCGATCTCGATCGGAGGTTCCCATGTCCCTGCGAGCCCGGAGGACAAAGTGGATCGCGGTCGCCGGAGCGCTATCCCTGGCGCTGAGTGGGGGATTGGTCGCGAGTACCGCGGCCGACCAGGGTGGGAACGGAGGTGGCGAAAACGGTGCTCACCTCGACCATGTCTACGTGATCATGCTCGAGAACCACGGTTTGAACAGCGTCATCGGCGATCCCAGCGCGCCGTATATCACGTCGCTGGCGAACACGTACGCGCAGGCAACCAACTACTACGGAGTGACCCACCCGAGTGAGCCGAACTACGTGGCGATGATCTCGGGCTCGAACTGGTACACGAACAACGACAATCCGGCCAACGTGTTCGACCACACCAACCTCGTCGACGAGCTGAGCGCCAACCACATCAGCTGGGGCGCCTACATGGAGGCCCTGCCGGCGGCCGGATCGACGATCTCCTTCTGGCCCTCGAGCGGCAATCCGCTCTATGCCTCCAAGCACAACCCCTTCGTGCTCTTCAGCGACATCCTCGACAGCCCGTCGCGATTGGCGAACGTCAAGCCGTACACCTCGCTGGCGGGCGATCTCAACAGCCCGAAGGCTCCCCGTTTCGTGTTCATCACCCCGGACCAGTGCAACGACATGCATGGCGGGGTGTACGGCGCGGTTCCGGGTTACGCCGAGACCCCCTGCCCGTACAGCAATACCCTGGGCGATGCCTTCGATGAGCAGCTCAAGGCGAATGCCGATGCATTCGTGAAGACCGCGGTCCACACGATCACGACCAGCCGAGCCTGGACCCGCCACAGCGCGATCTTCATCGTGGCGGACGAAGGTGACTACACGGGCGTGACCGAGAACGGCGGCTGGGATTCACCTGCCGGCTGCTGCGACTCGCCGGTCCTTCCGGCGGGCGACCCCGATATCAACGCCGCGTGGCCAGGTGGCCTCTACGGCGGCGCGTTGGTTCCCGCGATCGTCATCGATCCGAGTGGGCCACACCACTACGTGAGCAGCGTCGCCTACAACCACTACTCGCTGCTGCGAACGATCGAGGACGACTGGGGCCTCTCGGAGCTCGGCTTCACGAGTGACCACATCCAGGTCCACACGATGAACGAGTTCCTCGGCCACTAAGAGGGACGGATTTCGAAAGCCGGCGCCAGCCTTCGATGGCGGACGCCGGCTTTCGGATTCAGAGGGCGGAACGACGAGTCCCGCCCATTGCCCGGCAGCTCCGCCTGGCCTGATGCCTCCGGTCAAACGTGCCGGTGGAGGTCTCCCTCGGGCGGGTCCGATGGCGCGTCGTCGACCCGCGGAGGCTGGCTCCAGCCCATTTGGGCCACATCCCGCTGCTGATACGAGAGGTGGACCACCTCGTGTTCGACATTGGCGATCGCCGAGGCCGGGATGTAGAGGTCGCCCCCGAGCCCGGAGACGCTCGTGAGCAGGTAGTTCTGGCTCGCTTCTCGGACCTTGCCGACGGGGCGGCCATCATTCCCAAGCACGGACCAGCCGGGTTTGATGTCGGCCATTCGCATCGGGGGCTCCTTCTGACGTCTTTGCCTACGGTATCGCTCTGGACGCAGGGAGGCGGGCCGATCAGGCCGAGTTGCGTGGTCATGGGTATTCGAAAGAGGCCTCTCGCGACTCCGCGAGAGGCCTCTGCATCGAGTTCAGACCGCGACTAGACCGCGACGGCGACCCGTCCCGGTGCCGGGATCACGCCGAGCTGGACCATCATGCCCAGCTCCTGGACGAGGCCCCAGTGCTCAACGGCGAGGTCGTTGCTCACACGCAGGATGTGGATCTCGGTCCACGTCGCGTGCTTGTTGGTGGCCGGCATGCCGGCGAAGTCGCCGCGCATCGTGCCATTGGCCGTGAGCCGCTGGACGATCCTGTCGCCGGCCTCGATCGAGTCGTCGAGGGTGTAGGTGATGTCCGGGAACGCGGTCCGGAAGGCCTTCACCCACTGCTTGAAGCCTTCGCGCGTCGGCGGGGTGCCGGGCTGCGCCATGTGCTCGACGAAGTCGGGCGCGAAGAGCTCGTCGACGAGCTGCGTCTTGCCCTGGTTGATGATCTCGAGCGGGATCCGCTCGAACTTGGTCTTGAGGCCACCCATGAGGGTACCTACCTTTCGTGTGCGTCGGCACTGCGCGACGGTGGCCCAGGACCGTTGCCCTCGGTCTCCTGGTGTTCCCCCGGCGTCTCGCGCTGGTGTTGGAACAGTACTAACACTGCGGAGTGTATGGTACTTTGCGCAGGATGTCCAATGAGCGCCTGACTCCGACCGCTTATCTCATCCTTGGCCTCCTCGCGCGCGAGGGGCCCTCGACTCCCTACGCCCTCGAGCGGCATGTGGCGGCGACGTTGGGCAACTTCTGGTCATTCCCGCACACGCTCCTGTACAAGGAGCCGCCGCGCCTCGCCGCGCTCGGCCTGGTGACCGAGGTGCGAGAGCCCGAAGGCCGCCGGCGTCGGATGCTCGTGATCACGACCGCTGGGCTCGAGGCGTTGAGCGACTGGCTCGAGCGGCCGGCTCGCGCCCACACCGAGCTCCGTGACCTGGGCCTGCTCCAGCTCTTCTTCATGGACCTGGCTCCCGCGGGGGCTCGCCGGCGTCTCGCCCAGGAGCAACTGGCAGTCCACGCGGCGCAGCTCGCCGCGTACGAAGCCGATGCCCGCCTCGAGCGAGGCCCTGGCGCCGGGGGTCCGGGCCTTCGAACCGTTGAGCATTGGCGGGGTGCCACCTTGCCGATGGGCATCCTCTACGAACGGGCCGCCGTCCAGTTCTGGACGAGCGTCGCAGACGACGTCGGCGCGTCCGACGAGCGGGATGGGCTCAAACGCATCCGGCAGTAGAGTTCTCATCGGATAGGCAGTCCCCAGGAGATTGAGATGGCCGACGGCGGGTACCAGCGAACCTGCACCAAGTGCCAGCACGCCTGGATCGTCCCGACGGCGATCGCCGAAGAACGGCCGGATCTCAAGTCGATCGGCGGCCAGATGGCCTCCCTGATCGGGGGCAACTTCGCCGACCAGGTCGCGCTCAAGGCGCATTTCCAGCAGCTCGGGGCGGCGGCGAAGTGCCCCCAGTGCGGCGCCACCTCCTTCAGCCAGGTGAAGGCCCCCGACGTCCCGGACGTCAGCCGCCGCGCCCGACCAGCCGGCCGCTGCCGGGTCCGGCGCCGCGCAGGCGCCGGCAGCTCCGTCGAGCGGCCCGGGGTTCGCGGCCCCGACGCAAGCCCCATCGCAACCGACCGCGCTGCCGGGAGCTCCGGCAGCCGGCGGTGGGCGCCGGGCAGCCTCAGATCTACGTCATCAATCAGAAGCTCGTCTCCCTGACGGGCGACCTCTGGATCGAGGACGGCCAGGGCAACCACATGTTCGAGGTCGATGGCTCGCTCTTCAGCCTGCGTGGCACGCATGTCCTCAAGGACCTCAACGGCCAGGCGCTCTACGAGGTCTCGACGCCGCTCACCCCGCACATGCACAAGACGATCAACATCTCGCGCGGTGGCCAGACCGTGGCGACGGTCCAGGAGGCGATCTTTCACCTCGGCGGCGACAAGTTCACCGTCAGCGCCGGGGGCGGCCTCACCCTGAGCGTCCATGGCGACTGGATGAACCGCGAGTTCCAGGTAAAGGACCAGGCCGGCGTCGTGGTGATCGATGCCTCCCGAGCCTGGTTCAGCATCCACGACGCCTATGGCGTCCAGATCACGCCGGGCTTCGAGGTGCCGCTCGGATTGGCGATCGTCATCGCCCTCGAGCGGGTCGAAGCCCAGGAACAGGGTCAGCAGTCGCCAATCCAGAACCTCCTGGGTGGCGTCGGCCCGTTCTGATCCGGGGATCGTCGTCGGCGCTGGGCCCGTTCTGATCCGGGGATCGTCGTCGGCGCTGGGCCCGTTCTGATCCGGGCCACGCTCGGCGAAACAGGTCCGCTCGTCATGAGTGGCCGGCCCGGCGAGTAAGATGGCTCGTCGCGGCCAGGCCGCAACGCCCGCCTGCTGCACCGGCCTCCATCTCTGGCCTGCGCGGCGACGACATCCTGGCCCGCCACTCGCCCACCGGCAGAAGCCGGATTGCACGCAGGCGATTCGCACGGTCGCCTCGTGGAGAAGGAGAACTGAATGACTGATCGATCAATCGACGAGCTGGGGCCCGTCGACTACCTCGTCGTCGAGTTCCCGGCCGGGCAACAGAACTTCACCGGCGAAGTCGCCGATGAGCTGCTCCGGCTCCATGACGACGGGATCATCCGGATCATGGACCTGGTCATCATCGGCAAGGGCGAGGACGGCACGGTCATGGCCCAGGAGCTGGGCGATCTCGACGATCTGGGCGACTTCGCCCGGCTCGAGGCCGAACTGGCCGAGACCCTGGCCGAGGAGGACGTCCTCAACTTTGGCGAGGTCATGGCCCCTGGCAGCATGGGCGCCGTCCTCGTCTACGAGAACCTCTGGGCCGCTGGCGTCGGGTCGGCCCTCCGCCGCGCCGGTGGGCAGCTGATCTCGAACGGGCGGATCCCCGTCCAGGCGATCATCGCCGCAATTGAGGCCGACGAGAGCCTCGAATCCGTAGGAGTCTGACATGCCACTTCGATCCTCCCGCATCGCCAAGGCCGCAGTCGTTACCGCGGCGGTTACGCCCGGTCCATCACCGGTCGCCAAGGCAGCCGTCGTCGGGGCCGCCGTCTCACCCGGCCGGTCGCCGGTCGCCAAAGCGGCCGTCGTCGGTGCCGCCGTCACGCCCGGCCCGTCGCCGATCGCCAAGGCCGCGGTCGTCGGCGCCGTCGTTACCCCGGGCCGCCGCCGCTTCTAGCACCCTTGCCCGACCTTCGGGTCAGGCCAGCCGATCGCGCTCGAACGTCTCGGCAGATTCCGCCGACAGGCGCGCTGAGGGCATTCGAGAGGATGGCCGCCGAGCCGAGCCAGTCATAGCCTCGGCCCGCATTGACGGCAGTCGGCAGATTCCGCCGACGGCCGCGGTGAGGTCGTTCGAGGATGGTCGCCGAGCCCGGCCGGTGCTCCGGCGAGCTGACCTGAGCGTGGGAATGGATCCGACCTCGACGAATCCGGGCCGTTGGGCGGCACGAGCGATCTTCGTGCGCGCGTAGGCGGAATTTGCCGAACGGCCCGGGCGGGCAGGCTCGGTCGGGCGACACGAGCGACGTTCGTGCGCGCGTAGGCGGAATTCGCCGAACGGCCGGGGCGGGCATGGCTCCGTTGGGCGGCACGAGCGACCTTCCTGCGCGCGTAGGCGGAATCTGCCGAACCTCCGGGCCTGGCAAACCGCGGGGCCTGGCAAACCGCGGGGCCTGGCAAACCGCCAGGCCTGGCAATGGCCGGGCACGGCCGGCCAGCTACCACTCGACGAGCTTCCAGACCTCGGGCTGGAGGTCGCCGGGCCCGGCGCCGACTTCGGCGAACAGGCCGACTGCCCGCTTGAGGTGCTCCCTTGACTCGGCCTCGAGACCCTCGGCGTGGAACAGGTCGGCCAGGTTGTTCTCCAGGGCCGCCTGGCGGTGGAGGTCCCCCTGCCGCTCGCAGGCGACCAGCGCTTCGCGGGTCAGCTCGATCGCCTTGAGGTGATCTCCGGCGTCGGCGTGGATCAGGGCAAGCGTGTTCAGGGCGGCAATCCTGACCCCGGGGTTGGCCGGAGGACGATCGGCCCGTGGGTCGAGTGATCCGGACTCCGCCAGCTCGGCAGCGGCGATCGCCCGTTCCAGGTGCTGCCGAGCCGCGACCAGGTCGTGCCGGCTTCGGGCGATGATGCCCAGGAGGTCCTCGGCCCGCGCGACGGCCGCTGGATCCGCGGCCAGCTCCCCCAGCTCGAGTGCATCCGTGGCCAACCGCTCGGCTCGCTTCGAGTCGGCTGCCTGTTGAGCGATCGCGCCGCGATCGACCAGGACCCTGGCCCGGACGCCGGGGTCGCCCGATGGATCGAGGGCCGCCAGGGCCGCCACGAGGTAGCGATCCGCGCGTTCCCGCTCGCCAGAGCGGGCGAGCACGACCGCGATCTGGTGGTCGAGCAGGGCCTCCTGCCCAGGACCGGCCAGGCCCAGGGCGGTCTCGAGGTGGTTCAGCGCCCCCTCGTAGTCGCCGAGCAGGATCAGGACGTCGCCGAGGGCCGCATGAATCTCGCTCACCGCGGGGTGGCCCAGGGCCAAGGCCGATTCGAGGTGGCCCCGAGCCTCGGCGTTGGCGAAGACCCGGCGAGCTGCTTCGCCCGCCTCGCGATGGGCCTCGGCGGCCCGGGCCGATCGACCTGCGAGGGCCTCGTGATAGGCGATCAGCGACCAGCGCCCGACGTCGGACGGGCCTGCGGTCGGCCGGGCCAGGACGTCTGCCACCCGGCCGTGGAGCAGCCGGCGACGGGCCAGGCTGAGCCGTTCGTAGGCGACATCGCGCAACCGGCCGTGGGTGAAGTCGTAGCGGACGTCGCCGCGATCGTCGAGCCCGACCTCGAGGATCAGCCGCCGCCGGACGAGCTCGTCGAGCCCGTCGACCGCCTCGCCATCCGTCCGTCCGCTGGCCGCGTGGACGGTTGCGAGGTCGAACGATCGACCGATCACGGCGGCTGCCGACACGATCTGACGGGCAATCGGACCCAGGGCGTCGAGCCGGGCGTTGAGCAGCGCGACGACTCCTTCGGGCATCCGGGCCTCGTCCCAGCTTGGGGCGGCGAGCGCCTCGGCGACGTAGAGCGGCAGGCCCTCGGAGCGCTCGAAGAGCGAATCGACGACCGTTTCCTCGAGCGGTTCACCGAGGGTGATCCGGGCCAGCGCTCCGCACCTCAGCCCGATCGAATCGTCCAGGCGTGACCCGGACGGCCAGACCCTCGTCCTCAGGCGCCGCCACGATCTGCTCCCTGACGCCGGGCGCCAGCTCCTCCGGGCGCCAGGTGACGAGGACGGCGATGGGTCGGGCCGGCAGGCGGTGGGCCAGGTAGGCCACGAACTCGATCGTCGAGGGATCCGCCCGATGCAGGTCGTCCAGCCAGAGCAAGCCCGGGCTCGAGCCATCGGCCAGGGCGACGAGGACCTCGACGAGCGCCTCGAAGAGGCGGGTTCGCCCGAATGGATCATTCCGGGCCACGCCGTCGGGCCGCCCCTGGGATCGGAGCTGGGGCGCGAGGCGGGCTGCCTCGTCGAGGACATCCGGGCGGAGGACGTGGAGCCGGTCCAACGCGCCCGGTCGGCGCGATGCCCGCCCGGACCAGCTCGACGACCGGGGCGAAGGCAATCGCCTCCTCACCACCGTGGTTCCTGGCGGCCAGGACCGCCCCACCAAGGCCCTGGACGCGCTCCGCCAGTGCGGCGCCCAGCCGGGTCTTGCCGATCCCGGCTTCGCCCTCGATGACGAGGAGCCGGCCGTCCGGCCCGGCCGCCCGATAGCCCTCGAGCAGCGCGACGAGGGCGGCGTCCCGGCCGACGAGCGGGCGTGGCCGGGTGGCAGCCGGAGTCGAAACCGGGGTCGATGCCGTGGGTGTCGCCGAGCCGGTCCGTCGAGACGTCCCAGGCGGGATCGAGGGCGGCGCGAATCGCCCGTCCCGGATCGCCTCCGCCAGGGCGGTCGTCTCGGCGAGCGGCGCGACCCCCAGCTCCGTGTCAAGAATCCGGACGCACTCGCGGTACTGCCGGAGGGCCGCCGAGGGTTCGCCCGCTGCGGCCAGCACGGACATCAGCAGGAGGTGGGCCGGCTCGTGGAGTCCATCGAGCTCGAGCCAGCGCTGGGCCGCCCGGATCGCCGCCGCCCAGTCCTCCGTCGCGGCTCGGCCCCGAGCCAACCGCTCCAGGGCTCCCGTGAGCTCGCGGCGGTAGGCTTCGGCCTCGGCCGCCTGCCAGGCGTCGAACTCGCTGGAGCGGACGACGAAACCGGACATGAACTCACCCCGGTCGAGCGCCACCGCCTCGTCGAGGGCGTCCAGGCACTCGGCACAGCGGAGGTCGACCTGGTGGTCATGCCCGCGGACCCGGCTCAGGGCGTTGCGGAACCGCCACGCGTCGACCTCGATCTCCTCCGATCGGAGGCCGACCGAGATTCGGTCGATCCTCAAGCCGACTCCCGCCGAGCGCCGCCTTGAGGACCGAGAGCGTCCGTCGGAGCGCGCCGTGGGCCCCCGCTTCGTCCGACTCCGGCCAGAGCAGGGCGGCCAGGTTCTCGCGGCTCGCCGGCCGGTCGCTGATCGCAAGGTAGGCGAGGAGAGCGGTCGCCTTGCGCGTGTCGACGACGAGCGGTGCAGCGTCGATCTGGACCCGCACGGGGCCGAGGAGCTCGAGGCGGAGGCCGGGCGCCATGGCGATACGGTACAGGGGCGTTCGCGAGTCCCGTAACGTTCTGTCCCTGCCGCGCTCCCGCGTTCCGTAACGATTCTCGGACGATCAAGGAGTAGAACTCGGCCATGGCATTGATCGGATCACTTCGACGATCGCTTCGCCGCCAGCCGGTGGCCCCTGTTCCATCGGCGGTCCTCGACGCTCAGCGGCCGGTTGGCGTTCCGCTCGAGGCCGGCCCGCAGGTGGACATCGCGGCCAACGATCCGCTTCTCGCCTACCTCCAATCGGCACCCGGCCCGGTCGAGCTGGCCAGCCTCGAGCTCGACTCGCCGGCCGTCCGCGACCTGCGCGAGGCGGGCATCGCCCTGATCGTGCCCCTGATCAGCCAGGGTGAGCTGATCGGGACGCTCAACCTCGGTCCGCGGCTCTCGGAGCAGGACTACTCGACCGACGACCGTCGCCTGCTCGCCAGCCTTGCCACCCAGGCGGCTCCCGCCGTTCGGGTAGCCGAGCTCGTCCAGGAGCGGGCCGGAGAGATCCAGGCCCGGGAGCGCCTGGAGCAGGAGATGCGGGTCGCCACCCTGATCCAGCAGCAGTTCCTGCCCCACGAGCTGCCCAAGCTCCCGGACTGGCAGGTGGCCGCCTACTACGGACCGGCCCGGGCCGTCGGCGGTGACTTCTACGACTTCATCGAGCTGCCGGACGGGCGGATCGGGATCGTCGTCGGGGACGTCACCGACAAGGGCGTCCCGGCGGCCCTGGTCATGGCCCGGACCCAGTCGGTCCTGCGCGGCGAGGCACCTCGCCTGGGCTCTCCAGGGGAGGTCCTTCGGCGGGCGAACGAGATCCTCCTGCCGGAGATGCCGGCGCGGATGTTCGTGACCTGCCTGTACCTCGTCCTCGAGCCGGCGACCGGCCGGGTCGTCTACGCCAATGCCGGCCACCTGCCGCCGTACGTCCGGACCGTCGACGGGGTGGTTGAGCTGCGGGCCACGGGCATGCCCCTGGGTCTGCTCCCGGGCATGGCCTACGAGGAGAGGGAGGCCACGATCGACCCGCGCCAGAGCGTCCTGCTCTATAGCGACGGCGTGATCGAGGCCCATGGGCCCGATGGGGAGATGTTCGGCTTCCCGCGATTGCGCGAGCTCATGGCCCAGGAGCGCCCGAGCAGCGAGCTGCTGAACCACTTGCTCGAACGGCTCCACGAGTTCGTCGGGCGCGGCTGGGACCAGGAGGATGACATCACCCTGGTCGCCCTCGAGCGGACCGGCGGTGGCCCCTCCGCGCTCCTGGACGGGCCGGACCCGGCCGGGCCGGACCTGGCCGGCACCGCGCCGACCGATCGCCAGGTCCTGCTCAGCCTGTCCCTGCCCGGAGAGCCCGGCAACGAGCGTGCAGCGATGGCCCGGGTGGCCGAGGCGGTCGCGCCGCTCGGCCTGGAGCCGGCCCGCCTCGAGCGCCTGAAGACGGCGGTCAGCGAGGCCGCGATGAACGCGATCGAGTACGGCAGCCAGAACGACCCGACGATCCCGGTGGAGATCGAGGTCTGGGTCGCCCAGGGCGACCTGCTCGTGAGCATCAGGGATCGCGGCCTGAGTGGCCCGATCCCGGACGCCGAGCAGCCGGACCTCGAGGCCAAGCTGGCCGGTGAACAGAAGCCGCGCGGATGGGGCCTCTTCCTGATCAAGCACATGGTCGACGCGATGGAGATCGTGACCGAAGGCGAAGCCCAGACCGTGATCCTGACCCTGCACCTGAAAGGAGTCCGACGATGCCGGCCAGCCGGTTTGAGGCCGAGGTCCGGATCGAGCCCGGCCTGGCCGTGGTCGTCCTGTCCGGGGATATCGACCGGGAAGCCGAGGACGGCCTGGCGGCGGCCTACGCTCGCGGCCGCCGAGATGGACGTGATCGTCCTCGACTTCAGCGGCGCCGGCTACATCAACAGCACGGGCATCGCCCTGATCGTCCGCCTCCTGGCCGACGGCCGGCGGGACCACCGCGAGATCCGGGCCTGCGGGCTGAGCCCGCATTACGCCGAGATCTTCGAGCTGACCCGGCTCTCCGACTACATGCGGATCTTCGACGACGCCGCGAGCGCGACGGCTCCGGCCAGCAGCGGCACGACGGGAGGCAGGTCATGACCAGCGGCACGACCACGATCGAGGTCCGTCGACTCTCGCCGACGGCCAGCACGATCGCGATCCAGGGCGACATCACCTCGGCCACCGAGGGCCCGCTGATGGAGGCCTACAGCCGGGCGAGCGACGGGGCGACCCGCTCGATCGTGCTCGACTTCAGCGGCCTCGACTACATGAACAGCGGTGGCATCGGCCTGCTCGTGACGCTCCTCGTCCGCGTCCAGCGCCAGGGCCAGCGGCTCCTCGCCTTTGGGCTGACCGAGCACTACCGCCAGATCTTCGAGCTGACCCGCCTCGACGAGGCGATCGGCATCCACGACACGGAGGCGGCCGCCCTGGCCGCCGCCAGTGCCTGAGCGACCCGCGAAAGGTGCCAGCCATGACGACGGAAACTGACCAGCCGGGCAAGGACCTGGCCGACCCGACCCCCGACCGACGCGACGAAGGGCTCGAACTGGGCCGCACCGGTCTCCCGGCTCGAGGTCGGCAAGGTCCCGACGGCCGCCCTCAACCTCAATGTCGCCGGGCGGCGCCTGGCCGGCCCGGTCCAGGGCTTCGGCCAGCTCTGGCAGAAGACGTATCGCGTCGCGCTTCACGATGCCGAGCTGACCCCCGAGGCGATCATCCGGACCTGGAAGGATCACTTCGGCGAGTTCTGGCCCAAGGGCAACCGCTTCTACGGGCCGTTGACCGAGCCTCGAACCGGGCGAGGTCGCCGCTGCTGAACCTGGCGATGCCGGGCAAGATGACCCTCTCGACCGGCGTGCTGGTCATCTACGCCGACGACGAGTCATTCGCCTTCATGACCCCGGAGGGCCACCAGTTCGCGGCCTGGATCACGTTCTCGTCGTATCGCGACGATCCGGCGCCGGTCATCCAGGTCCAGGCCCTGATGCGGGCCAGCGATCCGCTCTACGAGCTGTCGATGCCGATCGTCGGCCACCGCATGGAGGATCGGTTCTGGGTCGGCCACGCTCCAGGCGCTCGCCGCCAGGTTCGGAGACCAGGACGCGACGGTCGACCTGCAGCGGGTTTGCGTCGATCGCCGGCGCCAGTGGCGCTACGCCAGCAACATCCGCCAGAACGCCGCGATCCGCACGACGCTCTACCGGCTGACCCATCCGGGGGCCTGGTTCCACCGCAGCGGGAATCCCTCGTCGATCGATGAGCCCGCGCTGATGCCGCGCCCGACGCGGTCGTCGTTGGATCCGGGCCAAACGGCCTCGCGGCCGCGATCACCCTGGCCCGGGCCGGGCGTTCGGTCGTCGTCTACGAGGGCGCCGAGACCGTCGGTGGGGGCATGCGCAGCGCCGAGCTGACGCTGCCCGGCTTCATCCACGACGTCTGCTCGACCGTCCAGGGGACGTCGGTGGCATCACCGTTCTTCCGCCGGGCTCGATCTCGCGCAGTACGGGGTCGAGCTCGTCCACCCGCCGATCCCCGTTGGCCCACCCGCTCGATGACGGCCGGGTGCCGCTCCTGGAGCGGTCGGTCGCAGGCCACGGCGGCCGGCCTGGGCGTCGACGGCGGCGCCTATCAGCGACTGCATCGGCCCGCTCGTCCGGGACGCCGACCAGACCCTGCCGTTCATCCTCGGCCCGAGCCTGCGCATCCCCCGCCATCCCGTGGCGGTGGCGCGCTTCGGCCTGGCCGGCCTCTGGCCGGCTGGCGCGTATCGCCCGGCGGCACTTCCGGGACGAACCGGCACAGGCGCTGTTCGGTGGCCTGTGCTCGCATTCGATGGTGGCCCTCGATCAGCTCGCGACCGCCTCGTTTGGCCTGGTCCTGGCGATGACCGCCCACGCCTTCGGCTGGCCGGTCGTCCGCGGCGGGACCCAGCGGCTGGCCGACGCCCTCGCGGCGGAGCTCCGGTCGCTCGGTGGGGAGATCGTCACCGGACATCCGGTCACGAACCTCGCCGAGCTGCCGACCGCCCGGGCGATCCTCTTCGACACGACGCCGCGCGCGCTCGTGTCGATCGCTGGGCCAGCGTTGCAGGGCGGCTATCGCCGCCGGCTTGGCCGGCTTCCGCTACGGCCCGGGCGTGGTCAAGGTCGACTGGGCCCTCGACGGGCCGATCCCCTGGCGGGCCGAAGGCGCCGATCGGGCCGGCACGGTTCACCTCGGCGGAACGCTGGCCGAGGTCGCCGCGGCCGAGGCCGAGGTCGCCCGCGGTGGCCACCCGAACGGCCGTTCGTGCTCGTCGTCCAGGCCGAGCCGCTTCGACCCCAGCCGCGCGCCGACGGGCAAGCACACCGGCTGGGCCTACTGCCACGTCCCCAACGGCTCCACGCTCGACATGATCGGATCGGATCGAGGCCCAGGTCGAGCGCTTCGCCCCCGGCTTCCGCGACCGGATCCTGGCCCGCTCGGTCCGCCTCCCGGCCGACCTCGAGGCGGACAACCCGAACTACGTCGGGGGCGACATCAACGCCGGGATCGAGGACGTCCGCCAGCTCTTCACCCGCCCGGTCGCCAGGCTCGATCCCTACTCGACCCCGACTCGCGGCATCTACCTGTGCTCTTCCTCGACCCCGCCCGGCGGCGGAGTCCACGGCATGTGCGGTGTGTGGGCGGCGCGATCTGCCCTCCGGCGCGAGTTCGGAATCCGCTCGTGACCGCGTTGTCGGACACCTCGGAGCTCGCGCCGGGCACGACGCGCCGGATCATCGCCCTGTCGGTCGGCTGGATCAGCGCGGTGGTATTCGTGCTGATCGGGTTCCTCGAGGCGTTGCCCGGTGGGCTGGGGGCTGCGACCGGCGCCTTCGTGGATATGGCCCTGGTCATCCCGAGCGTCAGCGTCGGGGCGCTCCTGATCCATCGGCTGCCTCGCCACATCATCGGCTGGCTGTTGCTGGCGGGTGGCTACTCGCTCGCAATCACCGCCTTCGCCGCGGCGATCGCCGACTATGGGCTCAACCGGCAGCCCAACAGCGTCCCTGGCGCGATCTGGTTCGCCGTCCTGGCGAGTGCGGCCGGAGGAATCTCTCATCGGCCTCCTGGCCGGATTCGTCCCGCTCTACTTCCCGACCGGGCGGCTGCCCTCGCCTCGGTGGCGGATCCTCGTCCCGTTCGCGATCATCGCCACGTTCATGCCCGCCATCGCGAGCATCTTCGCCCCGCTACCACCCGATACGTACCCGGATAGCGTGACGAATCCGCTCGCCCTCGAGGGTCTTGGCGGTCAGTTCGTCGCAATCCTGGGCACGATTTCGAATGTCATCGGGGTGGTTGCCCTCGCCTGCATCGTCATCTCGGTCGTGGTCCGATACCGCCGCGCGCAGGGGGTCGAACGGGCCCAGATCAAGTGGTTTGCCTATCTCGGCCTGGTATTCGTGCCAATGCTCGCGATTGCGGTCGCGACCGACACTTTCTCAACCGGGCCGCTGACCACGATCGCCAATGTGGCCTGGATCATCGGCCTCGTCGCCCTCATCCTCCTGCCGGTCACGATCGGGATCGCGATCCTGCGCTACCGCTTGTACGAGATCGACCGGCTGGTCAGCCGGACGATCAGCTGGGCCGTGATCACCATGATCCTTGGATCGAGCTTCGTGCTGGTCGTCCTCGTCGCCCAGGTCCTGATCGCCCCAGTCACCGGATCGAGCGAGCTTGCGGTGGCCGGCTCGACGTTGGTCGTCTTCGCCCTCTTCCAGCCGGTCCGGCGGCGCGTCCAGCGGGTCGTCGACCGGCGCTTCAACCGGGCCCGCTACGACGCGGAACGGACGGTCGTCGCCTTTGCCGCTCGACTCCGCGACGGGGTCGACCTCGACCAGGTGCGGACGGAGATCCTGGCCACGGTCAGCCAGACCGTAGAGCCCAGCACTGTCTCGTTGTGGCTCCGCGAGTGACCAGCGCCGCCACAATCGCCGGCGCCCGGCCGCGGGCGAGTGTTCTGACTCTGGGCGCGGTGCTGATTGGTGCTGGCGCTGTGATGCTGCTCGCCTTCGCCGAGGCATTGCCCAAGGGGTTCGTCAACGCCGCGTATGTCGCGTTAGCCACGGTCCTGGTCGTCTCGACGACTGGAGTGGGTGCGATTCTCACGATCCGACTGCCCCGCCACATCGTGGGTTGGCTCCTTCTCGTGGGGGGTCTGTCGCTGGCGGTCTCGACGGTCGCCCAGGCCGTGGCCGACTACGGCCTCAACGAGCACCCGGGCAGCGTACCCGGCGCGGTCTGGTTCGCCGTCCTGTCGAGTGCGACCTCGGCCCTCTTCGTCGGGTTCCTCGGAGGATTTGTCCCGCTCTTCTTTCCAACCGGCCGCCTGCCCTCGCCGCGCTGGCGGGTCGTGTTCCTGGTCGGGCTGATCGCAACCACAGCTCTCGTGATCTCCGGCCTCTTTGGACCGTTCGCCGTCGATGACTATCCGGCCGGCGTCTCGAACCCGCTCGCTGTGGGCGGCCTGGGCGGCCAATTCATCGCACTCCTGGCCACGGTCGGCAATCTCTTCGGCGTGGTGGCCTTCGTGTGCGTGATCGGCTCGCTGGTCGTGCGCTACCGGCGCGCCCAGGGCGTCGAGCGGGCCCAGCTCAAGTGGTTCGCCTATGTCGGCCTGGTCGTCGTGCCCCTGCTCATGCTCGGGATCGTGACCGGCGGTTCGCCGGAGCCCCTGGCGAGCATCTCGGAGCTGATCTGGGTCGGGGCGATCGCCGGCCTGGCCCTGCTCCCGGTCACGATCGGGATCGCGGTCCTGCGCTACCGCCTCTACGAGATCGACCGGCTGGTGAGTCGGACGATCAGCTGGGCGGTCGTGACCGTGATCCTGGGGGCCTGTTTCGTGGCGATCATCCTCGTGTCGCAGGCGCTCCTCGCCCCAGTCACCGGTTCAAACGTGCTCGCCGTGGCCGGCTCGACCCTGCTCGTCGCTGCGCTGTTCCAGCCGATCCGCCGGTCGGTCCAGCAGGTCGTCGACCGGCGCTTCAACCGGGCCCGCTTCGACGCCGATCAGACGATCGCCGCCTTCGCCACTCGACTTCGCGACCAAGTCGATCTCGAGCAGCTGCGGGCCGAGATCCTGGCCACGGTGGGCCAGACGGTGGAGCCGAGCAGTGTCTCGCTCTGGCTGCGGGAGTGACTGTTGTCGAGCCCGAAGAGCTGGGTCCGCTACGGCCCGAAGAAGCCGGTCACGTCGAAGACGAGGTTCGCCCTGGCCCCGGCCGAGGCGACGTAGGTCGCCCACAGCCCGCCGTTGGCGGCCAGCCCGAGGGTCACCCCGTTGGCCCGGGTGTCACCCAGCGGGACATTGATCGTCGAGGTGGCCGGAGCGCTCTGGGGTGTCGTGGTCAGGCTGACGTAGCCGGCCCGGGTCTGGCCGGTCACGGTCAGGTTGCCGGTGACCGCGATCGCGCCCGGGTCGACGCCGCCCTGGCCGGCAACCGCGAACTCCCGGGCCACCCGGTTGGCGAACGAGCCCGTCAGGCCGGTCCCGAAGCGGGTGTCGAGGATCCGGGTCGAGCCGAGGCTGTGGTAGGTGGCGCCGCTTGAGTCGGGCGTGAAGTAGCCGGTCACGTCGAAGGCCAGGTTGGTCGTACCCGAGCCACCGACGTACGTCGCCCAGAGCTGACCGTCTCCGGTGAGCTGCGCGGTCACCCCGTTGGCCCGGGTATCGCCCAGCGGGACATTGATCGTCGAAGTGGCCGGGGTGACCTGGGCGGTGCTCGTCAGGCTGACGTAGCCGGCTCGCGTCTGGCCGGTCACGGTCAGGTTGCCGGTCACGGCGACGGCTCCGGAAGGGACCCCGGCGTGACCCGTCACCGGGAACTCGAAGGGCACCTTGCTGGTGAGCCGGGTCGTCGAGCGGGTGTCCAGGATTCGGGCCGGAGCCACGACGTGATAGGTGGCGCCGGTTCCATCGGGTGTGAAGAAGCCGGTCACGTCGAAGACGAGGTTCGCCCTGGCCCCGGCCGAGGCGACGTAGGTCGCCCACAGCCCGCCGTTGGCGGCCAGCCCGAGGGTCACCCCGTTGGCCCGGGTGTCACCCAGCGGGACATTGATCGTCGAGGTGGCCGGAGCGCTCTGGGGTGTCGTGGTCAGGCTGACGTAGCCGGCCCGGGTCTGGCCGGTCACGGTCAGGTTGCCGGTGACCGCGATCGCGCCCGGGTCGACGCCGCCCTGGCCGGCAACCGCGAACTCCCGGGCCACCCGGTTGGCGAACGAGCCCGTCAGGCCGGTCCCGAAGCGGGTGTCGAGGATCCGGGTCGAGCCGAGGCTGTGGTAGGTGGCCGAGGCGCTCGGTACGGTCGCCTTGACGGCGACAACGCCCGAGAGTGTTCCGACCAGGACGAGCCCGTCCCACAGGGTCGGGGCGTCGAAGTGGGGGACCGACCCAACACTGATGCTGGCCAGGACGCTGCCGTCGGCTTCCGACAGGGCGAACAGCTTGCCCGTGGAGATCGACACGCTCCAGACGGCGCCGCCACCGACAACCGGGGGCCCGGTCGCCGTCGTCGAGCTAACCTGCCAACCGGGAGTGATCGTCCCGCCGGCACCGATCTGGATCATTCGGAGACCGCTCGAGCAGGGCAGGTAGATCGTCGATCCCTCGATGGCCGCCCCGCCGAAGCCCCTGCAGACGGTGGCGGAGTGGATCTCGCCGCCGATCCCGCCGAGGGCGCCCTGCTTGAGGACATAGCCCGTCCCGCTCTTGCCGGCGATGAACACCCAGCCGCCCGGCACGAGGACCGGGCTGAGAGAGCCGAGGTCGGCGTCGGTTGCGTTGTCGTGGGCCCAGCCGGACGGCGCGAAGCGCGACAGCAGGGCGAGGGTCGGTGACAGCTCCACGACGCTGTCGCTGCCGTCGTAGGTGGTCGTGGAGCTGCCATTGCCGACCGACACGTAAAGGTTGCCGGAGGCGTCGATCACCGGTCCGCCGGTAGCCCACACGGCGCCTTCCCGGGCAACGGGGACCTGGTACGAGATGGTCGGCCCGGAACCGGTCGTCGGCACGCCGACGACCTCGCCCTGGTACTGGCCGCAGTCACCGGCCAGGCCACCGAAGCCGATGTACACGTAGCCGTTGCCGAGGGCCAGGGCCGCCCGCTGCTGGTGGGTGGATGGATCGTGGCCGGCCAGGTCGACGCTGCGCGACCAGCGCACGGCCCCGGTCGTGGCATCGAGGGCGAAGAGCTTGTGGGCCGGGCCGGTGATCTCGGCCACGACGAAGATCGTGCTGCTCGACGGATCGTAGACCGGTGTGCTCGTGATCCCGAGCGGATCAATGTTCCCGCATGGCAGGGTCGAGAGGGGCACGGGCGTCCCGAGGTGCTGGTGCCAGGTGACCGAGCCGGTCGTCGGGTCGAGGCTGTAGACGGTGTCGTTCTCGGTGGCCACGACGACCTGGCCCGCCACCCCGAGGGGCTCGCCGTAAACGGCTCCATCCAGGGTGGCGCTCCAGGCCTGGGTCAGGCCGGATCCGAGGGCTGGAAACGAGCTCGCCAGGCCGGTCCGCGCTGGATCACCGTGGTAGACGGGCCAGTCGGCGGCCACGGCCGGTCCCGGACCGGCCGGATTCGGCGAGGCGATTGCGTGGCCGGTGGTTGGAGCCGGAGCTGACGATCGGCTCCCGACCGGACCGGGGGAGACGCAGGCGGCTGCCACGACGGTCGCGCCGAGGGCGACCGCGATCGCCCTGATGGTTCGCCTCGATCGAAGTCCCGAAACCTGGCTCATCCCGGAACCATACCGCGACGACGACGCCCCAGGCCGGAACCCCGTGATCAGGTCGGCAAACGTCGGCGCTAGGCGCGAGCCTGGGGCGGCCTGCTCCGGCTCTCGGCATGATCGATGGAAGCGGGGATCTGGCTGACGACGGAACGAGCGCGGAGGACGTCGACCGTGTCATCCCACGTTGAGCACGTCCTCGGGAAGCTCGACATGCGCCGTCGGGCGGAGATCGCGACCTGCGTCGCGAGGGTCAATCACCCATCACGGCGGTCCGGACCTGACCGCGTCCCAAAGCCCGGGGCCGGGAGCGACTTCGAGGTCGTCTCGGCTCAGCTCGTCCACTGACCGGCCGTCGGCAGCAGTGAACCGTCAGGATCGGCCGCGCCTCAGCGGATCCCGGTATCCACGACGAAGTCAACGACCACGCTGCCCGAGGACCTGACGGTCACCGACTTGCTGGCCGGCGCCCGCTTCATCGGATCGCCAATGACCTTGGGCACCAGAGAGAACGTCCCCGGGCTGAGGTTCATCGAGTAGAACCCATCGCCGTTTACGGCAGCCCGACCTATCTCGCGGCCGTTCGCGTCGGTCGCAATCACGATGGCCCCCGCCACAGGCCGAAGTGCGCAACCCGGGGCGGGCGGGACCGTCTGCACCGGGCAGGTCGGAGCGGCCATGACGTGACCGGTCACGGATCCATCGGCCGCCGAGGAACGTTCCGGCCGGGGAGTCGCCGCCGAGCCTTGTGCCGAGCCGGGAGTCGGAGCTGCCGATGCGGCCGGGATGGTCTGGGTCGCTGATGGCGTGCTCGACGGTGTCGTCTCAGCACTTCCAACCAGGCTCTGGAGCGGGCCGCCGCTGACACAGCCGGTCACAACGAGGACGCTACCCAGCGCGAGAGCGAGAGCCGATCGACGCAGCGACGGATGGACGTCCATCACTCCTAGACGATATCCGGAGCGTCCAGTTCCGTCGAAATCGGTGAGGCCGGACCCCGCTCGGGAGCCCGGCCTCGTGACGTGAGCGCTCAGGTTCCCGCTATGGGTTGACCTTGGCCACGAAGGTGCCCCAGTTGGCCAGCGAGGTGCGCGGACCACTCGGGATGTACTCGGTTGCGACCCAGATGTGTCCGCTGGCATCGACCACGGCGGCGCTGTAGTCGCCCCAGCGTTCGACGTGATCGGCCCCGCCGAAGTCCGGGTCACCGGTGAACCCGTCGGCGGGGCCCACGCCATCACCGATCACGTGGATCGTGTCGGAGGTCCAGTTGTCCTTCAGCCGGATGTAGGCGGCGCTCGGGTAGTACTTGGGCCCAACGAGGGTGAACGTCATCACCGCGTTGCCCCACTTGTCGACGCCGATCGCCGGGAAGAGCAGGTTCTGCCCATTAACGGCGACGTAGCCCTGATGCTGGACGTGGCCGCTGAGAGTGCTGCCGTTCCAGTCAGGTCGGACGGCGAAGAAGGCCAGGCCCACTCGGGTCGAGCCGTCCTTCGTCGTGACGATCGTGTTCACGCCGCTCCACAGGAGGCCGTTCGAGTAGACGACCTGGTTCATCCGGTCGTCGTTGCTGTTCAGCAGGGTGAGCGTGGTGTTCAGCTGGAGGAGGCCATTGCGCTGGACGGCCGGATTCGGCGCGCCATAAACCTCGCTCTTCATCACATGGCTCTGGAGCTTGACCTTTGGGTGGAGCCCATTGAGGCTCTTCGTGCCGGTCAGCGACCAGATCGCGATCCGGTTGTCGAGCGGGGCCGGACCGAACTGGAGGGCGCTCAGGAAGTACTCGGTGCCGTTGTTGCCGGTCGCGTACTTACCGACCGAGTCGGCCGGCTGGACCGAATAGGCCTGGCCTTCGGCGAGCGGCAATCCATCAAACGAGACGACCACGCCGGGCTGGCCGACGTTGTCCGCGGCAGCCGCGAGCTCCCACTTGGAGGTCGCGTAAACCTGGGCGCCGTTGAACTCCGGCCCATTGACCGAGAATTCGTTGGTCGTGATGTACATGCCTGTCGCGTCGAAGCCGAGGAGCGGCTGGTCTCCCAGGCAGGGACATCCGGGATGGTCCTTCAGGGTCCCATCGCCATTCGTCGTGTCGAGATGGAAGATCGTCCAGGCGCCGGTCGGATCGCTCGTTTGGCTGACGGCGATGTCGACGTGGGTAGCGCCCGTCAGAGCACCACTCACCGGATCCTGCTCGAGGGTCAGGGTCGTGTGATACCAGCGCTGGGTGTCCGCGTCGTAGTAGCAGCGCGGATCGGTGACGAACTGGCCGAAGACGCCGGTCGTCCGATCAATCGCCGGGGCATAGCCGAGGAAGGCATTGAGCGCCGTCGGTCCGGCCACGATCTTGCCGCTGCCGTTGTACACGGCCAGGACGTCGTTGATCGTTTCGATCTCGAAGCCGTTGCCGACGCACAGGCCCTGGTCCGGCGGCTCGAGGCTGAACTGGTTGCCGTCCGAGGCGGTCCGGGAATCCACGTGAGACAGGCCGTTGAAGCCGGTCGCATTGGGGTTGCCATAGGTGATCTTCTTGCCCGACACAGCAGGGGGAGTGGTCGGCGGATTCACCTGGGGGGCGTCGACCTTGGGAGTGCGCTCCGCCACGTCGTCGTTGGGTGAGATCTCCCTCGACCCGGAGTCATTCGGACTGATTTGGGATGCCGGCGCAAGCTTGGACGTGATGTGGGTGGTCGCTCCTCGAGTCAAGGTCAATGTGCGGCCGCCCGAAGGCGCCGCAGGACTGGCCGCTGCCGTTGTCCCGGCCATGCCGAGGACCAGCGCGCCGGCTGCCGTCAAGGCAGCGGCTCCCGACCAGATCCTCCCAGCCCGGGTCCGACGTTGTGGGCTCCCCTGGATCATGCGATCGTCCTTTCCGCACCGAATGGCGCGATCGGCTGCGTCCTCTCCTGACGCACGGGTCTACTCCTCCGAGAGCAGACGGCTGGCCTCCGTCCGGCCGCGGCTCGGCTGCCGGATCCCATAGGGGCCTACGTCGAGAGTTCTACCACCGCGGCCCGTCGACGGTCATACCCATGAGCGATCACGCGGCTCCGTGTTGCCTCACCGCACCACAATCGCATCGCCGAAGACCCTGGCCACGTGTCGTGTGGAGGGCTTGAACCCGAGGGTATCCTCGCCGAGGAGGCATGACAGGTTTCACGCAAAGGACCGGTCGTGACGTGGAACGCTTGGTGCCGTCGATTGGATCTCCGGCGCCGAGTGCGGGTCGGGTCGTGGGAAGGCTCGGCGGATCCCCCTCCGGCGTTCGACCGGGCACGCAAGATTGTCCGGTCGAACGTTCCGTTCCGCGCCGACCAGGCCGAGATCGCAGGTTCGTCCCTGGGGGTCTGCCGGATCGCCCGAACTCGAGCCAGCATGGAGACGTCAATGAGCCTGATCGAGCGATGACGATCCGCCTGTTCTATGACCGCTGGCCGCAGTACGAACGCCGTGTCGTGGAGTCGATCCGGGACCTCACGGCCGAGCAGCTCGCGCTGCGGGCCGCGCCGGAGCATTGGCCCGTCTGGGCGATCGCCAGCCACGTGGCCGGCACGCGGGTCTACTGGCTGTGCCGCGTGCTGGGCGAGCCTGGAGCGCAGGCGACGCCGTGGGCCGACCCGGAGAGCGATGGCTGGGAGGACGATCCCGACCATCCGCGCAGCGCAGACGAGGTCGTCGGTGCGCTGGAATCGACGTTCGCGATCATCGACGCGGCCCTCGACCGTTGGACGCCCGAGATGATGAGCGACCAGGTCGAGCGCTCGTTCGGAGAGGTCCGCCAGATTCACTCCCGGACGTCGATCCTCCAGCGCCTCCTGACCCATGAGGCGTACCACGGCGGCGAGCTGGCGATCGCCCTCGGCAGCCACGATCTCGATCCGACCTATATCTGGCGGGCGGACGACCCGCTCCGATCCTGAGGCTCTCCCGCGGGTGCCTCGCTTGGCCGGCTGAGCGTCGCGCGTCGGTCCGTCAGGAAACGAGAAGGCAAGGAGGAGTACGAAATGTTCAAGGACAGTCGAGCGTTTTCCGGGTTCGCGGTCAAGGACATCGCCCAGGCGAAGGCCTTCTACGGCCAGACGCTCGGGCTCGAGGTCGGCGAGGATCCAGACCGCGGGCTCGAGCTACATCTCCCCGGCGGCGTGAGCGTGTTCGTCTATCCCAAGCCGGACTTTGTGCCGGCGACCTACACGATCCTGAATTTCCAGGTCGATGACATCGACGCGGCCGTGTCAGAGCTGGTCGCCGCCGGGGTGGTGATGCAGCGCTACCCCGGGCTCGATGCCGATGACCTGGGCATCGTTCGTGACCCACGCGGGCCGATGATCGCCTGGTTCACTGACCCTGCCGGCAACATCATCTCGGTGCTCCAGGACGTCCGGAGCTAGGAGCACCCGGGCAGCAACTCAGCAAGGAGCTCCCCGCGGCTCTCGAGAGCGATCCGGCGAGCCGCCCCGCCCTGCCTGCTCCCACGCGGGTCGGAGCCGGCCCGACTTCAGTCGCGGAGCTCGACGATCCCGAGCAGGTTCCCTTCGCTGTCCTTGAACCAGGCGGATCGAACGGCCGGCAACGTGGCAATCATCGTTTCGCGGTCGAAGGCGGGCATGTCGTAGGCCTCGAACGTGACGCCGCGGGAGCGCAGCTCGGCGACCTCGGCGACGATGTCGTCCACCTGGAAACCGATCTGAGTGTGGGTGCCGGACGCCTGGCTCGTTGTCGGGAAGACCAGGAAACGGGAGCCCCCACCGGTCTCGTAGAAAACCCCGCCAGGTTGAACATCGGCCGGGGTCAGGCCCAGGGTTCCTTCGTAGAAGCGACGAGCGCGCTCGAGATCGGCAGCGGGCAGGGTCGTGTGGGTCGGAGCTGAGGCAAGCATTGGAGACCTCCTTCTTTGCGGCGGCTCGCGGCGTGTGCCGTACCCGCCGACGGTAACGCGCCGCCGGCCCCGTGGGAATGCGTCGTGCTCGTGGACGTCCAGCCCGCCCTATCATGAGGCGGCCGCCGACCGATGCCCTGGTCGGCCCACGTGTGAGGGAAATCGCATGAAGCGGATCGCTGCCTTCCTGTTGATCTCGGTCATGGCGATCTCGGCCTGCAGCTCCTCGAGTGGCAGCGGCCTGACCGGCAAGGCCTGGCAATGGCAGGCCAGTGCCGATCCAGCCCTGCCGATGCCCGGCGTCGTCCCGGATCCCGGGAGCTACACCGCGACCTTCAACACCGACGGCTCGATCAACGTCAAGGCGGACTGCAACAACGTGAATGGGACGTACAAACAAACAGGGAGCTCGCTGACGATCTCCTTCGGAGTGACGACCCTCGCGGCCTGTCCGTCTGGATCGCTCGACTCGATCTTCCTGGCCGGCCTCGAGAAGGCGGCGAGCTACGCCATCGCCAATGACGCGCTGACGATCACCTTGAGCGACACCGGGACGATGTCCTTCAAGTAACGGCCTGCCCTGAGCCGGCCGTTCTTGCCTTCGATCGTCGTGCGATGGTCAGCGGGGGTGAGCGGACTGTCGACCAGCGCCAGGCTCACGACCCAGGCGCACGACGAATTGGACGAACAGTGCGGCGCCGGTGAGCCCGAAGAGGACGAGGCTCGTGATGAGGATCGGCCAGGCCAGCACATTGACGGTGCCGTCGCTGCCCACCGCGCTCAGCGCCCCGGGGACCCAGTCCAACCCGATTCCCTTGAGGGCGTCGACCTGGTCGGCCGACTCGAGCCCGTAGATCTGGGGCACGATGTACAGGACCGAAGAGACCACCAGTAAGACGCTCACGATCTGGAACGTCCGCCGGTCATCGTCGGCGTCGCCGATCAGCTTGACGACCATCGCCCAAAGCAGGACCACAGCGGCCAGGGGAGCCGTCAGCGGCAGGCCCAGTCCGATGTACAGGTTCGGCATCAGGAACACGACGCTCAGGGCGAGGGTGATCGTCAGCAGCGCATCCCGCATGAGCACGTAGGACAGCCACCAGACATCCCCGCCGAAGCGGAGCGTCAGCGTTCCGAGGAAGCGCAGGATGTATGGGCGGGCGAAGTGCATGATCATCGCGAAGGCCCACAGCATCGGCAGGATGGCGGCCAACGACAGGACCAGCCAGCCAGCCCCGCCGGAGGTGAGCGCGGTTGCGAGATCGTCCGCGTTGAGCGGCGATGGGCTTGGCATCAGGACTCCTCCCCGACTGTCGGTGCGCCGCCCTGGCGCAGGTTATAGATGACGGCGACGAGAGCGAGGATCCCGACGAGGGCCCCCGACAGGTAGCACAGCGGCAAGGCGAGCGCGGGATTCTGCGAGCTGACGAGGAACCCCGCGAGCTGGTTCGCCGCATCGGTCCCGATCTGGGTGACCTGGACGCCCAGGAGGTAGGGCACGATGTAGAGCGTGGCGCCCAGGCCAAGGAGCAAGACCTGGATCCGATACCAGCGCAGGTCCGCGTCGCCCCTGGTCACGAGCTTGATCAGCAGGACGGAGAAGGCGCACACGGCTGCCAGCCCGCCGGTGATTGGCAGGTTCTGGGCGCCAACGACATCGGGATAAAAGAAGATGAAGCTGGCCAGGAAGACCTGGATCAGCAGGATGTCGCGAAGCGCGACGTAGATGATCCACCACAGGTCTGCGCCCAGGCGGAGCGAGAATTTTCCGACATTGGCGGCCATGTACGGCCGGGCAAGGTAGAGGGCCACGACCAGCAGCCACAGGGCGACCAGGGCCGCCGCGATCGTGCCCTCGATGAACGACTCGCCGGCATCGAACAGGCCTGACACCTGATCGGGGGTCATCGCGCTCCTTCCTGGCTCGTCGCCAATTTCTGGTGGGATCGGTCGGCCGGTCCGCGACCGGCAAGGACCTCGACTGTCTGACAGGCGGCCAAGGCGTCGCACCGGAAGCAGCGGCTCGCCTCGCGGACGGCCGCGGCTTCCTGGAATCCCGCCTGGGTCGCCTCGAACGACCGGCTCTCGTCGACGGGGTGAGGCTGGGAGGCGCGAGCTCGGGGGGCCAGGTCGAGCTGGATCACGGACTGCGGGTCCGTCCGATAGCGGACGGTTGCCATGATCTCGGCCTCGCCGTTCGGGCTGCCACCGAGGTACTCGTGAATTGCGCCGGCTGCGCGACGGCCCGCCGCCACCGCATCGATGATCGTCTTCGGTCCGGAAGCAACGTCGCCTCCGGCGAACACCCCGGGATGGCCCGTGGCCAGGGTCCGGGCATTCGTCACGATCGCGGCCGACGCACCGATCTCGATCCCGGCGCCGGCCGGCAGGATCGACGGATCAGGCTCCTCCCCGATGGCCACCAGGACCGTCTCGACCGCCAGCTCAGTCGCGCTGCCCGGAACCGGCGCCCAAACCTCGCGGCGGTCTTCGACCTCGCCGCTCGGAGCCTGCCCGATCAAGCGCAGCCCGATGACCGACCCGTCGCGACCGATCACCTCGGACACCGCGACCCCGGTCAGGACCTGGATTCCCTCGTTGCGGGCCGCCAGGACCTCCTCGGCCTGGGCCGGCATCTCGGCCTCTCCGCGTCGATAGAGGACCCGAACCGAAGCAGCGCCACAGCGCCAGGCCGATCGGGCCGCATCCATCGCCGTGCTGCCCCCGCCGACCACGGCGACATCGCCCGTGAGGCGGGGCACCGGTCCGAGGTTGACGTCCTTGAGGAACCGGGTCGCAGGGATCACGCCCTGGAGGTTGTCGCCCTGGACGCCCAGCCGGCGGCTCCGCGGCGCCCCCGTCGCCAGGAAGACCGCTTGATAGTCGCGTTCGAGGTCGTCGAGCTGGAAGTCTCGGCCCATCACCGCGTTCAGGCGGAGCTCAACCCCGAGGCCGACGATTTGAGCGATCTCGGCCTGCAGCGACTCACGCGGAAGTCGGTAGGCGGGAATGCCGATCGCCATCATCCCGCCTGGCACCGGCATCGCTTCCAGGACGGTCACCGGGTAGCCCAGTCTGGCGAGGTAGTAGGCGGCCGACATGCCGGCCGGGCCGCCGCCCACGATTGCGACCCGTTCGGACCGCTTCGTCACCGATGGTGTGATCGGTGGAAGCGTCCCAGCCTCGGCGGCAAAGCGCTTCAGGCCACGAATCGCAATCGGCTCGTCGAGCTCTCCTCGACGGCAAGCCAGCTCGCACGGGGCCGTGCAGATCCAGCCGCACACGGCCGGGAACGGATTCACCTCGGCCGCGACGGCGTAGGCATCGTCGTAGCGTCCGGCCGCGATCAGTCCGACGTAGCGACCGGCATCGGTCCCTGCCGGACACGCCGCCTGGCAGGGGGCATCCTCGGAGCCGTGGGCCGGGAGCTCCGTGTGGATCGGGCCCGTTCGGCGGTTCCCGGTCCGCCACGACGCGAAGCCGTCGAAGGGCGACACCCTGGTCCGCTTGAGGGACTCACGAGTCACCGACGACAAGGGGATCCAGCCGCCGGCCGCCGGCTCCGCCGCTCGAGTGATCGGACCCTGACGCGGCGCCAGTGACGTGGAACCGGACGTCGTCTCCAGGCTGATCACGTTGACCGGGCACTCGTCGACGCAGATCGAGCAGCCCACGCACTCGCCGACCTGGATGGGATGCTCCATCAGCCACGGGATCGGCCCTTCGCCGGGCGCTGCCTCGACCCCGGGCGACGCTGGGCGAGACATGTCGATCGCCTGGACCGGGCAGACATCCATGCAGATCCCGCAGTTGATGCAGTTCCGATGGTCAATCTCGATCCGGTAACCCACAGCCGCCTCCAATTCGATTGGCTGACAGTGGCGACCAGTGGGAGCGCATGACAGTGCCGTTATGTCCGACGGACCGGGCCATTTGGCCTGCCTCCCCGGGAACGTTGAACGCGCCGCGCTGGCCGGGAGGCATGAAGCGATCGAGCGGCTAGACTCTCAGGTCTCGCCGACTTCGCCTCGCCAGGAGATCGCGACGTGGCCAAACCTCGCAGCTGGCGGGCCGCGGTTGGCCGCCTGGTCCGGGCCTCCCTGCTCTTCCCGTTGACCGCGCTGGTCGCTTGCCAGGCGGCTCCGGCGTCATCGACGGCGTTGGTCGCGCCCGCAGCTTCGGTCGCCGCCAGCGGCCTCGTGGTCCCCTCGGAGGGGCCGAGCACAGCCCCACGACCGGTGCAGTCGGCGGGCGCGCCACCGTCGCCCGAGCCTTCAGCTGCGCCAGCCCCGGCTGTCGGCCGGCATATCTGGTGGGTCATCCTGGAGAACAAGGAGTACGGCACGATCATCGGCAGCAGCCAGGCGCCGTACCTGTCGTCGCTCGCGAATCGCTACGGCCTCGCCACGAACTACTTCGCGATCGGCCATCCGTCCGAGCCGAACTACGTGGCCCTGGTGGCTGGGTCGACCCTCGGGGTCACCTCGGACGGCACGTACAACCTCGATGGCCCGAGCCTCTTCGACCAGCTTCGGGCGGCGAACCAGAGCTGGCGGGTCTACGCCCAGGATGACCCGGGCGGTTGCTTCACCGGCGGGTCCGCGAGCGGCGGCAACGACGGACCCGGGGCACCCGGCACGTACGTACGCAAGCACAACCCGGCGATCAGCTTCAGGAGCGTATCGGGCGTCTCGGCCCAGTGCGCGAACATCCAGCCGTTGCGCAACTTCGATCCGTCCGCCGCCGCGTTCGAGATGATCGTGCCCAATCTGATCAACGACATGCACGACGGTTCGATCTCCCAGGGCGACGCATTCATGCGAGCGTTCGTGCCCCAGATCGTCTCGAGCGAGGCCTTCGCGGCCGGCGGCGTCCTGTTCATCACCTTCGACGAGGGTGGCTCGAATGCCGGGTCACTCGGTGACCACGGCGGCCGGGTGGCCACCCTGATCGTCGCCGCCGACGTTGTCCAGGGCGAGCGCGACGGAACGTACCTGGATCATTTCAGCCTCCTCCGGAGCACCGAGAACGACCTCGGGCTGCCATGCCTGGCTGCCGCCTGTCAGCGCTCGCCGATCGGCCACTAGGCAGGCATCTCGATCGGCGGCGCGGCGCCGATGAAACGCCGCTTGCCGCGGAGTGCCGTCGGGAACGGATCGACAGCTTGCCTTGGATCCCGCCGGTCAACCTGCCTCGCGGGCGACCTCGAAGATGCGCTCGATGACCCGCATGTTCGCCACCGAATCCTCTCCGGAGAGGGGCAGGGGAGCTCCATCGAGGACCGCCTCGGCGAAGCGGTCGGCCTGGACGGCGTACGGGTCGGCCGGGGCGAACTCGAGAGCTTCGATGGCCGGTGCCACCGGTGGGTCGCCACCGGCGATGACGAACACCCGCGATGGGCGATCGGGCGGGATGTTGAACGGAATCTCGACCTCGATCCGGCCGGCCGTGCCGTAGATGCTGACCCGCTGGTCGGGCTCGACCTGGGTGGCACTGGTGAACGTTGCCGTGCCCGCGGCGAAGGTGAGAATCGCGCTGGTCAGGATGTCGACGCCACTGCCCGGGTCGCGGACGATCGTCGCGGCCACCGCCTGGGGCTCGTCACCGAAGAGCATCCGCGACAGGTTGACCGAGTAGCAGCCGATGTCATAGAGGGCTCCGCCCCCGACCTCCCGGATGTTCCGAATGTTCGTCGGATCCTGGAGGTGATACGAGAACCACGAGTCGACGGCCACCAGCCGACCGATCCGACCGGACGCCACGAGTTCCCGCACGGCCACCCACGATGGGTGCTGGCGGTACATGAACGCTTCCATCAGGACGATGCCTGCGTCCCGGCCGGCGTCGACGATCTGCTGGGCCTCGGCCGCGGTCATCGCCAGGGGCTTCTCGCACAGGACGTGCTTGCCGGCCCGGGCCGCGGCGATCGCCCACTCGGCGTGGAGGTGATTTGGCAGCGGGATGTAGACGGCGTCGATGTCGGGGTCGGCCAGGAGCGCTTCGTAGGAGCCATGGGCTCGAGGGATCGCGAGCGCCCGAGCGGCGGCCTCCGCCCGCCCGGCTTCACGCGACGCGATCGCCACCACTTCGGATCGCGGCGACGCCTGCATCCCGGGGATGACCTTCCTGACCGCAATGTTGGCGGTCGACAGGATCCCCCAGCGCAGCACGCTCATCTGGATCGAACCTCCCTCGGCGATCCCGAGCCATTCCGTCCGCGATCAGGTCCGCGGCTCCCATGAGAAGTAGCGGATGGCGAAGAGCAGCCCGCCGATGCCCCAGGCGATCACGACGAGCAGGTCACCCCCGTAGAAGCCCGATCCGCTCACGGCGAAGAACGAGCCGATCAGGGCCTCGGCAAAGTGGCGGATCGGAAAGATGTTCGAGATGACGTCCATCCAGGCCGGCAGGTTGTTGATCGGGATGAACACGCCCGAGATGAACAGGAGCGGCAGGATCGAGGCGTTGACCACGGCCGGCGCCGCATCGGCGTTCGGGATGAGCGTGCTGATCGCGATTCCGAGGGCGCAGAAGGCAGCACAGCCGATGACCAGGTCAGCAGGAACGCGGGCAGCGTTCCCGTTGGCGGATTTGCGTGGTAGAAGACGACGCCGAAGCCGACGCAGATCGCGACGAGCAGGATCCCGACCAGGACGGCGTGGACGATCCGGCCGAACAGGTAGGCCCAGCCCGGCAGGGGAGTCCCCCGGGTGCGCTTGAGGATGCCCGCGTCCCGGGTGTAGGTCAGGCCGATCGCGAGGTTCGTGTAGCAGGCCGTGATCACCGAGAAGACGGCGATCGCCGGGACGTAGAACGTTGCTTCGTTGACTTCGACCCCGGGCGCGACGGTGACCTGGCCGGTCCCGAAGATCGAGGAGAAGATGACCAGGAACATGAGCGGGAAGACGAAGGTGAAGAAGGCCGACGCCGGGTTGCGCCAGAACGACTTGTTCGTCCAGTACGACCTGGCGCAGAGCGAGACCGAAGCCGCTCATGCCGCGCTCTCCTGGGCGGCGGAGCCCGCGGGCACGCCGCTGTCGGCCAGGCCCGCTCGGTGATCTGGAGATAGACGTCTTCGAGCGAAGGGCGGATCACCTCGAGGCCCTCGAGCTGGACCTTGCGTTCGAGGGCCCAGCCGGTGAGGTCATGGAGGATCACGGTCGGGTCGGCCACCTGGAGCTCCGCGCTGCCGTCGAGGCGATCGTTGCCGCACGCAGAGACTCGGGCAGGTCGGCGCCCCGTCAGGTAGCCGGTAGCGGACGATCGTGGGGGCGGTCTCGCGGCCGGCGATCGTCGCCGGCGGCCCCTCGGCCACGATCCGCCCGCCGGCGATGATCGCGACCCGGTCGGCCAGGTACTCCGCCTCCTCCATGAAGTGGGTCGTCAGGAAGACGGTCTTGCCGAGGGCGGCGAGGTTCTTGACGACGTCCCAGGCCTGCCGCCGGGCGTTCGGATCGAAGCCGGTCGTCGGCTCGTCGAGGAACAGCAGCTCCGGGTCGCCGGCCAGGGCGATCGCGACGTCGAGCCGCCGCTTCTGGCCTCCCGACAGCTTGGTGACCGAGCTCGACCGCTTCTCGGTCAGGCCGACGAGCTCGAGGACCTCGTCGCGCTGGCGCGGCGTCGGGTAGTAGCTCCGATACATGTCGACCGCCTCGGCGACGGTCAGGTACGGGTCGACGCCGGTCGATTGGAGGACGATCCCGATCTGTTCCTTGAGCCGCGCGACTCTCGCCGGCGGGGTCGAAGCCGAGCACGGAGACGGTCCCGGCGTCCCGGTTCCGGAAGCCCTCGAGGATCTCGACGGTCGTCGTCTTGCCGGCCCCGTTCGGTCCGAGCAGGGCGAACACCTCGCCCTTGGCGACCTCGAGATCGATCCCCCGGACCGCCTCGAGCGATCCGTACGACTTGCGCAAACCGGCGATCTCGACGGCAGGGACGACCACGAGGCAACCTCGGTCCTGGACTCGAACGTCTAGCTGATCGCCGTACTTTAGACGTCCTGTCGGACTTCGATTTTCGCCGGCCGGACCGGCTCGCAGTATCGTTCTGCCATGGGACTCGGCTTCGGACTTCTCAGTGCCCAGTTGCGGCCCGGCGAGACCGACTGGACGCGGGCCTACGACGACGACGATCCACCTGGCCGTCGAGGCCGAGCGGCTCGGCTTCAGCTCGGTCTGGACGACTGAGCATCACTTCGTGGACGACGGCTACATGCCCTCGTTGCTCGTCGTCGGGGCGGCCCTCGCCCGGGCGACCTCGACGATCAAGCTCGGCACCGGGGTGATCCTCGCCCCGCTCCATCACCCGGTCCGACTGGCCGAGGATGCGGCCACGGTCCAGCTCCTGAGCCACGGTCGGCTGATCCTCGGCCTGGGCCTCGGCTGGTCCGAGGTGGAGTTCCGCGGGCTCGGCGCCGACCAGCGTCGGCGCGGCGCGGCGATGGAGGAGATTCTCGAGATCCTCCCGCTCGCCTGGACCGGCCAGCCGTTCACCCATGCGGGAGCGGTCTACGACCTGCCGACCCTGGCCGTCCGGCCGACGCCCCCAACCCGGATCCCGGTTCTCATCGGTGGCGGAGCCGAGCCGGCGATCCGGCGGGCCGCCCGGCTCGCCGACGGGATCTTCGTCAGCTCGACGTCCGATCGGTTCGTCGAGGAGGTCCAGTGGGTCCTCGACGAATGCGAGCGGATCGGGCGCGATCCGGCCACCTTCCAGTTCATCCACTACTCGGTCCTGATGGCCGGACCGTCCCGGGCCGAAGCGCTGGCCCGCTACCGCGAGGCCGCCTGGGCGATGCAGTGGAAATACTCGGATATGGGCGCCTCGGCCATCAGGCCGCTGCCGGCCGTGACGCCACCCGCCTTTGAGGGGCCCGAAGCGCTGCTCACCCGGGGCCGGGCGACGTACGCAGGGACGCCCGAGGAGCTGGTCGAGACCCTGCTCGACGATCCGGGCGCGGGCCGGGGTGCCGGTCGAGTTCGTCGCCCGGAGCCACTTCCCGTTGCTCGACGACGATTCCCAGCTGGAGCTGATGCAGGCGCTGGCGGAGGGCGTCGCGCCGCACCTTTGATCGCGGGTTCGGCCTCAGCTCTCCGTCCGAGCGCCCGTCCCGGCGATCGTCAGCTCGAATACGGGCCGGGTCTGGGCGGCGCGCTCCGGGTCCTCGAGGACTTCCTTGCCGACGAGCCCGAAGAGCAACCGGGCAAAGGCCCGCCCGAACCAGGGAAAGCGGGCAACGTAGCCCGGCAGGATCACCCCGAAGAACTTGACTGCCTCGGCCTGGTCCAGCTCACGCGCCTCGACCGAGATCTCCTGGCCGTGAACCCGGATCGTGCCCTCGCCGGCGGCCCGCAGGTTGCGCACCCACTGGACGTTGCCGTAGGCCCCGATCACGTAGCGCCGGCCGTCGGTCTCCATGATCGCGACGGGCGCCGAGCGCGGCACACCGCTCGTCCGGCCGCGGACCGTCAGGACCGTGTTCGGGCCCATCGGCAGCCCGGCTCGGAGCAACCGGCTGGTGAGCCGGTTCGTGCTTCGAACGAAACGCGGAGCGCGGACGCCGGACCGCGGGGCGGCAGGCTCGGGGCGCTGTTGGCAGGTTGGAGGGCGGGGGTCATCAGCGGAATCCTCGGTCAGGCGTCAATCGGTCACGTAGTGTGCCGCGGGTACGTCGAATCAATGACGGATCAACCTGGAGCAACGTGACCGATCGATGAGCACCTCGTCCGGGTCCCGCGACGACGCCCTGGCCCAGGGCTTCGAAGCGAATCGCCCGCGCCTGCGCGCGACCGCCTATCGATTGCTCGGCTCGCTGGCAGAGGCCGACGACGTCGTCCAGGACGCCTGGCTCCGGGCGAGCCGGGCCGACGCCAGCAAGGTCGACAACCTCGGTGCCTGGCTGACCACGATCGTGGCCCGTCTCTGCCTGGACCGGCTTCGGACCCGAACGGCTCGGCGCGAGGACTCGCTCGAGACCGTCGTGCCCGACCCGGTCATCTCGGATCCGGACGGTTCGACCCCGGAGCAGGAGGCGCTCCTGGCCGACTCGGTCGGCCTGGCGCTTGCTGATCGTCCTCGAGGCGCTCAGCCCGGCCGAGCGGCTGGCCTTCGTTCTGCACGACACGCTTGGCGCTGCCATTCGAGGAGATCGCCCCGATCGTCCAGCGCAATGTCGGTGCCACGCGCCAGCTCGCGAGCCGCGCCCGCCGTCGGGTCCGCGGGGCGGCGCCGGCCGAGGCGGTCCCGCTCGCGCGGCAGTGGGAGCTGGTCGATGCGTTCTTCGCCGCAGCCCGCGAGGGCGATCTCGACGGCCTCGTCCGGGTGCTCGATCCGAACGTGATCGCCCGAGCCGACGTCGGCCCCGGCCCATCGCCGTTCGGTCCCAGCCGGACGTTCCACGGTGCCCGCGAGGTGGCCGAGCAGGCGGCGTCATTCCGCAACCTCGCGCCGGGTGCGCGCCGAGTCCTCGTGAATGGCTTGCCGGGCTTCTTCGTGACCGCCGCCGGCCGGCCGTTCGCGGTCCTCGGGCATGAGCTTCGGGCCGGCGGGCATCACCGAGATCGACATCCTGCTCGACCCCGACCGACTCGCCAGGCTCGAGCTACCCTCCTGATCCAGGGACGTCGACGCTAACGGTCGGCCCGGCCTTGCGTCTCAGGCGCAGGATGCTTCGATGGCGGCAGGGGCGGTGATCGACCAGGGCTCGGGACGTCCCATGGCGCCCCTCCCGAACCGCGAGCTCGTCCGGATCTCGGTCTATTGGCTCGGCCTGTCGTCGATCTTCGCCGGCCTCTCGACGATCCTCTCCGGGCGCCTCGAGTTCACCGGGCTTGTCGTCAAGGGCGAGGCGGGACGAGCCCTCTTCCTCGTGTCGATCAGCGGGGCGATCATCGCCATGATCGTCCAGCCGACGATCGGCTCGATCTCCGACTACACCGTCTCGCGCTGGGGGCGGCGCAAGCCGTACATCTTCATCGGCTCCCTGCTCGATCTCGTGTTCCTGGTCGGGATCGCGTCGTCCAACACGCTTGTCGCCATCGGGGCCTTCATCGCCCTGCTCCAATTCAGCTCGAACTTCGCCCAGGGTCCATTCCAGGGCTATGTCCCGGATCTCGTGCCCGGGCCGCAAGTGGGAACGGCGAGCGCGCTCGTCGGGCTGATGCAGGTCCTCGGCGTCGTGTCGGGCTTCATCATCGGCTCGCTGGCCGTGGCGACCGGTGCCTTCAGCCTCGGCCTGGTCGCCCTCGGCCTGCTCGAGGTCACGACCATGCTGTCGGTCGTCGTGCGGGTCCGGGTCGGGCCGCCGCCCAAGGCCAGGGCCGGGCGCTCGTGGCCGATGATCGCGGCCGAGGCCTGGGGCACCGACATCCTCCACGAGCGGAGCTTCCTTTGGTTCGTGGCCTCGCGCCTGGCCGATCCTCATGGCGGGCTCGGTCCTGACCCAGCTGGCCGTCTTCTACCTCGCCCGCTCGATGGGCCTGGACCAGACCGACACCGGGCTGGTCGAGATCCCACTCGTTGCCCTGGTGGCCCTCGGCACCGTGTCATCGGTCGTCCCGGCCGCCCGGATGTCCGACCGGCTCGGGCGCAAGAAGGTGATCTGGGCAAGCTGCGCGATCGGCGCGCTCGGCCTGGCGGTCGTGGCGGCCGCGCCGATCCTGCCGATCGCCTTCGCCGGAGCCCTCCTCTATGGGATCTCGGCCGGGACGTTCCTGGCCGTCGACTGGGCGCTGATGACCGACATCATCCCGAAGGCCTCGTCGGGCCGGTACATGGGGCTTTCGAACGTGGCCACCGCCTCGGCCGGGGTCCTCGCCCTGGCCGTTGGCGGGACGCTGATGGACGTGGTCGGGGGTGGCCAAGGTCCGCGCGCCGCCCTCTGGCTGGCGGTCGCCCTCTTCGGCGTCGGGGCAATCCTCCTGCGACCGGTCGACGAGCGTCGACGCGAGGACGTCCCGGAGAACCTCGCTGCTGCCGTTGTTGTTTAGGCCGGCCGGTCCGGGCCGCCGAGGACGACAATCTCTCAATCAGGACTCGATCGGTCCTGCGGACTCGGTTGAGAGGGAGGCGATGACCAAGGCACCGTACCGGCGCATCCACGTCGTGATCAACCCGGCATCCGGCAAGGACGAGCCGATCCTCAATGTCCTCAATGACGTGTTCCGGGAACACGGCGTCGATTGGGACATCAGCCTGACCCACAAGTACGGCGATGCAACCGCCCAGGCCCGGGCCGCGATCGCGGCGGCGTCGACCTGGTCGCGGGCTACGGTGGCGACGGCACCCAGCACGAGATCGCGAACGCGGTCCTGACAGCCCAGGCCGAGACGGGGCGGCTTACGCCCATGGGCATCCTTCCGGGCGGTACCGGCAACGGCTTCGCCCGCGAGATGGGCGTCCCGGGGACGCTCCGCGAGGCGACGACGGTCCTGTGCACGAGCTCGAATACGCGGGCGATCGACGTGGGCCGACTGGTCGATGTCGCCCAGGCGCCGGTCGCGGACCGCTGGTTCATCCAGCGCCTGTACATCGGGGTCGAGCCCGAGCAGCAGACCAGCCGCGAGCTGAAGGACAAGTACGGCGTCTTCGCCTATGCCGTCTCGCTCGCCGGCCGGGCGACCGGCGGCAATCGCAGCCGCTATGTCGCCGACCTCGACGGTGAGCACTTCGAATTCGAAGCGTCGACGATCTACGTCGTGAACTCGGGGATGATGGGCACCGGCCTGAAGATCACCCACACGTACGCCGTTGACGACGGGCTCCTGGATTGCTTCGCCCTGGATCGTCCGGAACCTCGACAGCGTTGCCGCGGCCGCCGCCCGGCTGCTCGACATCCCCGCCTTGAACGAGGCGCACTACTACCGCCAGGCGCGGGCCGTATCGCTCCAGGCCGAGCCCGATCAGCCGGTCTGGACGGACGGCGAGTACGTCGGGCGGACGCCGGTCAGGATCGAAGTCGCTCCGATCGGCCCTGACCATTGTTGTCCCCTGAGGAGCCCGGCCGGCTCGACCTGTTCCACCGGGCGTTCGACAAGCTGTATCCGGCGATCCGGTTCAGCCACGAACGGATCTTCGGGCAACCCCTGGTTCTCACAGATCGAGCCCGATCTGTGGCTCGGAGGCGCACCGACCTACGGGCGTGACTACGATGCCCTGCTCGCGCGACGGGATCACGGCAGTCCTGGACGTCCGCGCCGAGCGGACCGCCGACCTCGCGTTCTACGACGACGCACGGCATCACCTACCGGCGATTCCGCGTGCCGGACATTGGCGTTCCGAGCGAGGACGTCCTGACCGCCGCGGTCGACTGGATCGAGGCCCAGCTTGCCGACGGCCGGACGGTGCTCGCCCATTGCGCCAAGGGCCGCGGCCGCTCGGCGACGGTCGTCGCCGCGTATCTGATGCGCGAGGAAGGGCTGAGCTTCGAGGAGGCGAGCGAGCTGCTCCGCTCGAAGCGGGCCCTGGTCAAGCTCGAGGTCCGCCACCGCCGCGTGCTCGACGTCCTGGATCGCCGCCCAACCCGAAGCCAGGGACCGCCCGACACAAGAGCACAATTGAGGCGTGAGAGCTCGACGCACCATCCGGCATTGATGAGCCCCCAGTGGGATCGACTCCTCCGGCGACTGTCGGCGGGGCTGGTGGTCTACGGCGTCGTCGGGATCGTTCTCGGCGTGGTCATGCTCGGTTCGATCTTCGTCCTGACCGGCCAGCTCGACACGACCGTCAGCCGGATCTCGACCAACCTCGACACGGTGTCGGCGACGATCGACAAGACAGCCACGGCCCTGGACCACGCCAGCTCCACCTCGGCCAGCTTCGCGGCCACGATCGGCCAGGCGGGACCGACTCTCCAGAAGGTCGACGACACGCTGTCCGAGACGGTCGCGACGCTCCATGAGATCGAGTCGACGGCGGCCGGGGTGAGCATCCTCGGCCAGACGCCCCTGGCCTCGCTGGCGGGTCGGTTCGGCACGCTGGCCGACACGCTCGGGGCGCTCCAGGCCCAGGTCGCCGACGCTCCATGACAACCTGGCCGACAACCAGGCCAACCTGGTCGCCCTCGGGGCGAGCCTGTCCGACGTCGCCGTTCAGCTTCGCCAGGTCGACGCAATCCTCGGCTCGGGCGAGATCCAGGACAGCCTCGGAACGACGATCGCCGTCATCCGCTGGCTGATGGCGCTGCTCGCGGTCATGTTCGCCGTGCCGGCGGTCGCCGCCCTTGCCTTCGGGCTGTGGCTCCGTCGGCAGATTGCGGCGGGCAGTCCGGCGGCGGATCCGACGGCCTGATCCTCGCTGTCATCATCTGGCCATGCCCACCACTCGAGACGCCACGCGATCCCGACTTCGAGGTACGAGTCCGGGCGAGCTTCGCCCGCCAGGGCCTGATGACGACGATCGGCGCCCGGTTGACCCGGGTCTCGGCGGGTGAGGTCGAGATCGAGGCGCCGATCGGCGAAGGCCTGACCCAGCAGCATGGCTACGTCCACGCCGGGATCGTGACCGCCCTCGTGGATAGCGCCTGCGGCTACAGCGCCATCAGCCTCGGTCCGCCGGGCACGGAGGCCCTGACGTCGAGTACAAGGTCAACTTCCTCGCCCCGGCGGTGGGTGAGCGGCTCATTGCCCGGGGCCGGGTCGTCCGGGCCGGCCGGACGATCACCGTCTGTTCGGGCGAGGTGGTGGCGATTGCCGGGGCGAGCGAGAAGCAGGTCGCGGTCATGCTCGCGACGATGATCACGGTCCCAGCCGAACGAGAGTCGGCCGCCGGACTGAGGCCCGCCACTCACCCGTGCCGCCGGCCCCAGCGCGGCGAGCTGGTCTAGCAGGTCGCCCAGCGGCCGACGTGGTGGGCCTGGGCGAGCCGCTCCGCGGAGGCGTAGTTGGCGGCGTACCGGACGTCGGGCGCGATCGTCTCGATCCGGGCATCGCCCCGGACGACGAGCTCGTAGTCGAGCTGGAGCCACTCCCGGCCCGCCGGGATCCAGACGAACCGGAGCAGGCGGCCATACCAATCGGTATTCGAGACGTCCTTCTCGAGGATCACGCTCGTCCGTCCGGCCAGCATCCGCTTCAGGTCGGCGCTCGCCTGCGGGCCGTACGGCTGGACCGGCGTACCCGGCTTGACCGTCTCGGGCGTGTCCATCCCGATCAGGCGGACGTAGTCGCCGTTCGTCAGCCGGATCGTGTCGCCATCGACGACATACCAGAGATGGCCGGTCGTGGTCGGCCCGATCGGGTGGTGGAGTGGACCCTCGAGCGTGGCGATCGAGGTCGGAATCGTGCCCCGGCAGGCCGACGGCCTGGGCGTGGCGACCGGCTTGGGCTTCGCCGTCGGTCGTGGGGTCGGCGTGGCGGCGGGCGGGCTCGAGGCGAAGCCGGTCGAACCTGGGTCGGAGATGGGACCGGGCGAGGATCCGTCAGGGACACTCGAGGGGGCGGCCGAGGTACCGGCGGGCGGCTGCCCGGCCCCCAGCGGCCCACCCGGCTGGGTCGTGCTCGGACCGCACGCCGCGACGAGGATCGCAACGGACGCGACGATCCCGAACCCCCGCAGGCGTGCCCCCGATGTGCCCATTGACCCAATGATGCACCCGATCCTGCGTCAGCTCGCCTGACACGGGTGGCCGATCCGGGGGCGGCGCCCGTTCCGCACGGGACTGCTCTGCCGCGATATCCACGGGATATCCAACCGGGAGATAACCCAGGAGATCACCCGACACTGACGCACTCGTCCCGGGCGACCTCGATCTCGAGCGCTTCGGATCAGGCTGAACGTGTGGTCTTGACAGTCGCACGTTGCACTGTCATTATCACGGCATGCCGATCGAGAACGTCTACAGCCTTCGGGACCTGGCCGACGTGGCCGGGGTCACGCCGCGCACGGTTCGCTACTACATCGCCCAGGGCCTGCTGCCTGCACCCGAGGGAGCTGGCTCCGCGGCCCGCTACGGCGAGGGCCACCTGGCCCGCCTGCGCCTGATCAGCCGGCTGCAGCGCCAGCACCTGCCGCTGGCCGAGATCCGGGCTCGACTGTCGCGGGCTGGACGATCCATCCGTGATTGCCGCGATTGGCGAGCCCGAGTCCCGCAGGGTCTCCGAGTCCGCGCTCGATTACATCCACGCCCTCGTCGGCGACCAGCCCGCGGACGAGCCCGCCGACCGGTCCGCTCGGGCGCCTGCTTTGGCGGCCCCGATGCTCTTCTCCACGCCGCAGGCCTTGAGCAGTGAGCCATTCAGCCCAGCGCCGGCCCTGATGGCACCGGCCCCAATGGCGCCGGCCCCGACTCCAGCCGCCCCCGTCAAACCAACCCTGGAGCGCTCCCAGTGGGACCGGATCGAGCTCGCTCCCGATGTCGAACTGCATATTCGCCGGCCGCTCGGCCGGCTCCAGAACAAACGGGTCGAACGCCTGATCGCGATCGCCCGCCAGCTCCTCGAGGAGGACCCGTCATGACCTTCACCGTTACCACCGACCGCCGGCTCATCCGGCCGACCCACCAGAGCAACCGCTTCGTCCTGGCCGACATCGTCGCCCCGTCATCGCGTCGGGGCCGGACCCGGCCCTCCGGTCAATCTGGCCTTCGTCGTCGATCGCTCCGGCTCGATGTCGGGCGCGAAGCTTCGGCTCGCCAAGCAGGCCGTCGTCGAGGCGATCGGCCGTCTCCACCCAGACGACCGGTTCGCCGTCGTCGTCTACGACGAGCGGATCGACCTCGTCGTCCCAACCACGCAGGCCAGCGTCGATGCGCGTCGAGATGCCCTGGATCGTCTGGCCGAGATCGAGGCACGTGGCAGCACGGACCTCGGCGGCGGGTGGCTGCGTGGCTGCGAGCAGATCGCACTCGCCCTGTCCGAGGAGGGGGTGAACCGCTGCCTGCTGCTCACCGATGGCCTCGCGAACCAGGGGATCACCGACCGCGACGAGCTCGCTCGGCATGCCGGCGAGCTGCGGGCACGAGGCGTGACCACCTCGACATTCGGAGTCGGGGAGGACTTCGACGAGGAGCTGCTCCAGTCGATGGCCCAGGCCGGCGGCGGCCACTTCTACTTCATCGCCGATGCCGCGGCGATCCGCGACCACATCACGAGCGAGGTCGGCGAGACGCTCGACATCGTCGCCCGTGACGTCACGGTCGAGGTGACCGCCCTCGAGGGCGTCAAGGTCGAGTCCCTGTCGCCGTACCCGACGCGGGACCGGACGGGTCGAACCGAGATCCTCATCGGCGACCTGACCGCGGACGAGTCCCTGTCGATCGTCCTGCGCCTGCGTTTCCCATATGGCCAGATCGGCGACCGGGCGGGCGCGGTCCTCTCGATCGCCGACCGGGACGGGGTCCTGGCCGACGAGTCCGCGGCCCTCCACTGGGAGTACGCCAACGACCAGGCCAACGACACCCAGGAGCGCGATCGGACCGTCGATCGGGCCGTTGCCCGGGTGTTCGCCGCCCGGGCTCGACAGGAAGCTGTTCGACTCAACCGCGCCGGGGACTTCGACGCTTCGCGCAAGGTGCTGAAGTCGACGGGTCGGCGGGTAGCCGAGTACGCCGGCCGCGACCCCGAGCTGCGAAAGGTGGTCGAGGAGCTCGAGCGCGAGGCGGTCGTCATGGCAGCCCCGATGCTCGAGATGGACCGGAAGGCGGCCTTCGCGGTCGGCGCCTACGCGCTTCAGTCGCGGGCGCCCGACGGCCAGGCCCGGAAGTCAACCAGCCCGAAGGCTTGAGGGTGTCGAGACCAGGGTCGCAAAGACGAGGCCACCACCGGCGATCGTCATCGACCCTGCCGCGACGAAGAAGGTCGTCGCGCCGAGGGTTTCGTAGATCAGGCCGCCGATGATCGATCCGAATACCGTTCCGAGGCCGACCGACGCCGCGACCATGAGCGCCTGACCAGTCGACTGGAGCTCGAGCGGAAGCAACCGCGCGATCACCAGGACCGACCCGCCGACGAGTGCGCCATAGCCCAGCCCGGTGGCGACCCGCGTGGCAATGATCGCCGAGGGATCGGACAGAAGGGCCCAGGTCAGGACGCACAGGCCGAAGGCCAGGCTAGCCAGGAGGAGCAGGGCCGGCAGTCCGATCCGCCGGCTCAGCCAGCCGACGACCAACAGGCCGGGGATCTCGAAGATCGCCGACATCCCGAACGACAGGCCGACTGCGGACGGCTCTCCGCCGAGGTCGACGATCCGGATCCCGACGAAGAGGATCGCGCCCTCGATCCCGGCCCACAGCAGGGTCAGGGCGGGCAGCAGGAGGTACAGCCGGGGTTCCGCGGCGAAGGCCCGGCTGATCGAGCCGAACCGGCCCGTCGTGCGGGACCTGCTCGCCCGCTGCTCGAGCCGATTGGCCCGGTCGCGGGTCCGGTCCGGGACCTGCCCGACGATCAGCCACACGGCCACGGTCCAGGCCAGGCCGACGAGAGGCACGGCGGCATAGCCGGCCTGGTCGTAGATCAGCCCGGCGATGACGACACCAATCGCGAAGGCCAGGCTGGCCAGGCTCCGGACCGCCCCGTACTGGCGCTCGGGGCTGGCCAAGCGCGCCCATCGCGAGGGAGTCGCTGAGGGCCAGGAACGGACCAACGAAGACCGCGAACGAGGTCACGACCGGGGCGAACAACCAGGCCGGGATGGGCAGCAACAGGACGACGGCCGCGCCTCCGGCGATCGTCAGGGCGAGCCGGTAGGCGGCCGTCCGCCCGATGACCGCGTCGCCGAGGTGGCCCAGGGCGGGACCGACGAGGGTGGCGGTGACCGCGGCAGCCGCCGACAGGAGGCCGATCACGGCGGGATCGAAGCCATGGGCCTTGAGGATCACGGCGCGCGAACGGCCCGATCGCGGCCGTCCAGGCCCCGATCGCCAGGTACAGCCAGCGAAGGCGCCCACGGCGTGGCCGCGGCAAGCTCGGTCGATCGGGCCGGAGTCGTCACTCCCGGCCGGCAGCCGCGACGACCGACCGGGTCAGTCGGTCGGTTCGGAGGGCATCGGCATAGCTCGACAGGACGCGCGACGGGTCGCCGGCCTCGACGGCGTCGAGGAACGCCTCGTCCTGGACTTCGTACGGATCGCGGCCGGGCGGGATGACCCGGACCGCGCGGCCGTCGTCAAGACTGACCTGCCATGTCGTCTGGGCCTCGGGCAGCTTCCGGATCGTGATGAGCAGGCCCGGACTGACGATCTCGAATTCGATCGCGGCCGGGGCGGCCAGGCGGCGGCTGTTGGCGATCGTGCCGATCGCGCCGGAGTCGAAGCGGAGGAGCGCCACGGTCCCGTCGGCCAGGTCGGTTCCCTCCGGGACGGCCGGCTGGTCTCTTCGTCGCCAGCGCGCCCACGACCGTCGCCTCGCCCAGGAGCAGGCGGGCCAGGTCGTAGAAGTGGGTGACCTGTTCGATCACCTGGCCGCCGCCGGTGGCCGCGCTGCGCCACCACGCGGGGGCGGGGTGTCGCCCAGCCAGCGCGCCGCAAGAAGCTGGGCTGGCCGGTCCCGGAGGTGCTCGCGGACCTCGGTCAACGCCTCGAGGCCGCGCAGGTGGTAGCCGACACCGGCCACCAGGCCGGCCGCCTCGATCGCGCCGGCCAGGCGCTCGGGTCCCGCGGCGTCGGCTCGCGGCAAGCGGCTTCTCGGTCAGGAACGGGATTCGACGCTCGACGAGCGGTTCGAGGAGGCCGATCGCCTGCGCTGGGGAACGCACACGATGGCCAGGTCGGGGCGCTCGCGCGTCGAGCATCCGTTCGAGCTGATCGGGCCCATAGGCCTCAGCCCCACGCGGCTGGGCGATCTCCCGGGCTCGCTCGAGCCGCCCGGAAAGGACCCCGGCCAAGCGCGTCCGGCCGAGCCGGTCGAGCGCGGCCAGGTGATAGCCGCTGATCCAGCCCGCCCCGACCAGGACAAGGCGATGCTCGGACGACGAACGAGAGTCCGGAAGCGGACGAGTGATCGCTCGGGGAATGGGGCTGGGCCATGGCCTGAATCGTGCCACGCCCGGCCGACCCGATTTCAGGCCGAGCGGGAGACCCTGCGGGATGGCCGAGCCCGGATCATCGCCGTGGCAATCACGACGGCGATCCCGATCGCGATCAGGATGTCCCCGACGCTGAACACGTTGGCCAGGGGCATGAACCGGGGCAGGGCAAAGATGTCTGTCAGCGGCTCGAGAGCCGGGTGGGCGACGACGGCGCTGTTCGAATAGCCCGTCTCGGCCCCGAAGCCGAGCGAGGCCAGGGCCCCCGGCGCCGCCGGCATGTAGCCGCCGTTCAGGGCGATCGCGACCATGTTCGAGAGCGCCCCAAGGGCGACGATCCACATCCCGGTCAGGCGGACGTTGCGAAGCAGGGCGGCCAGGACGAGGACCGTCGAGCCGACGTAGAGGGGCACGCCCAGTCCGCCGATTCGGTCGGCCACGGGTGGCGAGAACAGGGCCAGCTGGAACAGCAGCCCGACGACGGCCAGCCCGGTCCAGCGGAACCGGATGTCGGCAATCCCCGACAGCTGGCCGCCGGCGAGCGCGCCGACGAGCAGCCCGACGGCGAGGGCATAGACGATGAACATCAACCCTCATTGTCGGCCGCCGCCCGACGCCCTGGCCTTCGGGCAGTCGTACCGATCGGACTGGTACGACCGTCGGCGGCGCCCGCGGCGCTTCCGCAGGCCCGCCGACTCCGATCGGCCACCCAAGATCACCGCGCCGCGCCTCGGGCGGCCGCTGCAGGCCGGGCCCGGGCGACTACCATCGCGCGGTGAAGCGGCGCCATGCCCTCGTTCCTGGCGGACCTGTTCGTCGATCCGGTCGCCCGCGGCGCCCTGCTCGCCGGCTCCGTCGCGCTCTTCGCGGCTGCCCTCGACCCGCAGACGTGGAGTCCGGGACTGCCCTCGGTCCAGGCGGCCGTCCGTGAGAACCCGGAGCTCGAGACGCTCCTCCTCCTGGCCTCGATCAGGCCTCCGGGCTGATCCTGCTGGGTGGGGCGATCGGCGACTCGCGTCGCGCCCGGCCGATCATCCTGGGTGGCCTGCTGGGCGAGCTGATCGCGGCGGCGGTCGCGATGCTGGCCGGGTCCGGACCGATCTTCGAGGTGGCTCGCCTGGTCGGCCACTCGAGCGCGTCATTCGTCGTTCCCGTGTCGATCGCCCTCGTGGCGACGAGCTATCGGGGCGCCGTCCGGGCGACCGCGATCGGGATCGCCTACGGCGCGTATGGCGCGGCCGGAGCCGCAGCCCCGATCCTCCTCCAGCTGATTCCCGGCGAGCAGTGGCCGGCGTTCGTGGCCGCGATCGTCGCCTGCCTGATCGCGATCCGGCTCGCCTCGCGGCGAACCCTCGAGCTCCAGCGCCCGACCCTGGCCGAGCGCCCGCTCGTCGTCGGGGTCGCCGTGTGGGCATTCGGGATCATCACCCTGACCGTGGGCCTGACCTGGATCAACGGGGGCCTCGACAATCCGATCCGGCTGGCGATGATCATCGGCGGCCCGGTCACGATCCTCGGCTACAACCTGCTCGGCTCGGCCCAGGCCGGATCGCCCGGCCGGATCGTCCGCCGACGCGTCTCCGTGGCGCTCTTCGTGGGGGTCGTCATCGCGGTCTCGCAGACGGCTGCGATGCTCAACCTGCCGCTCTACTTCCGGTTTGTCCTGGGCTATGGCCCGACCCTGGGCGTCATTGCCGTCGCCCCGCTCTTCGCGGCCCTCGTCCTGGCCGGGCCGGTCGCGGGCTTCCTGCTCGAGCGGATCTCGCCCCGCTGGCTTGTCGGGGGCGGGGTCATGGTCGTCGGGGCCGGCAACCTCGTGCTCTGGGCGGTCGCCTCGACGAACACCCCGTACGTCTCACTTCGTCCTGCCCTGCCTGCTGATCGGGGCGGGTTTCGTGGTTGCCACGACCGTCCGCACGGCGATCATCTTCGCCAGCGTCCCGTCCGGCCTGCCGGCCACCGCCGCGGCCCTGAACGAGGCCTCGATCTCGGTCGGCAGCCGGATCGGGGTCGTGACTCGTCACGGCGCTCGTCGCGAACGTCGCCCTGGGGGCCTACACCTCGTCGGTCGCAACCTGCCCGCGGCCGACGCGAGCGCCGCGATCGCGGCCTTCCGGAGCGTCCTCGTGGCGATCGGCACGCCGGCCTTCAACGACCTGGCGGCACGATCGGGGCGGCCGATGTCCGGCCCTATATCACGGCCTACCTGGCGGGATTGAACGCGGCCTTCCTGTTCTGCGGCCTGGTCGGGGTGATCGGCGGATTCGTCGCCCTCCTGGCGCTCGGCCAGTCGGATCCGCTCAGGACGGTCTGGGACACCTCCGAAGAGCGTGCCCAGCAGACCCTGGCCGGGGCGCCCGGGTGATCGAGATCATCGAGGCCGGACCGGACCGGATCGAGGCGATCCGCGACCTGCTGCGCGAGTACCTGGCCTGGGCGTTCACCCTCGACTCGCGCTCCGACGAAGCCCCCACGTTCCACGGCCTGGACGACGAGCTGGCCGGCCTGCCCGGCCCGTACGCTCCGCCGGCCGGCCGATTGCTCGCGGCGCTCGTCGACGGCGAGCTGGCCGGCTGCGTGGCCCTCAAGCCGGTGGATATCACGACTGGCGAGCTCAAGCGGCTGTACGTCCGTCCCGCCTTTCGCGGGCGAAACCTCGGCTCGCTGCTCGTCGGCCGACTGGCCCAGGAAGCCCGGACGGTCGGCTACCGGCGGATCATCCTCGACAGCTACCACACGATGACCAGCGCCCACCGGATCTACCAGGGGGCGGGCTTCCGATTTGTCGAGCCTCCCCCGAGCTTCCCGGCGGAGATGCGTGACTTCGTCGTGTTCATGGAGACTGGACCTGGCGGCCTGAGCCCGCTGCGCGGGTCCACCCGGTCAGAACGAGACGGGCAGCCGCTCGAAGGCGCGATCGGTCGGGGTCGTGATCCGGACCGGCGGACCGCTGAGCTCGTAGCCGGCGATCCGCCGGAACAGCTCCTCGAAGGCGATCCGGCCTTCGAGCCGGGCGAGCGGGGCGCCGATGCAGTGGTGGATCCCCTCGCCGAACGCGAGGTGGCGGGCCGGGTCCCGGGTGATATCGAGCCGGTCGGGCTCCGGCCAGCGCCGGTCGTCGTGGTTGGCCGAGGCCCAGATCAGGCTGACGTGGGCCCCTTCCGGGATGACCTGGTCGTGCGCCTCGACATCGCTCAGGGTCACCCGCATCAGGGTCTGGATCGGCGGGTCGAAGCGGAGAAACTCCTCGATCGCATCGGGCAGTCGCTCGGGCTCGTCGCGCAGGAGACGCCACTGGTCCGGCCGGCTGGCCAGGTGGAAGAGCGCGTTCGAGATCAAGCCCGCGGTGGTCGTGATCCCGGCCAGGAAGAGCAGGATCGCGCTGCCCTGGATCTCGTCCTGGCTGAGCACGCCCGCCTGCTGGGCCTGGACCATCGTGCCCAGGAGATCGTCCCGGGGCGAGGCGATCCGCTCGGCCGCCGCCGCACCGATGTAGACCCGCAGGTTGTCACGGGCCTCGATCGCGCTTGGCGGCAGCTCCCGCTGGCCGGGCACCCGGTCGAGCAGGTGGCCGAACCAGCCGAGGAGCTGGTCGTGATCCTCGACCGGAAACCCGAGCCAGGTGCAGATCATGCTGCCGGGCAACGGCCGGGCGAGATCCTGGGCGAAATCGGCCCCGCCCGACCCGGCGAACCGGTCGACGAGATCGGTCGCCTTGAGCCGGATGGCGGGCTCGAACCGGTCCCGGATCGCGGTCGGATTGAAGGCGCTCCGAAAGACGTTCCTGAGCCGGGTGTGAACCGGCGGGTCGACCCCGGCCAGGTCGCCGGCAGGGGCGAACAGCTGGTACGTGTCGTCGTGGTCGTTGCCCTCGCGGCTCGAGTAGGTCGCCCAGTCGCGGGCGGCTCGCTGGACGTCCTCGAAGCGGGAGAAGGCCCAGACGTCCCGGCCGCGATGGTGAAAGAGGGGAGCCTCCTCGCGCATCCGACGGTACGTGGGATAGGGATCCTCGAGCGGCAGGAGGGGATCCCACGGGATCGGGCTGCTCTCGAGAACCGGGGCCTCGGCCTTGGGCATGGCGTTGTCACCTCCCGTGCAAACGTTGGCACGTTCGAGCATCCTACACGGAACAAGCAAGTCGGCAGGCAGGCAATGGAGGGGTTTCGGCGGGTGGACATCGGCCTCTACACGGACTCGCTCACGGACCACTCGTTCGAGGAAGCGCTCGACATCGCGGCCGCCAGCGGCGTCCAGTCGATCGAGATCGCGACCGGCGGCCAGTCGAGCGCGCCCCACCTCGATCTCGACGCCCTGCTCGCCGGGGCCGACGCGCGGGCGGCCTTCCTCGATGCGTTTTCGAGCCGGGGCCTCCGGATCTCGGCCCTCAACTGCTCGGCCTGGCCGCTCCATCCGGTCGTCGGCGCAGCCCACTCGGAGCTGATCGACAGGACCCTCCGGCTCGCCTCGGAGCTGGGGATCACGAAGATCGTGTCGATGGCCGGCTGCCCGGGCGACGGTCCCGGAGCCACCACGATCAACTGGCCGTGGTACCCCTGGCCGGACGACGCGGTCGCCCTCGGCCGGCGCAATCGCGACCTCGGCGTCGCCCTGTGGACCGACAAGGCCCGCCTCGCCGAATCCTGCGGGGTGACCCGGATCGCCTTCGAGCTCCACCCGCTCCACCTCGTCTACAACGTGCCGACCGCGCTCGACTTCCGGGCGGCGATCGGGCCGCTGATCGGGGTCAACCTCGACCCGAGCCACCTGTTCTGGCAGCAGATGGACCCGATCGCCGTCGTCCAGGCCCTCGGCCCGGCGATCCAGCACGTCCACATGAAGGACACCGAGATCGTGCCCGGGCAGGTCGCCCTGGCCGGGGTCCTCGACAACCGGAGCTTCGACCAGCCGGCCGAGCGGGCCTGGACCTTCCGGACCGTCGGCCGGATCCATGCCGAGGCCTGGTGGCGCGACTTCATCGAGGCCCTGCGCTCGGCCGGCTACGACGATTTGCTCTCGATCGAGCAGGAGGATCCCTATTCGTCGCAGGCCGACGGCGTCCGCGAGGCGGCCGGCTTCATCGCCGGCCTGCTTCAGGCCCCCGCCTTGAGGTAGTCCCGGATCCGCTCGTACATGAAGCGCGACGACTCGACGGCCCGCTCCTCCCAGGCGAAGACGCAGGCGGTCAGGATCCCGTCGAACTCGATCGCCTTGAGGGCTCCGAAGAACGCTGCCCAGTCGACCTCGCCCTGGCCGATGTCGAGGTGCTGGTGGACCCGGGCGGCGGAGCCCGGCGGGTTGACGATGTAGCGATTGCCCGACGAGGCCCGGTGGTTCAGGACGTCAGCCACGTGGACCTGGGCCAGGAGGGGCGCGGCGTAGGCGATCATCGCCCCGACGTCGTCGCCCAGGTAGTACATGTGGGGCGCGCAGAAGACGTAGCGGACGAAGTCCGAATCGATCGCCCGGACGAGATCGACGGCCTCGCCGTTGCGCTCGATGAAGTCGTCGGGATGGGCCTCGAGGTTGAGCCGGATGCCCTCCCGCTCGAAGATCGGCAGGAGCTCCTCCATCGATCGCCAGAACTGGGCCTCGCTTCGGCTGGCCTGCTCGGGCCGCCCGTTGAACTCGGAGTTCATCGTCGTGCAGCCGACGTCGACCGCCAGCTGGATCGCCCGCTTCCAGTAGCGGACCGCCGCCTGGCGTTCGTCCTCGTCGGGGCTCGACCAGCGGTAGAGGGGCAGGATCGAGGCCAGCTCGAGGCCGGTCTCCCGGAGGGCGGTCCGGAACTCGACGACCTTTGCCCGGTCGGCCCGCGGGTGGACGAAGAACGGGATGAAATCCGGCCGCGGCGAGAGCTCGATCGAGTCGTAGCCGATCTCGGCGGCGATCCGGCAGACCTCGCCGAACGGCCGCTCGCGGAGCATGTACGGGTCGAGCGCGATCTTCACCCTGGGGGTCCCTCCGCTGACGAGTGAGCCAGGCGGCGCCGGAGCTCGTCGCCGCTGGCCGTGATTTGGGCGGCCATTCGGGCCCGGCTGGCCGGGTCCTCGATCACCGCGATCAGCTCGAGCCAGCGGGCAGTCCCGTCGATGATCGGCAGGATCGCCCGGGCGTCCTCGGCCAGGAACAGCGGCCGGTCGGGGACCTCGACGTAGACCGGCGAGGTGTGGGCGGCCATGCTCGAAGCGAAGGCCGAACGGATCTCGTGGCTCGCTCAGCGAGCGAGCGGCAATCCACGATCCGGCCGCGACCGCGACGCTCGTCGCCAGGCGCAGGCTGGTCGCCGCACCGGCGGCCGTTTCCCGGGCGACGACCTGCCCGTTGACGACGATCTCGAGAGCGCTGATCACGCGGCTGGACCGCCCGCGCCTCGGCGACGACCTCGAGCCGGCCGCCGCCCGCCGGCAGGCGGATCACGCCGCCCGGCTCGGTTCCCTCGACGGTCAGCTCGAGGACCGGGCCCGAGGTCACGAACGTGCGACCGGCCCGGACCGCAGCCGACCATGCCTCGAAGGTCGGCTCGGCGTCCCGGCCGACGCGGGCGTACGTCCGAACCTGCCCGACCGGCACCTCGGCCGACATCTTGTCGGTCCCGCCCACGAGCGGGACGCGCTGGCCGCAGTTCAGGTAGCGATACCACTCGAGGATCGACGGATTGTCGAGCCCGGGAGCGAAGCACTGGATCTCGACGGCATCGATCAGCCCGGCCACGATGTCGGCCGCGATCTCGGCGTAGGGCAGGGGGAAGTGGGCGCCCACGACGAGCCCGCCGGCGGCCCGGCAGGCAATCGCCCAGTCGGCCAGGAGCTCGCTGACGGCCTGGCCGATCCGGCCCTCCGGGGCCGCGCCCGAAGCGAGCGGCAGGACTGGCGGATTTGCCCCGAGGAGGGCCAGGTGGCCGAGCAGGTTCTGGCGGTTCTCGGTGCCCACGATCACGGCGTGGCGGCCGGTCGGGTCACGCTGCGAGCCGAAGGCCAGGTCCGACACGTTGATGAAGTAGTCGGCCAGCTGGGTCGCCAGGAGATGGACGAAGGTCAGGTCCTCGGCCGCGGCCTGGAGGAGGGCGGTCGACGGGGCCAGGAAGTGGACGTGCGAGTCCGACGTCTGCCAGCCGTCCCGGCGGAGGTCGAGGACGGGCTCGAGCTCGAACGACAGGTCGCGGCCGGCCGGCTCGATGACGAGGCGCTGGCGGATCGGGCGATGCTCGAAGCCCTTGACGATCTCGACCTCGACGGGTCCGACCGGGAGGTCGACCTGGAACTCGCCCTCGACGTAGGCGAACGTGTCCCGGCCGAGGATGAGGCCCGCCCCGGTGTCCTCGAAGATCCCGGGATTGATCTCGTCGCGATGGCCGAGCGGCGGGAGGTAGCGGCCGTCGCCGGCGACGAACCGGACGCGGGCCGGGGTCGGCTCGGTCCCCGGAGCTGATCCGAACGGCCGTCCGGATCGCTCGGCCGGGGCAGCTCCCGGATCGAGACTCCGGCCGATGGCTGGGTAGCCGGGCTTGTCGCCGGCTGGGTCAGCCGGCTCTGCCGCTCCGGGCGCGTACGGCTCGACATCGGCCAGGTCGACGGCAACGGCGCCGATGCGGAGCCGGGCATCCGGGGCGGCGCTGACATCGACGACCGAGGCGGGTGCTCCGTCAATCACCGGCCGGCCCCAGCCGAGCGGTCCGGATTCGGCCGCTCTTCGCGTCGAGCGGGAACCGCCGGCAGCGACCGGATCGCCAGGCCCAGGTCGATGCTCGGGAGCTCGTCCAGCGGGCCGGTCACGAAGAGCTGCCGCCGGGGCCGCGCGACGAGGGGATCGGCCCGGCCGTGGAAGAACGTCAGGCCGGCCACGATCACGGCCGTTCCGCTCCGTCCGTCGGCGAGCGGGCGGAGCCGGAGCTCGGTCGGCGCCACGTCCCCCTCGATCGGGATCGCGTGGAGCCAGAGGGTCGCGTCGTCCGTCGGCGGTCGGCACGAAGTCGGCGGCTCCGGTCTGGGCCGCGGCCCACGTCCCGGGCAGCATCGTGAGTGGCCCGGCATGCCCGGCCCGAGCGTAGCGGCCCGGCTCCTGGCGCGGAAACGGGCCGCGCCAGTCGAGGGTCTCGTCGGCGTGATGGCTGAGGGCGGCGTAGGGCAGGAAGCCCCAGCCGATGATCCCGTCGTCGATCTCGAACCGCCGCCGGATCTCGAGCGCCTGGCTCCGCCCGTCGGGATAGCCCAGCTCGTAGCGGGCCAGCGGCTCGCCGGCCGGCATCACCCAGCCGACCGGGAGGCCCGCCGGCCGCTCGCCGGCCGGATCACGCCAGCTGTCGCAGAAGTGGGCCACGACCAGGTGGCTGGCCCGGCCTGGGCTGCTGCCCGGCTCCGCCCCGTCCTGCCCGCTGAACGGTTCTCCCCGGTCACGGCCTCGGTCGCCTAGATCCAGGGTCAGGTCCCGCCCGACGAGGATCCAGCGCTTCCCGGCCGCTGGGCGGCCGAGGCGGAAGGGCAAACCTCGGAGGACAACCTCGCCCTCGGGCAGGCGTTCGAGGGCCTGGCGATAGAGCGGGTGGAGGCGAGCGGCCGCGTCGTCGTTCGTCGCGTTCCAGGCCGTCGAGAGGTCGACCGGCCGCGCCAGGGCCGTTGCCGCTGCCGGGCCTCCGCTGGTCATCCGCCGACCTCCGACCGATATTGACGTGGGGCGCGGCGCGATGATACCTTCGTTGCAATCGGTTGCGCAAGGAGAGAGCGGTGAACACTGTCCGGCTGACCGTGGGACAGGCAGTCGTCCGCTTCTGTGCCGCCCAGCAGGTCGAGCGGGATGGTCGGCAGCACCGGTTCATCGCAGGTTTCTGGGGCATCTTCGGGCACGGCAACGTGGCCGGGCTGGGCCAGGCCCTCGAGGAGCTCGGCGGCCCCCTGGAGATGCCGTTCTACCGGCCCCAGAACGAGCAGGCCCAGGTCCACATCGCGACCGCCTTCGCCAAGCAGAGCAACCGGCTGCGGGCCTTTGCCTGTGCCTCGTCGGTCGGTCCGGGTGCCCTGAACATGATCACCGGGGCGGCCACGGCCACGGTGAACCGGATCCCGGTCCTGCTCCTGCCGAGCGACTACTTCGCCAACCGGGCCCCGGATCCCGTGCTCCAGCAGGTCGAGCACCCGGTCGAGCGCGACATCAGCGTGAACGATGCGTTCCGGCCGGTCTCGCGCTACTTCGACCGGATCTCCCGTCCGGAGCAGCTGATCTCGTCCCTCGTCGGGGCGTTCCGGGTCCTGACCGACCCGGTCGATACCGGCGCGGTCACGATCTCGCTGCCCGAGGACGTCCAGGCCGAGGCGTTCGACTTTCCCCTGACCTTCTTCGAGCCGCGGGTCTGGCGCGTCCGCCGGCCGCTGCCCCAGGCCGCCGACCTGGCCGACGCGGTGCGCCTGATCGGGGCGGCGACGAAGCCGGTCATCGTGACCGGCGGCGGCACGATCTACGCCGAGGCAACCGACGACCTGGCCGCCTTCGCCAGCGGCTTCGGGATCCCGGTCGTCGAGACCCAGGCGGGCAAGGGTGCCCTGGCCTGGGACCACCCGATGTGCATGGGTCCGGCCGGCACGAATGGCGGCCTGGCCTCGAACCGGCTCGTTCGCGAGGCTGACGTCGTGGTCTGCGTCGGGACCCGGATGGGCGACTTCGTGACCGCCTCCCAGGCGGCGTTCCAGAACCCGGACGTCGCCTTCGTCGGGCTCAACGTCAGCCCGATGGATGCCTACAAGATGCGGGCCGTGCCCGTCGTCGCCGATGCCCGCGAGGGACTGCGGGCCTTGCAAGCCGGGCTGGCCGCCGCCGGCTACGGCGGAACCTCGAGCGAGTACCGGGCCCGGCTGGCGGCCCTCAAGCAGGAGTGGGATTCGGCCGTGACCGGCCTGCGCGAGGTCAACGGCCGAGCCGGGCGACCTCGGCCAGGCCGAGGTGATCGGGATCGTCAACGACGCGGTCGGGGGCAAGGCCGCCGTGATCTGCGCCGCCGGCAGCCTGCCCGGCGACCTCCTCCGGCTGTGGCGAGTCGACGACCCGAAGGCCTATCACGTCGAGTACGGCTTCTCCTGCATGGGCTACGAGATCGCGGCCGGGCTGGGCGTCCGCCTGGCCGACCCCGAGCGCGAGGTCGTGGTCATGGTCGGCGACGGTTCGTACCTGATGCTGAACTCCGAGATCGTGACCGCCGTGGCCGAGGGCCTGAAGCTGACGATCGTGGTCCTCGACAACCACGGCTTCCAGTGCATCCTCGCCCTCCAGCGCTCGGTCGGCGTGCCCGATTTCGGGAACGAGCTGCGCTTCCGCGAATCCGGCCACGAACCGCCTCGACGGGCCCTACGTCCCGGTCGACTTCCGGCAGCACGCCGAGGCGATGGGTGCCCTGGGGCTGCTGGCCCGGACGCCCGACGAGATCCGGGCGGCGCTCGCCGAGGCGCGGGCCGCCGATCGGGTCAGCGTGATCCTCATCCCGACCGAGCCCGAGAAGCGGGTCACCGGCTTCGAGGCCTGGTGGGACGTGCCCGTCGCCGCGGCCAGCGAGCAGGAGTCCGTCCGGACCGCCCGGAGCGCCTACGAGAAGTCGCTCGTCCTCCAACGCCTCGATCTCCATTGAACCCACCGAATCGCGTCGCCCAAGGCGCGTAGCCCAAAGGAGAGATTCATGCCAGGACCCGGCGTCGAGCTGATTGGGGCCGAGGAGACCGCCCACGTGCTGGAGGTCATGTCGAGTGGCTTCCTGAGCCGCTACGGCCCCTCGGACAACCCGGCGTTCGGGGCCAAGGTCCACCGGGTCGAACAGGAGGTCGCCCGCCTGTCCGGCGTGCGCTACGGGCTGGGCCTGAGCGGCGGCGGCTCGGCCGCCCTGTGGATCGCCCTGCTCGGCCTGGGGATCGGGGCGGGCGACGAGGTGATCGTGCCCGGCTTCACCTTCGTCGCCTCGATCTCGGCGATCGTCTACACCGGGGCCACCCCGGTCCTGGCCGAGGTCGACCAGAGCTTCGATCTCGATCCGGCCGACGTCGAGGCGAAGATCACCCCGCGCACGGCCGCGATCCTCGTCGTCCACATGCTCGGCGGTCCGGCCCGGATGACCGAGCTGAAGGCGATCGCGGACAAGCACGGCCTGGCCCTGATCGAGGACTGTGCCCAGGCGTTCGGGGCGACCTACCAGGGCAAGGGCGTCGGCGGGATCGGCCACGCCGGGACCTTCTCGCTTCAACGAGTACAAGACGATCACCTGCGGTGACGGCGGGATGATCGTGACCGACGACGAGGCGCTCTACGAACGGTTCTTCGCGATGCACGACCAGGGCCACGCCCCCGACCGGCTCGAGTCCAAGTACGCGCCGCGGCCGTTCCTCGGGATGAACTTCCGGATGACCGAGCTGTCGGGGGCCGTCCTCCTCGGCCAGGTCGGCAAGCTCGACCTGATCACCTCGCACCTCCGGGCGAACAAGGAGATCGTCCAGTCATTCCTCGAGGAATTGCCCGAGATCGACTTCCGGACGCTGCCCGACCCGGAGGGCGACCTGGCCACCCACCTCGTCGTGGTCCTGCCCACGGCCGAGATCGCCCGGGACGTGGCCGCCGAGGTCGGCTCGATCACCTTGTCCGAGTCCGGCTGGCACGTCTACAGCAAGATGAACCACGTCCTCGAGCGGCGGACCGTGAACGGCAAGGGCTGCCCCTTCAACTGCGACATTCCCGGCCATTCGCATGGCGACTACCGGGTCGGGATGTTGCCCCAGACGGACGCCCTGCTGAGCCGCTCGATCAGCATCGGGATCGGGGTCCGCGATGCGAACCTGGCGCCGTTCGGCCTGCGCATGCGCGATGGTGCCGACGAGGCGCGAACGTGTGCCCTGACCTTCCGCGACGCCGTGAACAAGCACCTGGCATGACCCTGGAGCTCCGCCGCCGAGCGCTCCAGCGAGCATGAACGGGCAGCGGCCGTGATCGAGGCCTTCGTCGTCGGCCGGATCGGGGTCGATCTCACGCCCAGCCGGCCGCGAACGACGCTGGCCGAGGCCGACGGCTTCGTCCGCTCGGTCGGAGGCTTTGCCGGGAACATCGGCTTCGGCCTGGCCCGCCTCGGAATTGCGACCTCCGTCGTCTCGAGCGTCGGCCCGGACGGCCACGGCGATCACGTTCGCGCGGCGCTCACGGGGGAGGGGATCGACGTCTCCGCCCTGAGCGTGCAAGCCGGCTCGCGAACCCAGGTCGCGTTCTTCGAGGCCTGGCCGCCGGACGACTTTCCGGTCACCTTCTACCGGCCGGAGCCCGCCCCGGACACGCTGATCCGGCCGGCCGACGTGGCCCTGGCCGGGCGCTCGAGGAGGCGCCGCTCGTGATCGTATCCGGGACGCTCCTGGCAGCCGAGCCGGCCCGCTCGACGACCCTCGCGATCCTGGCCGCGCGCAAGGCCGCCGAAGACCCCGGCAAAACGACAGGCAACGCCGCGCCTTCTCGCCGGGCCGCGTCATGGACGATCGTCGACCTCGACTGGCGGCCCGCCCTATGGGCAGATCCCGGCGACTACCCGGCCCTGATCGGCCAGGCCGTCCGGCTGGGCGACGTCGTCATCGGGAGCGACCAGGAGTTTGCCGCCGCCGCCCTGCGACCGGACGATCTGGGGGCGGACGGCCGGGGATCTCGTCCTCAAGCACGGCCAGGACGGGGTCTCACTTCTCACCGGCGGCGGGGCCCGTTCGATCCCGGGGATCGCCGTCGAGGTGACCTGCGCCCTCGGCGCCGGCGACGCGTTGACGGCCGCCTTTGCGGCCGGCCTGCTGCGGGGCCTCGAGCCGCTGGCGGCCCTGGAGCGGGGCAATGCCGCCGGGGCGATCGTCGCTTCCCGGTTGATGTGCAGCACGGCGATGCCGAGGCCGGCCGAGATCGATGCCCTGGTCGCGGACCAGCCGGCCCGACCCAGTGGAGGCTCGACGATGACCCAGCCACGGCCAGCGGCCGAACCCGAGATCCACCCGGCCAAGCTGCCCTCGCGCCTGCCGCCAGAGATGCTCCACATCAAGCCGGGCGCGGACGGGGTGGTCGCGACGAATCCGGCCCGCTCGGGCTGGCGCTACCTGTCGTTCCGGTCCTTCAGCCTGGCCGAGGGCGAGGTCGCCCTGCTCGATGCGCCGGACCAGGAAGCCGCCGTCATCACGATCTCCGGCGGCGGCGTCGAGATCGCTCTCGACGACCGCTCGAGCCTGCACCTGGCCGGTCGCCCGTCGGTCTTCGAGGGACTGCCCTGGAGTGCCTACCTGCCGGCCGGCACGACGAGCCGGATCATCGGCCGGCCGCTGCCGGGACAGCGCTCGGTGGTCGCCCTGGCCCAGGCGCCGTTGACCGGCCGGGGCGGGATCGCCACGAAGCCGATCGTCGTCGGCCCGGACGATGTCGAGGTCGAGCTCCGGGGGGCCGGCAACTGCACCCGCCAGGTCAACAACATCATGATGCCGAATTTCCCGGCGGACCGGCTCCTGATCTGCGAGGTGATCACGCCGTCGGGCAACTGGTCGGGCTGGCCGCCCCACAAGCACGATGTCGACGATCCGCCCCGGGAGGCCGTCCTCGAGGAGACCTACTTCTACCAGTTCCGCCGGCCCGAGGGCTGGGCGATCCAGCGGATCTACCACCGGGATGGGTCGCGCGACCTGCTCCTGCCGGTCCACCACGGCGACCTCGTGATCGTCGACCAGGGCTACCACCCGTTCATCGCCACGCCCGGCTACGACGCCTACTTCATCAACGCCCTGGCCGGGGACCGGCGGACGATGGCCAACACCGACGACCCCGACCTCGCCTGGGTCCGGGAGCTGTGGCCGGCGCTGGGGCCCGATCCGCGCCTGCCCTACCGCCCGTGACCGATCCGTCGGCCGGGATCGGCCGGCGCCGGCGACTGGCCCGCCTGGCCGGTCTCGACGGGGTGATCTCGGGGATCGCGATCGACCATCGCGACAGCCTCCGGACGATCCTCGAGGAGCGTGGCCTGGGCAGCGCGGGCCCGGCCGAGCTGCAGGCCCTGAAACGCGCGCTCACCCTCGCCCTCGCCCCGGCGGCGACCGCCCTGATGCTCGATCTCGAGCTGGGCCGGCTGGCCCTCCAGTCCGGCGCCGTGCCCGACTCGATCGGGCTGATCATGCCCCTCGAGGCCCAGGGCTACGAGGCCCTCGGCGACGGCCGGTCGACGACCCTCCTCGACGACTTCTCGGACCGGCCGAGGCCCTGGCCGCGGGGGCCGACGCCTGCAAGGTGCTCCTGCCCTACCGGGCCGATGACGAACCGTCGGCCGCCCGGCAGGACGCCCTCGTCGCGTCGACCGCCGCCGCGTGCCATGCCCTCGGCCTGCCGCTCGTGATCGAGCCGGTCACCTACCGCTGGTCGACCGAATCGAGCGACGACTACGCGGCGGCGTATACCGGCCTCGTCCTCGGCGCGGTCCGCCGGCTCCAGCCGCTCGGGGCCGACCTCCTCAAGCTGCCGTTCCCCGTGCTCGACCTCGCTGTCGCCGGCGAGGCTGCCGCGCGTGGCCGCCTGCCGGGAGCTGGCCGAGGCCTGTGCCGGGACACCCTGGGTCCTGCTCGGGGCCGGCGCCGCCGGCGATGTCTTCGTCGAGCAGGTGCGCCTGGCCGGAACGGCCGGGGCCGCCGGCTTCCTGGCCGGCCGGGGGATCTGGGGCGCGGCCCTGACCCGGGACCCGGACCGGGCCGAGAGGATCGCCCGCGAGACGTGCCTGCCCCTGTTCCTGCGTTGCCGCGAGATGGCCGAACGGGTCGCCCGACCGCTCGGGCATTGATGTCGCCGGTTGTCGCCGGCGTCCTGACGGCCGTGGCGTACGCGATCTCGACCCTGGCCAGCGCCCGGGCAAGCCGGATGGCCGATCCGGCCGCGGTCGTGGCCGGGGTGATGATCGTCGGGACGATCCTCCTCCTGCCGATCTGCCTCGTCGCCACCCCCCTGCCGGGCGACCCGGCGGCCGTCCCCTGGGCCGCCCTGGGCTGGTCGGCGATCGCCGGAGCGGCGAACGTGGTCGGCCTGCTCCTGGCCTATGCCGCCTACCGGATCGGCACCGTCGGCGTCGTCTCGACGATCGGCTCGACCGAGGGCGCGATCGCCGCGGTGATCTCGGTCGTGGCCGGCCAGGCCCTTGCCCCGGGTTCGGGACCCGCCCTGGCGGTCGATCGCGGTCGGGGTCGTCCTGGCCGCAGCCGGCGGTGGGCACGAGCTCGAGGAGGGCGTCGCAATCAGCCGCGAACGCTCGCTCCGGGCGGCCGGGTTGACCGGCATGTGCGGCGCTCTTCCTGGGCGCCGGCCTGTACCTGGCCGGCCAGGCCAGCGCCACCCTGCCACCGACCTGGGTGATCCTGCCCGGGCGGGCCGCAGGGGTCGTGCTGGTCGCCCTGCCGCTCATCGCCCTGGGTCGACTCCGCGTCCCGCGCCCGGCCCTGAAGTTCATCGTCGTGGTCGGCGCGGCCGAGGTCGTTGGCCTCGTCTCGTTCGCGATCGGCGCCCGCCAGGACATCGCGATCACCTCGGTCCTCGGCTCGATCTATCCGCCGATCGCCGCGATCGCCGCGTTCGTCCTGTTCCGGGAACGCCTGGCCCGGCTGCAGATCGCCGGGATCGCCTTTGTCGCCACCGGGATCGCCGTCCTCGGCGCGCTCGCCAGCTAGCCATCGATCAGCCGGAGGTCCAGGAGCCAGGTCATGCGACTCGTCTACAACTCGAACTCCACGATGCACCTGCCGGTCCTCCAGCAGATCCGGCTCGCCCGGGAGACCGGCTGGGACGGGGTCTTCCTGCGCGAGGAGCACGTCCGGCGCTACCTCGACCAGGGCTACAGCCCGGCCAGCCTTCGCGAGGCCCTGGGCGGTCTCGAGCCGGTCAATCTCGGGGCCCTGGCCGATATCGAGCGCTGGCGCCCGGCCGAGCGAGCAGCGATGCTCGGCGAGGCCGAGGCCCTGACCGCCCTCGGCGCGTCGATCGGGGTGCGCTTCATCCAGCTCCTCAGCGGCCCGGTCCAGCCCGGCGGTCCGTACCGCGGGCCGGGCGAGCTGTCGCCGGCCGAGCGGCGGCGGGTAACGGCCTCGGCGCTGCGGGCCGTGGCTGACCTCGGCCGGCCGCTCGGGATCCGCTACTACCTCGAGCCGATCGCCTGGACGCCCCTGGCCTCGCTCGATGAGGCCGTTGCCGCCGTCGACGCCGCCGAGCGCGACAATGTCGGGCTGGTCCTCGATTTCTGGCACCTGTGGCAGGCCGGGGTGACCCCGGACGACGTCGCCCGTCTCGACTCGCGCCTCATCAGTGGGGTCGATTTCTCCGACTCGCTCGGCCGGCCGGGTTCGCCCGATCCCGACCAGCGCAGCCGCTGCGTGTGGCCGGGCGAGGGCCAGATTCCCCTCCGGGAGTGGGTCGCGGCGGTCCGCTCGACCGGCTTCGATGGCTGGTGGGACAACGAGCTGTACAGCCCGGTCCACTGGGAGCTGGGCGATCCGGAGGCCGTCGCCGAGGGCCTCCTCGCCGTCCTGCGGGACACCCTCGGGGCCTGATCGGACGTCTCTGTTGACGCACCGGGGGGCCGATGCTACGGTCGAGCGCAATCGGTTGCTCGCACAAGGGGGACTCCCGTGGGCTCGAGCGCTCTGGTAACGAACGGCACGACCCCCAGCCCGCGCCGCCGGGTCCTGCTCAAGGACGTGGCCCGATCGGCCAACGTGTCCGGTTCGACCGCCTCACGGGCCCTGGCCGACGACCCGCGGATCAGCCTGGCCACCCGCTTGACGGTCAAGGCGGCCGCGGCCGAGCTCAACTACGTCCCGAACGCGGCGGCCCGCAGCCTCCGGATGAAGCACACCCGGACCCTCGGCCTGCTGATCCCCGACCTGCGCGACCCGGTCCACGCCCAGGTCGCCTCGGGCTTCGAGGAGGAGGCCGGCCGGAGCGGCTACTGCGTGATCATGGTCGCCGGCGAGAACGAGCCCACCCAGGAGCGGGTCGCCCTGAAGATCTTCGCCGAGCATGGGGCGGATGCGGTGGCGATCGTGTCGAGCGCGATCTCCCCCCGCGAGGCTCGCGAGCGGGTCGATCCCGACCGGCTGATCCTCGTCCAGCCCGACCACAGCAGCCTGCCCCGGCGGGAGGGCCCGCACCCAGCCGGGGGTGATCCTGACCGACGACGCGAGCGGCCTGCGGGCGGCCGTCAATCACCTCGTTGACAGCGGCTATCGGCGGATCGCCTACGTCGAGGGCCAGGGCGGGCCAACGAACAAGGTCCGCTTCGAGGCGGTCGCCGGGGCGCTCCGGAGCCGGGGCGTGAAGACGCCGGTCCGGATCTTCCCGGCGACCGGCGACACCTGGCGCGATCCGTTCGATCTCGCCGCCCTGATCGCGGAAGACCCCCCGGACGCCCTCGTGTGCTACGACGACAAGCTCGCCCTGGCCCTGATGGATGAGCTGCGCAAGCTCCGGATCCGGGTCCCCGACGACATCGGCATCGTCGGCTTCGACGGGATCCCCTTCACCGCGATCTCGAACCCCCGGCTGACGACGGTCGCCACGCCGGCCAACGAAATGGGCCGCCTGGCGGCCGCCTCCCTGATCCGGACGATCCAGGGAGGGTCCCGACCCGAGGCCGTCCTGCTCTCGCCCGAGCTGATCATCCGCGAGAGCACCCACACGCTCCTGGCGCCCTCGGTCAAGCGGAGCGCCCGTGCCTGACGCCCGTGGCCTGACACTCTTGCCCGTCGCCCGTTCCATGGCTGTGCCTGACGCCCATGCCTGACCTGCCGGTCCGGGACCCGGACCGGATCGGCGTCGCCTTCCTCGGCCTCGGCCGGATGGGCCGGACGCACATCCAGACGCTGACCGGGCTGCGTAACGTCCAGGTCGCCGTCGTCGCGGATCCCGATCCAGCCTCGCTCGAGCTCGGTCGCCGGGCGGCCCCGTCGGCCCGGGCAACGACCGACCCGCTCGACGCGATCGCCGACCCGGCCGTCGAGGCAGTCGTGATCTCGACCCCGACCCGCACCCACGCCAGCCTCATCGAGGCGGCGCTCCAGGCGGGCAAGGCGGTCTGGAGCGAGAAGCCGATCGCCCTCGACCTGGTCGAGACCGACCGGATCGTCCGGCTCTGGCGTGAGACCGGCCTGCCGGTCCAGCTCGGCTTCATGCGCCGGTTCGATCCCGGCTACGTCCGGGCCCAGGCAGCTGATCGGCGCCGGCGAGCTCGGCCGGATCGAGCAGTTCCGGGCCTACTCCCGGGACACGTATCCGCCTCCGGCCGAGTTCCTCCGGGACAGCGGCGGCGCCTTCCTCGACATGAGCGTCCACGACTTCGACCTGGCCCGGTTCCTCGTGGGCGAGGTCGAGGAGGTCTAGGCCTGGGGCTCGGTCCTGGTCGACCAGCGCTTCGCGGATGGCGACGACGTCGACACGGCGGTCACGATGCTCCGCTTCCGCGACGGTGCCCTGGGGGTGGTCGAGATGTCCCGCCACTCGGCCTGGGGCTACGACATCCGGACCGAGGTGGCCGGGGCCGCCGGCAAGGTCGTGATCGAGGCGCCGCAGCAAGACGCCGGCCACGTTCTCGCGCCGCTTCGGCTTCGAGGGCGATCACTTCGAGAACTTTCCCGACCGGTTCGAGGTCGCCTACCGGCTCGAGCTCGAGGCGTTCTTCGCCTGCCCTGGCCGAGGGCCGGATCCCGGCGCCCGGGCCGGACGAGGCGCTCGAGACGCTCCGCCTGGCGATCGCCGCCCGGCGCAGCTGGCGCGAGGGTCGACCGGTCCGACTCGACGAGGTCACCCTCGACGACCCGGCCTGAGGCCTGGGAGCCGTGGCGGCCCCGCGGCGGAGGCCCCGCCCTGGGTTCTGCGGCGGCCTTGACCTCGGTGGTCCCCGGATCGTGGCCGCCCTCGGGACGCCGGCGGCAAACGGATCGTGGCCGCCTGGGATGCCTGCGGCACTGATCGTGGCTGGCCCAGGATGCTGGCGGCCCTGCCCATGGCTGCCCTGGGATGCCCTTGGCGGTGTGGGCCGACCCCTTGAGCCGCTCGGCGCCCGCTGCATGATCATCCTGAGCACAGGACCATCGATAAGGGCTAAGCGGGAGCGGTCGCCGCTCGGAATCCCTCCGCGTCTGAGCGTGCGCACGCGTCGTTTGTGCTCGTGGGAGCGGCCCGATCCCGGCTTCGATCCCGTCGTCGGGACGTTATCGGTCGGCTTCCCCACAGAATGATCATGCAGCGAGCGTGAGGGAGGTCAAGGAGGGTCCGGGCGCGTTCACGTCAACTCGGCCGGCCCAGGCACGCTTGGAATGAGGGCCGGAGCAGGCCCGGTCAGTCGGGCCGGAGCATTCGCCGCCGGAGCGTCTCCAGGCTCGAGTCGAAGAAGGCGACCATCCGGGCTCGCTCCGTGGGCGAGGCGACGGCGGCCAGCTCGGCGACCCACGCCCGGGCACCCTGGATGACTTGCTCGACGGCCGCCCGTCCGCCTGGGCCGGAACGAACGGCGCGTTGGCCACCTCGACGTAGACGGGCGAGGTGTGGGCGGCCATCGTCGTCGTGAACGCCGACTCGATCACCCGCCGGCTGCGCGAGCGGGCCGCGATCCACGACCCGGCCGTGATTTGCACCGACTCGTCGAGGCGAAGCTCGGTCGAGCCGGAGGGTAGGCGTCCGCTCGGGCCGGACAGCGAGCTCCCTCGGACCCCGGGGTTGCCCGGAGCGGGGCTGGCCCCGCCACTCCTCCCCGGGCTGCGGGTCGAGGCGACGATCCGGCCGTTGACCAGGAGCTCGAGCTCGTCGATGACCGGCTGGCTGGCCCGCACCCGGACTTCGACGGCCAGCCGGCCCGCCGACGGCAGGCTGATCACGTCACCCGGCTCATGACCCTCGACCCGCGAGCTCGAGGACCGGACCGGATGAGACGAACGTGCGGCCTGCTCGAACTGCGGCGGCCCATCGATCGAAGGTCAGTGGCTCGTCGTCGAGCAGGTGAGTGTAGGTCCGGACCGCGCCGATCGGCACTTCGGAAGACATCTTGTCGGTGCCGGCCACGATCGGCAGGCGATAGCCCAGGTTCAGGAAGCGGTACCACTCGAGGATCGCCGGATCGTCCAGCCCAGGCGACAGCGCCTGGCTCTCGAGCGCGTCGATCCGGCCGGCCACGATGTCGGCCGCGATCTCGGCATAGGGCAGCGGGAAGTGGGCGGCCACGACGAGGCCGCCGGCCGCCCGGCATCGATCGGCCCAATCGGCCAGCAGAGCGTCCAGTGCACCGGCCAGCCGGCCTTCGGGCGGGCCGCCACTGGCCAGCGGGGTGGTTGGGCGATGGGCACCCAGGAGAGCCAGGTGGCCGAGCATGTTCTGGCGGTTCTCGGTCCCCACGACCACGACCCGTCGCCCGGCCGGGTCGCCCATCGAACCCCAGGGCAGGTCGGTCAGGTTCGTGAACAGGTCGCCCCACTGGGCGGCCAGGAGGTTGACCAGGTCGACGTCCTCGGCCGCCGCCTGGAGAAGGGCGGTCGATGGGGCGAGGAAGTGGACGTGCGAGTCGGCGGTCACCCAGCGCCCGGCGTGAAGCTCGATCGCCCGTTCGAGGGGCAGCTCGATCCGGTTCGTGCCCGGCCCGATGGTCAGGCGGGTCCGGTACGGCCGGCGATCGAAGCCGCCCACGACCTCGACCTCGACCTCGCCCGCCGGCAAGTCGATCTCGAACCGGCCGGGCACGTAGGCATAGGTCGCCAAGCCGAGGACGAGATCCGCCCCGGTGTCCTCGAAGAAGCCCGGGTTGACCTCGTCGCGGTGACCCGCCGGAGCGAGATAGCGGCCGTCCGAGGTGGTGAATCGGACCCGGGCCGGGATCCGCTCAGCCGTCGCCTGGTCGACGACCTCAACCTCGACGGGCACGTTCGCAGCCGGCAGGAGCTCGATCGACCGATGGCTGGCAGCGTCGCGCTGGATCGCGCCCGTCAGCAGCTCGCGTCCACCGACGGTCCAGCCGTCGATCTCGATCCGGGCGTCCGGGGTGACGGCCATGTCGACGATCAGCGCGCCGGCCGCGCCGCCGGGGCCGGCCGCGCCGCCGGGGCCGGCCGTCGCCGTCCGCCGAGTCGTCGGCACTCCCGCTGCGCGGCGTGCCCCAGCCCAGAGATCCTGGAGTCGAGATCCCCGGAGTCCGGCGCGATCCGCGGGGCCGCCACGGGCCGGGGTGCGGGACGGGTCCGGATGACCGTGCCGAGATCGACCGTCAGGCGTTCCTCCGTCGGCGTGGCAACGCCCAGGCCTTCGATCCGGGCCTGGAATCGCGGCCCACGGGCGAGCGGATGGCTCGAGCCGTCGAACAGGGTGACCCCGGCGATCAGCAAGTCGCTCCCGGGCCGCCCGCCGGACAGCGGCTCGATCTCGAGCGCGGCCGGGTCGGTCCCCGATGCGAGCTCGAACGTGAACAGCCACAGGAGGGCATCGTCGGTCGCGCTCGGGACGAAGTCCGTCACGCCGGTCTGGGCCATCCCGTACATCCCGGGCATGATCGTGAGCGAGCCCGACTGGCCCGGCGGGGCATACCGGCCCGGCTCCTGGCGCGGGTGGGGCCCGCGCCAGTCGACGACCTCGTTCTCGACGTGGCTGATTGCCCCGAACGCCGACGAGCCCCAGCCGAGGATCCCGTCGGCGACCTCGAATCGGCGCCGGACGAGGCGCGACTGGCGGCTGCCATCCCGGGCGATCACGGTGTAGCGGGCCAGAACCTCGCCCACCGGCACGACGTGGCCGACCGCCAGGCCGGCCGGGCGCCGGCCGAGATCGTCTCGCCAGGCATCGCACAGGTGGGCGATGACCAGGTAACGGGCCGGTCCGCCGGACGCCGTCGGTCCGCCAGGCTGGGTGGTCCCGCTCGTGAGGTCGATCACGACCGGGGCATCGGGCAGGATCCAGCGGGGCGAGCGGCCCGCGGGACCGAGCTCGAAGGGCAGCCCGTGGAAAACCTGCCGGCCGGACGGCAGCCGCTCGAGCGCTCCTCGATAGTCGGGATGGAACCGTCCGGCGGCCTGCTCGAGGGTGCTGTTGCGGGCCTCGTCGAATCGCACCGGGCGGCCCAGATTCGTCGCCCGGGTCATGCGGCCCGGGCGATGTATTGACGGGTCATGGGTCGGACGCTAGCATCGGACAAACGGTTGCACAAGTAGGGAGACCGATGCTCCGTTCAGGCCCTGGACGTCGCGGCTGTCACCCGTTTGCCTGACGTCACGCCCGCCATCGAGCTGCGCCATGCCACGAAGCGGTATGGCGACGCCGTCGCCCTTGATGACGTCTCCATGGTCATCGAGCCCGGCGAGTTCTTCTGCCTGCTTGGCCCGTCGGGCTGCGGCAAGACGACGACCCTGAACCTGATCGGCGGGTTCATCCCGATGACCGAGGGCGAGCTGCGGATCGAGGGCCGAACGGTCAACGACCTGCCCCCGCACAAGCGCAACGTCAACACCGTTTTCCAGAACTACGCCCTGTTCCCGCACATGGACGTCGCCCAGAACGTCGCCTTCGGGCTGCGCATGGAGAAGCTCCCGAGCGCCGATGTGAAAAGTCGGACGAGCGAGTACCTCGAGCTCGTCGGCCTGGCCGGCTTCGAGAAGCGCCGGCCGACGGAGATGTCCGGGGGCCAGCAGCAGCGGGTCGCCCTCGCCCGAGCCCTGGCCAAGCGACCGGCGGTGCTCCTCCTGGACGAGCCGCTGGGCGCCCTCGATCTCAAGCTGCGCAAGCAGATGCAAATCGAGCTGTCGCGAATCCATCGCCAGGTGGGCACGACCTTCGTGTTTGTGACCCACGACCAGGAAGAAGCCCTGTCGATGGCCACCCGGATCGCCATCATGTCCGGCGGCAAGGTCAGCCAGGTCGGGACCCCGCGGGAGGTCTACGACCGGCCGGTAAACCGGTTCGTCGCCAGCTTCGTGGGCGAGACGAACTTCCTGGCCGGAGCCGTGACCTCGTCCGACGGTCGAGCATTCTTCGTCCTGCCGGGCGGCGAGCGGGTGCCGGCCCCAGCTGGCGCCACGGACGGACCAGGAACCCTGATGATCCGCCCGGAATTCCTCGCTCTGCGGCCTCCGGGACCGGCCGGCAACGACGCCGCGATCTCCGGCAAGATCGTCAATCTTGCCTTCCTCGGTGACCACACCCGGGTCACCGTGACGACGTCGGCCGGCGATCTCATGACCACCCTGCCCCATGGAACGGGCATTCGATCGGCGAACCTGGAGGAGCTTGGAGAGGAGGTTTGCATTTGGTGGCGACCCGACGACGCAGCACTGATCGGGGACTAGAAATGGCCTTCACATCTGCCACACAGGGAGCGTGGAATGGCTGATCTCAGGACTGAATTCAGTCGACGCAAATTTCTCAAGGCCGCGGGAGTCGCCGGCGCCGCGGTCGGCGTCGGCAGCTTCCTCGCTGCCTGTTCGACAGCGGCTACGACCGCTCCGGCCACGGCGGCCCCAACACCCGCGGGCAGCGCCAGCGGGGTCGCCCCGGCCAGTGCCGCGCCCACGCCTGGGCCGACCGGGACGTTCAACTGGCTCACCTGGGGCGACCACTGGTACCAGGCCGAGATGGACAAGATCGCGGCCGATATCGGGATCAAGGCGAACATCACCAGCTTCAGCGACGACATTGACGCCTACACCAAGGTCCAGCAGGTCGGCGGCCAGGTCGACCTGGTCTCCGAAGACGCGCTGTGGGTGCCGTACTTCTACCAGCACCAATTGATCGACGCGTTCGACATCAACTCACTGAAGGTGGCCAGCCAGCTGTACTCGGTCGCCCGCGAATTCGCGATCTGGAACACCCCGGCCGGCTACCTCGGCTATCCCAACGGCTGGGCGCCGATCCAGATCACCTACGACCCGGCGCACGTGACTCCCGGCGCCGATTCGTGGCAGCTCCTGCTCGACCCGAAGTACAAGAAGCGGGTCGTGGTCGAGGACCAGCCGGTCGAGGTCATGGCCTACATGGGCAAGGCCGCCGGGGTCAAGGATCCATACAACATGACCGACGATGAGGTCGCCCAGGCAAAGGCGCTTCTCGTCCAGCTCAAGCCGAACATCCTGCGTCTCGCACCGCAGGCCACCGACACCGTCGCCGCCCTGAAGAACGGCGAGGCCTGGATCGCCACGATCAACCTCGGCGCCGACACAGCGGTCATGGACCAGGGCGGCCCGAAGCTCACGACGTTCAACCCGAAGGAGGGCTCGATCGGCTGGATGGACGCCGAGATGCTCGTCCACGGCGGGGTCAACAACAACCTGCTCTTTCCCTTCCTGGAGGTCCACGAGCAGGCCGAGTACGTTGCGGCCAACTTCATGATCAACCGGCGGCCGCTCTTCAGTGAGGCGGCCTACAAGCTGCTGATCAACCAGGGCCAGCAGGAGCTCGCCGATCACCTGCTCTACCCCCATCCCGAGCTGGTAAACACGATGACCCTCAAGGGTCCCGGTACGTCGACCCAGGCCGCCATCGCGGCGTTCAACGACGTGTTCGGCTCGTAGTTCAGCAACTCGGCACTCCGTACCTGCCATGACCGTGGAATCCGACGCCGGGGCTTCGGCCCCGGCCGCCGGGTCCTCGTCCAGCCTTGCCCGGCGACTGGGCCGGGCCGCGCCGGCCCTGCCCGGCCTGGCCGTGCTCCTGTTCCTGTTCCTCGTGCCCATGGCGATCATGTTCGTGTTCAGCTTCTGGCGCACGAACAACGACTTCGTTGTCGTGCCCGAGTGGAACCTCGGCAACTACGCCCGGTTCTTCCTCGAGGGAACGTACCTCCGGACCTTCATCAAGACCCTGATCATGGGCGCCCTCGTCACCGCGACGGCCCTCGCAATCGGCCTGCCCTTCGCCTACTTCCTCGTGCGCTACACGGGCAAGCTGACCCAGCGGGTGATCCTCCTGGCGGTCATCGTCCCGTTCTGGACGAGCTACCTGGTCCGGGTCTATGCCTGGCAGGCGATCCTCGGCGAGCACGGCGCGCTCAACCAGATCCTCCAGGCAATCGGGCTCATCAAGGTTCCCCTGGACATCTTCAACTACGACGATCCGGGCGTGTTCGTCGTGCTCACCTACATCTACTTCCCGTTCGCCCTGCTGGCCCTGTATGCCTCACTCGAGAAGTTCGACTACACCCAGCTCAACGCAGCCCAGGACCTCGGGGCGCGGCCGGACCAGGCGTTCCGGCATATCCTCCTGCCCCAGATCAAGGCCGGAATCATCACCGCCTCCATCTTCGTGTTCATCCCGATCCTGGGCGAGTTCCTGACGCCGACCCTGGTTGGCGGCGCCCAGAGCAGCCTGATCGCCAACCTCGTCGTGAACTACCTCCGGAATGACCAATTCGCGGAGGGCGCCGCACTGGCAATCATCATCGCGGCCTTCGTGACCACGATCATGATCGTGTTCCGGAAGTCGTTCCGGGTCGAGGACGTGGTCAGCCGTGGCTAAGCGGGTCACGCCCATGGATACGATGCCGGTCAGCCGATTCTCCCGGCAGACCCGCTGGGGGCTGACGATCCTGGCCGGCTTCGTCCTGCTCTTCCTCTACCTGCCGATCGCCTTCCTGATCCTGTTCTCATTCGAGGACGCGGCAACCCCCGGCCTGCCGATCACCGGCCTGACCCTGCACTGGTACCAGGTGCTGTTCTCCGACAGCGAGATCCAGGGCGCCCTCCTGACCTCGATCGAGATCGCCGTCGCGGTGACGATCATCGCCACGATCATCGGCACGATGGTCGCCTTTCCGCTCGTGCGTCACGGAGTCCGGGCCCCCGGAGCCCTGCGCCTGGGTTCACCTTGCCGATCATGATTCCGGGCTTCCTGATCGGCCTCGGGTTGCTGATCTTCTTCCGCCAGGCACTCCACCTCCAGCTCGGCCTGGATACGGTCATCGCCGGGCACCTCGTGTTCACGATCCCGTTCGTCGTGCTGATCGTGGCCAGCCGTCTCCAGGGCTTCGACCGCCGCCTCGAGTGGGCCGCGGCCGATCTTGGAGCGGGCCCCTGGCGGACGCTCCGCTACATCGTCCTGCCGCTGATCGCGCCGGCGATCCTGGCCGGTGCGCTGCTGTGCGTGACCCTTTCGATCGACGAGTTCGTGATCACGTTCTTCCTCATCGGCCCGCAGCAGACCCTGCCGCTGTTTATCTATACCCAGATCAAGTTCGGGGTGACGCCCGAGGTGAACGCGATTGCCACGATGATCCTCGTGGTCAGCCTCGGCGCGGTCGCGGTCGGCTCGCTCCTCCTGAGCGGGTCGCGCCGCCTGCGCCGGCGCGAGGCGGCATGAGCCGGAGCGGTTGAGCGGGCTGCTCGGCACGCGCCCGGATCGGGCCGATCCGATCCGGATCGGATTCCAGGTCTGGGGCCAGGCCGCCACGTGGGACGAGCTGATGGACGCCGGCGAGCGGGTCGAGGCGCTCGGCTTCGCCAGCCTGTTCGCGAACGATCACCTGATGCCGATCCTGGGCGATGCCGACGGGCCGGTCCTCGGCTCGCGCGGGCCGGTCTTCGAGGGCTGGATGACCCTCGGGGCGTGGGCCGCCCGGACGAGCCGGGTTCCGCTCGGGATGATGGTCTGCGGGGTGGGCTATCGGAACCTCGGGCTGACCGTGAAGATGGCGACCGCCCTCGACCACGCCTCCGCCGGCCGGGCGATCCTCGGCCTGGGGGCCGGCTGGCACGAGCCGGAGCACCGCGCCTTCGGCTACGAGATGCTTTCCCTCGGCGACCGGATCAGCCGCCTGGACGAGGCCAGCCGGGTGGCCCGGGGGCTGCTCGACGGGCAGGCCGTCACGTTCGACGGGCGCTGGGTCCGGGCGGACGAGATGGCGCAACGACCCGCCGCCGGTCCAGGACCGGATGCCGCTGCTGATCGGCGGCAGCGGCGAGAAGCGGACCCTCCGGATCGTGGCCCGCGACGCCGACATCTGGAACGGCGAAGGCGACCCGGCCACGTTCGGGCGGCGGAACGGGATCCTCGACGAGCACTGCCGCGAAGTCGGCCGCGATCCGGCCGCGATCCGGCGGACGGTCGGCATCCCCCCGATCTGCATCCGCGGCTCGCGCGACGAGGCCGTCGAGGCGCTCGCCGCGATCCTCGTCCGGCACGGCGGCGGCCGGCCGAACAGGCCCGCGCCTGGGCGGCCAGCTCGCCCCTGGCCGACACCGAAGAGGTCGTCGGCCGGCTGCTCCGGGCGTGGCACGAAGCGGGGGCCGAGGAGGTCGTGGTCGACCTGCCCACGCCGCTCGACATCGAGACGCTCGAACGACTGGCCGGGCCGGTCCGCGAGCGGCTGTCGTGACCGGGTCTCGCATCCGGCTGAAGCAACGAATCCGCGGCGGGACGAACGCCCGTCGCCAGGGGAGGTCCAGTTCATGCGTGCTGCGGTCTACGAGGGCGAAGGACGGCTGGTCGTCAAGGACGTGCCGGATCCGATTCCGGCCCCCGACGAGGTCCTGATCGAGGTCGAAGCCTGCGGCGTGTGCGGCTCCGACGTCCAGATCATCAACGTCCCGCCCGGCCATCCCTCGACCCCGCCGGTCACGATCGGGCACGAGTTCGTGGGCTGGATCCGGGCCGCCGGGGTCGGCAGTCCGCGACCCGGGGATCGGCCGACGGGTCGTCGTCGACCCCGACCCGAAGTGCGGCGAGTGCCTCTCCTGCCGGTCGGGCCGGCCGGCGAACTGCACGAACATCGTGGCCCTCGGGGTCTATCGCGACGGCGCCCTGGCGAACTTCGTGACCGCCCCGGCCAACAGCGTCTACTCGATCTCCGAGGATGTCCCGGCCGAGCTGGCCGCCCTCGTCGAGCCGCTCGCCTGCGTCGTGAACGGGACGAACCGGGCCGGCCTCCGGCCGGGCGAGACGGTGGCCGTGTTCGGGGCCGGCGCGATCGGCTGCCTGTTCATCGCGGTCCTGCGTGCCTCCGGGGCGAGCCGGATCGTGGCGATCGAGCCGAGCACCCAGCGCGCTCCGGTGGCCCGGGCGGTCGGGGCCGACGAGGTCGTCACCCCCGACGAGTGGGCGGCCCGCCGGCTCGAGCTCCTGCCCAACGGCGCGGACGTGGTCGTCGATGCGGTGGGCAGCGTCCTGCCCCAGGCGATCGAGGCGGCCGCGGTCGGCGGGCGGATCGTGATGTTCGGGATGAACGGCAACGCCCGGCCGAACGTCCACCAGGTCGAGATCGTCGAGAAGGGCCTGTCGATCCTCGGCTCGTACATCTCGAACTTCACCTTCCCGGCGGCGATCCGCCTGGTCGAGAGCGGGGCGCTCAACCTCCGCCCGATGATCACCGCCTCGATCCCGCTCGACGACACGGTCGCCGGGATCGGCCGGATCCGCTCGGGCGAGGCCGTGAAGATCGTGATCAAGCCCTGAGCTCCATGACCGGTCCGGCCGGACCGCCCGAGCACGTCCTGGAGGACCACTGATGCCCAGCCCGCTTCGCGTCTCGAGCGCCCCGGTCTCGTTCGGGGTCGACGAGATCCTCGTCGACGACGCCTGGATGCCCCAGCCGGACGACATGCTCGACTGGATGGTCGACATCGGCTTCGAGGGGACCGAGCTCGGCTCGCCCGGCTACATGGGCGACGCGGCCGAGGTCCACCAGCGCCTGACCAGCCGGAACCTCGAGCTCGTCGGGGCCTTCCTGCCCCAGCACTTCAGCCGGGCCGAGAAGGCCGACGAGGACCGGGCCTGGCTGCGCGAGGAGCTGCACCTGATCCGGGACGGCGCGCCGGCGGGATCCCGCTCCGTTCGCCGTCCTGTCCGATCACTTCGACGAGGCCGACCGGCGGGCGTTCTCGGGCCGGATCCAGGACCATCCCGAGACCTGGCTGTCCGAGGCCCGCTTCCAGACCCTGGTCGACAACCTCCACCGGGCCTCCGAGCTGTGCCGGAGCGAGGGCTTCGAGCCGGTCCTCCATCCCCACGCCGGGACGTACATCGAGACCGCCGACGAGATCGCGCGGGTCCTCGAGGCGATCGATCCCTCGCTCCTCGGCCTGTGCCTCGACACCGGCCATTTCCGCTTCGGCGGGGCCGATCCGACCCAGGCCGTCCACGACTATCACGGCCTGATCCGCCACGTCCACATCAAGGACTGCCGGACGGCCGTGATGGACGAGGTCAAGGCCGAGGGCAAGGGCCTCGACGAAGCCCTCAGCCGGGGCGTCTTCTGCCAGCTCGGACTGGGCGATTCGAACATCGACGGGGTGATCGCGGCGCTCCAGTCGTACGACTACCAGGGCTGGCTGGTGATCGAGCAGGACCAGGCCCTCCGCTCGTCGGATACGCCCGAATCGGTCGTCCGCGGCCAGCGCGCGAATCGGGAGTACCTGCGGGGGCTGGGGATCTAGTGGAGACGCCCCTGGGCCGGATGGCCCGCACGACGCCGACCCAGTACTGGAACGACTCGTGCTCGACGGTCGAGCTCGAGTACGCGGTCGCCAACGGTGCCGTCGGGGCCACGTCCAACCCGACGATCGTGGGCGAGGTCCTCAAGAAGGAGCTCGACCGGTGGCTGCCCCGGATCCGCCAGATCCGCGACGAGCGGCCGACGGCCTCGGACCTCGACATCACCTGGCAGCTGATCGAGGAGATGGCGGTCCGTGGGGCGGCGATCCTGGCCCCGATCTTCGAGCGGACGGACGGGCGGGCCGGCCGGCTCTCGATCCAGACCGATCCGACCCAGTACCGGAACCCCGAGCGGATGGTCGAGCAGGGCCGCCGCTTCGCCGGCCTCGCCCCGAACATGCAGGTCAAGTTCCCGACGACCGCAGCCGGCCTGGTCGCGATCGAGGAAGCGACCGCCCTGGGGATCTCGATCAACGCGACCGTCTCGTTCACCCTGCCCCAGGCCCTCGCCGTCGGTGCCGCCGTCGAGCGTGGCCTCGATCGGCGCGAGGCCGCCGGCCACGACAGCGCGACGATGAGCCCGGTCTGCACGATCATGATCGGCCGGCTCGACGACTGGATGAAGGCGATCTGCGAGCGCGACGGGATCATCGTCGACCCGGCCGCGCCGAACTGGGCCGGGATCGCCGTGTTCAAGCGGGCCGCCGCCATCTACCGCGAGCGCGGCTATCGGACCCGGCTGCTCGCCGCGGCCTATCGCCACCACCTCCACTGGTCCGAGCTGATCGGCGGCGACGTCACCCTGACGATCCCGTACGCCTGGCAGCGCCGGTTCAACGCCTCGGCGGTCGAGGTCCGGCCGCGCTTCGACGATCCGGTCCCGGCGGCGCTACGTCGAGGAGCTCCTGCCCGGATCCCCGACTTCGGCCGGGCCTACGAGCCCGACGGGCTGCCCGATCGCCGAGTTCGACGGCTACGGCGCGACGGTCCGGACCCTGCGGACGTTCATCGGCTCGTACTGGGACCTCGTCCGGACGATCGACGAGATCCTCCTGCCGAACCCGGACGTCCGAGCCTAGGGCGTCGACCGATCGCGAGCGTGAGCGGCCGTCTCCGCCGGCCGCTCACGCCCTCGATCGTGCGGCATCCGCGCCGGTCCCGCTGAGCCCGCGGTTCTCGGCCAGGAACGAGCCTGTCGCCGCGATCAGCCGATCGACGTCGTCGTCGGTGTGGGCGCCGGTCAGGTAGCCCCGCACGACGTAATGGGGGTGGATGTAGATCCCCCGCTCGAGCAGCCAGTTCCGATAGGCGCGCTGGACCGGGTCGTTCTTGTCCATCGCGAAGCGGGCGAAGTCGCGAAAGCGGCGGATCGGCTCGTCGGTGAAGTAGATCGCCCAGACGCCGGCGCTCTCGTGGACCTGGGCTCGGGCGCCGGTCTCGGCGATCGCCGCGCCGATCCCCTCGGTCAGGCGCCGGCCGAGCCGGGCGAGGTGCCGGTGGACGTCGCCCTCGAGCACGATCCGGGTCGATTCGAGGGCGGCCGCGACGTTCAGGGTGTGGCCGGCGAACGTGCCCGCGAAGAGGACGTCGCCGGCCGGCCCAAGGTGGTCCATCACCTCGGCCCGACCGGCCAGGGCCGAGATCGAGAAGCCGTTGGCGAGCGCCTTGCCGAGCGTCGTGAGGTCGGGGGTGATCCCGAGCCGGGCCTGGGCGCCACCGGGCCCGTGGCGGAAGCCGGTGATCACCTCGTCGAAGATCAGGAGCGTCCCGGCCCGGCTGCAGGCCTCGCGGAGCGCCTCGAGGAAGCCCGGCTCGGGCAGGACCACCCCGGCGTTGTGGAAGACCGGCTCGACGATCACGGCCGCGATCGTGTCACCCTCCCGGGCCAGGACGTCGCGCACGCCCGGCCGCGTCGTTGTATTCGCGGACGAGGACGAGGTCGCGAACCATGGCCGGCATCCCGGCCGAGGCCGGGACGGGCACGGGCACGTCGCCGCTGTCGGCGTCCAGCGCGAAGTGATGGCTCCAGGCGACGTAGTCGTGCCAGCCGTGGTAGTTGCCCTCGAACTTGAGGATCCGCTCCCGCCCGGTGAACCCCCGGGCCAGCCGGATCGCGTGGTAGGTGGCCTCGCTGCCGGAGCAGCTGAAGACGACCTTCTCGGCGCTCGGGATCATCGTCACCAGCCGCTCGGCGAGCTCGACCTCGAGCGGGTTGGCCGTCGAGAACGAGATCCCGTGCTCATCCATCGCCCGGCGCACGGCCGCGTTCACCCGAGGATCGTTGTGGCCGAGCAGGACCGCCCCGAACGAGGAGTGGAAGTCGATGTACTCGTGGCCGTCGACGTCCCAAATCCGGCCACCCTGGGCCCGGGTCATGAACAGGGGGTAAGGACTGGCGCTCCGGCCTTCGCCCTGGACCCCGCCGGGCGACACCACGCCGGCCCGGGCGAAGAGCTGCTCCGAGGCCTCGGTCCGGACCGGCCAGCCGCTCACGAGCCCGACCCGACGCAGGCGTAGACGTAGCGCGGCCCGGCCGTGCCCGGCGCCTGGATCTCGAACCGGTAGGCGCTGTCGGGCAGGACCCTGCCCCGGGGCAGGGCGAAGATGACCGCCGCGCCCGGCCCCGCGCTCGGCAGGCTGTAGCTCGCGTCGGGGGTCTGGCCGCTCAGCGACACGACGAGCGAGTGGACCCGGCTCAGAACCGAGCCGGTTCGGTCGAGATCGGTCGCGGTCACCTTGGCCTGCGGACTCATTCCCGGAAAGGTCACCCCGAGATAGAGGACCCGGCCGGTCGGGAGGGGCACGGCATGCTGGTCGCGGGGCACCGTTTTCTCCTGGCAGGCGAGGTTCGGCTTACCGGCTCGCTCGATCGGGCTGGTGCTGATGTTGACGCCCTGTTGGAGGACGAGAAGGGGGTCTGAGCCGGCCTGCGGGTCGGTCGGGTGGGGCAGGGCCGGCTCTTCGCCGGGCCCCGCATCGTTCGGGGTGAGCAGGGCCACGATCGTCCACTCGTTGTCGACGAGCGACAGATAGGCGGCGGGTCCGGCCTGGATGGCGCCCGGCGAACTGACCGACAAGGCCGGCGAGCTGCCCGGCGAGCTGACCGAGAAGGCCGACGGGGCGGGGGAGGCCAGGGCTTCGACGGAGGGCGATGGGCCAAGCGAGGCGGTCACGACCTCGGCCAGCGGCCTGGCCGGCCGGCCCCAGGGCTGCCAGACGAGGGCGGCCAGCAGGGCCAGGATCCCGGCCGTCACGATGACCGGCGTCCGGCTGCCGCCCGGCCGGAGCCGGACGAGCGGCTGCTCGCCGGGATCGGTCAGATTCGTCGGCGGTTCGAGGCGCTCGGGCAACCGATTGTGCACGTCGTTCAGCCTACGATGATCGTGATTGGCCCGCCTGCCCGTCGCCCTCGTGTGGCGGCCCGTCTGGCGCCCTGGTCTGGCGGCCTCGTCTGGCGGCCCGTCTGGCGGCCCGTCGGCCGGCCTGCCCGCCGCCCTCGTCTGGCGGCCTCGTCTGGCGGCCCGTCTGGCGGCCCGTCGGCCGGCCTGCCCGCCGCCCTCGTCTGGCGGCCTCGTCTGGCGGCCTCGTCTGGCGGCCCGTCTGGCGACCCGTCGGCCGGCCTGCGATGATCCTGATCGGCCCCCGTCGGGCGGCCCGTCTGGCGTACGAGAAGAGGGCAAGCCCATGCTCAGCGACGTTCCGGTCTTCCCGATCCTGCTGTCGAAGGACCTCGACGCGACCCGGGCGTTCTACCACGGGACGCTCGGGCTGGAGATCGCCCGTGAGGATCCCGATGATCGAATCGTCTTCCGCTGTGGTGGCGGGACTCAGCTGGTCGTGACCCTGAGCACCGTTGGGACCTCCGACAGCCAGACCCAGATGGCCTGGCGCGTGCCGGATATCCATGCGGCCGTGGCCGACCTGCGGGCTCGCGGCGTCCGGATCGAGGAGTACGTTGCCCCGGACCCGGTGACGACCGACGGCATCGCCGACATGGGCCATTCGTGGGCGGCCTGGTTCATCGACCCGTCCAACAACGTCCTGGCGGTCGTCCAGCCGAAGGGCTGATTCGCTCGGCCGGCGGCTCGGGCAAGCCCCGGGCCAGCGGCGTCGCCTGGGGCGAACAAAACCCGCGGCCGAGGCATGCGGCAGGTCCGGGTCGTGGCGTCGCCTGGGGCGAACAAGACCCGCGGCCGAGGCATGCGGCAGGTCCGGGTCGTGGCGTCGCCTGGGGCGAACAGATCGAGGGATCCGAGTCTCGATCCCATCGGGTCGCTTCGGATTCGGGCCAATTGTTCGCTCCTGGCGGACAAAGCGATGAAACGGCGGTCTGTGCAGTCGCCGCGGAGGCCCGCTGACGGCCGTTTGTTCGCCAGCGGCGACCCGGCCGGGATGGATGGCCGCGGCCGAGGCATGCGGCAGGTCCGGGTCGTGGCGTCGCCTGGGGCGAACAAAACCCGCGGCCCAGGCATGCGGCAGCCCCGGGCCAGCGGCGTCGCCTGGGGCGAACAGATCGAGGGATCGGAGCCTCGATCCCATCGGGTCGCTTCGGATTCGGGCCAATTGTTCGCTCCTGGCGGACAAAGCGACGAAACGGCGGTCCGTGCAGTCGCCGCGGAGGCCCGCTGACGGCCGTTTGTTCGCCAGCGGCGACCCGGCCGGGATGGATGGCCGCGGCCCGGCCGGGATGGATGGCGGCGGCCCGGCCGGGATGGATGGCCGCGGCCCGGCGACCCGGCCAGGATGGATGGCCGCGGCCGAGGCGATGCGGCGGGTCCGGCGACCCGGCCGGGATGGATGGCCGCGCCCGCGACCCGGCCGAGGATGGATGGCCGCGGCCGAGACTCGGCGGATGGATGGCCCGGCCGGGATGCGGCGGACCCGGTCAGGTGCGGCTGGGTCGGTTGACCCGGCCGGGCACGGACCGGTCCGCGACCCGGCCGGGATGGATGGCCGCGGCCCGGCACGGGCATGGATGGCCGCGGCGCGGCGGCCGGATCGATGGCCGCGGCCGAAGCGCGGCGGGGCCGCGACCCGGCCGGGATGGATGGCCGCGGCCCGGGAACCGGGATCCGAGGCGCCCACGAGCGCGAGCGTGTCAGCCGTCGGCGCTGGGGACCCGGAGCTGGCGGAACAGGACGTACATGCTCACGATCAGGCTGACCCCGAAGGCCATCAGCCCGATGTAGCCGAACGTCTGGAACTCGTTCGACACGGTCGGCTGGAGGAGGACCGCGGCCAGGATCGCGGTCCCGATCAACTGGCCGGTCACGAGCATGCCGATCGCGACCTGCCGGCCGAGGTCGCTGACCTTGGCGATCTGGGTGTTCAGGTCCGAGGTGTCGATCGTCACGACGAGGCGGCCCTTGCCGAACTGGTCGAGCCACGACCAGGCCGCCGACTCGAGCTCGGGCACCCGGCGAAGCAGCTCCTGGCCGACGCGAATTGCCTGGCCCGACAGGAACTTCTCGAGCGCATCGCCCCTGAGCCGCTCGAACACGGCGGCCTTGGCCTGGTCGAAGGCGGCGGCCGCGATGTCCACGTTGACCGACAGCGCCCGGGCGGTCTCCTCGGCCTGGACGACGGCCTTGATCGCCAGGGTCAGGTCGGTATCGAGGCGCAGGCCGTTGTCGACGACGGCGCCGAGGACCGCCCCGATCCCCTCGCCGATCGAGTCGACCTGGGCGTAGATCAGGTGCTGCCGGACGACCCGGTCGATGTCGTGCCGGAATGCCCGCTCGTCCCAGTCCGGCCCGGGCTGGCCGAGCCCGATCAGGGCGTCGCCGATCGCCCCGCTGTCCTTTGCCTTGAGCCCCAGCAGGAGCTGGATCAGGGTCGTTCGCTGGTCCGCCCGAAGCTCGCCGACGAGGCCGAAGTCGAGGAAGATGATCCGCCCGGCGATCGGGTCGACGAAGACGTTGCCCGGATGGGGGTCGCCGTGGAAGAAGCCGTCCACGAGGACCTGCTTGATCATCGCCCGGATGAAGACCTCGCCCAGGTGATGGGTATCGACGCCGCTCGCCGCCAGGCGTTCCGTGTCCGAGATCTTGATCCCCTGGACATACTCCGCGGTCAGGACTCGTGAGGTGGAGCGCGAGGGGTCGACGACGGGAATGTGGATCTCGGGGAAGACCTGCATCGACTCGGCGATTCGAAGGGCGTGATATGCCTCGTTCTGGTAGTCGAGCTCCTTGAGCACGCCGCTCGCGAACTCACGGACCATCGCCTGGGCGCCCAGGCGATGGGCCAGCTCGAAGCGACGCTCGGCAACCGAGGCGAGCTCCTCGAGGACGCCCAGGTCGGCCTTCGTCTGGGCGACGATCCGGGGCCGCTGGACCTTGACCGCGACAACCCGTCCGTCGGGCAGCGTCGCCCGATGGACCTGGGCCGTGGATGCCGCCGCGAACGGCTCGTGCTCGAACGTGGCGAAGCGCTCATCGACCGGCCCGCCGAGCTCGTGGACGAGGATCGTCTCGGCCTCGTGCCAGCTGAAGCGGGGCGGCATCGTTCTGGAGCTTCGACAGCTCGTCGACGAGGGCCGGAGGCAGGGCCTCGGACCGGCTGGCAGCCATCTGGCCGAGCTTCACGTAGGTCGGGCCGAGCTGCTGGAGCATCATCCGGAGCTTCGCCTCGGGCGTGGCCGCCTCGGGCGCGGGCCGGCCGAGGACCCGATGCTGGAACGCCGCCCGGAACCGCCCGACCGGGGTCGATTTCGATCGCCACGTCCAGGCCGAACTGGTAGATCGTGTCGTAGACCTGCTGGAGCCGGACGTTCTCGATGATCTGGCTGCGTCGTGGGCGTCGGGATCACGTCGAGGATCCGCCAGATCAGCCGGCCGCGGCCGGACTCGTCGATGTCCGGGATGTTCAGGCCGAGCAGCGCGCCGGCCAGCATGGCCAGGAGGGTGTAGATCGCGGCGATCACGAGGAACCACAGGAGCTGGGGCGAGGCGCTGATCGCCAGCGAGCCGACAAAGAGCGAGGCGATCCACAGGAGGATCGCGTTGATCACGATCAGGAAGGCGCCCATCGTCGACAGGACGAGGCGCCCGGTCACGGCGACGACGAGGGGTCGGACGAGTCGATTGACGAGCCCGATGGCGATCCCCGCGGCCAGGAACGTCCCGATCCCGGCGGCGTTGATCGTGACGATCGGGACCCGGGTCGTTCCGAACGGGAACGGCTGGGGCACGCTGAGCAGGCTGAGCAGCTCGAGGACGATGAAGACGATCAGCGCGTCGACCACGACCCCGACCAGGAACCGGCGCATGCCCGCTACCTCGCTACTCCCGGCGCCCGACAGCCTTTGTCCGGGCCTCCTCGTCGCCTCGGCAACGATAGAGGGTCAGGGCGTCGGAGTGGAGCCTCGCCGGACGGTGGCCACGACTATCCTTGGCCTATTGATCGACACGGATTGCCCGGCCTCGACTTCTGATCAACCATCCGCCGCTGCGGGGAGGAGCGAAGGATGGCGATCGAAGGCCGAGGCCGGGCGGGTTGCCCGCCGGCCCTAGTCCGAGACGGCAAAGGCAACGGCCGCGGCGGCCGTCATCGCCCGGCCCTCGGCCCAGCCTGACTGAGCGCCTCCGGATCAAGGAGGCGGCGAAGCCGCCCGTGCGCTGCCAGCCCACGATCGTCTGGCGGTACTCAACCTCGGCCTGCTCGATTGCGCCGGAGGGGGGGGGGGAGAGTCATGTCTAGTGGGCTCTCAGCGGCAGGAGCAGGCGTGTGGGGCAGGCACGATGCCTCTCGCTTTCCTCCAGAGCGTCTGGAATGGTCATAGAAGGTCGCTATGTGTCGCTCCTGGCAGGATCACCCGGGCAGCGTACCCGCCTCGACGGCTGACCATAGGCCCCCGCGTTTTGCCGCTAGCGCCAGCCGAGCTCGGGGGCCACGAACTTCAGGATGCTCTCGATCGCGTGGGCGTTGTACTCGACCCCGAGCTGGTTCGGGACGGTCAGCAGGAGCGTGTCGGCCGCCTGGATCGCCGTGTCCTTGGCCAGCTCCCTGACGAGGACGTCGGGCTCGGCGGCGTACGAGCGGCCGAAGATCGCCTTCGTCTGGGCGTCGATGTAGCCGACCTGGTCGTGCTCCTGGTTGCCCCGTCCGAAGAACGCCCGGTCCCGCTCATCGACCAGGGCGAAGATGCTCCGGCTGACCGAAACCCGCGGCTCGCGCTCGTGGCCGGCCGCCGTCCAGGCCTCGCGGAACAGGCGGATCTGCTCGGCCTGGAGCTCGTGGAAGGGCACGCCGGCATCCTCGGTCAGGAGCGTTGACGACATCAGGTTCAGGCCCTGCTGGCCGGTCCATTGGGCGGTTGCCCGCGACCCCGCGCCCCACCAGATCCGGTCGCGCAGCCCGGGCGAGTGGGGCTCGGGACGAAGGAGCCCGGGCGGGTTCGGGAACATCGGGGACGGATTTGGCTGGGCGAACCCGGCGCCGGTCAGGGCCTGCAGGAAGACCTCCGTGTGCCGCCGGGCCATGTCGGCGTCGGTCTGTCCCTCGGCCGGCTCGTAGCCGAAGTAGCGGAAGCCGTCGATCACCTGCTCCGGCGAGCCGCGGCTGATCCCGAGCTGGAGCCGGCCGCCCGCGATCAGGTCGGCGGCGCCGGCATCCTCGACCATGTAGAGCGGGTTCTCGTAGCGCATGTCGATGACGGCCGTGCCGATCTCGATCCGCTTCGTCCGTGCCCCGATCGCGGCCAGGAGCGGGAACGGCGAGGCCAGCTGCTGGGCGAAGTGGTGGACCCGGAAGTAGGCACCGTCAGCGCCGAGGTCTTCGACCGCCTCGGCCAGCTCGATCGACTGGATCAGCGCGTCCGCGCCCGACCGAACCTGCGAATAGGGCGAATTCGACCAGTGACCGAAGGACAGGAAGCCGATCTTCTTCATCGGCTGATTCTATGGACGATGGCCCGGACCCGTGGAGGGCGGCGCGCAGTCAGCGCCACTCGACGTTGACGACCTCGATCGGCTCGGAAAGGCCCTTGAGCGTCGCGCTTCGGAGACCGGACGTGCGGTGCGAGTCCCCGACCGTGACGACGCTCGCGACGATCTCGCCGGCGCCACCGAGCGCCGCGATCCGGGCGGCCTCGTGGACGCCCTTGCCGTGGAAGTCGCCGGCGACCCGGGTCGCATCGGAGGCATGGAGGCCGATCCGGACCTGGGGTGCGAAGCCCTGCGTCGAACGTTGCTCGGCCAGTCGCCGCTGGATCGCAACCGCCGCGGCAACCGCGAGGTCCGGCGAATCGAAGCTCACGAAGAACCCGTCCCCGGTCGTCGAGATCTCCTCGCCGCCATGGGCCAGGAACACCTCGCGCAGGGCGGTGTTGTGCCAGCGGAGCATCGTCTCCCAGGCCTCGTCGCCGAGCACCTCGACGAGGTTCGTCGAGCCGACGATGTCGGTGAACATGAACGTCTTCAGGACCCGCCGGGCCGGACCGGTCTTGCCCCGGAGCTGCCACGGCAGAAGCTCCTCGACGTCCTCCAGGATGATGGCGGCGGTCGGGCAGGCGAACGCGGCGGCGCGGAGGGTCTCCTCGTCGACGCTGTCGGCGCCCACGACGTCGCTCTTGCCGTAGTCGCCCGCGAGCCAGTCGAAGGCCGTCGGGGCAAGGGTGATGCAATTGCCCGCCCCGACGCACTTGTGGCGGTCGATTCGCGCCCGGATTGCCATCAGCTCGACCCAACCGCGGCGAGCCCGCGGAACGCCAGCGAGGTCGCCTCGGCGCGGCTCGAGGTCCCCAGCCGAGCCTGCAATCGGGCCAGCCGCTCGCCACCGCCGCCTCGTCGAGGTCGAGCTCGGCGGCAATCTCGGCGTTCGTCCGGCCCTCGGTCAGGAGCCGCAGCAGCCGGCGCTCGGCATCGTCAAGACCCTGGCCCGCCGCTGCTGGCGCCGGCCCAGGCCGCCGCCTGGCGACGCTCGCCGGGCTCGGCCTCGGACGGCGCCGAGCTGTCCATCGGGCCGACCAGCTCCACGAGCTCGCGCCCGACTGGCCCGGTGAGCCACGCGACGCGAATCTTCTCGTCGGCCGTGCCCTGGGCGATCCGGGCCAACGTCTGCTGGAGGAAGCCCCGGACGAAGCCCTGCATCTCGGGCGGCCCGCCGGCGAGCACGGCCCGTGCCGCCGGGACCACGATCTCCAGGCTGGCGTCCTCGTGGAGCCCGGCCTGGAGGGCCTGGAGAGCCGCACCGCCGGCCATGGCCGCGGCCATGTGTCGCCGCGCGCGAGCGCGACGGCGGAAAGCGCAGCGTCGGCCTGGGCGCCCCACGGCGCATGGCCTGGCAGGAGCGGCAGCAGCTCCTTCACCTGCGCTGCCGATCGCTCGACGAGGTCCACCAGGACCGGGTCCGGTCCGCCCTCATCGGCGGCCGTCGAGCCACCGGATGCGCCGCTTGCGACGAGCCGCGCCGCCTCGATCGCGAGGCGGGCGAGGGCCTCGCACCGCGCGGAGACCCGCCCAGACTCGGTCGCCAGCGTCGACAGCCCGCTCGAGATGCTGGCGCATGCCCAGCGCATCTCCGGCACCTGCTCGAGCCATCCCGCGCCAGATCTCGAGCTGACGGGCGCGCAGAGGCGATGGAGCCATCGACGCTGCCGCGGCGGCCGTCCCGATCCAGCGCTCGGCCCCCTCGATGTCGCCGAGCTCGAGGAGGCTCAGGGCCACGCCGCCGGCGGCCAGGAACTCGATCGTCCGGTCGCCCTGGAGCCTGGCCGCCCGATGGGCATCCTCGCCGCGGGACAGGGCCAGGTCGGGCACGACCTTGGCCCGGGCGTAGACGTGGACCCCGAACAGCATCTGGAGGTCCAGCCGGGCTCGCTCGCTCTCGGTGACGAGCTCGGACAGGCGGCTCGTCACCCGCCGGATCTCCTCGAGGTGGAGCGCCGATGACGTCAGGTGCATGACCGGCCCGTACTGGGAGTAGGCCATGGCGATGACCGTCGACATCACGCCGGTGCGGTCGCCGAGCTGCTCGAAGATGCCGAGCGCCCGCCCGAGGACCTGTCTCAGCTCGACGAAGAGTGGACCGATCGGCGACGCCAGGAGCATCTCCTCCACGCTGGCGCCCGTCGCCAGCACGGCGACCAGCTCGTTCCCGCGGCCGGCAAGCACCTCGCCGGAGAACCAGGCGCGCCCGCGGGCGAAGTCGATCATCCCGATCTCGCGGAGGGCGCCGGCCAGGCTGCGGTCGTCGTGGAGCTGCTCCGCGAGCTCGATGGCCCGACGGTAGGCTTCCTCGGCACCGTCGAGGTCGGTCTCGATCGCGGTGCCGCCGATATGACTCGCCGAGCGGACTCCGCAGGAGGGCCTGGCCGAGCTCGAGCGTTGCCCGGAGCTCCATGGCGACGTCGCCCTGCTCGGCCGCGCGCGCGCGAACGCGACGGGCCAGCTCTGCCGCGGCATCCTCGTCATGGCTCATTCGCAGGGCCGACGCCCGCCGGAGCTGGGCGTCCCGCTCGATCGCCGGATCGCGCATCGCCTCGGCCAGGGCCGCCAGCTCGGTCAGGCCGTCCAGCCGCTCACCCGTCCGGCGAAGGGCGGCGAAGGCGTCGTCGCGGGCCGTGAGGAGGACCCGCCGGTCGGCCGGCGTCGACACGACCGGGAGCGCCTGCTCGACGAGCCGGAGCGCCTCCTCGGGGGCGTTCGCGGCGAGCGCGGCGGTGGCGGCATCGATCGAGAAGCGGGCCGCCCGGACCGTGTCCCCGGCCGCCAGGGCGTGCTGGGCGAGCATCGGCAGCCCGGCGGGATCCGGATCGCCGCCTTCCAGCAGCAGGTCGACCACCGCGGCGTGGACCTGCCGCCGTCGGGCCGCCGACAGCTGGTTGACGGCGAACTGGCGGATCTGCTCATGGGTGAACGTGTAGTCCGCGGGCTCGCCCTGGGCCTGCGGCAGCAGGAGGCCCGCCCGGACCGCCGGCCCGAGATCGTCGGCGAGCCGGTCCGCCTCGTCGCCGGGGCCCGTCGCCTCGCCCGGTCCAGCCCGCCTCGATCGGCCGGTCGCGGCCTGGTCGCGGGGCGCCACCTCCGGCGCGATCATCGCCTTCGCCGACCCGCTGGCGGACCGCCCGCGAGGTCACGCAGGCTGAAGCTGCGACCGAGGATCGCGGCATCGCCGAGCGCGGCTCGGGTTCGAGCCGGGAGGCGCGCGGCGCGACGATCGATCAGGGTCCGCACCGCGGACGGCACGAGTCGAGCCGCGTTGCGACCGAGTCGCCACTCGCCATCGACCTGCTGAAGCGTCCCGGCCTCGCGGTACGCCCGGGCAAGCTCCTCGACGATGAACGGCACCCCCTCGGACTGGACGTGCATCGCGGCCGCGGATGCGCTTCGATCGGACCGCCAAGGACGCGCTTCAGGAGCTCCGCCGTCTCGACCGATCCGAATCGTCCGGGCCGGAGCCTTCGAACGACGCCCATCCGCTCCATGTCGGCGACAAAGTTGACCGCCTCGTTGACCGAAGCGAGCTCGTCCGGCCGGACCGTCAGCAGCAGGAAGATCGGTCGATCGGCGTCGCTCCGAACGACGTATCGGAGCATTCGGAGCGTGTCGTCGTCGGCCCACTGGACGTCGTCGATGAGCAGCGCGAGCGGGCGGATCCCCGCGAGGGCCGAGATCGCCACGCCGGCCAGGTCGAAGGCCCGCAGAAGCTTGGCGTCCGACGACAGCGTCTCGAAGCCAGGCTCGTCGCGCCCGGAGATCGCCTCGACCACCCGCCTGACCGCCGCCTCGGCCGGCGTCCCCGCGGCCGTGGCCTGGATCGCGCTCGAGTTGAACAGGCTGCGGGCGACCAGGAACGCCCCGCGGATCTCCTCGTCGGCCGTGATCGCGACACAGGTGAACCCGCTCGCGGACGCGACCTCGGCGGCGGACAGCAGCAGGCGAGTCTTGCCGATGCCCGGCTCGCCCTCGAGGGTCACCGCGGCGAGGCGGCCGGAGGCCTCGCGAAGCTCCTGGGAGATCGCCTCGATCTCGGCGCTCCGCCCGATGATCGCGCCGGTCGCTCGGCGGAGCTGGACCGCGAGCGAGCACTGGGGCCCGACGAGGGGGTCGAGCGCACCGCCATCGGCGGCCCGTTGGGGCTTGCCGGGCTCAGTGGAGATCACGTCCCGCAGCATACTCGCGACTGGTACGCCGGCCCCATGCCGCGTTCACCGACCGCCGGACAACACCTCCACGGTGACCGTCAGTTTCGGCCACCCGGCGTCGGTCGTCAGGATGCGGTCCGCGCCCAGCGCAGCGGCCGTCGCCACGACGAGGGCATCGGGCAGGCGAAGCGCGGCACCATGTTCAGCACGGAGGATTGCGGCTGCCGCCCCGATCGCTCGCGACGCGGGTTCGACCCGTGCAGGCAAGGCGTCGATGAACCGGTCGACGATCGCGACCGCGTCGAGTCCGCGCCGATGTGGCGCGACGAGACACTCTGCGTACGCGGTGACCGGAATGACCAGGTCGTCCCCGTGGCCAACGGCCCGGCCGAGCGCCTCCGTTGCCACGAGGTGGTGCGCATCGTTCGCATCGAGGACCGCGATGACCACGCCTACGTCGAGGACGGTCAGTCCCATTCGTCGCGCAGGACATCCAGCTCGCTGGAGGCGTAGATACCTGTCAGAGCGCCGGCGTACCGGCTCACGGGATCCACGTCACGAACGAGGAGCACCTCTCCGGGGCCGCGAACCTCGGCACGGAGAGTATCGCCGGTCCGGATCCCTGCCCCGAGGAGCGCATCGACGGGAATGGTGACCTGGTGCTTCGCGCTAACGCGCGTATGTCCCCGCCGTCGCTTCTTTACTTGTCGGTCCATGGGTCAAGGATACAGTCTCTTGACGGACACGGTAGGAGACGCTGCGGGCTGGGAGCGGGATTCTGCTTGGGAACGAGACCGTCAGATCGTTCCGCGAGGGGCAGCCCAGCGGGTGGGCTGGCCGGTCACGCTCGCGATGATCTCGTAGTCATTGTCGTAGTGGACCACGGTCAGGCCGTTCCGGGCGGCCACCGCCGCGATCAGCAGATCGGGGATCTTCACTTGCCGATGGTGCAATGGCCCGCGGGCCGCGAGCTCGCGGAATACCCGTCGCGCTTCGTCCCAGTCGGTCGGCTCGACCGGGAACCAGGGGCAAGCGATCAGGGCGGCCTCCGTCGACCGAAAGTCGGCGAGGTCTCGAGCGCTCCACAACAGCTCCATCACGACCTGGTCGCAAACGGCAATCCGGCCGTCCTCGATCGCGGAGGCAAACCACGCTAGCTCGGGCTTGCGGATGCGCGCCCAGACTGAGGTGTCGGCGAGATCCGGCTTGTCGGGCGCGTTCTCCACCTACGACTTGTCGCGCTCGCCCGGGCGCTCGACGCCGCGTGCGCTTCGCAGGGCGGGCAGGGCGGCCTCGAGCTCCGAGAAATCGTGCCGCGCAAGCCAGACCCGTTGGCGCCGGGCCACCACGTCGCGCAGGGCAGCATGGACCGTGTCGGTCGTTCGGGTTGTGCCGAGCGCCTCAGCCGCGTCGCGCAGAAGGTCCCGGTCGAGATCGAGCGTTGTATGCGTTCTGGCCACCATGGCCCTCCTGCTCATGGGAACTATTATGCGTGGTGTAGCATTGCCATGTCACGCATCAATGTCAAGAGAACTCACGCATGACGGGGCATGCCGGCGCGCAGAAACGCCCAGGTTCGTCGGAAAAGCTGAGGTGGAGCGGGAGACGGGATTCGAACCCGCGACATTCTGCTTGGGAAGCAGACACTCTGCCAGCTGAGTTACTCCCGCTCGGGGAGGGTCCGATCTTCACAACAGCCGCCGACTGGTCGGCGACGATTGATCCCCCTCCGGCAGGAGGGCCCGCCAGCACGCCTCGCAACATCCGGAGGATGAGTGCGGTTGACCCACCACCTCATTCGACTTCTCGACAGCTACCGTCAGTTCATCGGGGAATAGATCGCGTGCCAGAGGCTTGGATATGGAGTCCCGGCGTCCTGACCGGCTCCAGTAACCCGCCGCCATACCCCACCCTGGCCATCTGGTAGCAGCGCCTGCGGGTCGGGGTTGCTCCACGACGGATATGGAGTCATTCCTGGAAGGAAGCCCTCAGCCATCTCGGTTCTGACGTCCAGCCGCAGATCAGCCTGCAGGCCGGAACTTGCAGCCGACCAACGCTCAGCTGCTCGCGACTAGGATCTTGGCCGGCCGCATAACCGACATTGAAGACATGGCCGAGATCGTCGCACGCAATCGGCAGGTACCGGTTCCCGAGGTCCAACTGGCCCACCGTGGTGACTTGTAGTGAGGCAACGCTTTCGACGCCCCTCGGTTAGAGCCAGAACAAAGCCTGCCGGCCTGAGACAGATCGCTCGCACGGTGGCCCCATGCGTTGCAGACCCAGCATCTTCTGGTTGGACGGCAACCCTCGGGGTCATTGAGCTAGCCCCGAACTCCTGTGTGCCTGTGACTGCGTTCGACCCACCAGAACCAACGACGAGATGGCTCGCCGGGTTGGTCTGACCAGCCATGTCGCTCAGCGTGGAGACATCTCCGTCCACCAGATCAAAGGAATAGATGCGGTGGTCACCGTCGCGGACTAGGAGCAGCGAATTCGCCTTCCCGTCCCAGGCGTCGGTGTAGACCGTTCCGGCCGTCGGGTCCTCTGCACTTGGCAAGGCGTCACTTGCCGGAGCTGGCAGAGGCCATGGCTTGATCGTTCCGGATCCCTCGTTGATTTCGAGGATCCGATCGCCATAACTCAGCCAGAGGTCGCCCGCTTGATCGGCGGCCAGACCCTCGGCCCCAGAAACGAAGGGAGTGTCTGAACTGATGACCCTTGTTGTGGACGCTCCGTTGGCCAAGCCGAGCTGCGTGAGTGCGAGCTCGTTGTTGTTCGTTGGTTTGCTCACGATCCAGGCGACCCCGGCATCTGAGGTGGCATAGCGATCCCCGCCCAGGATTGCAGTCCCTCCCGGCCATAGGGCCGATGGGGCCTGGCTGGCCGCGGCGGAGGCGACTGGTCCTACGGCACTTGGCTCGGCTGCCGGCGAGGAGGATGACAAGACGCCGAGCACAGGGGCCCCCGGACTCACACATGCCGCCAAGGCGAACATCAGGCAAAGACCGACGAAACCGGCCGTACGTCGCGGGCGCGTCCGCGGCCTTCGTCTCACCTGGGCGTCCGCCAGCGGGTGGCTGGCAACCTCAGCGCAGGGCGCGTGCAGGACTAACCAGCCCCGACTCGTAGGCGAAGACGACGAGCTGCGCGCGATCCCGGGCTGCCAGCTTGCCCATCACCCGGCTGACGTGGGTTTTCACCGTCATCGGGCTGATCACGAGTCGCTGGGCGATGTCGTCGTTCGAGAGGCCACTTGCGACGAGGGTGAGGATCTCCCGCTCGCGTTCGGTGAGCTCGTTCAGGCCGGGAATGGGCGTGCCGATCCGCGCGCGCGCTGCGACGTCCGCGATCAGACGGCGGGTCACGCTGGGGGCCAGCAGAGCGTCGCCCTGGGCAACGACCCGAATCGCCCGAAGCAGGTCGGCGGGATCGGTGTCCTTGACCAGAAACCCGCTCGCCCCGGCTCGGATCGCCTCGAAGACGTACTCGTCGGTCTCGAAGGTGGTCAGGATGACAACTCGAACGTGGTCGAGTCGCGGGTCGGCCGCGATCCGACGGGTGGCCCCTAGACCGTCCAGGCCAGGCATCCGGATGTCCATCAGAACGACATCCGGCCGCTCAGTCAGCGCGGCCGCGACTGCAGTCAGCCCGTCGGCGGCCTCGCCCACGACAACGATATCGTCCTCGGCCGTCAGGATGGCCCGGAAGCCGGCTCGGACGAGGGTTTGGTCGTCAGCCAACAGGACTCGAATCACGGCCGCTCCTCGACCGGCAAGCGGGCATGGACGAGGAATCCGCCGCCCGGCAGCGGTCCAGCCTCGACATCGCCGCCGAGCGCCGCCGCCCGTTCGCGCATCCCGAGGAGGCCACCGCCGATGCTCGCCGGCAAGCGCCCGTCACTGCCCAATCCGTTGTCCTGCACGTCGATCAGGAGCTCCCGTGAGCGGTAGGCAATGGAGACCGTGGTCGAAGCCGCGCGGGCGTGCCGGACGACGTTGGTCAAGGACTCCTGGACGATCCGGAAGGCGGCCAGGTCCACTCCAGCCGGCAGGTCCGGAATTTGATCGTCGATGGCCAGTTCCACGGCGAGCCCAGCCGACCTCGCGTCGCCGACGACGAGGCCGAGCTGGGACAAGCCGGGCGTCGGGGTCCGCGGATCCGGGGCGTCCACCTGGCGAAGGACCCCGAGGGTCGCCCGCAGCTCGACCAGGGCCTCCTTGCTGGCGTTGTGGATGGCCGTTAGTGCGAACCGCGCCTGCTCGGGCTGACGGTCCATCAGATGCAGACCGGCGCTGGCCTGGACGTTGATCAGCGAGATTCGATGGGCGAGGGTGTCGTGGAGCTCGCGCGCAATTCGGATCCGCTCCTCGCCCGTGCGCCTGAGCGCCTCGACCTCGTAGCTCCGCTCGGCGGCCAGGGCACGTTCCTCGGCTTCCTGGCGGAGCTGCCGGCGAGCCCGCGTCTCCAGGCCCAGGACGATGCTGGCGACGAGCCAGCCCGCGATCCAGACCGCGTTGCCCATGTCGCCGGCATGGCCTCGACCGGTCACGACTCCGGCCACGAGCGACCCGATCGAGATCGCGACGATGCCGGCGACAGCAAGCTGCCACCGACCGGCATCGGTCACCGTGTACAGGGCGACACCGAGGGGCACGGCAAAGGCGATGTTCGGTCCGCTGATGGCCCCGTAGGCGATCGTCAGGACGACGATCGAGACCAGGACCAGTGGGCCGGCAAGGCGGCGCACGGCCAGCACCCCTGCGGACGCGATCAGGAGCGCGTACCCGAGCACTCCCGGAGGGTGCCCGGCCGACAGGTAGGCCGTCCCGACCGTGATCGCGATGGCAATTCCGACCGCCAGGCCGGCGTCCAGGACAGGGATCGCGCCCGGGCGCACTGCGTACGGGCGATTCATCGCTCCACGGTACGAGTCCGCGCGCGCGCTGTCATGCCACGCCGGGAGCAGGTCCTCGTACTCCGGCGGGCGTACATCCCCGGCACCAGGGGGCGGGGCCCTACAGCAAAACGATCACGCGTCGGCGGGCCCCAGGAGGGACGACGGATCCACTGGCTTGCGGGATGGTTGGGCAATGAAGACCTCGTTGGTGAAGCCCGCCAGAGCCCGTCCGCCCGCCGTCGTCGTGATCGTCGCCCTGGTTCTGATCCAGACCTACCGAGTAGCGGCCCTTGGCGTGGCCCAGGACGCGCTCGCGGCGAGCGGCTCGCAGGCGTGGTTCTTCCCGGGCCTCGCCGACTTCGCCTTTGGCATCACGGCCCCGTTCATGGGGCTTGTTCTCTTCCAGCTGACCGGACTTGGCGTCTGGGTCGGGGGTCTCGTCTGGCTTTCGCTGTCCCTGTTCGACTTTGTCGATGGGTTCGCGACGAATCTCGCTGTCGGGCCACCGCCGGGCATCGGCGCTTCGGCGTCCGACGCCGCAGTGGTCCTCCTCGTCTGGATCGCTGTCGACGTCGTGGCGCTGGCCCTGCTCAGCCAATCGGTCGTCCGCCGTTACTACCTGCAACCGGGAACCGTTCCTGGGGCGAACTGACCAGGACCAGGCCCCGCGGTCGGCGTCCCGATCCCCTCATCCCTCTCCGAGGTCCATCCCATGGCTCGCATCGCCCGCTGGTGCGTCACGCACCGCTTCCTTGTCATCGGCCTCTGGCTCCTGCTCCTGGTGGGCACGGCCGTCGGTAGCCGCCGCCTCGGAACCGAGTTCACCAACGGCTTCACGCTGCCGGGAACCGAATTCGACGCAGGCCCTCGACCTGCTGGCGTCGAGCAGTCCCGCTGCCCAACCGGGCGACGACACGATCGTCTTCCGGAGCGCGAACGGCCGGCTGACCGATCCAGCCGTGCGGGCCGAGATCGAGGCGTTCCTGGCCACGGTCGCCCGGATCCCGGTCGTGACCGGCGTTCGCAGTCCGTTCGACCCAGCGGCCGCCGGACAGGTCAACGGCGATCAGACCGTGGCGTTCGCAGTGGTCGCCCTCAACGGTCAGAACCAGGACCTGACTGCAGCTGACGTTCAGCCGCTGGAGACGGCGGCTTCGGCCGTTCGAAGCGCTTCCCTCGAGGTTGAGTTCGGTGGCCTTGGCTTCCAATCCCTCAAAGGCAGCCCGGTCGCCGGCAGCGAGCTGATCGGAATCGTGATCGCCGCTGTCGTGCTCCTGATCGCATTCGGATCGTTTCTGTCGGCCGCCGTGGCCCTGATTGCCGCACTCCTGGCGGTGGGCACGGCGATCGAGCTGATCGGTCTGCTGAGTCGCGTCTTGCCCGTGAACGCCCTGGCACCGACCGTGGCCGCCCTGATCGGACTCGGTGTCGCGATCGACTACGCCCTCTTTGTCGTGGCCCGCCAGCGCACCGGTCTGCGGTCAGGACTGAGCGTGGAGGAGGCGGCGGTGACGGCTGTCTCGACTGCCGGCAGGGCGGTGGTCTTCGCCGGCGGCACGGTCTCGATCGCGATGCTCGGCCTGATCATCCTCCAGGTCGATTTCCTGACGGGCGTCGGGATCGCCGCGGCCCTCGTCGTGCTCTGTGCCGTGGCCGCGGCGATCACCCTCCTGCCAGCGCTCTTCGGACTCCTGGGTCCGCGAATTCTCAGCCGATCGGATCGCCGGCGGATGCTCGAGGGACCGACCGAGCCGCGGGCGGCTGGCGGGCCCTGGCTGCGCTGGGCGACCTTCCTACAGGGGCACCCGATCTCCTTGGGCCTCGTCGCGACGGCCATCATGCTGCTCCTGGCGGCGCCTTCGTTCGACATCCGGCTCGGTTCGTCCGATCAGGGCAACGACCCCGCGTCCTCGACGACGCGGAAGGCCTACGACATCCTGGCTGAGGGCTTCGGGCCTGGCTCGAACGGTCCCCTGGAGCTCGTCGCCCAGGCGCCCGATCTCGGCGCCAAGAGCGCCCTGGGCAGGCTTGCGGGCGAACTGCGAACCGAGCCCGGGGTGGCCTCGGTCACGTCGCCCCGCTCACCCGCTGGCAATGGCGTCTGGGTGGTAAGCGTGGTCCCGACCACGTCGCCCCAGTCGGTCGAGACCGCGAACCTGATCGATCATCTGCGCGACACGCTGATCCCCGACGCCGAGGCAGGCACGGCCCTGCGGGTCTACGTGGGCGGCCAGACGGCCATCTTCCAGGATTTCGCCGCTGTGCTCGCGGGCAAGCTGCTCCTGTTCATCGCCGTGATTGTCCTGCTGGGCTGCCTCCTGCTGCTGATCGCCTTCCGGAGCATCGTGATCCCTCTGACGGCCGCAGTGATGAACCTGCTGGCGGCCGGAGCGTCGGTCGGCGTCGTGGTGGCGATCTTCCAGTGGGGCTGGGGATCGGAGGCGCTGGGCCTGGGCAAGCCCGGTCCGATCGAGGCATTCCTGCCGGTCATGCTGGTGGCCATCCTGTTCGGCCTATCGATGGACTACCAGGTGTTCCTTGTCAGTCGAATGCGCGAGGAGTGGCTCCGGACGGGCGACAACGCCCAGGCTGTCCGGATCGGCCAGGCCGAGACCGGTCGGGTCATCTCGGCGGCGGCCGCGATCATGATCGCTGTCTTCCTGGCATTCGTGGCGGGCGGGCGACGGCCGATCGGTGAATTCGGGCTGGGCCTGGCGATCGCGATCCTGCTCGACGCGCTGCTGCTGCGAACGATCCTGGTTCCGGCCGCGATGCAGGTCGTCGGCCGGGCCAATTGGTGGCTGCCGAGATGGCTCGATCGGATGATCCCTCGTTCGAACTGAACCAGGGTTGTGAACCGGCTCGCATTCGTGACGGGACGGCGACGCAGGCCATGGGGCGGGCTCGAAACGCGCCGGCGCATCGCGGCTTCTCCAGGGCCTCTGGATTACAGGTCCGGCCCGCCGCCGACCTCGCCGCTGGCTCCGCCTGGGCTCGCCGGCCCACCGCCGACCTCGCCGCTGGCTCCGCCTGGGCTCGCCGGCCCGCCGCCGACCTCGCCGCTGGCTCCGCCTGGGCTCGCCGGCCCACCGCCGACCTCGCCGCTGGCTCCGCCTGGGCTCGCCGGCCCACCGCCGACCTCGCCGCTGGCTCCGCCTGGGCTCGCCGGCCCACCGCCGACCTCGCCGCTGGCTCCGCCTGGGCTCGCCGGCCCGCCGCCGACCTCGCCGCTGGCTCCGCCTGGGCTCGCCGGCCCGCCGCCGACCTCGCCGCTGGCTCCGCCTGGGGCTCGCCGGCCCGCCGCCGACCTCGCCGCTGGCTCCGCCTGGGCTCGCCGGCCCGCCGCCGACCTCGCCGCTGGCTCCGCCTGGGCTCGCCGGCCCGCCGCCGACCTCGCCGCTGGCTCCGCCCGGGCTCGCCGGCCCGCCGCCGACCTCGCCGCTGGCTCCGCCCGGGCTCGCCGGCCCGCCGCCGACCTCGCCGCTGGCTCCGCCTGGGCTCGCCGGCCCGCCGCCGACCTCGCCGCTGGCTCCGCCTGGGCTCGCCGGCCCGCCGCCGACCTCGCCGCTGGCTCCGCCCCTTAGCAGCACCGTCGCGCCGGCGAGCGCACCGACGCCAAGAATCACGATCGCCCCAATCGCCCAGGCGGGAAAGCCGTCTCCTGTCGAAGAGGGGGACTTCCGCCCTCGGACGGAGCGGACACTTCGCCATCGGACGGAGCGGACACTCCGCCATCGGACGGAGAGGACACTCCGCCGACCGCTGGAGAAGCCTGGCCGGACCGCGTGGCCGTCCAAGTGCCCGATTGATGGCTGTTGCTGACCCACGCGCCCGACATCGTGTTTCCGTCGGCCGACACCGTTCCCTGTGAATGTCGCCACGTACCCAGGCGCGAAGCTGTTGTAGGTGGTCACGATCGTCACGGCGCTGCCACTCTCGCTGCCGGTGATCGAGGCATACACCACTCCGGAAGGCAGCACTCCGGTTCCAACCAGCGAACCGGATCCAGAAGTGATCACGAAGTCCTGCGGCGCTGCGCCACCGGTCCCACAGCAGTCCCAGGTGCCGGTGATGTTGTCAGCTGGCGAGGCGGCAGCAGTCGAGCCGGGGAGGACGCTGATACCGACCCAGGCCGCGAGGAATCCAGAGGCTGCGATGAGTCCGGCTCTGCTGCGCAATTGGTCCTCCCTGAACGTGGATCCCTGACGCGGCTTCGAACTACCGTACTCGAGCGTACGTGAGGTCGAAGTCGGGCGTCCAGCGGACGGCGCTTGCCCGCGGTCGATCAGAAGTCGCGCCGGCCTTCGAAGCCCTGCTCGACACCCGGCCGGCTGAGCTCGTAGATGGCGAGGCGTTGGCCGCCGGCCGTCGTGAAGGAGCGGCACGGACCCGACGGGATCTCCAGCGCTCGGCCCGATTGCCAGCCGCGCGCCTGGAGCTCGACGGCCGCTGCTTCGAGGTTTTCGACCCGATAGACGAGGATGGGTTGATCGCCGTCCAGATGCTCGGCCAGGGCGATCCGCGGCCCGTCCGCCGACAGCTCGATCATCGCCATCCGGGTGCCCATCGCTTCGATCGCGAACACGAGCCGCCCTCCGAGCACGTCGGTGAAGTAGCGGGCGTCACCAGCAGCGTCCTGGCTCGGATAGTAGAGGTAGTCGAGGCGGGCGAACGGAAGGCTCACCGGTCGATCATCCCACCGGAACGACGGGGCGTGGCAGCCTTGACTCAAGGGCAAATGTCGATCCGGTCGAGATCGATTCGTCGAAGGTGCAGAGGATCAACCGCAGCGCAGATTGGAGTGGACGTGACGAAGTTCCTGGTCCTGATCTACGGCAACGAGAAGACCTGGGCCGGTCAACCTGAGGCCTGGCAGAAGGCGAATGCCGCGCGCCACGGGGCCTTGATCACGGCCGCTGGGCCGGCCGTCCTCGATGCCAACGAGCTCGAACCGACAGCCCAGGCGGTGAGCATCCGCCGCGGGCCGGCGGGCAAGCCGTCGATCACCGACGGGCCGTTCCAGGAAACGAAGGAGATCATCGGCGGCTACTACCTGCTCGAAGCCGCCGACCGAGACGAGGCGATTCGCCTGGCCGGCCAGATCCCGGAAGCCACCGATACGCATGGAGGCGTCGAGATCCGGGCGATCGTCACGAACACCTGACGATACCGACCCACGGCCGTCGGCCCCTCCCAGGGCTCATCAGACAACCTAGCCGCCCGAGCGAGCCTCGGCGCGGGTACGGAGGATCCCGACAATCTCGGCGGGTGGCAGGGATCGCTCCCGGCACAGCACGAGGGCGTGGTAGACGAGGTCGGCCAGCTCGCCCGCCAGGGCCGTCCGCAGGAGGTCGCGATCCTGCCCGGCGTCCTCGGCCGCGGCATCGTCCTTGGCCGCGATCAGGACCTCGGTTGCCTCTTCCACGACCTTGCGACCGACCTGGTCGACCCCGCCGTCGAGCAGCTGGGTGGTGTAGGAGTCAGCTGGACGGGTCCTGGCCCGGTCCTCGATCGTCCGCCAGAGCCGTTCGAGCCAGGCAAATCCCTGCGCGGGGCGCTCGCCCGATGGCTCCGCGCCGACCGGCTCGCCCGCGTCGAAGCAGGAGCGGCTGCCCGTGTGGCAGGTCGGGCCCACGGCGCTGACGGTCAGGAGCAGGGCGTCCCCGTCGCAGTCCAGGGCCAGGCCCTCCAGGATCAGCTCGTTGCCCGATGTCTCGCCCTTGCGCCAGAGGCGTCCGCGCGAGCGCGAGTGGAAGTGGACGAGTCCGGTCGTGAGCGTGGCTGCGAGCGCCTCCGCATCGAGCCAGCCGAGCATCAGGACGCGCCCGTCGCCGGCGTCCTGGACGATGCCCGCCACGAGGCCGTCGGGTCCCCAGGCCGGTCGCGGCTCGTTCACGCGACACCGGCCAGGCGGATCGGCACCCCGGCCGCGGCCAGGCCGGCCTTGACCGAGCTGATCGAGGCGACGCCGCGGTGGAAGATCGACGCGGCCAGGACCGCGTCGGCGCCGCCCTCGGTGATCGCGGCCACCATGTCCGCCACCCCGCCGGCACCGCCCGAGGCGACGACCGGCAGGTCGACGGCCGAGGTCACGGCCCGGAGCAAGTCCAGGTCGAATCCGGCCCGCGTGCCGTCCCGGTCGATCGAGGTGAGCAGGATCTCGCCGGCACCGCGCGCGGCCGCCCTCTTCGCCCACTCGACCACCTCGAGCCCGGTGCCGGTCCGGCCGCCGCGCACGACCACCTCCCAGGACCGGGGTTCCCAGGAGGAGGCTGCGGTACGCGCCCGGGCGTCGATCGAGACGACCACGCACTGGCGCCCGAACCGCCTGGCGCACCGCCCGATCAGGTCCTCGTCGGCCACCGCGGCCGTGTTCAGGGCAACCTTGTCCGCGCCGGCCCTCAGGACGGCCCGCATCTCGGCCGCGGTACGGACGCCGCCCCCGACAGTCAGGGGCACGAACAGCCGGTGGGACGTCCGCCGGATCGCCGCGAGGAGCGTGCCCCGGGCCTCCGGGGCCGCGTCGATGTCGAGGAAGACCAGCTCGTCCGCCCCCTCGGCGGCATAGCGGGCGGCCAGCTCGGCTGGATCGCCCTGGTCGGCCAGGTCCAGGAACCGGGTGCCCTTGACGACCCGTCCGCCGGCCACGTCGAGGCAGGGGATCACCCGTCGCAGCAGCATCAGGCGGCAGCCGGCGCCGTCGAACCGTCCCGGGTCGAGGTGCCCTGGGTCGAACCGCCGTCCTGCGCGACGAGCTCGACGAAGTCAGCCAGCAGTCGCAGGCCGGCCTCGCCCGAGCGCTCGGGATGGAACTGCGTGCCGAGGAGGCGGCCGTGGCCCACCACGCTCGGGAAGCGGCCGCCATGGACCGTTTCGGCCACGATGACGTCGGCAGACTCGGGCCGGCCGGCGTAGGAATGGACAAAGTAGGCGGGCGCTCCATCGGCCAGGTGGCGGACCAGGGGATGGGCCTGTCGCAGCTCGACCTGGTTCCAGCCGATGTGGGGCAGCCGCGGCGCCCCGGGGATCAGCTCGACCCGGCCCGGCAGGAGGCCGAGCAGCTCGGTGTCGTCCTCGGCCGATTCGTCGAAGAGCAGCTGGAGCCCGAGGCAGATGCCCAGGTACCAGGCGCCGCGCGCGACCGCGTCACGAATGGCAGCGTCCAGCCCGTGGCGGCGCAGGCGGCGCATCGCCGGACCGCTCGCCCCGACCCCGGGCACGACCAGGGCCGGCGATCTCCGGGAGGCGCGGGTCCGTCCCTCGATCGACCACGATCGGCCGTGCTCCGACGGCCCTGAGCGCCTCGACGACGCTGCGCAGGTTGCCCGCCCCGTGATCGATCACGGCGACCTGGGTTCGTGGCGCGGGCCGGGTCGCGGGGTCCGACCGCCCCTGGCCGCTCATCCCAGGCGGCCCTTGGTCGAGGGCACTCCGGCCCGGCGTGGATCGAGCTCGACCGCAGCCCGCAAGGCCACCGCCAGGGCCTTGAAGGCGGCTTCGGCGACATGATGGTCGTTCCGCCCCGACGCCTGGAGATGGAGGGTCATCCCGGCCGTCCGGGCCAGCGACTCGAGGGCATGGGGGATGAGCTGGCTCGACAGGGCCCCGATCCGCTCCCCGCCGAAGGCCAGCTCGAGCACGGCGTAGGACCGGCCCGAGAGGTCGAGGGTGCACGTCGCGATCGCCTCGTCCATCGGCACGGCGGCGTGACCGAAGCGGCGAATGCCGGCCCGGTCACCGAGCGCATCGCGAGATCGCCTGGCCCAGGACGAGGGCAACGTCCTCGACCGTGTGGTGCTCGTCGACCTCGAGGTCGCCGGTCGCCTGGATCGACAGGTCGAACAGGGCGTGATGGGCCAGCGATCCGAGCAGGTGATCGTAGAAGCCGACACCCGTGCTGATCTCGGTCGCACCCCGGCCATCGAGGTCGACCGTGACCGAGACGTCTGTCTCGGCGCTCGTGCGCCGGACCGTCGCCGTCCGCCCGCTCACGGGGCGGCCTCGAAGCGGATCTCCACCGCCCGGCGGTGGGCCTCGAGGCCTTCGGCCCGGGCCAGGACGCCGACCGTCTCCCGCAGCCCGGCCAGCCCGTCGCGGCTGACCCGCTGGACCTGGACCCATGTGCCGAACGCCTCGACACCGAGGGCCCCATAGGCCCGGGCGAGCCCGCCAGTCGGCAGGATGTGGTTCGAGCCGGTGGCGTAGTCGCCGGCCGACTCCGGAGCGTAGGCACCCAGGAAGATCGAGCCGGCGTGGTCGATCGCCGCCAGCAGGCCCGGCTCATCCTCGGCCACGAGCGAGAGATGCTCGGGCGCGTAGGCGTTCACGAAGGCCACGGCGTCGGCCCGGTCGGCTGCCTCGACGATCAGGCCGGCCGAGGCCAGCGAGGCCCGCAGGTGCTCCTGGCGGGGGAGCGTGGGCAGCTGCCGACCGACCTCGCCCTCGACGGCCTGGGCAAGGTCCCGGCTCGTCGTGACGAGCACTGCGGCCGAGTCCGGACCGTGCTCCGCCTGGGACAGGAGGTCGGCTGCCACGTGCCGCGGGTCGGCCGTATCGTCGGCCAGGATCATGACCTCCGACGGCCCGGCCGGCAGGTCGATCCCGACCCGGTCGACGACCTCGAGCTTGGCCGCGGTCACCCAGGCATTGCCCGGACCGACGATCTTGTCGACCGGGCGGATCGTCTCCGTCCCGAAGGCGAGAGCGGCGACGGCCTGGGCGCCACCCATGACCAGGAACTCGTCGACGCCGAGGACGCCGGCCGTGCCCGCGAGGACGGCCGAGACGCGCCCGGCCCGATCCGCCGGGCTGGCCACGACCAGCTCCGGCACCCCGGCCAGGCGGGCCGGCACGGCCGCCATCACGAGCGAGGACGGATAGGCCGCGGCGCCGCCCGGGACGTAGGCCGCCACTCGTCGGATCGGGCGCCAGAGGCGGCCGACGTCGATCCCCGGCGCCACGGCCACCCATTGCTCCCGCGCCGGCACCTGGACCTGGTGGAACGCCTGGACGTGGTCGACCATCGTGTCCAGCGCCGCCCGGAATGGCGCGGGCAGGCGCTCCTTCGCCCGCACCAGCTCACGCTGTTCGAGGCGCAGCGGGGCGGGCTGGCCGGAGCGGCGGGGAAGGCCGCCTCCGAAGCGCTCGTTCGCCTCGCCCAGGGCCCGATCCCCGCCGATCCGGACCGCCTCCACGATGGCCCGAGCGTCGTCCCGAACCGATCGTGCGAGAGGGCTCCGGCCGAGCAGGTCCGTTCGCTCGCGGTCGGACAGGTCGGCCAGGCAGACGCGTCGGATGAGGGTCACGGGAGCAGCTTCTCGACCGGGACGACGAGGATCCCGGTGGCGCCGGCCGTCCGCAGGCGGCCGAGCAGGCCCCACACCTCGTCCGCCCCGACGACGGCGTGGACCGCGGCCATGCCGGCCTGGGCGAGGGGCACGATGCTCGGCGAGGCGAGACCGGGCAGCAGCGCCTCGATCGCCTCGAGGGCGCTCGTCGGGGCATTCATCATCACGTACTTGCGCTGGCGGCCGGCGATGACGGCCCCCAGCATCGTCACGATCTCGTCGACCCGCGGATCCACCCCGATGGCGTCGGCCGCGCCGGCCGCGCCCGGCCGCCCGCCAACCAGGATCGCCTGGCTGGGCAGGAGCCGGCCAACCGAACGGAGGCCGTTCATCACCAGGGTCGAGCCGGTCGACACGAGGTCGACGATCCCGTCGGCCAGGCCCATCCGCGGCGCGACCTCGACGGCCCCGCTCACCTGGACGACTTCGACCGGGATGCCGCCTTCTTCGAACAGGCGCCGGGTCAGGTTGGGGTGGGTGGTGGCCAGGCGCAGGCCGGCCAGGTCGGCCAGCCCGAGGGCGGCGGAATCCGCCGGGACGGCGGCCTCCAGGGCACAGCGGCCATAGCCCAGCTCGAGCAGGATCGGCAGATCGACCCCGGACTCGGCCAGCAGGTTGGCCCCGGTCACGCCCAGGTCGGCCGCTCCGTCGCCGACGAACTCCACGACGTCCTCGGTCCGCACGGACAGGATGTCGAGGGTCACGTTCTGGGCATGGCTGACCAGGGCCCGGCCCTGATCCTCGAAGACGAGCCCGGCATCCCTCAGCAGGGCGATCGTCGGCTCGAACAGGCGGCCCTTGCTGGGCACGGCCAGTCGCAGGCGGTCGCGTATCACGGGACACTCGGGCGTATTAGCATGCTACTAGGCTAACAGGCTATCATTCGGCCATGCAAGTCATCCCTGCGATCGACCTGCGAGCCGGCCGGGTCGTCCGGCTCCGCCAGGGCGATTTCGCGAATCAGCAGGCCTACGGCGACGACTCGCTCCAGGTCGCGCAGCGTTGGGTCGCCCAGGGCGCCGAGCGCCTCCACCTGGTCGACCTCGACGGCGCCTCGGCCGGACAGCCCGCCCAGCTTGCCTGGCTCGGCCCGATCCTTCCGGGGCGGGCGTGCCCTGCCAGGTCGGCGGCGGCTTGCGCGATCTGGAGGCAGCCCGCCTGACGCTCGCCGCGGGTGCGGATCGAGTCGTCCTCGGCACGGCCCTGCTGGGTGGGGCGGACGTAGCCCGGCCGTTCATTCGGGCCCTCGGTGCCTCGGCCGTCATCGCCGCGATCGACGTTCGAGACGGCCTCGCCGTCGGCCAGGCCTGGCGGCCCGGTGGCCCGACCGTGCCGTACGAGTCGGCGCTCGAGGGTCTCTGGGCCGGTGGAGTTCGACGCTTCGCGATCACCGCGATCGACCGCGACGGGATGCTGGACGGTCCCGACCTTGCCCTCCTGGCCGATGCCCGGAGGCGCCTGCCCGAGGCCCGGATCCTTGCCGCCGGCGGAGTGGCCAGCCTGGGCGACCTGGCGGCCCTGGCCGGCCTGGGCCTCGAGGGCGCGATCGTCGGTCGAGCCCTGTACGAGGGCCGCTTCAGCCTGCCCGAGGCGGTCAGCGCTGCAGGCTGACGTTCGACCGGCTGGAACCGGATCGCCGGCGACTTCCTAGATTGCCCGGCTCAGTGCAGGCCGAACAGGCTGAGCAGCAGGATTGCCAGGACCGCCAGGGTGATCGCCGCGTAGAGCCGATCCCCCTCGAGGGTGAAGCCCACGACCGAGGCGATCACCCGGACGACCGGCGTGGCAACGAGAACAAGTAGGCCGAGCTGGGCGATCGCGATCGGGCGCAACCTGGCGAGGCTCCCGAGGAGGCCCGAGAAGTCGGAGTCGGGCCGGACCCGCTCGGCGGCCCCGCTCAGCGACCCGTCCCAGCCGACGAGCAGCGAGCCGACGAAGCCCAGGGCCAGCAACGTGGCGCTGATCCCGACGCCGATGATCAGGACCCAGCTGACAAGGCTCCGGAAGCGGGCCGGGGTCATCGGATTGGTCACGACCCGATGCCCAGGCCGCGGGCCAGCGATCTCGAGCCCGATCGCGATCAGGATCGGCAGGAACAGGAGCCGGACATGGCGGTTCGAGAGGCGCGGCAACAGCCGCGCCCCGGCCACCGAGCCGGCCAGCACGCCCAGGGCGACGGGCGTTGCGATCGTCGGGTCGACATCGCCCCGGCTGAGGTAGATCCCGGCTGAGGCGGCCGCGGTGACCCCGATCATGAAGTTGCTCGTGGCCGAGCTGACCTTCATCGGGATGTGCATCGCCCCGTCCATGGCCAGGACCTTGAGCGTCCCCGAGCCGACGCCGAGCAGGCCCGAGACGAGCCCGGCCAGGCCCATCAGCCCGAAGCCGAGCGGGACCTGCTGGGCCGAGTAGTGGACCTCGCGCCCAAGCGGAATGTCCGGGTAGCTCCCGCTCAGGCGAAGTCGTGCCGCCAGGCCGCTCAAGGGCGCTTCGGCGGGCAGCTCCTGGCCCAGGCGAACGGCCTGCTGGGCGGCGGATCCGAGGAGCACGATCCCGAGCAGGACGAGCAGCGAGCCCGGCGCCACGACGGCCGCCAGGAGGGCTCCGGCGATCGCCCCGGTCGTCGTCGCGAGCTCGAGGAACATCCCGATCCGCATGTCGGTCATCCGGTCCCGGACGTAGGCAGCGGCCGCCCCCGAGCTCGTGGCGATCACGCTCACGATGCTCGCCCCGATCGCCAGCCGGATGTCGATCCCGAAGCCGATCGTGAGGGCCGGAACGACGATCAGGCCTCCGCCGACCCCGGCCAGTGCCCCGATCAGGCCGGCCACGATGCAGACCAGGAAGATCCCGAGGTCGGTCCCGACGGTCAACCGCTAAGCCCCGGTCGCTGTCGCCGTCCCGGGCTCGCTCGACTCCTCGAACCTGCGCCGCCGCTCGCCCAGCAGCTCGGTCGCGATGTAGGCGACGACGACACTCAGGATGATCAGCGGGGCAACCGCCAGGCCGCCCTGGGTCAGGACCGTCGCCAGGATCACCGACGAGAGGGGCAGGCGGAGCATCGCGACCGTGGTCGCGCCCATGCCGATCCCGACCACGGCGGCCTCCGGCAGGCCGAAGATGCTTGCCGCCAGGAGGCCGCAGACAAGGCCGAGGAAGATCGCCGGAAAGGTCGGTCCACCCCGGAAGCTGCCGAGCGACACGCTCCAGGCCAGGCCCTTGAACAGGACCAGGGCGACGAGCACGCCCGTGGACAGCGTTGAGGCATGCTGGACGACATCGGGCATCGCGTCCTGGCCGGAGAACAGGATGTAGCTGACCGGCTGCCCGGTCACCTGGGCGAACACGATCGCGATCAGGCCGACGGCCATGGCGGCCGCGGGAATCAGGACCATTGGTCGAGCCAGGACCGCGGTCTCAACGCGCCAGGCGAGCTCGAGGATGAGCCGGACGACGATCGCCGCGAGAAGCGCGATGACGATCGCGGCCACGAACTCGGCGATCGACAGGTCGCCTGGGGCGCCGAGGTTGAGGGCCGGCAGGGCATACGCGGTCGTGCTCAGTCCTGTGAGCTGGCCCATCCCGATGAAGACGATCGAGCCGATCCCGGCCGCCAGGAGCCCCGGCAGCAGGACGAGGGGCAAGGTCGGGCCGGCCAGCCCGGCGGCCTCGATGATGATCACCGCCCCGATCACGGGGTTGCCGAAGACGGTCGAGATCGCGGCGAAGCTGCCGGCTGCCGCCATGACCACCTTGACCTGCTGGGGGGCGTCCTTGCGGACGAGATTCACGGTCAGCAGACCCAGCCCGGCGCCGAGCGCCAGGAGCGGCGCCTCGGGCCCCAGGACCACGCCCAGCCCGATGCCGGCGATCGAGGCGAGCATCACCCCGGGCAGCTGGTTGGGCAGCGTCGGGGAGCTCGTGGCCAGCCCGGCCGCCGGGCGATGGCCGCCGTGGCCCGGCATCCGGGCAATCGCGTAGGCGATCGGTACCCCGGCGATCAGGAGGACGGGCAGCGGCCACCACCAGGGGACGGTCCCGAACCCGAGGGCCGACGGCAGGTCCTGGTAGACCCAGCGCTGCATCCGGGCGGTCAGCTCGAGGAAGGCCCAGCCGGCGAGCGAGACGATGATCCCGATGACTGCGGCCAGGACGAGCAGGGCGATGTAGCCCCGGCTTCGAATCAAGGCTCCCGGGTCGATCGGTTGGCCCTCGGCGGCGGTCAAGGCGCGTCTCCCTGCGTGCGGCGCGGTCATCGTACAGTCGCGCGCTTGGCACGCGACGCGTCGCCCAGCCGACACCCGCCGCCACACGGCCCACCCTATGATCTCGCCAATCCAGCCGTAGGAAGGAGACGTCATGGCGCCCGAAGACAACAAGACCGACCTGCCGAGCGAGGAGCTGCCGGTCCCGGACGACGCCCTGGACGTCGATGGCCATTCATTCGGTGCCGTCGTCCTCGGGGCTGCAGTGGTGTCCTCGGCCAGCCGTCAGCGGACCCCGGAGAAGCAGCCCTCGGATGATGCCCTCCCGCCCTTGACGAAGCCCTTCCCGCGAATGCGGGACGACAAGCCGAGGAAGTAACCGGCCAAGCTCGGAGGCGCACGGCTGACGGCCCAGCACGATCCGCCTGCCCTGAGGCGCAGATTGGATGGACCAGCAAGCCAGCAAGCTGGTATGCTTGCTCGATGAAGGTCACCATCGATCTCGAACCTTCGATCTACCGCGCAGTCAAGGTCGAGGCCGCCCGGGCCGATCGAAGCGTTCGCGAGATCGTCGACGAAGCACTGGAAGCCTGGCTGGCCGCAGCCGAGGAGCGCGAAGATCGGGAGTCCGCGGTGGCGGCGCTCGATGAGTACCAATCGAGCGGCGGCTCGTCGGCCGACGCATTCTTCGCCACGCTCGCGGCGGAGACGAAGGCGACCTACGGCGACGACCGTTCTTGACCGAGCCTGGGAGACGGGTCGTCCTGGCGCCGGCCGCCCAACGTCAGCTTCGGCGTCTACCGCCGGGCGATGCTGCCCGGCTGCGCGGACCGATCCTCGCCCTTGGCCTCGACGCGCGGCCGGCCGGCGCACAGAAGGTCGTCGGTTCGGACTTCTGGCGCTTCCGCATCGGCGACCTTCGGATCGTGTATCTCATCAACGAGGACGGGTCGGTCCTGGTCCTGCGGGTCGCCCGTCGCTCCGAGAGCAGCTATCGCCGGCTCGAACGCTGAGCTGAGCTTCACGCCGGTCGTCATCCTCAAGGGCTGCTTACGCCGCCGGACCCACCGCCCTCACTGGCGGCGCCGGGATGCAGATGACCATTAGGGGATCGGCCGCCCTCGGGGCGGCGCTAGAATGCGCGCCATCATTCGTCGTTGCAGCAGAATTGGGGGTTCGTGAGCGTCGCAGGCGGGGTTCCGGCGTTCGATTCGAGGCAGCTCTGGCGGGTCGTGGGCGGCAACGTCCCAGGCTGCCCGCTCGGCACCCTCGTGACCCTCTCGACGCACGGCTCGACCTTCGACGTGATCCTGCCCTGGCGCGGCCTGGCCGCCTCGCTCGACACGCGCACGGCTGCCGTGCTGGTCTCGCCCGACGGCGGAGAGTGCCTTGTCCGGCTCAAGGACGGTGAGGCCCGCTTCGCCAGGGCCGAGCCCGGGGCCGTGGCCCCGTCGGCTCCCGGTGCGCCCGTCCTGCCCCAGGCGATGCCGGCTGAATTCGGCGGCCCACATCCGCTCAAGTACCTCGAGGGGAGCTGGCATTCGCCGGGCTATCGGAGCGGCCGGATCCGGGCCCGGACAACCCAGGCGATCTTCCTGGCCGCCGGTCTCATCTGGTCCCTCCAGACGATCGTGATCATCCGGGCGCTTGGGCTGGCGACTCGGGCGGCCGGCGGCTTCGCGCCGTCGGCTGCCGACGTGGCGAGCTACACGGACGACCAGCAGACGCTGGCGTCGTACGTCGGCCTGTGCTTCATCGTCCTGGCAATCGCGTTTTTCGTGTGGCTCAGCCGAACGGTCGACAACGTGCCCCCGCTGGCCGGAGGCACGCCCAGCGAAAGCCCGCGCCAGAGCGTTGGCTGGTGGTTCGTGCCGATTGCCAACTTCTGGAAGCCGTACACGATCGTCCGCGAGACCTGGGATCGGCTGTCGGTGCCCGCCCGTCCGTCGGGTGGCTTCTGGGTCGAGCTGTGGTGGCTGGCCTTCCTCGGCGGCTTCCTGATCGACAAGGTTGTGGCGGTCACTGCGTCGGGCGCGGGCGGTTGGTCGGACCTCGTGGCGCCCATCGCGATCGAATTCGTTTCGTCCGTCCTGTACCTGGCAGGCGCGGTCCTGGGATTCCTGGTCGTCCACGAGATCCAGGCCAGGGCGGACCTGCGGGCTCGCGCCCTTGGCTTCGACGGCCGTCCCGCAACGTTCGCCTTCGAGCCGGTGGTCGTGACGCCCGGGGCGTTCGCCTCCCAGGCACCGGTGATTGCCCCGGCCCCGATCACCCCGCCGATCACCCCGCGGATCCAGCCCAAGGAGACGGCCGACGCCCTGCGCCACCTGAACGAGCTCCGGGACCAGGGCCTGGTCAGCGCCGAGGAGTACGCCGCGAAGCGGATCGAGATCCTCAGCCGGCTTTGAACCCGGTCAGCCGCCCAGGACCTCGGGCGCGGCGTCCGGATTGACCTGCCCGGCCCCGGCTGGCTCGATGATCTGGTCGCTGGCTTCCCAGGCAGGCTCGCCGGTCTCGTGGTGACGCTCCCGACCGAGCTCACGCCGCTCGTGGCGCGAGAGGGGCTCCGGCTCCGCCGGATCGGGTGCGCCCGAGATGGCTCGCTTGAGTCGGCCCAACAGTGACACTCGTCAGTCCTCCGTTCGATAGGCCCGCAGCAGCTGCGTCGGGCCCCCCACGCCCTTGAGATCGACTTCGCCGATGTCCTGGAACCTGACCTCCCGGCCTCCCCGGCCTCCGCGGCGTCAGCCACGGCCCGGCTCACGAGGACCTCGCCGGGACGGGCGTATTCGGCAATCCTGGCACTGAGATTGACCGTCTGGCCAAAGTAGTCGCCCTCCTGGAACAGGACTGGCCCGGCGTGCAGCCCGACGTGGGCCGGCGGCAGGCCCGAGTCGGTCATCCCGGCGACCATCTCGAGGGCCGCCAGGACACCCGGTCCGGCATCGCGGAAGTACAGCATTACGCCGTCGCCGAGCCACTTGATCGGCTTGCCGCCATGCTGGATCGAGGTTCGCTGGACGAGCCGGGATAACGTGCTGGCCAGCTCGGCCGCGGCATCGTCACCGCGCTCCTGGGTCAGCCGGGTGTATCCGGTGATGTCGAGGAAGCAAATGGCGGGCGGCCGTTCGAGGCGGTTGTGGAGGCCTTCCTCGGTGAGCATCACCTCGAGGCCATCAATCAGGTTGGTCGTCCAGACGCGGGCCTGCTGGGCGTGGTACATCGCGACCATGGATGCCTCGGCGATGATGGACATCCGGATCGCGAGCTGCGGGTTCGTGATCGCCTCGGCGTCCTTGCCGGCGGCGATCGCTGGGGCAATGACCTCGCTCTGCCACCAGGCGCCTTCCTGCTCCGCGATCCGCCGGGTGCAGTCCCCCTCGACCCGCAGCAGGCGCTCGATCGCGACCGGCCGGAACCCAGCCGCCACCTGGGCCTCGACGAAGCGAACGGTTGGCAGCTCGTCCTCACGGAGCCGGTCATCGGGCGCCGGCTGGGCGAGGCCGGTCGCCTCGCGGATGATCGAGAGCAGCTCGAGCGGCACCCCGGTCCGCGCGCTGGCCTGCCCGAACGTCTCGTCCGAGAGGGCGGCGAAGCGCTCGTAGGCAGGCGTATCGAGGAAATCGAACGAGACGCGGCCGGCGTGGACCGAGGTGGCCAGCCCCTCGAGCGGGACGCCCCCGTCGGCCAGCGTCCTGATCATTGCCGCCCGGCGGACGTCACCGGGCGACCAGTGATCCGGCACGGCTGGCCGGATGATCTCCAATTCCGCGAGCCGGTCGAAGAATTCCTGGTCGACTCCCGCGCGCCGGGCGGCTTCCGTGCGGGTGAACGTTGCCATGGGTACAGCCTATCAATCGTGGGCGAGCAGGTCGGCCAGCCAGTGAGTCTCCTCGCGATCTCGCAGGACGAGCGTCAACAGGACGGTGATCGGCATCGACAGGAGGGCGCCGACCGGTCCAATCAGCCAAACCCAGAAGAAGAACATCACGAAGACGAGCCAGGTCGCCAGCGACAGGGCCCTCCCGGTCAGGGTCGGCTCGAGCACGTTCTCGGCGACGACGTTGAGGACGATCCCGCCCGCGACCATCACGATCGCTGCTCCGGGACCCGAATTCGGCAAAGGCCAGGATCGTGGGTGGGATCAGGGCCAACGTCAACCCGAGGTACGGCACGAAGCTCAGGAAGAACGCCCCCGCCGCCCAAAGGAGCGGGTCGTCGACCCCCAGGACGATCATCAGGGCGAGCAGGCCGAGGGCGGTCACGGCGTTGATCCGGATCCGCACGATGAAGTAGGTCACTGCGGCCCGAGCCAGGGCGGGCACCTCCCGGATCACGGGATTCCACCGGCCGGCTCCAGAGTCCTCCAGCCTGGCGAGGCGCCGGCCGTCGAGCAGCAGCAACGATGCGATGACGATGGCGAAGGCCACGCTACTCCCGACCTGGCCGAGAATTCCGATGACCGAGCGCAGGACCGCGACCATTGCCTCGGGTGGGATCAGTTGGCTGATCGGGGTCGGGACGCCGATCGACTGGAGGCGTTCCGAAAGATCCGCCGAACGAGCGTCGATTTCCGCCGCGTAGCTCGCCAGCAATTCGGTCAGCGAGCGGGCCGACCCGAATGCCAGCACGACCATCAGGCCGCCGATCAGCAGGACGAGCCCAATCGTGACGACGAGGGCGACCGAGGGTGACAGGCCCCTTGTCTCCAACCAGCCGAAAAATGGAGCCGCCAATGCGGTCAGGAACAAGCCCAGGCCGAGCGGGGCGAGAACGGGGGAGGCCCAGCCGATGGCGAACAGGACGACGCCGATCGCCGCTGTGCCGAGGACCATCCCGAACGGCTTCGTCACGGTCCGTGGCGATTGGTTCGCCTCGACTCCTCGATCGGATCCAGCGGCGGGCTCCATCTCAGCCGAGCACGCGACCAGGTTCGAGGCGATCGGCCAGGAAGTCGAGCACGACCCGGTTGAACGCGACCGGCACCTCCCACATCGGGTTGTGGCCGGCCCGTCCGATCGTGACCAGCTGCGAGCCCGGGATCCGCTCGGCGATCGCCTGGCCAACCGTTGGCGGACAGAGGCTGTCGAGCTCGCCCCAGACGATGAGCGTCGGCGCACTGATCCGGGGCAGGAGCTCGCCCCAGTCGCTCGCGAGCAGCTGGCGCGTCGCCTCGGTCAGCCGGATCGGCCCGACCCGCCCGATGTCCCGGGCGAGGGTCCGGATAAGCGAGGGCTGGGTCGCCCGCAGGACGAGGAGCGGCCCGTGATGCCACCAGCCCCGATCAAGCGACAGGAAGGCCGCGTCGACGAGGACCAGCCGGTCGACCCGGTCGGGCCAATCGGCCGCGATCCGGGCCGCGATCAGGCCGCCCATCGAGTGGCCCGCGACGCTCGCCCGTTCGATCCCGAGGCGGTCCATCTCGGCCACGATCTGGGCCGGGATCCGATCGAGCCGGAAGCGTGAATGACGATCCGACTCGCCGAAGGCCGGCAGGTCGAGGGCATGGACATCGTGCTCGGCGGCGAACTCGGCGATGTTCCGCGACCACCAGCGGGCCGATCCGCCCAGGCCGTGGAGCAGGAGCAGCGGCGGGCCCGAGCCCGCCCGCTCGGAGACGACCGGCCCGTGGCGTTGCCGGGCCCGGCTCACGGACCGTTCGGGCCGGGCGTCCCGAAGACCCGGATCGCGCCCTTGGCGGCCGGGTCGCCGACGATCGGCTGGCCTGCCAGCCAGAGCCGGACGACGTTGGCCAGCTGCTCGGGATGCGAGAAGTTGATGGCGTGGGCGGCCCCTTCGATCACGACCGCCGTGACATGGGGCAGGTCAACGGCAACCTGGGTCACGTGGCCCTCGCTGACGAGGGGATCACGCGACCCCAGCACGACCAGGGTCGGCAGGGTGAGCTCGCGCACTCGCTGGGCGGCCGGGTAGGCCAGCATCGAGCGGAGCAGGGCGACCGACGAACGGACGCCGAAGCGGGAGTAGTCGCGGGCCGCGATCGGAAGCATCCCGAGTGGCTCCCGGATGCCAGCCAGGCCGAGCTGCCAGAACGCCCGGGCCATCGGCGCGTTGTACACCCCGCCGGCCGGCGACACGAGGACAACCGCCTCGGCCCGGTCCCGGTACCGGTCGATCACCCGGCCGGTGATCGGGGCGCCGAGCGAGTTCGACAGCAGGATCGCCCGCTCGATCCCGAGCTGGTCCATGAACCGGACCACGGCGTCGCCCAGGCGGTCGATCGTGAGCGTCTTGCGAGGATGGATGCTTCGGCCAAAACCCGGCAGGTCGGGCACGAACGTCCGGTACTCCGAGGCCAGCAGGGCCGCCGTCGGGAGGAGGTAGCGACCCGAGATCGCGAAGCCGTGGATGTGGATGATCGTGCGCGCCTCAGGTCCTGGGTCGAGCGTATTCGTCCGATACAGGATCGGTAGCCCATCGAGGATCGTCCAGACCTCCTTGAGCTCGGTCGACGACCGCCCCATCCCAAGACCTCCTCGATCTCGAACCGGCCCCCGATCGCAAGGTCGGACCACGGCCGGACGCGACGCTGAGCGGCCATCGTAGCGGCTGGCGGGTCGCTGGCGGTCGGCGGCCCGCATGAATACGTATGAGTGCACGGCAGCCTGCCTCGATCGGCCTGGCCCTGCCCAGGACGATGTTCCAACCGCCGTTCGCAACGTTCATGATGCGTATCTCGATCGAGGCAGTGCCCAGGGAGCTGGAGGGACGCGGCCCACGTGGATGGCGCCGGCACGTACGGAGGGTTTCGGAAGATC
>CAVOMZ010000022.1:0-5824 GCA_963697135.1 uncultured Chloroflexia bacterium | reverse complement strand
CAGCTGCCTGGGGCGACCTGTTCATCACTGCCACCGGCGACAAGAACGTCTTCCGCCGGGAGCACTTCGCGGTGATGCGGGACGGCGCGATCATGGCCAACTCGGGCCACTTCGATGCCGAGCTCGACCTCACGGCGCTGCGCGAGATCGCCGAGGGGCACATCCGCGAAGTTCGGACGAATGTCCAGGAGTTCGACCTGGGCGGCAAGCGGGTCAACCTGATCGCCGAAGGGCGGCTGGTCGACCTCGGGGCGGCGGAAGGCCATCCAGCCGCCGTCATGGACATGAGGCTTCGCCAACCAGGCCCTGTCGGCCGAATACGTCGCCCAGCACATCACGCCGAGCTCCAAGCCCGGGGGTCTACGTCGTGCCGGAGGCGATCGACGCCGAGGTGGCCCGCCTGAAGCTGGCGGCACTGGGGATCACCCTCGATCCGCTCACCCCGGAGCAGCTGTCTATGCCGCCTCCTGGCGAGCCGGAACCTACGGCCCGCGCCGGGCTCGCGGAGAACCTGCTGACGGGCAGGCTTCGAACGGTGGGACGAGGGCGATGCTGATCTTCGGCTGGGGGCGGAGCAAGGCGAAGGACCGTGGCGAGGTCGCCCCCTCTCTCGTGCCCGAACTGCCACAACACGGTCTTCCTGCACGACGTCGAAGTCGAAGCAGCAGTTCAGCCTGTACTTCGTGCCGGTCGTCAAGTACGGCGGCGATCGCTACCTTCCTCTGCCCGGTCTGCGGCCAGGGACTCGCGGTCCTGCCTTCGCAGCGGGCGGCCGTCGACCGAATGCGGGCGCTGACCGGGCAGTTCCGCCTGCGGGGCGTGGCCGAGGCTGCCTACCGCAGCGAAGTCGGCCAATTCTGGCAGCAGCTGGGGGTCCGGACGGGTCCGGCCCTGGCCGCCTCGAGCCCCGCGCCCGGCGCTCCCGGGAGTGCCGCCGGGCTCGTCCTTGCCGCCGGGCCCGTCTTCTGCCGGCGGGCCCGTCGCTGCCGGCGGGCCCTGGGGTGCCGCCCGCACCTGCGCAGCTTGGCGCGGCCCGTGTCCCCGTTGCCCGTACCAGCGCCCGTCGCGGCCACGCCGCCTTCTTCAGCCATCACCGGCGGCACCCGAATTGGCCGGGCACCTGGCCGACCTCGCCGGCTCCGTGCCGAAGGCAGCCTGACCGACGAGGAGTTCGCCGAAGCGAAGCGCCGCCTCCTCGAGATTGACGGTTCCGGGCTCGCCAGCCGGGGCGGGCGGGCCGGGCCAACCGCAAGCCTCAGGCAGGCCGCTCCGCGATCAGGCCGAAGGAGAGGGGCAGGCGGCCGCGCTCCTCGGGGGCAATGTCGCCGTGGCCCCGACCACCAGTCGCGCGGGTACTCGACGAGGCGCTCGACCCGCAGCCCGGCAGCCGGCCACCGCCGAGACGATCTCGCCGAGGGTCCACGACCGGGAAAACTTCCAGTGCTGCTCCGCGTCGGGGATCGAGAGGTGGTCGATGAAGCCGGTCAACCAGCCGCGGGACGCCTCGGGCCCGGCGAAGTAGTCGTAGTCCCGCGTGAGCTGCCAGCGGCCCGTCATCGTCGCCGTCGACCAGCCACTCGAATGGGTGGCCCTCGAACAGGACGAGCCGGCCGCCGGGAACGAGCAGGGGGCGACGACGGGCGCCCAGGCGTCCAGGTCCTGGAGCCAGAGCAGCGAGCCGCGGCCGGTGTAGACGAGGTCGGCCGTCCCGTTGAGCTCGAGCCGGGCGTCCAGGACGTCGGCCACGATCCAGCGGGCCGGTGCGCCGGTCGCCGCGCCCGAGCGTCGGCCGACTCGATCATCCGCGGGCTGATGTCCAGGCCGACGACCTCGGTGGGCCCCCAGCCGCCAGAGCGAGAGCGTGTCGCGTCCGCCGGCGCACTGGAGGTGGACCGCCCGACGACGGCTCCCGCGGCAGATCGCCGAACAGCTCCGCCTCCTCCGGAAACAGGTTGTTGCCGCCGGCTCGGATCAGCTCGATCGCCTCGTCGAGCCAGCCCTCGTATCGTTCGGCCGCCTCGTCCCAGGCCGCCCCGGTCGCGGCCTGCCTCGCCCGGGCGTCGGCCGCCTCTTCCGGCGTTGCCGGGCGGACATCGGCGTCGCCAGATTCGTCGTTTGCCACGAACCGAGCCTACCGCCTGGCGAGCCACACCGTGACGGGGCAGCCCCGAGACCCTTCGCCAGACCGCCCGGCCGGGGAGGCTCAATCCCTATGGCGCCGCGGAGGCCGCCGCCTTCAGGCCGCTCAGGTCGATCGTCGTGCTGCCGCTGCTATAGATCCGGTTGCAGATCGTGGCCTCGGCGTTGGTGACGATGATCCAGTTCAATTCACCGATATTGTTCGTCGCTCCGGCCGCCTCCATCAGGGCCCCGACGCCGGGGACATCCTCGGCCTCCATGCCCACGCTGCAGTACACATTGCCCTTGAGGGCTACGAACGACGCAAATTCGTCGTCCGCGTCGCGGGTCGCCTGATCGCCGACGCCGGCCAACGGGGCCGGGCTCGGGAAATCGGCGATGTCGCCCTGGTACTGCTGGGTGCCGGCGTCGCCGCCCACGACCAGGACATCGACGTTGTTGCTCGGGTCATCTCCGACGAAGTGGCACTCCTGGCCGCTCCCGTCAGGCCGAAGGCCTGGACCTGGACCGCCTTGAGCGGCACGTCGAGGAGGGGCTGGACTTCGGCCAGGGTGAGCTGGTTGCAGGTTGCGCTCGCCGCCGGTCGGCGCGACCAAACCCGTAGCGCCGTCGCCACCGCCGAGGGGAGCGACGGACACCCCGGCCCCGCCCGGCAAGCCGCTGGCCGCCGAAGCGGCGGCACCGCTCGAACAGCCGGCCACGATCGAGGCGCTGGCGATGAGGCCGACAATGGTCGACCGGGTGAAGCGATTCATCGAAGGTCTCCTGGTGCGGTGTCGCTCGTGCAGTCGTCGTCCATGAGGTCGAATGACCTCGATCCGCCAACGGTCGCGCGGGCCGATCGCAGTCCGATCGCAGGCTCGAATCGGCTACCGTTGTCGTTGTCCCAGGGCGGCCCCGAGGCCGGCCCGCAGAGGATCCAGCGAAAACGAGCGAGAGGTGGCTGAGCGCGTGACTGGCGTGATCTGGGAGACCCCCGAGCTGAGCAGCCTGCACCGGCTCCCGATGCACGCCGTGCCCCATGACGACCGGCTCGATCTCGACGGGACCTGGCGCTTCGAGCTGCTCGAGCGGGCCGACGCCGAGCCGAGCGGGACCTGGCGCGACATCACGGTGCCCGGGGTCTGGACGATGCAGGCCACCTTCGACAAGCCCCACTACACGAACGTCCAGATGCCGTTCGCCGGGCAAGCCCCGAACATGCCGACCTGAATCCGACCGGGATCTACGAGCGGACGTTCGACCTGCCGGCAGGCTGGGCCGGTCGCCGGGTCGTCCTCCAGGTTGGGGCGGCCGAGAGCGTCCTGGTCGTCCAGGTCAACGGCCACGAGATCGGCCTGAGCAAGGACTCCCACCTGGCCGCCGAGTTCGACCTGAGCGGCGTCGTGACCGCCGGCGCGAACACAATTCGCCTACGGGTGATCAAGTGGTCGGACGCGACGTACATCGAGGACCAGGATGAGTGGTGGCATGGCGGGATCACCCGCTCGGTCTTCCTGTACGCCACCGAGACGGTCCACCTGGCCGAGATCCGGGCAATTGGCGGGCTGGCGGAGGATTCGGCCGGGGCGCTGGTCCAGGGCACGCTCGAGCTCCGGGTCGAAGTCGGCTTTGCCGGAGTTGCCCCGGCGCCGGGCTGGACCGTCGAGGCGATCCTGGGCGATCCGGCCACGCCGGACGGGCCGCCGCTCCTGAGCCGGACGACCGAGGCGGCGTTCAGCGATCACGGGCCGGAACGGGCGACGCCGGCCGAACGCTGGGTCCAGGCGCGGCGCGCCTTCGGCGACACGCTGACCGAGCACGAGGCGACGGTCGAATGGCCGGAGATCGGGTCCCGGATCGCCCCGCCGCTCGACGGGCTCGTGGCCTGGCAGGCCGAGCTGCCCGGGGTCAAGCCCTGGTCGTCGGAGGGCCCCAACCTCTACCCGTTGACGGTCCGCCTGCGCGACCCGAACGGCAGGCTCGTCGAAGAAGCAACGATCCGGATCGGCTTCCGGCGGGTCGAGATCCGCGGCCTCGAGCTGCTCATCAATGGTCGGCCGGTCCTGATCCATGGTGATCAACCGGCACGACTTCGACCAGCTCACCGGCCGGACCGTGACGCCGCGACTGATCCGGGCCGACCTCGTCCAGATGAAGCAGTTCGGCTTCAACGCGGTCCGCACCTCGCACTACCCGAACGACCCGGCCCTCCTCGACCTCGCCGACGAGCTCGGCCTGTAGGTGGTCGCCGAGGCCGACATCGAGTCCCACGCGTTCTGGGACATCCCTGTGCGACGACCCGCGCTACCTCGGCCGTGGGTCGAGCGGGTCGCCCGGATGGCGCATCGGGACAAGAACCACCCCTCGGTCATCCTGTGGTCGCTCGGCAACGAGTCGGGCTACGGGGCGAACCACGACGCGGCGGCCGGCTGGCTCCGCCGCTACGACCCGAGCCGCCCGCTCCACTACGAGGGCGCGATCAAGTTCGACTGGGGCCGAGCCAGACGGCCAGCGACATCGCCTGCCCGATGTATCCGCCGATCGCGGCGATCGTCGGCCCACGCCCGGTCGGGCAGCCAGCGGCACCCCCTGATCATGTGCGAGTACTCCCACGCGATGGGCAACAGCAACGGCACCCTCGCCGAGTACTGGGACGCCATCGAGTCGACGCCCGGCCTGCAGGGTGGCTTCATCTGGGAGTGGTGGGACCACGGCCTCGTCCAGGACCTGCCCGACGGGACGCAGCCGCTGGGCCTATGGCGGCGACTTCGGCGACGCGCCGAACGATGGCAACTTCTGCATCGACGGCCTGGTCTGGCCCGATCGCCGTCCGAAGCCGGCCTTGTGGGAGCATCGCCACCTCGCCGCTCCCGTTCGATCTCGGCCGCTCGCCGACGTCCTCCAGGCGGGCCGGTCGAGGTCGACAACCGCCAGGACTTCTCGCGACCTCGGCTGGCTCGTCTGCACCTGGCAGCTGGCCGGCGGCGGAGAGGTCATCGCCTAGGGCGACCCTCGAGCTGCCCGAGATCGAGGCGGGCACGGCCGGAGCCGTCGGCGATTCCCGGCTGGCCGGCCGCCGGTCGCCCGCCGGGCGCGAGGCCTGGCTGACCCTGCGCTTCCGGACGACGGCCGACCTGGCCTGGGCACCGGCCGGCTTCGAGGTCTGTGCCGCGCAGGTCGCCCTGGGCGGCGCTCCGGGCAGCCCGGCGGCCGGCGATTCACGCCACCGACGGCCAGGCCGAGCTCGATGACGCCGGCCTCCTGGTCCATCCGTTGCTGTCAGCCCCGCCGACCCTGAGCCTGTGGCGAGCGCCGACCGACAACGACCGGATCGGCGGGATGGGCGAGGGCTGGTCAGCCCGGGCCTCGACCGGCCGGCCCGGATGCTCGACTCGATCACAGCTGATGGTCGACGACCGTTGCAGGAGCACGTATCTGCCGCGGACGGCATCACCGTCGCCCACGAGCAGCGCCTCACCCCGCTCGCCGGGGGCGGGCTCGGATCGACGAGGAAGCGGTCCTGCCTGCCCGAGCTCGACGACGTTGCCCGGATCGGAACCGTCCTCGAGACGGCGCCGGGCTCGAGCGGCTCGAGTGGTTCGGCAGCGGGCCCCACGAGACCTACCCCGACCGGAAGCGTGGCGGCGTCATCCGGCCGCTGGCCGCTCCACCGTGGCCGACCAGGCGCCTACGTCCGGCCCCA
>CAVOMZ010000021.1:0-163960 GCA_963697135.1 uncultured Chloroflexia bacterium | reverse complement strand
CACGGTCAATCCTCAAAATGGAGCGTGCTGGTGGCCAGGGGGAGCCGGAAGCTGACCCGCTGCTGGCGCTCGAACCGCTCGTGGACCATCGTCTCGGCCCGCCCGGGCTCGTCGGCATGGTAGCGGCGGGCCATCTCGGCGATGTCGGCCTGGGCAGCCCCGGGGTCGTCGACGGTCGCGACCATGCCCCGGACGGAGACCCAGCGGTAGCCGTCCTCGATCGTCAGGCTGATCCGTGGATCGCGGCGGAGGTTTGGCCGGCCAGATCCGTCCCTCGCGGCTGTTGACGACGATCGCCTCGTCGACGTAGCGGAACCAGGCGACGGCCTGGTGGGGGCTGCCGTCGGCATTGATCGTCGCGACCGTGGCGAACCGGAGCCCGTCAGTCAGCAGCTCGCATCGCTCCCGGGGCGATGACGGCGACCGCCGGGACGCGCGGAGAGTCGGGTTGGGTCACGCAAGGATGGTAGTCGAAGCAACGAATCGGCAATCGCCAGCACGCCCTCCTCCGAGACCGCCTCTGCCGCGGCCATTCCCGATTTCCGAGGACTGTCAAACTGGCCGCCATGCCGCCGGATCGCACGCCTCGCTCCATGCCGCCCTCCTGCCACTCCGTTTCTTCGTCGGCGGCACGTTCCTCTTCGCGGGCATCGACAAGCTCCTTGATCCGGCATTCCTGCAGGTCGCCGGTCCGGGCTCGATCGGCGAGCAGCTGGCCTCCTACAGCCAGGTTTCGCCCCTCGCCCCGCTGATCCCGCCGTCGCCCTGCCGGCGCCCCTGTTGGTCGGGGTGATCGTCGCGGCCCTCGAGATCGCGGCCGGCCTCGGAGCCCTGACCGGCCTCGCCTACCGGCTCAGCGCGATCGTCGGTGCGCTGCTCGCCGGCACCTTCTTCCTGACCGCCTCGTGGTCCATCCGGCCGTACTACCTCGGGCCGGACCTGCCCTACATGGTCGGCTGGATCACCCTGGCGATCGCGGGCGACGGCGGCCGCTACGTGCTCGGCTCGGGAATCGAACGTGCCTTCAGCCTCGCTCCGCCGCCGGCCGACGCACCGTCACGACCGACCGATCGGACGCGGCGAGGACTGCTCCAGCTATCGTGCTCGCGGCGGGCTCGCTCTCGGTCGCGGGTATCACCGGGATGCTCAGCGCGCTTGGCCCGGCGTTTGCCTCCGAGCCGGCACCGTCGGCTCCGGCCGCGGCGGGATCGAGCTCGCCCTCGAGCGGCCAGGGAGTCCCGGGCACCCGGCGTGATCGCGACCGTTGCGGCCGTCCGGGCAGCCCGCTCGACGGTGTTCACCGATCCGACGACCGGCGACCCGGCCGTGCTGGTGCCCTGCCCAACGGCACGATCGTCGCCTTCGACGCCATCTGCACGCACGCCGGCTGCGTCGTGAACTTCGATCGCCTGTCGGGCAACCTGCTCTGCCCGTGCCACGGCGCGATCTTCGATCCGGCGCACGGGGCCCCGGGTGCTGGAGGACCAACCGATCAGCCCCTGCCGTCGCTGCCACTGCAGATCGACCAGGCGACCGGGACGATCAGCCTGGCCGGCTACGCGATCCGGGATCCGCGGCCGGTGAGCGCCTCGCCAGGACCGGTGGAATCGCGAGGTGGCCGGCGGGCGCGACGGCTTATTTCGAGCGAGCGCGGTGGCCGGGGGCTCTCGTGCGGCCGGCCGAGGAGTAGCCCTGGCCGTATTCGACGCCCAGGGAGCGCAGCGTGTCGAGCTCGCGATGGGTCTCGATGCCCTCGGCGATCAGGCGGGCGTCGATCCGCCGGCCGAACGAGACGAACGCCTCGACGAGGGCCTTCTTCGCATCGTTCGCGGCGCAGCCGTGGACGATCTCGCGGTCGATCTTGATGATCGTCGGACGCAGCGCGGCGATCAGCGTGAAGCTGGCATAGCCGGCGCCCGGCATCGTCGATCGCGAAGCCGAATCCGAGCTTGCGCAGGGCCTTGACCTGGCGCTGGAGCGGGACGATGTCCTGGACCGCCTGCTGCTCGGTGCACTCGAGCGTCACCTGGCGCGGCTGGATGCCGGCCGCGCGGACCATCTGGGCCACCGCCTTCGCCTCGAAGTGCGGGTCGAGGAGGCTGGCCGGGGTCGTGTTGATGGCGACCGCGAAGTGGATCCCCGTCGGGCACGGCGTTGGCCGAGATGAGCGTCGCCGATCCGGTCGAGGATCTGGCGGACGATGAACGTGTCGAGCTCGATCGCCCGGCCGGTTGCGATCGCCGCGTCGACGACCGCGCTGATCGAGGCCGGGTGGCGGGGCATGTTCGGCCGGAACAGGCACTCGTACTCGTGGAGCTCGCCGGTCGACAGCTCGACGATCGGCTGGAAGGCGACGTTGTGGGTCCGGATCGCGAAGAACAGGTCGAGCATCTTCGACTGGATCGCCTGGACGGTCTGGCTCATCCCGATCCGGTCGGCGATCCCCGACAGCTGGACGGCCGCGGTCAGTGCGTGGAGGTACTTCTCGGATTCGGGCAGGCTCGCGTCGACCTGCGACCAGGCCGAAGTCGGGCCCGCCGCTCGGCCCGGCGATCTCGGCGGCCAGGCTCTCGGTCAGCGATTCGGCGGGGGCGATCAGGCAGGCGCCGGCAGCCAGCTCGATGAGCCGGCACTCGGGCACGCGCTGATGGAGGCGGTGCAGGAACCGCGTGTCCCGCGACCAGATCAGCCGCTCGTCACCATGACGCTGGTTGGCGAAGAAGCGCACGGCCCGCCCCGAAGACTATGCCGACCGGCCGATCGCCGGCCGCCCCCCGCGAAACCGCGGACCCGACCATCATGGCCCCGCATCGCCGGTGCAGAGGCTCCAGCGGTACCAGCGGCGCTCAGCCGATCGTACGCCGCCTCCGGCTCAGGCGATCCGCTCTCCGGCCCGGATCGGCAGGTCCAGCCGGTTCTCCGGCGGGGCCAGCGGGCACGCCCACTGGGGATCGAACGCGCACGAAGGCTGATAGGCGAAGTTGAAGTCGAGGATCAGGCTGCCCCGCTCAGGGTCGCCGCCCAGGTCGGCGCTCTTGGCGGTGTCGAGCAGATAGCGGCCGGCCGGCGTAGGTCTCGGCGCCGCTGGTGGCATCGCGGAAGGGCAGGAAGAGGCCGCCCGAGTAGCCTTCCATCCAGAACAGCGACAGGACCCGCGGGCCGGCTCCGGGAACGGGATCTCGACCGAGCCGATCCGTCGGAACGAGAGCGTGTCCGCGCCGCTGTTGGGTAGGCGAGCGGGCTGCCGAGCGGCAGGGCCGCGGCGAGCGCTTGGGCCGGGGCCACGAGCGGCTGGACAGGGCCGAGCGGCTGGGGGGGGCCAACGGCGCCGACGCGCCGGGCGCCGGGGCCGGGGCCGCGGGTCTGCCGGGGCGTCGGGCTGGACCGCACCTCGAACCGGAGGCCCGGGTCCGACGGGAAGTGCCTCGCGCGGAAATTCGCTCGCTCCTGCCCGGGCACCGGGCTCATCGGGTGATCCCGGTACAGCCGCTCGCGCTCCTCGCGCCAGACCGTCAGGGCCGCGGCCGGGTCGCCAGCGCCGAGCCGGCGGACCTCGGCATAGAGGTCGCTCACCTGGCGGCGCCAGTCGGCCAGCTGCAGCTCGTCCCCGGGTTGACGCTCACCCGTCGAGTATCCGCGGCGGCAGGCGGCGTCCAGCCGTGCCCCGGTCCTGATCGTCGCCCGCGGCCGTAATCGCCTTGCCCGGGGTGTCGCTCACAGTCGCCCGCCTGCGTCCTGTTCGGGAGGGCCCGCCTGCGTCCCGTCCGGGCGAGCAGGCCCGCCGCTTGTCCGTCGCCCATGTCGGCCGGGATATCCAGTGGAGATACCGCCGCGCAGACCGCCGGAACGAGTCCCGTGCGCCTCCGACTGGCGGGGTGCGCCCGGGCGGACCTGCATGGCATGAATGAGTACGACCAGTCTTGCCCTGCGTTCGTCGCGTTCCGGCGTGAGGTGCAGACAACCGACCGAAATCAGCTCATCGCGGTCGTTCTCCTCCATCCCATGCAGATCTACGACCGTTTCGCGTGCTGACCGGTCGCTTGCATTCACCTGGTGCAGGTCGGCGACCAAGGAGGGGGTCGCGCTGGGCGAGCGCCGGCCGTCCAGATCGCGGTGGCCCGGCTAAAATCACCACCCCGGCCGGCACTCCCGCCCCCGGCACCCACGAGAGGGATGAACCGTGGCTGACAGGGCTGAGATCGGGATCTTCGGCGGATCGGGCTTCTACTCGCTCCTCGACGATGTCCGCGAGATCAAGGTCGACACGCCCTACGGCGCTCCCTCGGACAGCTTCTTCCTGGCCGACGTCGCCGGCCGCAAGGTCGCCTTCCTGCCCCGTCACGGCCGGCGCCATACCTTGCCTCCGCACAAGGTCAACTACCGGGCCAACGTCTGGGCGATGCGCGCGCTGGGCGTCCAGGCGGTGATCAGCCCGTGCGCCGCAGGCTCGCTCCAGAAGGCCGTCGAGCCCGGCCACTTCGTCGTCTGCGACCAGTTCGTCGACCGAACGAATGGCCGGGCCGACACGTTCTTCGATGGCCCGATCGTGAGCCACGTGAGCTCGGCCGAGATCTACGACCCCGAGCTGCGCCGGATCGCGATCGAGGTGATCCGGGAGCACGGGATCACGGTCCACGAGCGGGGTACCGTGGTCGTCATCCAGGGCCCGCGCTTCTCGACCAAGGCCGAGTCGAAGTGGTTCTCTGAGGCCGGCTGGGAGGTCATCAACATGACCCAGTACCCCGAGGCATACCTCTGCCGCGAGCTGGGCATGGCCGTCGTGAACATCAGCCTGATCACCGACTACGACGCCGGCGTCCTCGAAGGGACCGAGGCGGTGACGGCCCACGATGTCCTCGAGGTCTTCACCACGAATGCGGCCCGCATCCAGAAAGTCGTCCTCGAGATGGTCCGCCGCTTCCCGGCCGACCTCGACAGCCTGGGTGCCGCGGGCATGCTCCAGTTCACCCGGGGCGACGGCCATGCCGCCTCGGCCAGTGACATCCGGATCTTCGAGACCGATCTCGGCTGAGGCCGAGATGGTTCGTTCGTAGGACAATCGAGCGGCCATGCCGCCGCCCCTCGTCCCGGCCACCGAGCCGACCCACGGCTGCGTGCGCTGCGGCGCGCCCGTCCCGATCGCCGACGGGATGTGCGAGCGGTGCAACCCGCTCGGCCTCAAGCAGCCGGCCGCCTCGCAGGCCCACGGCACGGTGGTCCTCGGGATCATCATCGGGGTCGTCGTCCTGTTCCTCGTTGCCCGCTCTCCCTCCAGGGCGTCGGGCCGTTCCAGGGCGTCGTCGCCGAGGTGATGGCCGATCCACCCGGGCTGGCCGTGACCCTGACCGTCACGAACGAGGGCACCACCGCGGGCAGCACGACCTGCCGGATCTACGACCCGACGATCGGGGGCCTGGGGCCGGAGGACACGTACGCCGACAGCCCCCGGATCGACGGCGGCCGGACCGTCTCGTTCTCGGCCAATGTCACCACGCTGGGGACACGGTCCGCCCGCTGGCGGTGTCCTGCAGCAACCCCTAAGGCAGGCCCGGGCGCGAACCCTGGCTACTCGAGCCAGCGGTGCGGCCGGGAGCGCAGCCGCTCGAGCCCGAGCTCGTCGCACAGGGCGTGCCAGGCCGAGCGCGGGGTGCCCCTCCACTCGAGCTCGGACGGCCCGTCTGGGGGATCGGGGCATCGCCCGCAGGCGAGCCAGGGTCCGGTAGAGGAGGGCCTCGGGCATCCGGTCGCGGAGGGTGGCGGCGAGGGACGCCGCGCCCCGCACGGGCACGTTCCAGGCACCCGGATTGAGCGGGATCGCCTCGAGCGAACCGAACCATGCAGCACCGCCGCCGCCGACTTCGCGCCCCAGCCGGGCAGGCCGGGGAAGCCGTCGGCGGCATCTCCGACCAGGGCCAGCCAGTCCGGGATCGAGGCCGGCTCGACGCCCCACTTCGCGCGCACCCCGGCAGCGTCGTAGACGATCCGCCGGCGCCGATCCCAGAGCACGATCCGCGTGCCCCGCACGCACTGGGCCAGGTCCTTGTCCGGCGTGCACATCAGGATCCGATCGACCTCCGGCCGATCGCCGAAGCGGGCGACCGCCGCCGCGATCGCGTCGTCGGCCTCGAACTCGAGCATCGACCAGAGGGTAAGCCCGAGCGCCTCGATCGCCCGTTCGGCAATCGGGAACTGGCTGAGCAGCTCGGGCGGCATCCCGGCATCGGTCTTGTAGCCCGGGTACAGGTCGTTGCGGAACGAGGCGATCACCCGGTCGGTGGCGCAGCCGACGTGGGTCGCGCCTTCCTCGCGGAGCAGGTAGAGGAGCTGCTCGGCCAGCCCGGCCACGCCCGACAGGTTCCGGCCATCGCGGCCGAGGACCGGCGGCCGGGGCGCGAAGTAGGCCCGGAACAGCTCGTACGTCGCATCGACGAGGTGGACCTCCACGGTAGCCGATGACCGGCCACGGACTCGATCTCGAGCTGCCCGGCGAGCCGCTCCAGATCGGCCTGGAAGACCCGTCCGAGGATCGGCGCCGGATCAGCCCCGAGCGAGGTTGGGCAGGATCGGCGGGATGAGCGTCTCGTCCCAGGTGACCCGGGTCCCGCCGTCGTCGAGCGCGTCGAGCCTGAAGACGCCCGTTCCGCGGAACGCTCCCTCGTGGCGGATCGCGTAGTCGTGGGGCGGCAGGAACTCGGTGATCTCGACCGGATCGGCCACGCCGATGCCCAGGATGCGCACGGAGCTGGCCCGCGTCCCGACCCGCACCGGACCGGGCGTCTCGATCGCGACCCACTTGAGGTCGTGCATCCACTCCGGCTGGCGCTCGATGTCGGCGAGCCGCACCCAGACCTGCTCGATCGGCACGCCGATCTCGATGCTGCTGCGGATGGGGTCGGGCGTGGAACCGGCCGTCCCCGCGGTGCCGTCCGCCGAGCCAGCGGTCGACGCCCCAGGCCAGGCCGGCCGCCGCGAGCCCGAGCAGGGCGATCCGGACGAGGCAGCGGATCATGGGCGCCCGGCCATCGGGCCGCCAGCCGACGCCGGCTTCGGCCATCGGCCAGCGCCCGCTCGCCGTCGCCCGGGGCGAGGTCGACGGCCCGGATCGCCGCTCAGCAGGACGCGGCAGCCGAAGCCCAGCCGGACGGCATCGAGGGCCGTCGCCTTGACGCAATAGTCGGTCGCCAGGCCGACGATCACGACCCGTTCGACGCCGGCCGTGCGCAGGATCCATCGAGCTCGGTCACGATTCCTGGCCGGACTTCGGATCGCGCATCGAGAAGCCGGAGTAGCCGTCCTCGCCATCGCTGCCCTTGCGCACCGCGGCCGTCGACGACCAGGGTCGGGTGGAGCTCGGCGCCCCAGGTGTCCAGCACGCAGTGGACCGGCCAGATCCCGCCGTCGCGGGCGAAGTGGGGGGTGCGCGGGCGGATGCCAGTCCTGGGTGTAGACAACGAGCCGCCCGGCGCCGCGGGCCGCCGCCACCTGCTCGTTGAGGCACGGGATGATCGCCTCTCCACCGGCCACGGCCAGGGACCCGCCCGGATCGGCGAAGTCGTTCTGGACGTCGATCACCAGGAGGGCGGTGGTCGATCGTAGCCCGGGTCGGCCGGCGCTGCTCACGACCCTGGAGGCTACCCCAGTCGGGCCGTCCCGGATCCCCGTGTCGACGGAGCCGGGCGATCGCGACCGTTCCGCAACCACCCGTTCCGGCGCGATCCGCTACGCTCCGGTGAGATGTACTTCGACGAATTCAAGCGCCAGCTTCCCGACATCGACGAGCGCGAGACCGCCGAGTGGCTCGAGTCACTCGACCAGGTCGTTGGCGAGGAAGGGCAGAATCGTGCCCGCTTCCTCATGTTCAAGCTGCTCAAGCGCGCCCGCCAGCTGCACGTCGGCCTGCCGCCGCTGACCCAGACCCGCTACATCAACACGATCAGCCCGGAGCAGGAGCCGTTCTTCCCGGGCGACGAGGTGATCGAGCACCGGATCCGGCGGATCGTCCGCTGGAACGCGGTGGCGATGGTCCTGCGGGCGAACAACCGGTTCCGGGATCGGCGGCCACCTCTCCACGTACGCCTCGGCGGCCAGCCTCTACGAGGTCGGCTTCAACCACTTCTTCCGGGGCAAGGACGGCGAGGATGGCAGCGCCGGCGACCAGGTCTTCTACCAGGGCCACGCCGCCCCCGGGATGTACGCGCGGGCGTTCCTCGAGGGCCGCCTGAGCGAGGACCAGCTCGACCACTTCCGGCGCGAGTCGGTTCCCGGCCAGGGGCTCTCGTCGTATCCCCATCCTCGGCTGATGCCCGACTTCTGGGAGTTCCCGACCGTCTCGATGGGCCTCGGCCCGATCAGCGCGATCTACCAGGCCCGGTTCAACCGCTACCTCGCCAACCGCGGCCTCGCCGATACCTCGCGCTCGCGGGTCTGGTCGTTCCTCGGCGACGGCGAGACGGACGAGCCCGAGTCGCTCGGCGCCCTGTCGATCGCCGCCCGCGAGGGGCTCGACAACCTGACCTTCGTCGTCAACTGCAATCTCCAGCGCCTCGACGGTCCGGTCCGGGGCAACGGCAAGATCATCCAGGAGCTCGAGTCGGTGTTCCGCGGCGCCGGCTGGAACGTGATCAAGGTGATCTGGGCGCGCGAGTGGGACGACCTCCTCGCCCGCGACGCTGATGGCGCCCTGGTCAACAAGATGAACGAGACCCTCGACGGCGAGTTCCAGAAGTTCTCGGTCTCCGGCGGCGCCTACATCCGGGAGCACTTCTTCGGACCGGATCCGCGCCTCGCGGGCTCGTCGAGCACCTCACCGACGACGACCTGGCCAACCTCCGCCGGGGCGGTCACGACTACCGCAAGGTCTATGCGGCGTACAAGGCCGCGACCGAGTTCCGGGTGCCCCGACGGTGATCCTCGTCCACACGATCAAGGGCTGGACGCTCGGGCCGGGGGTCGAGGCCCGGAACATCACCCACCAGGCCAAGAAGCTGTCCGAGCAGGAGCTCCGGGTCTTCCGCGACCGGCTCGAGCTGCCGATCCCGGACAAGGAGCTCAAGGACGCGCCGTACTACCACCCCGGCCCGAAGTCGGAGGAGGTCGAGTACCTGAACGAGCGACGCCTCGAGCTGGGCGGCTTCCTGCCCCGGCGGGTCGTTCGGGCCAAATTGTTCGAGGCAGTGCCAGCCGAGATCGACCGGGAGTTCGCGGCCGGCAGCGCTACCCCGGTCAGCACGACGATGGTCTTCGCCAAGCTCCTCCGCAACCTGATTCGCGACCCGCAGCTCGGTCCGCGGATCGTCCCGATCATCCCGGACGAAGCCCGCACGTTCGGCCTCGACCCGCTCTTCAAGGAGGTCGGGATCTACGCCGCCCACGGCCAGCACTACGAGCCGGTCGACTCCGAGCTGCTGCTGTCCTACCGCGAATCGCACGACGGCCAGGTCCTCGAGGAGGGGATCACCGAGGCCGGCTCGATGGCCAGCTTCCAGGCGGCCGGGACCGCCTATGCGACCCACGGCCTGGCCATGATCCCGTTCTACATCTTCTATTCGATGTTCGGCTTCCAGCGGACCGGCGACCAGGCCTGGGCCTTTGCCGATGCCCGCGGACGGGGCTTCATGCTCGGCGCGACCGCCGGCCGGACGACCCTGACCGGCGAGGGCCTCCAGCACGACGACGGCCACTCCCACCTGCTGGCCTCGACGATCCCGAACATCCGGGCCTACGACCCGGCCTTCGCCTACGAGCTGGCCACGGTGATCCGCGACGGGATCGAGCGGATGTACGTCCAGGGCGAGGACGTCTACTACTACGTGACCCTCTACAACGAGAACTACCCGATGGCGCCCAAGCCCGAGGGCGTCGACGCGGGGATCATTCGCGGGATCTATCGCTACGCCGGCCCGCCCGAGACGATCGCGGCCAAGGCCACGGCCAAGGCCACGGGCAAGCACCGGCAAGGCGCAGCCGCCCGGGCCCGGCTCGTCGGCAGCGGCTCGATCCTCCAGCAGGTCCTCGCCGCCCAGGCGATCCTGGCCGACCGGTTCGGCGTCGCCGCCGAGGTCTACAGCGCCCCATCGTTCCCCCTCCTGCGGCGCGATGCGCTCGAGGCCGAGCGCTGGAACCGCCTCCACCCGGCCGAGCCCGAGCGGGTGGCCTACGTCAGCCAGGTCCTCGGACCGGATGGTGGGCCGGTCGTGATCGCGACGGACTGGTTGAAGGCCGTGCCCGACCTCGTCGCCCGCTGGCTGCCTCGCGACTACGTCTCCCTGGGGACCGAGGGCTTCGGCCGGAGCGACACCCGCGAGAACCTTCGCTCGCTGTTCGAGATCGACCCGCCGGCGATCGTCGCCGCGACCCTGACCGCCCTCGCCCGGTGCGGCAGCCTGACCGCGAAGCAGGCCGCGGCCGGCATTCGCGAGCTGGGTCTCGACCCGGACAAGCTCGACCCGGCAGCCGTCTGATCGGCCGGCGGCCCCGGCGGTCCAGGCGCCGCCCGGCCGAAACGAGGAACGCCGGAACCGACGCGCGGTCCCGGCGTTCCGGCTCCTCCGGAAGATTGGCTGGTCGGGTTACTTGATCAGGTAGACCACGTTCACGGTGATCGTCACGTCGTTCGTGCCGGCCTGGATCGGCGTGGCGATCTTGGCTGCGTCAGGTGCGAGGGCCGCACCGGCGGCCGCGTAGGGGATCGGAACCTCGATCGGGGCGGACGTCTCGCTGATCGAGGCGACACCGTCGATCGAGATGCCCGCGGCAGAGGCGAGGGTATCGGCCTTGGACTTCGCCTCGGCCATGGCCGCCTGGCGGGCCTGGGCCTCGGCGGCAGTCTCGTCGTTCACCCGGAAGTTGACGCTGTCGAGCGAGGTCGCGCCCGCGGCCAGGCTGTTGTCGATCGCGTCGCCCAGCTTGGTCAGGTCATGGACGGTGACGGTCACGCTGTTCGACATCTGGTAGCCGGTGATCCGGGGCGGGTTCGCGTTATTCGCGTAGTCGTAGGTCGGCTGGAGCGAGACGTTCGAGGTCTGGATGTCCTTGGGATCGATCCCCAGGGCCTTGAGGGCGGCGAGCACCCGGGTCATGGCCGTCGCCGCGTCGTCCTGGGCCGCCTTGACCGTGGACCGGGTGACCAGCACGCCAGGTGCAGGTCGGCCGTGTCGGGCTGGAGCGTCACGGTTCCCGTGCCGGTGACCGAGATCGTGTGCTCGTTCGCGGTCGGGCTCGGGTCGACGGCCCGGGCCGGCGCCGGGCTGAGCGAGGGCAGGCGGTGGCTGCCAGGAACAGGGTGACGCCGATCCCGGCGGCGACCAAGCGGGCCGCGGCCCGGGCTCGGGATGGTCAGTGTCGTCGGCATTTCGGAGCTGACTCCTGTCGGATCGACGGCCTGTTCCGGCCGGTTGATCCACAAGACGCCAGCGCCCCCGCGGCGGTTCCCTCGGCCTGGTTCGTCCGTGCACCGGCCGCCAGACCGGGGCGATGCACGGCGGCGAGGGGGGCGGCGAGGCCGCCCGCGAGGCAGGACTCAGGCGAGCAGGCGGGCCAGCTCGATCGCCCGCAGGGCCGAGGCTCCGGCCGCGTCGTGGCGGAAGAACACGAAGGCGTCGTCGCCGGCGGCCAGGAACGGCTCGATCCGGCTGGCCCACGCGGCCAGGTCGGCCGCTCGTAGCTCGTCCGGCGCAGGCGGAGGTAGAGGAAGGCCCCGGTCCGCCGAATCGTCGGCGGCTCGGGGAGCTCGTCGAGGTCGGTCGCGCACAGCACGGCCCCGGCCTGGGCCATGGCCGCAAACGTCTCGTCGACGTGCCAGGTCGGATTCTGGAACTCAAGGGTCAGGGGCAGATCCCCTGGCCAGGCGGCCAGCAGCGCGGCCAGCCGGGCGTCGTCCCGCTCGAGCTTGTCGGGCACCCGGAAGAGGACGGTTCCCAGGCGTTGGCCGAACGGCGCAGGGGCGCCGTCAGCCACGGAACCGAGCCGTCCGGGTCAACGGTCATCGACCTTAGGCTGCCCCCGCGCTGGGCCTTCACCGCGAACCGGAAGTCGTCCGGGCGTGGCGGCCAGCCAGCCGTCGATCGCCGACTCGGTCGGGCTCCGGTAGAACGTGTTGTTCAGCTCGCAGGCATCGAGCCGGGCGCCGTAGGAGCGGAGCAGGTCGGGCCCGGCGATTCCGGCCGGGTAGAACCGCGGCGCCCAGTCACGGTAGGCGAAGCCGCTGGTCCCCATGAGGAGGCGCCCCCGCCGTCGTCAGGCGGCGAATTCGCATCCGGGACGCCGGGCCGGCGGCCGTCAGACGAGGGTCAGGCGGCTCGCCGTTCGCCGGCGTGAGGGCCGGGTCGCAGGCGGCCCCGAGAACATCGGCTCGCCCTCCTCCCGGATTCGCTCGCCGATCGCCCGAAACGTGCCGTCGAGTCGCTCCAGCTCGGATCCGGGGACCACGCCAGGAAGTACTGGGCGATTCCGCGAAGGTGCGTCTCGGCAGCGGCCCGAAGCCGCTGGAGCCCGGCCTCGGTCAGCACCGCCAGCGAGCCCCGTCCGTCGGACGCGCAGGTCGAGCGGGCGATCAGGCCGTCCGCCTCGAGCCGATCGATCAGGCGGGTGACCCCGCTCCGGCTCAGGAAGATCCCGTCGGCGAGCTGGTTCATCCGGAGGGACCGGTCCGGCGCCTCGGCCACCTGGAGCAGGGCGGAGTACTCGCCCAGGGTCAGCCCGTCCTCGGCTCGAAGATCCTCATCGAGGCGGCGGGTCAGGAGGGCATGGGCCGTCAGGAACGCCCGCCAGGTCTCCAGGCGCGGATCGCGCGCGCTGAGGCTCGTCGGCGAGCATCGGTCGTCGGGGCCGGCTCGTTGCGAATTCCCTGACCTTTAGCTGGGGCATTGCGGCATCATACGCCGGAACGCAACTTGTTGCGTCCGCAACGATCTGTGACTGGCCTGCGGCCGCCCGGTCGGCTCAGCCTCACGCTCAGGCCCCGCGCTCAGTCCCGCGCCGAGTGCCTCCTGGAGCCAGGGTAGGAGCGTCTCGCCGTCCTCCTCGTAGGCGTTCCCGAACGACCAGGTCGCGCCCTTGGCCCAGGCCGTCCAGCCGTTGAACACCTGCTCGATCGGTCGAGCCCGGCGCTGGCCGGGATCGTGAACGAGCTGACAGCTCCTGCTCGCGGCCGTCGAGGGTGCCACCCAGCCGGACCAATCCCGGGCACCAGCTCGGCGTCGACCCGGCCGGCGAGGTCGAGGCCCGGATACCAGACCTGGACGCACAGGTTGCCGCCGTGCTCCTCGACCCGGTAGGTGCGAGTTCGGATCCACGTCGAAACGTCGCCGCCGGGCGAGGCCCTCGAGGATCCCGGGCGACGCGAGGAGCCGGTAGCGATCCGGCCGAGGACCTCGACGGGCACCTCCTCGAGGACGGGCTGGCCCGATTCCTTGAGCGTCGGCGAGGAGGCGGACGGTCGGCTGGTTCGGCTCGAGACCGGGTCCGGCCTGGTTCGGCTCGGCTCCGGAATGGGTCGCGTCAGGCGTTTCGCTGGTCATGCGGCCCATTCTCGCCGATCCGGCGCCGCTCACCGGCCGGTGGCTATCCTGCCTGATGACGTCCCCCAACCCCGGGCTGAGCAGCTTCGGCACGCCATTCGGGGCGCAGAGCATGACCGCGCCGCTCCGCGAGGTGCTCGTCAAGCGCCCCGGCCCGGCCTTTGGGCGGGCCTTCGACGATCCCGGCCACGGCTTCCTCCACCCGGTCGACCTGGCTGTCGCCCAGCGCGAGCACGACGCCTTCGTCGAGCTGCTGGCCGGCCTTGGCCCGTCCGTCCACGAGCTCGGCAGCGAAAACTGCCAGCCCGGACCTCGTCTACCAGTTCGATCCGCTCCTGGTCACCGATCGAGGAGCGATCCCGCTGCGGGCGGGCAAGCCCAATCGGCGGGGCGAGGAGGAGCTCGTCGAGGCGTGGGTCAATGAGCACGCCATTCCGACGCTCGGGCGGATCGAGGCGCCGGGGACGATCGAAGGCGGCGACACGTTCTGGCTGCGCCCGGACCTCCTGTGCATCGGCCGGACGCTGCGCACGAACGAGGCCGGCGCCCCCCAGCTCGCGGCGCTCGTCGGCGGTGACGTCCGGATCTTCGACCTGCCCTACTGGCGCGGACCGGCCGAGCTGATCCACCTCCTGTCGGTGATCTCGCCGGTGGCCGACGACCTCGCCGTCGTCCACCTGCCGCTCCTGCCGGTCGGGCTGTGGCAGCTCCTCCAGGATCTCGGGATCCGCCTGATCCCGGTCCCCGAGCGGGAGTTCGCCACGCTCGGCTGCAACGTCCTGGCGGTCCGGCCGGGCGTCGTGATCGTCGCCGCAGGCAATCCCCAGACCAGCGGCCGCCCTGGCCCGGGCCGGTTGCGAGGTCCACGCCTACGCCGCGACCGAGATCGGCCTCAACGGGTCGGGCGGCCCGACCTGCCTGACCCGGCCGATCTGGCGCGAGACGACCGGGTGAGCGCGGCCAGGCCCAGCCCCGGCTCCTCGAGCAGGCGGCCGTCGACGCGATCGATCCGGCCCGGATCGAGCGGGAGCTCCGGGCGATCCTGGCAATCCCCAGCGTCACCGGCGACGAAGAGGCCGTCCAGGCGGTCATGGCCGGCCTGATGGCTGAATCGGGCCTGGCCGTCGAGCAGGCGCGACCGATCCCGCGCACCCTGGCCCGCGATCCGGACTGGCCGGGCAGCGAGGTCGACCGGACCACCTGCCGGTCGTGATCGGCCGGACCGGCCGGCCCGGGGACGGCGGGTGATCGTCCTGGGCCACGTCGACGTCGTGCCCGTCGGCGACGAATCGCTCTGGCGGTCGCCGCCCTGGACGCCGACGCTGGTCGACGGTGCGCTCTACGGGCGCGGCGCGGTCGACATGAAGGGCGGCGTGATCGCCGGCCTCGCCGCCGTCCGGGCGGTCGCAGCGGCGGCCCGGCGGTCGGGGCGGAGCTCGACGGCGAGATCCTGTTCGTGACGGTGCCCTCCGAGGAGGACGGCGGGGCGGGGATGCTGGCCGCGATCCGGGCCGGCGTGACCGGCGATGCCGCCGTGATCCCGGAGCCATCCGGGCTCGACATCGTGACGGCCCATGCCGGGGCGATCACGTTCCGCCTGACGATCACCGGCAAGGCCGCCCATGCCTCGAAGCGCCGCGAGGGCGTCTCGGCGCTCGACAAGCTGGCCGTCCTGACCGATGCCCTGGCCGCGGACGAGGCCGCCCGGAACGCCGCCGAGCGGCGGCCGCGGATGGTCGCCCTCGGCCTGCCCTACCCGACGATCATCGGCAAGGTCAGCGGCGGCGAGTGGGCCTCGACCGTGATCGACCGGATCGTGGCCGAGGGCCGCTACGGCGTTCGCCTGGGCGACGCCTGGCGGCAGGCCGAGGTCGAGCTCCGGGCGGCGATCGCCGCCGCCTGCGCCGCCGATCCCTGGCTGCGCGACCACCCGGTCGACGGTCGAGATCACCGGCGGGCGGTTCTCGTCGGCCGAGATCGCCGACGACCACCCGCTGCCGGCCGGCCTCGCCCAGGCCGTCGAGGACACGCTCGGCCGGCGGCCGGCCTTCCTCGCCGAGCCGTATGGGGCCGACATGCGCCTGCTGATCCAGGAGGGCGGCACGCCGACGGTGATCTTCGGGCCGGGCCCGCCGGAGGTCGCCCACGCCCCGAACGAGCATGGTCCGGCTCGACGACGTCGTTCGCTGCGCCCAGGCCCTGGCGGTGTGGCTCCTGCGCGAGGTCGGGCCGTCCCGGCCTAGTGCGGCCGAGACCGCGACGGGTCTAGCCGAAGAGCTCGTCGAGGGCGGCGCGAAGGCCACGCGTGTGGGCGTCGACGTCGGCCTCGGTCGTGGCCGGGCTCATCAGGGCCATGTTGTGGAACGGGGTCATCAGGACCCGCCGGTTCATCACGTAGAGGTGCAGGAACCGCTCGAGCTCGGGGTCGCTGGCCGCCCACTGGGCGGCGCCGTCGCGGGGCGGCTCGGGCAGGAAGTGGTACTCCGCCCGGCAGCCCAGGCGGGTGACGTGCCAGGGCACGTCGCGCTCGTGGATCGCTGCCTCGACGCCCGCCGCCCAGCGCTCGGCGAGCGGGATCATCCGCTCGAACGCGGCCTCGGTCAGGACCTCGCCGAGGGTGGCCCGGACCGCGGCCAGCGACAGGGCATAGCCCGCCAGCGTGCCGCCGACGCCGCCGACATCCGAGTTGTTGGGCTCGAGCATCGTGTTGATCCGGTCGCCGAGCTCCGGCTGAAGCCGTATGTCCCGACGGGGATCCCGCCGCCGATCGTCTTGCCGATCACGAGGATGTCCGGATCCAGGCCGAAAGCCGGGTGTAGCCGCCGGGACCGGCACAGATCGTGTGGGTCTCGTCGATGATCAGCAGCGTGCCGTAGCGGCGGGTCAGCTCGCGGACGCCCTTCGAGGTAGCCGGGCTCGGGCAGGACGATCCCGATGTTGGTGAGGGCCGGCTCGATCAGCAGGACGGCGACGTCACGATGGGCGAGCGCGGCCTCGAGGGCGGGCAGGTCGTTGTAGGGGACGACCCGGGTCGTGACGGCCGGATCGACCGGCGGGCCCATGTTGCCCTCTCGCTCGACGACCCGGCCGTCGGGGGCCAGGGTCGCGATCGTCTCGTCGACCGAGCCGTGATAGCAGAAGTCGTGGACGGCGATCTTCGGCCGGCCGGTGACCATCCGGGCGAGCCGGATCGCGAACCGGTTGGCGTCGGTCGCGGTCAGGGTGAACTGCCAGTATTTCAGGCCGAACCGGCGCTGGAGCTCCTCGCCGCACCAGACGCGTCCTCGGTCGGGAGCATGTGGGTGATCCCCCGGCCGTGGATCTGGCGCTCGACCGCGGCGACGGTCGGGCCGCGCGCCGTGGCCGGCCATCGCGCCGGTGTCGCCCAGGCAGAGGTCGATGTACTCGTGGCCGTCGACGTCGGTGAAATGGGCGCCGGCGGCGGTCTCGACGAAGATCGGGAAGCCGCCGGCCCACTTGACCATCCAGTTCATCGGCACGCCGGCCAGGAGCGAGCCCGTGGCCCGCTCGAAGAGCGCCAGGGAGCGCGGATGGTCGTCCCGGAACTGCCGGATCTCGCGATCCATCAGGCCGCCCGAGGCGGCGTGCGATCGAGGGTCCGATAGTCGGTCATCGGCCCATGATGCCTGTTGGCCCGCGCCGCGCGCTGGCTCGTTCCGCGGGCTAGTTGACCCGGCGGTTCAGCCCGCAGATCGGGCAGGTGGCCACGCCGGTCGAGGAATCGAGCCGGAGGAGCGTGGCGCAGCCGTTGGTCGAGCAGAAGAGGGGATGGGCGGCGGCCGCACGGCGGCGCAGCCGGCGCATCGCCTGGGCGCGCATCGGCGCACCGGCGTTCGAGGATCGCGTAAGCATTGAGAGAAAACCCTTGGTTCCTGACCGCTCGAACGGACCCGGATCAGGTGGGTCGGAGCGGACCTGTTTGATTGCCTGGCGCGTCGCGGGAGCAAAGGTTCTGATGCTCTGACCTGCGACGCCGCTCGGGCGTTGACATCGACAAGATGCCGAGAACATCTGTTCTGTCAAATGGCCGATGGTCCGGGGTGATGGTAGTGGCTGCCGCGCTCACGGCCGGCACGAGTCGGCCCGGGGCGCGGCCGTCCATCCACGGACAAAGCGCGAACCTGGTCGCGCCTATGGCCAGGTACAGGTCCCCGGAGCAGACCAACGGGGCTTCGCGGTGTGGATTCGTGCACGACGGAGGTCCGATCGTGGAATTGATCGCGTCGGAACGGGCCCGAATTCTCTCGTCAACCGCCATACGCTCGATCAAGCTCGCGATCTGGCAGTGGTTGCAGGCGGGGCCTGCCCCGCGCCGTCCTGGAACCCTCGTGAGCCGCCGTCGAGCGGCCCAATACGACCCCGGCGACCGCGGCTAGCGGTCCCGGTGGTAGCGCTCCATCAGCCGGGTCACGGCCAGGCGAGCCGCCCGCCAGTCGTCCTGGTCGGCGAAGACGTCGATCTCGCCGGTGCCCCAGCGGGCGATCTGGCTGATCGCCGTGACGATCGCGTCGTGCTGGTATTGGCGGCCGCGGCCGCCGTCGACCGACGCCGGTCACGAGGTAGCGCCGGACGAGGTCGAACGGCGCCCAGCCGTCGCCGACCCGGATCCGATCGCCGACCCGGAGCGACTCGAGCCAGTCGTCGTCGCCGACCGGGTAGCGCTCATGCTCGGCCACGTGCTCGGCGATCGGCCACGCGCCGTCCCGAGCCGCTCGAGCGAGGCGCAGCAGGCCGGCATCGTCGACGGTCACGTAGCAGACCGGACAGGACGGCAGGCCGGGCCTGCGGCCGAGGGCGCGCTGCCGTACGGGATCCCGCAGCGCCGGCAGAACGTGACCGACGGATCCGGGCGTGCCGCGCCGCACTGGCGACAGCTCTGCTCGCGGAGGCCGGTCGCGGGGGCAGGTCGGGTCAGGCCGAGCATCGCTGCTCGGCGCCGGGGAATTGGCATGAATACGATCATCGCCGGACCGGCGCCCGCGAACGCGAATATCGACGGCCCTCGCCGTTGGTCCCGCGCGGCTCCGCCGTTCGTCCGGAATGGCGCCTGCAGCGCACCAGCCGGTCCATCGGGGGCTCGTCGGTCGCGCGGGCGGTCTCGAGCAGCTCTTCGAGGGGGTCGCGCGTCAGCTTGCGCGGGCGCAGCTCCTCGGCTGAGCGGTCGCCCGGCTCGGCGTCGGTGGTGAAGCCGCTTGACGACGCTCGATTCGGCGCCCGGGAAGAAGAAGCCGAGCTCCAGGTCGCTCTCGATCCGATCGACCGTGTAGCGGTTCACCCAGGCCAGCTCATGGACGTCGACGCCGTCGTCGGGCCGCCCGCCGAGGCCGATCCGGACGTCCCCCAGGAGAACGAACGAGCCGCTCGGCCGGGCCAGGGCCCGCGCCGGATCGAAGCCCGGCAGGGTCGGCAGGCGGGCCTCGAGCACGTACGGACCGGCGTGGATCCGCACGTCGTGCCAGACGGAGTGGGCTGGGCCGGCCTGGTCTCGGGCGGCGCGACGACGACGAGGAAGTCGTCGACCTCGAGGCGGGTCACGCCGGCTGACCGACCGACTCGCTGCCGTCAAGGCGGCGAGGCGGCCAGCCTCGACTCGACCTGCTCGAGCGTCCCCAGCAGGTCGCCGAGCCGGCCGTCACCCGGCGATCGCGCCGTGCCGGATCCCTTCGGCGGTATATGCCTCGAACTGAATCGTCATGCGCGACCCCCGTTCGCCGCGAGCGTCCCACGCCGCCCGCTCGGCGTCCATTGCCCGTCGGTACCGGCACCGCCGATCCTTTCGTACCCGGTCGAGCCTGAGCGGTGCGCGGTGCACCGACGGTGGACACCAGCCTGCGGTCGAGCGGCCGCCTCGACTCGGGCGTCAGTACGGCGGCCAGGGGATCGGCCGGCCGCTCGGGGTCGGGCTGCGGAAAGCGGCCGCTCGGGATCAGCTCGTCGAGACGGTCGCGGGTCGCCGCGCACCTCGACGGCGTCGAGCAGGCCGCCCAGCCCCCGGCCCAGCCGCCCTCCAGCGCCCGCCCAGCGCGGCCAGCACGGCCAGCTCGGCCGGCTGCGATGCGCTTGCCGCGCCAGGCCCACAGGACCGTCCGCAGCTTCGGTTCGTCGGAGAAGCACACCCCGTGGTCGACGCCGTAGAGGTGGAGCGGCCGGGCCGAGTGGTCGACCGGTTCCTCGGCGAGCTCGGCCGTGGACGATCTCGTCGGCCGCGGGCGAGCCGGGCCCGGCTGGCCGACACGCCGGCGCGCCCCGGCTCAGGCAGACCGGCAGGATGTGGCCGCCCTTGCGGTCGGTGTTGTTGACGACGGCGTCGAACAGCGCCATCGGGCGCAGGCGTCGGTCGGAGGTCCGGACGAGGTCCCAGGAGTGGACCGCCGGATCGGTCTCGATCCAGAGCTGGACCATGCCCGGCCCGAACGGCCCGTCGCGCAGCACCGTCGGCGGCACGATCCCCCAGCCGCGTCGCGTCCGAGACGAGGGCGGCGGCGACCTCCCGGTGGGCCAGGGTCTCGTCGGGGAAGTCCCACAGCGGCCGCTCGAAGCGGACCGGCTTGTAGATCGCCGGCAGCTCGTGCCCACCTGCCCGAAGAGGCAGTAGAGGGCCGAGTTCGAGGACACGACGAGCCGGCCCTGGACCTCGAGCGTCGCCGGTCCGGAGGAGCTCCCGGGCCGCCCTCGCGGTCGAGTCCGGCAGCCCCGGCAGGCTCATCCGGGTCAGTTCAGGTAGGCGGTCGGACGGGGCAGATGTGGCCCTGTGGATCGAGCGGCTCGCCGCAACGCGGGCAGAGCGGCCGGCCGCCGGCGATCACCCGGGCCGCCTGGGCGACGAAGGCTCGAATCGTCGGCCGGCGACAGCCGGACCCGGATGAGGTCCGGCCCGTCGAGATCGGCGTCGTCATCGGCCAGGAGGCCTCGATCGACCGAAGTGTCGTCGTCGTCTTCGTCGTCGTCGTCGGTCAGGGCGGCGGCCTGGACATCACCGACGAGCGGCGCTGTCCCAGCCGATCGTCATCGCCCCGACCCGGAACGCCTCGACGAGCGGCTCTCCGAGCGGCTCGTCGTCGACTGGGCTGGTCGCCCATGTCGGCCGGGATCCCTTCGACCCCGCGGTCGGCCAGCGTGTCGAGCAGGGCGTCGAGGTTGGCCGCGAGGACGGCGACCTGGGTCTTCTCGGCGGCGACGCTGACGATCGAGCCGCCCTGGCGGGCCTGCAGGAAGAAGGCCCGGTGGCCGGGCTCGCCGATCGTGCCGGCGACGAACCGGTCAGGGGCGTCGAAATTCGAGATCCGACGGGTCATGCGGGCGCACCTGTGCTGGCCGGCCTGCGACGCCGGCCTGTCTTCTTCTTCGTCTGCGACGAGGTCGATCGGATCGCCGCCCTGGTCGTTCACCCGGAGGACGAACGGGCGGAGGCGGGTGTAGCGGACGACGCTCAGGCTGGCCGGCCCGACCACGATCCGCTGGAATTGGTCGAGGTGGAGGCCGAGGGCGTCGGCCAGGATCGCCTTGATCACGTCGGCGTGGCTGACGATCGCATAGGTCGCCTCGTCACCGAGCCGGGCGTTCCAGTCGCGCACGGCCGAGACCGCCCGAGACTGGGTGTCCCGGAGCGCCTCCCCCTCGGGAAACGTGACCGACGAGGGGTGAGCCTGGACGCTCGCCCAGAGTGGATCCTTGGCCAGCTTCTTCAGCTCGCCACCGGTCCAGCTGCCGTAGCGGACCTCGCCGATCCGCTCGTCGACGTGGCGGGCCGGCTGTGGGTCGCGGCCGGCCGCGACGGCATCGGCCGTGTCAATGCAGCGCTCGAGGGGCGAGCTGACGATCGCGGCCAGGGCGACTGGCCTGAGCCGCTCCGCGAGGGCCTCGACCTGGCGGCGCCCCCGCTCGTCGAGATGGATCCCCGGGGTCCAGCCGGTCAGCACCGGACCGGTCAGTGCGGTCAGGCCATGGCGGATGAACAGGACGGTAGTCACGGGATGGGAATCCTACCCGTCCGGCGGCTCGACTGCGGCCGGCGGCGCCGGAGCCCCCGATCGGGCGCCAGGGCGGGCCGCGCGGCGGGACGCGTGCGCCGCCTCGTCGTTCGGGGCGCGCTATCGTCAATGACCATGAATGACCGATCGATCGGGCCGGATCAGGGCCGGCCGGCATTTGCCCGGCCGGACAGCCCGGCCGACTGGCGGCCGAGCCCGGCCCAGCTCGACGAGGCCCGCCTGGCCGAGTTCGTCCGACGCGCGGGGGCCGCCGACCTCGATAACCTCCAGCTGCGAGCCGTCGACGACCCAGGCTGGTTCTGGAGCTCCGCCGCGGACGACATCGGCGTCCACTGGCAGCGCCGCCCGACGACGATCCTCGACCTGGCCGGTGGTCCGGCCCGGGCCCGCTGGTGGGGCGGGGGAGCGTTCAACCATGCCGTCGCCTCGACCGAGCCGTGGGCCGCCAGCCGGCCCGGCCAGCCGGCCCTCGCCTGGGAGGGCGAGGATCGGGCGATCCGGCGATACACCTGGCTCGAGCTCGATCGGGCGGTCCGGGGGGCGGCCCGGCACCTGGCCGGCCTGGGAATCGGGCCAGGGAGCCGGGTCGGGATCTTCCTGCCGATGCTGCCCGAGACGGTCATCGCCGTCCTGGCCCTGGGCCGGCTCGAGGCGGTGTTCAGCCCGATCTTCAGCGGCTACGCGGCTCCGGCCGTGGCGGCCCGGCTGGCCGCCTTCGAGGCGACCCACCTGATCACCGCCGACGGCTTCCTGCGCCGGGGGGTGGTCGTCGGCCTCAAGGCGATCGCCGACGAGGCGGTAGCCCTCGCGCCGACCGTCGAACGGGTGATCGTCGTCCAGCGGCTGGCGGCCGCACCGCTCGATCTCGACCCGGCCCGCGAGACCGCCTGGGACGCGACCTGGCAGGCAGGCACCGGCGATGCGGCCGAGGACGGGGCCACGGGGACCCTCGGCTCGACCGATCCCGAGCGGCCCTACATGGTCATCTACACCTCGGGCACGACCGGCCGGCCGAAGGGCACGGTCCACGTCCACGGCGGCTTTCCGATCAAGGCCGCCCAGGACCTGGCCCACACGTTCGACCTGCGGGCCGGAGACACCCTGTGCTGGTTCACCGACCTGGGCTGGATGATGGGTCCCTGGGCAATCAGCGGCGCCCTGATGCTCGGGGCCCAGCTGGTGATCTACGAAGGGGCCCCGGACTGGCCCGATCCCGGCCGGTTGTGGGATCTCGTGGCCGGCCACCGGATCAGCCACATGGGGATCAGCCCGACCCTGATCCGGGCGCTCCGGGTCCACGGCGAGGAGCCGGTCCGAGCCCACGATCGCTCGAGCCTGCGGGTCCTCGGCTCGACCGGCGAGCCATGGAATCCCGATCCGTGGCAGTGGCTCTTCAACGTGGTCGGCGACGGCCGCCTGCCGATCGTGAACTACAGCGGGGGAACCGAGGTGAGCGGCGGGATCGTCGGCTGCAACCTGCTCCGGCCGATCCGCTCGACCTCGTTCAACGGGCCGTGCATCGGGATGGCCGCGGACATCGTCGACGCCGCCGGCCGGCCGATCCGCGGCTCGGTCGGGGAGCTGGCGATCCGCCAGCCGTGGCCGGGGATGACCCGGGGCTTCTGGGCCGAGCCCGACGACGAGCGCTACCTCGAGACGTACTGGCGCCAGGTCCCGGGCCTGTGGGTCCACGGGGACTTCGCCGCGACCGACGCGGATGGCTACTGGTACATCCACGGCCGCTCGGATGACACGCTCAAGGTGGCCGGCAAGCGGGTCGGGCCGGCCGAGGTCGAGGCCTGCGCCGTCGCCCACCCGGCGGTCATGGCTGCCGCCGCGATCGGCGTGCCGGATCCCCTCAAGGGTGAGGCGATTGTCGTCCTGTGCGTTCCCCGACCGGGGACCGCCTGGGACCCGGCGATCGCCCACGAGGTCAGCGAGCGGGTCGTCCACGAGCTGGGCAAGCCGGTCCGGCCGAGGGCAATCGTGGCCGTCGGCGACCTGCCCCGGACCCGCAGCGGCAAGGTGATGCGACGAGTGGCCCGGGCCGCCTATCTCGGCCTGGACCCGGGCGACCTTTCGGCCCTCGAGAACCCGGCAGCGCTCGAGGCGATCTCGGCGGCCGCGGCCAGCAGCGCCGGTATCCTGCCCTGATGGAAGCGGCGACCCGGACTCCGTTCCTGGCGGCGATCGAGGCCCGCCTGCCGGACCTGCGCCTGCTGACCGATCCCGTCGACCTCGATTCGTACCGGCGCGACGAGACGGCCTACCTGAATCCGCCACCGCCCCTCGCGGTCGCCCTGCCGACCGAGACGGCCGAGGTGGCCGAGCTGGTCCGACTGGCCGCCGAGCACCGAGTTCCGATCGTGCCCCGTGGCGCGGGCAGCGGCCTGTCCGGCGGCGCGGTCTCGGTCGCCGGCGGCCTGACGATCTCGTTCATGCGGATGAACCGGATCCTCGAGATCGATCGAGCGAACCTCGTCGTGGTCAGCCAGCCCGGGGTGCTCAACGCGGTCCTCAAGCGGGCGGTGGCCGACGAGGGCCTGTTCTACGCGCCCGATCCGGCGAGCACCGAGATCTGCTCGATCGGGGGCAACCTGGGGACGAACGCCGGGGGCCTCTGTTGCCTGAAGTACGGCGTGACCCGGGACGCGGTGGTCGGCCTCGAGATCGTGACCGCGGCCGGCCAGATCGTCCGGCTCGGTGGCAAGACGACCAAGGACGTGGCCGGCTACGGCTTGATCCCCCTGATCGTCGGCTCGCAGGGCACCCTGGCCCTGATCACGGAGGCGACCCTCCGGCTCCGCCCGGCCCCCCCGCCGAAGTCGACCCTGCTCGCCTTCTTCCCGACCCTCGTCTCGGCCGGCGCCGCGGTCTCGTCGCTGGCGGCGGCCGGGGTCGAGCCGTGCACCCTCGAGCTGATGGACCGGACGACGATCCGGGCCGTCGATGACGACCACGACCTCGGGCTCGACCGGGACGCCGCCGCGATGCTGATGATCGAGTCGGACCTCCCCGGCGACGCCGCGACCCGGGCGCTCGAGCTGGCCGAGGCGGCCTGCCTGGGGGCCGGCGCGAGCTCGACGATCGTCGCCGCCAGCCCGGCCGAGGCGGACCTGCTGCGCCAGGCCCGCCGCCTGGCCTTCAACTCGATGGAGCGGCTCGGGGTCGCCCGGATGGAGGACGTCGGGGTGCCCCGCGGGCGGGTGCCGGAGCTCCTGGCCGAGATCGAGCGGATCGGGCGCGAGCAGGGCCTGACGATCGCCACGTTCGGCCACGTTGGCGATGGCAACCTCCATCCGAACGTCATCCTCGAGCGGGACGATCCGGACGGCGAGGCGAAGCTCGCCCGGACCTGCGACGCCCTGTACCGGGCGGCGATCGCCCTCGGCGGGACGGTCACCGCCGAGCACGGGATCGGGGTCTCGCGGCGGGGCTACCTCGAAGCCCAGCGGGGAAGCGGGGCCGTGGCAATGATGCGGGCCGTCAAGAACGCCCTCGATCCGCACGGGATCCTCAACCCCGGCAAGGTCCTCCCGGACGCCTGAGCGGGGGCCGGTTCGGGTCGAGATCGGCTGGCACCGACCGAGGCCGTTGGGCGGCGAGCGAGGCCGGCGGGCACCGAGCGAGGCCAGCAGGCACCGAGCGAGGCCGGCGGGCGCGAGCGAGGCCAGCGGGCGGCGATGCGGTTGCGCGTGCAACGATCTGCGGATCGGCGTATTGTTGCCTGAGCAACTACCAATCGCATCCGAGGCATTCATCGTGGCCCTTTCCATCGCCGTCCAGCCAACCGCCGCCCTGAACGAGGACTTCGCCCAGCCCGCCGATTTCTCGACCATCGAGCAAACGGCGGAAGCCATGCGCCGGCGCGGCTTCAACGTCCAGATCGCCGTCGACCGCGACGACGCGAGGCAGCGGATCCTCGAGCTGATTCCCGCCGGGGCCGAGGTCGGCGAGGGTGCCTCGAAGACGCTCGACGACATCGGGGTCACGGCTGCGATCGAGACGTCCGGTGAGTTCGAGGCGATCCGCCCGAAGCTGCGCTCGATGGATCGGGCAACCCAGGGCGCCGAGATCCGCAAGCTCGGGGCATCGCCCGACGTCTGGCTCAACAGCGTCCACGCGGTGACCGCCGAGGGGACGATGCTGATCGCCTCGTTCGGCGGCAGCCAGCTCGGCCCGATCGTGAGCGGCGCTGGCAAGGTGGTCCTCGTCGTGGGAGCGCAGAAGATCGTGCCCGACCTCGAGACGGCCCTCCGCCGGATCGAGGAGTACTGCTACCCGCTCGAGTCGGCCCGCCTCCAGGCCGCGTACGGGATCCCGAGCCGGATCAACAAGATCGTCGTCCTCAACGGCGAGGTCACCCCCGATCGGGTCAACGTCGTCTTCATCCCGGAGTCGATCGGCTTCTGATCCCAGGGGCCACGGCCATCGGCTGGTCCCACTCTCCCCAATTTCGCTCAGAGCCGCTTTGTCGATAATCACCCGCCCCGATCTCGGCAAATTTCCGCTCTGAGCGGCATTGCCGGTGATCACCCGGCCCGATCTCGGCAATTCCGCTCTAAGCCGCACGAGTGACGCTGGATGGCCAATTTGGCTATGTGCCGCACTTGAGCACGGGCGGCCTGAGCGTCGATCCCGCCACAAACCAGGCGGATACGGCCCGGTCCTGGCCCGCGAGAGGGCACTGAGCCGCCTGGCTGCCGTCCTCGGCGGAATTGCCGAACGAAGGGCCGAGCCAGCTGCGATGGGCTTTGCGCCCAGGATGATTGGGCCGAGGCACACGACGAGGACGAGGTAGGAGGGCCGAACGAGCCCTGTCGTTCAGACCCACCAGGTCGCGAGATCGGCGACCACGTGGGCGATCACCGGGGCCGTGACGCTGCCCGAGGCGAGCCGGAGTCCGGCCAGGAACACGCCAACCCCGAAATCAAGCGGGACGACGTGCCAGCCGTACAGCGGCACGTGGATCAGGGCGAACAGCAGGCTCGTGGCGAGCACCGCCGCGGCGACCGCTGGGCCGTCAACGCCGGCGAGGGCCCGTCCGCCTCGGCCCTCAACGCCGGCAAGGTCCCGCCCGTCGAGGGCCCGCCCGTCGAGGGCCCGCCCGTCGAGGTCCCGCCCGTCGAGGTCCCGCCCACCGGCCCCGACCCGGGACTCGGCCATCGGGACGCCCTCGCCCCCGGCCGCCGAGTAGATCGCGTCAAACAGGACCCCGCGCAGGATCAGCTCCTCGGCGGTCGCCACGACGATCGTGATCAGGGCCCACCAGCCAAAGTCGGTCTGGGGCACGACCCGCAACGGGAAGCCGGCCAGGCGGGTCGCCCCGACCGCGAGCCCCACCAGGACGACCGCCCCGGCCAGGCCGAGCAGGACGGCTCCTGGCCGAATTGCCGCCGGCCGGAAGCCGCCGGCCCAGGCGATCCCGATCAGGGCGCCGCCGAACAGGGCGCCAACGACCAGCGGCGGCGCCTCGGCCACCGTTGCCGCCCAGCGAGCGCCGACCACGGCGATCAGGCCGAGGGCGATCAGGACGGCCCGGACCAGGCTCGCCGTCCGGTCGGGACGGGCCGCGAGCGCTCCCGGCGTCGCGCCGATTGCGCTCGCTCCCGGCGCTCGGCGTTCACGCTCAGCGGGAGAGGGGCACGTACTTGATCGCGGCCGTCGCGTAGGCCGGCGGCCAGACATAGGCGTACTGCTGGACGCCCTGCCATTGCCAGATCACGGCCGAGGCCCGGGTGTTCTGGCCGAGGGTGCCGGGCGCCGACGAGAAGCGCACACCAGCCCCGTTCGGCAGGCTCCCGGTCGGCAGGTCGAGGTTGCGGGCGGCGGCCGCGATCGCCGTTGCCCGGAACGAGGCTGAGCCGCCCCCGGCAGCACGTCGTGGAACAGGACCCAGGCGGCCGAGAAGCCCGATAGCGCCTCCTCGGTCGGGCCGGCGGCCGCCGAGCTCTCGCCGATCGGTCCGACGATCACCGCGCTGGGGCCCGACGAGGCGTAGCCCGTTGCCGAGCCCGCCCCACCCGTGTCCGGGCTGGACCCGGCGTAGGCGTCATCGGGTGCCGCCACCGGGTTGTCCTTGGCCCAGGCCGCTGCCAGCCGGTCGTACAGGGCCCGGGCGGCCGGGTCGAGGGCCGAAGGCTGGAAGCCGCCGGTCGGTCGATCGGAGGCGAAGATCCCGATCGCGTCGGCCCCCAGGGAGCCGGCGAAGTCCGGGGCGCACTCGGCCATCGTCGAGCCGATCAGGGCCTTGACCTTGAGACCGCTCTTGAGCATCGCCTGGCGGAAGGCGACGCCGTCGGCGATGTCCGAAGCCAGGATGACGATCGACGGCTTGGCCGCCGCCAGCTCGGCCATCACCCGGGGCCAGTTCGGGAACGACAGGTTGTAGGTCTGCTGGTCGACCAGGTCGAGGCCGGTCGCCCTGGCGGTCGCGGTCGCGGCTGCGGCCACCGATTGGGGATACGGATCGGCCGCGGCGACGATCGCCAGCCGGACGCCGGCCGGCGTCGTATCCAGCCGGGGGGCCAGCTCTGTCGCCGCGAAGGTGGCCGAGTTGTCGCCCAGGTTCGAGCCGCTTGCGCCGACCCGGAAGACGAGTGGCAAGCCGCGGCCGGTCAGTTGATCGGCCACGGCCCCGGCCTCCCAGTAGACCAGCCCGGCCCGGTCGGCCGCGGCGGCTGCCGGAATCGAGAGGTCCGAGGAATAGGCTCCGACAACCGCCGTCACGCCGTCGGCCTTGAGCGAGGCCATCGCCGCCGGGGCGGCATCGCCCGACTCGAGGTCGCGGATGTCGAGCACGACCCGACGGCCCCCGACCCCGCCGTCGGCGTTCACGAAGTCGGCCGCCAGCTGCACACCGCGCAACTCCTGGAGGGCCAGGCTGGCGGCATCGCCGCTGATCGGGAAGACGGCTCCGATCCGGATCGGGTCCCCGGTGGCCGCCCCGCTCCGGGTTCCGCCCGAGGCATCGGCCCCGGCTGCCGCCGGCCCTGATCCGAGGCTGCCGGACGAGCAGCCGGCCACCACGGCCGCCACCGCGATGACGACGAGGCGGCGAAGGAATGCCGGCATGGGGTGCCCTCCGTTTGGCCGTGTTGGCTGAGTTTGGCGCGAACTGGTCATCGGCGCTTGCGCTTCTTTCGATTGGTCGTGCTGGCCCGTGACCGGGCGGGGACCGCGACCGGCGGAACGGGCGCAGGTCGACGGCGTCGGCGGATCAGGAAGAACGCGATCAGGGCCAGGATCGCCGTGACCACGACCGTGACGATCGCCGCCTGGACCGGCCCGAAGCCACCCGGCGCCTCGACCAGGGCGTAGTCGCCGCCACCGCCCGTCATCGCGATGAAGAATGCCGGGCGTACCCGAGGGAGACGAGCTGAGCTCCTGCCAGCCGGCCGAGCCAGACGTTGAGTATTCGGCGAAGACCGCGTTGCTCGTCGCGTCGGGCGCTCGCAGGACGAGGGTGACATCGATTCCGGGCTTCGTCACCAGGGCGGTCCCGGCCTGGTCGGTCACGGCGAACCGGTAGACGTTGCCCAGGATCGGGCCGACCGTCGACGGCGCCGGGGGCTCGACCGGGGTGATCGAGATCGTGACCGCGGTCGACGCCGGGCCGATGGCGAACGCGCCGGGGGCCGCGATCAGCTGGGCCTGGGGAACCGTCTCGGTGGTGGCTGCGTTGAAGCCCGGGCTGGTGCCCCCGCTGACGCCTCGGTCACGCTGGCCGAGGTGGGCGAGCCGGTCTGGCCCGGCCCGGGGTCGAGGTAATGGTAGGGACCCAGGACGATCAGGCCGTCGTAGAGGGGTGCCGCGACCGGGCTCAGGGCCTGGGCCGCGAGGACGAGCAGCAGGCCGGCCCCGAGGACGAGCCAGGCTGCCCCCAGCCGGATTCTCCCGCGAGCCGGATTCGATCGCTCAATGGACGGTGAAGATGACCTGGTCGGACCAGACCCGGGGGTCGAAGGGAACGTGATCGGCCGCCACGAACTCGGCCTTGAGGACGTACGTGCCGGGATGGACCGGCAGGTCCTGGGTCAGGCCATAGTTCATCGACACGAGGACGTTGTCGACGTAGAGGTGGACGTGGCCCGTGGTCGGCGACACGTTCGTCGTCGTCGCCGGCACGATCGTCGCGTTCTGCAGCCCGATCACGATATGCAGGGTCGAGCCGGTCACGACCTGGTTCTGGGTCGGGGAGACGATCGTGACCACCGCCGGGGACGAAATCGCGAGCCGGCCGGGCTCGGGCCGGCCGAGGCCGGCGCAGCGGACGCTGCAGGCGGAGTTGTCGCCGAGGCGCCGCAGCCGGCCACGACGAGGACGACAACGAGGATTCCGATCGCCCGGAGGCGCCCGAGTGGCGCCGAGCGGCTGGATTCAGGTTCAACATGGGGCTGCCTCTACTGACTGACCGGGAGGTCGAGCTGGGTCGTGAGCTGGTCGCCGTTGGGAGCGGGACCGGCCAGGGACAGGGTGTAGGTGCCGGCGGCCAGGGTGGTGTCGGCGACGAAGTGGCCCGGTTCGAGCTGGCGCGGATCGAGGCTCGACGCCGGCTGGCCGACCGGCCCGAGAACCATCACGACGCTCTGGACCGGCAGCTCGTTGCCGCTCGCGTCGAAGAAGGTCGTATGGACCTCGTTCGCGCCGGCCGTGCCGGGATCGAGATAGACCTGGACGGTCCGGCCGGCCGACAGGTGGACCGTGTAGATCGTGGGCAGGCCGGCGACAGCGTTCACGTCGATCTTCGACGGGGCCGTCCTCGTGACGAGCTCGAAGGGGACCTCGACCGAAGCCGTCCCATTGACCACGGTCGCGGTCACCTGCCAGGCGCCGACCAGGGACACGTTCGAGCCGCTGGCACTGAAGACGCCCGGCCCGGTCGGCGGCAGGTCCAGCCGTGAGCGTGCCCACGTCCGAGCGGCCGGGGAAGGTGAAGCGCAGGCTGACCCCCGTCACCGATCCGACCGGGGCGCCGGTGTCGTAGTCGGTCACCGTCGCCTTGAAGGTGTTGACGCCGGCACTCCCGGGCGACACCTCGAGCAGGACGTGGACCGACGTACCGAAGTCAGACCCGATCAGCGAGATCGGGTTCGCCGGCGCCACCGGGCCTGCGCCTCCGCCGGACTCCGTCGGAGGTGCCAGGTTCACGAGCGATGCCGACAGGAGGAGGACCGTCGCCCCAACGAGCAGCTCGGTCGAGCCGATTCGGCGCAGGCCGCTGGTCGAGCGGCCGGCCGCCGGCACGTTCCGGAAGTGATTGATCGCCCCCAGCAGGGCCAGGACGCCGAGCAGGGCCGTCTTGGCGATCACGAGGCGCCCGAAGTCCGTGGTGACCAGGTTGTTGAGCGTGCCGACTTCGTCGATCGCCCGGATCAACCCGCTCACGGCCACGGTTGCGATCCCGACCGTGGCGATCCGCGAGAAGCGCCGGGCCAGCAGGGCAGTCGACTCGTTCGGCGTGCCGCGCAGGTTGACCACGAGCCCGAGCAGTCCGCCGAGCCACAGGCCGACCGCGACGACGTGGATCACCTGGACCAGGACGTCGATGGCGACATTGCCGCCGGCCGCCGCATGGCTCAGCAGGACGTCGGCGAGCATCGCCCCGGCGGCCCCCAGGCCGGTGACCACCAGGGCAGCCCGCGTCCGGGGATGCCCGAACGAGACCAGGGCCGTGGCGACTCCGGCGATCACCAGGGGTACCGTCCGGATCACGAGCCCGGTCCCGAACGACGTGCCGAAGACGCTCCCGAGGTCGACCCCCGCGTCGCTCAGCTCGAGGGCGATGACCAGGACGGTGCCGATCGCCGCGAGCAGCCAGGCGAGCGGCAGGACCCGTTTGACCGAGGCCGGGGTTTGATGCGCGACGACCGCCCCGAAGACGGCCAGGCCGAGCAGCCCGACCAGCCCCAGGTAGAGCAGCCAGCGGGCGAGGATCGCCCCGATCGACGGGCCGGCCGGGGTCGTGCCGCCGCCGGCTCCCGATCCATCTGCCGGCGGCGCGACCCCGACCCCGAACGCGAACGAGCCGCTGGCCAGGTGGCCGTCAACGGCTGAGACGGTTCGCCAGGCGACGGTGTAGACGCCGTCGGGCAGGTCGGGCTTGAGCGGCACGGCCAGCTCGAGCGGATTGCTCGCAACGGCGGCCGTCGGACCGGACGCCACGGCCGCCCCGTTCGCGTCCAGGACCTTGATCGTCGAGAGCTTCGGATCCGGCCGCTCACCAAAGATGATCGAGACCTCTGCCGGCGACGAGGTGAGCTGAGCATTCGCTGCCGGCTGGCTCGACTGGGGCAGAGCGTGGCCCAGGGCCACGCCCGGGCAGGCCGAGCGCCGCGACCAGTCCGAGGACCGCCGCGACGCGGAGCCCGGTCCCGATCCGCACGGTTGCTCAGGCTCCCGTGCGGCGACCGCGCAGGGCGACCCCAAGGGCAGCCAGGCCGATGATCACGCCGGCAAGGCCAATGGCCCCGCCGACGATCAGGGCCTGATTCGCCGCCGACTGAGCGTTCGCGGCAGCCGGCATTCGCAGCGTCCAGTTGATCGTAGATCGGGGTTCCGCTGGCCGATGGCGCGCTGGACGCGATTGCGCCGGTGCCCGGCGAGGGCAGCGCCGCGAGCCTGGCATCGATCCGGTCGAGCCTGGTGATGATGTCGGTCAGGGCTGGCAGCTGGTTCGGGAACTGGATTCCGGTCGAGTCAACGACCGAGTTGAAGGTCGAGTCGCTCGAGGTCGCGGTCTCGTCGACCGCCGTCCCGTCGATCGAGCCGGTCAGGTGGAAGGTGTAGTCGCCGGGCGCGGTCGGGATCAGCGCCGCCTCGTAGTCGCCCTGGACTCCGAGGCCGGTGTCCGGGTCGAACGTGTTGAGCAGGGGCAAGGGGTCCGAGGTCTTGCCGCCGATGCTCACGGTGACCTTCAGGTCGCCGTCATTGAGGTCCGTGACTGGCTTGCCCGAGGCGTCCTTGATGACCACCTGGACGGCATTCAGCTCACCGACGAAGGTCGGCTCGTGGGCCCAGCCCAAGGCAACCGTGTAACTTGCCGATCGTCTTGACGATGTGGGCGTCGGCCACGCCGACGACGAGCATCAGTCCGAACGCCGAAGCCACCAGGGCGACGCCCAAATCGCCGCAGTGCAAGCAGATTCACTTCGTTTCCTCCGAGGGCCGCCGACGATCAAGACCGGCGATCCCGTGTCTCGCGAATTGGCAGCGAGCTCGACCGACGTGCAGATCGGATCGAGGCGCCAGCTAGGCAGACAGCGACGGAGGAGCTCGCCCGGAGATGCGATTGCCGATGATCGCGGCATGGCGCAGGTCGACCCACGGAAGGGCTCGCCGGGCGACCCGGGCCGGCCGCCGGGCGAGGCGCGCCCGGGCGGCCTCGATCCGAGCAATCAGGATGTCCCGCCGCCAGCGGTACAGCGCGTCGACGAGCGCAGCGACCAGGGAGACGAGCACGAACACGCCGATCACGCCGTGGTACTGGACCGAGCCCAGGACGCCCAGGCCGGGCGCCGGCAGGCCGACTGAAAGGTGCTCGAGGTTCTCGACGACGACGAACAGGGCGAGCGAAACCGGCAGGATCACCAGCCAGGAGCGGAGGAGGTGGCCGGCAAGGTCGGTCAGGCGGCCCGGACCGGATCGTCGCCTCGGCGCCTTCGAGCTGCCGCGCCTGGCGGCGTGAGCGAGACGAGCCGGAAGCTGCCCAGGACCGCCAGGCTGAGCGCCAGGACGGCCACGATCAGGACGGTCGCCGTCCACTGCGCGCCGTGGCCTGTCCGGGCCATGGCGACGCCGTAGCTGCTGCCGTCGGTGAGCAGGAAGACGAGGTCATGGGCCAGCACGAGCGCCGCCAGGGCCAGCGCCGCCAGCCGGATTCGATCGCGCCATCGGGCCGGGATCATCGGCTCACTCTACGCGCCTCGTCGAATGCCCGCAGCCGGACGATCGGCCTGATCAGGCCGGCAGGACGAACCAGAACCGGGTCGACCCATCGCTCGACTCGGCACCGACCCGGCCGCCGACCGCCTCGACCAGCTGCTGGACGATCGCCAGGCCGATCCCGGCCCCTCCGTGGGCCCGGTCGCGGGACTTGTCGACCCGGTAGAAGCGCTCGAAGACATGGGGCAGGTCGTCGGCCGGAATGCCCTCGCCGGTGTTCGTCACCGAGATCAGGACGTCGGCCGGGCGGCCTTCGGCCCGGATCGCCACCCTGCCGCCCGGCGGGGTGTAGCGGATCGCGTTCTGGAGCAGGTTCCCGAGGACCTGGGCCAGCCCGTCCGGATCGGCCCGGGCGGTCAGCCGTTCGGGCAGCTCGAGCTCGAGCCGGAGCCCAGCTCGCTCGAGGCTCGGCCCGGCCAGGTCGGCGGCCATCCGCACGGCGGTCACGATGTCGATCTCGACCGGGGCCGCGATCCGGCCTTGGGCGTCGCCCGCGGCGAGGGTATCGAGCGAAGCGGCCAGCCGGACGAGCCGTTCGGCCTCGTCCCAGAGCGACTCGAAGGTCGCCCGATCGGCCGGGATCACCCCGTCCCGGAGCGCCTCGAGGTAGCCCTGCAGGTTCGTCAGCGGCGTCCGCAGCTCATGGGCCGCATTGGCGATGAACTCGCGCCGCATCCGCTCCTGCTCCTCGAGGCTGGCGGCCATCTGGTTGAACGAATCGGCCAGGCTGGCGATCTCCTCGGGGCCGCGGCGGGGGACCCGGACCTCGTAGTCGCCGGCGGCCACGGCCCGGGCAGCCGAGCCGATCTCGGCCAGGGGCCGGGCGATCCGCCGGCCGAGGACCATCGCCAGGCCGAGCCCGGCGGCCAGGGCGGCCACGATCGCGACGACCAGGACGAGGGTGATCGAATCGTCGAACATCTCGTGGGCGTGCTCGGCCGTCGCCCCGTTCTTCATCATCAGGTCGGCGAAGACCGCCCCGCCCACGACGACCACGCCGAAGGCCAGGATGGCCACGGCCAGGCCGGTCGTGAGGGCCGCCACCAGGACGATCCGGGCGCCGACGCTGCGTGACCAGGCCGAGCTCCGCTTCGACCGGCCGCGTCATCGGCCCGTCCCCAGTCATCGGAGCCGGCCCGATCGCCGAGCCGGCCGCCGTCGCGCGGTAGCCGACGCTCCGCACGGTTGCGATGTAGCGCGGTTCGGCAGCCGTGTCGTCGAGCTTGTCGCGCAACCGTCCGACATGGACATCGATCGTCCGCTCCAGGACGGCCTCGGCGTCCTGGCCGTAGACGGCGTCGAGGAGCTGATCCCGGGTCAGGACCCGGCCGTCGGCCTCGAGCAGGGCGACGAGGAGCCGGAACTCGACGGCCGTGAGCGGCACGTCCCGGCCGGCGATCATGGCCGAGTGGCGAGCGCGATCGACGACGAGGTCGCCGTGGACCAGGATCTCCGACGGTCCGCTTGAGCCCGCCGTCCGGGGCAGCTCGTGCGAGCTCGTCGTCCTGGCCAGGATGCGCTTGACCCGGAGGACGAGCTCGGCCGGCGAGAACGGCTTGGGCAGGTAGTCGTCCGCACCGCTGGCCAGGCCGCTGATCCGGTCGGCGACCGTCCCCCGGGCAGACAGGATGATCACCGGCGTGTCGTCGGCGGCCAGGCGGATCGCCCGGACAACCGACAGGCCGTCGAGCTCGGGCAGCATCAGGTCGAGGACGATCAGGGCGGGACGCTCGGCCTCGAGTGGCGGCGAGGGCCGCCCGTCCGTCGGTCGCGCCGACGACCCGGTAGCCCTCGCGCTCGAGGTAGGCCCGGACGAGCCGGACGATCTTGGCATCGTCGTCGACCACGAGGATCGGCCGGTCGGAGTCCTGGCGCATCGCGAGGCCATCGTAGGGATCGGATCCGTGACGACGTTGTGACGGGGCGACGCGGGCCCAGGCCTCCGACATGCGCCTGTCACACGCCCGCGCTACGGTTGCTTCGTGAGCACCTCGACCGACCCGGATCCGGCGCGCCTCCGCCACCCCTGCGCGCCGGCCCGGGCACGCCACCCGTCGGCCTGGGCGAGCGCCCTGGCCGGGCTCGCGTCGGGAGCCCTGGCCCTGGCCGTCGGCCGAGCTGATCGCCGGCCTGATCAAGGGCGCGCCGTCGCTCGTGACGGCGGTCGGGACGATGATCATCGCCCTCCAACCGGCGGGGGCCAAGGAGCTCATGGTCAGCCTGTTCGGGACGAACGACAAGCTCGCCCTGAACCTGGCCGTGCTCGTCGTCGCCCTGCTCATCGCGATGCTCACCGGCGTCCTGGCGGCCCGCCGATTTCGAGACGGGGGTCTGGATCTTCGGCGGGTTCGGTCTCCTGTCCGCCTTCGCCGCGTTCCAGGACCCGCTGACCTCGAAGGTCCTGGCGATCCTCGTCCCGCTCCTGGCCGTCGGGATCGGGCTGGCCGCCCTGCGCGGGCTGCTCCGCCTCGTGCCGGGCTCTTCGGTCGAGCCGCTGCCCGCCCGAGCGAGCTCGAGCGCGCGGATCTCGAGGAGCGCGCCGGTCTGGCGCCCGTCGAACGGCAAGGCCGCCCGGCGGGCGGCCGCCGCAGGCAGCAAGGCCCGCCCGTCGTCCGGCGACGCGGCCAACCGCGCCGGCCGGCCACGGCCGAGGTTGCGGCCACGTCCTGGAGTCCCGAGTGGACCCGCCGCCGTTTCCTGATTGCCAGCGCGGGCACCTTGGGCGGGGCCGTCGTGGCCGGGAGCATCGGCCGTTCGCTGCGTGAACGGCCAGCATCCGGCCGGGATCGTCTCGACATCGAAGCTCCCGGCCGTGCTGAATCCGGTCCCGCCACTGACCTCGACCGAGTCGTTCAGCGTCCCGGGAATCACCCCGATCGTCATGCCCAACGACCAGTTCTACAAGATCGATACGACCCTGCTGACGCCCCAGGTCGACGCGAATGGCTGGCAGCTCGACGTCAAGGGGATGGTCGACCACCCGCTCTCGTTCACCTATGACGAGCTGCTGGCGATGCCCCTGTTCGAGCAGTACGTGACGATCGCCTGCGTCAGCAACGACGTGGCCACCGACAACCAACCGGGCCTGAACCTCGTCGGCAATGCCCTGTGGACGGGCGTCCGCTTGAAGGACGTCCTGAACACCGCCGGGATCCAGGCCGGGGCGACCCAGATCGTGGGCCGCTCGGTCGACGACTTCACGGTCGGCTTTCCGACCGACTGGGCGATGGCCGACGGACGCGAGCCGATGATCGCGGTCGGCATGAACCGGGTCCCGCTGCCCGCCGATCACGGCTACCCGGCCCGGCTGATCGTGCCCGGCCTGTTCGGCTACGTCTCGGCCACGAAGTGGCTGGCCTCGATCGAGCTGACGACCCGCGAGGCGGTCGACGGCTACTGGATCCCCCTGGGCTGGGCCAAGGACGGACCGATCCTGACCCAGTCGCGGATCGACGTGCCGCCCGGCGGCTCGAACCTGGCCGCCGGCAGGGTCAACCTGGCCGGCGTCGCCTGGGCGCCCGATCGGGGGATCGAAGGGGTCGAGGTCAAGATCGACAACGGGGACTGGCAGCCGGCCCAGATCAGCCAGCCGATCTCGAAGGCGACCTGGGTCCAGTGGCTCCTGCCCTGGCAGGCGGTCGCCGGCCCCCACTCGATCGAGGTCCGGGCAACCGATGGTACCGGTACGATCCAGACCGACCAGATCAGCGATCCGGCCCCGGATGGCGCCCGCGGCCACCACCGAATCACGGTCACCGTGGGCTGATTTACGCTCAGCCCGGCCACCCGGCCCGGAGCCGCGGTCGGTCGGGGTTGGTGCCCGGATGCCCCAATCTGGGGGCATTGGTGACGTTGGTGGTACTTGCCGACTGTCCGCGCGATCGCGACAATAGTCCTATGAACACCTATCAACTTCCCACGACGATTTGCCGGCGCCTGAGCGTCGGGCTTACGGCCGGCCTGGTCGGAACGGCGCTTGCCCTTGGGAGCGTTGCAGGTGTCTCTGCGGATGGCCTCGTCCAGCCGCCAAACCTGCAGTACACGATCGACGTCAACACCAGTCTCCAGGTGCCCAAGGCCGACATGCTGGCCGGCCAGCCCGGAGACGCCTATGTCCGGACGACGGACCTGACCGAGACCCCGCCCGAGTGGGGCAAGGTCTCCGGCAATGCCGCCGGCATCCTGTACGTGCCCCAGACGGACTACGTCGGCGGCGACACCTTCAGCTACACCGTCTGCGAGCAGGTTGCCGAGGCGCAGCCGGTCTGCAAGACGAGCTTCGTCCAGGTCACGATCAAGTCCACGGCCACGCCCAGTCCGACGGGTGGCGTTGGGGCCGCGACGGGCAAGCCCAAGGTCACCCCGCCGAGCACTTCGACCGCTCCGGTCGCGGGCGGCTCAGGCACCGACAGCCCGAGCATCCTGCTCCTGATCGGCCTCGGGATCATGGTTGCCGGCACGCTGCTCCTCGTTCCCACCGACCTCCGCCGGGGACGCAATCGGAGCTAGTTCGCGAGGGCGAGCCGTCGCCCAGGCCGCACCGTCACTGCCAGCCCCGGACCGTCAGGCCCGGGGCTGTGCCGGTTGGTTGGGCTGCCTCGGCCCGCCGCGCAGGACGGGCACGTCCGATCGCCGCCGAAGGTGGAACGACACGCCGTACGGCTCGCCCGTCTCGAGATCGATCCGGGGCATCGCCGTCATGCGCCAGTGCTCGGTCGTCGATCACGATCCAGCGGGCCAGCGGCCGGCCCTCGGCCAGGACGGCATCGAGCAGGTCCGAAGGCCTCGGCCGGCAGGCCGACCAGGGTCTCACGGGCGGGCATTCCCAGGGCAGCTGCCGCCGAACGTCGGCCACGAAAGCCGGATTGCCGTAGACGACCAGGTGGCCCGAGCCGAGGCACATTGCGGCCGGCCGGCTCAACGCGTCGATCTGCGCTCACCTGGCTCCTCCACAGCGCCTCTCCACAGGATGACAGGCTGCGCGATCGGCCGTCGATCCGGATCGCCGACGAACGCGTCAATCCCGTCGAGCAGGCGGGCGAGCCCGAACTCGAACTGCTGCTCGAAGCCCAGCTCCTCGGCCTTGATCACGACCTCGGCGAAATTCGGGTAGCTCGCCACCCTCGATCACCGAGCGGACATACGGGCCCAGCCTGGCCCGCCACTCCGTCCTCGGTGATGCCGCTCCGACGCTGGGCCTCGAGCTCGCCCAGCTCGTCGGCGACGGCACCGTGGACGAAGCCCAGGATCGAGCTGAGGATCGAGCCGGCCACGGTCGGATCAGTCGGTCAGCTGGGCCACGACGGCGCTGGCGAACTCGGCCGCCCGGAGCGTGTTCGGGCCGAGGGCCAGGCGGCTCGTTGCCTGGCCGGCCAGCCAGGGATGCGCGCAGGAACTGCTCGCGGCGGCCCCGGGCGATCAGTCGAAGGTCGGCTCGCCAGTCGCCGGAGGGCACGGGCGGGCCCGGCTGGCCCGGCCCCGGCGACTCGCCGTTGACCGCGTCGACCATCAGCTCGAGCAGCTCGTCCTTGCTCTTGACGTAGCGATAGAGCGAGGTCGTGCCGGTCGCCAGGGCCGCCGCCAGGTGGCGCATCGAGAGCCAGGTCGGGCCCTCCTGGTCGGCCAGCGCGATCGAGGCCTGGACGATCCGGTCGACCTCGCGGCGGGCCTTGCGGAGAGGCGTCCTGGAGGCGCAGCCAGACGAGCGGCGGAGGCTCCGATGGACCGGCCGGTCCCGGGCCCGCCGGCTCAGCTGGTGGTGACCGAGCTGGGGGTGACCGAGCTGCCGGGTGACCCAGCTGCGGTCCGCGAGCACCTGGTTGGAGCGGCCCGTCACTTCACCATCTCCGCTCCATACTCCGATCCACATTGCGCCATCAGGCATCCTCGCTGATCCCGGGTCGCCACGTGCGACATTGACGTCCAGTCTACCTTGCCCGGCTACAGTGTACCCATAACGGCAACAGTGTTCCCACTTTCCGAGCTTGGAGCCTCGTCCATGGACCCGATGGTCAACGTCGAGCACCTCGTCAAGCGCTACCGCAAGTCGACCGTGGCGGCGGTCGACGACATCAGCTTCGCAGGTCCAGCCGGGCGAGCTGTTCGCCTTCCTGGGCCCCAACGGGGCCGGCAAGACGACGACGATCTCGATCCTGACGACGACGCTCTCCAAGACGAGCGGCACGGTCACGATCGGCGGCCACGACCTCGATCGTGAGGCCAAGGCCGTCCGGCGCGAGATCGGGATCATCTTCCAGAACCCGAGCGTCGACCAGCACCTCTCGGCGGAGGAGAACATCCGCCTCCACGTGGCGATCTACGGCCTGTACGGCTACCGGCCCGTTCTACCGGCTGATGCCGGCGGAGTACCGCCGAGCGGGTCGAACAGCTGGCCGCGGTCGTCGGCCTGGCCGACGACCTGTTCAAGCCACTGAGCACGTACTCGGGCGGCATGAAGCGCAAGCTCGAGATCATCCGCAGCCTGATGCATCGGCCGGCCGTCCTGTTCCTCGACGAGCCGACCTCGGGCCTCGACCCGATCAGCCGGCGCTCGCTGTGGGACTACCTGGCCGAGGTCCGCCGGACCGACGCGACGACGATCTTCCTGACGACCCACTACCTCGAGGAGGCCGAGGGCGCCGACCGGGTGTGCGTGATCGACCACGGCCGGATCGCGGTGATCGGCACGCCCGAGGAGATGAAGGAACGCCTCCTGGAGCGGATCGATCGAGCTCGACGCCGCTCGACCGCCCGGCGCTGGCCGCGGACCTCCGGTCGCTCGGCCTCCAGCCGACCGCGCTGCCCGACGGCGCGCTGCGGGTCGCCTTCGAGGGCCCGACCGCCCAGGACCTGATCAGCCGGATCGGCACCCCGCTGTCCGTCCTGCGGGTCCGCGAACCCAGCCTGGAAGAAGCCTACGTGGCGCTGCTGCGCCAGTCCGAGGAGGACGCCGCATGACTGCCGACATCTCGAACCGGCGGGCCGGATCGCGCGACGGCGCCCGCGCCAGCGCCGTCTCGGGCCGCTTCGGCCCGACCCTCGCACGCGAGCTCAACGCGACCTTCGCGATCGCCTGGCGGGAGGTGCTGCGGGCCATCAAGAGCCCGGCATCGCTGGCCTTCACGATCATCTTCCCGGTCCTGTTCATCGGCGTCCTGGGCGGCAGCATCTCCCAGAACCTCGGCAATGCGCTGCCGTTCGCCTACCTGCCGTTCATGCTCATCGGGATGATCGCCAACTCCCTCTACCAGGGCACGATCGCCGGGCGTCACCAACCTGGTCGAGGAGCGCGAGAACGACTTCACGGCCGAGCTCTTCGTCGCTCCGATCTCGCGCTACGCCGTCCTGCTCGGCAAGATGCTCGGCTCGGGCGTGGCCTCGCTGGTCTCGCTGGTCGGCATCTTCGCGATGGTCTTCGTGATGCAGATCCCGATGAACCTCGGCGACCTGCTCCGGGTCCTCGCCCTGGCTCCCGTCCTGGCGCTGGCCGGCGGTGCGCTGGGGATCTTCTTCATCGGCTTCGTCCACGATCCCGAAGGTCGCCGCGATCGGCGTCCCGCTCCTGATCTTCCCCCAGATGTTCCTGTCCGGGCGCGCTGATCCCGGTGTCCGCCTCGACCGGCATCCTGGGCTTCCTGGCCAAGGTCATCCCGATGACCTACAGCATCGACCTCGCCCGCAACATCTTCTATTGGGGCAAGCCCGAGTACAGCGCCGCGGTCCTCAACAGCCCGGTCCTCGACCTGGCCGTGACCGTCGGCCTGTTCCTGGTCTTCACGATCGTGGGCACGTTCCTCTTCGTCCGCTCCGACCGCAACCGCTGATGTTCCCTGCGCCTGGGTAGCCGCGTTGGTCCTGTTGCCGCTTCACCTCGGATCGGCTATATTGTCAATATGACATTGACTATCAGCGCGGAGCAAAACGCCCCCGGCGCCCCCGGTCGCCGCCGGAAGCTGGCCGACGAGCTGATCGAAGAGCTGATGTCCACGCCGCGCGAGAAGATGAACGCCTACCGGGCCTGGCACCGGGGCGCCCTCAGCCTCGTCCACCTGAACGTCCTGAGCGTCCTCGAGGCCGAAGGGCCGATCTCGATGGGCCGCCTGGCCGAGGCGCTCGACGTCTCGGTGGCCAGCGCGACCGGGATCGTCAGCCGGATGACCACCCGCGGCGTCGTCGAGCGCCGCCACGACGCCGCCGACCGGCGAGTCGTCCTGGTCCACCTGACCGAGGCTGGCGCGAACGTCAACCAGTCGCTCGAGGCACATCACCGCGAGCGCCTCGGGCAGCTCCTCGAGCAGCTCAGCGCCGAGGAGATGGCCGGCTTCCTGCTCGGGCTGCGGGCGATGCACGCCGCCCGGGCCCGGCTGATGGCCGCCGCCAGCGGCCGGAGCGCCCAGCTGGCCGGAGCCGCCCGATGATCAGGCCTCCTGCGGACCTACCTCCGGCCGTACCGCGGCTCGCTCGCCCTGGTCGTGATCCTGCTCCTGATCCAGGCGGTCGGGACGCTCTACCTGCCCGACCTCAACGCCGACATCATCAACAACGGGATCGTCGCCGGGAGACAACGACTACATCATCAGCACCGGCGCCCTGATGCTGGTCGTGACCCTGCTCCTGGGGATCGCCTCGATCCTGGCCGTCTACTTGGGGCGCGAAGGCGTCGATGGGCTTCGGCCGCGACGTGCGCACGGCGATCTTCCGCAAGGTCGAGAGCTTCGCCCAGGTCGAGGTCAACCAGTTCGGGCCGGCGTCGCTGATCACCCGCAATACGAACGACGTCCAGCAGGTCCAGACGGTCGTCTTCCTCGGCCTGACCGTGCTCATCTCGGCGCCGATCCTGGGCATCGGCGGAATCATCATGGCGATCCGCCAGGACGTCCCCCTGTCGGGCCTGCTGATCGTGATCCTGCCGATCATGGGCCTGGTCATCGGGCTCGTGATGTCCCGGGCGATCCCGCTCTTCCGGGCGATGCAGGTCAAGCTCGACCGGATCAACCAGGTCATGCGCGAGACGCTGTCGGGCGTGCGGGTGATCCGGGCGTTCGTGCGCGACCGACGTCGAGGAAGCCCGCTTCGACGTCGCCAACAAGGACCTGTTCAGCACCGTCGATCCGGGTCAACCGCCTGTTCGCGCTGATGATCCCGGTGATGACCGGGATCGTGAACCTGTCGCTCGTCGCGGTGATGTGGTTCGGCGCCGCCCGGGTCAACAGCGGCGAGATGCCGATCGGCAACCTGACCGCGTTCCTGCAGTACCTGATGCAGATCCTGTTCGCGGTCCTGATGGCCGTGATCATGTTCGTGTTCGTGCCCCGCGCCGCGTCTCGGCCGGCCGGATCCAGGAGGTCCTCCAGCAGGAGCTCTCGGTCCGCGATCCCGAGAATCCCGTGACCCCGGCAGCCGTCCGACCACCCCGGCCTCGTCGAGTTCCGGGATGTCGAGTTCGGCTACCCGGGCGCCGAGCACGCCGGTCCTGTTCGGGATCACGTTCGAGGCCCGGCCGGGCCAGACGACCGCGATCGTGGGCAGCACCGGCAGCGGCAAGTCGACCCTCGTCAACCTGATCCCGCGCTTCTACGACGCGACCCGGGGGCGCCGTCCTGATCGACGGCGTCGATGTCCGCCGGATGCGCCAGACCGACGTCTGGAGCCGGCTCGGGATGATCTCCCAGAAGTCCTTCCTGTTCAGCGGGACCGTCGCCAGCAACCTCCGCTACGGCGACGAGTCGGCCACTGACGAGGAGCTCTGGCACGCCCTCGAGATCGCCCAGGGCCGGGACTTCGTCGAGGCCATCGAGGGCGGCCTCGAGGCCCCGATCATCCAGGGCGGCACGAACCTCTCGGGCGGCCAGCGCCAGCGCATGGCGATCGCCCGGGCCCTGGTCAAGCGGGCCGAGATCTTCATCTTCGACGACAGCTTCTCGGCGCTTGACTTCAGCACCGACGCCCGCCTCCGGGCGGCCCTCAGCAAGGACCTCGGCGGGTCGACCGTGATCATCGTCGCCCAGCGGGTCGGCACGATCATGAAGGCCGACCGGATCATCGTCCTCGACGTCGGCCGGATCGTCGGCAGGGGCACCCACGCCGAGCTGATCGAGACCAACGAGACCTATCGCGAGATCGTCTACTCCCAGCTCTCCGAAGCCGAGGCGGTGGCATGAGCGGGCGACCGGGCGGAGGAGCGCCCAGCACACCGCCGCCGGGTGGCTTCGGCGGACCGGGCGGCCGGCCGCCGATGCGCCGGGGCGGCATGGGCGGACCGGGCGGAATGATGGGCGGGATGCCCGCCGAGAAGTCGAAGAACTTCCAGGTTGCCTTCGGCCGGCTGCTCGCCGCGGCTGCGGCCCGAGGCGCCCCTGATCATCCTCGTCTTCCTGCTCGCGATCATCAGCGTCACGTTCGCCGTGCTCGGGCCGAAGATCCTGGGCAACGCCACGAACATCATCTTCGAGGGCGCGATCGGCAAGCAGCTGCCCGCAGGGCGTGACCCAGGCCCAGGTCGAGGCGACCCTCCGGGCCGCCGGCCAGGGCCAGCTGGCCGACATGCTCGCGAGATGACCATCACCCCGGGCGTCGGGATCGACTTCGGGGCCCTGGCCCAGATCCTGCTGCGTCCTGGTCGGGGTCTACGTCCTGAGCGCCGCTGTTCGGCTGGACCCAGGCCTACATCATGGCCGGGGTCACCCAGCGGACGGTCTACCGGATGCGCCGGGACGTCGACGAGAAGCTCGGCCGGCTGCCCCTGAAGTATTTCGACAGCCACGCCCGGGGCGACGTCCTGAGCCGGGTCACGAACGACATCGACAACATCGGCCAGACCCTCCAGCAGAGCCTGACCCAGCTGATCACGGCGCTCCTGACGGTCATCGGGGTCCTGGCGATGATGTTCTTCATCAGCCCGATCCTGGCCTTCGTCTCGCTCCTGGCGGTGCCCCTCTCGATCGTCGTCACGATCGCGATCGCCGGCCGCTCCCAGAAGCAGTTCGCCGCCCAGTGGGCCTCGACCGGGCCGGCTCAACGGCCAGGTCGAGGAGATGCACACCGGCCAGGCGATCGTCAAGCTGTTCGGGCGCGAGGAAGAGGCCGTGGCCAACTTCGTGGTCGAGAACGACCAGCTCTACGAGGCGAGCTACAAGGCCCAGTTCATCTCCGGGATCATCCAGCCCTCGATGAACTTCATCGCCAACCTGAACTACGTGGCGATCGCGGTGATCGGCGGCCTGCAGGTCACCTCCGGCGCGATGTCGCTGGGCGACGTGATCGCGTTCATCCAGTACTCCCGCCAGTTCACCTTCCCGATCATCCAGACCGCCAGCATCGCCAATGTCCTCCAGTCGGCGGCGGCGTCCGCCGAGCGCGTCTTCGAGCTGCTCGACGAGCCGGAGGAGATCGCCGATCCGGCTGCCCCGATCCTGATCGACCATGCCCGGGGCAGCGTCGGGTTCAAGGACGTGTCCTTCCGCTACGAACCGGACAAGCCCCTGATCGACGACCTGAACCTCGACGTCAAGGCCGGCCAGACGATCGCGATCGTCGGCCCGACGGGCGCCGGCAAGACGACCCTGGTCAACCTGTTGATGCGGTTCTACGAGATCGACTCCGGCCAGATCTCGGTCGAGGGCGTCGATACCCGGGAGACGACCCGCGACAGCCTGCGCAAGACGTTCGGGATGGTCCTCCAGGACACCTGGCTGTTCCACGGCACGATCCGCGAGAACATCGGCTACGGCAAGGAGGACGCGACCGAGGAGGAGATCGTGGCCGCCGCCGAGGCCGCCCACGTGGACCACTTCGTGCGGACCCTGCCGGGCGGCTACGACACCGAGATCGACGACGACGCCACGAACGTGTCGGCCGGCGAGAAGCAGCTCCTGACGATCGCCCGGGCGTTCCTGGCCGACCCGCCGATCCTGATCCTCGACGAGGCGACGAGCTCGGTCGACACCCGCACCGAGGTCCTGATCCAGCGGGCGATGGCCCGCCTGATGAAGGGCCGCACGACCTTCGTGATCGCCCACCGCCTGTCGACGATCCGCGACGCCGACACGATCCTGGTCATGGACCACGGCCACATCATCGAGCAGGGCACCCACGAGCAGCTCCTGGCTGCCCAGGGTTTCTACTACGACCTGTACAACAGCCAGTTCGTCGAGGCCCTCGCGAGCTAGCCTGGCTGGCCCGCCGAGCCCCAGGCCGGGCCTTGACGCCCGGGGAGATCAGTCCTTCGGGCGGATCCGGATGATCAGCATCGAACCGCCGCCTGGACTCGTCAATTCGCCGTCGTGGGGGATCGTCCCGTCCCAGCGGACGTAGTCGCCCGGGCCGATCTCGACCACGTGCTCGCCCTGGGTCATCCGGAACGTGCCGCGCAGGACAAGGTGATGCTCCTCACCGGCGTGGGCGTGGGCGCCGACCCGTGCGCCGGATTCGGTCGAGGTCACCTCGATGATCGAGACCTCCCGGGAGCCGCGACCGTCGACGTGGGCGACCCGGCCGAGCGGTGACTCCGTGATCGGCCGGTCTCCGGCCCGGACGACGTACGGCGGGGGAACGTCCTCGATCAGGAACCAGGCGGCCGGGACCTCGAGCGCGGCCCCGATCGCGGTCAGGCACTGGAGCGAAGGTGAGGCCTTGTCGTTCTCGATCTGGGACAGGTAGCCGACGTTCAGCCCGCTCCGCTCGGCCACGTTGGCCAGGGTCAGGCCGCGCTCGGCCCGCCATTTCCTGATCTGGACGCCGACCGCCGGCCGGCGCCGCTCTTCGGTCGTCATGTTGGTTCTCCACAAACTCGTATTGACACGGGCTTTGAGGCGCCGTATGGTTGTGCTGTCAACAAATATTGCTTGACGAGGACCAACTCGTCAAGGCAGCGACCGTCCAGGAGGACACCATCATGAAGGTTGCGATCATCGGAGCCGGCAACGTCGGACGATCACTGGCCACGGCGTTCCGGCGTGCCGGCCACGACGTCGTCATCGCCTCACGCGATCCCGAGGACGCCGGTAGCGTCGCCGCCTCGACCGGGGCGACCGTCGCCGCGACGAACGCCGAGGCCGCCGCGTCGGCCGAGATCATCGTCCTCGCGACGCCGTTCACGAGCGAAGGGGAGATCGCTTCCGAGATCGGCCCGTCGGTGGCCGGCAAGGCCGTCGTCGACGTCAGCAACCGGATGTCGTACGGCCCGAACGGGCCGGAGATCGACACGACCAGCTCGAACTCCGAGGACCTCGCCGCGCTCCTCCCGGATGCCCATGTCATCAAGGCCTTCAACACCCTGTTCGCCTCGAAGCAGCTCGACCCGCTGGCCGGTGACGTCGCGCTCGATGGCTTCGTCGCCGGCGACGATGCGAGGGCCAAGGCCCAGGTCCTCGACCTGGTCGGCTCGATCGGGCTCAATCCGGTCGATGCCGGCTCGCTCTCGCGGGCCCGCCAGCTTGAAGGGATGGCCTTCCTGAACATCGCCTTGAATGCCGCCCACGGCGGCGCCTGGCAGTCGGGCTGGAAGCTCATCGGCGCACCACAGACCGTCGAGGCGAAGTGACGACGCCAGACGAGCGCGAACCGGCCGCCGGGGCCGACCCGGCCGCCGGTCGGGTTCCCGCGGCCGGCGCCAGGGCGATCCCGGTTGCCCGGCTGAACCACGCCGTCCTCTATGTTCGTGACGCAACCGTCGCGGCCGCCTTCTATGGGCGCGTCTTCGGATTCCAGGTCGTCGAGAGCGCATTTGGCGGGCGGGCCGTGTTCCTCCGGGCGGCGAACGGCGACAACCATCACGACCTCGGCCTCTTCTCGGTTGGGCCGACTGCGCCCCGGGCGCCGCGCGGCTCGACCGGGCTCTATCACCTGGCCTGGGAGGTGCCCACGATCGACGACCTGGCCGGCGCGGCCGCCGTCCTGTCGGCCGAAGGTGCTCTCGGCGGGGCCTCCGACCATGGCGTCTCGAAGTCGCTCTACGGGGCCGACCCGGATGGCAACGAGTTCGAGATCATGTGGCGGGTACCGAGTGAGGCCTGGGGCGAGTTCGAGCACCACGGCGCCGTCCTGCCCCTCGACCTCGACGCCGAGGTCCGGCGATGGGGCCAAGCCTGCGAGCGCTCCTGCCCGGGCGGATCGGGCCGGCTGACCCGGGCTCAGTTCAGCTGATCCTGCCAGTCCGGGGGGACCCGATCGGCCGGACCGGGCACGGTCTGGTCGAGCGGATGGTGCTGCGGGGCGGCAAGGACCGGGCCCTGGCCGTCGAGCTCGCGCTGGTAGTCCCAGAACCAGTCTTCGCCCGGCTCGTAGCTCTGGACGATCGGATGCCCGGACTCGGCCGCATGCCGGCTGGCATGCTGCGAGGGGGACGAGTCGCAACACCCGACGTGGCCGCACTTCGCGCAGCGCCGGAGGTGGAACCACCAGCCGTTCGTGGCCGTGCACTCGACGCAGCCCGGCCCGCTGGGCGGAACGCTCGGGTCGATTGGGCTGTCGGCGGACATCGGCTGAACCTCGGTTTGGCGGGCTGACGCTGACGATATCTTCGTCGAATCCGTCCCGGTTGGCGTGGTCCCCGATGTAGGATCGTCGGGCGCGCACCGAGGGAAGTGGAGGACTCGACGTTGGCCGGGTTCAAGGAGTTCCTGCTCAAGACGAACGCCCTGGCCCTGGCCATCGGGGTGATCATCGGCGCGGCCCTGGGTGCCGTGGTCACCTCGCTCGTCAACGACATCATCATGCCGCCGATCGGCTACCTCCTCGGGGGCGTTGACTTCAGCTCGCTCGTGTACCAGCTGAAGCCGGCCGGCCTGGATGCCTCCGGCAAGCCGGTCCCGGCCGTCGACATCAGCTACGGGCTGTTCATCAACTCGGTCATCGTCTTCGTAATTGTTGCCCTGGTCGTGTACCTGATCGCCAAGTCCTTCATCAGGGATCCCGAGCCGGAACCGGTGAAGACATGCCCGGCCTGCAAGGAGGCCAACGCCGTCGACGCCACCCGCTGCAAGGCCTGCACGTCGGCGATCTGACTCGGGCCGACCCGAACGGGCCGAACGGCGGTCAGGATCCGACCCCGAGGCATCAGCCGCCCCATGACCTGAGGAGCCCAGCTCACCATGGCCGACGACTTCGAACAGCGGATCACCGCCGCCTATGTGACCGGCAGCCCATCGCTCGAGCTCGGGGCGGTGGTCCAGGGCGCGACGACCTACCCCGGCGCCGTCGTCCGGCTCGCCCTGGAAATGGTCAATCGCCACGGCCTCGTGGCCGGCGCAACCGGGACGGGCAAGACGAAGACCCTCCAGGTCCTGACCGAGGAGCTGTCCGACGCCGGGGTGCCGGTCTTCCTGGTCGATATCAAGGGCGACATCAGCGGTCTCGGCGCCCCGGCCGTGATCAACGACCACATCACCAGCCGGCTCGGCCAGATCGGGCTGACCGACTGGACGCCGCGGGCGTATCCGGTCGAATTCCAGACCCTCGACCAGGGGGGACAGGGGATCCGCCTGAGGGCCAACGTCAGCTCGTTCGGGCCGATCCTCCTGGCCAAGGTCCTCGGCCTGAATGACACCCAGGAGAGCGTCCTCTCGCTCGTCTTCAAATACGCCGACGACAACCAGCTGCCGCTGGTCAACCTGGCCGACCTCCAGGCGACCCTGAGCTACCTGAACGGGCCGGCCGGCCAGGCGGCGCTCGCCCAGTACGGTGGAATCTCGCCGGCCTCGGTCGGGGTGATGCTGCGCAACATCGTCCAGCTCCAGGAGCAGGGCGCCGATGCCTTCTTCGGCGCACCCGAGTTCGACATCGGCGACCTGATCCGGACGACCGCCGATGGCCGGGGCGTCGTGAGCATCCTCGAAGTCGCCAACATGCAGGACCGGCCGGCCCTGTTCAGCACCTTCATGATGTGGCTGCTCGCGGCCGTCTACCACCTTCTGCCCGAGATCGGCGATCCGGACAAGCCGAAGCTCGTGTTCTTCCTGGACGAGGCCCATCTCCTGTTCGAGAACTCGAACCAGAGCTTCCTCGACCAGATCGAGATGGTCGCCCGGCTGATCCGGAGCAAGGGCGTCGGCGTCTACTTCGTGACCCAGTCGCCCGAAGACGTGCCACCGAAGGTTCTCGCCCAGCTCGGCAACCGGGTCCAGCACGCCCTCCGGGCGTTCACCCCCGACGATCAGAAGATGATCACCGACACGGCCCGCACGTTCCCGACCACGACCGACTACGACGTGGCGAAGGAGCTCGTCTCGCTGGGCATCGGCGAGGGCTTGATCACGGTCCTCTCGCCCCGGGGCGTGCCGACCCCGACGGTCCACGCCATGCTCCGTCCGCCCCGCTCGCTGATGGCCCAGATCGATCCGGCCGCGTTCAGCGCGATCGTCAACGGATCTGCTCTCGCCGCGAAGTATTCGGCCGACCAGGATCCGCAGTCGGCCAAGGAGATCCTCGCCGCCCGGCTGGCCGCCGCGACCCAGGCTGCTGGCCAGACGGCCGACCAGGCCCTCGGCCAGATTGCCCCACCACCGATGCCCGGCGGCGCGTCCGGTGCCGGCTCCGGGACCACCTCCGGCGGCGGGCGAAGCAGCGGGGCAGGCAGCCGGACGGCGAAGCCGGCCGGCGGCTTCGACCTCGAGGATGCGGCCAAGCTCGGCACGCGGGTCCTGACCAGCTCGACCACGAACACGATCGTGCGCGGCCTGTTCGGGATCCTTTCCGGCAGCAAGCGTTAGAGTCGAGCGATGCGTCGAACGATCTCGGTCTCGGGCAGCGCCAGCCTGGCCGGCACCCCGGACGTGGCCGATGTCCGGCTCGGGGTCGGCCTGACCCGGCTGACCGTGGCCGAGGCGCGGGCCGGCGCCGCTGCCACGATGACCGCCGTGCTCGAAGCGATCCGGGACGCCGGCGTCGATTCGGCTGACATCCGCACCTCGAACCTGTCCCTCACGCCCCAGTATCGGTACGAGCAGGACCGTGACCCGATCCTGAGCGCCTACCTGGTCACGAACCAGGTGAGCGTGACGGTCCGCGACCTGGGCCGGCTCGGCCGGGTCGTGGATGACGCGCTGGAGGCCGGCGCGACAAGCCTTGACGGGCTGGCCTTCCGGATTGCCGAGCCCGGGCCGCTCCAGGTCGCCGCTCGCCAGGCGGCCGTCGCCGATGCCCGGGAGCGGGCGGAGGTCCTGGCGGCGGCCGCGGGCGTGGTGATCACCGGCGTCGTCTCGATCAACGAGCTCGACAGTGGTTCGATCGCGCCGTTTCCAGTCGTGGCCCGTTTCCGGGCCGCCGCGGCCTCGGCCCCGACTCCGATCGAGGCCGGCAGCAGCGAGGTCTCGGTCAGCGTCTCGGTCGTCTACTCGATCGGAGACCCTGCCTAAGGCACGCCGTCGGCCGAGAGTCCGCTACCGCGCGACCGGCTCGCGGATGTTCCGTCCGGACGAGACGGGAAGCTCCGGCTCGGGCCCTTCGTCGGCCGCTTCCGCGGCTCGCCGGGCCATCTCCTCCTCGAGCACGGCCCGCAGCGGCGGAAATCTGGAGCTGTAGGATTCCGCGAGCGCGTCACCCATCTGGGCCAGGGCCGCCCGATCCCTGGCGCTCGCCGGCCGGGCGAAGCGGATGGTCAGGGTGCTTCCGGCCCCTCTGCGCTCGGTGCCAGGAACTCCGTGTAGGTGAACTTCGGGACGTTCGGGATCGGCAGCTGCATCCGGGTCGTCAGAAGCTCGGGCGGCCGCCAGGCGAGGATCTCCTCGATGACAGCATCTCGGCCGTGGACGCAGTGGTTCGTCGTCCCGACGCCGCGCCGGCCGGTCGGGCTCGCCGCGTCGAAGGCGGTCAGGCCAGGTTGCCACTGCGGCCGGCGGATCGGCGATGTCAGCCAGTCCCAGGTGATCGCCGGCGGGGCCGGCAGCTCGAATGAGACGGACCACGCCGCGTCCTGCTGGCTGATAACCACCTCGGATCGGGCCTCGGCCTCCTGGAACGCGGCTTCGAGGTCACGGACCCAGCCCGACACCTCGCCCACGAACTCGTAGGACTCGAGATGGGCGACCAGGCCGCTCGCCGCCGGATCGCCCACGCCGGCCGCGGTCATCGCTGCCCCCGTGTATAGGGCATACGCCGGCAGCCCGAGCGACTCGACTACCGAGTTCTTCAGCAGCCGGTGGACGACGATCACGTCCCGGCCGACGAGCTCCTCGCGACCGGCCATCTTCTGGCGGACGATCGGTCCATGGTGGACGACGAACTTCAGGTCGAGCCGGGGCATCAGGGTGCAGGCATTGCAGTCGCACTGGGAGGCCTGGCCGATGTCGCGCAGGCGGCGACGGAAGGCGAAGTAGGTCCGCTCGACCGTGTCCTGGAGGGCCGATCCGTCGATCGTCTCGCCCATCGCGAAGGCGAACGCCGCATCGCCCTCGAGCTTGGCCAGCCGAAACGTCGGGCGGAGGGAACGGACGACGACGTCGATCAGGTCGGCCAGGATGTCCTGGGCGTGATCGAGCTCCACCCCGGCGAGGTAGCTCGTGTAGCCACTGATGTCGGCGATGACGAGAAGAGCCGGTTCCGGAGCGTCGTTCATCTCCTGGGACGGTAACGCACCGGGCGACCGATCGCCAGGCGGCGCCCCGCCGGTCCTCGGCCCTACCGCCTGCCGGCGGCCGTATCATGGCCGTCCGATGACCGACGGCTTCTCCGGCTTCAGGCCCGAAGCGTTCCAGTTCCTGGTGGACCTGGCCCTGAACAACGATCGATCCTGGTTCCAGCCGCGCAAAGGCGACTACGAGCGCCTGCTCAAGGAACCGCTCGAGGCCCTGTGCGTCGCCTTGGCCGCCGAGTTCGAGGAGCGCTCGATCCCTCTATCGGCCGATCCCGGCCGCTCGCCCTTCCGGATCTATCGTGATGTCCGGTTCTCGACGGACAAGTCGCCCTACAAGACCGCCGTCAGCGCAAGCTTTCCGTGGGCCGGCGATGGTGGCGGGGTCGGCGGCTACCTCCATCTCCAACCCGGCGAGTGCTATGTCGGAGGTGGAATGTGGCATCCGGCGCCGGCCCGCCTGGCGGCCTGGCGAGCCAGGGTCGTCGAGGACCGCGCGGCCGTCCACGCGGTCGTTGATGGGCCGGCCTTTCGAGCCGAATTTGGAAGCGTGAGCGGCGATCAGCTCAAGCGGGCGCCGACGGGCTTCGCTCCGGACGACCCCGACATCGAGCTGCTCAAGCTCAAGGATGTGACGTTCGGCCGAACGATGACCGACGCGGAGGCGGGTTCGGCGAACCTGCCGGCCGAGCTCGCGGCAACGTTTGCCAAGGCGATCCCGCTCCTCGGACTGCTCTCGGCCCTGCCCGGCAACGACGAGCCCGCCGGCTGGCTGCGCGGCTGACCTTCTCATCACGTTGGACTTGTATTCCGGTCGCCAGGGCTCGGGTTCCGCGTCGCCGTAGGCGAACAGAAGGGCCAAACCGCCAGTCATGGGCGTCTGGAGGATGCTGGTTTCGCCCGTTCGTTCGCCGCCGGCGAACAATTCGCAGGAACGAGCCAGATGCCCGCCAATTGCCACGGCCAATTAGGTCGGCTTGGTCGCTGGTGGCGACATCGCCCGCGGCTTGGTCCCCGCTCGACGCGACATCGCGCCGCGGCCCGCTTTCGCTCCCCCGGCTCCCAATCTGACCGCGAACAGGCTACAAACCAGTTGCGTCGGCAACGATCGTGCTAGGCTCTGGTTACCAGAGGTTCGGGCCCAGGGCCCGAAAGCCAGTACCGACGCAGGAGCACCCCAATGCCAGTTGAACAGGGCGAGCTGTCCTGGAACGCCAACATGATTGCCGACTTCCGCGAGCACGGCGGGCAGATCACCCAGGGCCGCCTTGCCGGCTCGAACATGCTCCTGCTCACGACGACCGGCGCCAAGAGCGGCACCGCTCGAACGGTCCCGCTCGGCTACAGCCGCGACGGCGATATCTACGTCGTCGTCGGCTCGAACAGCGGCAAGGTCGACCATCCACAGTGGCTGGCCAACATCGCCGCCAACCCGAAGGTCACCGTCGAGGTGGGCACCGAGAAGTTCGGGGCCACGGCCACGATCACGACCGGGGCCGAGCGCGAGCGCCTGTGGAAGGTCCACACGACGGCGATCCCGTTCTTCCTCGAGTACGAGAAGAAGGTCGAGCGCCAGCTCCAGGTCGTCGCCATCGCTCGGTGATCGAGGGGAATGAAGGACCCGGCGCTCGGCGGCCGCCCTTCGAAAATCGCTCGCCGACGGGCGCGTGAGGGTGCCAATATGGAGCGAGCGCAGCGAGGCGCCGGCCGATCGGGAAGGACCGAGCTGACCCAGACCCTCGCCAGAGTCGGAGGCGATCCGTGAAAAACCCCCCAATCCTCATCTCCGTCCTCGGCTTCTTTGCCGCGATGGCGGGCTTTGGCTGGCTCTTCTTCGGCCTGCGCCTTCTCGGCTTCGACTGGTTCGGAGCGTTCGGTGATGTGCCCGCCTTCGAGCACGTCGGGCTGTGGGGCTGGCTGATCATCATCGGCGGGATCGGCTGGATCCTGGCCGCCTTCGGGCTGTGGGCTCTCCAGCCCTGGGCCTGGATCGTGGCCATGGTCGTGGCCGGTTTCGCGATCTTCGAGGCCTTCCTCTGGATGATCCAGTACCCGGGGACCGGGATCGGCCTGGCGATGATGCTCCTGCCCGGCGTGATCGTGCTGTACCTGATGAGCGACGGCGTCAAGGAGGCCTTCGGCCTGACCGGGCCGCCGACCGCCTGAAGGGCTCCTCGCCGCGGCCACGGCAAGACGGGCCGTCCGGCACTGGCGAACGACCGACCTGGCGCACAGGATGGAGCCAGGAGGTACCACGGCATGCTCAAGCAGATTGCCTTACTGGGAACCGTCGCCAGCGTCTCGGCCGTCGGTGTCATGGCGGCTCGACGCGAGTTTCGACGATGGGGCATCGATCCGACCGTCGCCGCCGAGGCCTTGCCCGGCGACGAGCTCGTGGCCGAACCGACAACCACCGACACGCGGAGCATCGAGATTGCTGCCCCGCCTGAGCAGGTCTGGCCCTGGCTCGTCCAGATGGGCTACAAGCGGGCCGGCTGGTACAGCTACGACGCGATCGACATGAACCAGGGCTCGAGTCGCGAGATCGTGCCCGAGTTCCAGGCGATCGAAGTCGGCCAGGTGATGCCGACCCATCCGGAGGGCGGCTTTATCGTCAAGGTGGTCGACCCGAACAGGGCACTCGTGCTCTACCTCGACTCGACGATTGCCCGCGACCAGGCCGCCGACCACCGACCGTCGGTCGATGGCGAGTCTCCCGCCGGGGCCGAATTCGAGGCGAATGTCCGGGCCACTGGCAGGTTCCTGAACTCCGCTGTTCCCGGGGAATTCGCCGCCAGCTGGGCGTTCATCCTCGAACCGACCGAGGCTGGTGGAACGAAGCTGATCGAACGCTTCCGGGTCACGATGGAGGCACCCTCGAAGGTATCGAGCTCGGTCTTCGGGCCGATCCTCGGCTTCGGGGTCTTCGCCATGACCCGCCGCCAGATGCTCGGGATCCGTGAGCGGGCGACGGCTCTCCTGCGGCCGGCCACTCCGAAGATCGACGAGCCTGCCACGATCTGAGCCACGACCCAGGCGGGTCGAGCGGCGGACGCCAGAAGGCCGAGGAACGTCGGGCGCGGCGGCCCGCAGACCGCCGCGCCCGGGGTGCGCTACTTGAAGCTGAACGACTTGATCACGGGCATTGCCTGAGCAACGAAAGCGTTGAACGGAGCGGTGGCGTCGGTGCTGACGTCGATCGCCAGCAGGTCGCCGCTGCCGAGGTCGAGCACGATCACCCGCTGGCGCATTGCCGTCCCGACGACCCCCAGGATCGGCGGCGAATTGCTCCCCGGGCTGGCCAGGAAGTCGGCCTCGGGGCCAGGACCACCGGGGCACGCCGTCTTCCAGGTCGGGTTGAGTCGGACATCGACCCATTGGCCCTGGTGGCCGCCGACCGAGATCGCCGTCGGAGCACTGGAGATCAAACCCGGGGTGTGCTCGATCGACGAGACTTCTGCGCTCACCGTGTGCGCGACACGGTTGTCGACAGCGCCAGAGCAGGCGGTCTTCGGTGACAGTGCCGCAGGCTGGGTAGTCAGGAGGATGCTTCGGCCCCCTTCCTGGCCTCCCGGACCGACCGTTGCGTAGTCCGTGGACGGCGTCAGCCCGAAGGTGTTCGGCCAGTCCGACGAGTTGGCCAACCAGCAGGGACCGTGTATGTCAGCCCGCCAAAGACCGGGCTCCAGAGTGTACCGGGCTTGACCCGCGGGGCGATGTACTGCGAGGCGTAGGTCCCGGGCCCAAGGTCCCCGAGGCAGTTGGTCTGGGTGTCCTTGCAGCCATCCAGCCACCAGGTGCCGGCGAGAGCCGCCAGGCGCGTGGCGCAGGCGTCGCTCTGGCCGGTCAGGGTCAGGGTGCGCCCGTCCGAGCTGATCGACCAGCCGTACAGGCCGATGTCGTCGGCGTTGCAGGCAGACCCGGAGGTGAGGCGGAGGACCTGTCCCGTCGAAGTGGCTGATGCCGACAGGACCGGACTGGTATTGGCATTCGACGGGCTCAGGCCCACTCCGTTCGCGGAGAACACGACCGACGTGCCGGCGTCGATCGAGAGGCCGGAGACGACCGCGGCTCTTGCCCATCCAGCGGGCCTGGAGCTGGGCCGGCAGCGGCCCGCCGAGGTCGGCCTGGGATGGTTTCGCGCTCGGCGTCTGGACGGAGCCCTGGGATGGGCTCGGCGACGGCGAAGCCGTGCCGACGATGGGGCTCGACCCGCGGCCGAGCAGGAGCGCGACGCCAATCGCCACGGCGATCACGGCAGCGGCTCCGGCGACGAGAAGGTTGCGACTCATGCTGGGATGCCTCCAGGAGCGCCAGAGGACCCGGCCGCCGCACCTGCGGCGTCGATTCGGACGGCGCGGAGGACGGCCGCAATCGTGTCCGATCCGGCGCTTCGTTCGGACTGAGCTCGAGCCACGCTCGAGCGAGTCGGTCGAAGTCACGTTCGGTCGTCATGCCAGCCGCCCTTCAGGGATGACCGGGGCCGCGTCGGCCTCGATGGCCGCGCGCAGCATCCGGGTTGCGTAGTGCAAGCGAGAGCGGGCCGTCCCGGCCGGGATGCCGAGCGTCTCGGCGATATCGACCAGGGGCAGCCCGAGATGGTGGTGCAGGACGAAGACCGCCCGTTGCTCGACCGACAGGCGCCGGAACGCCCGATCGAGGGCGTCCCGTTCGACGACCGAGACGAGGGCCCGTCCGGGCCCGCCGGCCCGTCGACCGGCAGGACGCGGACATTGGCCGACCACACTTGCGCCGCCTGGCCTCGGCGTAGCAGGCATGGACGACCAGGCGTCGGACCCAGGCCTCGAAGCGAGCCGGGTCACGCAGGGTCGGGAGCTGGCGCCAGCAGGTGACGAGGGCGCCCTGCAGGGCATCCTCGGCCAGATCGGCGTCGCGCAGGATCCGGATCGCGATCGCATACATCCGGTCGCTGGTCGCCTGGACCAGGGACGCGAATGCCTCGCGATCGCCGCTCCGGGCCCGCTCGACGAGATCGTCCACCGTCGCTCCCTCGATGACCGCGCCGTGTGGCGCGTGTCACCATCAATGAGTGGGTCGCGGGGTCGAAACGTTCACTTGATCATGCGCCCGGGCGGAGGTGCTCAGCGGCGCGTGCGCGATTCGGCGGCCCTGGCCGAGCCGTTTACCGGCGCCGAGGGTGCGGGCGGAGGTTCAGGCGGCGTCGACCGGCGCCGGGATCTCCCCGGTCTCGGCAGCGAGGACCGGGTCCTTGACCCGCTGTGCTCGAACCATGGCGACGGCGGCGATCGCGCAGCCGACGACGGCGATCACGATGAGGCCGATCGTGAGCGTGATCGCGCTGGCCGAGGCGTTCGGCGCGGCGACGGCGGCCTGGGTCAGGTAGACGCTCCCGAACGTGGCCACGCCGATCACCAGGCCGAGCTGGATCACCGTCGTCAGGACGCCACTCGCGTCTGCCGCATCCTGCGGCGCAACGTTCGAGAGGGCCACGGTCAGGATCGGGCTGGCCGCCATGCCCTGTCCGAGGCCGGCCACGAACAGGGCCAGCGGCAGGATCAGCCCACCCGTCCCACCGTCGGCCACCGACAGCCCGATTCCGGCATAGCCGACCGCGGCGATCACGCAGCCGGTCGGGATCACTCGCTGATGCCACCGCACGGGCAGCCGACGCCAGTTCAGGCTCGACAGGGCGAAGCCGATCGCCATCGGCACGAACGTCAGCCCGGCCACCAGGGCGCTGTCGCCAAGGCCGATCTGGAGGTGCTGGGTGAAGACGAACAGGAAACCGCCGTACGAGGCGAGGGCCAGGACGATCGCCACGAGGGCCGCCGACGAGACCCGGGGCCCGCAGGACGCGCTCGGCGATCAGTGGCGCCCCGCCGCGGCGCTCGACGCCCGCTCGATCAGGCCGAATGCCGCGATCGCGATGATGCTGGCCACGAGCGAGGCGAACGTCCAGGCCGGCCAGCCTTCCTCGTGACCCAGGACGAGAGGCACGACCAGCAGGAGGACGGCCGCGGCCAGCGAGAGGAGCCCGGCAAGGTCCAGCGGCCGAGCCCGATCGGGCCGGTCAACCGGCAACAGCCGAAGCGATGCGACGAGCAGGATGATCCCGATCGGGACGTTGACCAGGAAGACCGGCCGCCAACCCTCCCCGAGGATGTTTGCCGTGACGAGCAGCCCGCCGAGGACCTGACCGACCAATCCCCCGAGAGCCAGCGTCGCGGCCCACAGGCTGAGCGCCTGGGCCCGGCCGGGACCGCTGAAGTTGCGCTGGATCAGGCTGAACACCTGGGGAACCATCAATGCGGCGCCGCCGCCCTGGATCGCCCGGACCACGATCAGGACCTCGCTCGTCGGGGCGAGCCCGCAGGCGAGTGAGGCGAGGGTGAAGATCGCCAGGCCCCACAGGAACGTTCGCCGAAAGCCGAACCGCTGCCCGAGCCGGGCACCGGTGATCAGCAGCACGGCGTAGGCGATGACGTAGCTCGCGACGATGAGCTGGAGCTGCGCGCCCGTCGCGCCGAGATCGCGCCGGATCGTCGGGATCGCGACGTTCACGATCGAGGCATCGAGGACGGCCATGAACTGGCCGGTCAGGATCAGGGCCAGCAGGAGCTTCTGGCGGGTGGAGAGCCCGTCGCTGCCCATGGACGCGGTGGCCGAAGCTGGTCATCGCTACTGCGGGGCCTCGACCGGAGGCGGGGCCAGGCGCTCCGTCGCCGGGCCGAACCGTTGCTTCGGCGGGTTGTTGCCGAGGCGATCACTTGAGCAGGTCACGCTCGCCGCTCCTTCTGTTGGACTCGGAGGAGTCGCCCAAGTGGTCATCGCCCGATCGGGAGAGGCACGGAGCGCCAACGTCGGAGGCGTACGATGGGCAGGCGGCGGGCTCGTGGTGTGGATGCGCCACCCCGTCGACGCGTGGAGGGCCCAACGGTGGCGAAGTATCTGCTCACAGCGACGTACAGGCGGCGGGCGCCAAAGGTCTCCTCGCCGAGGGCGGCACGGCTCGGGAGAAGGTCGTCGAGCGCCTGGTGAAGAGCGTCGGCGGCAAGGTCGACTGCATGTACTGGGCGTTCGGCAAGACCGACTTCTACTGCATCGTCGAGGTTCCCGACGCGGCGGCGTTGCAGCGGCAAGCCTGATCGTGAGCGCGAGCGGCTCCGTGAGCGTGACGACGACTGCCGCTGCTGACGGCCAAGGACATCGACGCGGCGAGCAAGCTCAGCCCCGAATACCGGGCCCCCGGAGCAAAGGCGAAGTAGTGCCTCCTGGCTGATCCTTCAGGATGTCTGGTCCGCCAAGGCCCGGCCCGGGAGAATGGAACGCGCCGAGGATCTCCGCGAGCTGCTCGATGGGCCGCTCGACGACCCGGCCACGCTCGAGGGCAACCTGCGCGACCTGGCCCGGGTCAACCGCTGGCTCGGCGGGGTTGCCCTGAGCTCGAAGGCGATCGAAGCGCTTGCCCCGAACGCGGCCGTCCTGACCCTGCTCGACGTGGGCACCGGCGGGGCCGACATCCCGTTTGCCCTGCTCGACCGCGCCCAGCACACCGGCCGGAGCCTGACGGTGACGGCCGTCGACAGCCGGAGCGAGGTCGTGGCCGCGGCTCTCCGGGTCAATCCGAAGCTCGGCAACGTCCGGGGCCTGATCCTCGAGACCGGCGATGGGCTGAGCCTCGGCTTCCCGAACGGCTCGTTCGACATCGCCCATTGCTCGCTCCTGCTCCATCACCTCGACCCGGACGAGGCGACGGCCATGCTCCGGGAGATGGGCCGGGTCGCCCGGATGGGCGTCGTGATCAACGATCTCGATCGGAGCCGGCTCGACCTGTTCGGCGCCCGGGCCCTTGCTCGTGTGGCGACCCACAATCCCTACACCCGGGTCGATGGCCCCCTGTCGGTCCAGCGGGCCTACCGCGTTCCCGAGGTCGCCCAGCTCCTGCGGACCGCCGGTCTCCGCCCGATCCGGGTCTTTCGGGCGCCGTTCCGCCATCGCTACTCGATTGCCGCGGTCGTCGGCAAGCCGGTCGAGTGACCGGCGTCCCACGGCGCGCGGACCGAACGGAACGGGTCGAGATCGCGATCGTCGGCGGCGGTCTGGCCGGGGCCGCCCTGGCCACCCGCCTGGCCCGGACCGGCCGGAGCGTCACGGTCCTCGAGCGGATGCCCTCCTGGCGCTGGCGCGCCGCGGGCGTGTTTGCCTCTCCGGCCGCAGTCGCCGCGCTGCGCCGCCTGGGAATGTCCGAGCCGGCCCTGGCGGAGATGGCCCGGCCGATCCCGGCGATGCGGGTCGAGACGCCTCGGGGGACGACGTTTCGACTGACCTACGGTGCCGACCAGGCCGGCTCCTTGCCCGACGACATGGCCGTCGGGTTCGACCGCTCGCGCCTTGACCCGGCGCTCCTCGAGCTGGCTGCCTCGGCCGGGGCCGATGTCCGGCCTGGCTCGAACGTCGTCGGCCTCGACCTGGTCCGGAGTCGCCTCGACGTCCGCGCGCCGGACGGTTCCGGGGAACGTGGATCAACGCCGGCCTGATCGTTGGTGCCGACGGCCCGCGGTCGATCGTGGCCCGTTCGGCCGGCGTGGCCCGACCGTCCCGGCTTGGCCAGCGGCTCGGCCTGACCTTCCACCTGCTGGACGCCGGGCCCGCCCGGCGGGACGCCCGGATGCGCCTGCTCCGCGACGGCTACGTCGGGATTGCGCCGGTGCCCGGGGATCCTGCGAACGGCGGCCGGGTCAATATCGGGATCGTCCTCGGACGCTCCTGGCAGGCCGATGTCGCCCGGCGAGGCGGCCGGGTCGTGGCCGAGGAGATCGTCCGGGCGATCCCGCCAACGCCCGAGGACCCCGCCCGGTGGCGGTTCGCTCAGCCGACCGACTCGCTCGTCGGGGCGTGGCCGCTCGGCCATCGGGTCACCCGTCGGGCCGGTCCCGGCTGGCTGCTGGTCGGGGATGCGGCCGGCTTCCTCGACCCATTCACCGGGGAGGGGATCCACCGGGCGCTCGTCTCGGCCGAGCTGGCGGCGGCTGCCGTGACCGCCCACGCCCGCGGGCGGCGCGATGCGCTGGCGGCCTACGATCGGACGATGCAGCGCCGGTTCCTGGCCAAGGACCTCGTCTCGGGCATTGTCCAGGCCTTCCTCGCCCGGCCGGCCGCATTCGAGTACGCCGCCCGTCGGCTGGCCGTTCGGGACGATGAGCGGGCGACGATGGGCCTCGTGATCGGCGACCTGGTCGGAGCGGGCCGGGCGCTTGATCCGCGCTACCTCGCGGCGCTCCTCGCGCCATGACCGCTTGCGGCAGTCCAGCCGGCGCCGGGGCGGCGAGGCGCGTTTCGTGCTGAGCAGCCTGTCGATTTCCGTCGATGCTCCACCTGAGCTCGTCTTCCGGCTCGCCCGGCCGGTCGAGCGCTGGGCGGCCCTCCTGCCGCACTACGCCCGGTCGCGGGTCGTCCGAACGCTCGATGGGGGAGGCCTGGTGGTCGCCTTCATTGCCCGGCGACCGCTGCCCGGCCTGCCCGGTCTCGAGCTTCCCGTTGCCTGGCGGGCGCGGACCTGGAGCCACCCCGAATCCCGTCAGCTGCGGTTCATCCACGTCGCCGGGGCAACGAAGGGCATGGACGTGACCTGGCGGATCGAGCCCGCAGGCGGCGGCACGCCGATCACGATCGAGCACGACTTCCGGCCCAGGCTGCCGGGCTTCGCCCAATTCGTCGACCGGTTCTTCACCGGGCCGATCGCTCGGCGGACGCTGGCCGCGTTCAAGGGGATCGCCGAGTCGATCCAGGAGATTGAGTCCGCCGACGCCGCCGCCGGCGAAGAAGCCAGTGTGAGTGAGCATCGCCGCGTCTGGATCACGGGCATCGGGATTGTCACGGCCATCGGCATCGGCCGCGACGAATTCCGGGCCGGGCTCCGGACCGGGACGTCGCCGGTCAAGCGGATCGATCGCTTCGATCCGAGCCCGTTCCGCTCGCAGGTCGCGGCCCAGGTAGATGCGTTCGACCCGCTGAGCTGGATGCCGCCGCGGACCGCGCGCCAGCTCGACCGCTTCAGCCAGTTCGGTCTCGTCGCCGGCCAGCTGGCCATCGACGACGCCGGGCTGCGACCCGTCGAAGGGGACGGTGCGGCCCGCGGCGCCCGGCCCGAGCGGACCGGGATCTACCTTGGCTCGGCCCTGGGCGGGATCGCCTACGCCGAGGAACAGCACGAGCGCTACCTCGCCCGGGGCATCCGATCGGTCGCGCCGAACCTGGCCCTGGCCGTGTTCGGCGGGGCCGCGCCGGCCAACCTGGGCATCGCCCTTGGAGTCCGTGGTCCGATCCTGTCGACCGCCAACTCGTGCGCCTCGGGAGCCGTCGCCCTGGGCGCGGCGATGACCGCCTTGCGCGAGGGCCGGATCGATGCGGCGATCGCCGGGGGCTGCGAGATTCCCCTGAGCCCACTCGCCTTCGGTGCGTTCGACATCATCCGGGCCCTCTCGTCGGGCCACAACGACCGCCCGGGCAGCGCCGCGCGGCCATTCGACGCGGATCGGGACGGGTTCGTGATGGGCGAGGGCGCCGCCCTGCTCGTGCTCGAAGACGCCGACGCTGGCCGAGCGCCGCGGAGCGACGCCCTACGCCGAGCTGCTCGGCTATGGCGCGACCTCGGACGCCCATCACATGGTCCAGCCGCGGGCCGACGGAACGGAGGCCGCCCGGGCGGCGACGATCGCCTTGGCGGATGCCGGCGTCGAGCCGGCCGAGATCGACTACGTGAACGCGCACGCATCTTCCACGCCGATCGGCGACCTGGCCGAGGCCCGGGCGATCGGCCTGGCCCTCGGACCGCGGGCGGCGAACGTGCCGATCAGCGCGACGAAGGCCCTTTACGGGCACCCGCTCGGAGCATCGGGTGCGATCGAGGCCGTGATCTGCGCCCTGGCGATCCGCGACGGCTGGGTACCCGGCTCAGCGAACCTTGACCGGCCCGATCCCGGGATTGGCAGGACTGCTGCCCGGTTTGCTCCGGGCAGCCGAAGGCCGACCGGGTGACTACCGGCGGATCCTCTCGACCTCGTTCGGCTTCGGCGGACTGAACGCCGCGCTCGTCTTCGGAGCGGCCTGACCGGCAATTCTCAGCCGGCCGTCCTCGTGGCCGGTCCAGCGTCCGCCTTGCCCAGCGCTTCGCTCGGGGTCCACGGCTGGTGCGATGTCAGGACCAGCCGCCAGCGCCCGTCGATCCGGCAGTAGGTCGAGGCGATGCTGCCCTGATAGGGCTTGTCGGCACCCTCGCGCTGGGCCCGGCCGTGGTAGGCCAGGATCACGCAATCGGGACCGGTCTCGCGGGCGATCAGGTCGAGCATCTCGACGTTCTGCCAGGGGGCCTCGGCCGGCCAGGCCACGGCCTGGGCTTTCTCGACAAAGCCCAGGGGCTCGATGACCGACAAGGCCTCGTCCGCCATGTTCTGCTTGAAATAGCCCGGGTCGGTTGCCATGGTCCAGAAACCGCGCTCGATGGCGACGACCTCGTCGGTGGTCTTGGTCATCGCTGGTCACCTCGAGCAGAAGTTCCGGATCGAGCGGACCCCGGCGGTCCGCCGGCGGGTCGGGCTGTGGATCGACCCGCCGGCGACGCTGATCGGCCGGCTGAGCGGCAGGCTGTCGATCCGGGGCGGTCAGGCCGATCGGATGACGCAGCTGAACGGTATTCGGGCCAACCGCCGCCTGGTCGCTGCGAACCGGCCCTTCGACGTTGCGCCGCCATTGCAATCGAGAACTCGAAACCGGTCGCTCGCCCGGGCTCGTACCAAGGCTGTCAAGCCCAAACCCGCGGGAAAATCGTCGTGCGAAGCCTCAGGTCAGTGATCGCCTCGCGTTCGGCCCTGCTCGGCGTCCTTGCTGGCCGTCGCCGCAATCGTCGTCGCAGCCTGCAACAACGGCAGCGGCGGACCGGCCTACTAGGTGCGCCTGGACTAGTTGACGAGGCGCGAGAAGCGAACGCCGCGCCGGAACGCCGTCCGAACCGTCACTGCGATCGGCACGGCCGAGAGAGCCAGGACGGCCCTCGAGCTGCCGGCCAGGAAGAGGCCGGCCGTGATCCCGACGGAGAAGCCGACGGCGGCGATCACGCCTCGGTCGGACAGGCCGTCGAGCTCATCTGTTGCCGCGCCGAACGCGGAGCGAGCATTGTCGACCGCGCCTGGGACCTGGCCGGCGATCGCCCGACCCTGTTCCCGAAGCAGGTGAACGGCGCGATCAACTGGCTCCTCGATCGGTTCGAGCTCGATCGTCGCGTCGGCATTCTTGGTCATGGCCTGGTTCTCCTTCATGGGGGACGTCAACTCTTGCCCGCAATCAAGGGCAGGTCGACGACGTGTTCGGCCAGGAACCAGACCTGCAGCTCGTGGCGGCGAAGGACGTCGCCCATGAGCAGGTCGTTGGTACCCCAGTCCTTGGACTTCTCGGTTGCCTCGATCGCGGCCCGGACGCGTTCGATGATCGTCTCGTGGGCATCGAGCAGCCGGTCGATCATCACCGGGACGCTCCTCCGCGCCGTTCGGGGGACGCTCGATCGCGGTCAGCTCGGCCGCGTGGCGGGGATCGCCGACGGCGATCCCGCCCAGGCTCTGGATCCGTTCGGCGACGAGGTCGATCAGCTCAAGCTGCTCGGCCTGGTGCTTGTCGAACAGAAGATGGAGCTGGTAGAACGTCGGGCCGGCGACGAGCCAGTGGTGCTTCTTGTACATCGCTGCGAGGATCATCGAATCGGCCTGGATCTGGCTGAGGAGCTGGCAGCTCTCCTGGCGGGCCTCGGCGGCCAGGGCGATCGGCAGCAGGCGGAGCGTGCCGAAGGCCTGGACCTGGGGTCCTCGGGCGCCCAGCCGCGGCTCCGGCGAAAGCCTCTCGCTCCGCGCGCCGGTCCGCCCGTTGCGGTCCGACCGGGTCGCGCTCGGGGATTGGGTGGGGCTCATGGGATCCTCCAAAGGTGAAGCGGCTCGGCCTGCTGGGAGGTGGCAGGTCCGAGCCGCAGAGAAGTTCGCGGAACGCGAAGGGTCAGACGCTGGCCGTCGTTCGGCGTCCGGCCACGGCGTGCCACACGACGAGAACGATCACGGCCCCGAAGATCGACACGAGGATGCTCGAAAGGTTCAGTCCGGTGACATCGGCGACGCCCAGGACGGAACCGGCGATGAAGCCGCCGACCACGGCCCCGACGATGCCCAGGAGGACGGTCCCGATGACGCCCTCATTCCCGCCGGCGAGCATATTGGCGATGAAGCCGGCGATCGCCCCAAGGACGATCCATGCGATGATTCCCATTGCTTCCACCTCGATCTGACAAGTGGGTCGTCTGACGGCCATCCGTCGCGACTCGGGGACCAACTGCCCCGTCCTGACCCGAACGATGAATGCGGCTGCCCTACGGCGGTGCCCTCATTGGGCCGCCGCATCGTTACGGCCGCATCTCAGATCGCCGGCCGGGGACCGGCCCCATCGTCGAGCGAGTCGCCTTGCAAGTCCGTTGCAAAGGCCGATTCGCCCGCGAATTCCCGGCTGACCGGCCGTATCGTGGGCCCGTGGTCATCCGGATCCTCCGCACGCGGGTCGAGCCGAACGCGATCGGCGCCTTCCGTGAACGTGCCCAGGCCAAGGTCGCCGACGCGCGCAAGGTGCCCGGCGTGATCGACGTCCACCTGGGCAACCAGGCCGACGGCAAGAGCTACGAGTTCGTCTTCATCAGCCGCTGGGCGACGGTCGACGCGCTCTACGCCTGGGCGGGCGGGCGCGATCTCCTCGAACGACCGATCTACTTCGACGGCCTGGAGGAGTCGATCGTCGAGTTCGACATCCAGCACTACATCGAGCTGGACGAAGCCGACTGATCGGTCGGGCCGGGACGGACGGGCCGATCGGCTGGCCAGGTCCCGACCGGAGCCCTGCCGCCGGCTGTTGTAACGCGAATGCCAGACTTCGCCCGCCCTTGGCTACCGTGGCTGCCGGATCGCGATGCATAGAGTCCGGGACATGCCTGGCTTGCTTTCGCACACATCCGTTCGCATCGTTCCGGTTCCCGCCGCCGACGACGAGTTTGGTCGCTGCGTACGCCAGGCGGCTCGGGAGCTCGACGATGTCGCCGCCGTCGAGGCGCAGGTGCGATCGGCAGTATCCGAACGTCAGGCTTCGGACGAGCGAGCTGAGCGGTACGGACAAGGTTGTCTACGCCTATCGGGACGGAAACTGGCAGCCGCCCTTCAAGCCCAGCTGAACCGATCGTCGGCGCCGGATGGTGCCAGACTTGGACGATGGTCGCCCACAAGCCGCAGTCGGAGTCGCGCCAGGTGAATTTGAGCCTCGAGCCGTCCTTCAGACAGGTGCTCGATGCTGCCCAGATTCCGATCTACACGACCGACCCGCAGGGCCGGATCACGTCCTACAACCAATCTGCCGTTGATCTTCTGGGGCCGCCAGCCCGAACCGGCGCGAACGCTGGTGCGGATCGCTCCAGCTGTTTTGGCCCGACGGCGAACCAATGCCCCATGACCAGTGTCCGATGGCCGAGACGATCCGGATGCATCGGCCCGTCAGCGGGGCGGCGGTCGTCGAGCGACCGGACGGCTCGCGTCGAGCGTTCATGGCCTACCCCGCGCCGCTGGTCGACGACGAGGGTGCGCTCGTCGGGGCGGTCAACATCCTGATGGACATCACCGCCCACGTCGACGACGAGCAGCGAATCCGGGCCAGCGCCGAGGCGCTCCGTCTGTCGAATGCCGTCAAGGACGAGTTCCTGGGCCTCGTCTCACACGAGCTCCGGACGCCGGTGACCACGATCTACGGCAACGCCGAGCTGCTCCGCAGCCGCGGCGAGAAGCTGCCGGCCGCCGACCGGGCGGCGATGATCCTGGACATTGCCGACGACTCGGAGCGCCTGCTCGCGGTCATCGAGAACCTCCTGCTCCTGACCCGTCTCGACGGCAATCGCCCGCTCGAGGTCGAGCCCCAGGTCCTGGTCCATGTCGTGCGCACCGCCGTCGAGTCGTTCGGCAAGCGCCATGGACGGGACGTCACGTTCACCAGCGTGCCGCTCCATCATCTGGTCGTCGATGCCGATCGGACCTCGCTTGACATGCTCCTCGGCAACCTGCTCTCGAACGCCGACAAGTACAGCCCACCAGGGTCGACGATCGAGGTCGTCCTGGCGGTCGTCGACGGCGAGGCGCGGGTGACCGTCCTGGATCGCGGAATCGGCCTGCCGGACGATGCCGACGCCGAGGACCTCTTCAGCCCGTTCTTCCGGGCCCAGGGCGCCCGCCAGATGGCCGGCGGAATGGGCATCGGCCTGGCCGTCTGCAAGCGCCTGGCCGAAAACCAGGGCGGCCGGGTGTGGGCCGTACCTCGACCCGGCGGTGGGGCCGAGGTCGGGTTCGGCCTGCCCCTTGCGCCGGAGCCCGAGGCATGAGCCACCGCCTCGGTCCGGCCGGCCCGCCGCTCTTCCAGCGCGAGTCGGCCAACCCGATCATCACCGTGGGCGACCTGCCCTATGCCGCGAATGCCGTCTTCAATCCAGGTGCGGCGATTGTCGACGGCGAGACGATCCTGCTCCTGCGGGTCGAGGACCGCCGGGGCATCTCCCATCTCCAGGTCGCCCGCAGCGAGAACGGGATCGATGGCTGGCGTTACGACCCCGAGCCCCTCCTGAGCCCCGAGCCCGAGCGGCATCCGGAGGAGGTCTGGGGATGTGAGGATCCGCGCCTGACCTGGCTGGCTGAACGGGATGAATGGGCGATTGCCTACACCGCCTACAGCCGGCGTGGGCCGCTCGTTTCGCTGGCGACGACCCGCGACTTCCGGTCTGTCCAGCGGCTCGGACCGGCGATGCCACCCGAGGACAAGGACGCGGCGCTCTTCCCTCGCCGGATCGACGGGCGCTGGGCGATGATCCATCGGCCGACGCCGCTTCGCGGCGGCGCTCACGTCTGGGCCTCGTACTCGCCCGACCTCCGCCACTGGGGCGACCACTCGCTCCTGATCGAGGCGCGCGACGGAGCGTGGTGGGACGCCGGCAAGATCGGCCTGGGCCCGCCGCCGATGGAGACGGCCGAGGGCTGGCTGGTGATGTACCACGGCGTGCACCTGACGGCCGGCGGGCCGATCTACCGGGTCGGCTTCACCCTGCTCGACCTGGTCGATCCGACGATCGTGCTCCGCCGGAGCGACGAATGGGTCCTCGGGCCGGCAGCGCCATACGAGCGCGAAGGCGACGTGAACCAGGTCGTCTTTCCCTGCGGCTGGACGGTCCGGCCCGAGGACGATCGGCTATTCCTGTACTACGGCGCGGCCGACACCACGGTGGCCCTCGCCACGGCTTCGCTCAGCGAGGTCCTGGCCTACGTCGACGCCTGCCCCCAGCCCGACCGTCGCCGGGCGAGCGACCTGCCGACCTAGCCTGCGTTGCCTCGCGAGGCCTGGCGGTACTCGTCGCGCAGGTGGTCGACGAGGGCGGCGGATTCGGTCCACTCGGCCGAAGCAGGATCGGCCGCCGCCAGCCGGCGCTCTGCCGCCCGCCATTCGGCCAGGATCGCGCTGGGTGCTCGGTCGGTTGCCTCGATCGAGGTGTCCGGAGCCGCCTCAGCCCCGGTCCGTACCTGGGCGTTCGCGATCTCGGTCAGCTCGTGCTGGCGGCGGCTGCCCGACAGGACCCGCTTGGCGATCTCCTCGATCTGCGCCGCGAGGTCGACCAGGCGGGGATCGCCCGGGCTGACCGAACGCTTCTCGTCCTCGAGCTGTCCGAGGACCTCCAGATCGCGTAGCAGGGCATCGGAAGTGGCGCGGAGGGCGTCCGAAGTTGAGGGCATCTCGCTCCCGGTGGGCCTGTACAGAGGCCCAGCATAGCAAGTCGGCCGGGCCGAACCCGAGAACGTCTCGAGGCAGGATCAGGCGACTGGGCTCGGGCGGCGTCGCCGGCTCGCAGGGCAACCACGCGGACCGACTCGGCGAGCTCACGAATTCACGATCAACGTCCCCAGCTCGAACTGGCCGAGGACGCCGCCGAGCTCGTAGGCGATCCTCGAATTGGTGAGGGGGACCATCGGCGGCCGGTGCTGGAAGCTGGCGATCGGGTCGGATCCCGGCAGGGCATGGATGTCGCCCCAGATCGTGTAAGGGTTCGGAACGGACGACAATCCGATGTGCCCGGGTCTGGGTTCGGATCGGACGACTCGCCGGCAACTCCGGGGCATGGACCGCGACCAGGTCATCGCGGGCCAGCACGACCGAGGGTTCGGTCGACCACGTGGCCGTCGGCCAGGCTTTCCAGCTGGACATTGACCAGCTCGAACTCCTCGTGGGCATTGAGCAGGTCCGAGAAGCGCCCCGGTTGCAGGGGCAGCTGGCCGAAGACGCGACAGTCGGCGGCATAGGCCACGAAGTCATGGACTTCCCCGGTCGTGTCCGGCGCATCCGTTGTCAGCTAGAAGGATCATCCAAACCGAACACGAGCCGGAGCCGGCGGGGCAGGCGGCTCACGAGCCAGGCGCCGCGCGCATGGGCGTGGACGAGCGGTGGTTCCATCTCGAGAACCTTCGGGCCTGCGGCCGTCGGTTTCGACAGCGAACCGAGTCGGGTCCATCTCGTCTGTCTTGCAACCTGCCAACTCCCGGATATGCCATTGCAAGGGGCGAACGGCCGTAGTTCAGGCCGATGTCAGCCCGGCTCGCCTAGGCTGGTCCCACGCCCGGCCGCGCAGCTCCCTGGAGCGAGGCGGCCGGCCGCAAGAACTCGCAGCGCCGGCGGACAATGCCGCCGGCGCTGTTGATTCCAGGAAGGCAGCACTCCGGCCTTGAAACCCGGCTGCAACGGAATCCGAGCTGGGCCCGCGGCCGGAGCCGGACCCGCGATCGGCCAACATCGCTACCAATTCGTGGGCACCCGCCCGCGCCGGGGTTGAGGTCCAGGAACATGGCCGAGCTCACGACGAAGAAGCGCAACTCGGAACCGAAGTCCGACTTCGGGCTGCCCGAGGAGCGCAAGTACCCGATGCCCGACAAGAGCCATGCTCGAAATGCCAAGGCTCGGGCCGCGCAGCAGGAGAAGAAGGGCAACCTGTCGGCCGCCGACGAGAAGAAGATCGACCGCAAGGCGGACCAGGTCCTCGGCAAGCCCTGACCTCGGCGGTTCGGAGCGTGCCGGTCGAGCAGCGCGAGGCCAAGGATCAGCTCGCGGAGCTCCTTCAGGAGCTCCGCGTCGCGCTGCCCGGCGTCCAGGTCCTCCTGGCCGTGCTCCTGACGATCCCGTTTGATGCGCGCTTCGCGGATCTCGACCAGACCGAGCGGAATGTCTTCTTCAGCGCGATCCTGAGCGCCGCGGCCGCCACGGTCCTGATGATCGCTCCCTCGGCCCAGCATCGATTCGCCTGGCCGGTCACGACCCAGGAGATGGCCTGGATCCTCCGGATCGGTACGATCGAGGCGCGTCTCGGCTTGATCGCCCTAGCGATCTCGATCAGCGCCAGCGTCTACGTGGTCGCCGCCCTCGTGTTCGGAGGGAGCGTCGGCTTGATCGTCGGGATCCTGATCGGCGGCCTCGCCGGGATTCTCTGGATCGTCGTCCCGCTGGCCGGCCGAAGGCGATTCCGGGGAGAGGGCGAGTCGCCCAGGCTGGGCGGTCGGGCTTGATCGTTCGCGTTCGGGCCGGGCGTGGCTTCAGCTACCGAACGGGGAACGGCGAGCGGCTGACCGATCCGGCTGATCGGGCGTCCGGAATCTCTCCCCCCGAGCGCGAGTGGCTCAGGCCGTCCGGCCGACGCTTCATCGTCGACGATGAGGATCACGGCTCGCGCCTCCGTCGTCAAGGTCTCGGCCGGGTGGGATCCGTTGACGACGGCGTCCAAACCTTTCAGCTCCTCGAGCGCCGCCGAGATCACGATCAACGAGGCGCCCTGCTCCTTGGCGTAGGCGGCGACCGCCGCGGACCGTGGTCCGAGGGAAGCCAGGCGAAGGCATTGATGCCCGCTCGGGTCGCCTCGTCGACCTGATCGGCGATCGTGGCCCGACCCGCCGCGCGAAGGCGCACCGAGTCCAGCCGCCGGGAGAAGATGTCCTCGGAGCCCTCGCCCGACCACCACGTCGGCAGAGGATCGCCGAACAGCGTCGGGGCATCCCAGTCATACAGGATCAGGGTCCGGCCATCGCGTCGGGCCAGGTCCATGGCCTGACGTCGGGCCGCGGAGAATTGGTCGTCGTCGCCTGTCACAACCAGGATCGCTCGGTTATCCGGTCCGGCGTTCAGCCTTCATGCTCGTCCATTTCGCCGATCATGAACCGTCCTGGCGGAGATCCGCGACTGTCCATTGCGACGTCGGCCTTACAGGCCCGTGCCAAGCGTGTGGTGTAACGCCGCGACGCGCCAAACGAAGGCGGCCTATCGCCGGCCGGTTGCCGAAGACCTGCCGACTCGATTCGGCATGCCCTGGAGCCGCCCGCGAAACACCGCCGCCCAGGTTCCGTCCTCGGGCGGAACGCACTGCGGGTGGTACATCCAGGTCGGCCCGTCAACCGGCTCGCGCACCGCCGGGATCAGGGCGACCGCTCGAATCACCGTTCCGTCGGATCCAGCGGTCGCGACACCCGTCGCAATAGTCGGCACCGGGACGCGCAGTCAGGGCATCGGCGAGGCCGTTCGAGGCGTGCTGACCGGCGTCCAGACCTTGACCGGAGTCTCCACGACGCAGGTCAGACGGCGTCGGGAGCGACGCGCGGTGGCTCCTCGCCGGGCTTCGCTCGCGTCGCTCGGGATGTTCGCCGTGCCGATGGGTCGGGGGGCTAGATCGTCGAATTCGACGCGTCCCGAAGACGAGGCTCCTTGCCGGTGATCGGCTTGCTCTCGGCTTTCCGGTCGTCTGGGCGATTGGTGCCCATGCTGGTTCCTCGATCCTGGCGAGTCGACGGCTACGTGCGCCGGCGGCCGCTCCCGCATCGTACGACCAGCGCCTTGCTCGCCCGTAAGTGAGCCCCGGCCCGGACTTGCGATGGCGTTTCGATCCGCGGTCGGGGCTCGACGCGGCGCTTTGCCAAGTCGCATTCGGCGGGGATCGGAGTTGACCGCCGTTGGTCGCTCCCCGGGCTGGCGATCCTTGCCTGACGGACCCGGTGATGGGTCCAGGCGGCACCGATCAGGAGGCCTGGCTCAGGACCGACAGCCAGAGCATCGCTGCAAAGACCGCCACGAACGCGCCGTAGACCTTGAGCGAACCAACGAGCGTCGGCGCCAGCAGGGCGAAGACCGCGGTGAACACGGTCAGGAACGTCCCGACCACCAGAGCCGGGCGCCGGACGTGACGCCAGTCAGGCCGATTCGTCGGAACCAACCGATAGACGAGGGCAAGACCGATGCCGAAGACGACCAGGCTGACGACGGCGGCACCCAGCGTGCCGGCCAGCCGGGCGACGGCGCGACCTGCGAGCCGTCGCCGAGCAGGCGCGAGAGCAGGATGAGGCCGACGACCAGGACGTCAGGACGATCACCCACAGGATGCCCAGGATGTTGCGGAGCAGGACGCCCCGTCGCTTGGTGCTCTGAAAGATCCGGGCCAGCGCCTCGTCGAGAGACTGGTAGAACCGGCTCGCCCCCCAGGCCAGGAAGATCAGGCCGATCAGCGAGTAGGTCGTTGCCCCACTGGCGAAGCTGGCGAGGGCGACCGTGAAGAAATCGGCCATCGGCGGAAATGCCGCGGCGAGGCTGGTCGTCAAGGCATTCAAACGATCGGTGTCGCCGAGGACCACGCCCACGACTCCGATGACCAGCAGGATCGCTGGCAGGATGGCGAACAGGGAGCTGAAGGCGAGCCCGGCCGCGAGGAGGCCGCCACCGGCGGCGTTGTAGATCTCGAGGATCGGCACCAGCCAGGCAACCGGGCCCAGGGCGAGCACCCGGTCGATCAACCTGGACAGGGGACCCCTGGGTGCGGCGACGGCCGAGCCGGGCGCCAGTGGCGGACTTGAACGAGTGGTCATGACACCCTGACGTTCGTCGGCTCGGGGCTCAGATCAGGCTCGATCCACGATGGCCGGCTTGCAGCATGGTGGCAAATGACGCCTCGCCGCTCAAGCGGGTCTTCAGCCGCCCTCGGCGCGGCCGCCTGACCAAGGCCGAGCGGCCAGGTCCGCGGAGCCGTCGCGCTCCTCGACGTCCGCCGTGCTGGCGGAGAGGCGTCCCTGGCTGACATGGAACCGCCTCCGTCCGTCCAGCACCCCAAAACAGGCTGGCGGTCGAAGGCGGTCTATGTGGGCCGATCCGTGCCTTGGTTGACCGGCCGGTTGTTGGCCCAGTCTCGGCGGCTTCGGCTTGCGGTGATGGGTCCTGGTCGGACCCGGCCCATATCAGTCGGCTTGCAGCGCACGGCGAGGCAGGCCGTGAGCTGGGCATTGCCCTGGGCCTGACAGCCCGATCCAGGTGATCGGGTCACAGCCAGTGGCGCGCCCGGAGCAGGCCGACGGAGATCACGGCGATCACGACGATCAGGGCAACGACGGCCCAGAAGACGTAGGGATCGTCGACCGAATAGGGCGGCTTCTCGTTCATCCCCATGAAGCCCGCGATCGCGCCTGTCGGCAGGAGGAGGACCGTGACGATCGTGAGCGTCTTCATGATGTCGTTCGTGCGCTGGCCGGTCCGCGACATGTAGATGTCGAACGTCCCAAGGAGCGCTTCGCGGGCCGCGTCGATCGCGGCGATGGCGGCCTCATAGCGATCGGTCAGCTCGCTGAAGCCGGTTGCCGAGTCCTTGCGGGTGATCACCCCGAAGTCTGCTCCGGCCATCGCTCGAATCACCGATCGGTGGCCAACGAGGGCCCGCCGGACAAGGGCGATCCGATGGCGCAGGGCGACCATGTCGGCGAGCAGGTCGCGCCGGCTCGTCGAACGGAGGGCCTCAGCGTCGAGGTGGTCGACACGACCGAGGACGTCGTCGGTCAGCTCCAGGTAGCTCGTCATGAGCCCATCGAGCACGACGGCCGCGAAGTCGAGGGCATCGATCTCGCCCAGGTTCGTATCGGCGTTGAGCCGGGCATTGATCTCGGTCAGAAACGGGATCGCCCCTTCGTGCGCGGTCAGGACGACGTTGCGGCCGACGGCGAGGTCGAACACGACCTCGGTGTCGTGACCGTTGACCGACTGGATGTCGTGCAACCTCGCCAGGAAGTAGGTCCCGTGAATCGTCAGCTTCGGACCGGGCGGTGAGGCCCACTGCCGGGCCAAGGCGTCCGCGTCGAACGGCAGTGAAGCGAGGAAGTCGTCCGGCAGGTCCCCGAGGTCTTCCCGCTGAAGGTCGATCCACAGGAGCTGGCGATCCGTCAGCGACTTGACGGTCTGGGCGTTGAACTCGACCTCGCGGTCGGTCCGATCGGCATCGAACAGGCGGGCCCTGAGGTCCGTCGCCTTCGGCTTGCGCGTCTTCGGCTTCGTTGGCGTCCTCGACCGGGTCTGGCTCATCGGCAGGCTCGGGGGGCCATCGTTCCTGCCTACAGCTTGCCCAGGACGAACAGCACGATCAGGACGATCACGATCACGCCGATGATGCCGACCCCACCACTGCGAGTGTTCACCAGATCACCTCGTTGCGCCAGGCCGATCCGGCCCGATCGAGGAGATCGTGGGCCAGCCCCTGGCCCATGGCCCCATCCAAGCCGACCCTGCCCGTTGCAGCGGCATCGCAATTGGACGCCGACGGCACGAACGTCGACGGCACGCCCAAGGCATCCCGTCGTCCCTTGGGCATGTCCGACCGACCGTCGGCCTCCTACAACTCAGCGCGTCCGCTGGCGATCGTCCGTTCCCTGGCCCCAACTTGTCGCGGCGATGCAAGCCCCCAGTCCTGGTCGCGATCAGGCCACGAGGCTCGGCGAGCGATCCTGATCTCGCCCGATCCAGGGCGGCCGACCCGGCCGGCAGGATCGGGCGGACAGGAAGGTTGTTGCCATGATTCAACTGACGGATATCGAGTCCCGGATGCCCGACCTCCATCTCGGCAGGCATCTCTCGGAGGTGGCGGTGGCGACCCATGTTGGGCAACGCTCGCGGCCACGGCGCTGGCCGCTCGCCCTGTTGGCCCTGATCGCAGGAGCGATGGCGGTCTGGGCGCTGGTGAGGAATGACACCGTGCGGGTCAGGGCATCGGCCGTCGCCGGCAAGATCCGGGCGCAGACGAGTCGGGCGATGGTGGGGGCTCCGTCGGACAGCCAGGCGGGTGAGCCGGCGCTCGCGTTCCCGGCCGCCGATCCCGCGCCGATCACGGCCGGCCTGCTGGAGACCCCCTGGGACCAGGGCTCGGACTACCCGTCCGGATTCGGATCCAGCGAGGAAGCCGTCCCGAACGAGCACGTGCTCAGTCCAGTGGGAGCTCGCTCCGACTCATGACAGGCTCGGAGTGACCCGCCGGGCCCCGTTCGTTCGACCACGCTGAGGCCTCAGCCGAACGCGTCGGCCGTCTCGATGAAGCGCACGGCGTCAAGGAGGCTGTGCGCCTGGTGGTCGGGCCGAACGGGGTCGGAGCGATCGGCGACCGGCCCGACGCACGCGATCAGGAGGCCCGGGCAGGCCCGGGCGCTGGCCAGCGTTCGGTCGGTGGCGATCAGCCAGTTCGCGCCGTGCGTCGCCTGGAGCTCGCTGAGCTGATCGACGGCTGCCCGGTCGACCGTACGACCGCCACCAGCCTTCGGCTGCCAGCCCCCTCCGGACCGGCCGTGTCCGACGCCCGTCCACTCGGCGATCACCACGTTCGACAGATCGCCCAGGCGCTCGGCGATCGCCGCCCGGCGGGGGGCCTCGTCGTGCGACACGAGCAGGACCACCGGACCAAGCGCCGCCAGACGCTCGAGCGCGGCTCGCCCGTCCTGCTCCGAATCGACCTCCAGGGCGGACAGCTCGACGATCGTCGCAGCCATTCAGCCGCCCGCGACGGAGCTCGCCGGGGCCGGCTCATCGGGACGCTGTTCCGGGGGGTCGGCGTTCAGGACGTAGCCGATCCCCTGGAACGTGGTGATCGGCCCGGGGCTGCCCGGGGCGGCACCCAGCTTGCGCCGGACGCGACTGATCCAGACCCGCAGGTACTGGAGGTCGTCGCGATACTCGGGGCCCCAGACCTTGGTCAGGAGCTCGGTGTGCAGGACGACCTTGCCGGCGTTGGCCGCCAGGTGCTGGAGCAGGAGCCACTCCGTCCGGCTCAGCGAAACAAGCTCCCCGCCGCGGGTCACGAGGCGCCGCTCGAGGTCGATCTCGACATCCCCGACATGGACGATGCCTGAACCCGGGGCCACCCCGGATGCCCGGCGGAGGACCGCCCGGACCCGGGCCGCGAGCTCATCGGGGTGGAACGGCTTGGCGATGTAGTCGTCGGCACCCAGGTCGAGGCCCTTGGCCTTGTCGGCCGTGGCGCCCTTGGCCGTCAGCAGGATCACCGGCACCGGCCGCCACTCCCGAAGCTGGCGCATCACCTCGATCCCGTCCAGGTCGGGCATCACGATGTCGAGCAGGACGATGTCGGGCCGCATCTCCTCGGCCTTGCGGAGCGCCTCCTCGCCGCCCGACGCCGTGACCACCCGAAAGCCTTCGTCGTGGAGCGTGAGGGCGACAAGCTTGGTAATCCTCGGCTCATCGTCAGCGACGAGCACGAGTGGCTGGTTGGCCACGTGTGAGCCTCCCCGGCAACAACCTCACTCGGGTCGTCGTCGCGATACTAGGCGCTCCCCGCGGGAGGCGCGAGACAGGCGGAAGCGCCGGCGTCCGCCGGCGGCTCCCACGGACTGGGGGGTCCGGGTCAGCGGGGAGTCCCGCTCCCGGAGCTGTCCGACTGGTGGGCGTCCCGATGGAGGTCGTCGGCACCATCGCGCAGCGCGTCGCCGGCCTTGCCCACGTCGTCCTTCATCCGGTCACCGGCGTTTCCCAGGTCGTCCTTGGCCTGATGGCCGTCGGCATCCCGGAGCGCTTCCTTCGTGTCGGTCTTGAGATCGCGAACCGTGTCCTTGACATCCATGACGTCGGCCTCCGTCGATTGCAGCGGTTGGGATCGCCTGACGACGATCCGACGACAACCAACCTAGCGGGCAGGGTCTTGCGTCCGGACTTGGTCGAATCACGACGCGTATTTCAGTCTCGTCGCAGCCCAGGTCGTGTTTGCCGGAGGGCCGGCCCGGTTTTCGGTATGGAATCGCAAGACCTCGCTCCGGCCGGATGCGCGACCGCAACCGTCGGTGGGCCATCCTCGGGTGAGCAGAAACGCGGCCCGGGCCGGCGTCGCATTGGCCAGTACTCACCCACGGAGCTCCACGTTGACCTTCCGCCGAACCCCGGTCGCGATCATGGCGACCCCTCCAGCCCAACGCCTGCGCCTGGCGCTCGTCGGGACGTACCCGCCGCGCCAATGCGGGATCGCCACCTTCGGCCGCGACCTGGCCGGGGCCATGGACGACGGGACCGGAGGACGCGACCTCGCCCAACCGGCGAGCTGGCTCGACCGACCGCTGGCAACGGTTGGAGTGGTCGCAGCCGACGACGAGGAGCGCGACTTTCCGGACGAGGTCCTGTGGCGCCTCGACACGTCCCGGCCGGCCGACTACGTGGCCGTCGCCGATCGACTCAACCGCTCCCAGGTCGACGCCGTCCTCCTCCAGCACGAGTTCGGGATCTATGGCGGCCCTGACGGCGAGCGCGTTCTGGACCTCGTCGGGGAGCTGGATGTGCCACTTGTCACGACCCTCCACACGGTCCTGCCCCAACCCTCGGCCAACCAGCGGCGGATCCTGATCGAGCTGGCGGAGCGCTCGGAACGCCTGGTCGTCCTGTCCGGGCTGGCCGCGATCACCCTGGCGGAGTCCTATGGGCTCGACCCGCGGCTGATCCAGGTGATCCCCCACGGGGTGCCCGACCTGGCCCTGGTCGATCCTGAAACGGTCAAGCCACTCGTCGGCCTGGCCGGACGGCCGACCGTCCTGAGCTTCGGGCTGCTCGGCCCGGGCAAGGGCTACGAGCTGGCGATCCGGGCGATGGCCGACGTGATCAGGCTCGTGCCGGATGCCTGCTACGTGATCCTGGGGACGACCCATCCAGAGCTCCGCCGGCGCGAAGGCGAGGCGTACCGGGACTCGCTCAAGGCGCTGGTTCGAGAGCTGGGCCTGGGAGCCTCGGTCCGCTTCGTCGACGAGTTCGTCGACCCCGCCACCCTCGGCCGCTGGCTCCAGGCAGCCGACGTCTTTGTCACGCCCTACCCGGGCGCCGACCAGGCGGTATCCGGAACGTTGGCCTACGCCCTGGGGACCGGCAAGGCGCTCGTCTCAACCCCGTATCCGTACGCTCGCGAGCTGCTTGCCGAAGGCCGTGGCCGCCTCGTTCCGTTCGGTGACAGCGCCGCGCTTGGACGCGAGATCGGCGGGTTCCTGACGGATCGCGCGGCCCGTGATGAGGCTCGTCGGCGAGCCTATGCCTATGGGCGGGCAATGACCTGGCCGAACGTGGGCGCCGCCTATCGGGACCTCCTGGCCGAGGTTGCCGCGACCGCCCGGATGTCCCGCCTGTCGTCGGCCGGCCGCCGCCCTGCTGCGGCGAGCAGCGGGCGAACGGGCACCCTCCAGCGCGAAGACGGGGTCGCGCCGCTTGGCTGACTCGCCGGTCGTCGCCTGGCCATCGCCGACGCTGCCCGGCTCCACGGACCGCCCCGGTCCGCCGCCGGCCGGGCCGCTGCCCGGGGCCATCCGGGTCCATCTCGATGAGCTGACCGGCACGTTCGGGATCTTCCAGCACGCCCGCGGCCGCGAGCCGAACGAGGGTCAGGGCTACTGCACCGACGATGTCGCCCGGGCCGCGATGGTCGACCTCCTCCATGGCCGCCAGCTGGGCCACGACATCGTCGCCGGATCGCTGGAGCGCAGCGTCGCGTTCATCGCCGCCGCGCGAGCTCAGGGCACCGGCCGGCTGCGAAACTTTCGCGATGCCGACGGGAACTGGCTCGAGAGCCAGGGTTCCTCCGACTCGAACGCGCGCGGGATCCAGGCGCTCGGGCTGATCGTGGGTGAGGCGATCCCCGGCCAGGTCGGCCAGACCGCCCGGCGCGAGCTGGAAGCGCTCCTGCCCGGAGCGCTCGAGCTGGTCGGACTGCGGCCGTGGGCTCATGCGATCCTCGGCTGCCTGGCAGCCGCCCGGAGTCCCGAGCCTCCCTTCGCCGTCGGGCCCGTCCTCGATCAGCTCGCCGGGCGCCTGATCGATACCTTCGCCTCCGTTGACGGCGACTGGCCGTGGCCGGAACCCGTCGTCACCTACGAGAATGCCCTTCTGCCCCAGGCGTTGATCGAGGCAGGGTCGTGGCTCGGTGATCGATCGATGATCGAGCAGGGTTTGGTGACGCTCGACTGGCTCCTGTCGGCCCAGATTGCCCTGGGTGGCTACGTCGAGCCCGTGGGCAACCAGGGCTGGTGGCCGCGCGGCGGTCGGCCGGCCCAGTTCGACCAGCAGCCGATCGACGCCGCGGCCTGCGTGGAGGCCTGCGCGGCTGCCTGGCGAGCGACCCTCGACCCGGCCTGGCTGACCGAGATGGAGCGCTCGTATGCCTGGTTCGGGGGCTTCAACACGACCGGCAGGGCGATGGCGGAACCGGATCGCGGAGGCTGCTTCGATGGGCTGACGGCGATCGGTCCGAACGCCAACCAGGGAGCGGAGTCGACCCTGGCCTGGCTGAGCGCGACCGAGCACGTTCGAGCCGCCCGCCTGGCGGCGGGGTCGCAGCTGCCCGGCCAGGCCGAGCGCCGCGGCGAGCGCGAAAGCGGGGCCGCCCCGGAGGGCGACCCCGCTTCGTGGTTCAGTTGACCGTCAGCTGACGGCTGGTTCAGCTCCGGCGCTTGTTGCGACCGGCCGGCTGGCGGCGAAGCTTGAGCGGGGTGAAGGCGAGGACCAGGGCGATCGCGGCCAGGAGGGCAACGGCGAAGCCGATGCTCCCACCGGGTCCGGATGACGAGCCCTGGTCGACCGTGCTGGTCGAAGGCGCCGTCACGCGGGGGGTCGCGGTTGCCGCCTCGACGCCACCGGACGGACTTGCTGACGGGCTTGGCGAAGCCGTCGGCAGGACGGAGCCGGTCGGGGTTGGCGTGGGGGTTGGGTTTTCCGACGGGACGGGGGTCGGGGTCACGACCGGGCTCGGCGTCGGGGTGGGCGTCGGAACCGGGGTCGCGGTCGGCGTCGCCACGGGGGTCGGCGTCGGCGTGGGAACCGGGCTCGGGGTCGGGGTCGGGGTCGACTTGGGCGTCGGGGTCGGCGCCAGGCAGGCCTCGCTGGACAGGTTGATCGTGCGGCTCCAACCCTTCGAGCCGGTCGGGTCATCGCCGGCCTTGACGATCACCTGGGCCGTGTGGGCCACGTACGGGCTGCCGGCGGCGATGCTCGTGGAGAAGCTCGAGCCGAAGGTCGTCGTGGCCAGGACGGACGTTCCGTCGATCGAGGCGGACACGGTGTTCGTGTACGCCGACTGGTACTGGGTCAGGTTGATGTTGAGCACGGGGCTGCCGTTGTTGCAGGACAGCGACGCATTCGGGTTGTGGGCCGAGACAACCCCGGCCGTGACGAGCAGGAGACCGACGATCGCCGGTCCGATGAGTGCCCTCGAAAAACGAGACGTTGCCATTGACTCTTGCTCCTGGATGAATAAATCCGGTTCGCCATACAGCGACGCTGGTCCTAGGACTTTAGTCCGGTAGCCGCCGCGGTCAACGGCGCAAACTCCATCCGACCGCACACTGAATCGCTGGGCGTTGCCGACCGACACCGGGCTAGGACCGGACCGGTACCGGACGATTGGGTGAGTCTAACGGCGCAGGCCGAAGTGGTGCGCGCAGGCCGGTCGGGCAACATTGAAAACGAACAAAGCGGGAGCGGCGCCGCCGCGGCGCGATCGGTCCTGGCGGCCTCCGGATCGTGGCGCCCCGGCCGGCCTGGCTACATCGAGGGGACGTAGCCGGGATCGAGATAGCGCCCTGGATCCTCTTCGAAGTCGAGCCTGCAGCCGCGGCCACAGAAGAAGTATTCGAGGCCTCCCACGGTCGCCTGCAGGCCACGGGCCAGGGCAACTCCCGGATCGACGGTCATGCCGCAGACCGGGTCGACCGCGGCGGGCGGGTGGAGATGGCCAGCGTGATCGTCGGCGGCGGAGTCGGGCGTCCGCCCGGGCGTGCTCACCGGTCAGCCCCCGACCGCGGCCGGCCAGCCGGCCTGAAGGTGAAGGTCGAGCCGGCGAAGGCGGAGCGAGTTCAGAACGACGCTCACCGATGAGAGAGCCATCGCGCCCGCCGCGAAGGCGGGGTTGAGCAGGATCCCGAACGGCGGGTAGAGGATGCCCATTGCGACCGGGATCAGGACGATGTTGTAGGCGAACGCCCAGAACAGGTTCTGGCGGATCACCGTGGTCGTCTGCCGGGACAGGCCAAGGGCCGAGGCAACCAGGCGCGGGATTCGCCCCGACCAGGGTCAGGTCCGATGCCTCGATCGCAACGTCGGCCCCGGTTCCGATCGCCACCCCAAGGTCGGCCTGGGCCAGCGCCGGAGCATCGTTGATCCCGTCGCCGACCATGGCCACGACCCGGCCGCGGGCCCGGAGCTCGGCCACGATCGCCGCCTTTTCGCCGGGGAGCATCCCGCCCCGGATCCGGTCGGGATCGATCCCGACCTCGAACCCGATCGCCCGGGCAACCGCTGGTGCGTCGCCGGACACGAGCCAGACCTCGATCCCCGCCGCGCGAAGCTGGGCGACGGCCATTCGAGCCTCGGGCCGGATCGGGTCGTTGATCAGGAACGTGCCGGCGAGCCGGCCGTTGATCGCCACGTGGACGCTCGTCCGATCGGCGGCGACGCCCTCGGGCAGAACGATCCCGTGCTCCTCGAACAACCGGGCGTTGCCGGCCAGCACGGCCCGGCCGGCAACCACGCCGCCCAGCCCGCCGCCGGCGTGCGCGCTGAATTGCTCGATCGGCTGGAAGCCCAGCTCCTCGAGCTGGCCTTCGGCCACGATCGCAGCGGCCAGGGGATGCTCGCTGGCCCGCTCTGCCGAGGCGACGAGGTCGAGGACCAGGCGGCGCTCGAAGCCCGGCTCGATCAGGATCTGCTCGACCGTGGGCCGGCCGAGGGTCAGCGTGCCCGTCTTGTCGAACACGACCGTGTCCACCCGGGCCGCCTGTTCGAGGGCAGCGGCCGTCCGGATCAGGATGCCCGCCTCGGCCGCCCGGCCGGTTCCGACCAGGACGGCCGTTGGGGTGGCCAGGCCCATCGCGCAGGGGCAGGCGATCACGACCACGGCGATGAAGGCGGTCAGGGCGAGGGTCAGCCGCGGCTCGGGTCCGGCCAGGTACCAGATCACAAAGGTCAGGCCGGCGACCACCAGCACGAACGGCACGAACACCTCGCTGACCCGATCGGCGAGGCGCTGGATCGGGGCCTTCGTGCCCTGCGCTCGCTGGACCATCTCGACGATCTGGGCGAGGACGGTCTCGCGGCCGACCCGGATGGCCCGCATCACGACCGTGCCACCCGTGTTCAGGGTCGCCCCGATCAGCTGATCACCGGCCGCCTTGTCAACGGGCAGGGGTTCGCCGGTCAGCATTGCCTCGTTCACCGCCGTTCGGCCCTCGACCACGATCCCGTCGACCGGGATCCGCTCGCCCGGTCGGACCCGCAGGAGGTCGCCGGCCAGGACCTCGGCCAGTGGCACGTCAACTTCCCGGATCTCGGCCGGCCCGCCCTCGAGCCGCCGGGCCGTGGCCGGCTGGAGGCCGATCAGGCGGCGGATCGCCCCGCTTGTCTGGTCCCGGGCGCGGGCCTCCAACCAGCGGCCGAGGAGGACCAGTCCGATGATGATCGAGGAGCTGTCGAAGTAGGTCTCGGGCTGGAGGCCGGCCCGTTCGACGACGCCCGGAAAGAGGGTGACGAAGACGCTGTACGCCCAGGCTGCGCTCGTGCCGACCGACACGAGCGTGTCCATGTTTGTCGTCCGATGGCGGGCGGCCCGGATCGCGGCGACATGGAACCGGCGGCCGGCCCACAGCTGGACGATCGTTGCCGGGACGAGGGCGATCCAGTTGATCGTGGTCATCGCGATCGTCGACTGGGGCCACAGGGTCAGGAGCATCAGGCCGGCGGCCACGCCGATCGAGACCAGGGCCTGGATCAGCAGGATCCGGCGCTCCGCCCGCCGGATCGCCTGGTCCGGGTCGAGCTCGAGGGCGACCGACGGCCGGGCCTCGGGCCGAACGTCGTAGCCGGCCGCCTCGATCGCCGAGACCAGCTCGGCGCGTCCCGCCAGGCTCGGGTCGAGCTGGACAGTTGCCCGCTCGGTGGCCAGGTTGACGTTGGCCTGGGCGACTCCCTCGGTCCGGTTCAGGAACCGCTCGATCCGATTGACGCACGAGGCGCAGGTCATCCCCTCGATCGGCAGGATGATCTCGATCAGGCCGGCGCCGGGCTGCGCCGAGACGGGAAGGCTCATACTCCCCGGTAGTATACAGCCGGATACCCCTGGGCAGTATCGTTTGTGGATGCGGCAGCTCACCTGGGTCGGCCACGCCACGGTCCTGATCGAGACCGGCACGCTGAACATCCTGACCGACCCGGTCCTCGGCCCGAAGATCGGACCGATCCAGCGCCGCGGCCCACTCGTCCCGATCGAGACCGACGCGGTCGACGTCGTCCTGATCTCGCACCAGCACCACGACCACCTTGACCTGCCCTCGCTGCGGGCCCTGCCCGGCTCGGTCCAGCTGATCGTGCCGGCCGGGGTGGGTGGCCTGCTCCGGGGAAACGGCTTTCGCCAGGTGACCGAGCTGAGCGCCGGCGAGGCGGTCGAGATCCGCGGGGTGACCTTCGAGGCGGTTCCGGCGGTCCATGATGGCCGGCGCGTCCCGGTCGGCAGCGGCCCGCCGGCCCTGGGCTACCGGATCAGCGGCCAGCCCTCGATCTACTTCGCGGGCGACACCGACCTCTACCCCGAGATGGCCGCCCTGGCCTCGACGATCGACCTGGCCCTGCTGCCGGTCGGGGGCTGGGGCCCGAACCTGCGGGGCGGCCACATGGATCCCGATCGAGCCGCCCAGGCCCTGACATTGATCCGGCCGAAGACGGCGATCGCGATCCATTGGGGCACGCTCTGGCCCGTCGGCATGCGCTTCGTCCGGCCCGACCGCTTCAGCGAGCCGGGCCGGCGGTTCCAGGCCGCGGCCGAGCGCCTCGCCCCGGAAGTCGTCATCCCGATGCTCAACCCGGGAGACCGGTTCGAGTTGGCCGATTGAACCGGCGTTAAGCGGCGGCTCCGGCCGGACCGGCCGGAGCCGGTCCGATCAGGTCGCCGTGGCAGTTGCCTTCCGGTACGCCTCGAGGGCGTCCTGGATCGAGCTGTGGAAGTTGGCCGGGCCGATCCGCTCGGTCAGGCCGTAGGCATCGAGCAGCTTCCGAACCGCGTCGCTGGTATCGATCAGGACGAGGGTCGTGCCCTTGGTGGACAGCTCCTGCTGGACGACTCGGAGTGAATCGGCGCCCGAGTAGTCGATGTCACCGATCGCCGAGCCGACCAGGCCAAGCCACTTGAGCGGCGGATTGGCGTCCTCGGCGATATCCATGATCTCGGTCGTGAAGCGGGTCCCGTTGGCGTAGTACAGGCCCGACCCGAAGCGGTAGAGGACCATGCCCGGCTCGACTCTCCTCGGCGGGCGAGCCGGGCAGGCCGACCGCCGCGCTCCGAAGCTCGCCTCGACCGTCGCGGACAACGAGCGTGTCGTGGGGCCGGTACGAGTGGTAGATATGCTCGAGGATCGACAGGAACATCGCCAGGATGATGCCCTGCTCGACTCCGGCCACGACGACCGTGGCGGCCGTGATCGCGGCAACCGCGAATTCGCCCTGGCGGACCTTGAGGATGTCGTTCATGCCCCGGTAGTCGATCAGGCGCAGGCCGATGATGAAGACCACCGTGGCCAGGACCGCGTTGGGCATGTAGGCCAGGGGACCGGTCAGGAAGATCAGGACGACGACGACGATCGCGGCCGCCGTCAGCTGCGAGACCTGGGTCCGCCCGCCGGCGCTGTCGACCATCTCGGTCTTGGTCGGGCTGCCGTTCACGACGAAGGTGCCGGTGATCCCCGCGGCGGCATTGGCCAGGCCCAGCCCGACCAGGTCGACGTTTTCCTCGAAGCTATCGCCGTACTTCATGGCATAGGCCCGCGATGTCGCCGCACTTTGGGCCAGGATCACGACGACCAGGGAGATGACCGTCGGCAGAAGGATCTCGAGGTTGGCCGTGGTGGCGACCGACGTCGGCAGGCTGAGCGATGGCAGGCCACCGGGCACCGTCCCGAGGACCGACACGCCCTTCGCCTGGAGGTCGAGGACATAGCTCGCCGCGATCGTGCCGACGACCGCGAGCAGGGCCCCGGGGATCTTCTTGTTGACCTTGCCCAGGCCCAGGATGATCACCAGGACGGCGACCGAGACGGCCAGGGTGGCGGTGCTGGTCGAGGTCGGGATGAGCTGGAGCGTCTCGGCGAACTTCTCGAGCGTGCCGCCGGACTGGCCCGGGATCCCGAACATGCCTCCGACCTGGCCCATGGCCACCTGGATCCCGACTCCCGTGAGGAATCCGATCAGGACGCTCCGGGACAGGAAGTTGGCAATGAAGCCGAGCTTGAGCAGGCGGGCCACGATGAGCAGGCCGGCGCACATCAGGGCGGTCAGCGAAGCGAGCTGGACGTATTCCGGCGAGCCGGCCGCAGCCGCCGTGGCGGCCAGCCCGGTGGCCATGATCGCGGCAGTCGCCGAGTCCGCGCCGACAACGAGGTGGCGCGAGGAGCCGAAGATCGCGAAGGCAATGATCGGCAGGACGATCGTGTACAGGCCGGTGATCACCGGCATCCCGGCGATCTTCGTGTAGCCCATCACCTCGGGGATCGCCAGCGCGGCGAGGGTCGCCCCGGCGATGACATCGGTGCTGACCAGAGCCGGGTTGATCGGCAGGATCCCGCCGAAGAACATCGGCGCCCCGCGACGATGGCTTGGGGCCTGAGTGGCCAAGATCCACCTCCTCCTGTGGACGAGCCGGGCCGATCGCCTTCGGCCTGCGCCAATCGCCAATCCTAGCGATCCGGGCCGGCCCGGATGCGCTCATCTCGGGTTGCACCGGTCGGACGGCCGCGTCAGACTCGCCCGGTGGCCGACAGCCCGAAGCGATCCGTGACCGGTCAGGGCCTGATCGGCGGTCTCCGAGCCAGCCTGCCGGCCCGCGAGCTGATCCTGCCCGAGGCGATGGCCGGCCTGTCGGGCGGGATCGCCAGCGTGCCGGACGGAATGGCCAGCGCGATCCTGGTCGGGGTCAACCCCGTCCTGGGCCTGTACGCCAGCTTCACCGGCCGGCTGGCCGGCGGGCTGACGACGAGCACCGAGCGGATGATCGTGACCACGACGAGCGCGGCGGCCCTCGCCGCGGGCTCCGCCCTGGCCCCGATCGCCCCTGGCGAACGGCCCGCCGCGATGGTCCTGCTGAGCCTGATCGCGGGAGCGCTGATCGTCGGGGCAGGGATCCTGAAGCTGGGCCGCTACACCCGGTTTGTTTCGAACTCGGTCATGACCGGCTTCCTGACCGGGGTGGCGATCAACATCTTCCTCGGCCAGATCCCCAACCTGACCGGGGCTGCCGCGGTCGGCCCGACGTCGCTGGCCAAGGCCTTCGACGTCCTGACCAATCCGGGCCGGATCGAGCCCGCCTCGCTCTTCGTCGGACTGTTCGCGATCCTCCTGATGGTCGTCATCTCAGCCTCCCGGCACTCGATCGTCGCCTCGCTCCTGGCGATCGTCCTGCCGACCCTCGCGGTCAGCCTGACCGGGGCCGAGGTCGCCAGGGTCTCGGACATCGGGGCGATTCCGAGTGGCCTGCCTCTGCCCCAGCTGCCGGACCTGAGCGCGATCTCCCTGAGCCTGATCACCGGCGGACTGGCCGTCGCCGCGATCGTCCTCGTCCAGGGGGCCGGAGTCGCCGAATCTGCCCCAAACCTGGCCGACGAACCCTCGAGCGCGAACCAGGACTTCATTGCCCAGGGGATCGGCAACCTCGCCTCCGGCCTGTTTGGCGGGCAACCTGTGGGCGGGTCGGTCGGGATGACCGCCCTCAACGTGAGCTCCGGCGCCCGGACCCGCTGGGCGGCGGTCTTCTCGGGACTGTGGTTGCTCGTGATCCTGCTCGCCCTGGGCGGGCTGGTCGGCCAGGTCGCCGAGCCGACGCTCTCGGCGATCCTGATCGTGGCTGCCCTCGGGTCGCTCCGCCCGCAGGCGGTCCTGACGATCCTGCGGACCGGGCCGGTCTCCCAGATCGCCTTCGTCTCGACCTTCCTGGCGACCCTCCTCCTGCCGGTGGCCGAGGCGGTCTTCGTCGGAGTGGCGCTCTCGATCATCCTCCAGCTGAACCGCGAGGCCCTCGACCTGCGGGTCGTCGAGCTCGAGCTGCGTGACGACGGCCACCTGGTCGAGCGGCCCGGCCGGGCTCGGCTCGTCAACCGCCACATCACCGTCCTCGATGTCTACGGCAGCCTGTACTACGCCGGCGCCCGGACGCTCCAGGCCCAGCTGCCCGACCCAAGCGGCGTCGAGGCCCCAGTCGTGATCATCCGCCTGCGGGGCCGGACCGATCTCGGCTCCACCTCGGTCGTGGTCCTGTCCGACTACGCCGGGCGGCTCGAGGGGGCGGGTGGGCGGCTCTACCTTTCGGGCCTGGATCCGACCCTCGTCGGCCAGCTGCGCCGGACCGGCCGGCTCGATCCGAAGGACAACGTGCGCGTCTTCCTGGCCGACCCGGTCCTCGGCGAGTCGAGTCGGGCCGCCTATCGCGATGCCCAGTCCTGGCTGGCGACCTTGCCCTGACTGGCGCGCGAACGGACCGAACGACCGGTGGACCGCCCCGTCGATGATGCAGACTAGCGCGGGCCCGGCTGCGGGCGATCACGACGAGGAGCCCCGGGCGATGACGGGTTCTGATCGGGACTTGGGACGGAACGTCCCGTTCTGGCTGGCCTCCCTCGGGGCGATCAGCTGGCGGCTCCTGGTGATCCTCGCCCTGGGCCTCGTCCTTGGCTGGATCGCCTTCACGGTCGGCGATGTGACCGCTTCGATCATCGTGGCCGGGATCGCCTCCATCTCGGTCATGCCGCTCCTGCGACGTCTGCGCCAGCGCGGTTGGGGCGCCGCCAAGGCGGCGGGGGTCGGGACCCTGATCGTGTTCGGCACGATCGTCCTGATCCTGGGCATCGCCGCTGCGGTCTTCGTGCGCTACGGACCGGAAGTCGTCAGCGCGATCAAGACGGGGCTGGCCGAGCTCGACCAGCAGGAGGCGAGCGGCGGCGTGCCGCCCCAGATCGTCGACGCGATCAAGAACATCGGAGAGGCGACGACGACCTGGCTGACCGCGAACGCCGGGGCGATCGTGACCCGGGTGTCGAGCGTCTTCACGATCCTCCTGTTCGGGGGGTTCACGACCTTCTACCTGCTGGCCAGCGACACCGGCTGGTGGCCCTGGCTGATCCACGGCCTGAGTGACCCGGACCAGGCCACCGCGACCGCGGTCGGGACGGCGGCGGTCGAGCACGTCGGGACCTACCTCCGCCGGCTGGCCTTCGTGGCCGCGATCCGCGGCCTGGTGGCGGGAATCGCCCTGGCCCTGCTGGGGTTCCGCTGGCCCTGGCCCTGGCCACCTTCGTCTTCGTGAGCGGCTTCATCCCCTACCTCGGCGCGGTCGTGGCCGGTGGCCTGATCTTCGTCGCCGTCATCGCCTCAACCGGGTCGTCCGCCGCCGTCCTCGTCCTGGCCGCGATCGTGGTCATCAATTTCCTGCTCGAGCGGGCGATCTCGCGCTGGCTCCATGACGGACCGGCCCGGCCGAACCCGACCCACGTGAACCCGGCGATCCTGCTCGTCGGGATGCTCGTCGGCGCCTACCTCGCCGGGCTCCTCGGACTGATCCTGGCCGGCCCGATGGTCGTCGCCCTCCTGAGCGGACTGGCGGCCCTGACCGCCCAGCGCCGGATCCGGCCGAGCCTGGCCGTGGCCTCGGGTCAGCTCGTGCCGCCCTGGCTGGAGCACTACTCCGCCTGGGCCTGGCGATTGCTCGTGGCGATGGCCCTGGCCCTCATCCTGATCGCGCCCCTGCTCCTGATCCCGATGCTGCTCGTGCCCCTGATCATGGCCGCCGTGCTCGCTCCGGCGCTTGTCCCGGCCGTTGCCGGTCTGGTTCGACGCGGCTGGAGCCGACCGCTTGCCGCGGCCGTTTCGACGGCCGTCCTGACCGGCGCCGTGATCGGCTTGAGCGTCGTCGCCGTGGCCGTCCTGGTCGGCAACGCGGCCGGCCTCGTCGACAAGGTCTCGGACGGGGCGAACCAGGCCAATGACGCACTTGGCGGCCTGGGCGGGACGCTGGCCGGGTTCATCGACAGCGTCAGCGTGAACATCGCCTCGCTCGTGCTGTCGCTGACGGCCGGCCTGGCCGCCTTGTCGATCATGATGGGCGTCGGGATCATCCTGACCTTCGTCGCCCTGCGGGACGGGCGCGAAGGCTGGGCCGCCGTGACCGCGACCCTGGCCCCCTGGCGCCGGGAGGTCGCCGACCAGGCGGCCGGCAAGGCCGTCAGCGTCCTGGGCGGTTACGTGATCGCGACCGGCGTCGTGTCGGTCTTCGGGGCGTTCACCCAGTTCGTCCTGATGGTGATCCTGGGCGTACCCCTGGCCCTGCCCGTGTTCGTCCTGTCGGTCTTCTCGGGCTACATCCCGTACATCGGCTCAATGCTCACGACGCTCCTGGCCCTGGTCCTGACGATCACGACCGGCAACCCGCTGGCGATCGGGATCATGCTGATCTTCACGATCGTCTTCAACATCGTCCAGGGCAACGTGGTCCAACCCCTGGTCTTCAGCAAGGCCGTCAACATCCACCCGGCGATCATCCTCCTGGCGATCCCGGCCGGGAACGCGCTCGGCGAAATCCTGGGGATGTTCCTGGTCGTCCCGATCATGGGCGTGGTCGCGGCGACCTGGCATGCGGCGATCGAGTTCATGGGCCCGCCGCCCGACCTGCGATCGCCCGAGGCGACCGCAGGCGGCGAGCCGGAATCGGGCTGAGCCGGGAGCGACCCGGCTCGGAGGACCCTCAGAGGCCGAGGAGCTGGCGCTTCTTGGCTTCGAACTCTTCCTCGGTGATCAGTCCGGCCGCCTTGAGGTCGGCGAACTGCTGGAGCTGGGCGGCCATGTCCGGGGCCGCCCCGGCGGCCGGCGCAGCCGGAGCCGCGGGTGCGGTCTGGGCGGCCTGCATCGCGGCCATCTGGGCCTGCATCTGGGCCATCTGCTGCTGCTGGGCCTGCATCGCGGCCTGGGCCGCCGCCTGGTCCTGGGCCGCCGCGGCACCTTGCGCGTAGGCCTGCTGCTGGGCCGCATCGGCTGAGGCCGCCTGCTCCGCCGCGACCTTCTGCTGATGGCCACCAACCACGGATGAGGTCACGGCGCTGACCGCGACCACCCCAAGCAGACCGGGACCTCGTCGTCGTCGCATCATCGGGAACGCTCCTTAGCTGTTGGACTCGGCCAGGGCATCGGCACCGGCCGAAACCGCGTAGTCATGGGCTCCCTGGGCAAGCTCGTGGGGGATCGTCCGCCGCTCGATCAGGACGCCGCCCGAGTCACGGCAGGCCGTGGCAAAGCGGGCCGCCCAGAGGTCCTCCCAGACGAGCAGGGCGGCCGACGTGTTCGGCTCGAGGCCGTCGGCGGCCGCCTGCAGCTCGTCATCGTTCAGGAGGCCACCGGTCGGCTCGATCCCGGCGGCCTGCCACACGGCCTGGACGTCGGGGGCGAGCTCGGACGCCTCCATCGCGAATGTCTCGCCGTCGGTGTCCTTGCTGACGAAGGCAAGGTCGATCACCCGGATCGTTCCGTTGTCAGTCAGCTCCTGGAGGGCCGGCGCAACGTCGCCGTTGAACTCGTTTCCCGGAAACACGATCATGGCGTACTCGACCGGACCAAGTTCCACTTGAGGCTCCTCAATACGGGTCCACAGCGTCGCCGGTCCGGATCATCTGGTAGGCCGGCGTACGGCCATCGGCACGGCACCCGAGGGCTCGGCCGCGTGTTCCGATGGGACGTAGAATGGTAGCGCAACGGAAGCACCGGGTCTACGATCCTGGCGTCGGTTCGGCGTTCACGGTCAAGGCGAATTTCGTCGCGACAGCCCCGTGTTCTCGACCCCCGGAACTGCCCAGGAGACCTGTGATGACCGACGACAAGAATCCCGCCGGCGCAAACGACCAGACCGCCTCTCCCGACGAGCCCGACACGATCGTCGCCGCGGCCCAGCTGTCCGACGAGCGAGGCGTCCTGGCCGAGGCCGGCGTCGCCGTCCAGGGCGATCATGCCCTGGTCGTGGCCCGCTTCGCGAGCGAGCAGGCGGCCACCCTCGTCTACCAGGACCTCGTCCAGACCGAGCTGGCCGGGTCGATCCATATCGACGGCGTGCTGGTGGTCAAGGCCGATCCCGACGGTCGGCTGCGGATCGTCAAGATGACCGACCACAGCACCCGGACCGGCCTGAAGTGGGGGATCGTCGGCGGGATCGTCGCCGGGATCTTCCTGCCCGCCACGATCATCGCCGGCGCGGCCACCCTGGGCGTCGCCGGGATGGCCGCCGGCAAGGCCCGCAACCTCGCTCGCCGCCTTGACGTCGAGCACGCCCTGTCGGGCACGATCACCCCGGGCACATCCGGGATCCTGGCCCTGGTGACCGCGCTCGAGGCCCCCGAGGTCGAGGCGAAGATGAAGTCGGCCGAGAAGGTCGATACCGTGCCGGTCGACGAGGCGACGGCGAAGGCGATCGAGGAGGCGGCCGCGGCGGCCGACTCGGGAGCCGGGGCAGCACCGCCGAGCAAGCCCGCCGCGGGCTGACCCCTGGTCGCGATCCGGGTCCTAGTCTCGGCCTCCCCGGACGAGGACCCGGATCGGCTCGAGCAGGCGCGGGTGGGCGAACGTCGAGCGCCAGTAGACGAAGGCCACCAGCACGAAGCCGAGGGCCAGGCCGGCCAGGACCTCGGGCGGCATCGGCTCGAGCCGGAAGAAGTCCGGCGCGGCCAGGGGCACGGCCACCCCGACCAGCGCGATCGCCAGGCCGACGAGCGTGGCGAACGGGTGGCGGGCGAACGAGCGCGGCTCGAAGGGCTGGACGCCCATCACGTCCCACATCACGAGCGTCCCGTAGCCGAGGACCATCAGCGACAGGGCCGTCCGGGCGACGCCTTCGTTGTTCCCCGCCGCGAAGTAGGCGCCGGCGTAAGCCGCGCTCAGGGCGAGCGAGCCGATCAAGCCGGAGATGATCACCGGCCCGATCACGTGGCGCCGGAAGTCGGGCATTGGCTCCGGCCGAAGGTAGCCCAGGGCGAGCAGGAACGTGGGCACCGCGGTCGTGACCGTGGTGACCCACGAGAGCTGGCGGACCTGGCCGGGAAATGGCAGGGCCATGAAGCCGATGAAGATGACGGCCAGGATCAGGTAGACGTTCTTGGCCAGCAGGATCCGGGTGGAGCCGTAGACCTTCTGGGTCGTCGTGGCGCCTTCGTCGAGGGCCCCGGCGAGGGTTCCCAGGTTGTTGTCGAGGAGGACGATGTCCGACACGTCCCGGGCCATCTGGGCCCCGTTGCCCATGGCGATGCCCAGCCGCGCTTCCTTGAGGGCCGGCACGTCGTTCACTCCATCCCCGACCATCGCCACGTAGTTGCCCTGGTCCGAGAGGGTCCGGGCGATCCGGCGTTTCGTCTCGGGCGAGATCCGGGCAAAGACGTTCGTCCGGGCGACGGCCGCGGCGAACTCCGGGTCGGCCAGTCCGTCAAGCTCGGGCCCGGTCAGCTGGCCGGTCACCCGCAGGCCGGTCTCCCGGCAGACGGCCAGGACCGTCTCCAGGCTGTCGCCCGAGATGACGCACAGGCGCAGGCCGCGGGCCGCCAGCCCGGCCAGGGTCGTGCCGACGTCGGACCGGACCGCGTCGCCCAGGACGATCAGGGCGACCGTGCCCAGGCCGGCGGGCAGGACGCCGGACGGCTGCCCGGCGGCTGCCTTCAGCTCCGGCCGTCCCGCTCGACGAGCTGCTCGAGGCAAAGGCGATCACCCGCGAGCCGCCCGAGGCGAGCCTTGCCGCCTGTTCCCGGACGGCCTCCTCGGAGACGACGATCTCGGGTGCGCCGAGCACGAATGACTGGCCGTCGGCGAAGGTGATCGCGCCCCATTTGCGGGCCGAGCTGAAGGATGTCTCGACCCCCTTGGCCGGCCCGATCGTGGAGCGGCCGACGGCGTTGCCGATCGCCGCCGCGGTCGGATTCTCGACGGCCAGGTGGCCGATGTAGCGGGCCAGGCTGGCTCGGGCGTCGGCTTCGAGACTGCCGTCGACGACGACGATGTCGTCGACCGACAGCTCGTTGCGGGTGAGCGTGCCGGTCTTGTCGAAGCACAGGACGGTCACGTTGCCCATCGATTCGACGGCGTTGATCCGCTGGATCAGGGCGTGCCGCAGGCCGATCCGGATCGCCCCGTAGCTGAGCGCCAGGGTTGTCGCCAGGACGAGGCCCTGGGGGACGAACGTGGTCACGATCACGACCGCGTTGCGAAGCTGGTCGGGCAGGCCCACGCCTCCGACATAGCCCTGGACGAAGACGAGCGGCCCGAAGATCGCCATCAGCAGGACCGAGATCTCGACGATCGCATTGAGCGAGCGCTGGACCGGGGTGAGCGAGGCCTGGTAGCCCGAGGCCGTGGCGCCCAGCCGGTTGACGAAGGAGTCGGCTCCGATCTGCTCGGCCCGCAGGAAGCCCCGGCCGGCCACCACGAACGAGCCCGAGGTGAGCCGGTCGCCGCCATGTTTCGGGACGAGATCCGATTCGCCCGTGATCAGGCTTTCGTCGACCTCGAGCGCATCGGCGGCCAGGAGCGGACCGTCGACCGGGACCCGGTCGCCCGGGCGGGCGTCGATCACGTCGTCGAGGACGACGGCCTCGGGTGGGATCTCGATCGTCGCGCCGGCCCGCCGGACCCGGACCGTGCCGACCGCTTGCCGGGCCAGACGGTCCATCGTCCGCTTCGCCCGGAACTCCTGGACGAGCGACACGATGAGGTTGAGCGCGACCGCCCCGCCCGACAGGAACGAGTCGCCGACCTGGCCCAGGACGAGCAGGGCCCCGAGGAGCGAGACGAGGGTGATGTTGAACGGGGTGAGGAAGTTCTCGCGAAGGATGTCCGTCGTGGAGCGCCCGGTCGACGGGCGGAACGCGTTCGTCGCACCGCGGGCCGTCCGCTCTGCGACCTCCGCCGCGGTCAGGCCCGGCAGGTCGTCCAGGGTGGGGCCTACAGGAATCGCGCGATTGCGTCCATCGCGGCGTTCCAGGCGCGCTCCTTCGGCTCGGTCGGGACCACGGCCGGGGTCGAGACCGAGGCGAGCGGTTCGAGGATCTCGCGTTCGAACGCCTCGACCGTGGCCGCGTCCTCGAACAGGACGTTCAGCTCCATGTTCCGGTACAGGCTCAGGCCGTCGAGATTGCAGCCGCCGACGAGGACCCGTTCGTCGACCCGGATGACCTTGGCGTGGGCCATTGCCGGATGGAGCAGGATCGTCGCCCCCGCCGACAGGAGGCGCTCGTAGTGGTTGCGGAAGGCCGCCGCCGGGTAGGGCGGGGTGGGCTTGCCCGGGACGATGATCCGGATGCTGACCCCGCGGTCGGCGGCCGCCTCGAGGCGGCTCAGGATCGCGTGGTCCGCGACATACGGGTTGACGATGTCGATCGTCTCGCGGGCGTCGTCGAGCGACGCCTCGATCGCGTCGCTGATCGGGTGGTGGCCCTCGCCCGGAACATTGGCCAGGACCGTCGCCGGCACGCCCGCTGAGGGGTCGTCGACGGCCGGGAAGAGATGGGCCAGGGCGCCCTCGCCCTTCGGCAGCGGCCCGTCATGAAGCCGGAAGCTGGCCAGGAACAGGGCCTGGAGCTGGGCCACGACCGGACCCTCCATCCGGACCATGACGTCGTAGAAGCGCTCGTCGTTGTAGTGGTCCTCGATCCCGGTCCCGCCGACGTACGCCACTCGCCCGTCCACGATCAGCATCTTGCGGTGGTCGAAGTGCATGAAGTCGTCCAGCCGCCAGTCGATCGAATGGGCTCCGCCGAGCTCGCCCTCGACGTCGAGGAAGAGCCCCTGGTTGACCACGATCTGGATCCCGGCCGCAGCCAGGTCCCGGTAGAGCTCCTTCGAGCCGAGGTGGACCGCGCTGCCGATCTCGTCGACGCACAGCCGGACCTCGACCCCCGCCTCGGCCTTGGCCACGAGGGCGTCCCGGAACTCGGTTCCCACCTCGCCCGGCTGGAAGCCGTACATCAGGAGATGGATCGAGGAACCGGCCGCGGCGATGTCGGCCAGCATCCGGGGGAAGTAGGCCGTGCCGTGGAGGAGCGGCTCGACGTGGGTCGCCCTGGACGGGGCGAACTCGATCGCCAGGTCGCGCTTCTCAGGCCGGTTCCGGCCGGCCACGGTCTCGGCGTAGGCCTGGGCGTCCTCGGCCTTGAGCGCCAGTGGCCCGGACGGGTAGGCCACCCGCCGACCGGCGTACGTCCGCTTGAACACGATGAAGGCGCCCCCGAGGGCCGCCAGGCCGAGAAGTCTGGATTTCATGCATCCCCTTTGGCGTAATCGCGCAGCTCGCCGGTTGTGGGCAGGGTGGACTTGCCGCGGCGGGCCACCTTGAGCAGGATCCAGGCCAGCGGGATCGGCACGAACCAGAAGTACAGCCGGTACAGGAAGACCCCGGCCGTGATCGCCGCCTCGTTGCTCGAGCCGGCGAGGGTCGGAGAAGGCCGAGATGAACAGGAGCTCCGGGACCCCCGCTCCTCCCGGCGAGAGGGGCAGGATCGTGATCACCATGACCAACCCATAGACGGCGAAAATCTCGGCCGCCGGGAGCTCGCTCTCGGTGACTCCGCACATCCGCATGGCCACGATCAGGACGAGGATCCAGGCGAATTGCGAGGCGATGCTGGCGATCAGCGCGGCCAGCCCACGCCGCTGGATGACGACCCCGAGCTGGTCCCGGAAGCGATGGATCGCGCCGTCGATATTCGGGCTGCCGCTCCGGCCCAGGCGGTGGATGATCCCTTCGGCGAGACGCTGACCCGTGTGGCCCAGGCCGTCGGCGATCCGGTCCGACCGGACGATCCCGATGATCAGGCCGGTGACCACCACGAAGGCGATCGAGCTGAGGATCGCGATCGCCCAGACCGCGCCCGAGTTGCTGGTTCCTGCCAGGTCACCCGACACGACGAGCACGATGATCCCCAGGAAGGGCAGGAACAGCCGGCTCAGCTCGTTGACCACCCCGTACAGGGCGATCCCCGAGGTCGCCGCGGTATTGCTCTCGCCCCAGCCCCGGACGACGACCCACAGGACGCCCATGTTCCAGGGACCGAACGGGACGCTGGCCCCGATTCCCGAGAGGATCAGCCAGGACATCGTCCCGCGCACGATCGACAGGCCTTCGATCAGTGCGCTGAAGACGAGCCCGCTCACGATCCAGGCCACGATGCCCAGCCCGGTGATCTCCAGGATCTGCTGGAGGCTGAGGCCCTGGAATGCCTCGAGGACGTCGCTGTAGTCGATGTACCGGGGCAGGATGATCACGAAGACGACGAACAGGACGGCCACGATCAGGCCGGACCGGATCAGGGCCGACCGGCGGTTTGGCGGCGCCGCCGCGGAGGCCGGGTCGCTGCCCGGGGCCGTGTCGTCGACCGGGGGTTCGAGGGAGTCGGTAGAAGTCATCGAATGGGACAGTCCAGGCTCAGGTGGCCACGTTCGGCTGGATCGCCGCATCGTACCCGGTTGATTCCGCCTCGGTGGTCCCGGTCGTCGCTCGTCCGGATGGCTGACTGCCGAACACGTCGAGCACCGTCCGCCAGGTGGTGGCCAGCACGCCGAGCATTGGCACGGCCAGGAACATCCCGGCGATCCCGGCGATGGCGCCCCCCGGCCGGGATCGCCAGCAGGACGAGAGCGGGATGGATGCTGACGGCCCGCGAGTAGACGAGCGGGGCAACGATGTTGCCCTGGACGATGTTGAACACGATCGTGAAGATGAACATGATCAGGACGTCCTGGGGTGTGCCGACCGCGACGGCAACCAGGAACCCGAGCATCGTCGCCACGAACGGCCCGAAGTAGGGGATGAACCCGCCGAAGAAGGCCAGGACACCCAGCGGCCCCGCGAGCGGCAGGCCGAGGATGACCATGATGATGGCCTGGGTCAGGCCGCCAAAGGCCGAGATGACGCCCGTCCCCAGCATGTACGCGCCCAGCACGCCGGTCGCCCGCCCGGCCGCCCCTTCGACCTCGTCGCGGCGCCATTTCACCAGGGGACTCGTGACGGCCTCCAGGCCGCGCCGGCCGTCCCGGAGCAGGAAGAAGGTCAGGATCGCTCCGAGGACAATCGCGATCCCCAGCGCGGCCAGGCCCTTCAGGATCGTGGCCGCGGCCTGGGCGATGGTCGGCGCGATCGCGGCCACGATCGAGGCCAGGCTCTGGCCGGAATTGGCCCAGCCATCGAGCTTGCCCGCCCCGATCCCGGCATTCGCCACGATCTGGTCGACCGGGCCGGCCATCGAGGCCAGGGTCAGCACGAGGATGATCACGATCGCCCCGAAGCCGCCCACGGTCATCACCAGGGAGGCCCTGGTCGACGATAGCCCCTTCCTGGTCAGGATGGCCACGCCGGGGGCCATCGTGGCGGCCGCCACGGCCGCCAGGACCAGGGGAATCACGATCAGGGGGATCTGTCCGAGGAGGAACAGGCCGAGGGCGATCGCGGCGAACACCACCAGCAGCCGCCAGCTCCACTGGGCCAGGCGATCGAGCCAGCGGGGCACGATCCCCCGGCTGGGTCCGAGCGCCGGACTGCCGTTCAGGCTGGCCACGACCGCCGGGCCGAGGGCCAGGACGACGATGACCACCGGCACCGCCAGGATCAGGCCGAGCATCCCGCCGACCAGGCCGCCCACCGCCAGGGCAACCAGGATCACGGCCGGGTGGAGCCCGTTGCCCGTCCAGCGCCTGGGACCGAGGATCCGGGGCAGGAAGGCCGCGGTGGCGGCGAGGAGGGCGACGGTCGCGATTGCGGCCACTCCTCCGGCACTGCCCAGGGCGACCAGGCCGAGACCGGCGATCGCGGCGACCGGCCCAAGCAGGGGAATGAATCCGCCGGCGAAGACGACCACCGCAAGGGCCAGGGGCGCCGGCAGGTTCAGGACGAGGGAGATGAGCAGGGCGACGATCCCCAACACGGTTGCGCTCAGGGCCGTCTGGCGGAGCGATCGGCCGAGCCGGGCTCGCGCGGTTACGACTCCCTCCTTGATCGTCGCCCGCTGGGAGGGGGCTGCGGCCTGGAGCGTCCAGTCGACGGCTCGGTCCAGGTCGGTCACCAGGAAGAACACGAGGAAGAAGGCCAGCAGGATCACCGTGAAGACCGTGGCCAGTGAGCCGGCGACGCTCGAGGCCGTGGACGACAGCCAGTTCGTGATCGCGGTCGTCGTGTCGCTGATCAGGGCCGCGGCGGGCGCCGGGATGTCGCCCGACTCGAGGGCCTTCTGGAGGTCGGTCAGGCCGGTGTTCAGGGCGTGGAGGAGCGAGAGCGTCGCCGGCACGAAGGCCACGGCGACGAGCGCGATCACGGCCGCCGCCAGGCCGCCCACGGCCAGGGTCACGATCCCGGCCGTCGCGACGGGCGACCGGCCCTGGCTGCGCAGGCGCTCGGCCAACGGGTCGAAGGCCGCCGTGGCCGCGACCCCCAGGATGACCGAGCCGACGACGGTGCTCAGGACGGTCGCCGCGGCCAGCACGACAACCCCGAATGCGGCGATGACGAGCAGGCGCCAGCCCAGGCCGGTCGCCTGGGTCAGCCAGTCCGGGACGAGCGGGCCCGGCTCGGTGTCGCCTGTGATCACGCCTGGAAGCCTCCCAGCTAGCCCGAACAGTCAGCCTGTCCGAACCCTACCTCGCCGGCGACGGGCGCATCTCGTGGAATCGTGATCCCCGGGCAACGACCGGCCCCGAGCGTGCCCGGGAATCGGCCCGGCGAGCATACTGTCCGCCCCCGCAGTCACGACCACAAGAACAGGAGACGCGAGATGGCGACGAAAGCCGACAGGATCCGGGCGGATGCCGGCAAGCTGGTCGACGAGGGCCTCGCCGAGGTCGCCGCGGGCGACGCGGATCTCGACGCCGCCGAGATGGAGTCGGACCTCGCCGAGGAGGCCGCCATGGCCGGTGCAGCCGACCTGACCGGTGGCCGGGACGAGCTTGACGACGCGGCCTCCCTGGCCGACCTGAGCGACCTTGCCGGGCTCAAGGGGATCACCGATCTTTCGACCGGGATGGAGACGCTCGAGGCGGCCGACGAGGTCAATGCGGTCGCCCGGCTCGCCGGAGCGGTGAGCGTGGACGAGCTTGAGCGGGGCATGGTCCTGGCCTCGATGTCCGGCCAGATCCTGGTGGCTGCCGACGTGATCGGCCTGATCGGGATGCCGGTCATGAGCGAATTCCTTCGCCAGAAGAGCCGCCAGGCCCGCGGGCTCGCCGTGAACGAGATCGGTCGGGCAATGGCCGCGGCCGCCCTGAGCGATGGCCTGGACGACCTGCGCGATCGCCTGGCCAGCGTCGGCCTGGCCGAGGTCGCCGAGGGCGCGAGCGAGGTCGCCGTCGCGGAGGACCTGGCCGGGGCCGCCGATGCCGTGGCCGAGGCCGGCGCGGCCCGAGCCGCCACCGGCGCGGCCGAGCTCGCCTTCGCCGACCAGGCCAGGGCCGAGGCCCGCTCGCTCGCAGCGGCCGGCGTCGCCGAGATGGCCGACGGGTCGGCCGCGGTCGGGACCGGCCTGGGGGCCCAGGCGGCCGTCAGCGGCTCGAAGCGCAAAGGCTCGAAGGTCGCCAAGAAGAAATAGTCGCGACCTGGACTCCCGCCGTTCGGGCGGCCGTTTCGCGGGTTCGCCGAGCAACGTCGGCCGGTTTCGCCAATCGAGCCGGCCTTTAGCCGGGTTTTAACCTTCGCCGGTTAGGCTCGGGACATCGACCAAAACGATGTCCGGAGTTTGCTGCGTGCGCCTGCTAATCGTCGAAGATGAACCTGACCTGGCTGCCGCCCTGCGGGTCGGGCTCCGTCGCGACGGCTATGCCGTCGACCTCGCCTCCGACGGGGCCACCGCCCTGGAGCATCTGACAACCACCGCTTACGACCTGGTCTGCCTCGACCTCGGTCTGCCCGATGTCGACGGCCGCGAGCTCTGCCGGGCGATCCGGGCCGGAACGGCGGCGGTGCCCGGCGAGCCGCCGCCCCGGATCCTGATGCTGACCGCCCGGAACGGGCTGGATGACCGGATCGGCGGCCTCGACGATGGGGCCGACGACTATCTGGCCAAGCCCTACAGCTTCTCCGAGCTGAGCGCCCGGATCCGGGCCCTCGTCCGGCGCGACTCGATCAATCCCGGGGCCCTCATCCGGCTCGGCTCGCTCGAGCTCGACGCCGCCCGATATGAGGCCCGGCGCGATGGCCGGATGGTCGACCTGACCCCCAAGGAATTCGCCCTGCTGCGCTACCTGATGCTTCATCCGGGTCAGGTCCTGACTCCTGAGCGGCTCCTCGAGCACGTCTGGGACGAGCAGGCCGACCCGTTCTCGAACACCGTCCGGGTCACCGTCAGCAACCTCCGCCGGAAGCTCGAGCGGCCCGGCGCACCACAGCCGATCGCGACCGTGACCGGGGTCGGTTATCGCCTCGCTCGAGGCCTGCTGAGGTGGGTTCCGGATTCGCCTGGCCGGCCAGGCTCCGCTCGGTCCGGTTCCGGATCGCCGGCCAGTACTCGCTGGCCCTGTTCGCCGTCGCGGCCATCCTGATCGGCGTGGTCAACCTGGCCCTCGGCCAGATGCTGGCCAGCCCCAGGTCGTCTCGACGATGATCATCACCGACCCGGACCTGATCGCCCTCGGCATGTCGCCGGTCATCGAGATCGACCGGGCAGTCACCGACGCGACCGCCCTGATCAACAACGCGACGCTCGACAACCTCCATCTGATCTCGGTCATCGGGATCGTGGCGCTCGTGCCGATCAGCTTCGTGATCGGCTGGGCGATCGCCGGCCGGGTGCTCCGCCCGATCGACCGGATGACCAGCGTCGTCCGCCAGATCAACGCGGCCGACCTGTCCCGTCGGATCGCCCTCGAGGGACCCGACGACGAGCTCCACCGCCTGGCCGACACGTTCGACGAGATGCTCGAGCGGCTCGAGCGTGGCGCGATCTCCCAGCGCCGGTTCGTCGAGGACGCCTCGCACGAGCTTCGCAACCCGCTGGCCACGACCCGGACGAGCCTCGACGTGGCCCTCGCGCGACCCGGCCGACATGGCCGGCCTGCGGGCCGCCGCCGAAGTCAGCCGGCGGGCAACCGAGCGGATGGCCCGGACGGTCGACGAGCTCCTCGCCTCGATCCGCCATGAGACGCTCCACTACGACGAGGATCCGGTCGACCTGGCCACGCTCGTCGACGAGGCGGCCCAGGAATATCGTGCGCTGGCTGCCGGGAAGGGGATCGCCATCGAGGTCTCAGCCCTGCCCGGCCTCGTCGTCCGAGCCGACCGGGAAGCCCTTCGGCGCGGTCTCGCCAACCTCGTCGCCAACGCTGTCCGGCTGTCGCCGGCCGGCACGCCGATCCTCGTCGCCGCCGGGCGGACGGACGGCTGGGTCTGGTTCGGCGTGCGCGACTTCGGACCGGGCATCGCCGCCGAGGATCAGCCCCTCGTCTTCCGCCGTGCCTGGCGCGACGGCGGGCCGGTCGCCCAGGGCACGGGCCAGGGTCTGGGTCTCGCCCTCGTGCGCCAGCTGGCCGAGGCCCACGGCGGCCGGGTTGCCCTGTCCTCGTCACCGGGCGCCGGCGCCAGCTTCATCGTCTGGCTGCCGACCTGGGATCGGGCCTCGGGCGAGGTGGCCGAGATCACCGATACGCCCGACCCGCTCTGGCCCGTCACCCTCGGCCGGCCCCGCCGGTCGCTCGCCAGTCCGGCCGGCGCCTGATCCGCCGGGCTCGGCCCGGCGTCGGCCGCCCACGGCGCGGCGCTGCCAGCCGAAGTCTTCCTTTACGTCGCCCTTATCCGGCCCGAACGCTGGCCTTAGCAGCCGCTCGCTACGGTCGTTCCAGGACTCACCTGATGCCCTGGAGGCGACGCACATGGACGACTCGATGCTCGGCGGCGACCGGACCCACCTGACCTGGCGGGATCTGCCGGCAGCCCCACCCCTGGGACCCGTTCCGGGCCCCGCTCCCGCCCCGGTCGTGCCCGACAGTGGCTGGCCGGCGGGCGCGCCCGCGGTCGTGGCCGCGGCTCCGCGCCGGACCAGCCTGCGCCGGCGTGGCCTGGCCGTCTTTGCCGTCGGCGCGCTCATCGGAGCGCTGCTTGTCGGCGGGGCGAGCATGGTCCTCGGCGGAACCTCCACCCGCCGGTCCAGCCGAACGGCTTCGCCCGGACTCCCCGGACATCGCCGCCGGCCGCCTTGAACGGTGGCGGGGCCGCTCCGAGCGCGCCTGCCGGCAACGGCCAGGGTGCCGCGCCGGCTCCGACCGCCGCGCCGCAGCAGGACAGCTCGGGCTCCTCGGGATCCGAGCCGATCGCCGACACGGCGGCGAAGCTCCTGCCGGGAGTCGTCCAGATCTCGACGAGCGAGGGCCTTGGCTCGGGTTTCGTCGTCGACACCTCCGGCCTGATCCTGACCGCCGGGCACGTTGTCGGGTCGGCCAGCCAGGTCACCGTTACGCTGCCCGACGGTTCGACGACCCCGGGCACGGTGGTCGGGGTCGACACCTCGATTGACACCGCCGTCGTCAGCATCCAGTCCAGCAACCTGACCGCCCTGCCCCTCGGCGACAGCGACAAGCTGCGGGTCGGCCAGGTCGTGGTCGCCGTCGGCAGCCCGTTCGGCCTCGACTCGACGGTCACCAGCGGGATCGTCAGCGCCCTCGGGCGGTCGATCACCGATGAAGCCGGCCAGCTGAGCAACCTGATCCAGACCGACGCCCCGATCAACCCCGGCAACAGCGGGGGACCGCTGGCCGACCAGAGCGGCGCGGTCATCGGGATCGACACGGCGATCGCCAGCCAGGACGGCGGCAGCAACGGCGTCGGCTTCGCGGTGCCGATCAACGAGGCGGCCAAGCTTGTCGCCTCGGTCAAGGCCGGTACCGGCGGTCACCCCCCAGCAGAACGGCAGCCAGACCGATCCCAACGGGACCGGCTCGAACGGCCTGGGCAACGGCAACGGCCTGGGCAACGGCAACGGCAACGGCCTGGGCAACGGGCTCGGCAACGGGCTCGGCAACGATGACCTGAACAACCTTCTGGGCCAGCTCTTCGGCAACGGCCAGACGGCCCCGAACGGCCAGGCCAGCCCGACCGATCCGAACAGCCAGGGTGGCCAGATCGACCCATTTGGCCTGGGCGGTGGCTCCAGCGACCCGAACCTCGACCAGCTCTGGCAGCTCTTCAACCAGTACTTCGGCGGCCAGGCCCAGCCGAACGGCACCTCCGGGAGCGGACAGTGAACGAGCGTGACCTTCCCCACATCCGGCTCCAGCAGGTCCGGGTCGAGCTCCAGCGAACGGTCGTCGGCCAGGAGCGGATGATCGATCGGCTCCTGACCTCCGTCCTGGCCGAGGGCCACTGCCTGCTCGAGGGCGTGCCGGGCCTGGGCAAGACCCTGACCCTGGCCACGCTCGCCCGGGTCCTGGGCGGGACCTTCTCCCGGATCCAGTTCACGGCCGACCTGATTCCGGCCGACATCGTGGGAACCCGGATCTACCGGCCCACCCGCAAATCGTTCGACGTCGAGCCGGGCCCGATCCTGGCCAACATCGTCCTGGCCGACGAGATCAACCGCGCCCCGGCCAAGGTCCAGTCGGCCCTCCTCGAGGTGATGCAGGAGCGCCAGGTCACGGTCGGCGGCAAGACGATGCCGGCCCCCCGGCCGTTCCTCGTCGTGGCGACCCAGAACCCGATCGAATCCGAGGGCGTCTACCCGCTGCCCGAAGCGCAGCGTGATCGGTTCCTGATGCGGATTCCGGTGGACTATCCGACGCCGGCCGAGGAGCGCGAGATCGTCAACCGCTTCGAAGACCAGGCCCCGATCGTCAGCCGGCTGCTCGATCCCGAAGAAGTCGTGAGCCTTCAGGCTGCGGCCCGCCGGGTCGAGATGGACGAGGCGACGATGAACTACGCCCTGCGCCTCGTCCTGGCGACCCGCGAGCCCCGGGCCCACGGCCTGCCCGAGCTGGCCGGACTGCTCGAATACGGGGCGAGCCCCCGGGCGAGCCTCGGCATTGTTCGGGCGGCCAAGGCACTGGCCCTCCTGCGCGGTCGCGATCGAGCCGTCCCCCAGGATGTCTACGACGTCGCCTACGACGTGCTCAACCTTCGGCTTGTCCTGTCGTACCGCGCCCTCGCCGACGGGCTGACCGTGGACGACGTGCTCGTGGCCCTGCTCAAGAAGGTCTGGGCCCCGGTCGTGCCAGTGGAGTGGCCGGCCGCCCAGGCGGCAGCCGCTCTTGTGGTCCCGGCTCCCGTGGCCCCGGCTCCGGCCGCTCCGGCCCTCCGGCTCCAAGCCCTCGCGGCCCAGTCCCTGTCCCGGCGGCCCAGCCCGTCGCGGCCCAGGCCCCTGTCCCGGCGGCCCCGCCCGTGGCGGCTGCGGCCCTTGCACCGGAGCCCCCGGTGTGGGTCCCGTCCGCGCAGGCGTGAGCCCGGTCATGAAGGACGTGACCTCGCCGGCGGCCGCCGGCATGCTCCGGCGAGTTGAGCTGGCGGTCAGCCGGCGGGTGAACGGCCTTCGGGAAGGCGACCACCTGGCCCTTCTCGCCGGGCACGGGGTCGAAGCCGGCGAGGCCCGTCCGTACAGCCCGGGCGACGATGTGCGCCGGATCGACTGGACCGTCACCGCCCGGACTGAGGTGGCCCATGTCCGCGACGCGATCGCCGAGCGCGAGCTCGACGTGCTCGCCCTCGTGGATCTATCGGGCAGCCAGGACTTCGGGACGGGGAGCTGGCGCAAGGTGGACCTTGCCCAGGCCCTCCTCGCGGCGGTCGGCACGCTGGCCACCCGCGGCCACGACCGGCTTGGCTCGGTCTTCCTGACCGGCAGCGGCCCAGTCTCAACCCCGGTCCGGGCCGGCCGAGCCCATCTGGCGGCGATGCTCATGGGCGCCGACCGGCTTTCGCAACTCGGCGGGACGGCCGACCTGGCCGAGGGAATCGACCGCCTCGGCGCCCTCGGACGGCGGCGTGGCCTGGCCGTGGTCATCACCGATTTCATCGGCCCGATGACCTGGGAGCGGCCCTCGCCCGCCTCGCCCAACGCCACGACACGATCGCCATCGAGCTGGTCGACCAGCGTGAGATGCGCCTGCCCGACACGGGTTTCCTGACGATCGTGGACCCCGAGACGGGCCGGCGGCGGACGGTCGATACCGGCCGCTACGAGCTCCGGCTGGCCTTCGCGGCCGCGGCGGACCAGAACCGGCGGGACATCGCCGCCGCCATCAGCCGGAGCGGTTCGGACCACCTTCGGCTGTGGACCGACCAGCCCTGGGTTGATCCCCTGATCCGGTTCCTGCAACAGCGCCGCCGGGCGCGTGTCGCCGGACGATCGAGCCTGTCACTGCCTGGAGATCCGTCGTGACCCTGTTGGCCCCCGAGCGCCTGGCGCTCATCTTCGTTCCGATCCTGCTCGCCGCCGGATACCTCCTGATCCAGCGTCGCCGCAGCCGCTATGCCCTGCGCTTCACCGCCACGGCGCTGCTCGACTCGGTCGCCCCGGACCGCCCGGGCTGGCGCCGGCATCTGCCCGCCGCGGCCTATCTGGCGACCGTCTGCCTGCTCGTCCTGGGCGCCGCCCGGCCCGCCCTGGCGATGAACGTCTCGGCCAATCCCACGATCATGCTCGCCCTCGACGTGTCGTATTCGATGAACGCGACCGACGTGTCGCCCAGCCGGATTCAGGCAGCCGAGACCGCGGCCAGCCAGTTCGTCGACATCGTGCCCGCGGGCACGAGGATCGGCCTGGTGGCCTTCTCGGGGACCGCCTCGGTCGAGGTCGAGCCAACCACTGACCACGACCAGGTCAAGCAGGCGATCGCCTCGCTGCAGCTCGGCCCGGGCACGGCGATCGGCGAAGCGATCTACACCAGCCTCGCCCAGCTGCCCAAGGTCGCGGCTCCGAACGTCCCGGCCGGTTCCACGGCACCGGACGCTTCGACCGACGCCACGGTGCCCCAGGTAGCCGGCAGCATCGTCCTCCTGTCCGATGGCAAGACGACCGAGGGTCGCCCGGACGCCGAGCGCCGCCGCAGCCGCCAAGGCAGCCGGGGTCAAGGTCTCGACGATCGCCTTCGGGACGGCCAATGGAACCGTCGTCGTCCAGGGCGAGACGATCCCGGTGCCGGTCGACAGTGCCGCCCTGCAGGCCGTGGCCAACACGACCGGCGGGCAGTACTTCGCCGCGGCGTCGGCCGACGAGGTCCAGGCGGCCTACGCCGACATCGGCTCGTCCGTGGGGACGATTCACGAGAACCGCGAGATCACCGATTGGCTCGTCGGCGCCGCCCTGGTCGCCGCCGTGGTCGCCGGAGCCGGCTCGCTGGCCTGGTTCTCGCGCCTGCCCTGATCCGGACCTGAGTCTGCCCGAGGCCTGTCGCATGGCCTGCCCGGGCCCGGTCGAGCTGCGCCCTCGACCGGGCCCGGTCAGTCCATGGGCCGGGTTCCTCGCGCTCACCAAACGCGCCCGGGCCGGTTGGAGCCTCCCCGGCCCGGGCGTCGACACGTGCCGGCGAGTTCGGGAATCCCCTGAAACCTTGCCAGTCAGGCTCGGTCCCGGCCTGGCCTCGCTCGGCCCGACTAGGTGGGCTTGACGTGTGACCGATCGCGATATATCGTGAGCGTTGCGGATAGAACGCGACCAGGAAGGGCGCGAGCCGCAACAAGGAGACGATCGATGTTCGATCAACACATCAACCACGACCCGCGGGGCGGTCGCCCACGGCGACACCGCCCCGACGCCGAGTCGGACGGTCGGGCGCGTCGCGGCGGCCGGCGCGACCCGGGCTGGGGAGGCCACGACGAGCGCGCCATGGGGAGGGGCTTCGGCCGCGGGTTCGGCTCGTTCGGCCACGGCCCGGCCGTTCGTCGGGGCGAGGTTCGGCCGGCGATCCTGGCCGTCCTGACCGAGAAGCCGATGCATGGCTACCAGGTGATGCAGGAGCTCCGCGAGCGGAGCGGGGGAGCCTGGGCGCCGAGCGCCGGCTCCATCTATCCCACGCTCCAGCAGCTCGAGGACGAAGGCCTCGTCCTGGCCGAGGAGCGAGACGGCCGGCGGGTCTTCACCCTGACCGAGTCGGGTCGCTCGGAAGCCGCCCGGGTCACCCGGGGCGGGGCTCCCTGGGATACCGAGCGTGGACGCGAAGCGATGGACTACCGGGCGGTCGCCGGGCAGGTCATCCAGGCCGCGATGCAGGTTGCCCAGGTCGGCAGCCCGGCCGCCGTCGAGCGGGCCCGCCAGCTGCTCATCGCCACCCGGCGCGACCTGTACGGGCTGCTGGCCACCGACGAACGCCTGGCCGGCGAGCCGACCCCGAGCGAGCCGACCCCAAGCGGTCCGGCCGAAGGCGACTGAGGCCGGCGACGTACCCGCCGGGGTATTTCAGCTCGAGGGAGTCGCCGTGGCCGCGGCCTCCGGCGCCGGAGCGACAGTCGCCGGCGCCGGCGACTTGCCGAGCTCAATGCCGATCGAGCCGAGCCAGCGCCGGACGTTGCGGTAGATGGCCGGCGCACCGAGCGGGACGTCCTCGTCCAGCTCCCAGTCGATCGGATGAAGGATGAACGGCTCGTTCTGCGGGCCGCCCAGGCCGCCATGTGACCCGATCAGCTCCTCGAACGCGGCCACCTCGCCCATCTCCGGGTCGTACTGGCTGATCAGGAGCAGGTCCGGGGCGTGCTCCATGGCGTCCTCGCGCTTGAGGCTCATGATCGTGTGCGGCCCGAACAGGGTCGTCGGATCGTCGCCCTCGACCCGGTCCTGGTCGAGGTAGCGGACCCCGCTCGGTCCGAGCACGACGGCGCCCTCCTCGGCGGAGCGGATCATCAGCATCGCCACCCCGGGATGGGCCGCCAGCGTGGCGACCAGCTTCGGGTGGAGCTTCTCCAGCTCTTCGGCCGTCAGCCGGTGGTCGAAGCCGGTGAAGTAGACCAATCCGAGGTTGCCCGATCCGACCACCTGGATCGTCGATTCGTCGGCGACCGGCGGAATGTCGTCTTCCTTGTCGAGGTCCACGACGCCGTCGGTCGTCCGGCTGGCCAGGGCCGCCCGGGCCACCGTCGGGCCGACCCCGGTCGAGCGGGTGATCTCGGACAGGAACGAATTGACGAAGGTCGAGCCCTCGGCTTTCGTCTCCGACTGGATGACCGTCGCCCGGCCGCCCATCAGCTCCCGAACGAGCTCGCCCAGGCTCTTGCCGTAGCGCTGCTTGAAGGTCGCCCCGAGGCTCTGGCCGTGGTCGGACAGGACCATGAAGCGGTATGGCCGGGGCGCGTCCTCGGCGGCCTTGACCAGGACGGCGATCGCCTTGTCGATCCCGTCGAGCGCTTCGAACGACTCGACCCGTTCCGGACCGCAATGGTGGGCCAGCTCGTCGTAATCGGTGAAGTCGGCGTAGATCACGTTCGCTCCGCGGTACATCTCGTCGATGATCAGCGAGGTGTTGACGTCCCGGAGGAGGACGTTGCTGGCCGCCCGCATCCCGGCGTACTTGAGGCCGCGATGCATCTGGGGCTGCATCCCCGACCGCCGCGTCCGCCGGGCCTGGATCAGCTCCTTGGTGAACTCGCCCAGGAACAGGGTGAACGAGCGAAGGTAGCCGGTCGGGCTGAAGAAGAAGCCGAGGAAGGACTTGCTCTCACCAATTCCCTGCGACTCGTCCTTGATCGCGGCGGTCGTCAGGTAGGCCCGGGTCGCGTCGCCGGTCATCAGGTTGCAGATGCTGGCGCCGTTGTTCGACAGGAGGCCTTCACCGTTTGAAACCCGCCGGACGATCTCGGCCGCGTCGACCGGGCTGCTCGAGACCATGAAGTGCTCGCGGTCGCGCTCGTACCAGCGGAAGGCCGGGATCCCGTCGTTGTTGCCATGGAGGATGCCGGCCTGGCTGGCCGAGGTCATCGAGGGCAGGATCGCTTCCCAGCGCGACAGCTTGTGGCTTCGGTCGCGGACCCAGCCGGCCATCGTGTTGACCGACCCGGCCCGGATCCGGCCGGCGATGATCGGGTAGGCCAGGCCGTCGATCTGGATCATGACCAGTCCGGGCTTGTCCGACTTCGCCGCCCCCGACCTGACCAGCAGGCTCTGGACGAGCAGGCCGTAGAACGAGCCGCCACTGTCGATCCCGAGGATCGAGGTCAGGATCGTGTTGATGATCGCGTACACGAACGAGCCGATCAGGGCGGTCAGGCGGGTGTCGACGTGGACGCCCGGGACGAGCTGGGTGACGAAATAGAAGGCCACGACCTGGAGGACGATCACGGCGATCCCGGTCAGGACCAGCGAGCGGGGCGCAACGATGGCCAGGACGACGGGGCGGACGAGGGCGTTGAAGATCGCCATCAGGATGACCGCCAGGACCGCGTCGGTGTACCGATCGATCTCGATCCGGGGCAGGATCCAGGCGGTCAACACGAACGCGATGGTCGCCACCACGAGCGTGATCAGGAACCGCTTGGCGAGGGCCCACGGGCCGCCGCGCCATTCCCAGATGACGCGCAGCTGCGCCTTGTAGAAATCCAGGATGCTCATCCCGGCCTCCCAGCCTCCGTCAGCGACTCGTGGGCTACCGCCCGGCCATTCGCTCCTCCTGGCCGGCGCACGCGATCGGGGTGCGAATGGTCAGTGATAGTACGTCTGCACGCGGTACCGGTTGCGCCATCCACCCCCGGCCCAGGTCACGAGATCGACCACGAAGGCGAAGCCGACCAGGAACCAGCTCAGCGGGGTGAGGCCGCCGACGGTCCAGACGAGGACGTACATCAGGGTCGTCCAGGGCAGGAACAGGAAGCCCAGGAAGGGCACGATGAAGCTGCCGCTGAAGGCGACGCTCCAGCGGGTCGGGTCGAACAGCCAGTAGAAGAAGATGGCCGCGCGCGGGCCGATCAGGGCCAGCAGCGCAATCGCGCAGCACATCGAGCCAGACCTCCTTGCCGTCGCGTCCGTCGGCCTCCCCGGCGGCGCGCTCGTCAGGATGCACGTTCGAGGAGCGGGATGCGAGCCTGCTGCGCGCGACCCGACCGTCCTGTGATCAGGAACCTCGTCGTCGACCTCGCCATCCTGACCGCGTGATGCGACTGGAGGCCGTCCCGACCCAGAGGGTCAGCTGACAGGCACAATGCGGGCATGACGGCGGACGCCGCGGGCTGGCAGAACTTCTACCTCATGGTCGGCGGAGCCGCCGCGGCGCTCACCGGCCTGTCTTCGTAGCGGTCTCGCTTCACTCCGGCTCGATCATGGGCAACGAGCTCCATCGCGACCGGGCTTGGGCCAGCATCGCCTCCCCTGATCTCCAGCTCATCATCGCCGCAGCGGTGCTCGTTCCGGCGCAGCCTTCAACTTGGCTGGGGATCGAGTCCTGCTCGTCGCCCTTTTCTGGTGCTACCGGACTGCCTGGGCGGTCCGACACTTCGGACCGTCGATGCGGAGCGGCGATCGGGGCCGTGCCCGCTGGCAGATGGAATGGATCGAATGGATCGTGTGGCTCGGCGCGCTGATCCTAGGTGGCGTCTTCGTGCTCGTGGGCGGCGAGCTTGGTTTCGACCTGCTGGCGATCGCCATGGTGGGCATGTTCTTATCGGCGGTCTGGAATGCCTGGGTCCTCCTCTCGGAGGTCGCCGACTAAGGACGAGCTCCTTAGCCAACCCGGCGGATCGTCACGTGGGGCGGATGGAGTCCGCGCCTGGCGTCCCGTTCGGCCGCGAGCCGGTCCGGACGTCAGGGGTCATCTCCGAGCGGGATGCGGGCATTGACAAGATCGCCGGCCAGCGGCGGGACGGCTCGGACGTCTTCTTGGCGGGCTGCGGCGGCCGGTCGGTCATCGCGGGCACAGTCCTCCCGGATCGGTGCGACCGTTGCGCCCGGCCAAATTGCCCTCCGGCGAGGGCTCGCGCCAGATGATAGGGCAATCATGCGGGGCCTAAAGCGGCCCGCAGACGGGGGTCCGTCCGCGGGCCATCGAGAAGCCAATGCGCCGTCCAGTTGTTGGCTGGCGAGGAAGGATTCGAACCTTCGATCTCCTGATCCAGAGTCAGGCGCCTTACCGCTTGGCCACTCGCCAGTGAGCCGGTCGGGATGATACCCCAGACGCCGTCCCGATCGGCTTCGCGCCGAGTGCCGTGAACGCGGCCGGCCCCAAGCTGAACGCGAGCGGCACCGAGCCGTCAGATTCCGCCGAGCGGCCGCACGAGGCCGGTGGCGGCTTCGGCGAAGCCCGATTGGAGCCAGCGAGCAGCCTGAATTCGTGCTCCGGCGCGGTCGCCGGACCAGGGTGGCGCGGGCGCGGCCTCTCGCGACGGGCCTCGGTGCGACCAGTACACTGCGGCTGGGAGATCCGACGAGTGCGGCGGCTGGTGGATGCTTCGCCGCGATCCCGGGCCGTCACGGATCAGGCCGCCAGGCCCCAATTCGCACCTTCTGCTAGCCTTCCGACCGTGACGACGCCGACGCCGGGCACCCGCCGCCCCGGCCCCCTCGGACTGGCGGTCGCGCTACCTTCCCGCCCTGCTCGACGCGATCTTCCCGGGCTTGGCCACCTGGTCGCCGGCCGGCGCAAGCTGGCCGCGATCTTCGGGATCCCGTTCCTCGCCCTGGTCCTGGTCAGCCTTGTGATCGTGGCCGACGACCTCGGGCGGACGCCTGGCGGCCGAGGCGGTCAACGTCTTCTGGCTGCTGATCGGCGTCCAGGGCGTCGTCCTCGTCTGGCGCGTCCTGGCCGCCGGGCGCGAGCCTGTTCGCCCCGGGCCTGCCCCGACTGCGGCCGCTCGACGTCGTGCCGGTCGGTGTCCTGCTGCTGTTCCTGGCGGGGCCCCAGGCGGTCCTGGGCTACGTCACGAACGAGGCCCGGATCGCGACCGACGACATCTTCGTCGGGCAGACGGTGACGCCGGGCAGCTGGACCCCGACCAGGGCTCGGTCGCCCCGGACCCGAGCGACTTCCTGACCCGGGTCCGCCGCTCTCGGAGGCGCCCTCGGTCTGCGTCCATCTGCCGACGACGCGGGCCGCAGCGGATCAACGTCCTCCTGGTCGGCATCGACTCGGGCGTCGGCCGCGACACGTCCTCGACCGACACGATGATCGTGGCCTCGCTTGACCCGGTCACCAAGACCGTCTCGATGATCTCGATCCCCCGGGACATGGTCAACGTCCCCCTGCCCGACGGCCGCGTCTTCAGCGCCAAGATCAACGGGCTCGACTGCGTTCGCCCGGAATCATCCCAAGGAGTTCCCGGGTTCGAACGGCAGCGGCCATCGATGTCCTGATGGCGGCCCTCGGGACGCTCCTGAACATCAAGATCAACTACTACGCCGCGGTCAACCTGCAGAGCTTCGTCAACGTGGTCAACGACCTCGGCGGCGTCGACGTCAACGTCGCCCACGGCTTCTGCGACCCGACCTACGACCATGTACGGCTATCCCGAACGGCTTCTCGATCACGGCCGGCCACCATCACCTGAACGGCTACCAGGCGCTGGCCTATGCCCGCGTCCGAAAGGCGGCCGGCGAGTCCGACTTCACCCGGGCCGCCCGCCAGCAGGAGATCCTCAACGGCCTGCGCGACTGCGATCGTCAAGGGCGGCTTCCTGAAGGATCCGATCGGCCTGCTCCGGGCGATCGGCAGTACCCTCAGCACGAACGTGCCCCGCAGCGATCCTGCCCGACCTGGCCGACGACATGGCCAGGATCGGCCGCGACCAGACCTATCGGGCCGTGATCGACCACCCGTTCGTCAAGCCCGCGCTCGGACTATCCGCGGCTCGATCCAGCTCCCGAACCTACCAGGCGATCCGGGCCCTGGCCGCCCAGCCTGTTCACGACCCCGGGCACGAAGCCGAGCAAGGACTTCCTGGCTCCACCCGCGCTGAGTGGTGGCGGTGGCTCGGGCACGGGCAGCTGCGCCCCGGCCGCGACGCCGACCCCCAAGCCGACGCCCAAGCCAACCCCGAAGCCGAGCCACAGTCCCGGCTCGTCCAGCCCGACTCCGGGCCGAGCGAGAGCCCCAAGGACACCCCCAAGCCGACGGCAAGCCCGAGCAACGAGCACTCGCCCGCGCCGTCGTCCTGAAGCGGTCAGGCTCAGGCGGTCAGGGCGACTCCGTCGAGCGCTTCGCTGAGGACCGCCCCGAGCTGAGCCCATTCGACCAGGAAGGCGTCGTGGCCCTTGGTCGAGACGAGCTCGCGGTAGGTCGCTTCGACGCCGGCCTCGGTCGCGTCCTGGACCAGCGCCTGGACCTGGGCCGGCCCGTACAGGATGTCGCCGCTGATGCCCAGGCCGGTCAACCGGGTGCCGCTAGCTGCCAGCGCCCTGAGGGCCTCGACGATCCCCCCTCGGCCGCGACCGATGTCGTGGAGGTCCATCGCCCGGACGAGGATCCGGTACGTGTCCGGGTCGAACCGCTCGATGAGCTTGCGGCCCTGGTAGTCGAGGTACGAGGCGATCGACAGGCGTCCGTCGGGCTCGAGGTCGCGCCCGAAGCGGCTGTCGAAGTCGACCTCGCTGCGGTAGGTCGTCATGGCCAGCTGTCGGGCGATTCCCAGCCCGTCGCTCGCCCAGCCGGTCGATCAGCTCGAGCTGGATCGCATTCCAGGCCATGGCCAGGGCCCCGGTCGCCGCCGGGGCGGCCATCGGCAGGACCGTCCGGACCGCAGCCGGCCGCTCGAGCCCAATCTCGAGCGCGACCATGCCGCCAAGCGAGCCGCCCGTCGCGACGGCCAGCTCGCCGATGCCGAGAACGTCGAGAAGGCGCCAGGTGGCTCGCGCCTGGTCCCGGGTCGAGACCTCGGGAAACCTCGGCGCCGTACTCCCGGCCCGAGGCCGGATCGATCGGACGTCGGGCCGGTCGTCCCGTAGCGGCCGCCGAGCAGGTTGGCGCAGAGCACCCCGACCTGGTTGGTGTCGAGGGCGCGGCCCGGGCCGATCAGTGGCTCCCACCAGTCGCCGGCCGCGTCGGCCGAGCCGGTCAGGGCGTGGACCGCCAGGACCTGGGGCGCCTGGCCGGGCAGCCGGCCGTCGTGCCGGAAGGCGACAGCGACGGTCCGGCAGGACGGCGCCCGATTCCAGCTCGAACGAGCCGATCGAGATCGTCTCCAGGCGGCCCATGACCGAGGCGAGGAGGCGGACCCAGGTGCCGCCTCCGGGCCTCCGAGGATCCGGACCGAGGCCCGAATCCGCCTCGGAGACGGCGGCCGAGCCTTCGCTCGGCACCGTCCCCGGTTGGTTGCTCACGCGCCCGCGCCGGCCAGCTCGGCGGCCCCGGTCGTGATCGCGCTCCCGGTCGCCGCCGCGAGCGCCTGGTCGAGGTCGTAGATCAGGTCATCCACGTTCTCGAGGCCCACCGACAGCCGGACGAGGTCGTCGGTCACGCCGGTGGCCAGCTGGTCCTCGCGCGCTCAGCTGCGAGTGGGTCGTCGAAGCCGGATGGATGATCAGCGACTTGGCATCGCCGACGTTGGCCAGCAGGCTGAAGACATTGACCGCGTCGATCAGCTTCTGGCCGGCCTCGACGCCGCCCTTGACCCCGAAGGTCACGACGCCGCCGAAGCCGCCCTTGAGGTAGCGCACGGCCGTTCGATGCGCGGCGTGGCTCTCCAGGCCGGGGTAGCTGACCCAGGTCACCGAGGGATGCGTCTCGAGCCAGCGGGCGACCGCCAGGGCGTTCGCGCTGTGGCGCTCGATCCGGACCGGCAGGGTCTCGAGACCCTGCAGGAACAGCCACGAGTTGAACGGGCTGAGGGCCGGGCCGATGTCGCGCAGGCCCTGGACCCGCAGCTTCAGGATGAACGCGAGCGGCCCGAAGGCCCCCGTGTAGCTGATCCCGTGGTAGCTCGGATCCGGATCGACGAAGTCCTCCTTGAACCGCGGCGAGGCGGCCCAATCGAACGTCCCGCCATCGACGACCACGCCGCCGATCGAGGTGCCATGGCCGCCGATCCACTTCGTCGCCGAGTGGATCACGATGTCCGCCCCGTGGGCGATCGGCTGGGTCAGGAGCGGGGCGAACGTGTTGTCGACGAGGAGCGGCACGCCGTGGGCGTGGGCGATGTCGGCGATAGCGGCGATGTCGTGGACGTCGAGCCGGGGATTGCCGATCGTCTCGATGTAGACCGCCTTGGTGTGCTCATCGATCGCCGGCCCGAACGTCTCCGGCCGGGTCCCATCGACGAAGCGGGTCGTGATCCCGAGCTTGGGCAGGGTGTACTGGAACAGGTTCCAGGTCCCCCCGTAGAGGCTCGAGCTCGAGACGATGTTGTCGCCGGTCCGGGCGAGGTTGAGGATCGCCAGCGTCTCGGCCGCCTGGCCGGAGGCCAGGCCGAGCGCGCCGACGCCACCTTCGAGGGCGGCAATGCGCTCCTCGAAGACGCCCGTCGTCGGGTTCATGATCCGGGTGTAGATGTTGCCGAACTCCTGGAGCCCGAACAGCCGGGCGGCATGGGCGGCGTCGTTGAAGACGTAGCTCGTCGTGGCGTAGATCGGCACGGCCCGGGCGTTCGTCGCCGGGTCGACCCGCTGGCCCGCATGGAGGGCGAGGGTTTCGGGACGGAGCTTGGGTGCGTTCTCGTCGGACATCTGGAGACTCCTCTTCCTTGGTGATGGCTGCCTGATCGTTGAGGGTGTGAGCCTGGCCCGGCTCCCAGCCGGGCTGCGACGGGTCGTTGTGCGGCCCCGGTTCGTGGCTTCGGCGGCTACCCGTCGCGTCGTGGCGGAGAATCAAAAAGACCGCAGATCCGCTCCTGGATCTACGGCCCCGGGACCGGTCTGGGTCCCGCCTCCTGGTCGTCAGGATGTGCGTGACCTCAGACGCCATCCTCCGCTCGGCGGGGCCGCCAGGGCATACACATCTCCCAGGAGACGCAGGTGTGGTTCACGCCTAGAATCATCGGGGACGCGGCCGGACCCGTCAATCCCAGAGCCCGAGGTAGGGGTTCGCGGCCGTAGAATCGGCCGGATGAGCGACCTGCCCGAGACGTTCCAGGCCTTCGTCGTCGAGAAGGTCGATGACCGGGTCGAGCGCGGCGTGCGATCGGTCCGGTCGGCGCGATCTGCCCCCGGCGAGGTTGAGCTCCGGGTCGACTGGTCGAGCGTCAACTACAAGGACGGCCTGGCCTCGATCGCCAACGGCAAGGTCGCCCGGATCAGCCCGCTGATCCCGGGCATCGACATGGCCGGCGTGGTCGTCGCGAGCGACGATCCCGGGTCTGCCAGCCGGGACCGGCATCCTGGCCCATGGCTACGAGCTGGGCGTGTCGCGCCACGGCGGGTTCGGCCGAGTACAACCGCCTGCCCGCCGGCTGGGTCGTGCCTCTGCCGGCCGGACTCTCGGCCCGCGAGGCGATGGTCATCGGGACGGCCGGCTTCACCGCGGGCCTGTCGGTCGCCCGGCTCGAGGCCCGCGGCCTGACGCCGTCGGCCGGGCCGGTCCTGGTCACCGGCGCGCAGCGGCGGGGTCGGCCGGATGGCCGTCTCGATCCTCCTCGAGCGGGGCTACGAGACATGGGCGTCGACCGGCAAAGCCGGCCGCCCACGACGACCTGCGGGCTCTCGGCGTCAGCGGGATCCTGGCCCGCGACGAGGTCGTGGCCGAGAGCAGCCGGCCGCTCGAGTCGGAGCGCTGGGCGGCCGCGGTCGATTCGGTCGGCGGGTCGACCCTGCCCTATCTCCTTCGCTCGTTGCGTCACGGCGGCGGCGATCGCGGCCACCGGCAACACCGGCGGGGCGGCCTTCTCGACGACGGTCTTCCCGTTCATCCTGCGCGACGTCAGCCTGATCGGGATCGATTCCTCGGCGGTCCCGATCGAAGAGCGGCGGTCGATGTGGGAGCGCCTGGCGACCGACCTTCGGCCGCGCAACCTGGGCGAGCGGGTGAGCGAGATCGGCCTGGACGGCCTGGAGGCGGCCCTCGACGGGATCCTCGCCGGCCAGGCCCATGGCCGCTGGATCGTGCGGTTGGCCGAATGAGCAATCGATCCCTGATCAAGGCCCGCGACGGGGTGTCGCTCGCCGTCCGGCACTGGCCGGCCGAGGGCGAGCCGCGGGCGAGCGTCCTGATCGTTCACGGCCTTGGCGAGCACGGCGGCCGCTACGAGCGGACGGCCGGGATCCTGGCTGGGCGCGGCTTCGACTGCTGGGCGTCGGACCTGCGCGGTTTCGGGGCCTCCGAAGGCCCGCGGGCCTACGTCGAGCGGATCGATATCTGGCTCGACGACCTGGCCGACCAGGCTGGCCCTGCTCAAGGGCCTGAGCCGGCCGGTCGTCCTCCTCGGTCACTCGATGGGCGGCCTGGTGGCCTGCCGCTACGCCGAGACCGACCGACCCCAACCCGACCTGCTGGTCCTGAGCGCCCCGGCCCTGGGCGACAACCTGCCGGGCTGGAAGCGAGCGATCGCTCCGGATCCTCGGCCGGATCGCGCCCAAGGCCAGGATCAAGAACGACTTCGACGGTCCGATCCTGTCGCGCGACCCCGCGGTCGGCATCGACTACCTGGCCGATCCGCTCAACGTCCACTTCGCCACGGCCCGACTCGGCGCGGTCATCCTTTCGACCCAGGCTCCGGCGATCGCCGACCTTGGGCGGATCCGCGTCCCGACCCTGGTGATCCACGGCGGCGCCGACCACCTCGTCCCGACGGCCACCTCGGAGGTCTTCGATGGCCGGCCCGGGCATCGAGCGGCGGGTCCTGCCGGGCCTCGCCCACGAAATCGTTGAACGAGCCGGAAGGCCCCCAGGTCGCGGCCGACATCGCGACCTGGATCGAGGCCCATCTGCCGCCCTCGCGGCCCGGCTTCGCCGGCGGCCGGTGCCCCGGGAGCCGGGACAGCGTAGTCGTCAGTCGAGCTCGCCGCGAAGCTGGGCGAGGGCCCGCTCGATCGCCTCGGTCGCCGCCGCCTCCGGGTAGGGAGCGGCCAGGATGGCATCGGCCAGGCCGATCGCCCCGCCTTCGACCCGCCGGGCGAGATCGGCGATCGCGGCCATCTCGACCAGCGACCGTTCGACGAAGGCCCGGTCGCCAACGTCGCCGTGACCCGGCACGACGGCCACCTCGGGCGCGGCCCGAGCCTGGCCCGGGCAGCAGGGCGAGGATCCCCTCGATCGTGCCCGCCCAGTCCAGCGGATAGCCGTCGCCGAGCCAGGGCGGTGCGCCGTTCTCGAGCAGGTCGCCGACGAAGATCACCGGCGCGTCGGGCACCAGGATCACGAGGTCGTTGTCGGTGTGGCCCCGGCCGAGCCAGCGCAGCTCGATCCGGCGTCCGCCGACCTCGATGTCTGCGCCGCTGTCCTCGATGGCCCGGTCCGGCGGGTCGACGGTCACGCCGGTCGAGCTCGACCGCGATCGTCGGGTATTCCTGGCCGATCTCGGCCAGGTTCCGGGCGTGGGCGGCCGGATCTTCGAGATTTCGCCGGATCCGGGCGACGCACCGGACGTGGCCCCAGATCGGCGCTGGACGGAGCTCGTGGTTGCCGAAGGTGTGGTCGAAGTGATGGTGGGTGTTGATCACCCCGGCGACCGGCCGGCTGGTGATCTCGTGCAGGTCGGCCAGGATTTCCCGGGCGTGGCCGACCGTGCTCCGGGTGTCGATCACGACCGGTCCGTCCTCGGTCAGGATCGCCCCGATCTGCTGGTGCATGAACCGATAACGGCGAGTGAAGACCCGCTCGCCAACCTCGATCCAATGCCCAGCCTGCTCGCTCACCAGCCGAGATCACCTCCGTCGGGCCGCCACCGGATGGCATCCTAGTCCGCGATGGATGAGCGCCGCACGATCGTGTTCTTCCCCGAGGGCGCCTTCGGTCCGACGAACAATTGCGTCGGAATCGGCAATGTTCTGCGGACTCGGGGCCACCGGGTCGTGTTCATCGTCGAGGAGTCGTTTGCCGGGCGCCTCGAGGCCCAGGGCTTCGAGGAACGGTTGATGCGCCTGGGCCCGGCGCCCGAGGTGCCCGAGGTCCCCGGCCAGTTCTGGATCGATTTCATCCGCGACACCGCTCCCGTCTTCCGCAAGCCGACGATCGAGCAGCTGGGCGAGTTCATCGCGCCGACCTGGCAGGCCCTGTGCGACGGGGCGCGGTACGTCGAGCCGCGCCTGCGCGAGATCTTCGAAGAGCTTCGACCCGATGCGATCGTCGAGGACAACGTGGTCGGGTTCGCCGCGGTGGTGACCGCCGGCAGGCCCTGGGCCCGGATCGTCAGCTGCAACCCGGCCGAGCTCAAGGACGAGGCGATCCCGCCGTTCTCGAGCGGCTACTCGAGCGCGGATCGGCGCGAATGGCCGGCCTTCCTCGACGAGGTCCGAAGGACGCACGCAGACCTGTGGGCCGGGTTCGACGCGTTCATGCGAGAGTCCGGTGCACCCGGGCTCGCCAACGGTCCGCTCGGGCCAGAGTTCATCCACGAGTCGCCCTACCTGAACCTGTTCCTTTACCCGGCCGAGGCGGACTACGACCGGGCGACGCCGCTCGGCCCGACGTGGCACCGGCTCGAGTCGTGCGTCCGCGAGACGGAAGACGACCTGGGAGGTCCCCGCTTCGCTGGCTCCCGGTCGGGACGAATCGAGCGGCGCCCTGCTCTACCTGTCCCTGGGCAGCCTCGGCTCGGCCGACGTGGCGTTGATGCAGCGGCTGGTCGACGTCCTGGCCCGGACGACCCATCGGGTGATCGTCAGCAAGGGTCCCCTCGGAGACCAGCTCAGCCTGGCCGCGAACATGGCCGGCGAGGCGTTCCTGCCCCAGCCGGCGATCATCCCGCAAGGTCGACCTCGTGATCACCCATGGCGGTAATAACACGGTCACCGAGTCGTTCCACCACGGCAAGCCGATGGTCTGCCTGCCCCTGTTCTGGGACCAGGTCGACAACGCCCAACGCCTGGCCGAGACCGGCTTCGGCGCCCGCCTGCCGGCCTATGCCTTCGAGCCTGACGAGCTGACTGGTGCGATCGACCGCCTGCTCGGTGATCGGGGCCTCGCCGACCGCCTGGCCGCGATCGCCACCCGGCTCCAGGCGAATCCCGGAACCGTCCGGGCGGCCGACCTGATCGAGCGCCTGGCGCGCGACGGGCGAGCCGGTCACCGCCTGAGGGAGGGCCTCGCCAAGGTCGGCAGGGCCGTCCAGGCTCAGCGCAGGACCGCGGGCTGGAACGACCTTCCCATGCTGGCGCACAATGCCGTGACGATCGAGTCGCGCACTGGAGCCTGGCTGCCCAACGCCCGCCAGGATTGCCCGGACAAGACGGGTGCGCCTGAACTTCGAACCCTGCTGGAGGACCCACCGACGTGACCGAGACCCTCGAGAAGACGACCACCTACCAGCAGTTCATCGGCGGCGAGTGGGTGAACAGCGCCGACGGCAAGACGCTCGCGGTCGAGAACCCGGCCAACGGCCAGGAGATCGCCCAGGTCCAGGCCTCCAGCCCAGAGGACGTGGATCGGGCCGTCAAGGCGGCCTCGAAGGCGTTCGAGACGTGGCAGCACACGACTCCCGCCGAGCGCAGCACGATGCTCCTCAAGCTGGCCGATGCGATCGATGCCCGGGCCGAGGAGCTGGGCCGGCTCGAGAGCCGAAATGCGGGCAAGCCGGTCGGCGCCGCGATCGAGGAGATCCCGGTCGTTGCCGACAACCTGCGCTTCTTCGCCGGCGCTGCCCGGGTCATGGAGGGCAAGGCGGCCAACGAGTACATGGCCGGCCATACCTCGCTGATCCGGCGCGAGCCGGTCGGAGTGGTTGCCTCGATCGCGCCCTGGAACTATCCCCTGATGATGGCCGGCTGGAAGATCGGCCCGGCCCTTGCGGCCGGCAACACCGTCGTCCTCAAGCCGTCCGCCCGGACCCCCCTCACGGCGGTCATCCTCGGCGAGATCGCGGCGGACATCCTGCCCCCGGGCGTCCTCAATGTGATCACCGGCACGGGCGCCGCGATCGGTGACGCGCTCGTCGCCCATCCGGGCGTGGGGATGATCTCGGTTACCGGCGATACGGATACCGGCAAGCACATCGCCCGGACCGCGGCCGAGCGGGTCAAGCGGCTCCACCTCGAGCTCGGCGGCAAGGCCCCGGTCGTGATCTTCGACGATGCCGACCTCGACGCGGCGGCCGAGACGATCAAGCTCTTCGGCTACTGGAACTCCGGCCAGGACTGCACGGCCGCCTGCCGGGTGATCGTCGGCCCGAAGGTCTACGACAAGTTCGTGGCCCAGCTGGCCGACGAGGTCAACACGATCAAGTGGGGCGATCCGGCCGAGGGCGACCAGATCGAGATGGGCTCGCTGATCGCCGGCGCGCAGGCCGACAAGGTCGAGGGCATGGTCGAGCGCTCGAAGAGCGGGGCCGAGATCGTGGCCGGCGGCCATCGCCCGGCGCGACCCGGGGCCTACTACGAGCCGACCGTGATCGCCGGCCCCGACCAGCGCAGCGAGATCGTCCAGGACGAGGTCTTCGGCCCGGTCGTCACGGTCCAGCGCTTCAGCGACGAGGACCAGGCGATCGCCTGGGCCAACGATGTCCGCTTCGGCCTGGCCGCCTCGGTCTGGTCGCGCGACATCGGCAAGGCAATGCGGGTGGCCAAGGCGATCCAGTTCGGCACGGTCTGGATCAATGACCATTTCATGCTCGTCTCGGAGATGCCCCACGGCGGCTTCAAGGAGTCGGGCTACGGCAAGGACCAGAGCATGTACGCGATCGAGGACTACACGGTCGTCAAGCACGTGATGATCAAGCTCTAGCGTGCTCATCGGTAGCGACCCGGGCGGGGCTTTCGCAGCGTAGCGCCACGAGTGCTCCTCGGCAGCGGCGCGGGCCTGGTCTCGCCTCGGGCCGTCCCACGGTCAGGGTCTCGGGCACGCTTCGTCCGTCGGCCGAGTGCCGGTCGCGGCTCTGCTCGGCTCGCGCGGACTCGGCCACGCCCGAACCTCTGCCCACGAGCACTGCCGGCGGTACCTGGCGGCAAGAGCCATGGCCCCAATAGAACCGTGACCCTGACCCGATGACTGCTGCCAACAGTTCTTCGGCGATCGAGCTCCTGGCCGGCCTTGACGTCGAAGCCTTCCGGCAGGCGGTTCTGGCCTGGTTCGAGGCTCGCGGTCGGTCGTTCCCGTTCCGGGGCACGACCGATCCGTACCTCGTGCTCGTCTCCGAGACGATCCTCCAGCAGACCCAGATCTCGCGCGGCGGCCCTGCCTGGGTCCGGTTCACGGCGCAGTTCCCGACGCTCGAGTCGCTGGCCGAGGCAAGCCCGGCGGCCGTCCTGCGGGCCTGGCAGGGGCTGGGCTACAACCGCCGGGCGATCAACCTCCAGCGAGCCGCCCGGATCATCATCGGGCGAGCTCCAGGGCGTCTTCCCCAGGACGATTCCCGCCCTGGAGCGGCTGCCCGGCGTCGGGCCGTACACCGCCCGGGCCGTGGCCTCGATCGCCTTCCAGCTGCCGGTCGGCGCGGTCGACACGAACGTCCGGCGAGTCATCGGCCGGGTCCTGGCCGGCAGCCCGACCGCCCTTGGCCCGCGACTCCTTCAGGAGGCGGCCGACGAGCTGGTCGATCCCGACTCAGCCTGACGACTGGACCCACGCCCTGATGGACATCGGCTCAACCCTCTGCCGGCCAAGCCGGCCGCTTTGCCCGGACTGCCCGGTCCGCGAGATGTGCCGCTACGCCGCAGGCGATCGACCGGTCCCGGCCCGGACCCCGGCGGCGGCCAGCCAACGACGGCCGGGTCAGGACCGTTCGCGGTCCGAGTTCAAGCACACGACCCGCTGGCTCAGGGGCCGGATCCTGGATCGGCTGCGCGATGCTCCGGGCGATGCCTGGACGGCCTTTGGCGAGCCGGTCGGGGAGCACGACCTCGCCTCGATCGAAGCGTCGCTGCGGGCCATGGAGGGCGAGGGCCTGCTCGAGCTCGAACCTTCCGGCGAACGAGCCTCCGGGAACGGGTCTTCCCCTCTGCCGGCCCGGGCGCGCCTGCCGATCGCCTGAAAGGCTACGCTTGGCGGGTGTCCGCGACCCTGCCCGCTCCGACGCCTGTCACCCCGGCCTCCGTCGATCCCCGGACCGGGATCGTCCTGCCGGTCGAGGACGCGGCCCTGATGACCCTCGGCCTGCCCGCCCTGGTGAAGCACTGGTCGGCGGCCAAGGACCTGCCCCCGATGGCTGCCGAGGCGATGACCGGCGCCGACCGGAAGGCGCAGCGCCTGGGCGTACCCGGTGGCCGGCTGATGGAGCAGGCCGGCACGGCCGTCGCGGCCGCCGTCCGGGCGGTCGCGGCCGACCAGGGCCGGCTCGAGCGGGGCCCGATCCTCGTCCTGTGCGGCCCGGGCAACAACGGCGGCGATGGGTTCGTCGCCGCCCGTCGCCTGGCCCACCTCGGCCTGGCCGTCCTGGTCGTGTTCGTCGCGAGCGAGCCGAAGCCGGGTACGCGTGACGCGACCGTGAACTGGGATCGCCTCGCCAACGAGCCGCGGGTCACCCGGATCCACGCCCCGTCGCCGCGCGATCTTGCGATCGTCGGCCAGGGGATCGAGAAGGCCAGCGTCGTCGTGGACGCCCTCCTCGGGACTGGTGTCCGCGGGGCGCTCCGGGATCCGATCCGGACGGCGGTCGAGCTGATCCGCCGGGCAGCCGAGGCGGGCGTGCCGGTCGTGGCCGTTGACACCCCCACGGCGATCGACCTGACCAGCGGGGAGGCGTCGTCACCGGCCGTCCGGGCTGATCTCACGGTGACCTTCCATCGGCCCAAGGCCGGGCTCCTGACCCGCCGCGGGGCGGCCTTCGCCGGCAAGGTCCTGGTGGCCCCGATCGGGATCCCCCTGGAGGCCGACCGTGCCTGATCCTGCGGACGCCCGGACCTACGGCTGGCGCGAAGTCCTGATTGTCGGCGGCGCGATCGTGGCGATCGTCCTGGGAATTTCGCTGATCACGACCGTCCTGCCGGACAGCGCCCGCTGGTTCGTCTTCCAGTCGCCGCTGGCGATCGTGGTGATCGCCGGAGGCACGATCCTGGTCCTCGCCAGCCTGCTCCGGCGACCGCGCGTCCGCTGACCGTGGGCCCGCGCCGGGCAGGCCCGGTCGGGGCCCTCGAAGATTCCTGACAATTGCCCCTGTACAGGCGCCCGATCGGGGCCTAGACTCCCGCGCATCAACTGCCGTGGAGCGGGGCCGCGGCCAGAGAGCACGTAGTACGCAAGAACCGAGCTCCTCTTGCTGACGGGCGAGGACCGCAGGCTCGCGCGACTGCACAGAGGAGCGTTCGTGTACAGCGACAAGAACCTTTCCTGCGCCGACTGTGGGCAGGAATTCGTCTTCACTGCCAGCGAGCAGGATTTCTACGCCCAGCGGAACTTTACCGAGCCGCGCCGCTGCAGCAGCTGCCGGGCCAGCCGGAAGGCCGCCCGCAACGCCTCGGAGGGCGGCGGCTACGGCGACAGCGGCTCGTCGAGCTACGGTGGGTACGGCGCCGGTGGCTCCTACAGCGCCGGAGGCTACAGCGGCGGTTCGCGCGACCGCGGCCCGCGGGAGATGTTCACGGCGACCTGCAGCAACTGCGGCAAGGACGCCCAGGTCCCGTTCCGGCCGACGAGCGGCAAGCCGGTCTACTGCAGCGATTGCTTCCGGACGATGCGCGGGGCCTGAACCCGCCTGGCCATCGGTTGCGCCTGTCGGGAGGGGGCGCGTACCATCGAGCTGATCCCCGTCAGCGCTCGAGAGGTTGCCCCACCCGATGGCCGTCGGCTCCAGTAACGACTTCGACCTCGTCGTCCTCGGGGCCGGCACCGGTGGCTATACGGCGGCATTTCGAGCCGCCCAGCTCGGCCTGAAGGTCGCCCTCGTCGACGAGGACAAGATCGGCGGAACCTGCCTTCATCGCGGCTGCATCCCGACCAAGGCGCTCCTCGAATCGGCCGAGATGATGAACCGCGCCCGTCACCTCAAGGACTACGGCGTGGTCTTCGAGGGTGAGCCCGGGGTCGACTATGCCGCGATTGCCGCCCGGCGCGACGCCGTGGTCAAGCGGATGTGGACCGGCCTCAAGTCGCTCGTCGACAAGAACAAGGTGGCCTGGATCCCCGGTCGCGGCCGTCTCGACGGGCCGAACCGGATCGTGGTCAGCCAGCCCGCCGAGGATGGCACGCCGGGCAAGGGCGGCGAGCGGATCCTCCAGGCGACCGACGTGATCATCGCCACCGGCAGCCGGGTCAAGAGCCTGCCCGGCCTCGAGCCCGAACGGCACGACGATCGTGACCAGCGACGAGATCCTCCGCCTGGCCAGCCGCCCGGCCAGCATCGTGATCGTCGGCGGAGGGGCCGTCGGGGTCGAGTTCGCCAGCTTCTACCACGACATCGGAACCACCGTCACCCTGCTCGAGTACCTGCCCGGGATCGTGCCTCTCGAGGATCGCGACGTGAGCCAGCTCCTCGAGCGCAGCTTCACCAGGCGGGGGATCCGGGTGATCACGAGCGCCCGGTTCGACCCGGCCGCGGTCAAGTCCTCGAAGAAGGGTGTCAGCCTGAGCGTCGGACCCGGAGGGCAAGGAGCCCGAGCTGCTCGAAGCCGAGCTGATGCTCGTGGCGACCGGCCGGGCCGCCAATGTCGAGGGGATCGGGCTCGAGACGACGAAGGTCGAGGTCGAGCGCGGGATCATCAAGGTCAACGGCCGGATGCGGACCCGCGAGCCTCATGTCTATGCCATCGGCGATGTCGTTGGCGGGCTGTGGCTGGCCCATACCGCGGGTCACGAGGGGATCGTCGCCGCCCACACGATCGCCGGCGAGAAGGACGTCCACGAGATCGACTACACGGAGCAGCCCCGGGCGACGTACTGCCGGCCGGAGATTGCCTCGGTCGGCCTGACCGAGGCCCAGTGCCAGGAGCGCGGGCTGCCGTACAAGGTCGGCAAGGTTCCGTTCCAGGCGATTGCCAAGGCGATCATCGGGGGCGAGTACGAAGGCTTTGCCAAGGTGATCGGCAACACCGAGACCGGTGACACTCTCGGTGTCCATATCGTGGGGCCCCACGCGACCGACCTGATCGCCGAGGCCTCGCTGGCCTTCAGCCTCGAAGCCACGCCCTGGGAGATCGGCGCAGCAACCCACCCCCATCCCACGCTGTCCGAGGTCGTCGGCGAGGCCGCCCTGGCGGTCGACGGCCGCTCGATCAACTTCTGAGCCCGGGCCGACTCACCGCGAACCGGCCGATCACGTTCCGACAACGGAGGCGGCAATGACCGCGACCGGACATCGAACCAGGCCATCGAGCGATCTCGGCGCCGACGTCGGCCTCGACAACGAGCAGCTGATCGCGATGTACCGGATGGTCGCCCTTGCCCGGGCGGTCGACGAGCGGATGTGGATCCTGAACCGGGCCGGCCGGATTCCGTTCGTGATCAGCGGCCAGGGCCACGAGGGTGCCCAGGTCGGGGTCACCTGGGCGCTCGAGAAGGGCCACGACTGGATCGCCCCGTTCTACCGCTCGATCGCCATGTGCATGACCTTCGGGATGAGCGCCCGGGACATCATGCTCGCCCAGTACGCCCGGGCCAGCGACCCGTCCTCGGGCGGTCGCCAGATGCCCGGCCACTACGGCGATCGCCGGCACAACCTGCTGTCGGTCTCATCGCCCGTCGCGACCCAGATCCTCCACGCCGTGGGGATCGCCCTGGCGGCCAAGATCCGGGGCACCGGCCAGGTCGCCCTGACGGCGATGGGCGAGGGCTCCTCGAACCAGGGCGACGTCCACGAGGCCCTCAACTTCGCGGCGATCCACCGCCTGCCGTTCATCTTCCTGGTCGAGAACAACGGCTATGCGATCAGTGTCCCCGCGGAGCGCGAGATCTCGGTGCCCGACGTGGCCATGCGGGCCTCGGGCTACGGCATCCCCGGCGTGGTGGTCGACGGCTCGGACGTGCTGGCCTGCTACCGCGCGGCGAAGACCGCCGTCGAGCTGGCCCGCTCGGGCGGCGGCCCGACCCTGATCGAAGCCAAGGTCACCCGCCTGACGGCCCACTCGTCGGACGACCAGCAGACGAAGTACCGCAGCGAGGAAGACCTCAAGGCCGGCAAGGGCCACGACGCGCTGCCGCACTTCCGGGACCAGCTCCGGACGGCCGGCGTGCTGACCGACGAGCTCGAAGCGAGCCTCAAGGCCGAGATCGAGCAGATCGTGACCGACGCGACGGACTTCGCCGAGGCGGAGCCGGATCCCGAGCCGTCGACCGCCATGCGCTGGGTCTTCGCCGAGGACTGGCCATCGGAGACGCCGCCGCCCTGGGGCTTCGGCGACGGCAGCGAGGAGCCTGGGCGGGGCCGGCCGGGGACAGCCCGGGCGAGGCCGGGGATCAGCCCGGGCGAGGCCGGCTGATGCCGACCCGGACGTTCATCGATGCGATCCGCGAGACGCTGGCCGAGGAGATGCGCCGCGACGACTCGATCATCGTCCTGGGCGAGGACGTGGGCAAGAAGGGCGGGGTCTTCCTGGCCACCGACGGCCTGTGGTCGGAGTTCGGCGAGGACCGGGTGATCGACACGCCCCTGACCGAATCGATGATCGTCGGCGCCTCGATCGGGGCGGCGGTCAACGGGCTCCGGCCGGTCGCCGAGATCCAGTTCGCCGACTTCATCCACCCGGCCTTCAACCAGATCGTGTCCGAGGCGGCCCGGATGCGCTATCGCTCGAACAACGCGGTGGGCGTGCCGATGACGATCCGGGCGCCGTACGGCGGAGGGGTCCACGGCGCGCTCTATCACTCGCAGTCGGTCGAAGCGTTCTTCACCCACGTGCCCGGCCTGAAGATCGTGATCCCCTCCACCCCTATGACGCTCGTGGCCTGCTCCGGAGCTCGATCCGGGATGACGATCCAGTCCTCTTCTTCGAGCACAAGAAGATGTACCGGAGCGTGCGCGGCGACGTCCCCGACACGGACTATCTCGTGCCGCTCGGCCGGGCGGCGATCACCCGGCCCGGCTCGCAGGTCACGGTCATCGCCTACGGCCTGATGGCCCACTACGCCCTGGAGGCCGCGGACCGGGTCGCCGAGGAGGGGATCAGCGTCGAGGTCGTCGACCTCCGGACGCTCCGCCCGCTCGACAAGGAGACCGTGATCGGCTCGGTCCGCAAGACCGGCAAGTGCCTCGTCGTCTACGAGGACAACCGCTTCGGTGGCTACGGCGCCGAGGTCGCGGCGACCGTTGCCGAGGAGGCCTTCGACTATCTCGACGGGCCGGTCACCCGGATCGCCGGCCCGGACATCCCGGCCGTGCCCTACAACCACGTCCTCGAGGACTGGTTCATGGTCGACCCGACGAAGATCGCGGCCGCGATCCGCAAGCTGGCAGCGTACTAGGGGCAGGAGCGGATCCGCGCGGAGAGGCGGCCGGGAGTGGCCGGGGAGCGGGCGTTCCGCCGGGGAGCGGCCGCCGAGGACCAGCCCTGCCGCGGGGAGCGCCGCGGGGAGCGGCCGCCGAGCTACATCCGGGCCCCGTTTCTGGCGTTTATTCGCCCTCGTAGTGCTGCGCCGAGTTCAACCCGGTTTCGGCCGGTCGGCCGGCGGCCGGGCCGCCGGGAGCCTGCTCAATTCGTGCTTGGGCGAGCGGGAATCCGGGCCGACCCTGGTCGAATTACCCGGTCGGGTCCGCCCAAGGTCCGCGCAGGATTACGGGGGCTGATATTCGATAGAAACCAGCGGCCGTGAAGGGCCCAGCCGGCGCCGTGAGCCAGCGCCGGACCGCGACGTTCCCGGCCGGAAAGACGGGATCGAGCAGGTCGCGGTGGCGGATGAATTGGCGCCGAGCCGCGGCCGAGTCCGGCATCACGAGGAGGCTGGACGTCGTGGCGGCGGGCGCCCCGAATCGCTCATGGCCGATTTGCGCCGCGAGGCGGACCTTCTGGTCGAGGCGGCGAAGGGTTTCCTCGATCGAGGTGAGCTCCGTCTTGACCTCGATGACGAGCAGCGAAGCAGTCGCTCGATGGATTGCGAGGATATCGATCGAGCCCCGCTCGCCAAAGATGTTGTAGGTCACCTCTGGCACCTGGTCCCAGCCGAGGCCAGTGAGGGATCGGCTCGCCACGGCCACCAAGGCGGCATGCCCTTCGTCGATCGTCCGATCCAGGCTGCCGCCACGCCATCGAACGTCGAAGTCGGCGCGTGCTTCGAGGGCAAGCAGGATCCCCCGGAGCGTTCTCAGCGAGAACGTGTCGACATGGCCGCGCTCGACGAGCGAGACCGAGCTCTGAGACACCCTGGCCGCTGCTGCAAGGTCCACCTGGCGCCAGCCGCGGCGTCGGCGCAGGGCGCGGATAACCAGCCCGACCCGTCGGTCGTCCACGATCAAATGGTGGCCCGCGGCGCTTAACAATGCGGTATCAAGGGATCATCGCGGGCTTGGCTGGCTCAAGGCGTTCCGTTGCCTGCCGGCGCGCTCGAATTCGCACCCGATCCTCAACCGGGCCGGCTCGACCGAGGATCGCCTGATGCGCGACACTGTGCGTCGGAGCCGGCGGCCGATCGCCGAGTCCGACTCGAAGCGCGACGTCCAGGAGGACTGATCTTGTGGCCAAGGTGACGATGCCCCAGCTCGGCGAGAGTGTGGCCGAGGGGACGATCGGCAAGTGGCTGAAGAAGCCCGGCGATCATGTCGCCAAGTACGAGCCCTTGCTCGAGGTGATCACCGACAAGGTCAACGCCGAGGTGCCCTCGCCGGTCGAGGGCATCCTGACCGCGATCCTCGCCGAAGAGGGCGCCACGGTTCCGAACAACGCCGAGATCGCCGAGATCGAGACGGCCGCCGAGGCCAACGCCGGGGCTGCGGGAAGTACGCCGGCGCCCGCCGCGAGCGCAGCGGCGCCCAGTGCGAGCACAGCGGCGCCCAGCGCAGTCGCCCCGGCGAGCGAGGCCGCTCCGACGGCCTCGGCCAGCGCCCCCGCGCCATCGCCGGCCTTCGGACCGGCCGGATCTGACGAGCGCCCTGAGCGAGCTGCTGCCGTGGGGACCGGTGAGCGGCCTGCGGCCACGCGGACCGACGAGCGAGCCACGGCGGTGGGCACCGACGAGCGGGCTGCGGCTAGCCAGACGGCCGAGCCGGTTTCCCTGCCGGGCGATGCGGACGCCCGAATGACCCCGGCCGTTCGACGCCTCCTGCGCGAGCACGGCCTGACCCCGGCGATGATCGTCGGGACCGGCGGAGGCGGACGGATCACCCGCGACGACGTGTCGAACTACGTCGAGACCCAGCGGACGAACGCTCCGGTCGGCGGCCAGGTCGTGGGTGGCGTCGGCGCCGCGCCGATCGCCGGCGGAGTCGCCGCGCCGGTCGGGCCCGGTCGCGCGGGTGGCTCAACCGCTCCCGCGGCCGCGGGCCCGATCCGTTCGAGCGCTCCGGCCGCGGGCGGAGGCACCTCGATCACCTTCCCGGCGGGGGCCGACGAGGTCCTCGTGCCGATGACCCAGATGCGCAAGGGGATCGCCGCCCAGATGACCCGGGCACTGGCGATCCCGCACGCCTACGTCCAGATGGAGGTCGACGCGACGAACCTGGTTCGCCTCCGGGAGTCGCTCAAGCGGGACTACCAGGCGAGCGACGGGCGCCTCGCTCAGCTACGTCCCGTTCGTCGTCAAGGCGCTCGTCGAGGCGCTCCGACGTCATGGCAACTTCAACGCGAACTGGACCGAGGCCGGCCTCCTCGCCAAGCGCCGGATCAACATCGGCGTCGCGGTGGCGGTCGACGACGGCCTGATCGTGCCGGTCATCCGGGACGCCGACGGGCTGTCGATCCACGGGATCAACCAGGCGATCGCCGATGTCGCCGCCCGGGCCCGGGCGAACAAGCTCCGGCTCGACGATTTCGGGGGAGGCACGTTCACGATTGACAATACAGGCTGGCTCGGCTCGAACCTGACGATGCCGATCATCAACGCCCCCGAGGTCGGCATCCTCACGATGGAGTCGATCACCAAGCGGGCCGTCGTGCGCGAGACGGCGGAGGGCGACGTGATCGCGATCCGGCCGGTCATGAACGTCGTCCTGGGGCTCGACCACCGAGCCAACGACGGCGCCGGCGGCGCGGCCCTTCTCCGCGACGTGAAGGCCTGGCTCGAGGGCGTCGGACCCGAGACGGCGATCTACTAGGCGAGAAGGCCCGCGCGATGCGGGTCTTCGTCACCGGCGCCGGCGGCTTCATCGGCGGCGCCGTCGCCCGTCGCCCTGCGGGCCCGCGGCGATGACGTCGTGGCCGTCGTCCGCGACCCGGCCCGGGCGAGCGACCTGGGCAACGCGGGAGTCGAGCTCAGAGCCGGCGATCTGACTGACGTCAACCAGCTCGTCGCGCAGTTGACCGAGGCCGACGCGCTGGTCCACATGGCCGGTTCGTACCGGGTCGGGATCCGGCCGTCGGAGCGACCGGCGATGCTCGAGGCGAATGTGGGGACGACGACCCGCCTCCTCGATGCCGCGGCGATCGCCGGCACGCCCAGGATCGTCTACACCTCGACCGTCAATGTCCTCGGCAACACGCATGGCCAGGTCGTCGACGAACGCCACGTCCGCGACCTTGGCGAGGGCTTCCTCAGCTACTACGACCTGACCAAGTTCCAGGCCCACGAGCTCGTGGCGGCTCGGATCGCCGGCGGAGCCCCGATCGTGACCGCGATGCCGGGTGGGGTCTACGGACCGGGCGACCACTCCGAAGCAGGGGGCCAGCTCGCCTTGGCCCACGCGGGCAAGCTGCGCTACATCGCGCTCGGTGATATCGGCCTGAGCTGGAGCTACGTCGACGATGTCGCCGATGGGATCGTTCGAATCCTTGATCACGGTCGCCTGGGCGAGCCATACATCCTGAGCGGCCCATCGCTCGTGCTCAGGGATGCGGTCGTGGCCGCGGCGATCGCTGGCCGCAAGCACCCGCCCCGGCTGGCCCTGCCGACCGGCCTCCTGCGCCTCTTCATTCCCGTCAATCGTCGCTTCGGAGCGGTTGGCGGCCTGCCGGCGAACCTGGCCGAGACGATCCGCGCTGCCGATGGCGTGACCTATTGGGCGAGCGCGGCCAAGGCCGAACGCGAACTGGGCTTCAAGGCTCGCGACCTCGCGGCGGGATTGCGCGCCACGTTCGGGTCGTAGGCCTACACTCCCAGCCATGGGACGCGAACTGCCGATCTTCGAGCCGCCGGCCACCGCCCACGCCCACCAGGCGAGCGCGGCCGGCCTCTCGATCGCCCTCGGGGGCGGCCCCGAGCTGGGCGAGCCGGCCGGTCCCGCGGCCGGTCTCCCCGCGGACGGCCCGGCGGCCGTCCGCCTCCGCCGCCACCCCGACTGGATCCGCTCGAGGATCCCCTCGGGCGAGAACTACCACGAGCTCAAGGCGCTCCTCGGGGGGCTGTCCCTGAACACGGTCTGCGAGGAGGCCCGCTGCCCGAACATCGGCGAATGCTGGGACCAGCGGACGGCCACGATCATGATCCTGGGCGATACCTGCACGAGGGCCTGTGGCTTCTGCGCGGTCAAGACCGGCCGGCCGACCTGGTTCGATGACGACGAGCCGCGGCGGGTCGCCGAGGCCCTGGCCGCCCTCGATCTCGAGCATGTCGTGATCACCAGCGTCGCCCGGGACGACCTGCCCGACGGCGGAGCCGGGATCTTCGCCGAGACGATCCGCCAGGTCCGCTCGAAGTCGCCGGGGATGGGCGTCGAGGTCCTGATCCCGGACTTCAACGGGACCGATGCGCCGCTGCGGACGGTGATGGACGCCCGGCCGGACATCCTCAACCACAACCTCGAGACGGTCGAGCGGCTCCAGAAGCCGGTCCGCAAGCGGGCCCGCTACGGCCGGAGCCTCTCGGTCCTCGAGCGGGCCAAGGCCTACGCCCTCGCCGATGGCTGCGACGGTCCACACGAAGTCGAGCCTGATGGTCGGCCTGGGCGAGACCCGCCCGGAGCTCAGCCAGGCGTTCGCCGACCTGCGCGCGGTCGAGGTCGACATCCTCACGATCGGCCAGTACCTGCGGCCCGTCGGCCGAGCACCTCGAGCTGGTCCGCTACTACCACCCCGACGAGTTCGCCGAGATGAAGACCGAGGCCCTTGCCCTCGGCTTCCGCCACGTCGAATCGGGTCCGCTCGTCCGCTCGAGCTACCACGCCAGAGACCAGGTCCCCGACGCCGAGCTGCGCCGGGTCCGCCGGCGGGCGACGATCGACGCCGAGGGCCGGGTCGTCCCGGGCGAGCGGCTGCCGGACAGCCTGGCCGGCTGAGCCCGTCGTCCCTGCGGGCCGGGCGATCCTGGGCCAGCCCTGAACCAGGCGGGCCGGAACTGACGAATCGATCGGTGTGAACGATCGGATGAAGGATCGAGATCCAGAGAGCGGGGTCACCGGCGAGGTTGCCTTCGAGCCGGCCCGTGTCTCGCGCGGCAGGCGACGCCGGCTCGATCCCGGCGTCGTCGCCGTCATCGCGGCGGTCGCCCTGGTTGGGGCGGCCATCCTCCGGCCCTGGGGCGTGATCGACCAGGGCCCGGCGGTCCCGGTCGGGTCCCTGCTGCCCGCGTCCGAGGCGGCTCCCTCGCAGGTGGCCGGCGACACCCCGCTTGCGTCGCCGGCCCAGACGATTGCCCTGGCCCGCTCGGCTACGGAACGAGTCATCGCCGACCCGGCCGGTCATGCCGAGACCTGGGGGCTGGCGATCGGCGCCGGGACGCGCTCGCAGAACGGGCTGGCGCCCGTGGCCAGCCGGAATTCGGTGATCTCGATCGCCCTCGATGGATCGTGGTCGGTCTGGACCCAGGTCGAGCCGAAGCCCTCGTCGATGCCGGCCCCGGGAGCCGATCCGGAGCTGACTGGGGTGCGCGTCACGGATCTCTGCCGGGGGCTGCCCGACCTGCCCTCCGGGGCACAGGTCGTCGCCGTCACCGCACCTGGCCTGCCCCGCGACTACCTCCAGGTCCGGGGCTGGCAGGTTGTCGGCTGGCACGATGAGCCACGCGACATCGAGCTGCTGCCCAGCTCGCGCGGCCTGACCATCTCGAACGCCGGGGCGATCAACGAGCTCGCCCAGGCGACGGGCGGTCCGTGGCCCGACGGGCGCTACGACTTCCTGGTCGCCGGCCCGACCGAGATCTCGCTGTCGGTCTGCCTCGGCCGGCCCTGACCTGCGGTCGCCGATCCCGCTCCGGGGCAGACGCTGATCGCGCCCGGCCGGATCGACTGGTCTATCCTCAGGCGATGGTGACCCTCTCCCGCAAGACGGCCCTGGCCGAGCTTCACTGCCACCTTGGTGGGGCCGTCACGCCGTCGATCATGTGGGGCATCGCCCACGCCCAGGGGATCAAGCTCCCGACGAAGGACTACTGGGAGTTCCGGGACATGATCACCGTGTCGAACCGGAGCAGCCGCAGCTTCGATGGGTACCTCCAGCTGTTCCACTGGACCGAGCTGATCCAGTCCTCACCGCTGGCTGTCGAGCGCTCGGTCTACGAGGTCGTCGGCGGGGCCTACCGCAAGAACAACATCACCACGACCGAGCTGCGCTTCAACCCGATGAAGCGCAACCGGGGCGGCGAGCAGGATCTCGACCACATCATCGCGGCGGCCGTCCGGGGCATGGACCGGGCCTCGCTCGAATACCCGGTCAAGCCGGGCCTGATCTTCTGCCTCGACCGGGCCTTCCCGTTCGAGCTGAACGAGATCATCGTCGAGAAGGCGATTGCCTGGCACGACCGGGGCGTGGTCGGGGTCGACATCGCCGGTCCCGAGAGTGCGACCTTCCGGGTGGCCGACTACCGGCGCCTGTTCCGGCGGGCTCGCCAGTTCGGCCTGGGCCTGACCGTCCACACCGGCGAGTCGGGTCCGGTCGAGGAGGTGGCCCGGGTGATCGAGCTGCTCGAGCCGGACCGGATCGGGCACGGGGTCAAGGCGGCCTATGACCCGCGGGCGATGGAGATGCTGCGCGACCGGGGGATCGTCCTCGAGATCTGCCCGGCCTCGAACCTCAACACCCGGGTCGTGGCCAGCTGGGAGGAGTTCCGCTGGATCTTCGACCAGTTCCGCCGGAACGAGGTCCGGTTCACGATCAACACGGACGGCCCGGAAATGCTCAAGACCTACATCCGGGACGAGCTCCAGACGCTCGGCCGGCTGGGGATCCTGTCACCCGACGACCAGCGCCAGGCGATCGAGACGGCGCTCGCGGCGTCCTTCGTGCCGAACGTGACCGACGTGATCCCCTCGGTCCTCGAGCCGGCCCGGCGGGTCGAGGTCGAGCGCGAGGAAGCCTGAGTCAGTCGGGTCGGGGGCTGATCCGGAAGGTGCAGCAGCGGTCGCCCGAGGCGATGTGCGACTCGCGGGTGATGTCGGCGTCGAGCACGTCCTGGAACAGCTGGAGCTCGGCCTCGCAGGCGGCTGGGTCGTCGGTCGCCACGTGGAAGATCGCGCAATTGTGCTCGCGCATCCGGATCGTGCCATCGGCCGACAGCTCCGCTCCGCACAGGTAGCCCTGTTCGTCCTGGATCACTGCCAGCTCGCGGACCCGATCGAGGAAGGGCGCCTCATCCGGGACGACCTCGTCGAGCCGTCGCCGGATCCGGTCGGCCGTCTGCGTCCGACGGGCCTCGAAGACCTGGTCGACCAGCGCCCGCCCGCCGATCGAGTCGATGGCCGCGATCAGGCCGGCGGCCAGCCCGTCGTAGTTGGCCGGAAAGAGCCGCTGGGCATTGGGCGTGACGTCGTACAGGTGGCGCGGCCGCCCGACCCCGTGCCGCTCGGTCCGGCGCGAGACGAGGCCATCGGTCTCGAGCACCCGCAGCTGCTGGAGGACCCCGGTCCGGCTCGCTCCGACCGTCGCCGCGAGCTGGTCGGGTGAGCTGGGGCCGGCCGTGCGCAAGGCCAGCACGAGCTCTCGCCGGAGGGTCGGGGCGTGGCCGTCGTGCCCGGTGCTCCCCGCGTCGCCGGCATGGCCGGGCGGCGCCATCGTTCCGGCCGCCTGGGGATCTGCGGGTTGTGGGCCACCCATTTGGGGGAGGCTAGCAGAGGCCGGACGCTCGCGCTGGCGAGCCGGCCCTGGCGGGGTGCCGAGGACGTCCGGCCGGGACCGGCGGTCGCGCCCGGTGTACCCTCGGGCGATGGACCTCGACCTGTCACCCGAGCATGCCCTGCTCCGGGACACGATCCGGGGGTTCATGCAGGCCGAGGTCGCGCCGGTCGTCGATGAGCACGAGCGGGCGAGGCGGTTCCCGCGAGCGATCGTCGACCGCCTGGGTTCGATGGGCTGGCTGGGCATCCCCTTCCCCGAGGCCGAAGGCGGGGCGGGCCTCGATACCCTGGCCTATGCCCTGGCGGTCGAGGAGATCGGCCGGGTGTGGGGCTCGCTCGGCCTGATCGTCGCTGCCCACACGAGCCTCGGCTGCGGACCCCTCCATGCCTCGGGGACCGACGAGCAGAAGGAGCGTTTCCTCGTCCCGATGGCCGAGGGCCGGACGATCGGTGCGTATGGCCTGACCGAGCCCGGCGCCGGGTCCGATTCGGGCGGGACCCGGACGACGGCCCGGTTCGAGGCTGGACCCGATGGCGGGTCATGGATCCTCGACGGAGGCAAGCGCTTCATCACCAACGCCGGCCAGGCCGGGACGTACATCGTGACCGCCCGGACCGGCACCCGCCCAGCCAGGCCGGGCGGCGGCCGGGATCGCGAAGGCGACGGGAGTGGCGGCTCGGCCGAGATCAGCGCATTCATCGTGCCGGCGGACACGCCCGGCTTCAGCATCGGCCGACTCGAGGAGAAGATGGGTCTGCATGCCTCGGCGACCGGCGAGCTGATCTTCGAATCGGCCCGGGTACCGGCGGCCAACCTGCTCGGCGAGCGTGGCGGCGGCTTTCACATCGCCCTGCGGACGCTGGACGGAGGCCGGATCAGCATCGGCGCCCTGGCCGTGGGCCTGGCCCAGGCGGCCCTCGACGCGGCGATCCCCTACGCCCAGACCCGCCGCCAGTTCGGTCGTCCGATCGGCACGTTCCAGGGCGTGGCGTTCCTGATCGCCGACATGGCGACCGAGATCGAGGCGGCCCGCCAGATGGTCTGGCGAGCTGCCTGGCTCAAGGACCAGGGCCGTGACTATGCCCTGGCCGCCGCCCAGGCCAAGCTGTTCGCGTCCGAGGTCAGCTCCCGGGCCACGAACGCCGCGATCCAGGTCCACGGCGGCTACGGCTACGTCGAGGAGTTCAAGGTCGAGCGCTTCCTGCGCGACGCCAAGCTGACCGAGATCGGGGAGGGGACGAGCCAGATCCAGCGGCTCGTGATCGCCCGGCGGATCCTCGACCTGCGGGTCGTCTAGGGGTTCCCGCCGCCTCCGCCGTCGCTGCCGTTGCCGCCGTCCCCGGCGGCTGTCGTGAGGGCCGACTCCATGGCCGCCTTGAACTGGGCGCCCCACGGTCCCTGGCCCGAGGCGATGTACGGCGAGGGGTCGACCGACTCGTACGTGGACGGGTCCGTGACGTAGCTCTGGGCACACGTCGCGGTCTCGATCGACAGGCGGGTCCAGGTCGTAGAGTCGGCAAAGATGTAGATGTGGATCCGGACCGGCGCGGCCTGGTCGAGTCCGCTGGCCGTGAACCCGATCGCGGTCGGGACGAGCTTCGCGTCGTTGCAGCCGGCATCGCCCGCGACCTCTTTGGTGACCGTGATCCCGGCGTCGGCCAGGGCCGACACGATCCCCTGGAAGTTGGCTGGGCTGGGCGCTGGCAGGTCGGCCGTCTTCGCCCCGCAGGCCGCCGCGATCAGGCTCAGGCTGGCGACGAGGGCGAGCAGCGATCCGGAGCGAGGGATCAAGCGGGGCACGGCCGGAGGCTACCACCAGACCGGTCGAGTCGCCTTCGGGGCCGGTCTCGGCAGGTCCGGCCGGAGGCGCCGCCGAGCGTCGGGCCGAGGTCGGTCCCGCCAGTCGCCCGCCGGCCCGCCGTGTCGTAGGATTGCAGCCCGTCCGCCCGCCCCCGCCCGAGGACCCCTGTGCCCGAAGTCCGACCCTTCCGCGCCCTGCGCTACGAGCCCGAGGTCGTGGGCGACCTCGCGGCCGTCGTCAGCCCGCCGAGCGACGAGATCAATTCGACCCGCCTTGCCGAGCTGGCCGCCCGCCATCCGAAGAACGCGGTCCGGCTCGACCTGCCGATCGACCAGCAGGGCGACGAGCCGGACGATCGCTACCGCCGAACGGCCCGGACCCTCGCCGGCTGGCGCTCGGACGGGACGCTGCGCAAGGACCCCCGGCCCTCGCTGTACGCCTACGAGCAGCTCGATCGCGCCCGCGGGCCTCGCCTGGGGAGGTCGTCCGGCGAGGCTTCTTCGGCCGGCTCCGTCTCGAGCCGCCGAGCCTGGACGGCTCGGACCCGGCGGCCAGCGTCATCTCCGCCGCGCCGGCCGCATCGGACGGGCCGGGCGATCCGGCCGATCCGGCCGGAGCCGGCCCCGCGAGGAGCGCTACCGCCTGCTCCGGGCAACCGGGGTGAACACGAGCCCGATCGTCGGCACTGTTCGTCGATCCCAGCGGGGCCGCCGGGCGTGTCCTGGCCACGACGGCCCGGCACGAAGCCCGCTCATCGACCTGGTCGACGACCGGGGCGTCCGGCATCGGATGTGGGCGCTCGCCGCCGATGGGCCCGCTGCCGAGGGCGTGGCGACCCTGATCGAAGTGGTCGGCGCCGGACCCGGTCACGATTGCTGATCGGATCGAGCCCTACGAAGCCGCCTTGCGTTACCGTGATGAGCGCCGGATGAGCCGTTCGTGCGAGGAGGACCCCGCGTTCGACTACATCCTGACCCTGTTCGTGGAGGCGCCGGCCGACGTCGCGGACCGACGAGGCCCCTGACCGGCCTCGTGATCAATCCCCATGAGTGGTGAGACGATGACCGAAACCGCGACCGGCGGGCGCCTGCCCGCCCCGCCCGTGACCACCCGCCCGGTCCGCAAGGACGAGATCGAGCTGAGCGAGCGCGGGATCTACCTCGAGTCATGGCTGCCCGAGCGCCGCTCGCGCCGGCGACCGCTCCTGTTCGTCCACGGCGAGCTGGCCGGATCGTGGGTCTGGGAGCGCCACCTCCAGTACTTCGCCGCCCGGGGCTGGGAGGGCCACGCGCTCAACCTGCGCAACCACTTCTGGTCCCAGACCGCCGATCCGACGACCCTGACCTTTCGAGACGTACACCGAGGACGTCCTCGAGGCGATCGAGCGGCTGGGCAGCTCGGTCGTGGTCGTCGGCCACGGGATGGGCGGCCTGCTCGCCCTCAAGGCCGCTCGAGCGACGGCCCGTCGGCGGGCTGATCCTGCTCTCGTCCGAGCTGCCCCGGGAGCTTCGCCGCCGGCCCACCCCCACGAGCTGCGAGAGGTCCCCGACGTGTACGGGCGCGACCTGCTCGGCTGGGAGACCCTGCCCGAGCGCCTCCAGCGCGACCACAAGGACCTCGCCCTGGCGGACATCCTGAGGATCCAGCACCTGTTCGGCCAGAAACCCCACGAATCGGGTGCCGCCCGGCGCCAGGTGATCTCTGGCGTCCCGCTCGAGCAGGCCCGTCTCGCCGGGATCCCCATCCTGGTCATCGGGGCCGGCCTGGACCGCTACGTCCCGGAGCCCTCGAGCGAGCGCCTGGCGGAGTGGCTCTCGGCCGAGTACGAGCCGTTCGGGGCCCACTCGCACTACGGCCTGATCCTGGGCGAGTCGAGCCACGTCCAGGTTGCCGAGACGATCCGCTCGTTCCTCGAGGCGAACCGGCTCTAGGTCCCGGGCTCAGGATCGCCGGCCGGGACGTTCCGACTGGTATCATTCCGGCCGGTCCGGCGCTCGACGCCACCGGCCAACCTGCCGCATTCGTCTAGAGGCCCAGGACACCGCCCTCTCAAGGCGGAGATCACCGGTTCGAATCCGGTATGCGGTACCAGCCACCTTCGAGCTGGGACCGGGCGACGGTCCAGGGAGGCCCCGTGACCACGCCGTCGGAACGCCGCCTGATCATCCTGGCCGAGGGCCACTTCGGACCCCACGACGGCAAGACCGCGATGGGCGTCATCCGCTACGGACCCGATCCGATCGTGGCCGTGATCGATTCGACGAATGCCGGGCGGAACGTCCGGGAATGGTTCGACGAACGGCCCCGGTTCGACATCCCGATCGTCGCCTCGCTTGCCGACGGCCTGGCCCTGGCCCCCGGCGGGGTGCCCCGACCGCGCTCCTGATCGGGATCGCGCCGACCGGGGGCAAGCTGCCGGCCGCCTGGCGCCGGACGATCCTCGAGGCGATCGCGGCCGGCCTGGATATCCTGTCGGGCCTCCACACCTTGCTGGGCGACGATCCCGAGCTCGCCGCGGCAGCGCAGGCCGCTGGGGTCGAGATCATCGACTATCGCCGACCGCCGGCCCGCGAGGAGACGGCGATCGGCCGGGGCCACGCGCCGGGCAAGCACGTGATCCTGACCGTCGGGACCGACTGCGCGATCGGCAAGATGAGCGTCGCCCTCGAGCTCCGGCGAGCCGCCGTCGAAGCGGGCCTCGCGGCGGTCTTCGTGCCGACCGGCCAGACCGGGATGATGATCGACGGCTGGGGCGTGGCCGTCGACCGGGTGATCAGCGACTTCTCGAACGGGACGGGAGAGTGGCTCGTCGAACAGGCCGAGGCGAAGGGCGACTGGATCATTGTCGAGGGCCAGGGCTCGCTCGATCACCCGGCCTACAGCGCGGTCACCCTCGGCCTGATCCACGGCACGACCCCCCAGGCGATGGTCATGGTCCACAAGCCCGGCCTGGCCGAGCACGACTGGGCCCACATCGACGGCCGCGAGTTCCCGCTCCAACCGCTCTCGAGCTTCATCAAGCTCCACGAACAGGTGGCCGGGATCGTCGCACCCTCGAGGGTCGTGGCGGTCGCCCTTAATACATCGCTCTACCCGGTCGAGGCCGATGCCCGCCGGGTGATCGATGAGATCGCGGCCGAGACCGGCCTGCCGGTCGACGATCCGGTCCGATTCGGGCCCGCCCGCCTGTGGGCCGGGATCCAGTCCGGCGTCGAGGCGCTCGGCAATGAGCCCCTCGCCCGGCTTGGGCGACGGCCCGGGAGGAGGAGCCGGGACGGCCTGGACCTCCGCCAGGAGGTGATCCGGCTGCCCTACCGCGAGCCCTTCCGGATCGCCCGGGCGCACGGCGGCGAGGGGATGAGCTCGGTCATCGTGGAGCTCCGACACCCGGCCTGGCCGGGCCTCGTCGGCTACGGCGAGGGCTATCCGGATCCGTACTACGGCGAGACCCTCGAGACTGTCGCCGTCGTCCTGCCACGCCTCCTCGCGACCGTCGATCCCGGCGAGCTGGCAGCGGTCACGCCGGCTGATGGGGCCCGCCTGCTCGAGACGCTCGCCGCGGGCTTCGACGCTGCGATCGCCCGCCACGGAGCGGCCAAGTGCGCCCTCGATACCGCCCTCCATGACCTCGTCGGGAAACGCCTCGGGCAGCCGGTCCACCGGCTGCTCGGCCTGTCGCCGGAGATCGGCCCGACCGACTTCACGATCGGCCTCGATGAGCCGGCGGTCGTCGCCGCTCGAGCCGAGCGGGCCGGCCACTTCCCGGCCCTCAAGATCAAGGTCGGGGGCCGGCCGATCTCGAGACCCTCGAGGCCGTCCGGCGCGTCTTCGCCGGTCCGATCCGGATCGACGCCAACACCGGCTGGACGCCCGAACAGGGTGCCGCCCTGATTCCCGATCTCGTCCGGCTCGGCGTCGAGCTGATCGAGCAGCCCTTCCCGGCCCACCGGCTCGACCAGCTGGGCTGGCTCCAGGAGCGCTCCGAGCTGCCCCTGGTGGCCGACGAGAGCGCGGTCACGATCGACGACCTCGACGGGCTCGTCGGCGTTGTCGCCGGCGTCAACGTCAAGCTGGCCAAGTGCGGCGGGCCCGGTCCGGCCCGGCGGATGCTGGCTCGCGCCCGCGCGCTCGGATTCCGGACGTTCCTCGGCTGCATGGAAGAGACGTCGCTCGGAATCGCCGCCTCGGCCCACGTGGCCGAGCTGGCCGACTGGATCGACCTCGATGGCTGCCTGCTGATCTCGGGCGACCCGTTCGAGGGGCTCGAGCTCGGCGCCAGATAGCCGCTGGCGGTTAACCGATGCTCCGGGCCTCGGAATTCGGCGCCGCCCGGACTGACCCGTCCGACTCGGGCCGGGCCCCGGGCCTGTGGACAACTTGGTGGACGAGAACGTGGACAAAGTCCCTGCCCGCGGTCCCGGCCTCGGCCTATCATTGGGGGACGGGCTGAGGGGCCCCGGGAGAAGGCCCTCGCCACCCCGAATCCATGCGGCCAGACCGCCCGCTTCCGCGGTCGAGCGCGCCCAGTAGACGCGGGAGGAGGAGGGCTCTCTGTTGCCTGATATGCGCACGCCTGCCCCGGCGGCCCTGTCCCCGGAGGCAATCGAGTTCGTGCGGTTCTGCTACCGCCGCAAACGGGTCGGCTGGCCGGAGCTGTACGACGAGATGTGCGCCGTTGCGAATTGGGGGCTCTACCAGGGCTGGGGCCTGGCGGAGCTATCGGAGCACGGGATCGGCTTCTCACTGTTCGAGACGCCGGCCCTCGCCCGGGTCGCAGCGGATGTCGTCCGGGAGGAATCGGAGCGACGTCCGCGCGAAGGAGCGGATAGACGGCCGAGCCCCGGCGTCCCGGTCGTGGCCCACTGACCGGGTCCGCAACCGGAGGAACGGAACGGCCCCTGTCGCTTCGACCGGGGCCGTTGGATTTGGGGCTGCCGGGCACCCGGCCGACGCCGGCCAGGCCCTCGGGGGCGCGGTCAGGCGCGGATCTTGCGCCGGGCCATCTCGCCCTCGATCTGCCGCTCGGCCTCGACATAGCGGTCGATCTGGTCGCGGATGTCGTTCGCCTCGGGGGTGTACAGGTGGACCTGCTGCTGGAGGACGTAGCTCAGGCGGCGGCTGCTCATCCGGACATGGTCGAGGTTCTTCATCAGGACCAGCGGATCCATCGCGGCCAGGTCGGCCGGGTCGTACATCTCCTGCATCGGCTCATTCTAGCGAGCGATTTGTCCACGCTCGAGCCGCCCAGCCGGTCGTGCTGCCCGCCGCCCGAGCCTGGGCTGGCCGGCGCCGGCTAGAGGGCGCGGAGGCGGCGAACCGGCCAGGTCCAGTCGACCGGCACGGCGGCCCCGGCCAGGGCCCGGCGGCGGCCGGCCTCGGTCGCGCCCAGGACGAGGATCCGGTCGAGCTTCGTTGCCCGGCCGGCCTCGCTGCCCCAGAGCTTGGTCATCTTCCGCCCGGCCGCGACGTCGTCCAGGGCAACCCCGGCCAGGCGATAGCCTGCCGGCAAGGCGGCCTCGGCCCAGACCTTCTCGGCCAGGCCAACTCCTCCCGGCCAGGTCACGTCCACGATCCCGCTCGACGTCACCGATGACCATCACCACCACGGCATCGTCGGCCAGGGCCGGCCGCAGCCCATCGAGGACCTCGCGCAGGAACTGGAGATAGGCCGTCCGGTGGTGAGCATCGTCGAGCGTCGCGTCGATCCGGGCCGGATCTTCACCGACCAGCCAGGCCCGCATCCAGTTGTAGTAGCCGTATTTCACGACCCGCAGGTAAGGCGGCGACATCACGACCAGGCGGGCCCGCTCGGGCAGGGCCCGCGCCCGGAGGGCCGAACGGGCCCGGACGCCGGCATCACGAGCGTCGCCGAGCAGGGCAATCCCGGTCACCGCCGGGAGGGGCTGGCGATAGAGCCGGCTGAGCTTCCGGTCGAGGCAGGCGAAGACGTCCCGCTCGGGCGAATGGAAGTCGGTCCGGGCGACGAAATCGCGGACATAGCCGCGGGCCATGCTGAACGTGTTGGGCATGACCTCGGAGAGGTAGCTCGCCGACTTGCCGTGGAGGATGCCGGTCAGGGCCGCGGCCAGGAAGCGATCGACCCGGTCATCGAGCCGGAGCATCGTCCGGATGAACAGGAGCTGCCCGAACGTGCGCGGATGGAAGGCCAGCCGGACCTCGAGCGGAACCGCTTCGACGCCCTCGGTCGGCCCGGCCAGCGAACCGGCGGCCGGGACGAGAACTTCTTCTTGGGCGGCCGGGGCGAGCAGGCGCAGCGACAGGGCGAGCCAGGCGGACCCCTCGTTTGCCCAGCGGAGGCGGAGAGCCGTCAGGCGGGTCTGGGCCTCGGCCGGGCTGGCCGGCTCGAGCTTCGCTGCCGTCAGCAGGTAGGCGAACGGATTGAGGTCGTTGCCCACCCCGATCCGGCCCTCGGCGCAGGCCTGGAGGGGCGTCGTTCCGCGTCCGCTGAACGGATCGAAGACGACGTCCCCGGGTCGCGACCAGCGGGCGATGAAGGCGTGCGCCAGGCTGGCCGGAAAGCTGGCCAGGTACGAGCACATCGGGTGGAAGGTGTGGCCCCACAGCCGCTGCTGGTCCTTCCACTCCGGGGCGATCGCCAGGTGGGGCAGCTCGGCGGGCAGCTCGAGGGCGAGCTGCGCGGCGTTCGCGATCGTCGCGATCTCGGGGATCGGCTGGTCACCGGCCCTGGCGCGTTGGGCGCGCGGCACGTTCGAGCGGTACCTCCGCAGCGATCACTGCCGCGATTCCTCCGCGGCGGAGGCGGAGTGTAGCACGCCGATTCCAGCGTTCTGGAAGCCTCAGGCTGCCTCGAGATTGAACGAATCAGTCGATCCCCGCCCCAATCCGGATGGGCAATCGAACGGGAGAAGTCATGGCGCCCTGGGTTGGAACGACGGGTGAAGCGTCAGCCGATACGGAAGCGGAAGCTCTCGACCGGCGCCTGCTTGCCCTTGAGCTGGAGCGCCCGCGGCCTCCGCTTGAGGGTAGGCTCTCCTCGACCGTCCGATAAGTCGCCGCGCAGACGACGACTTCCCCACCGCCGGCCGCCGCCTGGAAGCGGGCGGCGGTGTTGGTGATGTCGCCGATCGCGGTGAAGTCCTTGAAGCCACCACCGCCGACGTTGCCGACGTACTCCTCGCCGGTGCAGATCCCGACGCCCGACGTCGAGCCAGTTGCCGTCGCTCGGTCCCGTAGCCGACCGCCCGGAGCAGCGCCTCGGCGGCCCGGACAGCCCGACGAGGAAAGCCCTGGCCAGCCAGGCCGGGTACGAAGATCGCCATCACCTCGTCACCCGCGATCTGGCCGAGGATCGCGTCGTTGGCGAGGAGTGCCTTCGAGGCCGCCTGGTAGAAGCGGCGCAGGAGGGCGGTTGTCTCGACGCTCGACATTCGCTCGGCGATCGTCGTGTAGCCCCGCACGTCGGCGAAGAGGATGCTCACCGGGACGAGCGCACCGCCTTCGGGAGCGCGTTCGATGCAGCGTTCGCAGATCGACGGGTTCTTGCGCGATGGGGTGTAGCCCAGCTTGCCGAATGGCCCCGCATATGGGCCCCGAAATGGCGCGTTGCAGAACCGACAGCGGAGCTGGGCCGGGATGAGGGAGAAGAGCCGGCGCCCCAGCCGCTCGCCCGTCGCCAGGGCAGAATCGCCGCTCAGGATCCCCTGCCAGCGTCGGCTCATCGGAATGATATCGAGGCCGTCTGACATGTCCGCCTGGTCGTCTCGCTCGGTCCTTGGGATCATCGCCGCGGCCACCGTGTGGCTCGGCTGGCTGACCGTTGCCCCGGCCCTGGGCTTTTCATCACTGGCCTCCGCGGCAATGTTGAACCTTGTCGTGGCCCCTCATGACGACCCCGGTTCCTGGCCGGGCTGGATCATTCTCGTCGCCGGGCTCGTGCTCGTAGCCGGCCTCTTCGTCGCCCTGGCCCGATCCGGGCGGGTGCCGGCCCGGATCGGATCCGGGGCCGTCCTCGGGATCATCTGCTGGCTGATTGCCGGGATCGTCCTGATGCCGCTGCTCGGTCTCCTCGATCCGGCCACGACCGTGACGACGGCCGATCCGATGCGTGGCTCGCTGATGATGCTGGCTCTCGGTCTGGGGGCACCGATCGAGGCCCTGATCGCCTGGCTGGCCTTCGGCCTGGTGCTGGGGGCAACCGTCTCGGTCCCGGCCGAACGAACCGAGACTCGCGCCGGCCGCCGTGGAAGCGGAGCCTGGGGCCCCGCCCACGACATCCAGGAGGGATCTCGTCCTGGTCCTGGTCGGGCTCGCGCTCGTGCTCCTGCCGGCCCTGGCCCTCGCTGGAGTGCGGGCTGAATCAAGCCTGGCCGACTTAACGTCGGCGAGCACCACCGAGGTCGCCCGGCAGACGGTCGCCTCGCTGCCCACCGGCAAGGACTTCGTCAGCGTGATCGAGCTGTCGCAGGCGCCGGGAGGCGTGCTCGGGCCACACGTCCACACGTACTCCGGCGTGGCGTATGGCCTCGACGGGGTGGCCACGATCGGATTCGCGACCGGGCCAACCGTGGCCGTTCCGCGGGGCCAGGCCGGCTTCATCGTCGCCGGCCAGGTCCACGCCCACCGCAACGCCCAGGATGTCGCGGCCGGGGCGCTCCTGGCTGTGGCTCTCCTGGTCCTGGTGGGCATCGTCGTCCTCCTGGCCGCTCGCCGGCCGGCTCGGACGGGCCTGCTCTCGCTCGCCCTCCTCGTCCTGATCGGCACCTCGGCCGTGGCGATCCAGGGCCCCGGCTCGAACGACTGGCTGTTCATCTCGATCCGCTCGGGCGGTGGTCGGAACGCGGAGATGCCGTTGGCGACGTCGGAGCGGCTGTTCGAGTCGCCCGCTGTCGGGCCGTTCGCGCCCGGGCCGTATACCGAGACGCTCGACCGGGTCCGGGTGGATCCGGGCTCCGGCCAGGCGTTCGCCCCGACCGGCCCGACGGTGATCGTCGTGCTCGACGGCTCCGTCGACGTCCAGGGCGAGGCCGGGCCGGCCACCGCCCTGGCCATCCGGGGATCGACCCTGGTCTCACCCGGGACAACAGCGACGATCACGAATTCGGGCAGCGGGCCGGCCGAGCTGCTCGTGTTCACGGTGGTCGGCGGCAGCGGGGACTAGCGGCTCAGGGAGCGACCAGCGCCCCGACCGGGCTACCGGTCGCGGTCTGGCCGAGGAGCAGATAACGGCCGTCGACCTCGCTCACGGCGGTGATCTGGGCCGAGGCGAACGCGCTGCCGGTTGCCAGCCTCGCCCAGGTCGCGCCGTCCGAGGAGACCCAGGCCGCACTGTCACCACCGGTCGACGTGCCGAGGGCGATGACCTCCGAGCCCAGGGCGACGATCCGGCTGAGGTTCGCGGCGTCGAGGCCGGAATTGGCCGGAGCAGCCTGCCAGGTGCTGCCGTCGCCTGACGACCAGGCCAGCCCGCCGGCCGGCCCGTTGCCGACCGCGACCCAGCGCGACCCCGCCAGGGCAACGTCGACTGAGCTGACCGCCGGACATCGAGTCCGCTGGGGCGGCCCGGGTCCAGGTCAATGCGTCGGCCGAAGTCCACACGACCGGCGCACCCTGGAGTCTGTCCGACGACCACGAAGCCGTGGGCCGGTGCCGCCGGCCAGTCCGCCGATCGATGCCCCGGCGAAGACCGGGTAGGACGAATCCACCGTCCAGCTCGTTCCGTCGGTCGAGGTCATCACGACGCCCGTCGGTCCACTCGCATCCTGGGTGGTACCGGCGGCGACGAAGCCCGGACCGCCCGGAGATGATCGCGGTGGGCCCGTCCCCGGTGCCGCTGGCGACCTGCCAGCCGCTACCGGCGACGTTGGCCAGGACGATCGTGTCGCCGCAGTACGTCGGGCCGGGCGGGCAGGTCAGGGCGGCCATGACCGTGGTCGTCCCGTTCTGGGCGAGGCGGCCGGCCGTCGTATCCCTCGGCAGGCCGGCGTCGGCGTCCCGGGTCCAGCCGAGGCCGTCGGTCGACGACCAGACCGCCACCTGGTCGTGGCCGTTCTCGACGAGCGTCCCGGTCGCGAGCAGGCCCGACTGGCCCGTCGATCACATCCGTGATCGCGGCGTGGCCGAAGGGGGTCACGTCGATCGGCTGGACCTGGCCCGGCCTCGGGCCCGCGCTCGCCCGGACCCGCCAGGCGGCCGGACCAGGCGAGGCTGACAAGGAGGGCGACCGCGAGCGCGGCTGCCGTCAGGCCGGCCAGGCGAGCCCCGGGCAGGTTCCATGGAAGGTAGGGCTGCCAGGGACCTCGCCGTTTCGTCGCCGGAACCTCGGCCAGGACGAACTCGATCAGGTCGTCGGGCGCGCGCTCGGGCGGCTCGGCGAGCCATTCGCGAACGCGGCGCTCCGTGTCGTCCGGCCTCATGCGCTGTCCCTCGCCCGCCCACCGGCCTCCGGCTCGCCGGGCCGGCCGTCGGCTTCGAGGGCGGCCCTCAGGCCGGACATCGCGTAGTGGAGCCGCGACCGGGCGGTGCCTTCCGGGATGGCCATGATCTGCGGCCACGTCGGTCAGGGGCAGGTCGAGGTAGTAGCGCAGGACGACCACGGTGCGCTGCTCCGGCGAGAGCCGCCGGAATCCCCGCTCGAGCTGGTCGTGGTCGTCCACGACCGTGGGCGGCTGCTCGGCCAGCGGCCGGATCGTGGCCAGCCGGGTCAGGCCGATCATCCGCCGCCGATTGCGCGCCTCCTGGTAGCAGGCGCGCACGACCAGGCGGTACAGCCACGGATCGAGGCGATCCGGGTCGCGCAGCGAACGGAGGTCTCGCCAGGCGTTGAGGAGCGCCTCCTGGACGGCATCCCGAGCCAGGTCGGGGTCGCGCAGGACCCGGATGGCGACTGCGTACAGTCGGTCCGCCGCGTCGATGGCGACGATCGCGAAGGCATCCTGGTCACCGCGCTGGGCGGCGCCGATCAACGTTCGCCGATCCGGCTCGACCACCTATTTCGTGACCCAGATGTAGGCCTGGTCCGTTCCGGCCGGCGAGGCGCCGCCGACCACGACCACGGTCGAGCCGATCGAGGCGACGGCCGTGGCCTGGGTCTTGGCGGCGTTCGGCAGCACGCCATCACGACTCCAGGTGGACCCATCGGTTGATGACCAGACCAGGGCTCCGTCGCTGTCATAGCCGGCCGCGACCAACCCGTTCGACGTTGTCGTGACTGCGTCCATCGTTGCGCCCTTGAGATCGGGACCGTCGGCGACAGCGGTCCAGGTGAGCCCGTCGGTCGACGTCCAGGCGGCGGCGCCATCGGCTCCGGTCCCGACGGCCACGAAGCCCGGGCCTCCGGCCACGACCGCCAGCATATCTCCGCCTTGCAGAGAGGCCTGACTGTCGGACGCTTTCCAGGTTTGCCCGTCTGCCGACGCCCACGAAGCCGCCCGCCAGGTCCCGTCCGACAGCTGGCTATGGCCGACCGCGACGACGGCCTGCTTGCCGGCAGCAACGCTCTGGATCTGGGAGGCGTCGATCGAAGGCACGTCGGCCATCGTCCATGTCATGCCGTCGGGCGAGGTCGTGATCCGACCCGTGTCGGGCTCGGTGTTGCCGTCACTCCCGACCGCCACGAACTGCGAGCTGGCCCAGGCGGCGTCCCATGCCCGTTGCAGGCTGCCGCTGACCTCGCCGCCGGCGGTCCAGGTTGTGCCGTCGGCCGAGAGGTACGACTGGGAGTGATCCAGGCCACACTCACCACCTCCCGAGCAGTCGTTGCCCAGGGCGAGGAGACCCTTCGGGCCGGTCGTCACGGCCCTCAGTGGGGACGTGGCGAGGGTCCGACTCCGGGGCAGCGGTCCACGCCTGCCCGTCGGCGAGCTCCAGACGATGTCCGGGACCCCGAACGCCCCGGTATCCAGCGGCAAAGAACGTCGAGCCCTGGACCGTGATGCTCGAGAGCCGCGCCGCCCAACGACGGCGGCAGGCTGCTCACCGACTGCCAGCTCGATCCTGCTCCGGTCGACCCACCAGAGCAGGCCGCGAGAGCGATGACCGATCCGCAGACCAGTGCGAGCGTTCCGAGCCGCCGCGTTCGCCAACCCATCTGAGCCACCTCCACCGTTCGACCGACGACATCGGCTATGGGGTGGACCGGCCGGCAAACGTTCAAGAAACGCCGGGCGCGGCGACCGGGCGAGTGGCTCGACTGGACGGCGGCCGCGATAATCGTCGAATGCCAGCCCCGTCCCCGTAGCTCAGTGGACAGAGCAACCGCCTTCTAAGCGGTAGGTCGAAGGTTCGAACCCTTCCGGGGACGCCACCCACCACGTGCTCGACCGAGTAGCGGACGCCCGCCAATAGGGAATTGTCCTCAGCGACCTGCCTGTTCCCCAGGACCATCGGCTGATGCAACATGGCACCGTCGACCCGGATAGGGGCCTTGACGAGCGTGGATCTCGATCTACGTTTGAGCCCTGACTGGGTGGTCAGGAGTTGATTTCGGACGAATCACGCAACTGGGAGGCGAACATACGAGCAATGAACAGGTGGCATTTCCAGCCGATCCTTCGTGATCGGTGCCGGGATGCAGGCCAGGGCCTCGTTGAATACGGACTTATCCTTTCTCTCGTCGCGATCGTCGCAATTCTTTCCCTGGCATTCATCGGCGGCAACTTGCAAGGCATGATCAGCAACGTGGGCCATTCGGTCTGACCGAGGCTGACGTCCGGCAACCTCGATGGCGCCCCCGTGCCGGTCCCCTGGGCCGGAGCAGCGGGGGCGTCTTCATGTCCGGAGCATTCGGCGCACGAGCCGATCGCTGCCGGCCGGGCCCCAGCGGCGGCGGGGCAGCGCCCGGACGCGCCGACGAAGCGGCCGCCGGGGCTGCCGTGGTACCTCCGGACGGGACGAATGTACGGCTTGGCGGTGAATAGGCCGCACCCCTACGCTCCACCCAGCAGCAGGCCGCACTCTACCCGTTACAACCGAACGGGCCCGGAACGGCCGAAGACGCACCGACGTGAGGCAAACTCGACCGATGGCATCAATGGCCGCCACCGACTTGGGACCAATGCTCACCGCGAGCGAAGTTGCAGAGATGCTTCACCTGCACGTGAACACGGTGAAGCGCCTTGGCGACCGGGGCGAGCTCCCCTTCTATCGCGTCTGCAAGCGGGGCGACCGACGCTTCCGCCTCGATGACGTGATGGCCTTCCTCGCCCGCAACCGCTAATCCCGCCTGGGCGGCACCCGCCGCCCACTTCAAATCCGGGTCGTCTTCGAGCGCTCGCCGCGCGGCGGGCGCTCGCTGCTGTCCGTCGATCTGAGCTGGCTCTGGCTGGCCGGCGGCGAGCCACCGGACCGACGCCGGGGCTAGCTCAGCGAGGCGAGCGTCCGGTCGAGGATCCCGGCCGATCGCCGACCAATCGAGGCTCGATCGAGGCGCCATCGACGATATATCGCTTCGCCGAGCCGCGCCGAGGTATTTGGGGGAGGGCCCGCCCGGCCGAGCGTGTTCGCTACCGGCCCGATTTCAGACAGAACGCGACTCGGGTCGCGCTTATGGTCGCCCGTCCCGCCAAATCGAGCCCGGACGGCACGAATACTGGTCTGGCTCAGCCAAATTCGTGCTCAGGCCGACCCACGGTCGCTTCTTCGGGGGTGCGAGCCGGGCAAGACGCACCATAGGCCCAATCCAAATCGCGATCTGTCACAAGTCGGGCGGCCAGGGTCCGGGCGACGCAACGGCCGGCCATGATTTGCGTGTCATGTGCCGAATTGCGCGGGCGGAGCATGCCGAACGGCGCGGCCGGAGCATGCCGAACGGCGCGGCCGGAGCATGCCGAACGGCGCGGCCGGAGCATGCCGAACGGCGCGGCCGGAGCATGCCGAACGGCGCGGCCGGAGCATGCCGAACGGCGCGGCCGGAGCAGGTCGACCCGAGCGCCGGGTGTGGTGACGTTCCGCCGCCGAGGCGCGCTGCGTCACGCAACGGGGCCGGACCGCGAGGGGAGAGGATGCCGACCAGGGGGCTGAGAGTGGTGACGTTCCGCCGCCGAGGCGCGCTCGGGCTAGCTCAGCGAGGCGAGCGTCCGGTCGAGGATCCCGAGGGCCTCGCCGACCTCTGCAGGCGTCACGTCGAGGGGCGGGATCAGGCGGACGATGTTGTGGTCACGGCCGCACGACAGGACGAGCAGGCCGGCATCGGCGCAGCCGGCGACGAGGGCACTGACCAGGTCTCCCGCCGGTGCCTTGGTCGCCCGGTCGGTGACGAACTCGATCCCGATCATCAAGCCCGGCCCGCGGACATCGCCGATCCGGGGATCCTCGGCCGCCATCGCCTCGAGGCCCCGGGTCAGCTCGGCGCCGCGGGCTGCCGCATTCTCGACCAGCTTCTCGGCCTGGATCGTGGCCAGGACGGCCAGGCCCGCCGCGCACGACACGGGGTTGCCCCCGTACGTGCTGCCGTGGGCGCTCCGGCCCCAGCGCTCCTGGAGCTCGCGCCGGCTGACGATCGCCGACAGCGGCAGGCCGTTCGCGATCGCCTTTGCCACGCACACGACGTCGGGCACGATCCCGGCCGCCTCGAAGGCCCACATCCGCCCGGTCCGACCGTAGCCGGTCTGGACCTCGTCGGCGATCAGGATGATCCCGTGCTCATCGGCGAACCGTCGGAGGCCCTGCAGGAAGGCCGCCGGAGCCGGGTAGTAGCCGCCTTCGCCCTGGACCGGCTCGACCAGGATCGAGGCGATCCCATCGGCCGGGAGGACCGTTCGGGCGAGCTCCTCGAGCGCGGCCAGGCAGGTCGCCGTGGCCCGCTCCTCGTCGCCCTCGAAGTCGCGGTAGACAGCGGGAAAGGGCAGCAGGTGGACGCCCGGCAGAAACGGTTCATAGCCGATCCGATAGTTCAGGGCCGAGCTGGTCACCGAGGCCGCCCCGAACGTCCGGCCGTGAAAGCCGCCCCGGAAGGCGACGATCCCGGCCCGGCCGGTGGCCCGCCGGGCGAGCTTGAGGGCCGCTTCGATCGCCTCCGAGCCGGAGTTCAGGAACATCACCGTGTCGAGCGGATCCGGGAAGGTCGCCGCGAGCTCGGACGCCAGGCGGACGACCGGCTCGGCATAGCCGATCGCGCCGGTCGGCACGATCAGCCGGTCGACCTGCTCGTGGATCGCCCGGTTCACCGCGGGGTGGCCGTGGCCGAGGGCCGACACGGCGATCCCGTTGGCGAAGTCGAGGTAGCTCCGGCCGTCGGTGTCGAACAGTCGATGGCCGGCGCCATGGCTCCAGCTGCGCTCGAAATAGCGACCCAGGACGGGTGACAGGCTGGGTTGGGCGAGGGCCCGCAGGTCGGTCCCGGTGGTCGGTCGATCCATCGGCCGAGGATACCGGAATGCCGGCCGGAGCCGCCGCGGGCAATGGCACAATGGCCGGATCGAGCCCGCTTCCCGGAGCGTTCGGAGGGCCGCCCGACCCTCGTCCAGCCCGGCGCACCAGAGGTCCCGCCCCGTGATCGACTTCCGCCTGAGCGAGGAGAACCGGCTGGTCCAGGCCAGCGCCCGGGCCTTCACCGAGGCCGAGATCCTGCCCCACATCCGGGCCTGGGACAGCGCCGGGGAGGTCCATCCCGAGGTCTTCACGAAGATGGCCGAGCTCGGCTTCCTGGGCGCCCCGATCCCGGAGCGCTACGGCGGAGCCGGCATGGACTACGTCAGCTTCGCGATCCTGTGCGAGGAGCTCGAGCGCGCCGACACGGCCTTCCGGGTCGTCCAGAGCGTCCATGTCGGGCTGAATTCGCTGACCCTCCTCCAGTGGGGGACCGAGGACCAGCGCCAGCGATACCTCGTGCCCCAGGCCCGGGGCGAGAAGCTGGCCGGCTTCTGCCTGACCGAGCCGGGCGTCGGGACGGACGCCGGGGCGCTCCAGACGACGGCCCGGCGAGAGGGCGATCGCTACGTCCTGAACGGCCAGAAGACCTGGATCAGCCTGGCCGACCTGGCCGATCACTTCCTCGTGTTCGCGACCGTCGACCGGGCCCTGAAGCACCGGGGCGTGACCGCCTTCCTGGTCGAGCGCGGCGTTCAAGGGGCTGTCGACCGTCGACGCTCCAGGGCAAGCTCGGGATCCACGCCGGCAACACCGGGATCGTCAACCTCGAGGACTGCGAGGTCCCCCTCGAGAACCGCCTGGGCGAGGAGGGCGAGGGCTTCCTGATCGCGATGAGCGCGATCGACCAGGGCCGCTACACGGTCGCCGCCGGCAGCGTCGGGCTGGCCCAGGCCTGCCTCGATGCGAGCGTGAAATACGCCCACGAGCGCCAGACGTTCGGCCAGGAGATCGGCCGGCACCAGCTGGTCAAGCAGATGATCGCGAAGATGGCCGCCGGCACGGAGATCGGCCGCCTGCTCGTGTGGCGGGCCGGCTGGCTCAAGAACCAGGGTCTGCGCAACACCCGCGAGACGAGCCTGGCCAAGTGGCATGCCACCGACCACGCCGTCCAGTCGGCCCTCGACGCGATCCAGGTCCACGGCGCGAACGGCTATTCGAACGAGTTCCCGGTCGAGCGCTACCTGCGCAACTCGAAGGCGAGCGTGATCTACGAGGGCACGAGCCAGCTCCACACGCTGATCCAGGCCGACTACGCCCTCGGCTACCGCGAGGATCGGCCGCTCCGCTGCGAGCCCTGGCCGGCCCAGGGCTTCGAGCGGCCGGCCCGTGCCTGACCCGCCCGGCGGTGACCGGTCCCGACCCCGACCTGGGCAGCGACGCCGGACCGTCGCCCTGGACGGAGGCCGAGCTCGCCACCCTGGCCGCGGTCGCCGAGACGTTCGTCCGAGGCGCGGCAACCCGCCGGGCGAACCTCGCCGCGGCGGCGCTCGACCTGGCCGTCGATCCGGAGCAGGTCGCCGACCTGCGGATGGTCCTGCGGCTGCTCGAGCGGCCCGCGGTCAACCTCGTCCTGGGCGGGGGATCGAAGCCGTTCCGCGACCTCTCCCCGGCGGAGCGCGAGAAGCTACCTCCTGGCCTGGGGCAACTCCCGCTTCGACCAGCGCCGAACCGCCTACCAGGCGCTCCGCAAGCTGCTCTGCTTCCTGGCCTACGCCGATCCTGGCGAGACCGGCGACGGCGAATCCGTACTGGGCCCGCATCGGCTATCGGCCGGACGCCCCGCCGCTGACCGAGCGGCCGACCCCGATCCGGCCCGCTGGCGGTGCGCCGAGGGCAGCCTCGACGCCGACGTGGTCGTGGTCGGCTCGGGTGCCGGGGCCGGCGTGGTCGCCCGCGAGCTGGCCAAGGCCGGCCGCTCGGTCGTCATCCTCGAGGCCGGGCCGTTCGTCCCCGAGCCCGAGATGCCGACGAACGAGCTGGCCGCGTTCGACCGGCTCTACCTTGATCACGGCCTGACCTCGACCTGGGACGGGGCGATCTCGATCCTGGCCGGGGCCGGCGTCGGCGGCGGGACGACGATCAACTGGATGACCTGCTTCGATGCGCCCGCCGCCGATCCGCCAGGAATGGGCCGCCGAACACGGCCTGGCCGGCTTCGACGGGCCGCCCGGCGACGAGGACTTCGCGGCGATTCGGGGCGAGCTCGGGGTCAGCCCGGCCCCGGTCCTGCCCCCCAAGGACGCCGCGCTCGTGGCCGGCTCACGGGCCGTCGGGTTCACGGCCGGCCCGACCGAGCGGAACGCATCGGCCTGCACCGCGTGCGGTTCGTGCCCGTTCGGCTGCCGGGCCGGCACGAAGCGCTCCGGTCTCCAGGCCCACCTCGCCGATGCGACCTTGCGCGGAGCCCGGCTCGTGGCCAATGCCCGGGTCGACCGGGTGCTCGTCGAGGGCGGCCGGGTCGGCGGCGTCGAGGCGACCCTCGACTGGGATCCCGGCGCCTCGCCGGCGGCGGCGGAGGGCGGCCCGGCCCCACGCCGGCTGACCGTGCGGGCCCGCCAGGTCGTCATGGCCGCGGGCGCCCTGCGCAGCCCGGCGATCCTGATCCGGAGCGGGCTGGGCCACCCGGCGATCGGCCGAAACCTGCGGCTCCATCCGGTGCCGGTGGTCGGCGCCCGGTTCGCCCGACCTGATCGAGATGTGGAACGGGGTGATGCAGGCCGCCAGCGCGACGGAGTTCATGACCGGCGAGCGGGGCCGGAACGGCTACGTGATCGAATTCGGCCCCGGGGTCACCGGGCCTGATCGCCCTGGCCTTCGCCTGGGAGGGTTCGGAGGCCCATGCCACGCTGATGGAGCGGGTCCGCTCGTACGTGCCCCTGATCGCGATCACCCGGGACGGTGGCGAGGGCCGGGTCAGCCTGTCGAAGGCGGGCAACGGTCCGGATCGACTACGCCCTCGATTCGAGCGGGACGGCCACCCTCCGCCACGCGCTCGTCCAGATGGCCCGGATCGCCCGGGCGGCGGGCGCCCTCGAGATCGTGGCCAATGGCACGCCGCCGCTGTGGCACGGGCCGCAGGCCTTCGGACCGGGCGGCGAGGCGCGCGCCTTCGAGCACTTCGAGGAGCGCCTCGGAGCCGTTCGACTTCCGGCCGAATCGGGGCTCGCTCTTCTCCGCCCACCAGATGGGCTCGGTCCGGATGGGCAGCGACGGGCGGAGCCATCCGTGCGACCCGGAGGGCCGCGTCCGGACCGGCCTCGCCGGCCAGGTCGTCGGCGGCCTGTACGTCGCCGACGCCTCGCTCTTCCCGACGGCGATCGGGGCAAATCCGATGATCACCGTGATGGCCCTCGCCCGGCGCGTCTCGCGGACGATTCTCAGCGAGGGTTGAGCTCGGGACCCCGCTCGGGCGGGGCGGCTGCTGCTCCGGCCGTGGAAGCCGGCGCCCCGGCCGGGCTGGTCGGGCCGCGACGACCGACCGTGTCGGCATGACAATTCGACCGGTGGCGTCGGCATGACGGATTCGACCGCCTGGGAGCGGCCCCGGGCCGTGACGATCAGGGCGACCCCGGCGACGATGACCGCGCCAGCGATCGCCGTTCGCGGCTCGATCGGCTCGCCCAGGACGAGGCCGGCCAGGACGATCGCCACGATCGGGTTGATGTAGGCGTACGTCGCGACCTTCGGCAGGGGCGCGACCCGAAGGAGCCAGACGAACGTGGTGAAGGCGAGCAGGCTGCCGAACACGATCAGGTACAGCAGCCCGGCAGCCGAACGGGCGCTGATCGCGCTCGGATCGAAGCCGCGCAGCTCGCCGGTCAGGACGGCCGCCACCAGCAGGATCGCGCTGCCGAAGAGCATCTGGAAGCCGGTCGCGGTCAGCGGCCGCCGCGGCAGGACCGCCCGCTGGCTGGAGTAGAGCGAACCGGTCGCCCAGCACATCGGGGAGGCGATCAGGACGGCCAGCCCGAGCGGATCGAAGGCCAGCCCGCCGCCCGACGTCCCGACCGGCCCGACCAGGATTGCCACCCCGACGATGCCCACGATGACCCCGGCGAGGACGGCCCGGGGCAGCCGCTCGCCGAAGAAGGCTCGCCCGAAGACCGCCACCCAGACCGGCAGCATCGCGATCAGGAAGGCGGTGATCCCGGCCGGGACCGTCCGCTCGCCGAGCGCGACGAGGCCCATCCCGCCGCCGAGGAGCAGGCCCCCGACGATCGCCGAGTCTCGCAGCTGGCGGCGCGTCGGGCGGCCGGGGCGGTCCGTCCGGGCCGACTGTCCGGATCCGGCCCGGATCCGCCGGACCGCGATCCACTCCCAGCCCAGCAGGATCAGCCCGGCGACGAGGAAGCGATGCCCGGCCATGAGGAACGGCGGGATCGTCTCGACGGCCAGCCGGATCGCGATGTAGGTCGAGCCCCAGACGAAGTAGAGCACGAGCATCCGGCCAAGATGGCCAGCGGGCTGGCCTTGCTCCGGGCCCGCCCGTCGGCGCCCGTGTCAAGTTTGGCTCAGTCGGCTGGTCCAAGTGGGCGAGCATACACCGCCCGGGTCGACCGCAGAGGCAACGTCCGGCCGCGATGGCCGTCGCGACGGCAGGCCACGCGGCAGGCCCGATAGCCGGCTCGTGCGATTCCGTCCTCCGGCCGAGCGGAAGGACACCCGGTGGGCGGCGCTGATCCGCTTCGCGTTGTGGCACGTCGGCAGGCAGTAGATCCGGGTCGTGTCCGAGCCGATATAGCGGATGCCGGCCCGGGCCAGCGCCTCGAGCGCCGTCAGGATCGAGGCCCTCCGAGGCCAGCAGGGCCCGCTTGTTGGCCGGCCCGCCGAGCGAGTACTGGCCGATCGTCCCGTCGGTCCGGACGACTCGGTGGCAGGGCACGATCAACGGTACGGGGTTGTGGCCGAGAGCCGTCCCGACCGCCCGGACCGCCTTCGGCCGGCCGATCTCGGCGGCGATCCAGCCGTACGGCCGGACCTCCCCTCGGGGGATCTCGAGGGCCTTCATCCAGACGTCCTGCTCGAAGCTCGAGTGGCCCCGCAGGTCGAGCGGGATCGCCACCCGTCGATCGCCTTCGAGCCGGCGATGGATCGCCGCGCTCAGGCGGGGTGGCAGCTCGGCCGAGGCGATGGGCCGGGCGGCCGCGGCTTGCCGCAGCGCGCTCCTCGAATGCCACGGCCAGATTCGGCCGACTCGACCGCGTCCACGCCGAGGCCGTTGAAGGCGACCCAGATCGGGCCGATCACGGTCTCGATCGGGGCATAGGCGTCGGCCAGGCCGACGGCCACGAGGGTTCGATCGGCGAGCCCGGCAGGGGCGTCCACGAGCAGGCTCGCCGAGGGCCAGCTCGATCGCCGAGCTGTCGGCGGGGCCGGGGAGATTGATCGGGCTTGACGCGGGGCTCATCGGGCCACCTCCAGTGGTCGGGCGGCGGTTCGAGACGGTTGACCTGGGGCTGGGCGCGTCGGCCGGATTGCTCGGCATCGAGGCATCCGTGAGGAGGTCCGATCCCCCGGTGGACCTGGGCCTTGACCGTCCCGGCAGGGCGATCGAGGGCCAGCCCGATCTCGTCGTAGGACAGGCCGTCGACGTGGCGCAGGACGAGCGGGCCCCGGTAGCGTTCGGGCAAGGCGAGCAGTCGGGCCGCCCACTCCTCGGTGCCTCGCCCGTGGCTCCAGGCGGCCGTGGGGCGTCTCGGCCGGGGCGATCCGCGGATGGGCCAGCTCATCGACCAGGCTCACGGTGGCCGGCCGGCTCGCCCGGGCCCGGGCCCGGTTGCGGACCAGGTTGACGACGATGCTGGCCAGCCAGGGCCTCACCGCCAGCTCCCGGATCCGGGCCGGCTCCCAGCGCGCTCAGCGCCCGGTAGGCCCGGATGAACGTGTCCTGGGCAAGATCCTCGGCCTCGGCCGGCTGGCCGGTCAGGCGCAGCGCGATGAGTAGACCCGGCCCTGCTCCGGCTCGACGAAGGCCGGGAAAGGCCGCTTCGAGGTCGGCGCGCCGCAGGCGTCTCGGGAGCTCTGTCGTTCTCCATCGCTCGTTCATAACACGGGCGATCGCCGACCGGTTGCACCGCCAACGCGACGCCTCTGGCGGGCGCCCCGGTCAGGCGTCAGGCCGGACGCCGCCAGTCGAGCGGCTCACCCGGCCGCCGTCGATCGCCTCGATCTCGCCGGTCGGCTGGACGAGGAAGATCCAGATGTCCCAGCTCGTGTGGCTCACGATCAGGGCGCCCAGCGGGACGCCGGCGGCGTAGAGGGCGCACCAATGGGCGCCGGCCACGCCGGCGGCGCCCATCAGGGTGAAGTTGCCGGTCACGACGTGGACCCCGCCGTAGGCCAGCGCCGCGAGCGCCGCCCCGCGCCAGCGCCCATATCGGCGCATCAGGGCGGCCTGGACGAGGCCGCGCCAGAAGATCTCCTCGGCCGGACCGATCAGGAGGGCCAGCCGGGCCGCGATCTCGCCGCGCGGGCGGATCGTCCGCAGCTCGTAGATCTCGCGGATCTGGGCGTCGCCGCCGGGCACGAACCGGCGGGCGAACGCATCGCCGACCCGGAAGGTCAGGTACAGGACGTTGGCCGAGGCCAGGCCGACCGGCACGTGCCACCAGCGCAGGCCGAGCCGGCGGGCCGGCTTCGAGCGTAGGAGGGCCCACGAGCCCAGCCCGATCCCGGTGTAGGTCATCCGGCTCCAGAACCGGTCGCGCGGGCCGTTGAACGTGGCCGCTGAAGGCGGCCACGGCGCCGGCCAGGCCGACGAGCAGGGCAGCGGCCCGGACGGCCCTCGCCGGGCCTCGGGGCCGGCCGACCCTGGCGCGTGCAGCCACCGAGGTGGACGGACGACAGCAGCAGGCCGACGACGAGGAGCGACTCCGAACGTCAGGTGCAGGCGGGCCGTCTGCACGTCGATCATCGCGATCGCCCGCTGCTGGCCGGTCGAGCCGAGCTCGGCCGCGCGGATCACCTGGGCCAGGAACGGCAGCGACACGATCGCCAGCAGGCTCTGGGGGGGCAGCCAGCCGACGCCACGGTCAGGCCCAGGGCGATGTAGGCGCCCAGGACGAGGGCGACGTAGAAGTAGTGGGCCCGCTCCCGGCCGAGCCGCGCCGAGAGGGTCGAGATGCCGGCCCGGCTGTCCTCGCTGATATCGCGCCACTCGTTGCCGTCGAGGATCGCCGCGACGAGCAGGCCGACCGGGACCGAGGCCGCGAGGGCGGTCGTGCTCCAGGTGCCGGTGATCGCGAAGTACGTGCCGACGACCATCAGCGGGCCCATCAGGACGAACACGAGGGGCACGCCCAGGGCGTGGTACTTGTACTCGAACGGGGGAGCCGTGTAGAAGTAGCCGCCCAGCAGGCCGAGCAGGCCGAGCCCGATGATCGCCGGCCCGCGCAGGGCGATCAGGTAGATGCCCGATGACGATGGCCAGGCCAAATGCGGCGAAGGCCGCGGTCGAACGCCTGGCGCTCGGTCAGGCGGCCCTTGAGGAGGGCGTGGCTGGCTCGCGGCGAGATGATCGTGTCGATGCCCTTCCGGACGTCGTAGATCTCGTTGATGATGTTCGTCCCGGAGTGGAGCAGGACCCCGCCGAGCAGGGCGGCCACGAACGGCAGCCAGCTGAACTGCTCATCGACGACCGCCAGGGCGCGCCCCGGTCATGACCGGGATGACCGACGCCGTGTAGGCGAACGGCCGGAGGATCTCCCAGAGCGCGCCGAGGCGCGGCCCGCGCGATCGCCGAGGCCGAGCCTCCGGTCGTCGGCCAGCCCGGCCGGCCGGGCCGCCTCGAGCGCCTCGCCTCCGGTGGAGCGGTCGTCGCGGCCGCCTCGGGCGTCGCCCGGCGGGGATCGGGCAGGCCCGCGTACAGCGCGGCGGCCCGATCAGCTCGGCGATCTGGTGATCCTCCTGGAGGACGGGCTGAAGGAGCGGCAGGCCGAGCCCGGCCTCGAGGTGGAAGGCCATCGCCTTGGCGGCGACGTCCTCGCGGGTTCCGCACAGCATGTAGGCGTCGAGCAGATCGTCCGGGATCAGGGCCCCCGCACCATGGTAGTCCTCGGCCCGCCAGGCGGCCGCGATCCGGTCGCGCAGATCGGGCTCGAAGCCGGCCCGCTTGAGGGACACGTCGCCGAGGACCGACATCATGTAGATCACGAACGGCTCGCGCTTCGCCCGGTTGAGCGCCTCGCGCCGGGTCGAGTCGACGAGCGACAGCAAGTAGCCCTCGGTCTCGATCTCGTTGGGATCGCGGCCGGCCTCGGTCGCGGCCGGCCGGAGCCGCTCGAGGATGCCCCGGAGCGAGGCGATCGATTCGGCCGGCCGGGCCAGGTAGCCGTCGGCCTTCTGCCCGGCCAGGGTCACGAACTCGCGGCGGTAGGCGGCGATGTGGATCGGGATCCGGTGAGTCGGCGCGAACATTGGCTGGATCGGTGGCAGGCCGGGGGTCGCCGACGGCAGCCGCTCGCCGCGCCACAGCAGGCGGAGCGTCTCGATCGCCGTCGACACGCCCTCGAGGGCCGCGGCGGGCTCGTAGGGGATGCCCATCTGCTTGAGCCGGAGGGGCAGGCCGGTGCCCAGGGCCATGACGATCCGGCCGGGCAGGATCTCGTCGAGGGCCGAGCCGGTCATGGCCAGGACGACGGGATGGCGGGTGTTCGGATTGACCGCGCCGAGGGCGACCCGGAAGCCGCCTTCGCCGGTCTCACCGTCGAGCTCGAAGGCCCGGGCGATCGCCGGTCACGAAGGTGATCGCGTCGCGCTCGAAGTACGAGTCGTGGACCCAGATCGAATCGAGGCCGGCGTCGCGCGCCTGCGAGCGCCCAGCCGACGACGTCGCCGATGTCATCGCGGGCGGCAAGCCCAAGTCCGATCGGGCGGGCGAGGCGGGTCATCGTTCGGGCTTCCTTCGGAGCGTTGCGGCGTCGGCGGTCGACGCCCAATCGTAGCCGGTTTGGCCATCATTGGCTACTTCGCACTAGCCAGTAATTCGGATCGCAATTCGCAACCGATTCAGCGCGGATCCGGACGTCGTCGCGCGTGCGACAATCCGGCCGATGTCGATCGACGATCGCTTCGACGACCTGGCCGCCAGTCTCGACGGCTTCTACCGGACCTGGGCGGTCTACCTCGGCCTCGAGCTGGGGCTCTTTCGGCGGATCCGGGCCGCCGCGCCGTCGGGCGTGACCGCCGCCGGGCTCGCGACCCAGGCCGGCTGCCAGCCGGAGGTGATCGAGACCTGGCTGCGCCTGGCCCACGCCGTTGACCTGGTCGACTTCGACGGCGAGCCGGGCGACGATCGACGAGCATGTCGCCGAGGTCCTGCTCGATGACCAGCGGCCCGAGTACCTCGGCGGCCAGTTCGTCTCGACCGTCGTCAGCAGCCTCGATCACGAAGCCCTCGTCGACTTCGCCCGGACGGGCCGGCCGATGGCGGTCCGTCCGCCGCGCTACCACCGGGCGATCGAGGCGCTGACCGCCCAGGACATCGCCGTCTTCTTCCAGGAGGGCCTGTCGGCCCTGCCCGACCTGGCCGCCGGCCTCGCCGGTGGCGGCCGCGTGCTCGACGTCCACTGCGGCGGCGGCAAGTGGCTGATCGCGATCGCGACCCGGTTCCCCGAGACGAGCCTCGTCGGGGTCGAGCTCGAGCCGGATTCCCTGGCGCGGGCCATCCGCCACGTCCAGGAGGCCGGCCTGTCGGGCCGGATCTCGATCGAAGGCCGGCCCGGCGAGGACCTGCCCTGGCCGGGCCAGTTCGACCTGGTCTACTTCCAGGACGCGATCCACGATGTGCCCGACCCGGTGGCGTCGCTCCGGGCGGCGTGGGCCTGCGTCCGGCCGGGCGGCCGGCTGGTCGTCCTCGACTGGTGCCTGCCCGAGACGATCGAGGAGTCGCGCTCGGTCCACGGCGCGATGATGTGGGGGATCCAGCTCGACCAGCTCTTCCAGGGCACGCGCCTGTGGGACCACGCCGGCTTCGCGAACCTGTTCGTGGAGGCCGGCATCGGCGCCCCCGGCAACGTCGACCTGCCCTCGGGAGCCACCCTCTTCGTGGGCCACCGGGCCTGAGGTGACTGGCTCCTGCGAGAAGCGGGACCTGGCGCAGGGGCTGCCCGCCTGGCTCGAGGCGACGCTCGGACCGGGAGATCACCGGGAGGTGGTGGCGATCGGCTGGGCGACGGTTGACCTCGAGCGGACCGCCGGCGAGCTCGGCGGCGCGTGGCAGGCCGCGCCGGCGGAGCGCCTCCTTGGCGGGCGGGCCTGGATCCGGCTCGGCCGGTCTTATTGGCCAATCCGGCCGCTTCAGTGATTCGGCCAATCCGGCCGCTGGGGCGCTCAGTATATCTTGCCTCGAGCCGAGCACCGAGGGCCGGCTGGCCGCCGCCCTG
>CAVOMZ010000020.1:0-30314 GCA_963697135.1 uncultured Chloroflexia bacterium | reverse complement strand
GCCCGATCGGGCGCTTCGATCGGATCTCCGTGGCCGGGCACGATCCGGCGCGGTCCGAGGGCGATCAGCCGCTCGAGGCTGGTCCGGGCCGCCCCGACGTCGCCCTGGGGCGGCAGGATCAGCGTCGGCCGGTCGGTCAGGGCGTCGCCCGACAGGATCGTTCCGTCGGACAGGCCGAAGGCGAGATGGTCCGGACGATGACCGGGCGTTGCGATCACGCTCAGGGCCGTGTCGCCGAGCCCGATCGTCGCTCCGTCGCCGACCTCCTCGACCGGCCAGGACAGGTCCGCCGCTCCGCCCGGGCCGGCCAGGATCGGGGCACCGGTGCGCTCGTGCAGCTCGAGCGAGCCGGCGGCATGGCCGGGATCGACGTGGGTCAGGGCGATGGCCACGATCCGGCCGCCGAGCGACGCCGCTTCGGCCTCGATTCGGTCGATGAACATCTCGTCCGGGTCGCCGGGATCGATCACGACGACCCGCTCCTGGCCGACGAGCAGGGTATTGGCCGGTCGGCCGGTCGGACCGAAGGCATGTCCGCCGGTCAACGCGACGACCCCGCCGCCGAGACCGCGGACCGAGTAGGGCAACCCCTCGATCAGCCCGAGGCCTGACCGGATCCCGGCCATGTCCGGGGCTCGCTCCAGGCGCTGGAGGGTTGTCGAGGTCGGCGGCCAGAGCTGGATCTCGCCCCGGGCCATCGCCTCCAGGGCAGCCGCCGGCGAGAGCCAGTCGTGGCCGGCCACCTCGCGCGGGTCGAGCTCGAGGACGACGTCCGGGGCCAGCTCGACTGCGAAGAACTGCGTGTCGAACCGGCGCGGATAGACCCGCGGCGTCTGCCACCGGGCGATCGGCACGAGCCGGTCGGTGGCCAGGACGAGGTCGTGCGCTTCGAGGATCTCGACCAGGCTGATCTGCCCCGCGGCGAGGGCGGCCCGCAGTCCGGGCAGCTCGGCAGGAGGTAGCGGAGTGTCGAGCTCGGGCAGGTCGGCAGCTGCCGGTCTGGCCGGTCCGACGGCGGCCTGCCCGGCCGACCGGCGACGAGCACGCCGGCTTCCTCGAACAGCTCGCGCAGGGCCGCCACCCGGTGGGCATCCGGAACCGCCGATCGGGCCAGGAGCCGTGGCTCACCGTCGGCGGGCTCGACCCGGCCCCCGGGGAAGACGTGGAGGCCCGCCCCGAAGGCCATCGAAGCGGGCCGCAGGGTCAGCAGGACCTCGAGCGCCGGACCAGCCTCGGGATCGCCGGAGGCTGGGCCGCGACGGACGGGGACAACGGTCGCCGCCGGCCGTGCCTCGGCGATCGTTGCGGGCGACGGGCGAGGCGGCAGTCCCGGGCGCGATGTCACGTGGTTGGCGTGGCCAGCGGGGCTCCTGCGGCGGGGGCAGGCTTCGCCAGCAGCTCGGCCAGGGCGGCCGGGCTGGTGACCGGCAGCCGGCAGATGAACCCGTGGCAGACGTAGCCGGTCGGTCGGCCGCCGATCGCCTCACGGCCGCCGAGGAGCTCGATCCGGCTGGGCTCCCGGCCGGCCGTCGCGGCCACGACCTGATGGGGGCGGAACCCCTGCTCGGCGACCTCGAGCAGGGCTCGCGTCGAGGCCTCGGCCGGGTCGCCGACGATCGCGATCTCATCGACCGCGGCCTGGGCGAAGTCGAGGGCGACGAGCCACTGGGCGAAGAACGTGGGGTGGCGCGGGGCGACTTCGACGACCTGGGCGATCGCGCCCTCCGCGGCCGCCCGATAGCGCGCCTCACCGGTCAGCGCGGCCAGCCGGAGGAGGACCGTGGCCGCCATCGCGTTGCCCGAGGGCACGGCGTTGTCCTGGACGTCCTTGGGCCGAGTGAACAGGATCTCGTGGTCGTCGGCCGTGTCGAAGAAACCGCCCGCCGGATCGCTGAAGCGGGCCAGGGTCGCCTCGGCCAGGGTCCGGGCGATGTCAAACCAGCGTTCGTCGAACGTCGCGCCGTACAGGGCCAGGAGTCCCTCGGCCAGGCAGGCGTAGTCCTCGAGCACTCCGCTGCCGGTCGCCCGGCCGTCCTTCCAGCTGCGGCCCAGATGGCCACCCGCCGCCCGACCGCCGTCCGAGATCAGGTGATCGACGCAGGTCGTGGCCGCCCCGATCGCGGCCGCCCGATAGCGCTCGGCCCGCTCGGCGTCCCCGGGCCGCCCGGCCGCCGCCAACGCCACCGCGGCCTCGGACAGGGCGGCGATCGCCAGGCCGTTCCAGCCGGCCAGGACCTTGTCATCCCGGGCGGGCTGCGGCCGGCGGTTTCGCTCGGCGAGGAGGGCCAGCCGGCAGCGCTCGAGCCGCCCGCTGACCTCGGCCTCGGTCAGGCCGAACGCGGCCGCCAGCGCTCCGTCAGACCGGATCCGATGCAGGATCGTGCGGCCGTGCCCCTCGGGCCAGTTGCCCTGGTCGGTCACATCCCAGGCCAGCTCGACGAGGCCGCGCTCGTCGCCCAGGCCGGCTGCGTCGAGGGCCACCCGGACCTCGCCCGGCGTCCAGGTGAATGTCGCGCCCTCGACTCCCCCGGTGTCGGCATCGCGACTCGCGGCCAGTCCGCCATCGGCCGTGCGTGAAATCCCGGACGATCGCGTCGAGCGCCCCCAGGGCGACCGCCAGGTCGCCGGCCTCGCCCAGGAGCTGCCAGGCGTGGAGGTAGGCCCGGGCCAGCTGGGCGTTGTCGTAGAGCATCTGCTCGAAGTGGGGCACGAGCCAGCGGCCGTCGGTCGAATAGCGATGGAAGCCGCCCCCGAGCTGGTCGCGGAGGCCCCCGGCGGCCATCGCATCGAGGGTCGTCCGGAGCATCCGATAGGCCGGCGACCCGGGATCGCTCCCGTCGTGGACGATCCGCCGAAGGAGGAACTCGATCGTCATCGGCTGAGGGAACTTGGGGGCCCGTCCCCAGCCACCGTGGCCCGGATCGAAGCTCGTCTCGAGCATGGCCAGGGCGGCCTCGGCCGCACCCGCCGGCAGCCCTGATTGGCCGGCCGCTCCTCGGTCGGCCAGCCCTGCCCGGACCTGCTCGGCCAGGGCCGCCGTGATCCGCTCGCCCGAGGCCTCGAGCGCGTCGCGCTGGTCGCGCCAGGCGCGGGCGACCGCCGGCCAGGACCTGGCGGAAGGCCGGTAGCTCGCCTCGCGGAGCGGCCGGGAAGTAGGTGCCGCCGTAGAACGGCCGGCCGGCCGGGGTCAGGAACACGCTCATCGGCCAGCCGCCCTGGCCGGTCATCGCCTGGACCGCCGCCATGTAGACCTGGTCGAGGTCGGGCCGCTCCTCGCGATCGACCTTGATCGCGATGAAGTCGCGGGCCAGCTCGGCCGCGGTCGCCGGATCCTCGAACGACTCGCGCTCCATCACGTGGCACCAGTGACAGGCCGCGTAGCCGATCGACAGGAAGATCGGCTTGTCCTCGGCCCGGGCCCGCTCGAGGGCCTCGCTGCCCCACGGATACCAGTCGACCGGGTTGTGGGCGTGCTGGAGGAGGTACGGGCTCGTTTCGCCGGCGAGATGGTTGTGGGCGGCCATCCCGGCGATGGTACCGCCGCCCGTATCATCGGGCGGATGACCAGCCAGACGGAGCCGCTGCCCGCCGAGCCCCGGCGCAGCCTCGGCTCGATCCTCGGCCGGCGAGCCCTGGTCCTGGCCGCGATTGCCGCGATCGCCGGCGGCCTGAGCCTCGTCCTCGTCGTCGGCCACGGCTCGGCGACGATCGTCTTCGTCGCCTCGGCGGTCGCCCTGGCCGGCCTGGCCGGGCTCGTCGGCGAGGGCACCGAGCAGCTCGGCCAGCGCTTCGGCCCGGGTGTCACCGGCGTCCTCCAGTCGGCGCTCGGCAACCTGCCCGAGCTGTTCATCGGGATCTTCAGCCTGCGGGCAGGCCTCATCCTCGTCGTCCAGAGCGCCCTGATCGGCTCGATCCTGGCCAACAGCCTCCTTGTCCTCGGCCTGGCCTTCGTCCTCGGCGGCCGGAAATTCGGGGTCCAGACGTTCGGGGTCCAGCCGGTCCGGATGATCGCGACGTTGCTCGTCGTGGCCGTCGCCGCCCTGGCGATCCCGACCCTGGCCACGCAGCCGGGGGCGCCCGATGCCGGTCACGCCACGGACCTGAGCGTGATCACGGCGGTCGTCCTCCTCGCCCTCTTCGTCCTGTCGGTGCCCTATTCGATCAAGGGCGGGCCGGGCGCCAGTGCCCTCCAGCCCCAGCTGGATCCGGCGGAGGTCTGGCCGCTCCGGCTGGGGCTGACCGTGCTGGCCGTCGCGGCGATCGGCTCGGCCTTCGTCTCGGACTGGTTCGTCGACGCCCTCCAGCCGGCCCTGGCCAGCCTGGGGATCAGCGAGGCATTCGCCGGGCTGGTGATCGTGGCGATCGCCGGCAATGCCGTCGAGAACGTGGCCGGTGTCCAGGCCGCCCTGCGCAACCAGGCCGACCTCGCGGTCAGCCTGATCCTGAACTCCAGCCTGCAGGTCGCCCTGGCCCTGATCCCGGCCCTTGTCCTGATCTCGGTCCTCGTCGGCGGGCCGACCCTGACCCTGGTCACCGACCCGCTCCTGATCGGGGCGCTGGGCCTGTCGGTCATCCTGACCGCGTTCGTCGTGTTCGACGGTGAGTCGAACTGGCTCGAGGGCTTCGCGCTCATCGCCCTGTACCTGATCATCGCCGCCAGCGTCTGGTTCGGGCCGCCGATCCAGCTCCCATGAGCGACCCGGGCCTGACGGGCATCCCGTCCCGGGGCGGCCCCTTCAGCGCCGGCCAGGCGATTGCCGAGTGGCGGGTCTTCATGGAGCCGCGCTACCGGCGGTTCCAGGGCATCAGCGGGTCGGGGGCAGTCGTGGCCGCCCTGGTCGGCGACGGCCTGACGATCCCGCTCCTCCTGGAGCTCGGGGCCAGCCCAGCCCTGGCAACCGTCATCGGGGTCCTGCCGTTCGCCTTCTCGGCGGCCCAGCTGGGCGTGCCCTGGCTGCTTCGCCGGTCCGACGGCAACCTGCGCGGGGTGACCCTGGTGATCCTGGCCCTGGGCGAGACCCGCGGGTTCATCCTGGGCGGCCTGACCCTGGCTGCCTGGATCGGCCTGATCCCGAGCGGCGTCGCGATCCTCGCCATCGGGGCCGTGATGAGCCTGGGCGGGGCGGCCACGACGATCGGCGGGACAAACCTGCTGGCCTGGTACGGCGCGATCATGCCCGACAACGACCGGCGGTTCGTGGCGCCCCGGGTGATGGGCCTGACCCTGGGGCTGGGGGCGGTCCTGCTCCTGCCGGTCGCCCTGATCGTCCAGGTCCTCGAACCGACCCTCGGTGTCCGGATCTACGCGGTCGTGTTCCTCGTCAGCGGGATTGCCGGGGTCGTCGAGATCCTGATCCTGCGCCGGCTGACCAAGCCCGGCCGGGTCCGGGTCGCACGTCACGCGATCGCCGGGCGACCCTCGGGAGATCCCGCCCTCGCCCCACCTCCAGCCATTCCTGCGCTCGATCTCGGTGGCTGCCTTCGGGGCCGGCTTCGGGCCGTACCTGTCGATCTACGCGATCAGCGTCCTCGGCCTGCCGCCCAGCTTCGCGATCCTGCTCTCGGCGATCTCGTCGGCAGCCTCGCTCGTGGCGGCCACGGTCGTGGGCGGGCTGCTGGCCAGGGGCAGCGCCTCGCGCACGTTACGAGTGTCGTTCCTGATGCGCGGCTCGTCGATGCTCCTGGGCCTGACCGCGTTCCCGGCCAATCCGCTGGCTGGCCTGGTCATCTGCGTCGTGGCCGGGCTGGCCGCGGCCGGCGCCTCGGCCGGCACGCTGTCGTCGAACGAGCGGTTGATCCGCCTCTCGCCCGGTCCGAGCCTGATCGGCGCGCAGGGCCGGTTTCGTGGCCGGGACCGCCTTCGGGCTGACGACCGGGCAGCTCTCCAATGCGGCGATCCTGGCCATCCTGCCGCTCGGCTATCCCGCTTTTGCGATCCTGTTCGCCGTGTCCGGCCTGACCCGCTACGTGCACGGCGGCCCGGGTCGAGGTCTCCGAGGCCTGGTCGGCGAGCACGATGATCCACCGCAACGAGGACCTTCGGAAATGACCCCGCCAGTCGGTACCGGACCGGCAGCCGTTCCTGCCTTCGGTTAACGGCTTTGCCTTCGCCAACCGCTGGCCCCACGTACCGCCGCTCCGGTTCCGACTGGGCGGCCCCGTGCCCCTCGAGCTGGGCGTGGGCGATGCGGCGTTCGGCCTGTGCGGCGGGATGGCCTTCGCCGCCCTCGACCTCTACCGGGCCGGGATCGTGCCGATCCGCGAGGACGGGCCACCCGAGGAGGGCACGCCCGCGGTTCCGGTACATCGCCCGGCGTCAGCTCGACTCGTTCGACCTCGGCCTCGCTCCGTTCCGCTTCTACCTCCTCGGCGCGCCCTGGCGCTCGAGTGCGTCGCGGGCGAACGAGGTCCTGCGCCGGGAGCTGCCCCGGATCCGGGCCGAATTGGACGCCGGCCGGCCGGTCGTCCTCGGGCTGGTCCACGTCGTGTCGGCCAACCCGGCCGAGCTCGTCCGCAACCATCAGGTCGTCGCCACCGGGCTCGAGCCGGGACCGGAGCCGGGATCGACGGCGATCCGGGTCTACGACCCGAACCTGCCCGGCGACGACACCGTCCGATTGGTGACCAGCTCGAGCGGCAGCGGCGACCTCCGGATCGAGTATCCCGGCGGACCGGTCGCGGCCTTCTTCCGGCAGGGCTACCGCGAGCGCGATCCCCTGCCCTGGCGCTGAGCTCAGCCGAGGGCTGGCAGGCGCTGGTCCTGGGCGAGGGCCGGGGCGAAGAGGTCGCCGGCCGCCTCGATCCTGGGCAGGATCGTCCGGATCGTCCAGCGGTCGGGCCGCAGGTCGGGATCCTCGAGCTCCGCCCAGGTGATCGGGGCCGAGACCGGCGCGCCGGGCGCCGGGCGGACGGCATACGGGGCGACGAGCGTCTTGATCCGGCTGTTCTGGGTGTAGTCGAGGCGGGCCCGGCCGCCCCGGCCGGCGACGGACCACTCCCAGCTGACCAGGTCGGGCACGATCGCCCCGACCGCCCGGCTGAGCCCCTCGACCCAATCGGTCGTCTCGCGGAACGTGTAGCGTCCGCGCTCGATCGGGATCCACACCTGGATGCCGCGCTTGCCGGTCGTCTTCGGGGCGGCGCTCAGCCCGAGATGGGCCAGGGCCGTCCGGTAGAGCCGGGCGAGCACGAGCGTCTCGTCCCAGCTCGTCCGGTCGCCGGGGTCGATGTCGATCAGGGCGTAGGTCGGGTGGTCGGGGTCATCGATCCGGGAGGTCCAGGGATGGATCTCGAAGGCCGCCTGGTTGCCCAGCCAGGCGAGCGTGCCGACCCGGTCGGCGACCAGGTGGTCGTTGGCCGCCCGGTCCTCGACCCCGGTCTCGCGCCACAGCCGGAGCCAGGCCGGGGCCGAGGGCGGGATCTGCTTCTGCCAGAAGGCCGGGCCGCCGGCCCCGTCGGGAAAGCGCTGGAGGTTGAGGGCCCGCTCGGCGAGGTGGGGCAGGAGGACGGGCGCGACCTGGCCGAGGTAGGCGATGAGGTCCCGCTTCGTGACCGGCGCCTCGGCCGGGGTGGCCCCATCCGGGCCGGCTCCCGGGCGGGCGTCCCGGGCCGGGAAGAGGACCTTGTCGAGGTTCGTCAGGCTGAGCTCGGAGCCGCCGACCCGCCAGGCGGACTTGGCGGGCAGCCGGGCCAGCTCCGCGAGCTCGGCAGGAGTCGCCCCACCGACGCTGGCCGCTGACGGCGACGCCGGGCGGCTCGCCGCCCCGCGAGCCGCTGGCGGATCGGGCGGCGGCTCCGCGGCGGCTCGCTCGCGGCCGACCGCCCGGGGATCGCGCTCGATCTCGAAGCCCTTGAACGACGGCTGGCGGATGACGCCGTCGCGGGTCCAGTTCGAGAAGGCGACCCGGATGACGACCGCCGGCTCGGACCAGATGACCCCCCGCATGTCCGGGCCCGCTCGGCGGGGCGGGCACGAAGGGCGGCTCCGCGCGGCTTTCCGGCATCGAGCAGCCCGCGCAGTCGGGACCGGGTCGGCCCGTCGAAGCCGCTGCCGACCCGGCCGGCGTAGCGCAGCTGGCCGTCCTCGTAGAAGCCGATCAGGACGCTGCCCAGCTCATGGGCATTGCCCTCGCCCGGCAGGTAGCCGCCGACGACGAACTCCTGCTCGGGCCGGACCTTGAGCTTGAGCCACGTCCCGACCCGCCGGCCGGGCTCATAGCGAGAGCGGCGCTCCTTGGCCATGACGCCCTCGAGCTGGCGCTCTTCGGCGGCGGCCAGGAAGGCCAGCCCGGAGCCCTCGACGTGGGCCGCGAACCGGACGTGCGGGCCCTCGCGCAGGATCGAGCGCAGGACCCGCTTGCGTTCTTCCAGGGGGACCTCGAGCAGGGACAGGCCGTCGAGGTAGAGCAGGTCGAACGCCTGGTAGACGAGCGGGGCGGGCGGGGCCTGGGCCAAGTCCGGCGAGGCCTCCGGGGTCGCCGGCCGGGGCACCCGTCGGGGCCGGCCGCCGCTGCCGAACCTCACGCCGAGGCGCTCCTGGAGCAGGCCGAAGTCCGGCCGGCCCTCCGGATCGAGGGCGACGACCTCGCCATCGACCACGGCTTCGCGGGCGTCGAGCCAGTCGGGCGGGCTGAGCAGGCCGGGAAAGTAGGTCGCGCCGTCCTTGCCGTTGCGGGTGTACAGGCTGGTCCGCTGATCGCGGACGACGGCCTCGACCCGGTAGCCGTCCCACTTGATCTCGAACAGCCAGTCCGGATTGTCGAAGCCGCGGCTGGCCAGGGTGGCCATCATCGGCTCGATGAAGCCGGGAAACGGCGCCGGCCCGCGCGCCGAGCGCTTCCAGCGTCGGCGGTGCCGCCGGCGGCGGCGCCTCGAAGCGGGCGGCCACCCCGGCCGCCACCTCCTCGTTCGTCCGGCCGGTCCGGACCGAGGCCGGATGATCCTCGGCATCCCAGCCGGCGACGGCCTCGGCGTCCTTCTTGTGGATCAGCAGCCACGGCGCGCCGTCGCGATCGGACTCCGGCTCGGCCGGGCCGGCTCCTGCGCCGGCCGCCGTGCCCGCCAGTGCCGCGGGTCCGGACGAGGGTGAACCGGCCGCGCAGCTTCTGGCCGAAGATCCGGAACTTCAGCTCACCGTCGGCGATCGATGTCTCCGGATCGAGGGTCGGTGCCTCGGGCTCATAGGTCCCCCAGTCCCAGACGATCGCGTCCCCGGCGCCGTATTCACCGTGCGGGATCGTGCCCTCGAAGTCGAGGTACTCGATCGGGTGGTCCTCGACGTGGATCGCCATCCGCCGGACCTCCGGATCGAGGCTCGGGCCCTTCGGCACGGCCCAGCTGGCGAGGACCCCGCCGATCTCGAGGCGCAGGTCGTAGTGGAGCCGGGTCGCCCGGTGGCGGCCGACGACGAACCGTCCGGCGACGATCCGGTCGACGGGCGCGGGCTGACCGCCGGCCGGCTCGGCGGTCTTCGAGAAGTCGCGCTTCCGGCGATAGGCCTCGAGCGGCATCGGTCGCTGGGCCGCCGCGAGGCGCGGCGGGCTAGGCCGACTTGCGGCGCTTTGCCGGGGCCGGGGCCTGCTCTTCGTCGGATTCGTCGGCCGCCGCCGATTGATCGGCCGCCTTCGACCCGCGCTTCGCCTGGGGGCCGCCTTGGCCTCCGGGCCGCCTCGGCTTCGAGCTCGTCGACCGAGGTCGGCGGGGTCGTCCCGCGCGCCTCGACGGCCGCCTTGACGCTCGCCTCGAGGGCCGCCATCAGGTCGACGATGTTCGTCGCCGGCTGGGGCACGACCGGCTCGACCGTCTCCTGGCCGGCGACCTTGTCCTCGATCACCTTGAGCAGCGCCTCGCGGTACTCGTCGTGGTAGTTGGCCGGGTCGAACTCGGCGGTCATCGCCCCGATCAGCTGCTCGGCCATCGCCTTCTCGGCCGGCTTCGCCTCGGGCAGCTCGTCGGGCAGGTCGAGCTCCGCCACGCTCCGGATCTCGTCCGGCCAATGGAGCGTGGTCAGGAGCATCGTCGTGCTGAACGGATCGATCGCCCCGAGGACCTCGCGGTCCTTGATCACGACCTTGCAGATCGCGGTCAGCTGCTTGTCGGCCAGGACCTCCCGGAGCAGGTAGAACGCCTTGCGCCCGATCGGATCCGGCTCGAGGTAGTAGGCGCCCTTCACGAATCGGACGGCGGCGTTGTCGGGGTTGGCCGCGGTGAACAGCTCGATCTCGATCGCCCGGACCGTCTTGAGCGGTACCGCGGCGAGATCCTCGTCGGTCACGACGACGTACTGGCCGGGGGCGTACTCGAAGCCCTTGACCGTGTCCCCCCGGGAGATCACCTCGTCGTCGACCGGGCAGTAGGTCTTCATCTGGATCCGGGACAGGTCCTTGGCATGGAGCATGTTGAAGCTGATGCCCTTGGACTCGGTCGCCAGGTAGAGCCGGACGGGGATCGTCACGAGCCCGAACTGGATGGCTCCTCGCCACATCGCGCGTGCCACGGCTGACCTCGGTTCTCCGTCCCGCTCTCACCGGGAGCGGATCGGGCCGGGAGGATACGCGGCTGCGCGGCAGGCTGCAACCCGGACCGCCGGCAAAGGGCCGGGCAACAGGCCGTTCGCACCGCAGCCCACGGCTCCTCCCGCACCGCCCGCCTCGTTGCCCGGCAGCACCAACGTTTCGTCCGGGGGTGGTCAGGACTGTTGTCAGTCGCCGGCCGCAGGCGATCATGCACAACCCGGGCGATCCGTCGCTCGAACCGGAGCCAGGATGTCCACCCAGCCGCTCATCATCGCCATCGGAATCGCGATCCTCGCGAATCTTGTCATCATGGGTGTCCTCATCGTGACCCTCGTTCGTCGCCTCCGGCCAGTCCGGAGCCGGCGAGCGCGAGCATCGACGACGCCCGGCTGGCCGGGCGACAACCACGCCGCACCACCTGACCTACGACGCACCAGGACCATCCCAGGAGAGCATCGAACCAGTGACCGCCGCCGACGACGCCCGACGCTTCCGCTCCGTCCTCGAAGATGAGCCCCATGCGGCCGAGCAGGAGGCGATCGCCTTCTTCGTCTCGCCGCCGACCGCGCTCGGCCCGCGCGAAGAGCGCCGGCCCGAACTCGAGTTCGACCAGCCCGCGCCGCACCTGCGCCGATCTCAACGGCGGCCCGGCCGGAGCAGACGGTCGTCTGGACCGATGCGCCCCACGCGCCCGACGCACCGACTCGTGCCCCGCTCGACCGCGGCGTCGACGAGGCCGTCGACTGGGAGCGCCGGATCCGCGAGGAAGGCACCCGCCTCAGCCGCTACCGCCGGCCGGTCACGGTCGTCCTGCTCGAGCTCGACGGCTTCGAACGACTGGTCAGCCGGATGGGCACCGATGCCGCCGAGCGCCTGATCCCGGCGATCGCCGAGACGCTCGTCCGGCAACAGCCGGGCGACCGACCACGTGGCCCGCCTCGGACCGGTCCGCTTCGGCATCCTCATGCCCGAGACCGACGAGATCCAGGCGATCAACTTCGCCGAGCGGGTCCGGACCCAATGCGATCGCTGGCTGGCGGCCGGTTCGGTCTCGACCCGGGTGGCCGTGGGCTGGGCCTGCCCGCGGGCAGGCTCGGACCTCAACGCGGCGGTCAGGATCGCCGACGAGCGGCTCCAGGTCGACCGTCGCCGGACGGCCGGACCGAGGTCGCCAGTCTAGCGAGGCGGGAGGCGGTCTAGGTTCTCACATCCGAACTGGCCGGACCCTGAATGGCCGAGACCGGCCGCAGCCCCACACCGCACTGTTAGGAGACGATCGGACGGGGAGGCCTGGAGCCCGACCGTTCGGCTACGTCGCGTTTTCAGAAGCCCGAGTGATCGTCGGCCGTCATCGGCCGATCTGGGCGGTGCCGCTCGACCCGACCAGGCCAGGGCCCCCGGTTAGCAGTGGTGCTTATGCCACGCAGGCCAAGTGGCCGGAGCCGCGTCAAGGCGTCCCGATCCGGAGGCTCGTCCGGCAACCGCCCCAGGTGTCCGGGCGGCCGAAGCCTCCGCCTAGCGCCTATGCTCGCGGTGCGATATCCGCTGGAGACCCGCAGCGCACCCTCGGCGAGAGCCGGTCGCGCCCGTGCGGCCGCGGTCAGGGAGCGACTAGCGCTTCTTGCCCCGGACGGAGATCAGGTGGGCGGTCCAGGCTGATGGCTGGCCGTCGACCGCCACCGAGCTGCCGTGCCAGCCGCAGACGCAGGTGACGGTCTGCTCCCGGTGCTTGTACTCGTCGATCACGTGCTTGAACTCGGGCGTGATGCCGGGCTTGGCGGGAGGCGTGAGGGCCAACGTGGGCTCCGTTCGGTCGCTGCGGGTTGAGTTCGCATCGGCCGGTCGCCCTGGACGCCGGCAGGACGAACCATGATACGCCCTCAGCGGCCGCGGCGGCTCCGGACCGGATCGAACCGGTCGCGCAGGGCGTCGCCCAGGAGGTTGACCCCGAGCACGAACAGGACCAGGATCACGGCCGGCTCGACGGTCAGCCACCAGGCCTCTGGAGGTAGTCGCGGCCGTCGAAGATCAGCCGGCCCCACTCGGGCGTCGGCGGCGGGACGCCCAGGCCCAGGAAGGTCAGGCCGGCGGTGAACAGGATCACCTGGGGGATCTCGAGGGTCACGATCACGATGATCGAGCCCGACGACGTTCGGCAGGACGTGGCGGAGCAGGATCCGCCGGTCGCCGATCCCCGCCGCTCGGGCGGCGTCGATGTACGGCCGCTCGCCGGACGCTCAGGACCTCGCCGCGGACGACCCGGAAGTAGTACAGCCACGAGCCGACCCCGAGGACGAGGACCAGGTTGAGGATCGACGAGCCGACCACGGCGATCACGGCCAGGGCCAGGATCAGCAACGGGATCGCCTGCTGGATGTCGGCCAGCCGGCCGATCACGAGTGTCGACCCAGCCGCCGCGCATAGCCCGCCAGGAGGCCGCTGGCCACCCCGATCAGGCCGCCGAGGAGCACGCTCAGGAGCCCGATCTCGAGCGAGGTCCGGCTGCCCCAGAGGATCCGCGAGAGCAGGTCGCGGCCGGTCTGCGTCGGTCCCCAGCAGGTAGGCCGGCGAACCGCCCGGCAGCCAGGCCGGCGGCTTGAGCCGGTTGAGCAGGTCCTGGCTGAGTTCGGATCGTGCGGGCTGATCAGCGGAGCGAGGATCGCCAGCAGCGCCGATCAGGACCACGATCGTGACGCCCGACCACGAGGGCCGGATCGGCCTGCCGGGCATGCGCCGGCGGGAGGCCTCGGCCAGGCTTCCAGCTCCGCCTTCATCTCAGCCCAACCTGATCCGCGGGTCGAGGAGCCCGTAGACCATGTCCAGGCCGCAGGTTGACCATCGACGATCGTCAGGGCGGCCACGAAGGTGAAGGCCTGGATCACCGGCACGTCCCGGTTGGTCACGGCCTGGACGACGAGCAGGCCCATGCCCGGGTAGCTGAACACCACCTCGACCACGATCACGCCCGACAGGATCGCGGCGAGGTCGAAGGCCAGGAACGTCACGAACGGGATCGCCGCGTTGCGCAGGGCGTGGCGGAGGATCACCGGGCGCGGTCCGAGGCCCTTGGCCCGGGCCGTCCGGATGTAGTCGCTGCCGATCACGTCGAGCAGGCTCGAGCGCAGGATCCGGGTCAGCCCGGCGGCCGAGCCGAGACCGATCACGATTGCCGGCAGGATCAGGTAGGCCGGATCGCCCGCGCCCGAGACGGGCAGGATCCGGAGGCTGACCGCGAAGACGAGGATCAGGACCTGGCCGAGGACGAACCCGGGCACGGCCTGGCCAGGACGGCCACCGACCGGGCGGTCAGGTCGAGCCACGACCCCGGCCGGGCCGCCGCCACGATGCCCAGTGGGATCGAGATCAGGAGCGAGACCGCGACCCCGGCCACGCCCAGGGAGAGGGTCGCCGGCAGCCGGGCCAGGACCATGCCCGAGAGCCGGCTCGAGGGTGCGGGTCGAGGTCCCGAAGTCGCCCTGGATCGCCCGCCCGAGGAAGCCCAGGAACTGGATCGGGATCGGCTGGTTGAAGCCCAGGTGCTCGGCGGAGGGATTCGACCGCCGACTGGGGCGCATCGAGGGGCAGGAGGGCCCGAACCGGATCGCTGGCCAGGAAGACGAGGGCGAAGACGATGAACGAGACGCCGACGACGACGATCGCGCTGGCCAGGAGTCGGCGGACGAGGAACCAGGCCATATCCGCGACAGCGTAGCGGCTGGCGCGCACCACCCGGCGGGACGATCGGGCCAGGCGATCCGGCAAGGACCACCGTCCGCGGCACGAATTGACCGACCTGGGGTACGGTGAACGCCATCAGCGTGCTCAAAGGAGCGTGCTCAAACGTACAGCGAGCCCATCCGAGTGGCGACCACGTGCCGATCGCCCGGGGCTCGCATGCAACGAGGAGAACGACCCAATGACCAACCACGCGACCCGCGTCCCCCTGCGTCTCGACGGGCCTTGCCGTGGCCGCCTTCCTGCTGGCGGCAGCGCCGGCCGGAGTCGCTGGCCACGACGAACGCACCGATCGCCGAGACCGGCGGCATGACCGCAACCCTGCCCCTGCTGGGCACCCCGCTGACCGTCGCCGTCACCCTTGACGGCGACCGGCAAGATCTCCGGCGTCGCGCTCGATCCGAGCACGGCCCTCTCGAAGACGAAGTCGGGCGACGACTTCGTCAAGTTCACGAACACCGACGGCACGCGTCAAGGTCACCGTCAAGGCCAAGGGCGGCCAGCTCGCGATCAAGGCCAAGGCCAAGCAGCTGGGCGACCTCCTCGGGCACGGGCACTGGTCCGCCGATGTCTTCGGGACCGGGCGCCAAGTCCAGCGCCACTACACCGTCGGCAAGGACGGCGCGGCAACCCGACGGTTGCGATCGGGACCGTTTACGCCGGCCGCCGGGCATCGTCTGGACGCCCGGCCCGTGCCCGCGGTCAAGCTGAGCCCGGACGACAAGCCGGCCGAAAGACAAGGGCAGCCATGCCAGGGCCATCGGAACCTTCACCTGGCAGGGCTTCACGAAGACCCTGTCGATCTGGGTCAACGTGTCCGGCTCGGGCGCCGCCAGCCTGGCCATCACGCTGAGCGGGCGCGATGCCCAGAAGCTCAACGGGACCCTGGCCAGCCTGGCCGGCGCGCGAACCTGGTCGGCCACACCTGCGCCGGGCACGCCGGTCAAGGTGAACTACCACGTCGCCTCCGATGGGACCGTCGTCTATGACGGCTCGACCGGCGGCCAAGGCGACCGAGAAGACCTTCGCCAAGGGCTTCCGCGCCTGGTTCGACAAGGGCCGGACGGGCGTCTTCGTGAACCTCGTCAAGAACACCGACGGGACGTACAACCTGGTCGTCCTCGGCCGCTCCGGCGACTGCGGCCACAAGACTCCGGGCTTCGGCCACGGCCATGGCGGCTGGGGCCACTGGCGGTCACGGCGGGTCCGGCTCGGGCGATCCGAAGTCGATCTCCAAGACCAAGTCCCACTGAGCCACCGCTCGCTCCGGCCTTCGCGGCCGGATCGAACCTCGATCCGGGGAGGGCGACGTCGCGCAAGCGGCGTCGCCCTCTTCGGCCTCCCCCGGCCGGTCTTGCCGAGCCGGCCGGGCCTGCGACCTCGCCGGTCCTGCTGGCCGGCCTGGTCGCCTGCCTGCTGGCCGCCTGCGGGGGCTCGGCCACGCCGGCGCCGTCCGGCCCAGCTGGCGTTGCCTCTGGCGCTCCGGCCGCCTCGACCGCCCCGCTCGATGCCAGCGCCGCCCTGAGCGGCGCGATCGCCAAGCTCACCAGGGCTATACCTTCGCCACGACGGTCAGCGCCGGGGGCCAGGTCGCGACCCAGGCCAACGGACGCTGGACCGCCAACACGAGTGAGTTCATCGTCACGACCGGGGGCACCTCGATCACCTACCGGACGCTCCCGCCTCGATCGTGGGTGCTCCAGTCTGGCGAGGGCTGGGCCGAGGTCAACGGCACAGTTCCGAGCGGCAACCCGCTCGACGCGCTGAAGGCCCCGACCCTGCTGAGCGTGGCCGCCCAGCAGGGCGGGACGCTCGAGCTGAACGCGACCTACCCGGCCGCCGTCCTCGGGCTGGCCGGCAGCGGCTCGGTCCCGGTCGACCTGACGTCGCCGCCGATGGATCCCTGACGGCGAGCTACGACGCGCCGGCCGGCAACGCCACCTCGAAGACCACGATCAGCCCGAACCCGGCCAGGGCCCGATCGCCGCGCCGTCGCCTTCGTAAATCAGGACGCCTCGAGGGCGGCCTGCAGGTCGGCCATCAGGTCCGCCTCGGCCTCGATCCCGCACGACAGGCGGATCAGCGCCGGGATCGACCTCGAGGGCGAGCCGGCGACCGAGGCATGGGTCATCGCCGCCGGCAGCTCGATCAGCGACTCGACCCCGCCGAGCGACTCGGCCAGGGTGAACAGGCGGGTCGTCTCGCAGATCGCCACGGCCCGTTGCTCGCTCGATCCGACCGTGGACCCCGCCGGCCGCGCGGCATGAACGAGACCATCCCGCCGGCGTTGCGCATCTGGCGCGCGGCGAGGGCCGCCTGGGGATGGGCGTGGGGCCCGGAGCCGCAGGCCCGGGATAGCGGACGAGCTCGACGTCATCGCGGCCGGCCAGGAATGTCGGCCACGGCCGTGGCATTGGCGGCGTGGCGCTCCATCCGCAGGGCCAGGGTGCGCAGGCCGCGCAGGACGAGGAAGCAGTCGAATGGGCCGGGCACCGCCCCGATCGCGTTCTGCAGGAAGCGCAGCCGCTCGGCGACCGCTCGGCCGGCTCGTCACGACGATCCCGTTGACCGTGTCGGAGTGGCCGCCGAGGTACTTCGTCGCCGAGTGGAAGACGATGTCGGCGCCGTGATCGAGCGGTCGCTGGACGGCCGGCGAGGCGAACGTGTTGTCGACGACGACGCAGCGGGCGCTCGCCGTCGGCACCGCTGGTGGCCCGCGATCGCATCGGCGACCCCGGCGATGTCGACGAGCTTGAGGAGCGGGTTCGTCGGCGTCTCGAACCAGACCAGGCGGGTCCGCGGCGAGAGGGCCGACCGGACGTTGGCCGGATCGCTGGCCAGGTCGACGTAGCGGGCGATGATCCCCTTGGGCCGGAGGACCCGCTCGAACAGGCGGTAGGTCCCGCCGTAGACGTCGTCGCCGATCACGACCTCGTCGCCGGGCAGGGCCAGCTCGGCGAGCATCGCCGTGGCCGCCGCCCCCGACGAGAAGGCGATCCCCTGCTCGCCGCCCTCGAGGGCGGCCACGGCCCGCTCCAGGCGGCGCCGGGTCGGATTGCCGGTCCGGGCGTACTCCCAGCCGTCGCGCGGCCGGCCGATCCCGTCCTGGGCGTACGTGCTCGTCTGGTAGATCGGTGGCGCGACCGCCCCGGTCAGCTCATCGGGCTCCTGGCCGGCGTGGACCGACAGGGTCTCGAGCGACCAGCCCTCGTCGGCCGCGTAGCGCTCGGCGAAGGGCCGGCTCGGGCGCCGCCCTGCGCGTCGTCGGGCCACGCCGGTCAGACCCGGCCGGCGCGATGGGCGACGATACTCGAGCAGGTCGAGCTTGGTGACGATCCCGGCCGGGCCGGCCGTCGTCGACCGCGATCAGCGCCGAGGCCGTGCCCGACAGCAGCCGGAACGCGTCGTCGAGCGGCGCTCCGACGTCGATCGATCGGGCAGCGGCGGGTCCATCACCTCGCCGACGGTGCGCTCCACGACCGCCGGATCGCGATAGGCCCGGTCGAGCAGGCCGCTTCTCGGAGATCGAGCCGACGATCGCCTCGATCCGATCCGCGCCCGCGCGTCGGCCGCCGCCTCCGAGACCGGCATCTGGCTGATGCCGTACGCCTGGAGCCGGTCGATCGCCGCTGCCGACCCGCTCGGTCGTCCGGGCCAGGACGAGCTGCGCGGGCCGGTCGCCGCCGTGGTGGCGGTCGGTCGAGCAGGGGCGCCGATCCGGGCCGCCGCCGCCGCTCGTCGCCAGCAGCCCGTTCACCCGCATCCACTCGTCGTTGTAGAGCTTGGAGAGGTAGTTCCGGCCGCCGTCCGGGCAGGAGGACGACGATGACGGCCTCGTGGCCGCCGTCCGTGGCCGCCAGCTCGCGCCCGACCTGCGAGGGCCGCGACGAGCGCCGTGCCGCACGACCCGCCGGCCAGGATCCCCTCCTCGCGGGTCAGCCGGCGGGCCGCCGCGAACGCGTCGCGATCCGAGACGCGCACCCAGCGATCGACCGACGCCGGATCGAACGTGCCGGGCAGGAAGTCCTCGCCGATCCCCTCGGTCAGGTACGGCCGCGCCGTGTCGCCCGACAGGACGCTGCCCTCGGGATCGGCGCCGATCGACCTGGATCGGCCGGGTTCTGGGCCTTGAGGTAATGCGCCGCCCCGCTGATCGTGCCGCCGGTCCCGACGCTGGCCACGAAATGGGTCAGCCGGCCCTCGGTCTGGCGCCAGATCTCCGGGCCGGTCGTCCGCTCGTGGGCGAGCGGGTTCTCCTGGTTCCAGTACTGGTCGGGCTTGAACGCGCCGGGGATGTCGCGGGCCAGCCGGGCCGCGACCGAGTAGTAGCTCTCGGGCGACTCCGGGGCGACGTTGGTCGGGCAGAGCACGACCTCGGCGCCGTAGGCCCGCAGGAGGGCCTGCTTCTCGGTCGACTGCTTGTCGGCCATCACGAAGATGCAGCGGTAGCCCTTGAGCGCGGCGGCGATCGCCAGGCCGTGACCGGTGTTGCCGCTCGTCGGCTCGATGATCGTGCCGCCCGGCTTGAGCAGCCCGGCGCGCTCGGCCGCCTCGATCATCGGCAGGCCGATCCGGTCCTTGACCGAGCCGCCCGGGTTCAGCACCTCGAGCTTGGCCAGGATCAGCGGCTGGCGGTCGGCCGGGCCGAGGTCGCGGGTGACCCGCGTCAGCGGACGAGGGGCGTGTTGCCGACGAGGTCGAGGATCGACTGGGCGTAGTCCATCCCGGCAAGTCCATTCCTTCGAGGATAGCCGCTCGCCGGTCAGCGGCCGCTTCGCGGCCGGGCCAGGAACAGCCAGGTCAGGCCGCGCAGGCGGCGGGGCCGGTCGGGCGGATCGACCGTCCGCGGGTAGAGCGCGGCGACCGCGGGCCCGAGGAGGCCGGCGAAGCCGCTCGGTCAGCCGTGGGCCAGCTCGAGCTCCGCCCGGCTGCCCGCCTCGGGCAGGCCGCCGTCCGCCGGCCAGGCCGTCCAAGCAGCGCGGCAGCGCTCGTCGGCGAGCACCCGGGTGGCCAGCCGCCGGCCGACGTACAGCTCGGCGCTGCCGGCGATCGCGATCGGCAGGATCGGCGCGCCGGCCCGCAGGGCGATCAGGGCCGACCCGAAGCGAAACGGCGCCAGGCCGTCCGGCGGGCCGGCCACGCCGCCCTCGGGAACCAGCACGAAGACGCCGCCGGCCGCGATGACGGCCCGGGCCGACGCGACGTGCTGGTCGATGCCGACCCCACCCCGCCAGACCGGCAGCATCCCGCCGACGCGATGGAGCAGCGATTCCCGCCAGCGCGAGCTGAACGCCGACGGTCCGCTGCCGAGGAACCAGACCCGGGGCTCGAGCGGCAGGGCATGCATGATCAGGAACGGGTCCATCCAGCCCCGATGGACGGCCCCGACCACGACGTAGCCGCCGCTTGCCGGCACGTGCTCCGAGCCGAGGCGCTCGTGCTTCAGGCGGAGCAACCCGAAGAAGACGAAGCGGAAGGCCAGCGGCGAGCAGGCGGACGAGCGGCCCGGCCGTCGCCTCGGGCGGCCGGCCCAGCCAGGCGAGGCCCTCGAGCGCTCCGCCCCGCTCGCCGGGCGAGCGCCTCGGGTGCCGTCCGGGCCGTCGGCCGGGGGTCGATCAGGCGCCCGCCGGGCCGGCTTCGCCGGGCTGCCGCCCGGCTGCCCGGCTTGGCTGGATGGTGACCCCGGGTCGACCGGCGGATCGCCGGTCTCCGCCTCGGCCGCGTCCGACCTGTCGGCCTCGTCGTCGTCATCGTCGTCATCGTCGTCAGGTCAGTCGTCAGGCCAGTCGTCGTCATCGTCGTCAGGCCAATCGTCATCGTCGTCGTGATCGGCGGCGGGAGCCGGCTGGGCCAGGCCGGGCGGCAGCCGTCGGTGGCGCTCGATCAGGAGAATGATCGCGACGACGATCACGATCGCCGAGATGACCTGGGCCATCGGGACGCCGAAGAACGTCCAGTTGTCGACCCGCAGGTACTCGAGCAGGAACCGGACGGCCGCGTACCAGATGAAGAAGATCAGGGCGATCTCACCGGCCCGCAGCCGGTTGGCGAAGCGCCGGGAGAGCCAGAGCAGGGTGAGCATCCCGAGCAGCCCGGAGATCGACTCGAACAGGAAGAGCGGCTGGAAGTGGGTGTCGCCGGGGTCGTGCCGTTCGGGCGGGCAGAGGTAGCCGACGACCCGGTGGGCACAGTCGATCGCGATGCCCCAGGGCGCGGTGGTCGGCGGCCCGTACAGCTCCTGGTTGAAGAAGTTGCCCCAGCGGGCGACGAACTCCATCGCGAACAGGCCGGGCGCGATCACGTCGGCCCAGGCCCAGAACGGACTGGCGCTTGGTAGCGGGCATAGGCGATCAGGGCGACCAGCGCCGGCGAAGATCCCGCCGTAGACGCCGAGCCCGGCATAGGGCGGCAGGAAGATCTTGGTCAGGTCGTCCTTGTACAGGCTGCCACTGGTCGATGACGTGGTAGAGCCGGCCGCCGATCAGGGCGGCGATCGCCACGATGATCATCCCGTTGGCGAACCAGCTCCTCGTCGAGGCCGCGGGCCCGGACGCCGCGCCGGATCACGACGTAGGCCAGCATCAGCCCGAGGGCGTAGCAGATCCCGTAGAAGTAGACCGGGATCGGGCCGATCTGGAAGGCGATCGAGGGCGGGCGTGAAGTCGATCATCGCGCCGAGTGTAGTCGCTGGCCGCCGGCGCGTCGCCGGTCAGCTCGGGCGCCGATCGCCGTGCTCCCATACTTGCGGCCGATGAACGACGAATTCCAGTGGTGGCTGCTGCTCGTCGGCCTGGTCATCGGGGCCCTCCTCGTCTTCCTCGTCATGGTCGACTTCACCCGGTCCGCCGACGAACAGACCGAGGCCGAGCTGATCCACGAGGCCGACTGGATCGCCGGCCTGTTCGCGGGCACCGCCGGCGAGGTCGATCCGGCCCTGGTCCAGGAGATCCTGCGGCTCAACCGCGACTGGCTCGCCGGGCCGGCGATGCAGGCGAACGAGGGCGATCTGCCCGCGGCCGAGGTTCCGCCGGCCGAAGCCCCGCTGGCGGACCAGGCCGCTGAGCGGCCGAGCTCGGCGCCGGCTAGCTGTTCGCCGGAGCCCGTCCCACGTGGAGAGCGACGGCGCCTAGGGCCAGCCGCCGGAAGGTGACGTCGACCAGGCCCGCGCCGAACGCATCGTCGCGGCCAGCGGTCGGCGGCATCCGGGAAGCCCTCGAGCGAGCTCGGGCAGGTAGCGATACGTCGCGCCGTGGCCGAAGGCGCTCGCGGCGAGCGGCGCCATCCGGCCGAAGGTGAGCGGTAGAGCCGGCCCCAGCCGCGCTGCGGCGGCAGCGACAGCTCGAGGCAGACGACCCGGCCGCCCGGCCGGACGACCCGGGCGAGCTCGCGAAAGCCCGCCTCGAAGTCGGCCAGGTTGCGCAGCCCGAAGGCGATCGTCGCGGCGTCGAACTCGCCGCCGGGAACGGCAGGGCGAGCGCGTTGCCGACCTGGAAGCTCGAGCTGGACGAGGTCGCCGTAGGCCTCCTGCGCTGCTGCGATCATCGCCGGGGCGAGGTCGACCCCGACCACCCGGCCGAACGGCCCGACCCGCTCGGCGAGGGCCGCGCTCAGCTTGCCCGTGCCGCAGGCGACGTCGAGCGCCGATCGCCCGCGATCCCAGCGCGGCCGCCTCCGCCGCGGCCGCCGCCAGCGGCCGTCGCCGCCGGCCGTCATCAGCGTGTTGACCCGGTCGTAGACCGGCGCGATCGAGTCGAACATCGCGGCGACGTCCGCCTCGGGTACCGGGTTGCCCTGACGCGTTTCCTTCGGCCGGGGCATCATCGTCCCTCGGACCGGCGGCACCGGCCGGATCGGCGACGCAGAGGCGAGCCGATGGAGCAGCGTGACCGACGAGTCCCGAACGCGTACCGTCGCCGAGCGGCCGGAAGGCGATCCCGCCGCTCGACGAGACGACCCGATCCGCAGGACGGCCTGCCCGCGCTGCGGCGCGCATCGCCTGGCCCTGCTGAACCTGCCCGACGATCGATCCCAACGGGCTACCGGCCGCTCGACGAGATCTACGGGATGAGCGACGGTGCCCAGCCTCGAGGAGCCGGGGATCGGCTGTCTCGCCTGCGGCGCCGAGTGGCCCGACCTTGCGGCCTTCAATCGAGAGGCCGGCCGAGCCGCGCGGCCGACCGGCCAGCGCTGACCGGAGCATCCGGCGAGCCGCGGATCAGCCCTCCGAACGATGCCGCCGATGACCGGGTCGCCCGGTGCTGATCGGTCCGTTGATCGCTGCCAGCGAGACGCCGAAGGGCGTCCCGGCGGGCAGACTGATCGAGGCCCGGGACCGGCCCGACCCAGTAGGCCAGCCCGCCGCCGAGGTCCATCTGGCCGACGTCCTGGCGCGTGCCGTCGAGCAGCACCCAGCAGCGATATTCCTCGCCGCTCGGCGCAGGCGCGAGGCCGTGGCGACGACGACGAGGTCCGTGCTCGTCGGCGAGAAGAGCAGCGTGCCGCTGCGCGTGCGGCGCCGGTCGGGCTGACCAGGGCGACCTGCTTGACATCCGGCTCGGCGCTCGACCTTCAGGCGTCCAGCTGGCGACCCGGGCAAGCTCGGCCGGCGGTCTCCTGGCTGGCTGCGAGGTCGGCCGCATTCCGGCTGTTGCCGACGACGGTCGGCCGTGCCCAGGATCGCCAGGATGACCGCGGCCACCGCTCAACCGGCAGGCGATCGACCGGAGCGAGCGCCGCCGGACGGGCAGCGAGATCGGCGCGACCGGTCGTTCGCGACGTGGGGACCGGCGCGTCCCCGGAGTGCGCGGCCTCGGCCGGAGCTGGAGCGGCGGCAGCGATCACGGCCGGAGCCATGCGGCCGGGCGGCCTCGCAACGACCGCCGGACGGCGCCCGACCGCCCGGATCAGGGCCAGCGTCCGCTCGCGCAGCTCAGGTCGGCGGCGTCTCGAGGACGGCTCCCGGACCAGGCCGGCCGAGGCCCGCAGGCTATCGGCCTCGGCCGAGCACGCCGGGCAGCCGGCGAGGTGGCCGGCCAGTGCCGCGGCTTCGGGCGTGTCGCCGGCGGCGAGCCGATCGAGCCCTCCGGGCTGGACGGCCGCCAGCTCGAGCAGCTCGCGGGCTTCGCGATGGTCGATCATCGGTCCGACCGCCCCGACCACGGCGCCGGAGCCGTCGAGCGGGCATGAACCCGGGCCCGAGCGCGTTGCGCATCCGCAGCAGCGCGCGCCGGGTGCGGGTCTTGACGGTGCCGATCGGCCAGCCCAGCCGCTCGGCGATCTCGCTCTGGCTCAGCTCGTCGCGATAGGCGAGGACGAGGACCGCCCGCTCGACGTCGGGCAGCTCGGCCAGCGCCTCGGCGAGCGACGTCCGCAGCTCGGTCTCGGCGAGGAGCGCGGCCGGGCCCATCACCGGCTGGCCGGCTCCGACGACCTCGCCGCCCGCGAGCAGCCGCTCGAGCGTCGCCGTGTCGCCCTCGTCGGGCAGGGCAACATCGGAGACCGGCACGGTCGGCGGTCGGCGGCCGAGCGCGCGCAGCCGATCGATCGTCCGGTTGCGGGCGATCGTCAGCAGCCAGGCCGGCAGCGAGCCCATCGTTCGGGTCGAACTGCTCGGCCCGGTTCCACAGCGCGAGAAAGGTTTCCTGAACCACGTCTTCGGCAAGTCCCCGATCGGTCGTCAGCCGGCGCGCGGTGGCGTAGACCGCGCCGGCATAGCGGTCATAGAGCTGGACGAGGGCGTCCTCGGATCCGGACGCCACCGCCCGGACGAGACTCGGAGTCCTCGCCTGTCATCGGCTACGCGTCCTGCTCGGCGCTCGGTTTCAAGGCCGGAATCGCCAGCGGTCGCTGCTCGAACGCGCTCGAGTAGACGACGTCGGTCTCGGTCGTGTACACGAACGGGATCGCCTGGATCTGCTTCATGACCCGCTCGAGGTCGAGCGTGTCGGCCGCCCGGACCTTGAGCAGGTAGTCGGCCTCGCCGGCGATGTGGTGGCACTCCTCGATCTCGGGCAGCTCCCGAGAACGCCTCGGTCAGGTCGGTCGTCGACGGGCCCGGGCGACTGGCGGACCCAGCTGAAGGCGAGGATGCCCCGGCCCAGCGGCCCGGGCATCGAGCCGGGCGCCATAGCCCTGGATCACGCCCCGGCGCCTCGAGCTTCTTGACCCGCTCGTGGGCGGATGGCGCGCTCATCCCCACGGCGGCGCCGATGTCGGCGAACGACGCCCGGCCGTCCCGCTGGAGGATGTCGAGGATCCGGAGATCGATCCGGCTCAGGCCGTCCTGTTTCGGCATTCAGCTCGGTCCGTCAGGCCGGGGCGCTCTGTCGCCCTCGAACCGGATTGTCATCTGGTCCTTATTTGTTAGGTTAGGTGACTTTGACAGCCATCGGTTTATTAGGCTACACTTCGCATAGAACCGGATGAACCAACAACGACCGTTGGCAGTCCCGCTCACGGCGGGTCGTCCGACTCATCTGGAGGAACACGACATGCTGATCGCCAGTGCCGTCGCCCTCCTCGCGCTCTTCGCGTTTGTGAGCATCCTGCTCTCTTCCGACGAAGGTCGAGAGGGCGCCGATCCGCGGATCATCTCGCCGCCTGGACCCGCTACGGGATGCGCTGACCCAGCGCGGCAGGCCTAGCCTACCCCACGAGGCCCCCGAACGCCGGGGGCTTCGCTGATTCCCGGGGACATGCCGCAATAGCCCCGAGAATGGCGCCCCAGCGCTGGCCCACCTGCTTCGGCGTCGCAACCGCCTCATGGCACGCCCGATCCCTCCGGCACGATCGTCATCGACGACGCGACCGGCGGGATCCTCGGCGTCTACCCGGATCTCCCCCCGTTTCCGCCAGCTAGCAGCCCAAGCGCTCTTCGGCGAGGTCCCCGCGGGGAATCCTCCGCGTCGGCCCAGGCCGGGGCCACATTCGTGGACGTTCCCAGCACGACTCCGGGCTGCGATCGACCCCAGGTGCCTATTTCGGCTGCCGTCCTCGCCGAGTAGCACTGGGGTTGCCCAGGGGCGGTTTCGCGTTCGGCCGCTGGATTCACTTGTGCTCGTTGTGGGCTCCAAATTATTAGACGTTGTCATGCTTGCTGAAGAAGTATGAATGATTGTTGCTGCTGTCGCTTTTCTTCACAGCCGTGGCAAATGACCCATCCTGGTCGCACTGTCATGCGCTTGTCATGTGCACGGCTCCTATTGGTCAGTCACAACCATCGAACATAATTGCCTTTGGGGTGCCCAATGCATTGCTGTTGCATTTATATTCAGTAGTTTATTAGTAGCGTTGCCTCAATCATCATTGCCCAGTGCCTCTCCCTGAGATTCATACTCGTTGTATGCATAGGAGCCATAGGAGCTGCCGTCATTGTAACAGTCAGTATAATTGTCACTATACCCCAAACCACTATCATCGTCGTCTTCTTTTGCATCTGGATCACCAGACTCCTTCATGGTAGGTGCAATTTCATGAGCAATTCCATTTTCCTTCCAAGTGCTGTGTCTGCTCCCTCCAGGCTTGGCCGTGAGCATGGCCTGCCTGATGATTTCATGGAACCTTTTCAAGTCGTCAGCATCGGCATATGATTCCCGATTCAAGGCCCATTGCAGATCATCCATGTCAGCCATCTTTAATAGCCATCTGGCATGTCGCTTCTCACACTTTTCTCCCAGTGACATGAGTCCAGAATAGTAGTGCTCGGGTGTGACTGCAGGATGATTATGAAAGCGTCTCACCCACACATCACAATCATAGCTATTGAGGGCCCTGTAGAAGATCTCCCTTATCGCCACGTCCTTCAATCGCTTGCCTTCTGCAGTCCTGTCACCCAATGCAGCCAACAATGGCTCTATGGATGCTGCGCGATCATTGTCGAGCAGGCGATTGAATCCCCTCCTGATTGCACTCTCGATGTCTTCCTCTTCTATTCGATCAAGTAGTTCAAGAAAGAGATCAGGAGTGCGCATCACCGTACAAGTAGTCGCAGTAAGGAACACGCAATCTCTGAGGCATTTCGACTTCCTTAAGCACTGCCTCGATGACCTTCCTCGATCCTGTGCGGTAGAGTGCAACGAACACCCGATAACTCCTCATGTTTGAGTCTGTCCATGAAGTTGACGGCAAAGCTGAGTGATTGAGTCCTCACCACGTAACCGATTCCTTTCAACTCTACCCCCCAATCCTTTTCGCACATCTTCACTGCAGTCGGCAGGTCACACCTATCGACGGCATCACGAAATTGGGCGTGAAGTGCATCCTGTTTTCTTTGATAGTCATCAGACATGATTGATTTGAAGTGGAATGGCAAGAAAGAAGATTGCGAAACACCGGTGCGATCACCCCCTCGAAAGGAGACACGAACTCATCTATCACAATCTAGATGACAATAGATCTGGATTGGGAAGGATCTTGAGTAGAAAGTGTCGTGATTGCCATTTGATTAGGAACTCCTGTGCAACAATAAATCCTCCTAATCAGCTCCTTTCATATCATTCTGCACCATCATCAACCATCAAGGATGACCGAGCAAGTAATCACTGCTCTCGCTGACATGGACTTGTCCCAGTCAAGGAAGCAGCATCGTTCGCAAAGATTCCCAAGACGTCACCTGGTGGAGTTGTCTGAAAGGCAAGCACTTCGTCTCTTCAAGAAGCATCTCGAGGGCAAGGGGGACGACAGTGTCCTTGAACAAGCATTCATATCAGCCGTCAAGAAGAGTCCTTCAGAGTTTAGCGTTAATAGTGGTATCGCCTTGGCTGCCAGAGCTGGCTGGCTTAATGCCTTGGAAGAGTTGCTGTCCGTGGATCTCTCCACCTACAGGCGTATCAGGGAACGAATGTGTAAGTGTCCCCTGCAAGATCTGGTCGAGTCGACATTCAGAGAACCTTTGGCAACGAAATCGAGTGGAAGAGGATGGTATGTCAATTCAACATTGGTATACGCCATCACTTTGGGAAATGTCGAGATGGTCAAAATCATGACAAAGCATATGAATGTGAACAGCATTGAAGAGGAGGATAAGAGAACAGTGATTGATGACATTTACGTCGTGGAGGATCAGGACGTGAGGAGGCAGTTGTTGGATGTCATCGTCCCCAAACTGAAGGTCTCACGCCGGAATGTGTCTGCAGCAGTCGCGTACAACGATATGGAGACCACGAAGCAGTTGCTGGAAAGGAGCGTTGAAAGGATTCGAGATTGTGCGGAGAATGCAGCCAAAACAGCAATCAAGCATGGTCACGATGAGCTTGCAAGGTGGATCATGACACAACCTGGATTTATTGAATGGAAGCGCTGCATAAACACATTGACCATGGCAGCAATCAGATGCGGCAATCTTGGGATGGTCGAATTCATATCGACGCAAATCAAGGGCACTCGAACATACTTTCTATACCGCAATGAGTGTGCCAAGTTGTGGGTGTTCTTGCAGAGAAAGGGTCGCAAGGAGCTGTTTCGTGAATTTGTTCCCGGGCAACTGGATGGTCCACGACTGCCCTTCAGTTACGACACGCCCATGTCCGATTATCGAACGTTCAGCTCGGAATCGACGGATATGGACACGGATTCGGATGACTCGTCTGATTCGCAAGATCAATGATGGGAATGACAATCATGCTCGAATATCAATAAAATACACTCTCCTGATGAGATTGTTGCTTTACTCCTAGAGGGGGAGTTCGAGGAGGAGCAGCTCGATGATCATGCACCATCTCACAGCGCTAGTGACAAGAATCAGTACCGGGAAGATTTCCTGGATGATTCTGACACGAAGCTCATAAAGGAGGAGGCAGAGGGGCGGAACAATTGTGCACGCCTTGATGTTGCCGAATAAACCAACGGATTTAATATAGTTGTTTATTGTGTTGTGACGAACGGTTGTGTGCGTGTTTGAAGCATCACCCAAAGGCTTCTCTTCATCTGCGTCTTTGATGGCGTCTTCTCTCGCTCCTTTTTTTGCGTTGCTGTCTCCGCTTCAGTCCCCGTCTCGCCTTCTTCTTGCCTCCTTCCTGGCGCGCCTGAACCTGTGCCTCTCCACCCTCCTGCACCTGAACCACTTCCAATTGTTCTTGTTTCCCTTCCTGCAATGCCCCTTGACTCTTCTCCTCCATCTTCATCCTTTCGATCTCCTTTGCCCATATTTCCTCGTCAACTATATAAGATGCAATGATGCTGCCTGATCCACGTGGATCAGATGCTCCGGTGATCGGGGCAAGCACTTCTAAAACAGCTGACCCTTTCAATCGGACGAGATGTCTTGATCCTGCGGGTGGGACTGGTTTGGGTGCTTTGTCGATGGCTTGACGGAACTGTTCATACATCTTATACGCATATTTCTCTTTGACCTTATCCAAGTCTCCTTGGTCAGCTTGCTCCAATAGAAACGGAAAGACTTGATTTGGTTTGCCATCGTTCCAAGATGCAATCAATCCACCAGCATATTTTTCAGAGGTGATCGCAGGATGTTCGCAATATTCTTCCACGATGTCTTGATTGCCTCTTCAAGCTCCTTCATCAAATGCCCATTGGATCGCCACATCTTTCAAACGATCACTCTTGAATGTTCTCTTTCCAAGTGCATTCACAAGTGGAACAACCAAATCGTGTCTCCCAGCTTTGAACAGGTTTTTGACACCCAAACGAACAGCACACTCTTGCTTTTCCGGTTCTTTTATCTTGTCAAGAACTCTGAAGAATTTCTCAGGTGAACCTGCCAGTTCAGGTCGATAGTTTGTCAAATGACACAGATCATTGTCATCGTATTCGATTCCCTCAAGCACACCATCAATCATCCCTTCTCCCTTATCAAAGAGTGCAGCAAGTACACGCCGTTTTGCATCTCAACATTTTGAATAAACCTGACAGTGACATCAGCACCCTTTGCGATCACATCGTCGAGTAAATCCTTACGCTCCTCCATCTCCTCCAAGTTTTCCTTCAACCACCCAAAGTCCCTCCATCAACTGCCTCCCTAAACTCCTTCCCCAAGGCATCATCACTCTCTGTGCCACTCTCAGAAACTGCAGATGACACAACCTCAGATCTGCCCCCCTCAACAGTCGAGGAAGCCTCTTCAACATTTGCCTTGTTGTCCTTTGTCTTCCCTGATTCTAGGCTTGGTCCAGAACTGCGCTCAACAGGAGTCTCCTCCACCAGATCCTGAAGGAGTGGTCAAAGTCGATTTCTTGCCCTTGTCTTTCTTCTTGTTCCTCCTCTTCTTGTGCATCTTGCGTCCCTTTGAGGCCTCCACGATGGATGCAGCGATGAGAAGCACCGCCAAGAAGACGTAAAATAACTTGGATCGAAGACGCATGTCAGTGACGAGTAGTTGATGTGATTTGATTCAAACGAGAACGACAGCAAAAATGGAGGGATCAGACCGGGGGTATGTGCAATGATGTCACGAGGCAAATTTTTAGACCAATCAGAATCGAGTGAATGTTTCGCTGAACGGGACAAGCATGCTCAGATGGTGCCAACTCCACATTCATTCCAATACATGACCAGCATTACTCCTAGTATCAAACACCTACCAATACATGCCACGGTACAAGATCAGCCTGTTGTCAACACATCTCTTCAGAAGATTGATTAGAACACCACTTTATTCAGTTCATCACACCGAAAGGCCAAGTCCCTTCCTCCTCTCATTCTGATGCCATTCATGCCGTGAGAGTGTCAGTGACAGCAGCAGTCTTTGAGGATCCAGTTTCAGTCCCTTTCTTCTGTCTCTCCTCCCTGATTCTCTTTGCCCTCTCCACCCTCTCAAGAATGCTCAGTCCTGCAATGGGCACCTTTGTGGGATCCATGCCATTGAGGACCGGAACCCCTTTGTCATCGAATGTAACTTGGATGGGTTCAGGAAATGTGGTTAGTGGCATTGTGTCTGTGGGTGCCTCTTCAATAGCTTCAGTCTTTTCAGAGAAGCGAGAGTGTCTTAATCCCGCAGGTGGGACTGGTCTTGGGGTGCTTCGTCGATGGCTTGACGGAACTGTTCATCCTCTCATACGCATATCTCTTTTTGGCCTCATCCAAGTCTCCTTGATCAGCTTGCTCCAATAG
>CAVOMZ010000019.1:0-149601 GCA_963697135.1 uncultured Chloroflexia bacterium | reverse complement strand
ATCCGGACGGTTCGCCCGGCCGCCCCGAGGAGGGCGAAGACCGAGGAGGCGATCCGGGGGATCCCGGCGCGGCACTCAATTCTGGACTCCAGGACGCGGTGGCGCGAACGGCGCTCGCCGCGTCCCCAGATCAACCACGTCGGCCAGCGTTGCCGGCAGAGGAGGGCTCGAACCTTGGCCAAGGCCACTGAGAACAAGGCCGCAGAGAAGAAGCTGCGCCCCCTGGGCGACCGGGTCGTGATCAAGCCGACCGCGCGGGAGGACATGACCAAGAGCGGGATCGTCCTGCCCGACACGGCCAAGGAGAAGCCCCAGGAGGGCGTCATCCTGGCCGCCGGTCCGGGCAAGATCGACGACAGCGGCAAGCGCGAGCCGATGGACGTCAAGGTCGGCGACAAGGTCCTCTACGCGAAGTACGCCGGGACCGAGTTCAAGGTCGAAGGCGACGACCTGCTGATCGTCAGCCAGAAGGACATCCTCGCGATCGTTGAGTAACGATCGCCCGCCCGTCGTTTCCCCACTGATCACCCGGAGGAAGAGTCAAATTGGCTAAGCAGATCATCTTCGACGAGACCGCTCGTCGCTCGCTCAAGCGAGGCATCGACCACCTGGCCGACGCGGTCAAGGTCACGATCGGCCCGAAGGGCCGCAACGTCGTCCTCGACAAGAAGTTCGGTTCGCCGACGATCACCAATGACGGCGTCACGATCGCCCGTGACATCGAGCTCGACGACCCATTCGAGAACATGGGCGCCCAGCTGCTCAAGGAAGTTGCCACCAAGACCGACGACGTCGCCGGCGACGGCACGACGACCGCCGTCGTGCTCGGCCAGGCGATGGTCGCCGAGGGCCTCCGGGTCGTCAGCGCCGGAGCCAACCCGATGGTCGTCAAGCGCGGCATCGAGGCCGCGGTCGAGGCGATCGTCGAGGAGATCAAGAAGCAGTCCCGTCCGGTCAACAACCGCGAGCAGATCGCGGCCGTGGCCGGGATCAGCGCTGCCGACCCGGAGGTCGGCGAGATCATCGCCGAGGTCATGGACAAGGTCGGCAAGGACGGTGTCATCACCGTCGAGGAAGGGCAGTCGCTCGGCCTCGAGAAGGAATACACCGACGGCATGCAGTTCGACCGGGGTTATCTCTCGGCCTACTTCGTGACCAACCCCGACCGGATGGAGACGGTCCTCGAGGATCCCCGGATCCTGATCACCGATCGCAAGATCTCGAGCGTCCCGGACATGCTCCCGGCGCTGGAGAAGGCGGTCCAGATCGGCCGGCCGATCGTGATCATCGCCGAGGACATCGACGGTGAGGCGCTCGCCACCCTGGTCGTCAACAAGCTCCGGGGGACCGTCTCGGTCCTGGCCGTCAAGGCCCCGGGCTTCGGGGATCGCCGCAAGGAGATGCTCCGCGACATCGCCATCCTGACCGGTGGCACCGTGATCAGCGAGGAGATCGGGCGGAAGCTCGACTCGGTCACCCTCGAGGACCTCGGCTCGGCCCGCCGGGTCGTCGCGACCAAGGACGACACCACGATCATCGACGGCTCGGGCGCGCCCGACCAGATCAAGGGCCGGATGAGCCAGATCAAGGCCCAGATCGAGGACACCACCTCGGACTACGACAAGGAGAAGCTCCAGGAGCGCCTTGCCAAGCTGTCCGGCGGCGTGGCCGTGATCAAGGTCGGCGCGGCCACCGAGGTCGAGCTCAAGGAGAAGAAGCACCGCATCGAGGATGCCCTCTCGACGACCCGCGCGGCCGTTGAGGAAGGCCTCGTCGCCGGCGGCGGCACGACCCTGCTCCAGGCCATTCCGGCCCTCGACAAGGTCAAGCTCCAGGGCGACGAGCAGATCGGCGTCGACATCGTGCGCAAGGCGCTGGAGGCTCCGGCCCGCCAGATCGCCGACAACGCCGGTGCCCGGGGCGAGGTCGTCGTCGAGGCGGTCCGCAACGCCAAGAAGGGCCACGGCTTTGACGCCCTCAAGGGTGAGTACGGCGACATGTTCGCCCGAGGCATCGTTGACGCGGCCAAGGTCACCCGGTCCGCCCTCCAGAACGCGGCCTCGATCGCGGCCATGGTCCTGACCACGGAGACGCTGGTCACCGACCTGCCCGAGAAGAAGGACGCCAACGGCGCCGGCGGCCACGGCCACGGCGGCGGCGGCGGAGACATGGACTTCTAGTCCGACCGCACCACGAACGGGAGCCCGGGTCGCAACGACCCGGGCTTCTTTGTGCCCGGCCCGGGGGCCCGGCGGTCCCGCGCCGGCCCGCTAGCGCGGCGAGCGCCCGACGGCCAGGTAGCGCTGCCAGCGATCGGCCGATCCGCTCGAGGGTCCCCTGGTGGGCCGCTCGACCCGGTCGATCTCGCCCAGCCGGCGGACCGTGACCCGCTCGAAGCCGGCCGCCCGGAGGGCCTTGGCCAGGGCGTCCGGGCTGGTCTGGTGGAAGAGGGGCAGGGCGGCGTCCACCGTCGGCGCGGGTACTCGTGCTCGTCGAGGACGGCCGGCGGCCTGATCGTCCCGGAGCCGCTCGGCGGCGGCCGTGAGCAGCCTCCGGGGAGCTCGCTCGGGCGGATAGCAACCATCGATCACGGCCACCAGGCCTCCCGGCCGAAGCCGGTCCCGCCAGGCCGAGGCGGCCCGGACCGGATCGGCCAGGGTCCAGGCGACCTGGCGGCTGACGACGGCGTCGAGGCTGCCGGAGGGGACCGGCGGGTCCTCGGCGTCACCGATCCGCCAGTCGACGGCGAGCCCGGTCTCGATGCTCCGCCGCCGGGCGGCCAGGATCATCCGCTCGGACAGGTCGATCCCGATGACGTCGTGGCCCAGCTCGGCGGCCGTCAGGGCCAGCGTGCCCGTGCCGGTCCCGACGTCGAGCACGGCCCGCCGGGGCACGTCCGAGTGGGCGGGATCGCCGAGGATCGCCGCCACGAGCCGGCGCCAGGCGGTCCGCTCGTCGTCGTGGAGGAGGCCGTGGCGGGGCAGGCGGTCGTAGTCCGCCGCGCCCTGGTCCCAGGCGCCGTGATCGCCGCCTTGAGGGCGGCTCGCTCGTCGTCGTCCACCGCCTGAGGATAGCCAGCCGGCCTCTACCCACGAGCAGCCTCGAGCCGGCAGTGCAGTCGCGGGAAGGCACCGGGTCACGAGCAGCGAAGAGGCCCGCCCTACAATGGCGAGGTGCCTCAACCGTCCGATCGGCCCGGTCCGGAGCCGCCCAGCCCGGCGCCTCCCGACGACGTCCCGTTCCCCGACGAGCTTGTCTTCGAGGCGGTCGATTCGGGCGGCCTCGATGTCTCCGAGGCGACCTCCTCGTTCGATCCGCGCAGCGCCCGGAAGCGCGGCCGCAGGCCGGCGCCCCTGAACGCTTCGGCCGGAGAGCCGGGCCTGTTCGACGAGCAGCCGCCCCTGCCCGACGAGCCGGAGGGCAACCGGCGGCTGGCGCCGACGGCCGAGCCCGATCCCGCCGAACGGGCCGCCCTGGCCGCCCGGATCGTGGCTCGGCTCAATCCGGAGCAGGCGCGGGCGGTGACGACGACCGAGGGCCCGCTGCTGATCCTGGCCGGCGCCGGCAGCGGCAAGACCCGGGTCCTGGCCCACCGGGTCGCCTACCTGGTCGGCGTCCTGGGCGTCAAGCCCTGGCAGATCCTGGCCGTGACCTTCACGAATCGCGCGGCGGGCGAGCTGCGTGAGCGGATCGTCGCCCTCGTCGGTGAAGCCGGCCGGGAGGTCGAGTGCGGCACGTTCCACGCCGTGTGTGCCCGGGCCCTCCGCCGGGACGGGCCGGCGATCGGGCTCGACCGGCGCTTCGTGATCTACGACAGCGACGACCAGCAGACGCTGATGAAGCAGATCCTCAAGGAAGAGGACCTGCCGGCGACCGGTGAGTTCCGGCCGGCGGCCGTCCTCGGGGCGATCAGCCGGGCCAAGAACGAGATGCTCGACGGGGCGGCCCTGGCGGAGGGCGCCCTGAACCACCACGAGCGCCAGATCGCCCACCTGGCCGGGCGGTACCAGGCCCGCCTGATCGCGCTCGGCGCTCTCGACTTCGACGACATCCTGCTCGCGGCCGTGCGCCTCTTCGAGGAGGCCCCCCTCGTCCTCGCCCGCTACCAGGAACGCTGGCGCTACCTCCACGTCGACGAATACCAGGACACGAACCGGGCCCAGTACCTGTGGATCCGGGCCCTCGCCGCACGCCATCACAACCTGTGCGTCGTGGGCGACGACGACCAGTCGATCTATTCCTGGCGCGGCGCCGACCTGCGCAACATCCTCGACTTCGAGCGGGACGAGCCCGAGGCGACGGTCGTCAAGCTCGAGCAGAACTACCGCTCGACCCAGCTGATCCTGGACGCGGCCCACGCCGTCGTCAGCCGGAACACGGCCCGCAAGGACAAGAAGCTCTGGACCGAGCAGGCCGGTGGCCGGCCGATCCAGCGCTTCGAGGCGTACAACCAGGAAGAGGAAGCCGAGTGGATCGCCCGCCAGGTCGAAGGCGCTGATCGGCGGCGGCGGCTCGCTGCTGACCCGCAGGGCCGACGACGAGGAGGGCCGTTCGAGCCCCCGCGATGTGGCCGTGATGTACCGCACCAACGCCCAGAGCCGGGCGATCGAGGAGGCCTTCCTGCGCTACGGGATCCGCTACCAGCTGATCGGCGGGACCCGCTTCTACCAGCGCCGCGAGGTGAAGGACGCCCTGGCCTACCTGCGCGTCCTGCGCAGCGACACTGATGCGATCGCCTTCGAGCGGATCATCAACGTGCCGGCCCGGGCGATCGGCGACAAGACCGTCGAGCTCCTCCGGGCGGGCGCCGCCCGCGAGACGATCGGCACGTTCTGGGCCGCGATCGAGGCAGCGGTCGACGGCCGGCTCGAAGGCTTCACGCCCCGGGCCCGGGCGTCGCTGGCCGACTTCGCCGCGGTCGATCCGCTCGCTCCGCGGCCGGATCGGGGTCCTGCCCTTGCCCGAGCTGCTCGATGCCGTCCTCGAGCGGACCGGCTACCGGGCGATGCTGGCCGACGGCTCCGAGGAGGGCGAGGACCGCTGGAACAACCTGCTCGAGCTGCGCTCGGTCACGACCCGCTACGACGACCTCTCGCCCGAGGATGCCCTCGATCGGCTGCTCGAGGAGACGGCCCTGGTCGCCGACCAGGACGCCTACGCCGGCGATGCCGACGCGGTCACGATGATCACCCTCCATGCCGCCAAGGGCCTCGAGTTCCCGGTCGTGTTCATTGCCGGGCTCGAGGAAGGCACGTTCCCCCACTGCCGGGCCCTCGACGATGAGCGCCAGCTCGAGGAGGAGCGCCGCCTGGCCTACGTCGGGATCACCCGGGCGAAGCGCCGCCTGTTCCTGTCCCACGCCTGGCACCGGGCGACCTGGGGCGCCAGCGGGGCGACCGTCCCGTCGCGCTTCCTGCTCGAGATCCCCGAGGAGCTGATGGAAGGCCCCCGCCTGCGAGCCGACGACGAGCACGCCGAGGGGCCGCTCGACCTCGAGCTCGTCTTCGGCGCGCGCCGCTCGTCCCGCTTCGGCACGCCGATCCGGGCCGGCGGCGGCGCCTACCGCCAGGGCAGCGGCCGGCCCGGCGCGCCGGCTGCCGGGACGCCGTTCGCCCCGAGCCGCGACCTCGCCGCGAAGCGTTCGTCGTACGCCGCCGGCGCCCGTTCGGGCCAGCTCTCGCCGGCGTCCGGCGGCGCCGATCCGGGCCTGGGATGATGCCGCCGAGCTCGACCGCGACCAGGATCCCGGCGACGACCTGCCGGTCCGCCGGGTCGAGGAGGCGCGGTCGGACAGCCCGGCCCGGCCGGCGATCCCGCCCCGGCCGATCGTGCCCGGCGAGCGGCGCTACCGCGACGGCGACCGCGTCCATCACGCCCGCTTCGGAGACGGGATCGTCGTCTCGGCCCGGCTGACCCGCGACGACGAAGAGGTCACCGTCGCCTTCCGGGACGCCGCGGTCGGCCGCAAGACGATGCTCGCGAGCATGGCCAACCTCGAGCTGATCGGCTAGCCGGTGAGCTCCCTGCCGGTCGATCCGGCCCTCGTCGAGGCGGCCAGCGGGCTGGAGCCCGATGCCGCCCGCGCCCGCCACGCTGCTCCTGGCAGCCGACATCGAGCGGGCGAACCGGCTGTACTACCTCGAGGACGCGCCCGAGCTGTCCGACGCCGAGTACGACGCCCGATTCCGCGAGCTGGTCGCGCTCGAGGCGGCGTTTCCGGAGCTCCGCACGCCGGACTCGCCGACGGTCCGGGTCGGGGCGCCGATCTCGTCGACCTTCGCCGAGGTCCACCACGACCGGCCGATGCTGTCCCTCGGCAATGCCTTCTCGGCCGACGAGCTGCGGGCCTTCGACGCCCGGGTCCGCAAGGGCCTCGGCCTGCCGGCCGCTCCCGAGCCGGCGCTCGAGCTGCGCTACGGCGCCGAGCTGAAGATCGACGGCCTGGCGATCAGCCTGCGCTTCGAGGCGGCCGGTTCCGCCTCGGGGCGACCCGCGGCGACGGCACGACGGGCGAGGACGTGACCGCCAACCTGCGCACGATCCGGGCGATCCCGGACCGCCTGGCCGAGCCGGCCACGATCGAGGCGCGGGGCGAGGTCTACATGCCCAAGGCCGAGTTCGCCCGGATCAACGCCGAGCGCGAGGAAGCCGGCCTGGCCCTGTACGCCAATCCTCGCAACAGCGGGGCGGGCTCGCTCCGCCAGCAGGACCCGAAGATCACCGCCGGCCGGCGCCTGTCGGCCTGGTTCTACCAGCTCGTCGAGGACGGCCCCGAGCCGGCGGTCGCGAGCCAGTCCGAAGCGCTCGCCCGGCTGGCCGAGCTCGGCCTGCCGGTCAACCCGGAGAGCGCGGCCGGGCTCGACATCGAGGGCGTGATCGAGTTCATCGAGTCCTGGCGCGAGCGCCGCCACGGCCTGCCCTACGAGACCGATGGGGTGGTGGTCAAGGTCGACCGGTTCGACCAGCAGGCCCGGCTCGGCCTGGTCGCCCGGGCGCCCCGCTGGGCGATCGCCTACAAGTTCCCGCCCGAGCAGGTCCGGACGGTGGTCGAGGACATCGTCGCCTACGTCGGACGGACCGGCACGCTCACCCCGGTCGCCCACCTCGTCCCGGTCAAGGTCGCCGGATCGACCGTCGCCCGGGCCACCCTCCACAACCTCGACGAGGTCCGCCGCAAGGACATCCGGATCGGCGACACGGTCATCCTCCAGAAGGCCGGCGACGTGATCCCCGAGGTGGTCGGCCCGGTCCTCGAGGCGCGGACCGGGGCCGAGATCGAGTTCGCAGATGCCGGCGACCTGCCCGGTGTGCGGCACGCCGGTCGTCCGCGACGAGGGGGCCGTTCGCCACTACTGCCCGAACCTCGCCTGCCCGGCCCGGGTCGCCCAGGAGTACGGCCACTTCGCCGGACGGGGTGGGATGGACATCGAGGGAGCCGGCTGGGCCGTCGTCGAGCAGCTCCTCCAGCGCGGCCTGCTCGGCTCGCGGGCCGACTTCTTCCGGCTGGACGTGGCGACCCTGATGACCCTCGATCGATTTGGCCAGAAGAGCGCCGAGAACCTGGTCGCCTCGATCGAGCGGGCCCGGCGCCGGCCCCTGGCCCGGATCATCAACGCCCTGGGCATCCCCCAGGTCGGCGAGCAGACCGCGATCGACCTGGCCGCCTGGCTGGCGGCCCGGATTCCCCCGGCCGAGGCCGAGCCGATGGCCGGCCCGGACGGCTGGACGGCGCGGGCGGCCGCGGAGCTCGTCCGGGTCGCGGCCGACGAGCCCGGCTGCGTTCGAGGCCATTCCCGGGAGTCGGGGCGACCGTCGCGGCCGGGCCTGGTCCGGTACTTCAGCGACCCGGCGACGCGGGACGTCCTGGCCGAGCTCGTCGCGGCCGGGGTCGAGGCCGAACGGCCGGTCGTCCGGGCTGCGAGCGACCGACGCCGGCGGGCCCGAAGGTCCGCTGGCCGGCCTGACGGTGGTCGTGACCGGCAGCCTGGCCGGCTTCGATCGGCAGGCGGCCGAGGACGCGATCCGGGCGGCCGGCGGCAAGGTCTCGGGCTCGGTCTCGAAGAAGACGAGCTACCTCGTGGCCGGCGAGAACGCCGGCTCGAAGCTGGCCCGGGCCCAGGAGCTCGGCGTGCCGGTCCTCGACGAGGCCGCCTTCGCCCGGCTCCTCGAGGGCGAGCGTCCCGACCCGGCTGAAGCCGATCGAGCCGGCGGGCTCGGATATCATCGACCGATGGCCAGCCTGTCCCGTGCCGACGTCGCCCATGTCGCCCACCTCGCCCGCCTCGGGCTGACCGAGGCCGAGCTCGTCCGCCTCGAAGGCGAGCTCAACCACATCCTCGACCAGTACGCCCGGCTGACCGAGCTCGACACCGAGGCGATCGCGCCGACGGCCCAGACGATCGAGCTCGAGAACATCCTCCGCGAGGACGTCGTCCGGCCCTCGCTCGACCAGGCGGCCGCCCTGGCCAACGCCCCCGAGACGAGCGACGGCTTCATCGTCGTCGCGGCCGTCCTCGGCGGCGACTGAGCGATGGTCGACTCCTCGGCCGATGCCGGCGACCTGACCCGGCGGACCGGCCACGCGCTGGCGGCCGGCCTGCGGGCCGGCGAGTTCAGCGCCCGCGAGCTGGCCCAGGCCCACCTGGCGGCGGCCCACCGCGACAACCGCGGCCTGAACGCCTGGCTCTCGATCGACGACGAGCGGGCCCTGGCCGAGGCGGACTCCGCCGATGCCCGCTGGCCGCCGCCCGCCGCGACGGACCGGCGGCCCTGGCGGCCCTGCCGGCGCTCCACGGCCTGCCGGTCGCCCTCAAGGACCTCGTCTCGCTGGCCGGCGGCCAGTGCACCGCCGGCTCGCGGATCCTCGAGGGCTACCGGGCCCCGTACGACGCCCACATCACCGAGCGGCTCCGATCGTCCGGCGCGGTGATCCTGGGCAAGACGAACATGGACGAGTTCGCGATGGGCAGCTCGACCGAGCACTCGGCCTACGGCCCGACCGCCAACCCGTGGGACCTCGAGCGCGTCCCGGGCGGCTCGAGCGGCGGCTCGGCGGCCGCCGTCGCCGCGTTCAACGCCCCGTTCGGGATCGGCACCGACACCGGCGGCTCGATCCGCCAGCCGGCGGCCCTGTGCGGGATCGTCGGGCTCAAGCCGACCTATGGCCGGGTCAGCCGCTACGGGATCGTCGCCTTCGCCTCATCGCTCGACCAGATCGGGCCGTTCGGCCGGGACAGCCGGGACGCGGCCGCCCTCCTCCACGCGGTGGCCGGCCGGGACGAGCGCGATTCGACCTCGGCCGCGGTCCCCGTCCCCGATGAGCTCCTGGCCCTGGCCGAGTCGGACGACGCGGCGGCCGGCCTCCTCCGGGGCAAGCGCCTCGGCCTGCCCCGGGAGTACTTCGTGGCGGGCATGGAGCCCGGGGTCGAGGCCCGGGTCCGCGAGGCGGTGGCCGCGCTCGAGGCGGCCGGCGCGATCGTCGAGGAGGTCAGCCTGCCCCACACCGAATACGGCCTGGCGACCTACTACATCGTGGCCCCGGCCGAGGCCTCGGCCAACCTCGCCCGCTACGACGGAATCCGCTACGGCTTCCACCGGCGCGACGGCGATACCCTGGCCAACGAGCTGGCGACCCGCGGCCAGGGCTTCGGGGCCGAGGTCAAGCGCCGGATCATGCTCGGCACGTACGCCCTGTCGGCCGGCTACTACGACGCGTTCTACCTCAAGGCCCAGAAGGTCCGGACCCTGATCAAGGCGGATTTCGACCGGTTGTGGGCCGCCGGCTTCGATGCCCTCGTCGCCCCGACCAGCCCGTCGATCGCGTTCCGCTTCGGGGCCCGCCTGGCCGACCCGGTCTCGATGTACCTCTCGGACGCCTGCACCCTGCCGGTCAACATGGCCGGCCTGCCCGGCGTGTCGATCCCCTGTGGCCTGTCCGAGGGCCTGCCGGTCGGGCTCCAGCTGATCGGCGCGCCGTGGAGCGAAGCCGAGCTTCTTGGCCTCGCCCGGGCCTACGAGGGGATCACCGCCGATGCGCCGTGGCGATCGCTCGAGCCGGCCGACCTCGCCCGGGCGGCCGATCCCGCCGGTCCGACCCCGGCCGAACGGGCCGAGGCCGCTCGCCCAGCCTGCCGAGGCTCCGGCTCCGACCGTCGCCTAGGAGCTCCGGCGAGCCTCGTAGCCGCCGGCCTCCGCCGGGCGGACCTCGTAGGTCGGCTGGTCGTAGACCGTCGGGCCCCTGCCGCCGCCGGCCGGTGGCCATCTCGAACCGCGAGCCATGCCAGGGGCACTCGACGACGCCCGCCGATGAGCGTGCCCTCGTGGAGCGGCCCGCCGGCGTGGGCGCACTGATCGTGGAGGGCCAGGATCGTCTCTCCGGTCCGGACGAGGACGAGGTCCTGGATCCCGAGCCTGGCCTTGACCAGCACGCCTTCGGCGATCTCGCCGACCTCGAGCGACTGCCACTTCGTGCCCGTCGAGCGCCAGGCGTGGCGGTCGACCATGTTGCCCAGGAGATAGGCCACGTCGCCGCCGACGTAGGCCCCGCCGGCCAGGATCAGGTAGCCGATGATCGACAGGCCGATCGGCAGGGCCCGGTTGGTCGGGCCGGTCGCCCGGATCGCCAGGGAGACGACGAAGAGGACGAGCGAGACGAGGATCAGGACGCTGTGGATCGTGGCCCGGACGCGAGCCCGGCCGTCGGTCGTCGAGTAGTCGGCGTAGCCCGCCACGGCCGCCGCCAGCATCGTCAGGATCCCCAACGCCAGGGCGACGTCCGCGGCGGCCGGATGTCCGATCAGGTCGAGCACGATCGAGACCGTCAGGGCCCCGATCGGGACATCGGTCATCAGGGCATGGAGGGGGTGGCCCAGCCAGGTCCCGGCGAAGAAGTCGCGGATCGGCGGCATCCGCCCGAAGATCGCGGCCACGATCCCGTGGAGCCAGTCGCCGAACGGCTTGGCCCAGCCGGTCTGGGTAATGATGATCCGTTCGAGCAGTCGGCCGACCATCGTGCTCCTCAGCTGCTCGACCTGACCCTACGACGAAACGCGACATGGCTCCGGATCGCGCCCAGCGGCCGCCGTCAGGCCCCATCCGGTGGGGCGGCCCCCGGAGCGGACCGGCCGCGGAGCCGGCCGGGCAGCGGGCGCAGATGGATGATCCGCTCGCGGTGGCGCTCCTCGACGAGGAGGCGGTCGCGGGCGCGCATCAGGTCACGTTCACGGAGCAGGCCGATGAGCCGGTTCGGCCAGGCCCGTTCAACGACTGGCAGGATGCCGAGCTTCGTCGAGGCCATCCGGTCGCCGGCAGTCCGGAGGGTCTCGTCGCCGTAGGCCACGGTTGGGCTGATCATCAGGTCGGCGACCGTGATCTCCTCGACCCGGAGCCGTCCGATCGCTTCCTGGATCTCGCGCTTGCCGATGACCCCGACGAGCCCGAGCACATCGTCGACGACGGGGTAGAGGCGCTGCCGGCGGTGTTCGTCGTGACGCTCGACCAGGGCGGCCAGCACGGCGATCGGGCGGCCCGGCTCGACGGACAGGACGTTCGTGATCATCACGTCCCGGACGAACAGGGCTTCGAGCGGCTCGACGGCCGTCTCGCGCATCACGTGGAATCCCCGCCGGGCGACCTTCTCGGTCAGGATCGACCGGCGCAGGACGAGGATGCTGACCGAGTACGCCGCGATGCAGGCGATCAGCAGGGGCAGCAGCGCAGCCTGGTCGTGGCTGAGCTCGAAGGCGAACAGGATCGAGGTGAACGGCGAGCGGGTGACCCCGGCCAGAACGGCGGCCATCCCGATCAGGGACCAGACGCCGGGTGACCCGTCGGGCAGGAAGGCCGCGGCCAGCCCGCCGACGGCCCCGCCGATCAGCAGGAGTGGCGCGAGGATCCCGCCGCTCGTGCCCGAGCCGAGGGCGATCGACCAGATCGCCAGCTTCGTGAGGAGCAGGCGACGAGGGCCGCCACGGCCAGGTTGCCGGCCAGCTCGTCCCGGATCGAGTCGTAGCCGACCCCCAGGGCTCGGGCATCGACCAGCCCGCCGATTCCGATCGCGATGCCGCCGATCGCCGGCCACCACATCCAGTGGAATGGCAGGCGCTTGAACAGGTCCTCCGCACCGTACACGCAGGCCGTCAGCAGCCAGGCCACGAATCCGGCGGCCAAGCCCAGGAGCAGGGCGCCGATCAGGCCGAGCGGGCCGAGCGGGGGATGGGCCGGGACGGGAAGAGCGGGATCGGGGGAACCAGGCCGAGATCCGCCAGCGGCACCCGCAGGGTTGCCGCGATCGAAGCCGCTGCGGCCACCGGAATGAGCGACCGGGGCCGCCATTCGAACAGGAGCAGCTCGGTCGCCAGGAGGACCGCGGCCAGGGGCGTCCCGAAGACGGCCGTCATGCCGGCCGCCGCTCCGGACACGAGCAGGGTCTTGCGCTCCGACGCGCTCAGGTGGACCGACTGGCCGAACAGCGATCCGATCGCTCCGCCGGTCATGATGATCGGGCCCTCGGCCCCGAACGGCCCGCCGGTCCCGATGCTGATCGCCGAGCTGACCGGTTTGAGCACGGCCAGCCGGGGCTCGACCCGGCTGCCCCCGACAAGGATCGATTCCATCGCCTCGGGAATGCCGTGCCCTCGGATCCGCTCGGAGCCGTAGCGCGCCATCAGCCCGATGAGCAGGCCGCCAACTACGGGAATCAGGATCGACCATGGTCCCAGACCGGTCAGGGGCGGCTGGACGAGGGCGACGGACAAGCGTCCGTAGTAGGCCAGGTTCGTGACCAGGCCGATGAGGTCGAGCAGGATCACGGCGATCCCGGTCGAGACGACACCGGCCAGGAGGGCCAGGGGCACGAGCCGGAGCTCGCGGGCGGTCAGGGTGAAGTCGCCGAGGCGCTCCGCTTGTGGGGACTGAGGGTTCAGGCTCGTGTCCCGCTCGGGTGGCCTTCGCGCGACACCGTCCAATGGGCAATCCGGGCCAGGACATCGTCAACGGAGCGGGCGTAGACGATGGAGGCGTCCGGGAAACCGGCCAGTCGAAGATCCACCTGGACGCGATCGGCGACGGCCAAGCAGTCCGCCGACAGTCCCTCGCGCAATGCTGAGGCCAGGCCGGCCTCGAGGGCCAGGACGAAGTCGCGATCCTGCCAGTCGACGATCTCGATTTTCAGGCGAGTATTCATGGGAACGCTTTCGCTGTACCGTTGTCGTCCGACAACTAATGTGGCCAGAATACGCCCACTCGTCCACACTCGCAACCTTGCCGCAGGATCACCGATGAGCATGCCCGAAGACCCAGTCATGGATGCCCTCGAGCGCCTCTTCATCGCGGCGGTCGGGGTCACCTCGGTCGCCCTGGCTGAAGCCGGGGCCAGTCCCGACCTGACCCTCCAGCAGTGGCGGGCCCTCGTCGTGATCAGCGCCTCTGACGGCCTTCGCCCGGGGGTCGTTGCCCAGCAGATCGGAATGTCGCGGCCCTCGATGAGCCGCCTGGTCCGGCGCCTGGAGCGGCGCGGGGTCGTCCTGGTCGAGCCCGATCCGCTCGACGGGCGAGCCGTCGTCCTGCGGGCCACGCCGGCCGGGGCGGCCCTCCGACGGGCGGTCATGGCTCGGCGGCGTGAGCTCGTCAGGCAGGCCCTGGCGGCACACCGGGGCCGCTTGCCCGACGACCTCCAGGGCGGCCTGCGGGCAATCGCCGAGGCCCTTGCCTGGTTCGGCTGACGAGCTCGCCGGTCCGTTCGATCGAAGGCTTCGCCGGGTTCCGTATACTCCCGGACATGGCAACCGAGACCCCGCCCGCGAGCAGCGCCACGCGCGCGCCCCTCGCCGAGCGGGCCCTGGCTGAACGTGTCCGGGCGGTTCCGCCCTCGGGCATCCGCCGCTTCTTCGACATCCTGGCGACGATGGACGACGTGATCAGCCTGGGCGTCGGGGAGCCCGACTTCGACACGCCCGAGGGGATCGTCGAGGCCGGAGTGGCCAGCCTCCGCCGTGGCCGGACCCACTACACGAGCAACTACGGCACATTCGACCTGCGCCGGGCCCTCGTCGCCCATCTTGAGCAGCTGTACGGGGTGAGCTACGACCCCGAGCGCGAGGTCCTGATCACCGTCGGCGCCTCGGAGGCGGTCGATCTCGCCCTGCGGGCGACCTGCGACCCCGGTGACGAGGTCATCCTCCACGAGCCGTCCTACGTCGCCTACGTCCCGGCGATCCAGTTCGCGGGCGGCCGGGCCGTCCATGTCGCGACCCGGCTCGAGGACGATTTCGCCCTCGATCCGGCGGCGGTCGAGGCGGCGATCACGCCCCGCACGAAGGCGCTCTTCCTGGGCTATCCCTGCAACCCGACCGGGGCGGTCCTGCCCGAGGCCGTCCAGGACGAGCTGGCCGCGATCGCGATCCGGCACGACCTGCTCGTCTACTCCGACGAGATCTACGATCGCCTGGCCTACGGCTCATACCGCCATCGGGCGATGAGCGCCCTGCCCGGGATGCGCGACCGGACGATCCTGATGGGCGGCTTCAGCAAGGCCTACGCGATGACCGGCTGGCGGGTCGGCTGGCTGTGCGCCCCGGCCGGGATCCTCGAGGGGATCGTCAAGGTCCACCAGTACACGATCATGTCCGCCCCGACCACGGCCCAGGACGCCGCCTACGAGGCGCTGGTGAACGGCGAGGATGACGTCGAGCGGATGCTGGCCGCCTACGACCGGCGGCGGCGGCTCGTGGTCGATGGCCTGAACGACCTGGGCCTGACGACGTTCGAGCCGCGCGGGGCGTTCTACGCCTTTCCCCGGATCACCTCGACCGGCCTCGACTCGGAGACGTTCGCGACCGAGCTGCTGGCCGAGGAGCGGGTCGCGGTCGTGCCCGGCGGCGCGTTCGGGCCGTCCGGCGAGGGTCACGTCCGGGCCTGCTACGCGACGTCCGAGGCGGCCCTGGCCGAGGCCCTCGAGCGGATCGGCCGGTTCGTCGCCCGTCGGCGAAGCTGAGCCGCCGATGACCCGCTTCCTCGTCCTGGCCTGCGGCCTGGCCGCCCTGGCGATCGGCTCCTGGCGGGGCTACCTGGCGACCCGGGCCGCGGTGGCCCCGCTGGTCCATGACGGCGATCCGACCCGGACCGCGATCGAGGCGACGCGCCGGGTGATCGACCGACCGCGGTTTCGCCTGTTCGCTCGCCGGCTGGTCGTGGCGATCGGCTGGCTGGCCGTGGCGATGTACGGCCTGTTCCTGGTGACGGCGGCCCAGGTGGCCGGATGAGCTACGAGGCGGTCATCGGGATCGAGGTCCACTGCCAGCTTCGGACGTTGAGCAAGATGTTCTGCGCCTGCTCGACGGCCTACGACGGGGCGCCCCCGAACAGCCACGTCTGCCCGACCTGCCTGGGCCTGCCGGGGGCCCTGCCCACGATCAACCGGGCGGCGGTCGAGGGCGTCCTGGCGACCGGCATCGCGATCGGCGCGACGACCCCGGCGGCGACCCGCTGGGATCGCAAGAACTACTTCTACCCGGACCTGCCCAAGGGCTACCAGATCAGCCAGTACGAGCTGCCCCTGGCCAGCCACGGCCGGCTGATGATCGAGACCTCTGCCGGCCCGTTCGAGGTCGGGATCCAGCGGGCCCATCTCGAGGAGGACACGGCCAAGCTGATCCACTCGACCGATGCCAACGGCCGGAAGGTCAGCCTGGTCGACTTCAACCGGTCCGGCGCACCGCTCATGGAGATCGTGACCGAGCCGACCTTGCGGACGGCCGAACAGGCCCGGCGCTACGCCGAGGAGCTCCAGCTGACCCTTCGCTCGATCGGCGTGTCCGACGCCGACATGGAGCGCGGCCAGATGCGGGTCGAGGCGAACGTCTCGCTCCGGCCGGCCGGGACCGAGCCGTTCGGGACCCGGGTGGAAGTCAAGAACATGAACTCGTTCCGCTCGGTCGAGCGGGCGATCGAGTTCGAGATCAAGCGCCAGGCGGCGGCCCTCGAGGCCGGCGAGGTCCTGACCCAGGACACCCGGGGCTGGGATGACGCCCGGGGCGTGACCTATGTCATGCGTTCGAAGGAGGACTCGCACGACTACCGCTACTTTCCCGAACCGGACCTGCCGCCGCTGCGGGTCGATCCGGCCTGGCTCGCCGCGGTCCGGGCCGCCCTGCCCGAGCTCCCGGCGGCGCGCCGGGCTCGCTATGTCGACTCGCTCGGCCTGTCGGCCTACGACGCCGGGGTGATCGTGGCCGACCCCGGCCTGGCCGGCGCCTTCGAGGCGATTCGGGCAGCCGGTCCGAAGCTGTCGGCCAAGGAGGTCGCCAACTTCGTGACCGGCGACTACGGCCGGGCAGCGAACGAGTCGACCGAGCGCGGGCCGGCCGGCCTGGTCGGCCGAGCCGAAGCCGCCGAGCTGGCCGATCTCCTTGCCCGGGTCGAGGCCGGCGAACTCTCGCGGACGAATGCCCGCGAGGTGCTCACGGCCCACCTCGAGAGCGGCGCCCCGGTCGGGGCGATCGTGGCCGAGCGCGGCTTCCGCCAGATCAGCGACAGCTCGGCCCTGGCCGGCGCCATCGACGCGGTGATCGCCGCCAATCCCAACGCCGTGGCCGACCACCACGCCGGCAAGCCGGCCCTCGGCTTCCTCGTCGGCCAGGTCATGAAGGCGACCCGCGGCCAGGCCAATGCCGAGCTGGTCGGGACGATCCTGCGCGAACGCCTGGCGGACGATGGGCCGGCCGGCCCGGATCGGGAGCCAGGCGGCCGATGACCCCGCTCGGCTGGGTCTTCGTGGTCATCGGCCTGGTCATGATCGTGATCGGCTACCTGCGGACGCGGGAGCCCTACGCCCGCCTCCGTCAGATGCGCGCCCAGGACGCGAACGTCGCCCGGTACAACGCCTGGCGGGGCGGGGTGCGGGAGCCGTCGGAGCCTGGTTCCGAGCCGACTGCCGCGGCCCTCCAGCGCCAGGTCCGGTTGGGCGCAGGGCTGGGCCTGATCGGGATCGCGGTGATCTTCACCGGCCTGGTCATGCGCTGAATTGAGCTCCTGGCTGGTTATCCGCCGAGCTGAGTCGGCCGTGACCGACCGTCAGCGGCGATCCCGCAGGGCCCGGTGCTCGATCGCCGTGCAGCGGTTCATGACGACCGACAGGCCGCCGGCGGCTGCAACTGCAGCCGCCTCCCAGTTGACCACGCCGAGCTGGAGCCACAGGCAGCCGGCCCCGGTCTGGACCGCCTCGGTCGCGTGAGGCAGGCACAGCTCGGAGCGGCGAAAGACGTCGACGATGTCGAACGGGCCGGTGGCGGCCGCCGCCTCGGTCAGCGTCCGGAAGGCTGGCTGGCCGAGGACGTCCCGCTCGTTCGGGTTGACCGGGATGCATTCGTAGCCGTTCATCAGGAGATAGCGGAAGACCGCGAACGACGGCCGGGCGGGATTCGAGGAGGCCCCGATCAGGGCGATCCTGCGAGCCCGGCCAAGGATCACCGCAATCCCCTCGTCGTCGAGCAGCCGGACGGTCCCCCGACCCTCCTGGAGGTCGAGGATGCCGATCGCCAGGGCCCGCTCCCGGGCTCGCTCCGAAGCGCGATCCGCGGCCGGCTCCGTTGCCAGGTCCGATGCCTGATCCACGCTCACGTCCGCGCTCACGTCCGTGGCCTCGCCGGGCGGCTCGGCCGGCTCGTCGTCGTGCGGCGGCACGTCGTGTTCCGGGCCGGCCGGCTCAGTCGGGCTCATCGGCTGCGGACCGGGAGCGACTCGAGGCCGCGCAGGACGAAGCGCGGCTTCCAGGCCGGCTCGCTGGCCAGCTCGAGCCGGGGCAGCCGCTCGATGATCTGGCGGAAGACAATGTCGAACTCCGCCTTGGCCAGCGGCGCACCGAGGCAATAGTGGATCCCCGCTCCGAACGAGAGATAGGGGTTCGGATGACGGTCGAGGACGATCTCGTTGGCCCGCTCGAAGACGTCCGGATCGCGATTGGCGGCAGCGAACTGGAGGGCCAGCTCCTGGCCCCGCGGGATCCGCACGTCACCGATCTCGATCTCCTCGAGGACCCAGCGCTCGAACATCGGGGCGGGCGTGTCGAACCGGAGAAGCTCCTCGATCGCACTCGGGACGAGCCTCGGGTCGGCTCGCAGTGCGGCCAGCGCCGCCGGCTGACGGAAAAGGGCGTACCACGAGTTGGCGGCCCCGTTGACCGACGCCTCGTGGCCGGCGTTCAGGAGCAGGATCGCGGTGCCGACGAGCTCGTCCTCGGACAGCCGGTCGCCGGCTTCGGCCACCAGTGCCAGCTCGCTCATCAGGTCGCCCGTCGGGCGGGCCCGCCGCTCGCGGGCCAGCCCCCGGATGTAGGCCTCGAAGTCATGCCCGGCGGCGACCGCCCGGGCCCGATCCTCGGCCGAGGGATTCAGCTCGAAGACCAGGGTCATGTCGGCCGACCAGGGGCGCAGGCTCGCCCGGTCGGCCTTCGGGGATCCCCAGCAGCTCGGCGATCACGGTCACCGGCAGCAGCTCGAGCAGGTCGCCGATCAAGTCGAATTCGCCCAGACTCGCCGCCTCATCGACCAGCCGGCCGGAGATCTGCTCGATCCGCGGCCGCAGGCGCTCGATCGTGCGGGGCGTGAAGGCGGCCGACACGAGCCGCCGCAGCCGGGTGTGGTCGGGCGGCTCGCGGTCGATCATCTGCGAGTTCAGGAGATGCCAGAAAGCGGCCTCCCCGGCCGGCGGATCCGGCCGGCCCCATTCGGCGTTCGTGGCCACGTGGCGGTACGAGCGGCCCAGCCGCCGATCGCGCAGGAGCGCGTTGACGTCCGCATGGCGGCTGACCAGCCACTGGTCCGTCCGGTCGTCGTAGAGGGCCCGCGGACCCGCCCGCAGTCGGGCCAGGGCCGGATACGGGTCGGCCACGAAGGCCGGGCTCCAGGGGTCGTAGCCGAGCTCGGCGGGGGAGTGGACCGGGCTGCCGTTCAACGATTCGCTCAGGATGCGGCCTCGCGGAGGTACGGCTGGCCGTCCGCGGCGGGCGGAACGCTCCGGCCGACCACCCCGGCCAGGATCACGATCGTCAGGATGTAGGGCAGGGCATCGAACAGCTGGGGCGGCACGCCGGCCATGATCGTGCCCAGCTCGCCGCTCGGCGGGGCGATGTTGATCAGCTGGCCGAGCTGCAGGAACGTCGCGAACAAAAGGGCCGCGCCGAAGGATCCGATCGGCGTCCAGCGGCCCATGATCAGGGCCGCCAGGGCGATGAAGCCGCGCCCGGCGGTCATGTTCTGCTGGAACGAGTCGGTCGCCTCGATGCTCAGGAACGCCCCGGCCAGGCCGGCGAAGACGCCCCCGATAATCACGTTCCGGTAGCGGGTCCGAATGACGTCGATGCCGACCGTCTCGGCCGCCCGAGGATGCTCGCCCACGGCCCGGGTGCGGAGACCCCAGCGCGAGCGGAAGAGCCAGATCTGGAGGCCGATCACGAAGACGAGCACGGACATCGAGATCGGGCCCTGGTTCAGGAACATCGCGAACAGCCAGCCGACGAGGGGCAGGTTCGTCAGGGCGGTCGGCGGCACGAACGCGGGCGAACTCGCCGGCGCCGGCTGGCGAGTTCTGCGAGATCAGCTGGTTCAGGTAGCCGGTCAGGCCGGCCGCCGCGATGTTGATGATCGTGCCGCTGATGATCTGGTCCGCCCTGAGCGATATCGAGAGCCAGGCGTGGAGGGCCGAGATCCCCATCGCCACGAGGATCGCCGCGGCCAGGGCGATCAGGAGGGGGATCGTCAGCCCGAACACGTCGGTCGGGTTGGGCGTCCCGAACAGCGGCTGGATCGCCACGCCCACGACCCAGGCCGTGAACGCAGCGGCCAGCATCGTGCCCTCGATCCCGATGTTGACCACGCCTGAGCGCTCGCACATCACCCCGCACAGGGCGGCCAGGGCGAGCGGGGTGGCCTGCTGCATGATGTTCGGCGAGTTGGCCGGGATGACCGCGATCAGGTAGCCCGCGAACTGCAGGACCAGGCCGATGACCGGGATCCCGTAGAGGGTCGTGATCAGGTGGTTGAGGTCCATTTACTCGGCCGCTTCCGCTTCGAGGGCCCGGGTCTGGTTGGCGGTCGAGATCCCGATCTCGGCGCCGCGCAGGCGGAGGACCCGGTGGAAGACCGGGCTGGCCACCAGGAAGAGCAGGATCGTGGCCTGGAGGACGTCGACCAGCTCGACCGGGATCCCGGCGTTGATCTGCATCAGGCCGGCGCCGGCCCGCAGGCTGCCGAACAGGAACGCCGAGGCGATCACCCCGATCGGGCTTGAGCGGGCGAGCAGGGCCACCGCAATCGCGTCGAAGCCGACGGTCGTCCCGAAGCTCGAGGTCATCGAGTGGGTCACCCCGAGCAGGACGCACGTCCCGGCCAGGCCGCCCAGGGCCCCGCTGAAGGTCATCGTCGCGATGATCAGGGTCCGGGGCCGCATCCCGGCGTAGCGGGCGGCGTCCGGGCCGGCCCCGACCGAACGGACCTCGAAGCCCCAGGTCGTCCGGAACAGGAGCCACCAGACGAAGACCGCGGCGAGCGGGGCCAGGATGATCCCGATGTGGCCGGTGTCGCCGAGGATGATCGGCCAGGCCGAGTTGCCAACGTCGAAGGTCACCGGCGACGGCGAATGGGGGACCTTGAGGGGGCCGCTCACGGCATAGGCCAGGAGCGACACGGCGATGTAGTTGAGCATGATCGTGCTGACCACTTCGTGGGCGCCCGAGACGGCCTTCAGGAAGCCCGGGATGAAGCCCCAGATCGCACCACCGAGGATGCCCGCGATCGTCGCCCCGAGGATCGCCACCGGCGCCGGCGCATCGGCCAGGGCCACGCCCACGATCACCGCCCCGAGGGCACCGACCAGGAACTGGCCCTGGACCCCGATGTTGAACAAGCCCGCCTTGAAGCCGAAGGCGACGGCCAGCCCGCCGAAGACGAGCGGCGCGGTGTAGACGAGGGTCGACACGATCGCCTCGGGTGAGCCGAAGGCGCCTTCGAGCAGGGCGGTGTAGGCCGTGATCGGCAGCCATGGGTTGAACTTCTCGCCGGTCACGATCAGCTCGGAGGCGAGGATGATCACGGCTCCCACGAGCAAGGACAGGACGGTGACCAGGATCGGCACGGCCAGGATCGCCCAGGCCCGCCCGCGCAGGGAACCGCGCGGGCTGTCCGCCTCGGCAACGTACAGCTCGCTCATGCGCTGACCGCCGGGCTGCGCTCGGCCCCGCCGGTCGCCATCAGCAGGCCAACCTCGTTCTTGTCGGCCGCCCGCCCGTCGATGATCGCCACGATCCGGCCCTCGAACATCACCCCGATCCGGTCGGACATCTCGAGGACCTCGTCGAGCTCGGCCGAAACGAGCAGGACGGCCGTCCCGGCGTCACGCTTGGCGATCACCTGGCGGTGGATGAACTCGATGCTGCCGACGTCGAGGCCGCGGGTCGGCTGGTCGAGCACGAGCAGCCGGAGGTCGCGGTCGAACTCCCGGGCGACGACCACCTTCTGCTGGTTGCCCCCGGACAGCGTGCTCGCCTTGACATTGGCCGACGGGGTCCGGATGTCGTACTTCTTGATCGCGGCCGTGGCGTCACGCTCGATCGCGGCCGGGTTGCGCAGGATCCCCCGGGCGTACGGCTTGCGGTGGTAGCTGGTCAGGATCAGGTTGTCGGCCACGGGAAAGGACAGGATCATCCCGAACCGATGGCGGTCGGCCGGGACGTAGGCGACCCCGGCCTCGTTCATCCGGCGGGGCGGATGGCCGGTCACGTCCTGGCCGTCCAGGGTGACCTGGCCGGCCGTCGGCCGGCGCAGCCCGACGATCGCTTCGACCAGCTCGTCCTGGCCGTTGCCGGCAACGCCGGCGATGCCGAAGATCTCGCCGGCCCGGACCTCGAAATCGGCGCCCTTCAAGGCGGGCTGGCCGCGATCGTCGCTCGCCTCGAGGCCGGCCACCTGGAGGACGGGCTGGCCGGGATGGGACTCGCCCCGGTCGGCCGTGAGCTGGACCGCCCGGCCGACCATCAGGGCCGCCAGGTCGTCCTCATCGGTCTCGCCCGGGATGCCGCTCGCCGACGACCTTGCCCCGCCGGATGACGGTGATCCGGTCGGCGATCTCGAGGACCTCGTAGAGCTTGTGGCTGATGAAGACGATGCTGTGGCCGTCCGCGGCCAGGCGGCGGAGGACCCCGAAGATCTCCTCGGTCTCCTGCGGCGTGAGCACGGCGGTCGGCTCGTCCAGGACGAGGATCCGGGCATTCCGGTAGAGGGCCTTGAGGATCTCGACCCGCTGCTGCCAGCCGACCGAGAGCGAGCCGACCTTGGCGTCCGGATCGATCTCGAAGCCGAACCGCCGGCCGAGCTCGATGATCCGCCGCCGCGACTCCTTGCGGTCGAGGAAGATCCGGTTGGCCATCGTCTCGTCGCCGAGCAGGATGTTCTCGGCGACGGTCAGGACGGGGACCAGCATGAAGTGCTGGTGGACCATGTTGATCCCGCGGGCGATCGCATCGGCCGGGCCGCTGATCCGGATCGGGCTCCCGTCGAGCAGGATCTCGCCCTCGTCGGGCGTGGCCAGCCCGTACAGGACGTTCATCAGGGTCGTCTTGCCGGCCCCGTTCTCGCCGAGCAGGGCATGGATCTCGCCCGGCTTCACCTTGAGGCTGATGCCGTCATTGGCGACGACGCCGGGGTAGCGCTTGGTGATGCCGCGCATCTCGAGCGCGGGCGCGAGGCTTGGACCTGTCTCGTCAGTCATGCGGTCCAGGTTCCGGCGATGCCGGGATGGATGCCAAACGGGCCGGCCGTCAAGGCGGTCGGCCCGTTTGGATCAGCTACGTGAGGCTGGGACTAGGGGGCGTAGGTACCGCAGGCCGGAGCGGGCGGGCAGGTCACGAGCGTGCCGGCCTGCATCGCCGCCAGGGCCGTGTTCAGGGCCGTCGTCACCTCGGGTCCGAACAGGCTGGCCTTGTCGTGGAAGTCGGCGGCGCTGATGCCGTCGTTCTTCGCGTTGAACAGGACATCACCGGCCTGCAGGGTGCCCGCGGCGATCCCCGTGATGGCCTGCATGACGGCCGACTCGACGTGCTTCTCCGCGCTGGTGATGATGCACGCGTTGGCCGGGGCCCCGAGCGACACCCACTGGTCGACGTCGACGCCGATCCCGTAGATGTTCGCGGCGCAGGCGGCCTCGAGGACGCCGTTGCCGGTCTTGCCGGCGACCTGGAACAGGACGTCCGGCTTGTTGGCCTGGATGAACGTCTGGGCGAAGGCCTTGCCACCGGCCGGATCGTTGAACGCCGCATTCGAGAAGTCGTGCGTGACGTACGCCGCCTTCACGGTGATCGACGGGTTCACCGACTGGGCGCCGAGGGTGTAGCCCTGGATGTAGCGAACGCACGGGGCGCAGAGGGTCGTGCCACCGATGGCGCCGATCACCCCGGTCGGGGTCGGAGCGCCCTTGTCGGCGTAGGCGGCGACGATTCCGGCCAGATAGCCGGCCTGGTCCTCGGCGAAGTAGAGCGAGGTGTAGTTCGGCAGGGCCGTGGCGGCGACGCCCTTGCAGGCGAAGGTCGGGTCAGGCTTGCCGTCCGGGGTGACGCAGACCGGTGACTGGTCGACGCCGACGAAACGGATCTTCGGGTTGGCGTGGGCCGCGGCGACGGTGTCGTTGGTCAGGTTGAAGCCGACCGTGACGATCACGTCGAACTTCTGGTTGACGAACTGGGCGATGTCGGCCGCGTACTCCGAGGCGTCCTTGGGGACGATCGAGGGGACCGGATCGGTCACGCCGATCGCGGTCGCGCCGTCCTGGGCGCCCTTGAAGCTGTACTCGTTGTAGCCCTTGTCGTCGAGCGTCCCGATGTCGGTGACGACGCCGATCTTGAGGTTCGGCATCTGGGCGAAGCTCGGGGCCGGGGTCGCGGACGGGGCGGTCGAGGCCGCCGCTGGACGGTGCGACGGACGCCGGTGCCGTGGTCGGCGCCACGGTCGGGGCGACAGTCGGCGCCGTCGTCGCGGCGCTTGAACACGCCGAGACGACGAGCACGAGCGCGACGACCGCGCCGGCGCCCTTGGAACGGATGTGCATTGTTCCTCCTCACGCACGAAACGGTCCGCGTCCGCGTCGGGCTGTTGCCCATGGATCGCGACAACCGCCTTTCGAGCCGGACCTGGGGGCACGGCCGCTGGACGCATCCTAGCGACCGCATGGGGGTCCAGCAAGCGGCCCGCCGAATCTGCCCGAACGGGCTCTCCCGGCGGCCGCCAGCGCGCCCGTCCGGCTCCCGTATGATCGGCTTCATGGCCGCTCGAATCCCGATCATCCTCGACTGCGACCCGGGCCATGACGATGCCCTGGCCATCACCCTGGCCCTGGCCCGGCCGGAGCTCGAGCTGCTCGCCCTGACGACCGTAGCCGGCAATGCCCCGCTCGAGGCCACGACCCGCAACGCCCTGCGCGTCCTGACCCTGCTCGGACGAACCGACGTGCCGGTCGGCCGGGGTGCGCCGGCGCCGCTCGTCCGGCCGCTCCACGTTGCGGTCAACGTCCACGGCGAGAGTGGCCTCGACGGGGCCGACCTGCCCGAGCCAGCGCTCGACGTCCAGCCGGTCCACGCGATCGAGCTGATCCGGACGGTCATCGAGCGCTCGCCGGTCCCGGTCACCCTCGTCCCGACCGGACCGCTCACGAACATCGCCCTCCTCCTGCGGACCTACCCGAGGCTGATCGAGCGGATCGACCAGATCTGCCTGATGGGCGGATCGGTCGGCGAAGGCAACACGACGGCCTCGGCCGAGTTCAACATCTGGGCCGATCCCGAGGCCGCCGAGATCGTCTTCCAGGCCGGCCGGCCGGTCACGATGATCGGGCTCGACGTGACCCACCAGGCGATCGTGACAGCGGACGACGCCGAGCGGATGGCCCGCCTGGGCAACCGGACCGGGCAGGTCTTCGCGGGGCTGCTCGAGTTCTTCGGCCGGTTCCACCGGACGCGCTATGGCTGGGACGGCTCGCCGGTCCACGACGCCGTGGCCGTGGCCCACCTGGCCGTGCCGGGCCTGGTCGAGACGGAGCCCTGCCGGGTCGATGTCGAGACGAGCTGGAGTGCTCACCCGGGGTCGGACGGTCGCCGACTGGCACGGCCTGACCGGTCGGCCGGCGAATGTCCAGGTCGGCCTGCGGATCGATCGGCCGCGCTTCGTCGACCTGCTGGTCGAGGCCGTTTCGCAGTTCCCCTGAGCCGCCCCTTGCGGCGTTGCCTCAGGGCGTCTTGCCGTCGATCACCACGTCGGTCTGGAGCGAGCCGTCGGCCAGGCCCTGGAGGGCCTCGTCCAGGCGATCCTGGTCCATCGCCGAAATGTCGCCGGCGAGGGCATGGCCGGGGGCCATGACGATCCCGTCGGTCGACGCATCGTCGGTGTGGAAGCCCGGGGTGAACGTCCCGCCGGCGATCCGCAGGAGGGCCGAGCTGACCGCCCCGGTGATGTTCTTCATCGCGCTCGAGACGAGGCAGCCGGCCGCGGCCGGGGTCGTCAGGGCCTGGTCGGTGTCCGAGCCGATCGCCAGGACGCCCGCCTTGCAGGCCGCCTCGAGCGCCCCGTCTCCGGTTGCGCTACCGGTCGAGAAGATCACGTCGGCGCCCTTGCCGATCATGCCCTTGGCGGCCGCGCCGCCCTGGGCGGGGTCGCTGAACGAATTCGTGTAGGCGTACTGGACGGCGATCCCGGGCACCGTCGCCGCGGCGCCGTTGAGGAAGCCCTCGACCGAGGCTTCCACCTGGGGCACCATCACCAGCCCGCCCACGACCCCGACGTTCCGGTTGTGGCTGAGCAGGGCGGCCAGCACCCCAGCCAGGTAGCCCTGCTGGTCCTCGGCGAAGAAGAGGCTCTCGCCGTTCGTGTTCCAGGTCCCGTCGTGGGTCGCTCCCAGGGGCGGCGTCCACGCCGATGACATGGACGTTCGGATTGGCGGCGGCGACATCGCCCAGGGCGTCGCCGAGGACCTGGCCGACCCCGATCACGACATCGTCGCCGCGCTGGGCATCGGCCGAGAGGTCCGCCGTCGCGTCGGCCACGTTCTTCGTGGCGACGCTATCGACGACGAAGCAGCTCGGGGCGGCGGCCAGGGCGGCCTGGAGGCCGGCCACGGCGGCCTGGTTGTCGCCGTTATCGGTCAGGCTGCCGGGCGCCCCGACCAGGCCGACCTGGAGCGGCCGAACGCAGGCGATCGGGCTCGGCGCGGCGCTCGGGGCGATGCTCGGCAGGGTCTCCGGCCCGATCGACCCAGCCGGCCCCGCCGAGGGGTTCGCCGCGCCCGGCAGGCTGGTCGGCCCAGTCGACGAGCAGGCGGCGGCGAGCAGGCGACGAGGGCGAGGGCGGCCGGGACAGGGGCTCGGGATCGGCGGGCTCGCACCGCCAAATGCTGACCGGGATTGGGCCAGCAGGCAAACGGCCGGTTCGTCAGCCTGCCTGGGCGGCCAGCCCAGGGGCCGTCCGGGCCAGCTCATGGAGCCAGGTGTCGCGGCTCATCAGGGCCGGCAGGTCGATCGTCGAGGCATCGATCGTGGCCAGGTCCTCGGCCGAGCCGGGCCGGCCCAGGAGATAGCCCTGGCCCGCGCTGATCTCGAGCTCGCGGACGACCTTGAGCTGCTCGGGGGTCTCGATTCCCTCGGCGATCACCCAGGCGCCCCAGCGCCGGGCGAGCTCCTGGAGCGAACCGACGACGGCCAGCGAGGTCTCGTACAGGGCACCCTCCTGGACGAGCGACAGGTCGATCTTGACGATGTCGAACTGGATCTGGCTGAGCAGGCGCAGGCCGGCGTTGCCGGCCCCGACATCGTCGGCCGCGACCCGGAAGCCCGCCGCGCGGCAGGCGGCCACGTTGCGCTTCAGGCGCTCCATCTCCTCGATCGACTCCCGTTCGGTGATCTCGATCACGACCCGCTCCGGCTCGAGGCCGGCCTGGCGGACGATCCGGGTCAGGTGGGGCAGGCTGAAGTCCGGCAGCTCGAGCGTTCGGGGCGAGAGGTTGATCGTGATCATCGGGGTCAGCGGCAGGCCGGCCGAGCCGATGGCGACCGTCTCGATACAGGCGAAGTCGAGCTCGACCGTCCGGCCGGCCCGCTCGGCCGCGATGAACAGGGCGCTCGGGTCGGCGAAGCCGCTGGCGGCGGTCGGCCGGATCAGACCTTCGTAGCCGATGACCTTGCCGTTGCGCAGGTCGACGATCGGTTGGAAGACCGGCCGGAGGAGCCGGTTGGCCACGGTTTCGGCGATCGCTGCCGACGCCTCGCCGGCCGAGGTCAGGTTGCCCGCAGGAGCGGTGACGGGCGGGATCGAAGACCTCGACCCCGGTCCGGCCGTGACGCTTGGCCGAGGCGAGGGCGGCCTCCGCCTGGGCGATCAGCTGGCGGCGGTCCGAGGCCAGGGCGGGACAGGCCGACACGCCGGCCGAAAACGAGATCCCGTTCCGGTTCATCCGGGTCGGCTCGAGGCTGGCCGCCAGGAGCCGGCGGGCGAAGATCTCGCCTCCGTCGGCGTCCGTGTGGGGCAGCAGGAGGGCGAACGTGTCGGCGCCCGTCCGGAAGGCCCGGTCGGGCGAGCGAGTCGTGGACTGGATCTTCTCGGCGAACGTCGCCAGGATCGCGTCCCCGCCTTCGTGGCCGTGCTCCTCGTTCATCGCCTTGAAGTCGTCGATGTTGACCAGGACCACGGCCAGCGGCGCGCCGTATCGGCGTGAAGCGTCGATCTGGCGGTCGGACTCCTCCTGGAAGGCCCGGTGGTTGCCGAGGCCCGGTCAGCATGTCGCGGAGCGAGTCCACCCGGGCCAGCTGGTAGAGGTCGTGGAGCCGGACCCGCGACGACTCGAGCTGCTCGGCCGGGCGGAGGATCTGGCGGGCCATCCACACGATCAGGGCGACGAGGACGGTCACGGCCAGGGCGAGCAGGGCGACCAGGCCGAGCGAGAGCGACCCGCCCAGGACGGGGGCGCTCAGCCGGACCGCCCAATCGGGGTGGTTCGGGATCGGGACCGCCGACGGAGCGTAGGTCGAACCGCCGGCCACGACGCCAGGGCCGGAGTCACCGGCAGCCGGCCCGTGGAACGTGGCGATCGGCTGGCCGGCCGAGCTGGCCAGGGTCAGGACGCTGCCGGGGGCGAGCTGGGCGCCGGCACTGGACATGATCGTGGACAGGGCGACGTTGGCCCGGAGGATCCCGATCGGCGCCCCGTCCGACGTCGAGCCGGCGATCGGCGCGGCGATCGCGACCGTCGTCGTGCCGTCGGCCGCGGTCGACGGATTGCCGACCACGACATCGCCCGGCGCGCTGGCGGCCGCGGCGTCCAGGAGCGGGTCCTGGCTGTCCCGCGACGAATTCGTCGAGACCTTGCCGCCGGCCTCGCGATAGGGCACGTCGCCATCGGCCGTGATCACGCTGACGTCGACGATCCCGTTGGCCGAGTCGGCCGCGATCGGGTCGAGGACCGGCCGGGCCCGGCCGGCGGCTCCCTTGGCGCCCTGGGCAACGCCCACCACAGAGTCGGCCGAGGCCGCCCGGGTCAGATCCGTTTCGATCGCATCAAGGGTCGAGCCCAGGGCGTTGGCCGCACCCGCGGCGGCTTTCTCAACCCGCAGGTGCTCGGACGTCGTCTGGCTGTCGAGGGCGGTCACCAGCAGGGGAGCGCCGACCGCGACGGGCAGGATCGCCATCGCCAGCAGGGCCAGGGTCAGGCGCAGCCGTACCAGCCGGAGGGACCCGGCTCCAATTGGCTGCTCGGCCTCGATGCCGCTGGGCGGTGCCTGCGCTTGGATCGTCGACTCCCCGCGAAGCGTGGTGATAGGCGCCAGTTATCCCACGCTGAGCACGAAATCAGGGCTGACCTGATGGTCCGGGGAGGTCCCACGGCCTGCACCGGCGAAACGAGATTCCGGCTGAATCAGGCCGCCTCGTACTAGGACCCGGGACTTGCTTCGCAAAACGCCCTGGGACGGGCATCGAGAGGTCGGCCGGACGACCCGAGGCGAGACTCGGGCCCCCGGCTCCGGACGTCGCCTGGGGCGAACAAACGACCCGAATCGGACGTTCGTGGTCAGGTCGGGGCGGTCAATGGTCGATTTGTTCGCGTTCGGCGAACGAATTCGAGCCTGAAGGCGCCTCGGATCCACTCCGGGCGGTGTGCTGCGCGCCGTTTGTTCGCTCCGGGCGACCGCGGGTCACGCCGTCGCGCTCGCCGGTCGACCCGGCCTCGTGGCCGGCGGAGAGACGCTGCGGTCACGTACGCCGCCCGCCGGATCGGCCAGACTCCGATCGTGCACCCGCCCGACGTGTCCTACGCGCGCAGCGGCGACGTCGCCGTCGCCTACCAGGTCGTCGGCAGCGGCCCGATGGACATCGTGTTCCTCCGGGGGACCGGCGGAGACTTGCTGTCGACCTGGGAGCAGCCGCTCCTCGTCCGTCACGTCGAGGGGCTGGCCTCGGCCGGGCGGCTGCTCATGCTCGACCGACGCGGGACGGGCCTGTCCGACCGCGTTCGCGAGGTTCAGGCGCCGGAGTCCACGATGGACGACATCCGGGCCGTCATGGATGCCGTCGGTTCCGAGCGGGCCGTGATCTGGACCGGCGCCAGTGCGACCGGGATCGCCGTCCTGTTCGCCGCGACCTACCCTGAGCGCTGCGCCGGTCTCGTCCTGTTCGATCCTAGCGTGAAAGGCGTTCGGTCGGCAGATTACCCCTGGGCCCCGACCGAGGAGGACTGGCGCCGGCGGCTCGCCGAGATCCGGACGAGGTGGGGGTCGCGGGCCTATCTCGAGGAGCTTGCCCGTGAGTGGGCCCCAGCGGTCGCCGACCAGCCGGATTTCGTCGAGTGGTTTGTCTGGCACCTGCGGCGCAGCCTCAGTCCGGGCGCCGCGTTGACCTCGTCGCGCACGGCGATGGAGCTCGACGTCCGGGACATCCTCGGCGCCGTTCGGGTCCCGACCCTGATCATGCCCCGGCCGACGATGCCCGGTCCGGGGCACTACGCCGACGGCCCGGATCCGCGGATCCGAATTGATCGACCTGCCGCCCTTCGGAGGCATCTACACCTGGGTCGAAGACGAGGCCCACGCGGCAGCACGATGGCCGCCACGTCGCGCTTCGTGGCCCACCTCGCGACGCCGGGCCAGCCAGATCGAGTCCTGGCCACGATCCTGTTCACCGACATCGTGGGCTCGACCGAGCTCGCCTCGCGGCTGGGCGACCAGGCCTGGCGTGACCTGCTGGGCCGACATCATGCGATCGTCCGGCGGGAGTTGGCGCGCTTCCAGGGCCGGGAGCTGGATACGGCCGGCGATGGCTTCTTCGCCACGTTTGACGGCCCAGCGCAGGGCCGTCCTCGCGGCGACCGCCCTGCGCGATCCGCTGCGTGCGATCGGGATCGAGGTCCGGGCCGGCGTCCACACCGGCGAGTGCGAGGTCAGTGATGGCAAGCTGGTCGGGCATCGCCGTCTCGATCGGCGCCCGGATCGCCGCCCTGGCGGCCCCGGGCGAGAGTCCTCGTCTCGAGCACCGTCCGGGACCTCGTGGCCGGCTCCGGCCTCCGGTTCGAGGATCGTGGCGAGCAGGAGCTCAAGGGCGTTCCCGTTCGCTGGCGCCTGTTCGCCCTCGTCGCCCCGGCCGGCGCCTGAGCCTGGCTCAAGCTCGGCGGTCTATCGTGCACGGGCAATGACCGAGCTGCCGACCGGAACGTTGCCTTCCTCATGACCGACATCGAGGGTTCGACGCGGCTCGTGCGCGACCTCGGGCCGGCGTTTCCCGACCCTCCTGGGCGACCACTTCCGGCTGCTTGGCGGGGCGATCGACGACGCCGGCGGGACGCTCGTGTCGAGCGAGGGCGACGCCCTGTTCGCGGTCTTCCCGACGGTCCGCCAGGCGATCCTTGCGGCCGTGGCCGGACAGCGCGCCCTGGCTGCCCACGCCTGGCCGGACGGGGTCGCAGGTCCGCGTCCGGATGGGCATCAACGCGGGCGAGGCGATCTTCGGCGGGCGCGACTACACCGGCCTCGAGGTCCATCGCACGGCCCGGATCATGGCCGCCGGGCACGGCGGCCAGGTCCTCCTGTCGGCATCCGCCCGGGGCCTCGCCGAAGACATCGCTGACGGGATCACCTTCCGAGCCGTCGGCTCGCACCAGCTCCGCGACATGCCCGGGCCGGAAGAGCTCTTCCAGCTGATGGCGCCCGGCCTGACGGCCGACTTTCCGCCGCTGCACGCCCAGCCGGCAACGGTTCCGAACAACCTGCCGACGCCGCTGACCAGGTTCGTCGGTCGGGCCGCGGAGGTCGTGACGATCACGGCCGCCCTCGCGGAGTCGCGCCTGCTGACCCTGACCGGCCCGGGCGGGACCGGCAAGACCCGGCTCGCGATCGAGGTCGGGCGGGCCTGGCTGGACCGGGCTCCGGACGGCGTCTGGTTCGTGGCCCTCGACGTCCTGCGCGACTCCGCCCTCGTGCTGCCGGCGATCGCCCGCTCGATCGGCGCCGCGGAGTCGCCCGGCGTGCCTCCGCTCGAGGCGATCGCGGGCCAGCTCGCCGGTCGCCGGACGCTGATCGTGCTCGACAACCTCGAGCAGGTGATCGGGGCCGCCCCGGACATCGCGGCCCTGCTCGAGGCCAGCCCGGGCCTGACTGGTCCTCGCCACGAGTCGCGAGCCGCTGGCGATCGCCGGTGAGCGGGTCTTCGCCGTCCCGCCCCTGGCGGTCCCGGACGAGCCCGGCCACTCGGACGCAGCGACTCCTGGCGGCGAACGACTGCGTGGCGCTGTTCGTCGAACGGGCTCGAGCCGTGCGGGCGGACTTCAGCCTGAGCGACGTCAACGCGCAGGGCCGTGGCCGCGATCTGTCGCCGCCTGGACGGCCTGCCGCTCGCGATCGAGCTGGCCGCGGCCCGGGTCAACCTCCTCGCGCCCGAGCAGATCCTCGCCCGGATGGATCACCGCCTGACCCTGCTGGCAAGCTCACGGCGCGACCTGACCGATCGCCAGCGGACCCTGCGCGGCGCGATCGACTGGAGCTACGACCTCCTGACCGAGCCCGAGCGCGCCTTCTTCCGGCGGTTCGCGATCTTCTCCGGCGGCGCGGACCTCGACACCGCCCAGCCCGTGATCGACCCGGACCTCAGCCTCGGCGATGGGCTCGAGCTCGCCGTCGGCCCTGATCGATCGCAGTCTCCTGCGCTCGACCCGGCTGGGCGAGGCGAACCGGCTCGAGATGCTCGAGACGCTGCGGGAGTACGCCGCCGACCAGCTCGCCGCGCGATCCGGCCGAGGCGCGAGGCGGTCGGCCGCCGCCACGCCGAGCACTTCCGGGCCACTGGCGGAGGCGTCGGAACATGTCCTGACCGATCCGGATCGGGACGCGATCCTCGACCGGCTGGAACGGCGAGCTGCCCAACTTCCGCGCCGCGATCGCCTTCTGCCTGGCCCACGACGAGCTCGAGCCGGGCATCCGGATGGCCACCGCGCTGGTCGCCTTCTGGCACACCCGCGGACACCTGGCCGACGGCGGTCGCCTGTTCGGCCAGCTCGTTGAGGCGACCGCGGAACGAGCCGGCCAGCCTCGTCGCGTCAGGCTGCTCATGGCGGCCGGTGAGATTGCGACCTGGAACGCCGACTACATCTCCGGCCAGGCCCTGATCGAGGAGGGCCTGGCCCTGGCCATCGCCCTCGATGCGCCGGGCGCCATCGCCGGAGCCCACCAGCGCCTGGGCTGGGCGACGATGGTCGAGAGCCCCGAAGGGGCGCTCGGCGAATTCGCCGAGGCGATTCGGCTCGCCCGCCCGCTCCACGATGACGACGTGCTCAGGAACGCGCTCCAGGGCTACGCGATCACCCTCATCCGGCTGGGCGATTGGGATGCGGCCTTGCCGATCGTCGACGAGTCGATCGCCCTTGCCGAAGAGCTGGGCGACCCGTATATGAACGTGTTCGGCTTCGTGACGCGGGGCATGATCCGGCTTCGATTGGACGACCGGTCGGGGAGCCTCGCCGACGGCCGTCGTGCGCTCAGCGAGGCGCATCGAGCGGGTTCGCCCCTGGGCATGGGGCTCGCCCTCGATGCCCTTGCCCTGGTGGCCCTGCACGACGGCGATGCGACCCGCGCGGCCACCCTCGCTGCCGGCGCGGCGCGGCTGCGCGAGGAGGTCGGCGGCGGCCCGTCGACCTCGCTGGCCGGGATCCCCGATCCGCTGGTCGAGGCCCGCCAGGGCCTGGACGAGGCGACCTTCGACGCGGCCGACGGCCCGTCGGCCGCGGGCTCCCAGTGGAGGGCTCGTCACGCTCGGTCTGAGCGAGGCCTAGTGCGGCCCGCGGTCGCGCCGCTACCATTGACCTCCCGTGACGATCGCCCCGAACGACTTCACGCCACCTCCACGTCCACTCGCGAGTTCAGCCTGCTCGACGGCCTGGGCCGGATCAACGAGCTGGTCGAGCGGCGCCTCGCAGCTTGGCTTCGACTCGCTCGCCCTGACCGACCACGGCGCGCTCTACGGCGCGGTCGCCTTCTACCAGGCGGCCACGGCCCAGGGCATCAAGCCGATCATCGGGGTCGAGACCTACGTCGCCCGGCGCTCGATGGCCGACAAGGAAGGCAAGGCCGACGCCCAGCCCTTCCACCTGATCCTGCTGGCCGAGAATCTGGTCGGCTACCGCAATCTGTGCCGCCTGGTCACCGACGCCCATCTCGACGGCTACTACTACAAGCCGCGGATCGACCGGGAGCACCTCGCCCGGCACAGCGAGGGCCTGATCGGGCTGTCGGCCTGCCTGGGCGGCGAGATCCCGCGGGCGCTCGAGACCGACGACTGGGATCTCGCCCGGAACCTGGCCGGCGAGTACGGCGACATCTTCGGCCCGGAGCGGTTCTACCTCGAGCTGCAGGACCACGGCCTGGCCGAGCAGCGCCGGCTGAACGAGCAGCTGCTCCGGCTGGCGCCCGAGGCCGGCCTGCCCCTGGTCGTGACCAACGACCTGCACTACGTCCGGCGGGAGCAGTCCGAGGCGCATGACGTCCTGCTCTGCGTGGGCACCGGCAACAACCTCGATACACCTGGCCGGATGAAGTTCGAGACCGACGACTTCTGGCTCAAGCCGGCCGCCGAGATGTTCGCCCTGTTCCCCGACCAGGTCGAAGCCCTCCGCAACACCCGGCGGATCGCCGAGATGGCCGGCGGCCTCGAGCTGCCCCTCGGCCAGACCCGGATCCCGCACTTCCCGGTGCCCGACGGTGAGACGGTGGAGAGCTGGCTCCGGCGCGAGTGCGAGCGCGGGCTCGTCCGGCGCTACGGGCAGTCCACCCCGGAGCTCCAGGCCCGGCTCGACTACGAGCTGGGCGTGATCAGCTCGATGGGCTATGCCGGCTACTTCCTGATCGTGGCCGACTTCGTCCGGTTCGCCCGGGAGCAGGGCATCCAGACGACCTGCCGGGGGAGCGCGCCGGGCTCGATCGTGACCTACACCCTGGGGATCACCCCGGTCGACCCGATCCTGTACGAGCTGCCCGTTCGAGCGATTCCTCAACCCGGACCGGGTGACGATGCCCGACATCGACGTCGACTTCGAGGACGGCCGGCGCGAGGAGGTGATCGCCTACGTCGGGCGCAAGTACGGCCAGGATCACGTGGCCCAGATCATCACCTTCGGGACGATGCTGGCCCGGGCCGCGATCCGCGACGTCGGCCGGGTCCTCGGGATGGGCTACGGCGAGGTCGACCGGATTGCCAAGGCGATCCCGAACCAGCTCGGGATTACGCCTGGACGACGCCCTGAAGTCGACCCCCGCCCTGCGTGAGATGGCCGTCGATCCCCAGGTCGGACGGCTGCTCGGCCTGGCCGAGCAGCTCGAGGGCGTGGCCCGCAATGCCTCGACCCACGCCGCCGGGGTCGTGATCAGCCGGGAGCCGCTGACCGAGCTCATGCCCCTCCAGAGGGCGACCAACTCGGACGGGCTGATGACCCAGTTCGAGATGCACGCGGTCGAGGGCCTGGGCCTGCTCAAATTCGACTTCCTGGGCCTGTCCAACCTGACGATCCTGCGCCAGGCGGTCGAGCTGATCCAGGCCAATCGGGGGGTGACGATCGATCTCGACCAGATCCCTCTCGACGACGGGCCGACGTTCGAGCTGCTGGCCTCGGGCGAGACGACCGGCATCTTCCAGCTCGAGTCGGCCGGCATGCGGCGCTACGTCCGCGAGCTCCGGCCGACCTCGGTCTACGACCTGGCTGCGATGGTCGCCCTGTACCGGCCGGGGCCGATGGACAACATCCCGGCCTACATCCGGCGCAAGCACGGCCAGGAGCCGGTGACCTACCTCCACCCGCTGCTCGAGCCGTACCTCAACAAGACTTACGGGATCTTCGTCTACCAGGAAGACATCATGGCCTCGGCGATCGCCCTGGGCGGCTTCACCGGCCCCGAGGCCGACACCCTGGGCTATGCGATTCGGAAGAAGAAGTCGAGCGTCCTGCGCTCGATGAAGGACCAGTTCGTCCGCCAGGCCGGCGAGCGAGGCGTTCCGGCCGGCCACGATCGACGCGGTCTTCACGGCCTTCGAGCCATTCGAGCGCTACGGCTTCAACAAGGCCCATGCGACCTGCTACGGGCTCGTCGCCTACCAGACGGCCTACCTCAAGGCGAACTACACGGTCGAATACATGACCAGCGTCCTGACCGCCTCGCGCGACAGCGCCGAGAAGGTCGCGGCCGCGATCGCCGAGTGCCGGCGCATGGGGATCGAGGTCAGGCCGCCCGACATCCGGACCTCGTCGGTCGAGTTCTCGGTCGAGGGCGAGGCGATCCGCTTCGGCCTGATCGCCGTGCGCAACGTCGGCCAGGGGGCGATCGAGTCGATCATCGCGGCCCGCGCCGAGGGCGAGTTCCGTTCGCTGACGAACTTCTGCGAGCGGATCGACCTGCGCCTGGCCAACAAGCGCGTGCTCGAATCGCTGGCCCGGGTGGGCGCCCTCGCTGCATTCGGCCACCCCGCCCAGATCCTGGCCGGGCTCGATGACGCGATGGGCGCCGCGAGCGCCACCCAGCGCGATCGGATCAGCGGCCAGGTCTCCCTGTTCGACCTCGGGGCCGACGACGCGGCAGTCCTCGATGCCCCGCTGCCCAGGGTGACCGAGGCGCCCAGCCGGGAGCGCCTGCGTTGGGAGAAGGAGCTCCTCGGGCTGTACCTCTCGGATCACCCGCTCAAGGAGATCGCCGAGGCGATCGGTCCGTTCGTGACGGCCTACTCGGGCGACCTGCGCGACGAGAGCCTCGACCAGCAGCGGGTCGTCGTGTGCGGGATCGTGACCGGCGTCCGGACCGTCATCACGAAGGCCAAGGCGACGATGGCGATCGCCACGATCGAGGACCTCCAGGGCTCGATCGAGGTCGTCGTCTTCCCGAGGATGTACGAGACGACCCGGTCGACCTGGACCGAGGGCCGGATCCTGCTCGTGGCGGGCCGGGTCGACCACAAGGGCGAGGAGGTCTCGCTGCTGGCCGATCTCGCCGTCGACTGGGACGAGGCCCGCCTCAATGGTCCGGCCACCTTCGCCGCGGAGGTCGCCGCCGCCGACCGGGGTCGTGGCCGGGGCCCCGCCGGGTCGGGGGCAGGGTCGTTCGGGACAGGTCCGCGCCGATTCGAGGCCCGCCGATCCGTCGGCCCGGGCCCCGCGGAGCTGGTGGCGGTCGGGCCCGGTCCGAGCCTGCCATCGGCCAACGGGGCGGCGGTCAGCCCGCTCCGGAGCCATGCTCCGGCCACGCTCGGCTCCAGGCCGGACGGGCCGGCGTTCGATGGGCTGCCCGCGATCCAGCCGGCGGATCCCTACCCGGGTGACTTCGAACCGATCGGCCTGCGGGAGATCGGACCCGAGGTCGATGAACCGCCGATCCCGGACCAGCCGTCCGAACGCGCCCGCGCCGCCGCGGTGGCGCCGACGATGCCGACCGAGGCCGCCGGCCGGCAGGTCCTCCACGTCCGGTTCGTCTCGGGGGCGCTGGCCGAGCGCTCGATGGAGGAGCTCCGCACGATGATCCGGGCTCGCCCGGGCTCGACCCGGGTGGTCCTGCACGTCCCCGGGGCGCGTGGTGGCGAGCTGCCGATGGAGCTGCGAAACGGGGTCGCCTACGATTCCGACCTGCTGGCCGAGGTCAGCCGCAGGCTGGGCGGCGGTGTCGAGCTGCGCCTCGGCGAGGCGGTCGGCTAGCCGGCGGGCGTACCGCTCGGGGCGGGCGGCGTGTTGCCCGGACCGGCCGGCTCGACCGCCGTCGAGGCGGCCAGGTCGGCCTTGAGCGATTGAACGGCCGAGAACCGGTCGGCGAACTCGCCCCGGAGGCTGGCCAGGGCAGCCGGTTCGAGGTCGAGCTCGAGGGCGATCTCGTCGATCGTGAAGCTCTCGGCGGCGTCGATCGTGCCGTCGATCGAGGCGACCCCGAAGCAGGCCCGCAGGATGTCGAGCCGCTGCTCCATCGTCGACACGTCGCGGAACTCGCGGGTGACGAGGTAGTCGTCCGTCCCGCCGGTCGTCAGGGCCTGGAGCTTGGCCGTCTCGACGACGAGCGCGGCCTCGGCCGCGTCCAGGCCGGTCTGGCTGACGAGGACCTGCTCCATGTACTGCGACTCGCGCTCACCGACCCGCTCGTCGGCGCTCGCGGCGCGAGCGACCACGTAGGCGGCACAGGCCACGAACCGGGCCCGGTCGGGCGGCAGCGTGTCGAGCCGGGCGATGATCCCGCGGACCATCTCGACTTCGGCCGGCGAGCCGGCCGGTGCCTGGCGCGGAGCGTCGGGCGGGCCGAACAGGTGGCTCAGGCTTCTCATAGATCCTCCGGATGCGGGCCGGCCCCGTGCCATCGCCCATCTGGTCTGTCGGAGTCTAGCGGCGATCGGTGCTGGGCACGGCCGGTCGCCGCCTTCGCCACCTGGCCGCGGCCCCCCGGGCCGAATTCGCCCAGGGCCCAGCGTCCCACGGCGCCGCCTGGCAGCCCACGCCGAGCGCACCATGGGCGGCATGGACCCGCCCTGTACCGGCCGGCCGGGCGTTAATCGCGGATGAAGAGCAGAGTGGCTCGATGGAGTTCGAAGACGTCGTCCAGCGCCGGCGGATGGTCCGCCAGTTCGCCGACGAACCGCTCGATCCGAGTCCTCCTCGAGCGGATCGCGCGGACCGCCCAGCGAGCCCCGAGCGCCGGATTCAGCCAGGGACAGCGGCTTGTCGTCGTCACGGACCCGGCCGTCCGGCTCCGCCTGGCGATCCTCTGTGGCGAGCAGGATTACTCGGCCGAGGCTACGGCTCGTGGATCAGCCAGGCGCCGGCCCTCTTCATCCCTTGCGTGAGCGAGGAGATCTACCACGCCCGCTACCGCGAGGCCGACAAGGCCGGCGATGACGGCGACGAGATCAACTGGCCGGTGCCCTACTGGTGGATGGACGTCGGCTGCACGGTCATGCTCGTCCTGCTGGCAGCCGTCGATGCGGGCCTGGCAGCGGGCTTTGCCGGGTCCGACGCGGAGGGCTACGTCGAGATGCGCTCGATCCTTGGGATCCCGGCCGAGTTCTCGCCGGTTGGAGTGATCCCGGTCGGCCGGCCGCTGCCCGACAAGCGCTCGCCTTCGCTCAAGCGCGGCTGGGTCCCCAACCCCGAGTTCGTCCGCTGGAACCACTGGTAGACCGGGGCCCGGGCGGTACCCGGCCTCCGCTCGGTGACCGTTCGGCGACTGCTGGCAAGCCCCTATCGCTTGATCTCGATCAGGAGGACCCAGGCGTTGGCGATCCCAGCCGCGATTCCGAAGACGGACGCCGGGAGGAGCCAGTAGAGGCCGCCCAGCGACCCGGTGGCCAGGCCGAGTCCGGCGACGGCGACGAGCGCACCCGGAACCCAGCTGAGGAGGGCCATCTGGATCCGCTTGATCCGGAACTCCGGCTGCGACGAGCGGTACGACCGGGTGAACAGGACCCCGATCAGGGCCGAATGAATCAGCCCGATCATGATCAGCTCGGCCGCGAGCCAGGCGCTTGACTGACCTGGAGTGAGCACGGCGATCGCCGCGATCAGGACCGTGGTCAGGACGATGATCCCCTGGAGGGCCAGGTCCGGGATGCCCTCCATCTTGATGATCGCGTCGACGTTGATCGACAGGGCGACGAAGATCAGGCCGACAAGAGCGCCGGTGGCGGCCACGATCGCAGCGGCGAAATCGGTCCAGGCGCTCGGGTCGTAGGCCATCTCGGGGCTGATGGTAGGGCTCGCGCCGGGCGCTCGGTGGTCCCGGAGGAGGGAGTCGAACCCTCATGCCCTTGCGGGCGGCCGATTTTGAGTCGGCTGCGTATGCCATTCCGCCACTCCGGGCCGGTGCCAGTGTAGGGGAGTGCCGACCCAATTCAGGGCCGGCCGGGCTCGAGCGACGGACCAAGCGCCGGGACCGCGGAGGCTCCTGCAGGCTGCTGTCGCCAGAGCATCACACCCAGGGCAAACGTCCACAGGGTGAGCACCAGGGAAGAGCCGAAGAACAGCGTCTCGGCGACCTGGACCTCCCCGCTGGCAGTGATTTGGAGGAGGGCAGAAAGCGCCGAGCCGCTGGCGGCGATGATCGCGATCCAGCCGAACCAGCGGGGATAGCTCGGGCTGAGCACAACGGCGCCGCCGAAACAGGCAAATGCGATGCCGAAGAAGGCAAGCATCCCGATGCTCCAGACGCCGAAGTCGACATCCTTGACGGCAATCGCGATTCGCAGGGCGGCGGCCGGATCCGGCTCGCCGATCCCGCCGGCTCCGATCGCCAGGGCCTTCATCACGAAACCGTCGATGGAGCTGCTGGTCGTGACCACGGCGGCGCCCACGATGGCGGCGGTCAGGCCCAACTGGCCCAGCGGTCGACCAGGCGTCCCGGTCAGCAGCTCGGCCAGGCCAACCAATCCACCCACGATCAGGAGCACCGCCACGATGATCGCGAGGTGGATCCCGACCCACCAGCCGTTTGCGGCTATCGCCGAGACCGTCGCGGCTGGATCCAGGTCGGCCGTGTGCGGGTGGAGCGCATTGCCGATCAGCCCGAGGGCCGCCCCGGACACAAACAGGCCGCCGGACAGCCTCGTCCAGGCGACTGGGCGCAGTGCTGATCCTGGTGCTTGGGAGACGGACATTCGATGCTCCTTGTGGGGTGAGTCCTCGCATCGAGACCGTAGCCAACCGGGAGCCGAATCCGGATGGCGATTTGTTCGATTCCGCCGCGCCGACGTCGGGCGACCGTTGCGCAATCGGGCGCCGAGCCTCAGCCTCGAAGCATCGCCTGGTCGAATGCTTCCGGATCGACCCCGGCCTCGGCGAGATGGAGGCGGAGCATGTCGACAACGCTCAGCCGGACGGCGGCGGGATCGCTCGCAAGCCCCGTCGTCGGCCCGGCGACGATGACAGCGAGGACGCGCCGGGCGAGCTCGCGCCCCCGTTCCGTCCCAAGGCCCGGAGCGACGGCGAGCAGCACGTGCCCGAAGATTGCCTCCGCCTGCCCGAAGAACCGGGCCAGCTCAGCCTGGCTGAGCTGGTCGCCCGACCTGCCTGGCGAGGTCGATCGCGAGGAGGTACGTCGGGAGCAGCTCGATCACGACATCGATGCTCATCCGCAGTTGCGCCAGCGGTTCGATGTCGGGAGTGATCCGGGTCGTGTCCCAATCGAGCACCTCGTCGTCAACGAGGAACGTGGCCAGGGCCGCCTTGGAGGGGAAGTAGTGATAGAGCGCGGCGGGGCTCAAGTGACAGGCGTGGGCCAGGGCCTTGATCGTGGAGCCGCGGTAGCCGTGCGCCCGAAACACCGGCGCTGCGAGTCGGAAGAGCTCGTGCCGGCGCCCCCGCAACCCGGGCTGCAGGGCAGGGTCAAAAGGCAGCAAGGTCACGCCGGCGCGACCGAAGACGAAGCCGTCGACACCTGGCTTTGGACGAGCATCGAGCCTAGTGTGCGCCCCGGCCTTGCCCCGCGACGTGTCGCTGCCCGATGGGGTCGTTGATGCCGCCGGTCTGGTTCTACGACCTGCTCTACCGCTGGCGCGCGCCGTGGGAGGGCGGGGCTCGGTTGGAGCTCACGACGTTGGTCGAGCAGGGTCGGCTCACACCGGCCACGCTCCCCCCGGGACGAGCCGTCGATCTCGGTTGCGGCAGCGGAGCCAATGCCGTATTTCTGGCCCAGGCGGGGTTCGAGGTCGTGGGAATTGACTTCTCGCCCGTCGCCCTGCGGTAAGGCACGCCGGGCCGCCGAGGCCGCCGGGGTGTCCGACCGCCTCCGCCTCGTCCGGGGCGACCTCACCTCTCGGCGGATGGCCGAGATCGACGGGCCGTTCGACCTGCTGGTCGACTTCGGCACGCTCGATGACCTCGGCCCGGCGGCCCGGCGGGCGATGGCGGCCACGATCATCCGCCTGGCGCGCCCGGGTTCGGCCTTCCTGCTGTGGTGCTTCTACGCGGATCGGGCGAGCCTCCCACCCTTGAGCCTGACCGGCCCGTCCAGGCTGGTGCCGTCCCTGGCGCCGGGCGAGGAGCGGCGACTGTTCGGCGATGCCTTTGGCATTGAGCGCCTCCCGGCGGAACCGCCCGGACAGCCGACCGCGGCCTTCCTGATGACCCGTCGACCGGAGATGCCCGGGTAGGCCGCCAGCCGGGACGCCCCCAACGCGGGCTCAGCCGAGGCGCTTGACCATCGACACGTTCACCTCGCGGTAGCCCGCCGAGCGGTAGAGGTTCCGGGCGACCTCGTTGTCACCGAAGGTGTGGAGCTCGATCTCGTCGTAGCCCAGACTGCGGGCGATCGGCTCGAGCGCCTCGAGCGCGGCCCGACCATGGCCCTGCCCGCGGTGGCGCGGGTCGATCTCGATGTCCCAGATGAAGATCGCCTGGCGCTGGCCCGGCAGGGTTCGGGGCGAACCAGAGCACGCCGACCGTCGCTCCCGAGTCGCCCAGAATTGAGCGGAACTCGTGACCGGGCGTCGCCTGGCCGTCCGGCAGGATGTGCTCGAAGTCCCGGGTTGCTCGCGCCTCGGCCCCATCGGCCGGCCAGGCTCCGATCCGGACGTTGTCAGCGGCATAGCGGGCAATCGAGCCGGCCCGCCAGGCCGTCCAGGCAGCGGCCGACATCGGGACAAGGCTGACCATGACTCGCAGGATAGGCCTCGACCAGCGGGTCGATCGGGTCCGTCGTCCCGTGAAATGACGATGCTAGACTCGGCCGGCCTTCCAACCTAGCGCTCCGGAGGAGCCTCTTCGATCGTGGGGGACCTTCGACCGACCGAGACCGCCGACGGCGCAACCCGACCGGAGGACCAACCCCAGGTCGACGGCCCGCAGCGGCGCGACCTGATCCTGGTCGAACGGGCCCAGGCGGGCGACCTCGCGGCGTTCAACGACCTCGTCAGCCTGTACCAGGACCAGCTGTTCGGCCTCGTCGCCAGGATGGTGCCCGATCCCGACCAGGCCTCCGATGCGGTCCAGGAAGCGTTCTTCTCGGCCTACCGCAACCTGGCCAGCTTCCGCGGGGGTAGCGTTCGAAGCTGGCTCAGCCGGATCGCGGTCAATGCCGCGATGGATATCCAGCGCAGTCGCAAGCGCCATCCGGTCCAGCCGTACCCGGAGCTGGAGGACGAAGCCTGGCAGCCGCCGGCCGGAGTCGAGGCCGATCCCGAGCGCCAGGTCGTCGCGGCCGAGCGGGTCCGGGTCCTGACGGCCGCCCTGGCCGGAATCGGCGACGATCAGCGAGCGGCGATCGTGCTGTTCGACGTCGAGGGCTTCGACTACACCGAGATCGCCGACATGACCGGGGTCAGCCTGGGCACGGTCAAGTCCCGCATCCACCGCGGACGGCTGGCCCTCCGGCGCAGCCTCGAGGAGCACATGGAACTGTTTCGTGGCTGAGGGCGTCGAATGACCATGCCTGTTCCCGCAGATCGCCGGCCGTCCACGGACGGCCCGGCCCACACCGGCCCCGACCACGACGAGGGCCTGGTCGCCGGCCTGGCTGCCGGGGACCTCGACCCGCGCGAAGCGGACGAGGCCCGGGCGCTCGTTGCTGCCTGTCCCGCCTGCGCCCGGCTCGAGACCGATGTCCGGTCGATCATGGCGGCCACGACCGCCCTGCCCGTCCCTCAGCGCAGCCGCGATTTCCGGCTGACCGAGGCTGATGCCGCCCGCCTCCGTCCGAGCGGCTGGCGGCGGATCCTCGAGCCATTCGCCCGGCCACGCCTGGCCTTCACCCGGCCGCTGGCCGGCGGCCTGGTCACCCTTGGGATCGCCGGGCTGATCCTGGCCAGCATCCCGACCGGGGCCGCTCCGGCGGGCGAGGCGACCACGGCCGGCGATGCCGCAGGCCCGGCCGCGCCCGCCCTGTCCGGCGAGTCGGGCCAGATCTTCGCGCCCGCCTCGGCCTACAGCAACCTGGCGGTACCGGCGTCGGCTGGGCCGAGCCAGCCCCAGCCCGCCGCATCCGACAACCGGGCTGCGGCGGGACCGGTCGCCTCGTCTGCCCCGAACGTGCCACCGGCCGGCGCCGCCGGATCACCAAGTCGACGGCGTCTCCGGCTGGAGCGACCCCCGTGGTCGCTGCCGGATCGGGGGTGTCGATGCTCGCCCTCGGCTCGATCGTCCTGCTCGCCCTCGGGCTCGGACTGTTCGTCCTGCGCTGGGCGGCCAAGACGAGGTTCCGCTCGCCCGGCCGCTGAACAGGCCGGTCTGCCCGGCTCAGCTGCCGCGCGGGCCGCGGACCGATCGACCGATGTTGCTGATCACGATCGCCACGATCGAGACCAGGTAGAGCTGGCCAAAGAGCCCTTCCGCCACCGCGATCATCTGGCCCAGCGCGGTCGCCGCTGAGTAATCGCCATAGCCGACCGTGGCCAGGGTCGTGTAGCTGAAGTAGATGTAGGTCTCGTTGCTCGGGGCAGTCGTCTGGGCGAAGAACGGCTGGCCGCTGATCAGGGCGATCAAGGCGAAGATGTAGGCGAAGCACAGCCCGATCAGGAGGTACACGACGAGGGCCCCGACGACCAGGCGGTAGGTGATCTCCTCGCTTCGCGCGATCCGGGCCAGGATCACCGGCGGGACGATTGCCGCGACCGCCAGTCCGATCGGCCCTGGGCGGTCGCGGCCCAGCGCGGATCGCCGATCCGGAGCGACAGGATCGCGCTCACGATTGCCACGCCGACGAGGATCTCGGCGGCCCGCAGGATCCGGGGCCGGACGCCGGAAGTCCGCAGGGCAAACAGGAGCGTCACCCCGGTCAATGCCACCCCGACGATCTGGCCGAGACCGCCGGCAGACGAGGCCAGGAAGGCGATCGACAGGATCGTCAGGAGGAGGGTGAGCCCGTAGCCGTCCTCGCGGGGAGCTCGGCCGAGGACGCGGCCTGACCAGCGCCCGCCCGGAGGCGGCGCCTCTGACGTGGTCATCGGCGTGTCCCGTTGCCCGGAATCAGGGCCATTCCGCGAATTCGAGAGCGGCGGAGCGAGCTAGCCGGCGGCCGATCCCGGGGCGCCCCCGCCCGGCGGAGTCCGGTTCGGCCGGAGGGGTCGGTTTCGAGGGGCGTCGGCGAGTCGGATCCATCAGCCGCGGCACCCGCCGCCCCGGCGCCCGCGGCCCCGCCGGCGCCCCCCGGCGGGACGTCGTCGAAGGCGGGACCGGCGGCGGTGCGCCCGGTCCGGACGAGCGCTTCATCAGGAGGTAGATCGCAGCGATCAGGAGGATCCCCAGGCCGATCAGGAGCAGGATCAGCCAGGTGCTCGAGCCGGAGCCCGTGTTGTCGCCGGGATTCGGGCCGGCCGAGGGCGACGGTCCCGTGCTCGGAGCCGTCGATGCGCTCGGGCTTGGGCTCGGGGCGGCGCTCGGAGCGACGCTCGGGCTCGGAGCAACGCTCGGTGATGGCGTCGGCGCAGGGGTCGGGCTGGCCGTCGGCTCGGGCGTCGCGGTCGGGGCCGGCGTGGGTGTCGGCGTCGGCGCCGGCGTGGGCGTCGGGGTCGGCGCGGCCGTGGGCGTGTCGGTTGGGGCGGGCTCGCCGTCGTCGGTCGGCGGCATGGGTCGCCGTCGACGTTCGGCGCGCTCGGCTCGGAGGCGGAGTCGGCGTCGGGGCCGTGGTCGGGCTCGGTCGTGGAAGGATGCCGGACGGCAGCAGGCCCGACGGCAGCAGGCCGCCCGACGGGATGAGGCCCGACGGAATCAGGCCCGAGGGCAGCAGGCCCGACGGCAGCAACCCGCCGGATGGCAGGAGGCCGGACGGCAGGTTCGGAAGCTGCGAGGCAAGCGAGCCGCAGGCGGCCAGGACCATGGCCAGCAGGCCCCAATCAGGACGATGCGCACGCCCCCGTTGCGATGGCTTGCCATCGGTATCCCTCCTGCTCGGATGCTTGCCGCCCGCGGCGGAACCGGGTCCGATCCTACCCGCTCGAGCACGCCCTGCCAAACTTCGTGCTCAGGACAGCCGCTCGACGGGTCGATCCCGGCGGCTCGTCGGGAGCCGGCGCGGGCCGAATCGGCTCGCCCAACGGCCCCGGCCGAGCGCGCCCACCGGTACACTTGACGGACCGTCCAGCCGATCGCCCAGCCGAGGCCTGCCGATGGAACGCCTGATGCTGCTCGACGGCAACGGGCTCATCTACCGCGGATATTTCGCCCTGATCAACACGCCCCTGACGACGTCGAAGGGCGAGCTGGTTAACGCGGTCTTCGGCTTCTGCAACATCGTCCTGCGCGGCTTCCAGGACATTCAGCCGGACTATGCCGCGATCTCCTTCGACCTTGCCGGGCCGACCTTCCGCCACGAGCAGTACGCCGCCTACAAGGCGACCCGCCAGCGGATGCCCGACGACCTGCGTGACCAGTTCCCGAAGGTCCGCGAGGTGGTCAAGGCGCTCCGGATCCCGGTCTACGAGATGGCCGGCTATGAGGCCGACGACGTGATCGGCACGCTGACCCTCGAAGCGGGCGAGCGCGGCCTGGACACGACGATCGTGACCGGCGACCTGGACATGCTCCAGCTGGTCACCGACCGGACGCGCCTGATGACGACCCGGATGGGGGTCCAGAACACGGTCATCTACGACCCCGCCCGGATCTTCGAGCGGTACGGCCTGCGGCCCGACCAGATGATCGACTTCAAGGCCCTCAAGGGTGATTCGACCGACAACATCCCTGGGGTGCCGGGGGTGGGCGAGAAGACCGCGGCCAAGCTGATCGGTGACTACGGCACGCTCGATAGCCTGTACGAGCACATCGACGAGGTCCCCCCGGCCCGCCTCCGGGAGCCGCTGCTGGCGGCCCGCGACCAGGTCCTGACCGGGCGCGAGCTGATGCGGATCGTGCGCGACCTGCCGGTCCGTCTCGACCTCGACGCGGCGCGCCTGGGCGACTACGACCGCGAGACGGTGATCCGGCTCTTCCGCGAGTTCGAGTTCCGGAGCCTGATCGAGCGCCTGCCACCCCTCCGCGGCGAGCGAGTCGAGGACACCGCCGCTGCGCTTCGAGGGAGCCTCGCCGGAGGCAGCGATCCGATCCGGGCCGCCCAGGTGCCCGGCGGCGGCCCGCGCGGCTCGGCCGGCTGGGGCAGCGCGCCCGGCGGACGGGCCTACTCGGACAACCTCCAGCTGGCCCTCGACTTCTCGTCGGTGGCCGGGGCTCCCGCCAGCGAGCCAGCCCGACCGGCGTCCGAGGCAGCGTCCCCGGCCGGCGATCCGAGCCGGGACTCTTCGGCCGGCCCTGGTGCGGCCGACCCGGCAACGGCCCTGGCGGCCGCGATCGAGCGGCCTGTCGAGCTGATCGAGATCGTTGCGGGGGAGGGAATCGAGGGCCTCGAGCCGTGGCTGGCGAGCCAGTCCGCGGTCGGGATCGCCCTCGCTCGCCGATGATCCGCGGCCGCGCAAGGGCAGCCCCCTGGCCCTGGCCGTGGCCGGCCTCGACGGGCGGGCCGTGGCGGTCGAAGGCCCGGTCGATTCCGACCGGCTGCGGGCCCTCGTCGAGCGCCTCGAGATCCCGCTCGTCGGCCACGAGCTGAAACCTTTGCTCGTCGCCCGCTTCGCGGCCGAGCCCGAGGCCGAGCCGACCGCGATCGCCTTCGATACCCAGATCGCCGCCTACATCCTGAACGCATCGCTCCGCAGCCAGTCGATTGCCGACGTCGTGGCCGAGCAGCTCGACCTGATCCTGCCGCCGGCCAAGGACCTGCCGCCGTTCGCCCGGGTCGGACTCGAGGCGCTCTCGGCGGTCGCTGCCCGGGTGCCCCTCGAAGCAGCGCTCGAGCAGGCCGGCCTCGACCGCCTGTTCCGCGAGATCGAGCTGCCGCTCATCCCGGTCCTCGCCCGGATGGAGGCGACCGGGGTTGCCCTCGACCGGGACGCCCTGCGCTCCCTGGCCGACGAGTTCGCGATCGAGATCGCCCGGCTCGAGTCGGAGGTCTACGCCAGCGTCGGCCACGAGTTCAACCTGGGCAGCCCGAAGCAGCTCGAGCAGGTCCTGTTCTTCGAGCTCGATCTGCCCAAGGGCCGCAAGACGAAGACCGGCTACTCGACGGATGCGTCGGTCCTCGAGGACCTCCGGACGGCCCATCCGATGGTGGCCAGCCTGCTCGACTGGCGAACCTACACGAAGCTGCGCTCAACCTATGTCGAGGCGCTGCCCTCCCTGATCGCGGCCGACGGCCGGCTGCACACGACGTTCCACCAGGCCGTGGCCGCCACCGGCCGCCTCAGCTCGTCCGATCCAAATCTCCAGAACATCCCGATCCGGACGCCGCTCGGGCGACGGATCCGGCGGGCCTTCGTCGCCGGGGAAGCCGAGCTGACCCTGGTCGCCGCCGATTACTCCCAGATCGAGCTCCGGATCCTGGCCCACGTCTCGGGCGACGAGCACCTCAAGGACGCCTTCGCCCGGGGTGCCGACATCCACCGCGAGACGGCCGCCCGGGTTCTCCACAAGGCGCCCGAGGATGTGACCTCCGACGAACGCTCGATGGCCAAGATGGTCAACTTCGGGATCGCCTACGGAATGAGCGACTTCGGCCTGTCGAGCCGGGCGAACATCCCCCGGGCGGAGGCCCAGGAGTTCATCACGACCTACTTCGCGACGTACTCCGGAATCAGCTACTACATGCTCCACATCAAGGATGTGGCCCGGCGCCAGGGCTTCGTGACCACGCTCCTCGGGCGGAAGCGGGCGATCTCCGAGCTCGACGCCCGCAACCCGACCCTGCGCGCGGCCGGCGAGCGGATGGCCATCAACATGCCGATCCAGGGAACGGCCGCGGACATCATCAAGATCGCGATGATTCGCCTGGCCGAACAGCTCCGCGAAGGCCATTTCCGGGCCCGGCAGCTCCTCCAGGTCCACGACGAGCTCCTCCTCGAGGTTCCCCGCGCCGAGGTGGACCGGCTCATCCCGGTCCTGCGGACGACGATGGAGTCGGCTCTCGCCCTGGACGTCCCGCTGACCGTCGACGTCAAGGTCGGCGACGACTGGGATTCGATGACGGTTCGTCCGCGCGAGGATCACGTGCCGGCCGATGCCTGAGCTGCCGGAGGTCGAGACGGTCGTCCGCGACCTGCGCCCGAAGATCGTCGGAGCCGAGATCCAGTCGATTCCGATCCTCCTGGCCGCGAACCCTCCGGACCCATCCGGCCGAGGCCCTCGAGGCGGCCCTGCGCGGCCGCCGGATCGAGTCGGTCGAGCGCCGGGCGAAGCTCCTCGTGATCGAGCTGTCGGGCGGGCTGGCCCTCACGATCCACCTGAAGATGACCGGCCAGCTGTTCGTCGTGCCGGCCGGGCTGCCCGAGGATCCGCACCTCCGCCTCGTCCTGGCCTTCAGCCGATGGCCGCGAGCTCCGCTTCCGGGACATCCGCAAGTTCGGCCGGGTCGGCCTGTACGAGCGGGACCCGGCCTCGGGCGAGCTGGTCAGCGAGCCGGGCGGCGACGGCCGTCTTCGCCGCCTTCGGACCCGAGCCGCTCGATCCGTCGTTCGGGCCGGCCCAGTTCCGGCGGCGCCTGCGCGCCCGGAAGGGTCGGCTCAAGCCGCTCCTGCTCGACCAGTCGTTCATCGCCGGGATCGGCAACATCTACGCCGACGAGGCGCTCTGGACCGCCCGCCTCCATCCACTTCGATCGGCCGCCTCGCTCCGGCCGGCCGACGAGCGCCGTCTGTACCTGGCAATTCGCTCGATCCTGGCTGAGGCCGTCGAGCGTCGGGGCAGCTCGATCGACGACTACACCGCACCGGACGGCGACGGCGAGATGCAGGAGCGCCTGAACGTCTACCAGCGAAGCGGCCAGGCCTGCCCCCGCTGCGGCCGGCCGATCCGGCGGATCGTCGTCGGTGGACGGGCGACCCATTTCTGCTCGTGGTGCCAGCACCTGCCGGGGGCCGACCGTCGGGCGATCGAGCGCTCGGCCGCGGGCCGGGCGATGCTCCGCGGGCTGGCTGCCCAGGCCCGTGCCGGCGGACGCAGCCTGCCGCCGCGGCCCGGACGCTTCGGACGAAGGCCGCCGCGGCGACCCGCCGGGCCCGGGCCCGCCAGGGCGCCGGCTGATGTCGATCCTGCGCTTCGAGAAGGTCAGCCGGGAGATCGGGGCCTTCGTGATCCTCGACGGGATCGACGCGTCGCATCGCCCTGGGCGACCGGATCGGCCTGGTCGGCCCGAACGGAGCCGGCAAGACGACTCTCCTGCGGATCGCCGCCGGCCTCGACGAGCCGGACCTCGGAACGGTCAGCCGGAAGCGCGGGCTGTCGATCGGCCTGCTCGCCCAGGAAGCCCACTTCGACGCCTCGTTCATGGCCGCGCCCGGACCTCCGGACGGCGGTCCGGACGGCCGCCGCCGACCTGCTCGAGCTGGGTCAGCGGCTGCGCGAGCTCGAGGTAGCTCATGAGGTCGAAGGCCCGGCCTACGCTGACCTGCAGCACCAGTTCGAGATCCTCGGCGGGTACACCCTCGACCAGCGGATCGACGAGACGCTCTCGGGGCTCGGCTTCAGCCGCGACGAATGGACGAAGCCGCCGGCGAACCTGTCGGGCGGCGAGCAGACCCGGGCCGCGCTCGCCCGGCTGGTCATCGCCGATCCCGACCTGATGCTCCTCGACGAGCCGACCAACCACCTCGACCTGGCCGCCCTCGAGTGGCTCGAGGAGCACCTCCGCCGGCGGTCCGGCTCGCTCCTCGTGGCCTCCCACGACCGGGCCTTCCTGGACGGCACGGTCGGGCGGGTCTGGGAGCTTCGCGATCGACGGCTGACCGCCTTCCGGGGCGACTACGCGGCCTACCACCGCCAGCGACTCGAACGGGACGCCCGGCTGGACAAGGACGTCTCGACCCAGGCCGAGCAGATCGCCCGGGAGCAGGAGCTGATCCAGCGCTACCGGAGCCATCGGAAGTTCGCCAAGATGCACGAGCACGAGGCGCGCCTCGAGCGACTCCAGGCCGCCCGGCTCGAAGCGCCGAGGCCCGGCCGGAAGCTGCGCCTGCCGACGGCGGCCCTGGTCGGCGCCGGTCCGACCCGCTCCGGCGAGATCGTGGCCCGGGCCGAGAACCTCGTCGTGGGCTACCTGCCCCGGTTTCGGCGGGAGGCCGGCGATTCGGCCGCGTCCGTCGACGCGTCGCGGCGCGGACGAGCAGGCCGGATCGGCGGGACCGGATCCGAGCCTGGAGCCCCTGGCGATCGCCCGGGTCCCGTTCCTGGCGGCCCAGCGGGGCGACCGGATCGGGATCGTCGGCCCGAATGGGGCGGGCAAGACGACCCTCCTGCGCACGATCGCCGGCGACCTTCCGCCGCTCGACGGCGAGCTGACGATCGGGATGGGCGTCTCGATTGGCTACCTGGCCCAGCTCCGGGGGGCGGCGATCGCCGGCGAGACGGTCCTCGACGCGCTGCTGGCCGCGATCCCGATCACCGAGGGCGAAGCTCGCGGCTACCTCGCCCGGTTCCTGTTCCGGGGCGACGATGCCTTCAAGGAAGTCCGGACCCTGTCCGGGGGCGAGCGGTCGCGGCTCGAGCTGGCCCTGCTCGGGATCATGCCCGCGAACCTGCTCCTGCTCGACGAGCCGACGAACCACCTCGACATCCCCGCCCGCGAGGCGATCGAGGCGTTCATGACCGAAAGTCCGGCAACGCTCCTCGTGGTTTCCCACGACCGGCGCCTGCTCGAGACGGTGTGTGACCGGCTGTGGGTCGTCGATGACCATCTCGCGGCGCCGTTCGACGGCGGCTACCGGGCCTGGCGCTCAGCCGTCGCCGACGGCTGGACGGTCGCCGCGGCGATCGAGGCCGAGGCCGTTCGCCTGCGCGGGAGCGGGCCCGGTGGCGCGGCGACGAGGAAGGCCGGGGTCGCCGCCGGCAGCGTCCCGCTCTCCGGGCCCTGCGGCGCCCGGTCGAGCGGCCAACGGCGCCTCGCCCTCGCCCGAGCCCGCGGCCCGGACGTCGCCGAAGCCGGCCGCCCGGGCGAAGCAGCCGAAGCTGTCCAAGGATGCCTACCGCAGGCAACGGAGCCTCGTCGACGGCGAGCTGACCCGGCTCGGCTTGCGCAGGAACCACCTGGAGCTGGCCCTGGCCGACCCGGCCGTCGGGGCGAACTTCGTCGAGCTGCGCCGGATCACGAGCGAGCTGGCCGACGTCACGGCCGGCCTCGAGGCGGCCGAGGAGGCCTGGCTCGAGCTCGAGGACCGCGCCCCGTGACCCTCAAGATCGGGATCACCGGCCCGATCGGCTGTGGCAAGTCGACCGTCCTCGGCTGGCTGGCCGGCCGAGGGGCGCTCGTGATCGACGCCGACCAGGTCGTCCGCGACCTGACCGGGCCGGGGTCGCCCGTCGTCGACGAGATCGTCGCCGCGTTCGGGCCGGGTGTCGCGGCCGGCTGGTGGCGGCCTCGACCGGGCAGCCCTCGCGACGATCGTGTTCAACGACCCCGGCCAGCTCCGGCGGTCTGGAGGCGATCACCCACCCCGTCGTTCGCGCCCGGATCCTGGCCGCGATCGCCGACGCCGAGGCGACGGACGTGCCGATCGTCGCCCTCGAGGCGATCCGGCTCGTCGAGGCCGGCTACCCGGCGATCCTGGACGAGGTCTGGCTCGTGACGCTGCGATCCCTCGGCCCAGCGCGAGCGGCTGGCGACGCGAGGTCTCAGCGCTGCCGACGCGACGGCCAGGATCGCCGCCCAGTCGAGCCTGGCCGACCGCGTCCGACCGGTCGCGACGCGGATCATCGACACGAGCGGCTCGCTGGCGGACACGGAGTCCGCGGTCCGGGCGGCCCTGGCCGCCGCGCTCCGCCCGCGTCGCGGCGACGACTCGTCCGGCGGCCGTGACCAGCCGGGCTCGCCGATCCGGATCCGAGCCGGCCTTCTCGCTGCCGGAGCTGACGGCCTTCGCCGGGACGCGGCTCATGCCGCGGCAGGACTATGACGCGATCGAATTCGTCGACCTCGACCTGACTCGGCCAGGACGCCGCCGACGTCCGCATCCTCGACTCGCACCTCGACCATTGCGCTGGTCGAGGGGTTGTCCCTGCGCCGGGCCAGGATCCTCGGCTCAGTGATCTCCGACGCGCACGGGGCGAGCGTCGACTTTGCCGATTCGACCTGGCGCGATTCGCTCGTGACGGGCGGTCGCCTGGGTGCCGTCGCAGCTGCCCGGAGCGACCCTGACTGCCGTCCGCTTCCGGGGCACCAAGCTCGACTACCTGAACCTCTCCGGCGCCCACCTGGATGACGTCGCCTTCGAGGGCTGCGAGCTCGGTGCCGTGGACGCGCGGGGGGCCACCCTCCGGGCGGTGCGCTTCCGCGACTGCTCGATCAGCGAGCTGAATGTGACCGAGGCCCGGCTCGCCAAGGTCGACCTGTCGGGCGCCCGCCTGAGCTCGCTGATCGGCGTCGACAACCTCCGGGGCGCGATCGTCAACCACGGTCAGCTGCTCGACCTGGCCCCCCAGCTCGCCGTCCAGCTGGGCCTCGAGGTCCGCCCGGATCCGGCGGCGGAGCCGTAGTCGGGCCGCGGTTGCCGGAGCGCGCCCCGCGCGGTGCCCGGCCCGCCACACGCCTGGTCGGGGCGAGGCGCCTGCATCAGATGAATATTGGCGACCGATCGGCGCCCTGGCCGGCAGGGATCCGGCACCGGCTGCAGGAGCTCGACCGATGACTCGAGCGACGCGGACCGTTTCCTGCATCGAGTGCAGAGGAGTGGCCGAGCAGTCTGCCGAGGTGTCGCCAACATTCATCAGATGCAGGACGTGTCGGAACTTCACGGAAGGAAGAGCGACAGAACGCCCGTTCGGTTCGTGCTCGGAGTGCTATCCTGAGGCCCCAGCAGGAGCACCCGATCGCCCGTCATGCCTGACTTCCGCCTTGTCGCCGACTTCGAGCCGACTGGTGACCAGCCGGCCGCGATCGCCCGCCTCGTCGACGGGCTCGAGAAGGGCGTCCGCCACCAGACCCTGCTGGGCGTGACCGGCTCGGGCAAGACCTGGACGATCGCCAATGCGATCGCCCGCTACCAGAAGCCGACCCTCGTCCTGGCCCACAACAAGACCCTGGCCGCCCAGCTCTACGCCGAGTTCCGCGAGTTCTTCCCGGACAACGCGGTCGAGTACTTCGTGAGCTACTTCGACTACTACCAGCCCGAGGCGTACCTGCCCCGGTCGGACACCTACATCGAGAAGGACTCAAGCCGGAACGACGAGATCGACAAGCTGCGCCATGCCGCGACCCACGCCCTGTTCGAGCGGCGCGACGTGATCATCGTGGCCAGCGTCAGCTGCATCTACGGCCTCGGCGCGCCGGTCGACTACGGGGCGACCGTCCTGCGCCTGCGCAGGGGTGGCCAGTACCGCCGGGATGCCGTCCTGCGCCATCTCGTCGACCTCCAGTACCAGCGCAACGACCAGGCCCTCCAGCGGGCTCGCTTCCGCGTCCGGGGCGACACGCTCGAGCTCGTCCCCGCCTCGGACGATCGGGTGATCCGGGTCGAGTTCTTCGGCGACGAAGTGGAGCGGATCACCGAGGTCGATCCGCTGACCGGCGAGCTGCTGGCCGAACGGAACGACCTGAACGTCTATCCAGCGACCCACTTCGTGACGCCCGGCGACAAGCTCAAGGAGGCGCTCGTCGACATCGAGGCCGAGATGGAGGAGCGGACGGCCGAGATGGAGGCCCAGGGCCGCGCCCTCGAGGCGGCCCGCCTCCGTCAGCGGACCGTCTTCGACCTCGAGATGATGCGCGAGCTGGGCTACTGCACGGGGGTCGAGAACTACTCGCGCCACCTCGCCCGGCGCGATCCGGGCAGCCGGCCGTGGACCCTCCTCGACTACTTCCCGCCCGACTGGCTGCTGGTCGTGGACGAGAGCCACATGACGATCCCCCAGGTCGTCGGGATGTACAAGAACGACCGGACCCGCAAGGAGATCCTCGTCGACTTCGGCTTCCGCCTGCCGTCCGCCCTCGACAACCGGCCGCTGACCTTCGAGGAGTTCGAGGCGACCGTCCGCCAGGCGGTCTACATGTCGGCCACGCCCGGCCCCTACGAGCTCGAGCGGAGCGAACGGATCGTCGAGCAGCTGATCCGGCCGACCGGGATCGTCGATCCGCAAATCGAGGTTCGCCCGACCGAAGGCCAGATCGACGACCTGCTCGACGAGATCCGGGCCCGGGTCGAGCGAGGCGAGCGGGCCCTGGTGACGACCCTGACCAAGAAGATGGCCGAGGACCTGGCCGACTACCTGCGCGAGCTGGGGGTCAAGGTCCAGTACCTCCACAGCGAGGTCGACACCCTCGAGCGGGTCCAGATCCTGCGCGACCTGCGCCTGGGCGTGTTCGACGTGCTGGTCGGGATCAACCTCCTCCGCGAGGGGATCGACCTGCCCGAGGTCACCCTCGTGGCGATCATCGACGCCGACAAGGAGGGCTTCCTGCGGAGCGCCTGGTCGCTCATCCAGATGATCGGCCGGGCGGCGCGCAATACCAACGGCATGGTCGTGATGTACGCCGACACGATCACCCAGTCGATGCGTGCGGCGATCGACGAGACGGATCGCCGGCGGGCCGTCCAGACCCGCTACAACAGCGAGCACGGGATCGAGCCGACGACGATCATCAAGGAGATCCACGACATCAACCAGCGCCTCCGGGCGGTGGCCGAATCGACCGATGTCTACGTCGCCGGGGGCCCGGCCGGCCGGTTCGGGCCGCACGACCTGCGGGCGGAGTCGCGCGAACAGGTCGAGAAGATCCTGGTCCGGATGGAAGCCGACATGCGCAATGCGGCCAAGAACCTCGAGTTCGAGCGGGCCGCTACCCTCCGCGACGAGATCCGCGAGATCCGCTTGCGGGTCCTCGACCAGGATGCCTCGACCACCGTCGAGCGGGCCGCCGAGGCCGCGGCCCGGGAGCCCCGGGTTCCCGCCGGATCGGCCGGCTCACGCTCGACCTCGACCCGCCGGCCGGGCCAGCGTTCGGTCGCGGCCAGCGCGCCGGCTCTCGAGGTCACCTCGGTCGAGGTGGTGGCCGTGGGCGGCGAGGATCCCGCCGAGACCCTCGAGGAGGCGACCGCGGCGACCGCCGCGGACTGGCTGCCGGGCATTCGGGATGAGCACGAGGACGCGGGCGGCTGGCAGGCACGCTGGATCGATCGGCCGACGTGGGATCACACGGTCACCCCGAACGTCCTCAAGCGGACCGGGCAGCGACCCGGGCGGCGGCGTCGCTGAGGCCGGACCCGCCAGACAGAACGCCTGTTCGAATGGTCCGCGATTGGGTACAATCGGGAGCGTGCCCTCCGATCAGCTCGTCGTCCGCGGTGCCCGCGAACATAACCTGAAGGACATCACCGTCGCGTTTCCGCGCGACCGCCTGGTGGTGATCACCGGCCTGTCCGGCTCGGGCAAGAGCAGCCTGGCCTTCGACACGATCTACGCCGAGGGCCAGCGCCGCTACGTCGAGAGCCTGTCGGCCTACGCCCGCCAGTTCCTCGGCCAGATGGAGAAGCCGGATGTCGACCAGATCGACGGGCTCAGCCCGGCGATCTCGATCGACCAGAAGGGCTCGAGCCGGAATCCGCGTTCGACCGTCGGGACCGTGACCGAGATCTACGATCACCTTCGGCTCCTGTTCGCCCGGGTCGGCCACCCGCACTGTCCCCAGTGCGGCCGGGAGATCGAGCGCCAGACCGTCCAGCAGATCGTCGACCAGGTCCTGCGCCTGCCCGAGGGCACCCGGCTGCTCGTCCTCGGTCCGCTGATCAAGGACCGCAAGACCGAGGGCGACCGGGTCTTCGAGGCGGCCCGCAAGCAGGGCTTCGTCCGGGTTCGGGTGGATGGCGAAGCGTATGACCTGGCCGAGGCGCCGACGCTCGACAAGTACAAGCGCCACACGATCGAGGTGATCGTCGACCGCTTCGTCGTCCGCCGGGCCGAGGCTCCGGCCGAGTGGCGGCGCGACGCCGAGGGCCGGCCGATCGACCCCGACACCGGCCAGGCCCTGGCCGACCCGGATGTCAGCCGCCTGGCCGACTCGATCGAGACCGCCTTGCGCCTGGGCGAGGGCGTCGTCGGGATCGCCGCCTCGCCGCGCGAGGGCGAGCCGCCCGACTTCGAGGAGCGGCGCTACTCCGAGCGGTACACCTGTCCCTACGACGGAACGACGATCGACGAGCTCGAGCCCCGAAGCTTCTCGTTCAACTCGCCGCACGGGGCCTGCCCGGCCTGCACCGGCCTGGGCACCCGCCTGGAGATCGATCCTGACCTGGTCGTCCCGGACAGGACCCTCTCGGTCTCGAAAGGCGCCCTGCTCCGGCCCTGGTCGCGGATGCCGATGGCCGACTCGTGGTTCGGCAAGGTCGTCGAGGCCGTCACCCGGGCCCACGGCTGGGATCCCGATGTCCCGGTCGGGTCCCTGCCACCCGAGGCGCTCGACTACCTGCTCAACGCCAAGAAAGGTGAGCAGGTCGTGATCGGCTATCGCCACCAGCGCGGCGAGAACACCTACACGGCCAGCTTCGAGGGGATCATCCCGAACCTCGAGCGACGCTACCGGGAGACCGACTCGGACTTCGTCAAGACGGAGCTGGAACGGTTCATGGTGACCCGGCCCTGCCCGACCTGCGGCGGCAAGCGGCTGCGGCCCGAGGCCCTCGCCGTGACCGTCGTCGGCCGCAGCATCTGGGACATCTCGAACCTGTCCGTCGCGGATGCGCTGGCCTGGGCCGAGGAGCTGTCCGGCCACCTGAGCGACCGGGAGCGGACGATCGCCCGGCAGCTCCTCAAGGAGATCGCGGCCCGGCTCGGGTTCCTGGTCGATGTCGGCCTCGACTACCTCACGATCGACCGGACGAGCTCGACCCTGTCCGGCGGGGAGGCCCAGCGGATCCGCCTGGCGACCCAGATCGGGGCCGGCCTGATGGGCGTCCTGTACATCCTCGACGAGCCGTCGATCGGGCTCCACCAGCGCGACAACGCCAAGCTCATCGCGACCTTGACCCGGCTGCGCGACCTGGGCAACACCGTCCTCGTCGTCGAGCACGATGAGGAGACGATCCGGACGGCCGACTGGGTCCTCGACATTGGGCCCGGGGCAGGGGAGCACGGCGGCGAGGTGATCTCGAACGGGCCGCTCGACCAGCTCCTGGCCGCCCCTCGCTCGATCACCGGGGCATTCCTCCGCGGCGAGCGATCCGTCCCGATTCCCGCCAAGCGACGCCGGGGCAACGGCAAGAAGCTCGTGATCAAGGGCGCCCGGGCGCACAACCTGAAGAACCTCGACGTCAGCGTGCCACTGGGCACGTTCACGGCCGTGTGCGGCGTCTCCGGCTCGGGCAAGAGCACCCTGGTGACCGAGATCCTGTACCGCGAGGTCGCCCGCCAGCTGAATGGCGCCCGCGATGAGCCGGGGCCGCACGACTCGCTCAAGGGTGTCGACCAGATCGACAAGATCATCGAGATCGACCAGAGCCCGATCGGCCGGACGCCCCGCTCGAACCCGGCGACGTACGTCGGCCTGTTTGGCCCGATCCGCGAGCTCTATGCCGGCGTGCCCGAAGCCCGGGTCCGCGGCTACGGCCCGGGCCGGTTCAGCTTCAACGTCAAGGGCGGTCGGTGCGAGAACTGCAAGGGTGATGGGATCCTGAAGATCGAGATGCAGTTCCTGCCGGACGTCTACGTCCAGTGCGAGGTCTGCCACGGCCGGCGCTACAACCGCGAGGCGCTCGAGATCCTGTTCAAAGGCCGCTCGATCGCCGACGTCCTCGAGATGACGATCGAGGAGGCGCTCGAGTTCTTCAGCGCGGTCCCGAACGTCAGGACGAAGCTCCAGACCCTGTTCGATGTCGGGCTTGGCTATGTCCATCTCGGTCAGCCCGCCACGACGCTCTCGGGCGGTGAGGCCCAGCGGGTCAAGCTCGCGACGGAGCTGTCGCGCCGGGCAACCGGCAAGACCCTGTACGTCCTCGACGAACCGACGACGGGCCTTCACTTCGCCGACGTCGAGAAGCTCCTCCAGGTCCTCCACCGGCTGGTCGACAACGGCAATACGGTCCTCGTGATCGAGCACAACCTCGACGTGATCAAGACGGCCGACTGGCTGATCGAGCTCGGCCCGGCCGGGGGCTTCCGGGGCGGCCGGATCGTGGCCGAGGGGACCCCGGAGCAGGTCGCTGCGGTGCCCGACTCGGCGACCGGCGAGTACCTCGGCCGGGTCCTCCGGGGCGAGCCGCTGATCCCGCTCAGCGGGGTCACCTTTGCCGATGATGCCGGCCGAACGGTTGGCGGCCGGGGCGCGCTCGGGCCGCCGGTCCGCGAGGCGATCGCCCTGCCGATCGAGGCGCCTCGGAAGCGGGCCGTCAGCAGCCGGTCGTGAGCGAGCGGTCGACCGGCGGTCCCGGCGTACCCCGACACCAGCTCGGCCCGATCGACGAGCGTGGCCTGATCGCGGCCCGGGCAGCGGACGCGGCATTGGCGGCGGCCGAGGCCCGCGAGCAGGCCCGCTGGGTCGCCTTCCTGGCCCCGCTGCCCGCCCGTCTGCGGGACGGCGACCTGGCCGATCTGCGGGCCGCCAGCGCCCGGGCGAGGGCCGCCTTCGGCCCCAAGGATTCGATCCGTGATGCCCTGCCGGCGGAGGTGACGGAGCCTCTGCTCGAGGCGATCGATCGCCTGATCCGGGAGCTGAACCGGCGCGACTGGGCGGCCCCCGAGGCCTGATCAAGGGCTGGTTCCAGGCTGCGGGCCGGACGCTCATCGACCGAGCTCGTTGCGGCCGAACGCCTCGAGCAGGAAGCGCGACGGCGCCGCCGGGTCGAACAGCAGGGTGAGCGAGCGGCGGGCCCGGGTCCAGGCAACGTAGGCCAGGCGGCGCTCCTCCTCGAGGGCCCGGGCCGGGTCGGCTGCCTCGTCGAGCGCCCGCCGGCTGGGGAAGCGATCGTCGTCGTGCAGGACGATCACGTGGTCGAACTCGAGGCCCTTCGTCGCGTGGGCCGTGGCCAGGGTCAGCCCGGCATCGTCCCGGCGGAGCCGTCGCAATCGATCCCGCTGATCCCGGACGGCCTCGGCCAGGCTCGGCGCGTCGCGGAAGCGCGGCGCCCAGCCGAGGAGCGCCGCCGATGGGCCCGGGGCGCCCGGACTCCGGAGGCGACCGAGCAGGACCAGGAGCGGCAACCCAGGCTCGTCGGCCGCCCCGGACACGAGGCGGGCGAGCAGCTCGTCGAGGCCGGGATCCTCGAGCGGCAGGCGGAGGTCGGTCGCCCGGAACGCGATCCCGCGCTCGACCGCCGCGGCCGCAGCGGGGCCGAGCTCGAGGTTCGTCCGGGCCAGGATCGCCCGGGTCGAGCCGTCGTTGGGCCAGCTGTCGATCGCCCGCCCGATCCGCTCGTGGTCGTCGTCGCCGTCCGGCGCCAGGACCAGCCGGCCGGCAGCGGACGGGCCGGCCCGGATGACCTTCGGGAACCGCTCGCGGTTGTGGCCAACCAGGCGGGCCGCGCGCTCGACGACGGGCCGCGGGCAGCGGTAGTTCGTAACGAGGTGGACCCTCCGCAGCCCGGGCAGGCGGGCATCGAGGTCGAGGATCCGCCGGACGTCGGCCAGGCGCCAGCCGTAGATCGACTGGTCGTCGTCCCCGACGAGGAAGATCCGGTTGGCCGGGGCAGCGAGCCGGAGGGCCAGCTCGAGCTGGGCCCGGTCCACGTCCTGGACTTCGTCGACGAGGAGATGGGCGCAGCGAGCCCGCCATCGGACGAGGAGCGCCGGATCGGCCTCGAGCGCCTCGATGGCGTCGAGGATCAGGTCGTCGAAGTCGACGGCGCCCGCCGTCGCCAGGCGCTCCTGGTAGTCAATGAACAGCCGGGCAAGCGGGCCTCGCCCGGGATCCGCCCCGACCTCGCCGGCCGTGACCCCGAAGTCGACCTTGAGCCTCGAGATCGCCGTGTCCAGCGCCGCCAGCTCGGCGGGGCTCGGCCCGGGGCAGGATCGCGGCCGAGCACGGCGGCCCGCTCGACCGACCGTGCCCGCCCGGCCAGTGCATCGCGGGCGATCTCCAGGCCGAGGGCATGGAACGTCTGGACCCGCGAGGACCCGCCGACCCCAGCCGAGCGTCCCCAGCACCTCGTCCAGCCGGGTGGCCAGCTCGAGGGCCGCCCGACGGTTGAACGTGATCGCCCGGATGCCGCCCGGGATCCAACCCCGCGGCGACGAGCCAGGCGATCCGGGCGATCAGCGTCGTCGTCTTGCCGCTGCCCGCCGGGGCAATGCACAGGATCGGCCCCGGCGGCGCCGTCGCGGCTGCCCGCTGGTCGGCGCCAGCCGCTCAAGCTGCAAGGTCAGGGCTGGATCGGGGATCACCCAGTCGAGCATCGCCTGGCCCACTCACCGGACGATCACCACGGCCTGACCCGCCGCTGCCTAGCCGACGAGCCGGGTCGGCCCCCGCGGCGCCTGGGCCCGCGCCGATCCCTTCGCGGACTGCGCGGTACGATCGAACCGTGACCCCCCAGCTCGAGGCGACCCTGGCCAACCTGCCCGACCGGCCCGGGCGTGTACCTGATGAAGGACGCCCGCGGAATCGTCCTGTATGTCGGCAAGGCCCAGAGCCTCCGCAACCGGGTCCGGAGCTACTGGCAGAAGCAGAGTCCGGACGGAGAGGCCCACCTGATCCGGAGCGTCATCGACCGGGTGGCCGACCTCGAGACGACCCTGACCGACTCCGTATCCGAGGCGCTCCTGCTCGAAGCAAACCTGATCAAGCGCTTCCAGCCCCGCTTCAACGTCCGGCTCAAGGACGACAAGAGCTACCCGTACATCAAGCTGACCCTGGCCGATGACTTCCCCCGGGTCCAACGGACGCGCAAGCTGGTCAATGACGGCAGCCGCTACTTCGGGCCGTACGCCTCGGCTTCATCGGTCGACGAGTCGATGAACCTCATCCGGCGCCTGTTCCCGTTCCGGACCTGCACGATCGATATCACCGAGGGCAAGCGCGCCCTCGCCCGGCCCTGCCTGCTGTACCACATCAAGCGCTGCCAGGGCCCCTGCATCGAGGCGATCTCGAAGGAGGCCTACGGCCGGGACATCGCCCAGATCGAGCTGTTCCTCGAGGGCCACCAGGAAGCCCTGGTCAAGGGCCTGAAGGGCGAGATGGAGGTGGCCTCGGAACGGACCGACTACGAGCGGGCGGCCGCCCTGCGGGACAAGGTCCGGGCGATCGAGCGGACGATGGAGAGCCAGAAGATGGCCGCCTTCGCCCGGACGGCGCTCGACCTCGTCGGCCTTGCCCGCCAGGACAACCAGGCGGCCGTCCAGCTGTTCGTGGTCCGCGACGGGGCCATGATCGGGCGCGACGTGTACCTCCTCGAGGCCCCCCGGGACGTCTCTGACGACCAGGTCCTGTCCGGCTTCCTGCTCCAGTTCTATGCCAGGGCCGCAACCGTGCCGCCCGAGATCCTCGTCCGCAACCTGCCCCCCGATGCGGCCGACCTCGAGCAGTTCCTGGCCGAGCGCCGGGCCGGGGCGGTCCATCTCCGGGCGCCGCGGCGGGGCGAGAAGCGGCAGCTGCTCGAGCTCGCCGAGCGGAACGCCGCCGAGACGCTCGCCCGCGAGCAGGTCCGCTGGCTGGCCGACCAGGGCAAGACCCTCGGGGCCCTGACCGAGCTGGCCGAAGCGCTCGGCCTGGCTAACCCGCCGATGCGAATCGAGTGCTACGACATCAGCAACTTCCAGGGCAAGCAGTCGGTCGCCAGCATGGTCGTGTTCGAGGACGGCAAGCCCCGCACGGGCGAGTACCGCCGGTTCAGGATCAAGACGGTCCAAGGGCCCGAACGATTTCGCCAGCCACCAGGAGGTCCTCCGCCGCCGGTTCCGGCGAGCCGCCGATGCCGAGGAGGGCAACGCCGAGGAGCTCCGCTGGCGCCTGCCCGACCTGGTGATCGTCGACGGCGGCAAGGGCCAGGTCAGTGCGGCCGCCGAGGTCTTTGCCGAGCTCGGCCTGGACGACATCGCCGCTGGCCGGCCTGGCCAAGGAGCGCGAGGAGCTGTTCCTGCCCGGCCGGTCCGAACCGATCCTCCTGCCCCAGACATCGGCCGCCCTGTACCTCGTCCAACGCCTCCGGGACGAGGCCCATCGCTTCGCGATCACGTACCACCGCGACCTCCGGGCGAAAGCCTCGATCCGGTCGGCCTTCGACGAGCTGCCCGGGGTCGGCCCGAAGCGCAAGCGAGCGCTCCTGCGGGTCTTCGGATCGGCCAAGCGGGTGCGCGAGGCTCCAGTCGAGCAGATCGCCGCCGTGCCCGGCATCGGGCCTGCCCTTGCCGGGCGGATCAAGGAGGCCCTGGAGGCCTAGGACCGACCTCTTCTGCTATTGTCCGCCGCGATGCGCAGAGCGGCTCCCTTCCTGATTGTCATCATCGGGGTCATCGCCCTGATCCTCGTCTTCTGGCCGGATCTCAAGCTGCCCGGCCTGGTCGGTTCGACCACGGGCGGCCGGGTCGTCGAGACGAAGCTCGGGCTCGACCTCCAGGGTGGCGTTCAGGTCGAATACCAGGCCCAGCCGATCAACGGCAAGAGCCCCACGGCCTACGACATGAACACGATCCGGGACATCATCGAGCGACGGGTCAACTCGATCGGCGTGTCCGAGCCGGAGGTCGTGACCCAGGGCACCGACCGGATCGTGGTGTCGCTGCCCGGGCGCGACCGACGTGAACGAGATCACCCAGCTCGTCGGCACCACGGGTGTCCTCGAGTTCATCCCGCTCCCGCCGGAGACGTACGGCACGGCGAGCACGAACCCGACCAGCGGCCCGACGGGGGTCACCCAGAACAACCCGCTGCCCGATGATCCGAGCCTCGTCCCGCTGTTTGACGGCACGGCGATCACCTCGGCCACGGCGGCGGTCGACCAGAATGGCCAGCCCGTCGTGCAGTTCGACCTGACCTCGGACGCCGCGGCCAAGTTCGGGACCTACACGACGAACAACGTGGGCAACTTCTTCGCAATCGTCCTGGATGGCACGGTCATCTCCGCGCCGAGCATCAACTCGGCGATCCCCAACGGCCACGGCGAGATCACGGTCGGCGCCGGGGCGAGCGCCCAGACCGAGGTCAACAACCTGGTCACCGTCCTCCAGTACGGCTCGCTGCCGTTCCCGATCACCCTCGTCCAGGGAACCACGATCAGCGCGACCCTGGGCGCGGCATTCCTGTCCCAGAGCCTTCTCGGCGGGGCGATCGGGATCTCCCTCGTGTTCCTGTTCATGGCCCTCTACTACCGCCTGCCGGGCTCGTGGCCGACGGGGCCCTGCTCTACTACGCCCTCGTCGTCTATGCGATCTTCCGGTTCATCCCGGTGACCCTGACCCTGGCCGGGATCGCCGGCTTTGTCCTGTCGATCGGCATGGCGGTCGACGCCAACATCCTGATCTTCGAGCGGACGAAGGAGGAGCTGCGCGGCGGCAAGTCGCTCGTCTCGGCGATCGAAGCCGGCTTCAGCCGGGCCTGGAACTCGATCCTCGACTCGAACGTGTCGAGCCTGATCACGGCCTCGATCCTGTACGCCTTCGGCTCGCCGACGATCAAGGGCTTCGCCCTCGTCCTGATCATCGGCATCCTCGTCTCGATGTTCACCGCGATCGTCGTCACCCGGACGATCCTGCGCTGGGTCGTGCGGGTTCCGGCGTTCCAGCGAGCCGGCCTGTTCGGCGTCCGCGAGGACGAGTTCCTGGGCCGGTTCGGCGCCGGCCGGCCGGCGCGGCGCGAGGCGCGTGCGCGTGGTTGACATCATCGGCAAACGCCGCTGGTTCTTCCTGATCTCGGCCATCCTCACGATCCCCGGCCTGATCTTCATCCTCCTGACCCCGATCACGAACGGGGCGGTCGGGCTGCAGTTCTCGATCGACTACACCGGTGGCACGAACTGGGAGATCAAGTTCGCGGATCCGTCCGTGACGGCCAACCAGGTCACGGAGGTCCTGGTTGCAAACGGCGTCCACGACGCCGAAGTCCTCTCGACGAGCGACGGCTATTTCGAGATCCGGACGAAGCTGACCCCGCTGACGAGCCCGTCGGCCAGCCCGTCTCCGAGCGGGTCGCCCTCGCCCAGCGGATCGCCGGGTCCGAGCGCCGGAAGCTCGCCGGCGCTTCGGCCGGGGCGAGCAGCTCGGCAGCGGCCAGCCCGGCAGCGAGCTCAAGCCCGACGGCCAGCGCCGGGCCGAGCCCGAGCGCTGCCGCCGGGGGCCAGCCCGTCGCCCGGGGCCAGTCCCGCGGCGTCCCTGTCGGTCGTCCGGCCCGCTTCATCGGCGACGCCCGTCACCGGCGGTGGGTCGGTCTCCGACGGCGGCTCGGCCCTGCCCACGACCGGGGTCTTCGGCGAGCTCGCCACGGCCCTCCAGGCGGAGCTCGGTCCGATCGAGTCCCAGCGCACCCTGACCACGGTCGGGCCGGTCATCAGCCAGGAGCTGACCCAGCAGGCCGTCATCCTGGTGATCCTCGGCTCGATCGGGATCCTGGCCTGGATGACCTTCCGCTTCCGGGACGTGAAGTTCGGGGCCACGGCCCTCGTCGCCCTGCTCCATGACGTGATCGTCGTCGTCGGCACCTTCGCCATCCTCGGCACGTTCTTCCGGGTCGAGATCGACGCCCTGTTCATCACCGCAATGCTGACCGTGATCGGATTCAGCGTGCATGACACGATCGTCGTCTACGACCGGATCCGGGAGAACAAGTCGCGTCACGCCGGCGAGCCGTTCGAGCAGATCGTCAATCACTCGATCCTGCAGACCCTCGGCCGCTCGATCAACACCAGCCTGACCGTCGTGCTCACCCTCTCGGCCCTGCTCCTGTTCGGCGGCTCTGCGACCCAGTACTTCGTGCTTGCCCTTCTGATCGGGATCGTCTCGGGCACCTACTCGTCGATCTTCAACGCGAGCCCGCTTCTGGTCGTCTGGCAGAACCGCGACGACCGGCGGCGCGGTCGCAGCCCGGTCGTCCGGCCCGCTCGCCGCCCCGTTGCCTGAGGTGGTCGCCGGCCAAGGCCTGGCTGACCACCCGCGTCACGCGACGAGCTGGTCGAACGTCGAGTGCAGACGAAGTGAAGTCCCGATGAAGTCCCCGCGCGCAGCCTAGGACGATGCTCGAACCTCGTTTCAGCTGGCGCCTCAGCGAGCCGATCGTGCTGGACCCCGGGCTCGCCGAGCGGGCCGGCCGGCTCGGCCTGTCCGAGCGGATCGCCGGACTGCTCGCCGGTCGCGGGATCGACACGGCCGAACGGCTCGAGGACTACCTCGGCCCGGCCGAGGCGGGCCTCCATGATCCGGCCCTCCTGCCAGACGCGGAGATCCTGCTCGACCGGCTCCGGCGAGCCCGCGAGCAGGGCGAGAGCAGCCTGGTCTTCGGGGACTTCGACGCCGACGGGCTGACCGGCCTGGCGGTCATGGTCCGGGCCCTGCGCCGGTTCGGGCTGGTGGCCGAGCCCTACGTCCCCAGCCGGCTCGACGAAGGCCACGGCCTTTCGCGCCCGGCAGTCGAGCGTGCTGCGGCCGCCGGGCATCGGCTGATCATCACGGTCGACACCGGCTCGTCGAGCAGCGCCGAGGTGGCCGAGGCGGCCGAGCGGGGGATCGATGTCCTGGTCACGGATCACCACCGGGTGCCCGACGTCCCCCCGGCCTGCCTCGCCCTGGTCAATCCCCACCGGCCCGGGCGCGACCTATCCCGACGATCGCCTGGCCGGGAGCGGCGTCGCCTTCAAGGTTGCCCAGCTCCTCCTGGCCGACCTGCCGGGTGGTCCCGAGTTCGCCCGGAACCTGGCCGAGCTGGCCGCGATCGGCACGGTCGCCGACGTGGCTCCGATCCTGGGCGAGAACCGGGCGATCGCCCGGCTGGGGCTGGACCGCCTCCGGACGGCGCCCCTGGTCGGCCTGGCGGCGCTCCTTGCCCGGGCCGGGCAGTCGCCGGCCACCGCCGACCTTGAGACCGTCGCCTTCGTGATCGCGCCCCGGCTCAACGCCGCCGGCCGGGTCGGCAGCGCAGCCGACGCGGCGGCGTTGCTCCTGACCGACGACCCGGCCGAGGCCGCCGAGCTGGCCGAGCGGCTCGAAGCGAACAACCTCGATCGCCGGGCGCTGACCCGGAAGGCCGTCAATGAAGCGAATGCCGCGGTCGCCTCGGAGCCCGGCGACGCCGCCGCGACCGTGATCCAGGGGCCCTGGCCGGTCGGCGTCCTGGGCCTGGTCGCGGCCCGCCTGGTCGAGGAACGGGGCCGCCCGGCGGTCGTCGGAACCGAGCTCGACGGAGTGATCCGGGCCTCCTGCCGGAGTGCCGGAGGGGTGGACCTGGCGGCCATCCTGGCAAGTTGCGATGACCTCCTGACCCGGCATGGCGGTCATCCGGGGGCGGCCGGACTCGAGCTTCCGGCCGAAAACTGGGACGCCTTCCGGGACCCGCTTCCTCGAGCTGGCGGCGGCCGGCCTGGGTGAGGCCAAGGCCGGCCCGGCCGGACTGAATGTCGAGCTCGTGCTCCCGGCGATCGGCCTGGACTACGGGCTCGTGGCCGACCTCGCCCGTCTCGCCCCGACCGGCCCGGGCAATCCGGATCCGCTGATCGTCGTGGCCGGGCTGACCGTGACCCGGGTCCGGGCGGCCGCCGGCGGCCACACCCAGCTGACCTTGAAGCGCCGCCTCGACGTGATCGATGGGATCGCCTTCGGCTGGACCGAGCTGGCGATCCTCGTCCACGAAGGCGATCGGCTCGATGTCGTCGCCCGGCCCGTGATCCGCTCGTTCGGCGGCTACGAGTCGCTCCAGCTCGAGATCCGGGACGCGGCCCCGTCCGGTTCGAACGCCGCCGTCGTCGCCCGGCTCGCCGGAGGCAGCCCGCTCGGGACGACCGCCGAGCCCCGGCTGCCGGCCCTCGATGCGCTCAGCGCAACCGCCGGAGGAATCGCCTGATGGCCGATCAGGGCAACGCCCCTGGACCGCGCCGCGCTCCGCAGGATCCCTACGGGCTGATGCCCCGGACCGGCCTCGTCGCCCCGACGATCGCGGCGGTATTCCTGCTGGTGATCGCGCTGGTGACCGGCGCCATCTTCGCCGGCTGGATCCCGATCTCGCTCGCCTCGAAGTCCAGCGGAAACGGCGGCGGGGGAGGTGCCGGTGGCGGGCAGGTCCAGATCAATGCCACCCCGGCTCCGTCGAACGTCGTGGTGCACCGATCCCAAGGCGAACATCCCGGGCAGCCTGGTCTACGTCAAGGCCGGCAACGTCTGGATCCAGACCAACGGCCAGGCCACCCAGCTGACCACGAGCGGTGGGGCGTCCTCGGCGACCTGGTCGCCCGACGGCAAGTGGATCTACTACATCCAGACGAACTCCCAGCAGGGCGTCTTTCCGCAGCCGAACACGGGACCGGCCAAGTACACGATGACCGTGCCGACCCTGACCCGGATCTCGCCCGATGGCCAGACGATCCAGCCGCTCCTGAACGGGCGCTTCCGGAAGAACGGCTACACCTGGTTCTACTGGCTGATCGACCCGGCCGTGTCACCCGACGGCAAGACCGTGGCCCTCTTCTCCGACGCGCCCGATCCGACGAACAGCGACGTCGTGCTCCAGTTGTTCAACACGAGCACGAAGAAGCTGACCAAGCCGAACCTGCCGGAGAACCCGCCCTACGGCCACCAGGATGCCGCCTGGCGACCCGACGGCAAGCTCCTCCTGTACGTCCGGAACGGCCGCGACGGCCAGCGCGGACTGCCCCAGATCTGGACCTACAACCCGGCGACCGGCAAGGGCAGCGCCTTCGGTGCCCCGGGCTACATGCACCCCTCCTGGTCGCCGGACGGCCGCTACGTCGCGGCGACCCGCCAGACGCCCGAGGGAACGGACGTCGCGATCCTCGACGCCCGGACCGGCGCCGAGGTACTCCGGCTGACCAATGACGGCAGCTCCTGGGCGCCGGTCTGGTCGCCCCGCGGCGATGCGATCGCCTACCTCCACATCTCGGGCCAGATCGTCGACCTGCGAATGATCGGGCTGACGGGCTCGGGACCGTCGTGGACCGTGAGCCAGCTGCCCGACGTGACCGAGTACAGCGGCCTCGACGCGAGCTCGGGGGCCTCCTGGTATATCCCGCCCGATCAGCTGCCGGCGACGCCGCCGCCGGCAACGCCGTCGCCCAGCCCCGCCTCGCCGAGCGGTTCGCCCGGCCCGTCGGCCAGCCCGTCCTGATGGCGAGCTACCTCGAGCGGCTCGCGGCCCGGACGGCCCAGGTCGGCTCGGTCCTGTGCCTCGGGCTCGATCCGGATCCGGCCGCCCTGCCTGATGGCTTTCCGCCCACGGTCAACGGGATCGAGCGGTTCTGCCGGTTGCTCGTCGAAGCCGCTGCACCGTATGCCGCCGCAGTCAAGCCGAACCTGGCCTTCTTCGAGGCGTTCGGCTCGGCCGGGATCGCGGCCCTCGAGCGGATCCGGGCCGACCTGCCCGGCGGGATCCTGTTCGTGGCCGATGCCAAGCGGGGAGACATCGGTTCGACGGCGGCCCGCCAGGCCGTGGCCCTGTTCGACCAGCTCGGCAGCGACGCGATCACGGCCAACCCGTACGTCGGCGCAGAGGGCCTGGCCCCGTTCCTCGAGCGAACCGATCGCTACACGTACGTCCTCTGCCGGACCTCGAACCCCGGCTCGGACGAGCTCCAGGGACTGCCCCTCGCCGGTGACCTGGATCGGGCCCGCACCGGATGGCCCGGAACCGCTCCACGAACGGATCGCCCGGATCGTCGCGGGCTGGGGCCCGGGGGGCACGGTCGGCCTGGTCGTCGGTGCGACGGCCCCCCGCGAGCTCGCCCGGATCCGGGCCCTGGCGCCCGGCCTGGGCTTTCTCGTGCCGGGCGTCGGGGCGCAGGGTGGCGAAGTCGAGCCGGTGCTCTCGTCCGGTCCGGCCACGGCGGCTCCGGCGGGCGAGGGGCCGGGCGGCGGCCTGCTCGTCAACGTCTCGCGGGGGATCGCCCGGGCGGCCCTCGACGAGTCCGCCGGGGCCGGCTCGAATCGCCCGGCGGACCCGGCCGAGCGCATCGCCCAGGCCGCCCGGAATTGGTCGACCACTTTGGCGATGCCCGTGCTATCGTACGAGCGAAGCTGATCCATAGACGACCCTGATCCGTATCGATCAAGGTCGATCGGTCGTCGAGTCCGGCCGTTGCAGCGAGGTCAAGAAGATGCCCACCCTATCGCCAATCCACCTGATCATCATCCTGGTCATTGCCCTGATCGTGATCGGCCCGGGCAAGCTGCCCGAGGTCGGGGCGGCCCTGGGCAAGAGCATCAAGGAGTTCCGCAAGGCTGCCAGCGACATCACCGACACCGCCCACGTCGACGCGGCTCCCGCCCCCCAGGCACCGGCCTACGCGCCGCCGCCGCCGGTCTACACCACGTCCGCCGCGCAGGCCTACAACGCTCCGGAAGCGGCCGTCGCTCCGGTTGCTGCCGTCGCGGCAGCGGCTCCACTCGTGGCCGGCGCCGCGCCGATGGCCGCCGCCCCGGTGGCAGCACCCGAGGCTGCACCGCCGCCTCCGCCCGTCGAGGCGCCCGGTTCCGTGATCGGCGCGCCGATGGCCGCGGCGATGCCCGATGCATCGGTCGCGCCCGAGGCCAGCACCGAGTCCCCGGGTTCGCCGTCCGCTTCCTGACCGGTCGTCGGGGCACCAAGGGACTGAGCCTGCTCGATGGCCGATGAAGCGTTGCCGGGAGGACCCCCGCCCGCGGTAGGCACGGTGGTCAGCGCACCCCCGACCGAGTCCGCGGTGATGCCCCTGCTCGACCACCTGAACGAGCTGCGCAGCCGGGTTTTCAAGTCGATCCTGGCCGTGCTCGTGGCCAGCGTCGTCGGCTGGTTCTCGGCCACGACGGTCCGGAACTACCTGCTCGACCAGCTGCCCGGCCACAAGGCCCAGATCCTCGGTCCGGGCGACGCGTTCTTCATCCAGATCAAGATCTCGCTGACGATCGGGATCATCCTGGCGATGCCGATCCTGCTCTACCAGCTGTGGGCATTCATTGCCCCCGGCCTGACCCAGGCCGAGCGCAAGACGATCCGGCCGTGGATCCCGCTGGCGCTCGTGCTCTTCGCCATCGGCGTCCTGATCGCCTTCCTCGTGCTGCCCTTCGCGATCTCCTTCCTGCTCGGGTTCACCGACTCGCAGCTGGTCAACGGGATCGCGGCCGGGCCGTACTTCGACTTCGTGACGACCCTGTTCCTGGCCTTCGGGCTGATCATGGAGTTCCCGATCATCCTGTACGGCCTCGCCCTGGTCGGGATCATCAGCTCCAGCTGGATGTCCAAGAACCGGCGGATGCTCCTGCTCGGGATCGCCGCCTTCGCCTTCATCGTGACCCCGGGCGGCGACCTGGTCAGCCCGTCGGTCCTGGCCGTCACGATGATCATCCTGACCGAGCTGACCAGGTTGGCGATCAAGCGCTCCGGTCGATGACCGAGGCCGAGCCGGGGACGCCGCCCCCGGATCAGCACATCGTGATCCTGAGCGGGCTCTCGGGGGCCGGCAAGACAGCCGCGACGAAGCTGTTCGAGGATCTCGGCTACACCTGCGTCGACAACCTGCCGGGTGAGCTCCTGCCGGACCTGGCCGAGCTCGTATCGGAGGACCGCGAGCGGTTCGAGCGGGTGGCGATCGTGCTCGACGTGCGGGCCGGCAACGCCTCCCTCGCCCTGGCCGCCGTACGGGGCGCGCTCGAGGGACGGGGGATCGTGCCCCAGGTGTTCTTCCTCGAGGCCCGCGACGAGGTCCTGATCCGGCGCTTCTCCGAGACCCGCCACCGCCATCCCCTGGCCGACCAGCGCGGGATTGCCAGCTCGATCGCCGAGGAGCGCCGGGTGCTCGATCCCGTTCGGGACGAGGCCGACGTCGTCCTCGACACCTCGGACCTGTCCCTGCGCGAGCTGCGCGAGCGGATCTTCGCCCACCTGGGCGAGCAGCAGGCAACCGATCGCCTGGCGATCCAGCTGATCAGCTTCGGCTTCAAGTTCGGGGTCCCGCTCGAGGCCGACCTGGTCTTCGACGTCCGGTTCATGCAGAACCCGTACTACATCGAGGAGCTCCGCCAGCAGTCGGGCCTGACCGAGGCTGTCCGGAACTACGTCCTCGGCCAGCCCGTCACCGAGCGTTTCCTGGCCTTCCTGGCCGAGTTCCTGACGTTCGCCATCCCGGCCTATGTCGGCGAGGGCAAGACCCGGCTGACGATCGGGATCGGCTGCACCGGCGGCTACCATCGGTCGATCGCGATTGCCGAGGCGCTGGCGGCCTGGCTCCGGGAGGCCGACTTCGGGGCCGTCTCGGTCTTCCACCGGGAGCTCGACCGGGCGTGAGCGTTCGACGCCGCCTGGGCGAGATCGCCGGCCTCCGGCGCTGGTTCGCCTCGGGCGTGGGGATCAAGCGCTGGCTCCTCGTCGTGTTCATCGGCGAGCTCGGCCTCGCCCTCGGAGGCGCCTTCGCCCTGCGCCAGCTGTACCGCGACAGCAGCGTCGACGGCCCGCTCCAGGGCGTCCTGTACGTCGTCACCCTCCAGTTCCTGCCCTACGTCGTGCGCGGGTTCATCCTGGCGGCCTTCGGGATCTCGATCTTCGCCTACGGCTCGTACCGGGTCCTCCAGGTCCTGATGGGGCCCTATCGCTCGCGCGACGACGAGCAGCCCCTGGTCGAGCTGATCTACCAGAAGCGCTTCCTGGCCCGCGGCCCGAAGATCGCCGCGCTCGGCGGGGGACATGGGCTGTCGACCCTGCTCCGGGGCCTGAAGGAGCACACCAGCAACCTGACCGCGATCGTGACCGTGGCCGACGACGGTGGCTCGTCGGGCAAGCTGCGCGACCAGCTCGGCGTGCCGGCGGTCGGCGACATCCGCAACTGCCTCGTCGCCCTGGCCGATGCCGAGCCGGTCATGAGCGAGCTGCTGCAGTACCGCTTTCCCGGCGAGACCGGCCCGACGAGCCTGGCCGGGCACGCCCTCGGCAACCTCCTGATCGCCGCCATGACCGGGGTCGAGCAGGGCGACTTCGAGGAAGGCGTCCGGCGAATGAACCAGGTCCTCGCCGTGCGCGGACAGGTCGTTCCGGCGACGGCCACGCCGGTCACCCTCAAGGGCACCCGGCGCGACGGATCCCTGGTCGAGGGCCAGTCGCGGGTTGGCCGGACGACCGAGCTCGACCGGGTCTGGCTGAGCCCTGAAGACGTCCCCGGCTGCGAGGACGCCCTGGCCGCCATCGCCGAGGCCGACCTGATCGTCATCGGCCCGGGCAGCCTGTTCACGAGCATCCTGCCGAGCCTCCTCGTGCCCGACATCCAGGCCGCCCTGGCGGCCTCCTCGGCGCTCCGGATCTACGTCTGCAACGTCGCCACCCAGCCCGGCGAGACCGAGGGCTTCGACCTGGCCGATCACGTCGAGGCACTGGAGCGCCACACGGCCGAGGGGATCGTCGACATCGTCCTGGCCAACAACCGGACGCCGGCCGCCGGGAGTGGGCCGGCCGGGCGCGAGACGGTCCGCCTGCGCTGGCCGCCGGCCGGCAGCCGGCCACCAAGGCTGGTCCTCGATGACCTGGTCGATCCGGCCAGCCCGATCCACCACGATCCCGAACGGCTGGCCGCGGCAATCCTGCGGATCGCCGAACGGGAGGGCGCCGCCCGTCGCCGGAACGGCGTCGCCCGCTCGGCGTGAGCACGTCCGACCGCGACCTGGTCGCCGCGCTCCGGGCCGAGCTCGCGGCGATTGATCCCCAGCGGACCTGCGATCGGGTGGCCGAGTCTCTTGGCCTCGGGCGCGGCCTGATCACCCGCGAGCCGTCGATCGCCCGCCTGGCGGTCCGCCTCGGCCGCGACGCCGAGCACGCCCCGCAGTCCGGCAGCCGGCGCCGGGCGAAGCACGTCCGCCTGTCCGACGCGGCCGCCCCGGGCGGCCTTCCGGGCGGACCGGAGCCAGCCGGCGACCCGTTCGACTGGGCCGCCGCGGCCGACCACTGCCGGCTCGCCTGGCTCCGGGGTCGCTTCCTGGCCCGCGGATCGCTCAGCCTGTCGGCCGGCCGGGCCCACCTCGAGTTCGTGCTCGACCCGGACGAGGCCCCGGTCCTGGCCGCCCGGCTCGCCCAGCTCGGCCTGCCGGCGTCGTGGCGGCTGCGGCGGGGCCGGGGTGTCGTCACCTGGAAGAGCGCCGAGACGATCGGCACCTTCCTGCGCCGGATCGGGGCCGGCCCGGCGATCCTCGAGCTCGAGGCGCGCCAGGTCTCGCGGGCCGTCCGGGGCGAGCTCAACCGGGTGATCAATGCCGAATCGGCCAACCTCCAGCGCTCGGTCCAGGCGGCCAGCCGGCAGCTCGCCGCGATCGACCGGCTCGAGGCCGACGGCCGGCTGTCGGATCAGCCGGGGGTCATCCGGGCGACCGCCGCCGCTCGGCGGGCGACGCCCGAGGCAACGATTGCCGAGCTGGGCCAGGCCCTCAACCTCCATCGCTCGACCGTCCAGCGCGCGCTGGAGCGGATCGAGGACCTGTCCGCAGATCGGGATTCGGCCGCTCTGGCATGATCCACTGATGCGACCCGTCGTCATCGCGGCCAACTGGAAGATGCACACGACCCCGGCCGATGCCGGCCAGCTGGCCGGCCTCCTCGCGGCCCGGACGGACGTGCCCGATGTCGAGCGGGTCATCTGCCCGCCGTTCGTCTGCCTCGCCGCGGTCCGCGACGCCCTGGCCGCGAGCCCGGCCGGGGCCGGCGTCGGGGTCGGGGCCCAGAACGTCCACCACGAGCTGAGCGGGGCCTACACCGGCGAGATCGGTGCCCCGATGCTGGTCGGGCTGGCCGACTGGGTGATCGTCGGCCACTCGGAGCGGCGGCGCGACGCGGGCGAGACGGATGAGCTGATCGGCCAGAAGCTGGCCCGGGCGATCGAGGTCGGTCTGCGACCGATCCTGTGTGTCGGCGAGCAGCTGGCCGAGCGGGAAGCGGGCAGGGCCGAGGCCGTCGTGGCCGAGCAGGTCCGCGGCTGCCTGGCCCGCTTCGCCGCTGACCCCGGCGCCTTATCGAAGGCCCAGCTGGTCGTCGCCTATGAGCCGGTCTGGGCGATCGGAACCGGGCGAACCGCCCGCGGCGCCGACGCGGCCGCGATGGCCGAGGCGATCCGCCAGGCGTATGCCGGGCTCGGGACGGAGTTCGCCATCGACGCCGCCGACCTGCCCGTGCTGTACGGCGGGAGCGTCACGGCGGCCTCGGCCGGCGAGTTCCTGGGCGAGCCGTCGATCGATGGGGCGCTCGTCGGGGGAGCCTCGCTCAAGGTCGACGAGATGGCCGGGATCGTGGCCCGGGCCGGCGTGACGGCGGCCGCCAGGCGGGCCGTCCTCGGAGCGATCCGCTGAGCACGCTCGTCCTGATCCGGCACGGCGAGAGCGACTGGAACCGTGAGAACCGGTTCACCGGCTGGACCGATGTCGACCTGTCGGAGGCCGGCGTCGCCGAGGCCCACGAGGCCGGCCGGCTCCTGCGCGAGGGCGGCTTCGACTTCGACATCGCCTTCACCTCGGTCCTCCGCCGGGCGATCCGGACGCTCTGGATCGGACTCGATGAGCTCGACCGGATGTGGCTTCCGGTCGAGCAATCGTGGCGCCTGAACGAGCGCCATTACGGTGCCCTGCAGGGCCTGAACAAGGCCGAGACCGCGGCCCAGTACGGCGACGAGCAGGTCCACATCTGGCGCCGGAGCTACGACGTGCCGCCCCCGCCCCTGCCCGAGGGCGACCCGCGTCAGCCCGGCCTCGACCCGCGCTATGCCGGCCTGACCGCTGCCGAGCTGCCTCGCTCGGAGTCGCTCAAGGACACGGTCGCCCGGTTCCTGCCGGCCTGGCACGAGCAGATCGTGCCGACGATCCGGGCCGGCCGGCGAGTCCTGATCGTGGCCCACGGCAACAGCCTGCGGGCGCTCGTGAAGTACCTCGACGGCGTGTCGGATGAGGAGATCCCCGGCCTGAACATCCCGACCGGGGTGCCCCTGGTGTACGAGCTCGACGGCGACCAGCGCCCGCTCGGCCATCGCTACCTCGGTGATCCCGCCCGGGTGGAGGCCGCGGTGGCGGCCGTCGCCAGCCAGGGCCGGAGCCGGAACGAGCCAGGCCCGGCCTGACGTGCTACCATCCCCCGGCTTCGCCGCCCCGAGCCTGAGGTCATATTCCCGGTGAATCCGTTCCTGAGCGTCGGCCAGATTCTCGTCGGGATCGCCCTGATTGCGGCGATCCTGCTCCAGGCACGGGGAACCGGCCTGTCGGGCACGTTCGGCGGAGATTCCGCGGTGTATCGCAGCCGGCGCGGCGTCGAGCGCCGGCTCTGGCAGTTCACGATCCTCCTGACCGTGCTGTTCGTGCTCTTCTCGCTGGCCGCCTACATCTACGCCCCTACCGTCCTGATACCGCCCGGCGGCGGCCTGCCGGCCGCTCGCCCATCGAGGCGCCTGATCATTGACCCAGCGAGACCGCGGCCTGATCGCCGCCCTGTCCGCCCTCCTCGTCGTCCTCGCCCTGGCCGTGGCCATGCCCTCGGCCGGCTCAGGGCCGGTCGCCCAGGCCAGCCCGAGTCCGAGCGCCGGCCCGAGCACTGCCCCGGCTGACGGCAGCCCGCCGATCTACCGTGAGGGGGTCGTCGGCAGCCCGAGCTCGATCAACCCGCTGACCGCCCGGACCCAGGCCGATCGGGATCTCAGCCGGCTGATCTTCTCGGGCCTCGTTGCCCGCGGGTCGGGCGACTCATACGTCCCGGACCTGGCCAGTGCCTGGACCGTGGATCCACCGGTCGCACCTGGACGTTTACCCTGCGACCCGGGGCGACCTGGCAGGACGGCCAGCCGGTCACCGCCGACGACGTCGTGTTCACGATCAACACGATCAAGGACCCGGCCTATCGGGGCCCGCTGGCAGACTCGTGGCGCGAGGTATCGGTGGCCAAGATCGACGAGTCGACGGTCAAGTTCAGCCTGGACACGCCGATCGCCGGCTTCCTCGAGGACGCGCTCGTCGGAATCCTGCCCCAGCACCTGCTCAGCCTGACCCCGGTGACCGAGCTCGCCGATTCGGCCTTCTCGAACGCGCCGATCGGATCGGGCCCGTTCCGGCTCGTCAACTGGGACAGTACCTCGGCCGAGCTGGTCCCCGGCACGTCGACCGAGGGGCTGCCCGGCTCGACCGGCAGCCCGAGCCCAGCGGCAGGTTCGAGCCTCCCCGGTGGCTCGAGCAGCCCGAACGCCAGCCCGTCGGCGGCCCCGCTCACACCCCGGCCTCGGCTCCCGCCTCGCCCGGGACCGGCCCGGGGACGGCCCTGTTGCCCGGCATCGAGCTCGAGTTCTTCGATACCTCGGCCGATCTGGCCGCCGCCTACCGGGCCGGCTCGCTCGATGGAGCAAGCGGCCTGAGCCCATCGGACGCGAATGCCCTGGCCAGCCTGCCCGGGGCCCGCCTGCTGCGCTACCCGACCACGACCTTGAGCTCGATCGCCTTCAACCTGCGCAGCCCCGTTGCCCCGATCGAGCCGGCCGCCGTGCGCCGGGCCCTGCTCGAGGCGCTCGATCGCCCGGCCATGATCGACTCGGTCCTGGGCGGCCTGGGCAGCCAGGCGGATTTGCCGATCCCGCCCAGCTCGTGGGCCTTCGATCCGGCCGCCAGCGTCCCGCTGGACGCCAGCCAGGCGGCCGCGGCGACGGCCCTGAAGGCGGCCGGCTGGACGAAGGGGACAAATGGCTGGATCGCCCCCAAGGCCAAGACGCCCTATGCGTTCGACCTGCTCAGCCCCGACGAGGCTTCGAATCCAATCGCCTGGGCGACCGCCGAGATGGCGGTTCGCCAGTGGCAGTCCTTCGGCCTGAAGGTCGACCATGTCGCCCTCGCTCCGGCCGACTTCGTGGCCCGGCTCGGGGCGGGCTCGTTCGTGGCCGCCCTGGTCGACGTCAACCTCGGGATGGACCCGGACCTGTACCCGCTGTTCGCCTCGACCCAGGCCGTGAGCGGCGGGGCCAACATCACCGGGATCCAGGATTCGGCCCTTGATGCCCGGCTCGTGGCGGCCCGTGCGCCGGGCAGCGACGCCGCCCGCCGGGCGGCCTACTCGAAGCTCCAGGCGGCCCTCGTCGCGAATCCGCCGATGCTTCCGTTGTTCTTCCAGGACGACCCAGTCGTGCTGGGCGCACGGGTCGACGGACCCGTGATTCGGACCCTGGCCGACCCGGCTGATCGATTTTGGGATGTGCTAACATGGCGCCTCGCCGACGGGCGGTAAGGCTTCTTGCCGCGCGTTCGGGGATCTCGCCGAGGTGGCGGAATTGGTAGACGCGCTAGCTTCAGGAGCTAGTGTCCGCAAGGGCGTATGGGTTCAAATCCCTTCCTCGGTACCAGCCCTCGTCAGCGGGATCCCTCAGCGGTGCGGAACACCTGCCCAGGTGGCGGAATTGGTATACGCGTACGTTTGAGGGGCGTATGAGGCAACTCATCCGGGTTCAAGTCCCGGCCTGGGCACCACTCATCTGACCCCCGAACGGCGGCCGATCACGGGCCGCCGTTCCTGATTCCCGAGTCCGAGGAGAGCGTCCCGATGCCCAGCTCGTCGATGAGCCGATCGATCCGGCCGGCCTACAGCAGCTGGCCGCAGCACAACGCCAGGCTGGGCGAGGTCGTGGCCGGCCTGAGCGAAGCGCAGCTGGCTCTTCGGCCGGGACCCGAGCGCTGGCCGATCTGGGCCTCGATCGGGCATGTTGCCTGCCAGCGGGTGTTCTGGCTGTGCGACTTCGCGGGGGAGCCGGGCGTCGAGACCACGCCCTTCCCGGATGCCGGTAACAACTGCCCGGGTGACGACGACCTCGAAACGGTCTGGTCGGCCGGCCAGCTCACCGAAGCCCTCGAATCAACCTTCCGGATCGTCGAAGCCTGCCTCGATCGCTGGACCCTGCCGATGCTCGACGAGGTGATCCGCCGGCCGGAGTTCGGCGAGGACTGGGTCCACACCCGGGGTGCCGTCCTCCAGCGCTGCTTCGCCCACGACATCTCGCACATCAGCGAGCTCAATGACGTCCTCGCCGGGGCCGGCCTGGCCCAGGTCGATCTCTGGAGTTGAGGGAGCCTCATCCCCCGAGCCCTTCGGCTACCTTGCCTGGCCGGGCGGTATCCTCGGTCCGGCCGGGCGGTTAGCTCAGTTGGTCAGAGCGCCTCGTTTACACCGAGGAAGTCACTGGTTCGAGTCCAGTACCGCCCACCACTGCTGGCGCTCGAACCTGACCCTGAATTGAAGGCGTCGGCCCGTCGTCGTCGGGGCATGCGTCGCAACGAGAGGAGGCGTCCGTGGCCGAACCCGACCAGGCCCAAACCCGCCAGGCCGCCCAGCGCATGGTCGTGGCCCACTTCATCGTCTCCGCTGACGTCGAGCGCTCGCGGCGCTTCTACACCGAGGTCCTCGGCGGCAAGCTGGTCTTCGGCCCGGAACCGACCTATGTCGCGCTGGCCAACGGCTTCATCATCATCAACGTTGGCGGCGGCCCGACCGACGACAAGCCCACGGTCACCCTTGAGACGCCGGGCGAGCCGGACCGGGTCAGCAGCTTCCTCAATCTCCGGGTTGCCGACATCGACGCCGCGTACGCCGAGTGGAGCGCTCGTGGGGCGGAGTTCCTGACCCCGCCGATGCACCACCCGTCCGAGATCCGCTGCTACCTCCGGGATCCTGACGGCTACATCATCGAGGTTGGCCAGACTACCGATCCCCTGGGCGACTGGTGGCCCGCCGACTGGCCTGCGATCAACCCCGGCGCGAGCTCCGGCTGAGCCCTCGTCGCCCCGCGGGTGTTCCAGGCGGGATCGGATCGACCTTGAACAGGCCGACGCAGAGCCCCTCCGGTGCGACACAATGAGCACGTTCGGGCCGAATGCGCCGAGATCGAGGAGTCACCGTGAGCTTCACCGACTGGCTTTGGTCGCTGTTCATCCTGTTCTTCTGGGTGATGGCGATCACGATCTGGTTCCGCTGCATCTTCGACCTGTTCAATCGCGACGATTTGGCCGGGGTCATGAAGCTGGTCTGGATCATCGTGATCATCATCATCCCGTTCCTGGGCTGCCTGGTGTACATCATCCTTCGGCCGAAGGTCACTGCCAGCGACGTCCAGGGCATGGCCCGGGCCGAGGCGGCCAACCGAGCGGCCGGCAGCGTGTCGACCGCCGACGAGCTGGCCAAGCTGGCCCAGCTGCGTGACGCCGGCGCGATCACGATTCCGGAGTACGACGCGCTCAAGGCCAAGCTCCTCGCCTGAACCCTCGATCGAGTCGACGAGCCCGCTCCGGCGCGAGCACAATGCCCCGATGAAGATTCGCCTTGGCTTCGTCCTGGCCGCCTGCCTCGCCCTGATCCCCGGCCTCGCCCTGGCCGATTCACCGACGCTCACGGTCGCCGGGATCACCTCGGTCCTGCCCGGCGGCGGACAGGGAACCTGCCCGACGAACGTGAACGTGAGCTTCGCCGTCGCCGGCGTTCCGACGAACATCACCTTCTTCACGACCGGGATGGATCCGGAAACCGCGACCGGCCAGACGATCACGGTCGACGGCCAGGCGGCCACGAAGTACACGGTCCAGCACCTGATCGCAGCCACGCCGCCGGACGCGATCCAGGTCTTCCTGGCAAACCCGACCCAGGGCTCGCACACCCTGGTCATCAAGAGCGGCACGAGCGGAGTCCGCTGGCGGGGGGTCAACAACGGTCCCGATGTGGATGCCTACCTGGCTGCCGACTACACGAACACGTTCACGATCAGCCAGTGCGTCCTGAACGTGGCTGGGTCGCCCGGCGCCCAGCCTTCGGCCGGCTCGGATTCGCCGCCGGTCCGGCTCGGGCAGCAGCTCGACCCCATGGATCCTGATCATCGCGGCGATAGTCGTCGTGGTCGGCGGCGGCGGTTACCTGCTCGCCAGGCGTCGCCGCGCCGACTGACGTTCGAACCTTGGGCGAGGCGCCCCGGAAGAGCCCCGCCGCAGCACTGCTAGACTCAGGGCAATGCGCCCGCCGTTCATCGGCCCGCACGACCAAGGAGAAGCATGAGCGCAGGCGTCATCGTCCTGATCGTCATCATCGTGGTGATCGTCGGGTTCGTCGTCCTCATCTACAACGGGCTCGTCCAGCGCCGGCTTCGGGTTGATGAGGCGTTCTCGCAGATCCAGGTCCAGCTGAAGCGCCGCTGGGACCTCATCCCGAACCTGGTCAACGCCGTGAAGGGCTACATGGACTTCGAGCAGGACGTCCTGACGAAGGTCACCGACGCCCGGGCGAACGCGGTGGCCGCCGGCGCCCAGGGACCAGTCGCCCAGGCCCAGGCCGAGAACGCCCTGACCGGGACGCTCCGCTCGCTCTTCGCGACCGTCGAGAACTATCCGACCCTGAAGGCCAACGAGAACGTCCTCAGCCTGCAGGAGCAGCTGACGACGACCGAGAACCAGATCGGGTTTTCCCGCCAGCACTACAACGCGACCGTGCTCGATTTCAACACCGGGATCGCCACCTTCCCGGCGGTCCTGCTGGCCGGTCCGCTCGGCTTCACCAAGCGCGAGTTCTTCGAGGCCGAGGATGCGGCCCAGGCCGTCCCCCAGGTCGCGCTCCGCTAGCCCGTAGCTCGAACGAGGCCGAACCCCGGTTCGGAGCAACATGGCCGCGGCCACCTTCTACAGCGAGAAATCGGCCAACGTCAGGAACAGCGTGTTCCTGGTGCTGATCCTGCTCGTGATCCTCGGTGCCCTCGGCGGGGCGATCGGCTACGCCCTGACCGGGTCCCAGGCCGGCGCCGTCGGGGCGATCCTGGTCGCGGTCGTGATCGGGGGGATCACCTCGGTCGGCTCCTACCTCTATGGCGACAAGCTCGTCCTGGCCGCCTCCTCGGCCAAGCCGGTCAGCGAGGAGCAGGCCCCCCAGCTGTACAACGTGATCCGCGAGCTGACAATCGCGGCCGGAATTCCGATGCCGGCCGTGTACGTCATCCAGGACGACGCGATGAACGCCTTCGCCACCGGTCGCGACCCGAACCACTCGTCGATCGCGATCACGACCGGCCTCCTCAAGGTCATGGATCGCGAAGAGCTCCAGGGCGTCCTCGGCCATGAGCTCTCGCACATCCGGAACTTCGACATCCGGTTCTCCCTCCTGGTCGGGGTCCTCGTCGGGAGCGTCGCCCTGCTGTCCGGGTTCTTCCTGCGCTACACCTTCTGGTTCGGCGGCGGACGACGCTCCAACAACAGCAACGAAGAGGGCGGGGGAGCCTTCCAGCTGATCATCTTCGCCGTGGCGATTGTCCTGGCGATCCTCGCCCCGATCTTCACCAAGCTCGTCCAGCTCGCGGTGAGTCGCCAGCGCGAGTACCTGGCCGACGCCTCCTCGGTCGAGCTGACCCGAAATCCGCACGGCCTGGAGCGGGCCCTGGCCCGGCTGGCCGGCGACACGACGGTGATGAAGGAGGCCAACCCGGCCACCCAGCACCTCTACTTCCACAACCCGCTGATGAAGCTGAACGCCGACCCGAGCAGCCTCTTCTCGACCCACCCGCCCCTGGTCGATCGGATCAACCGGCTGCGCCAGCTCACCGGCGAGGCGCCGCTCCCGCCAAGCGAGGCGAGCTCGATCGGCTCGGCCAGCTAGCCGGGGAGAGGCTGTGCCGGCGCGGGCTGGCGCGACGTCGCCAGGGGCGAACAGATCGAGGAAATCCGAGCCCCGATCCCGCCGGGTCGTTTCGGATCTGGTCAATCGTTCGCTGCTGGCGGACAAAGCGACGAAATGAGGGTCCGGGCAGTCCTCGTGGTGCCCCGCTGATGGCCGTTTGTTCGCCTGGGCCGACCCAGTCGACCTGGGGAGCAGCGCCGCACGTCGGGCAGCATGCCGGGGACAACTCTGCCAGTGATGGCGCCGAGGGGCCGTCGGGGCCCCGGGCCGTGGTATTCTTCGGCCCGCCGACGGGCAAGCGGCCCGCTCAGGCGCCGGCCGAGATAGCTCAGTTGGTAGAGCACGCGACTGAAAATCGCGGTGTCGCCAGTTCGATTCTGGCTCTCGGCACCAGCCCCCTTGCCTGAGGGTTCTGCTAGCATCAGGCTGGCCCTGCGGGATCGGATGGCCCCGCAGTCGCATACGAGCGGAAGTGGCTCAGCTGGTAGAGCGCAACCTTGCCAAGGTTGAGGTCGCGGGTTCGAACCCCGTCTTCCGCTCCATTTACCCTTCTGGAAGCGCCCGGTCGGGCTCGACGGCATCCCGCCGGCGGCGTGACCGGTGCCCCTTCGTCCAGTGGTAGGACAGCGGACTTTGGATCCGTTAACCGAGGTTCGAATCCTCGAGGGGCAGCCACCCCGGGCAGCGTCCCGGATCGAGCCGGCCCCCTTCCGGCAGCTCCTCGAGGCGACGTACCCAAGTGGTTAAGGGGGAGGTCTGCAAAACCTCTATGCATCGGTTCGAATCCGATCGTCGCCTCCACCTCCCCTTGGTCGCGCGCGACGCAACCGATCGGGCAGCCCGGAGCCCGCAGGCGATGATGGCGCGATGAGCCAACCTGCCGAGCCCCTCGCCTTCGATCCTGAAGCCCCCCTGCCGGGTCCGCCCGATCCGTGGCAAGGCGCCGACCAGCCGATCGATCGGGGCAGCCCGCCCTGGTTCATGACCGAGATGATCAGCGCCGAGCCGGCCTTTGCCGCCCGGCTCCTGGGCCGGCTCGCCGCGAATGGTTCCGCCCAGCGCCTGGCTGATGCCCTGCGGGCCACTTCGGAGGCCGGCCAGCCGGTCAGCGTCGTCGGTTGCGGGACGAGCGAGCATGGGGCGATCGGCGTCGCCGCGATCCTCGAGGATGCCTGGTCCGCGGCGGGCCTCAGCGGTCCATCTCCCGTTCCGGTCCAGGCCTTCGAGGCGAGCCTTGCTCCGAGGCCCGGCCTGTGCCTCGCGGTCAGCCATGATGGCGGGACCTGGGCGACGAGCCAGGCCCTCGCCGCCGCGCGCTCAGCCGGTGCCCGGACGGCCCTGATCACGGTCAGCGGCCGAGCCCCCGGGGCCCACGGCGTCGAGATCGTGCTTGAAACCGACGAACGCGACCAGAGCTACTGCCACACGATCGGCTATGTCTCGCCACTCCTGGCCGCCACGGCCGTCGGGGCGGCCCTGACCGGTATCCCGGTCGAACCGGAGGCGGTTCGAGGCCTGATGGCGGCCGGTCTCGCTCCGGACGCGACGGCCGCGGCCGAGGGAATCGCCCGGGGCCTGGCGGGCACCCGCCCGATCCTGACGATCGGCTCGGGCGCTGATCGGGGGCCGGCCCGGGAGCTCGTGTTGAAGCTCGAAGAGGGAACCTGGATCCCGGCTGCCAGCCGGAACCTCGAGACCTTCGCCCACGGTCATCTGCCCTCGACCGACTCGTCGACCGGGCTCGTCCTGCTCCTGACCGAGCGCCGGGCCCGCTCCGAGCGCGTGGCTCGCGCCGTCCAGGTCCTGGCCGCTGCCGGAGTCATCGGGATCCGGGCTGGGGCGATCCTCTCGGCCGACGTCTCGGCGTCGATCGAGCCGGGCCTGACTCCGCTCGGCCGGATCGTCGTGCCCGAGGCTCCCGGCCTGCCGGCCCCGGTCGCTGCCCTCCTCGGGACGGCCACGCCGCTCCAGCTGCTGGTCGAACGGCTGGCCCGGCTGATCGGCACGAACCCGGACCCGATCCGGAGGGGCGATCCCCGCTACGCGGCGGCCGCAGCCCAGCTCGAGGGCTGACCCGCAGGGTCGCTGTTCAGGACGCTGTCAGGCAGGTAGGCAATACTGTGCTGCCCACCATATGATTCGTCCTGCCCGCGGGCGGGGACTCGCCAGTTGTCCGGAGCGCTCGATTGCCACCCCGCCAGACGCCGAAGCCAGGTACTCCCACGCCGCCCGATGAGCCGGAGGGCGAGCCCGATGACTACGAATACGTCGATGGGCCGAGCCGGCGGACCGTCCGGGTCGTCGCGATCCTGGCGATCGTCGCCCTGGTCGTGGCCGGCGCCACGCTCGCGATCACCCTCCTCCGACCGGCTGCTGCCGACACCGCCGACAGCTGCCGCTCGCTCGCCTGGGCCTCCCTGCCGAGCGCCTCGACCCTGCCCGCCGGCTGGTCGATGGCCGGCAGCGGGTTCTACTCCGACGGCTACAGCACCTCCGTCGTCGGCCCGGCCGCCAGCGGCGCGACCGACGTGCCCTCGATCTACGTCCGGCTCAATTGCGTCGGCGCCGACGATCACCTCGCCCTGACCCGCTCGCACGATGCGGCCGCCGCCGCCGGGTCCACCGATGTCGCGTTCGAGAAGCTCGGCGACGAGTCCTTTGCCCAGCAGGATCCGACCGGCGGGACGACCGTCTACTTCCGCCGCAGCGGGATCGTGGTCTACCTCGTCGCCTCGGCCACGGTCACCCCGGCCGACCTCCAGCAATCGGCGACCGCCTTCGACCAGGCAATCGTCGTGGCCACGGCCTCGAATGGCTCCGGGGTGATCGCCGGGATTTCCTCGCCCGGGCCCGCGGCATCGGCCGCCATCGGCGCCGCCCCCAGCGCGGCCCCCAGCGCGGCCGGCTCGGCCGGGCCATCGCCGACGCCCGCCCACGCCGTTCCGGCGCTCGAGGCGATCCTCCCCAAGTCGGTTAACGGGACGCCCTTCGCGACCCAGAGCCTGACCGGGACGGATGCCCTCGGCAGCGACGCCGCGAGCACCTCCCTGGCGGCCTCGATCAAGGGCTTTGGCAAGACGCCGGCCGACTTCCAGGTCGCCGAGGCCTACGACAACAGCGGGACCGTGGCCGTCACGATCATCGGCTTCCGGGTCGTCGGAGTCGACGGGACGCCGGTTCGCCAGGCGATCATCCAGAGCTGGATGGCCGCCGCAGGCTCCGGTGTGACGACTTCGACGTCCACGATCTCCGGCAAGTCCGTGATCAAGGTCGACTACGGCGACGGCGGGCCGCTCGACTATGTCTACGTCCACGGCGAGGACGTGTTCGACGTCTCGACCGCCGACACGACCCTGGCTGCGACGGTCCTCGGCCAGCTGCCCTGAGCCGAGCCTGACCTCCAGGACCCGGCCCCGAGCCCCAGGAGCGCCGGCCGGAGGCGCTACCCTTCAGGCGGGCCGAAGTGGCGGAACCGGCAGACGCGGCGGACTTAAAATCCGTTGCCCGCAAGGGCGTGTGGGTTCGATCCCCACCTTCGGCACCAACCGACCGGGAACCGAATTGGGCCTGCCTCCGTCCAGAGGCTCTCACGCGGTTCCGACCGCGCCGCCAGTCTTCGCGACCGGAGGTCCAGGGTGCTACACCGAGCTCGATCGATCTGGTCTGTTGCCGCAGTCGTGGGGCTCATCGTGGGCGCCTGCACCAGCGCGGCCGCGCCTTCGGGCTCGGCCGGCCCGTCCTCGGGCCCTGTTGCGTCCCCGGGCAGCTCGGGACCGGCCGGCTCGCCGGGCGCCGCCGACCCGAACGCCCTGGTCCTGCGGGTCAGCTACGAAGGCGGTCTCGTCGCCCCGGACAGTCGCCGGACGCAGGTCCCGGCCGTTTCGGTCTATGCCGACGGCCGGATCATGACCGCGGGGGCCGTACCGGCGATCTACCCCGGCCCGCTCCTGACAACCCTTGTCTACCGCTCGGTCGGGCCTGACGGCGCAGCCAACATCCTGGCTGCCGCCGAGGCGGCGGGGCTCACCGGCAAGGATGCGACCTATCCCTCCGGACCGGTGGAGGATCTTCCCTCGACGGTCATCACGGTGGTCCACGACGGAACGAAGACCGTCACGACCTTCGGGACCCTCGGTGGTCCGGCCGGGCCATCGCTTGCCCCAGGGGATTCGGCCGGGCAGGTCGAGGCCGCAGCCGCCGATCTCGTGGGCAGGCTGATGGGCAACGACACATTCGGCGGCACGGTCGGACCCGAGGGAACGTATCAGCCGCTCGGCTTCCAGCTCTTCGTGACCCCCGGTGCCCCCCAGTCCGACACGCCCGGCCTGGCCCGCCCGCCGGTTCCCTGGCCGCTGGCCACGCCCCTGGCCTCGTTCGGGCGGCCCGACCCGACGAGCACGGCCGGCGGCCGGGTCGGATTGGTCACCGGCAGCGACGCGGCGACGCTCGGCCCGATCCTGGCCGGGGCGACCCAGCTGACCGGATTCACCTCGGACGGGGCCGAATGGACGATCGCCGCCCGGCCACTTCTGCCTGACGAGGTGACCTCGCCGGGCGGATGATCGGGGGGTGATCGATCAGCTCCTCAGCCGGGCCGTCGGCGAGTCGAACAGCCAACAGGCCGCCAGGGCGATCCGCTGGGCCTGGCAGGCCCTCCTGCTGGGCTGGTTCGCCTGGCTCACCTGGCAGCGGATCGGCTATTTCGTCGCCCACGACTTCCCCCTCGGGATCGACGCCCGGATCTACTACCGGGGAGTGATCACCTGGCTGGCCGGGGGCAATCCCTGGACGGCCGGCGTGGACGTCCACGGCAGCGTCTACCACTACGCCGGCTCTCCGGTCACGACCGTCCTGCTGGCCCCGGCCGCCCTGGTCAGCGAAGACCTGTTCACGGCCATCTGGCTCGTCCTGTCGGCCGGCGCGATCGTGTGGACCCTCCACCGGGTCCACCTGCCGCTCTGGTGGCTGCTCTTTCCGCCGATCAGCGAGGCCCTCTTCTCGGGCAACCCCCAGCTGGTCGTCCTGGCCCTGATCCTGAGCAGCTCGTCCTGGCTGGCGGCGATCGGGACGGGGCTCAAGGTCTATGCCTTCGTCCCGCTGGCCGGGGAGGGCCGCTGGCGGGCGATCGGGGTCGCCGTCGTCCTGAACGCCGCGACGATCCTGGTCGCGCCGGGCCTCTGGTCGCTCTACCTGGCCGAGTTCGGGGAGATCTCGACCCGCCTGCAGTACGAGTCGCTCGAGGGCTTCTCGGCGTTCTACATGCCGGCCCTGCTGCTCGTCGTGGTCGTGGCCCTGGCGGTCCTGGCCTTGCGCGACCGGCGAGCGGCCGGCTGGCTGGCGGTCCCGGCGATCTGGCCGGCCAGCCAGCTCCACTACTCGACGATGGCCCTGCCGGTGATGACGCCGCTCCTGGCCTTCTTCCTGGCGATTCCGATGCTCCGCCTGCCGCCCCTGATCATCCTGGTCGAGATCATCCGGCGGCTCCTCGCCCCGACGGTCGTCGGCTGGATCCGCGCCGCCGCCTGCCCGCCCGGTCGCCTGCGGCCTCAGCGGCGCCGGCCGAACAGGCCACCTGACTTGCGATCCTCGACCGGTGGCGGGCCGCCGACGAGGACCGGGGTGCCCTGCTCGTCGAAGGCGAGCGCCGCGATCTGGGCGAATTGCTCGGCGATCGCGGTCCGGGCCGCTCCCCGGACCAGGGGGATCCCCTCGTTGACCGCCTTCTGGTAGAGGAACGGATCGTAGGGCAGGTCGACCGCGATCCTGGCGCCCAGGCCGTTCTCGACGTCACGCAGCTTCAGGATCTCGCGCACGAAGAGGTTGTTCAGGACGAAGCTGGTCTTCTCGACGATCGAGCCGATCTCGGTCAGGTAGTCGATCAGGACGTGGACCGCCTTGAGCGCGGCGATGTCGGGGTAGATCGGGATCACCACGCCTTCGGCCCGCTCCAGGACCGACATGCTCCGCTCGTCGAGGTACGAGCCGGCATCGACGACGACGTACTCGTAGGCCGCGCAGGTCGTGCTCAGGAGCTCCTCGACGTGGCTGACCAGGACCGTCTCGGCCAGCTCGGGCGAGCTCGGGGCGGCGAACACGGCCAGGCCGTAGCTGGTCATCGCCGCGTACGAGCGGATCAGCTCGACATCGCGCCGGGACTGTTCGTCCCGGGCAAGGTCGGCGATCGTCTGCTTCGGCCGGACGTTCAGGTGGGTCGCGACCTGGCCGAACTGGAGGTCGAGATCGAGGATCGCGACCCGGCCCGGCCGGCGCTCGGCCATGACCGTGGCCAGGTTCGTGGCCAGGGTCGTCGTCCCGGCCCCGCCCTTCGGGCTGTACACCGCGACGAGGGTCCTGGCCCGGCCCTGGCTGGTCTCCATGCTGCTCAGCGGGGTGAGCTCGCGCGAGCTGTTGAACCGGACCGACAGGGCCTCGACCCGGGCCTCGAGCTCGCGGCCGTCGAATGGCTTGGCGATCACGTCGTCGGCGCCGGCCTCCAGGAACCGGATCCGTTCCTCGACGTCATCGGTCTGGGTGATGCACAGGACCGGGATCGAGGCCAGCTCGATCCTCGAGCGGAGCTCGCGACAGACATCGGCCGCGCTCGCCGCCGGGTCGGTCACGTCGATGATGACCAGGGTGTGCTCAGCGGCCGCCGCCACGACAGCCGACGCGTCGGCCATCACGGTGACCGTCGAACCGCCGGTCGAGAGGGTCTTCTGGATCAGGGCGGCGCTTGCGGCGTCGTGCTCAAGCAGGAGGATGGAACTGGCGGGCACAGTCTCTCCGGGATGTCTGGACTTGGGTTCGCCTCAGGATACAACGGCCCGCCGGGCGGCCAACCGGGCAGCCCATGGTAGACTGCGGCCCTTGGTCCTTTCGGCTCCGCCCCGGCACGGCCGGCCCAGCGAGGGCATCCCCACAGGAAGGAGTTGCGCACGCGTGCGCCGATACGAACTGATGCTCGTCCTTCGGCCGGACCTGGCCGATGACAAGAGCCAGGCCCTGATCGACCGGATCACCCGCCAGATCACGACGTCCGGTGGCCAGATCCTCAAGGTCGCCCCGTGGGGCCGTCGCCGGCTGGCCTACCCGATCGAGCGCTTCCGCGAGGGCTCGTACCACATCATCCACTTCGAGGCCCCGGCCGAGTCGATCGTCGAGCTCGAACGCAGCCTGCTGATCACCGAGGAGCTCCTCCGCCACCTGGTCACCCGGGTCGAGCGGCCGGTCAAGTCGGCCCGCAGCGCCGATGCGGCCGACGACGGCCTCGGCGAGGACGAGGACCGGCTGCCGCCGGGCGAGGACGACGAGTACGACGAGCCGCAGGGCGAGCTCATCGACGAATCCGAGAGCGAAGCCGCCCCGGCGGCGATCGACTGAGAAGCCGGAGGACCGCGTCGTGTCCCTCAACAAGGCGATGATCATCGGCAATCTCGGGCGAGATCCCGAGATGCGCTACACCCCGAGCGGCCAGGCCGTGACCCAGTTCACGGTCGCCGTGAACCGGAACTACAAGGGCCAGAACGGCGAGTGGCAGGAAGAGACCGAATGGTTCCGGGTCGTCGTCTGGGGCCAGCAGGCCGAGCGTGCCGCCGAATACCTCCGCAAGGGCAACAAGGTCTACGTCGAAGGCCGCCTCCAGACCCGCCAGTGGGAGGACAAGGACGGCCAGAAGCGCTACACCACCGAGCTCGTCGCGAACCAGGTCACGAACCTCGAGCGGCGCAACCGCGACGAGGAGGGCGATCCGGGTCCGGCCGGCGCAGCCAGCCCGGCCCGGCCCGCCCGGCCGGCACGAACCGACGAGCCGGCTGGCACGGCCGACCGGCTCGACGAGGGCAACTTCGACGACCTGCCCTTCTGACCGCCCACTGACGAAGCCTGACCAGACCTGACCGTCCGAAGGACGCGATCACCCGGGAGACCTGAAGACCGATGCCCCCGATCCAGAGCAAATCAAAGAAGCGTGACGACTACTACCGCGACCGGCGCCGCCGCAAGGTCTGCGCCTTCTGCGCCGACAAGACGGTCCTGATCGACTACAAGGAGGTCAACCGCCTCCGGCGCTACCTGTCCGAGCGGGCCAAGATCGAACCGCGGCGCAAGACCGGCACCTGCGCCGGGCACCAGCGCGAGCTGTCGGTGGCCCTCAAGCGGGCCCGCCACGTCGCCCTCCTGCCCTACGCCCCGCAGCACCTGCGGCCCTGATCGGGCGTGAACCAGACGACCACCGGCGGTCCCCGTGGGCCGGTGGTCGGGCAGCGACCTGAGATGATCGCGGGCCGGTTGACCGCCGGGGGCCGGTCCGATGAGCTTCAAGTGACGCTCGCCCTGCTCGTCATCGCCTTCGTCCTGATCCTCATCGGGGCCGAGCTGTTCACGAACGGGGTCGAGTGGCTCGGCCACCTTCTCGGCCTGGGCGAGGGAGCGGTCGGCTCGGTCCTCGCCGCGGTCGGCACCGCCCTGCCCGAGACGATGATCCCGCTCGTGGCGATCGTCTTCGGCGCCGGAGCCAGCTCCGACGCGGTCGGGATCGGGGCGATCCTCGGGGCGCCGTTCATGCTGGCGACCCTGGCGATGTTCGTGACCGGCCTGGCCGTGGTCTGGCGGGTGCGCCACGGCAGTCCGAGCGCCGGCACGGGTCGCGTCGCCGGCGATGGCTCGCCGGCTGATCCGGCGGCGACGGCGCCGGCCGGCCCGGCCGCCGACCTGATGAGGGTCGATCCGAAGGTCGTCGGCCACGACCTCCGGGCCTTCGGGCTGATCTACCTCCTGGCGATCTCGGTCGCCTTCCTGCCGGCCGACCTGAGTGCTGCCGCGCTGGGCTCATGGCGGTCGTCCTGGTGATCGCCTACGGCCGGTACGTGGCCGGCCATCTGGCGATCCGCGCGCAGACGATGCCGAGCTGCCTGGTCCGCTTCGCTTCCGGCGGCGCCGAGGTCCGGCGAACGAGGCGGCCCCCGGAGTGCCCGGCCTGCCGATCGTGCTCTTCCAGGTGGGCGTCGCCCTGGCCGCGATCATCGGCGGGGCGGTCGTCTTCGTGGACGCGATCGAAACCCTCGCCCGGGGGATCGGCCTCGACGAGACCCTGCTGAGCCTGGTCATCGCGCCGATCGCCACGGAGCTGCCCGAGAAGCTCAACAGCGTGATCTGGGTCGGACGATGGAAGGACACCCTGGCCCTGGGCAACATCACCGGGGCCATGGTCTTCCAGGCGGCCATCCCGACCTCGATCGCCCTGATCTTCGCCTCGAGCCAGTGGTCGATCTCGAGCGAATCGCTGGTCGCCTTTGCCTCGGCCGGGGTGGCCCTTGCCTCGACCGCCCTGATCTTCGTGCCGATGGTCCGCTCAGGCAGCCTGCACGGGCGGCGGCTCCTGATCGGGGGCGTCTTCTACCTGGCCCAGCTGGGCCTGGTCGCGGTCAATCTGAGCGGGCTTGCCGGCAGCTAGGCCGGCCGGGACTAGGCCTGGTTGATCGGCGTCAGCCAGTGCCTGAACTCGGGCAGCCGGCCGCGGGCAGCATCGAAGTAGCTCGTGGCGATCGCCCGGCCGATCGGCCCGACCTGGCCCGTACCGACCTTGCGATGGTCGACCTCGATGACCGGCGAGACCTGGACGCCGGTCCCGCACAGGAAGATCTCGTCGGCGATGTACAGCTCGGAACGGTCGATCGAGCGGATCTCGACCGGCAGCCCGCGGCCTGCACAGGCTCGATCATCGCCCGCCTCGTGATCCCCTCGAGGATGTCGTCCGAGACCGGCGGGGTCAGGACGATTCCGTCGCGGACGACGAACAGGTTGGCCGCCGAGGCCTCCGAGACGTGGCCCGAGGCGGTCATCACGATCGCCTCGTCGAAGCCGTTCATCTCGGCCTCGGACTTCTGGAAGGCCATGTTCACGTAGCCCCCGGTGATCTTGCCCCGGGCCGGCAGGGCCTCGTCGGCGTTGCGACGCCAGGACGAGGTCATCACCCGGATGCCGCCCTCGGTCTCGATGTAATTGCCGAAGGGCACGGCCACCACGCACAGGTCGTGATCCAGGTGATGGAGCCTGACGCCGATCGCCCGGGTCGACTTGTAGAACGAGGGCCGGATGTAGACGTCCTCGTGGAAGTTGTTCCGGCGGACGACCTCGGTGATGATCGAGACGAGCTCGTCCACGCTCGGGACCGGCTCCATCAGCATGATCCGGCAGGAGTTCCGGATCCGCTCGACGTGCTCCCGCAGGAACAGCCCGTAGAGCTGCTGCTGCTCGGCGTTCCAGTACGCCCGGATCCCCTCGAAGACGGCCGTGCCGTACATGAAGGCGTGGGTCATGATGCTGATCCGGGCGTCTCGCATCGGGACGTAGCCACCCTGGAAGTAGCAGGTCAGCGACTCGAGGTCGACCGGCGCCGGCGCGGCCGCTTCGACCGGGGCCGGGCTGGCGATCGACCCGGCGCGGCGCGCAGTCGTGGTCTCAGTGGGCTTGTCGGTCAGCATCGGCCAAGGCTCCTGTAGTGATCGCCGAGCGTGGTGCGCGGCACTCGACGGATCGAGCCGGGCCATCATACAGCGGCCCCGCCGGGGCTCCCGGGATGCTCAGACGGTCAGCTTCGCCGAACCCGAGCGGGGCAGACTCCGCCCTTGATCAGGGGCCGGCGGGCGCGACCAGGTTGGGCGTGGCCTTGCCGGTCGTGACGATGATGTCGACCGTGACGGACGGGTCGTTGACGAGCTGGACCTGCACCCCGAAGACCTTCTCGAGCAGGGCGACCGTGACCGGCAAGGAGGTCTCCCGGCCGTTGTAGACCTTGATCACCGTGTTGGCCGGGATCGTCGGCGGGCGTTGGGTCTGGGCAATGGCGGTCAGGCCCTGGTATTCGAGATAGGCAACGAGGCTGTTCGCCTGGCCCGACTTGCCCGAGCCATTGACGACCCAGACCGTGCCGTTCTCGGATGAGACCGAGTCGCGCAGGGCCTCCAGGGCCGGGTCGATCTTGAAGGCGTTGGCGACCGTGCTCCGGATCAGGGCGACGTTCGGGAAGAGGTTCGTCGAGATCGGATAGTTCTGCGACTCGAACCGGGGCGGGGCGAAGACGTAGGAGCGGATGTTGGCCGTGTTGATCTGGCTCGAGAGCTGGATCAGGGCCGGCAGCTGGTCGAGCGGAATGTCCGTCTTGAACGACGACTTCAGGGTCGTCAAGAGGGACTGCAGGTTGGCCAGGACCGTCTGCGGGCTGGTCTGCTGGCGGATCGACAGGATCACCCGCTGCTGGCGCGAGGCCCGGTCGAAGTCGCTCGAGCCGTGCCGCGAGCGGGCATAGATCAGGGCCTCGGCGCCGGTCATGTGCTGGACCCCGGCGGGAATGTAGACCCGCTCATCGGTCCCGTTGTCGGCTGGGTACTGGTCGTCGACGACCGGGATTCTGGACGTCGATCGTCACCCCGCCGAGGGTGTCGACGACCTGCTGGAAGCCCTGGAAGTTGACCATCACGTAGTACTGGATGTTCAGGCCGTAGAGCGTTCCAAGGGCTTCCTTGATCGCGTTGTAGCCGCGGGCATTGCCGACGCCCGGGAACGCGTCGGGTCGATTCCGGGCATTCGTCCAGAGGCTGTTGATCTTGCCCGCGTAGACCCGCCCGAAGACGCCCTGGGCCGAGGCCGGCAGGGGCACGTTCACGGTGTCCCGGGGGAGGCTGAAGAGGGCCACGTTCTTCGTCACCGGGTCGATCGAGACGACGATCATCGTGTCCGTGTTGAACGTCTTGTCGCCGGCCCGCTGGTCGACCCCGAGGAGCAGGATGTTCAGCCGCTCGGTGTGGTTCCAGGCTGCGCACCGGCGAGGTCGAGGCGAGCGGCGTGCCGACCGGCGGCAGGGACAGCGTCGGCGTCGGAGAATCGGTGTCGACCGGGCCGACGCTGGGCCCGTCGCTCGGGTTGGGCGAGGCCTGGTCGGGCGTATCGCAGTTGGGATCCTCGATGCACGAGGCGATGTCCTGGGCCTCACCACCGTACCGGGCGACGACGGCATGGCTGCCGGCGATGACCAGCAGGACGGCGGCCAGCCCGGCGACCGAAATCGGGTTCAGCCGGATCCGGCGCCGGCCCAGCCGTCCGTCACCAGCCATGTCCTGGGCATTGACGAAGGCGACGACCCGGTAGGCATCGATCGCGGCGATCGCCCGGTAGACCAGGGCGACCAGGTTGCCGGCCAGGACGAGCGGCAGGTTGGCCACGATCAACACGCCCAGCGCCGAGCGCGCCGAGCTTGAGGAACATCGCCACGCTCAGGACGAGCAGCAGGAGAGGCGCTGCGGCGAAGCCGATCGCCCGGGTCCAGGCCCCGGCATAGGCATGGCCCAGACCGGGGAAGATCAGGGACAGGAAGGCGGCCGCGAAGGCCGACGGCTGGCGCGGGCGCGTTGCGTCCGGGGGCTGCATCGCGGGTAGGATACTCGGACCTCCACTTGTCCGCCGCCGAGGCAATTCCCCACCGGCGTTGGCGAGGGCGAGGTTCCAGACGACCAGCCGAGGCCAGATGTTTCGTCCCGTCAGCGCCAAGCCCGACTTCATCGCGGCCGAGCACGAGATGCTCGCTCGATGGCGCGAGCGAGCGGACGTTCGCCCGGCTGCGGGCACAGAACGCGGGCGGCCCGCGCTGGAGCTTCCTCGACGGTCCGATCACGGCCAACAACCCGATGGGCGTCCACCACGCCTGGGGCCGGGCCTACAAGGACCTCTACCAGCGGTTCCACGCGATGCTCGGCCACGACCAGCGCTACCAGAACGGGTTCGACTGCCAGGGCCTGTGGGTCGAGGTCAACGTCGAACGCGACCTCGGCTTCACCAGCAAGAAGGACATCGAGACCTTCGGCATCGCCGAGTTCGTCAGCCTCTGCAAGCAGCGGGTCCTGACCTTCGCCGCGCGCCAGACCGAGCAATCGATCCGGCTCGGGATGTGGATGGACTGGAACGACCCGGACGAGCTCCGCCGCCTGCGCGACCTGCTCGCCGCGGAGCCGTCGGGGCGGGCCTCGATCGAGGGCCCGGGCGGCCCCGTGAGCGACTCGGTCGAGATGCTCGTCGGGCGCCTGGGAATGCCCGAGGTGGGTGGCTCGTACTTCACCTTCAGCAACGAGAACAACGACCTGATCTGGGGCTTCCTGGCCGAGTGCCATCGGCGGGGCTGGCTCTACAAGGGCCACGACACGATGCCCTGGTGCACCCGCTGCGGGACCGGCATGAGCCAGCACGAGATGACCGAGGGCTACCGCGACCGGGACGATCCCGGGCTGACGATCAAGCTGCCCCTGGTCGATCGCCCGGGTGAGTCCCTCCTCGTCTGGACGACGACGCCGTGGACCCTGACCTCGAACGTCGCCGCGGCGGTCGGGCCGGTCCTGCGCTACGTCCAGGTCCGCCAGGGCGACTCGATCTACTGGCTGGCCAAGGGCACCCTCCGGACCGCCCTCGACGTCGCCGCCGAGGGGCCCTTCGAGGTCATCGGCGAGCTGGCCGGCTCGGAGCTCGTCGGCTGGCGCTATGAAGGCCCCTTCGACGATCTGCCGGCCGTCCGGCGGGCCTTCGAGGCGACCGACAGCCGGCCGGCCTGGGAGCATCGGGTCGTCCCCTGGAGCGAGGTCGGCGAGGCCGAGGGGACCGGCATCGTCCACATCGCGCCGGGCTGCGGGGCCGAGGACTTCGCCCTCGGTCGCGACCTCGGGCTGCCGGTGATCGCCCCACTCGACGAGGCTGGGGTCTACGTCGAGGGCTTCGGCCCGTACACCGGGCGCGACGTCCGGGACGTGACCGAGCCGATCGTCGAGCACCTCCGCCACCATCATCGGTTCTACCGGCTCGAGACGATCACCCACCGTTATCCGCACTGCTGGCGATGCGGGACCGCGCTCGTCTTCCGCCTTGTCGACGAGTGGTTCATCCGGATGGGCGAGGTCTACGACCGGCCCCGCTCGGAGCTGACCGCGGCCGAGATCGAGGCCAGCCTGCGCTACCAGATCATGGCCGTCGTCGACGACGTCCAGTGGATCCCCGGCTTCGGCTACGACCGGGAGCTCGACTGGCTCCTGAACATGCACGACTGGATGATCTCGAAGAAGCGCTACTACGGGCTGGCCCTGCCGATCTACGACTGCCCGGCCTGCGGCACGGTCGAGGTGATCAGCGGCCGGGACGAGCTGCGCCAGCGGGCCGTCGAAGGCTGGCCGGCGTTCGAGGGCCACACGCCCCATCGGCCGTACGTCGATGCCGTGCGGATCGCCTGCCCGGGCTGCGGCGCCCCGGTTTCGCGCATCCCGGACGTCGGCAATCCCTGGCTCGATGCCGGGATCGTGCCGTTCTCGACCCTCCACTTCCGGGAGGATCCCGACTACTGGTCGAAGTGGTTCCCGGCCGACTTCATCAGCGAGAGCTTCCCGGGCCAGTTCCGCAACTGGTTCTACGCGATGCTGGCGATGTCGACCGTCCTCCGCCGCGAGGCGCCCTTCCGGACGATCTTCGGCTACGCGACCTTGTTGGCCGAGAACGGCGCGCCGATGCACAAGAGCGCCGGCAACGCAATCGAGTTCGACGACGCCGCCGAACGGATGGGCGTCGACGTCATGCGCTGGATGTACGCCTCGTCCCGGCCCGACGACAACATCCTCTTCGGCTGGCACGCGGCCGACGAGGCTCGCCGCCGGCTGCTCATCCTGTGGAACGTCTATGCCTTCTTCGTGACCTATGCCCGGCTGGCCGGCTGGTCGTCCAGGCCGGCCGGATCCGCCGGCTCGGCCCGGCCGGGCGAGCTGCCCGTGATCGACCGCTGGATCCGCTCGCGGGTGGCCGGGCTTGTCGGGCGGGTCGAGGAGCGGCTGACCGCCTTCGACGCGAATGGCGCGACGCAGGCGATCGAGGAGACGATCGACGACCTGTCGACCTGGTACCTGCGCCGCTCGCGCCGGCGGTTCTCGCGCTCGGATGACGCGGCCGACCGGGACGCGGCCTTCGCGACCCTTCATGCCGTGCTCGTCAGCCTGGTCCGGGTCATGGCTCCGATCCTGCCCTTCGTGACCGATGAGATCTACGACAACCTCGTCGCCGCGGGCGATCCGGCGGCGCCCGACAGCGTCCACCTGACGGCCTGGCCGGCGGCCGAGCTGGCCGCTGACCGGATCCGGAGCTGGAAGCGGCGATGGCCACGATCCGGCGGGCGGTGGAGCTCGTCCGGGGCCTGCGCTCGGCGGCCGGGATCAAGGTTCGCCAGCCGCTGGCCCGGCTCTGGCTGGCCTTGCCGGGCGGCGAGATCGCCGAGCGGAACGCGCTCCTCGCCCTGCTCGCCGAGGAAGTCAATGTCCGCGAGATCGAGCTGATCGGTGACGAGTCGGCCCTGGTCGAGCGCCGGGTCCGGCCGCTGCTGCCCAGGATCGGCCGGAAGTTCGGCGATCGAATCCCGGCGATCATGGCCGCCGCCCGGGCGGGCGAGTTCGAGATCGGCCCGGACTGGCGGCGTCGACCTGGCCGGGCTCCATCTCGAGCCGGACGAGGTCGAGATCCTGGCCACCGCCCGGCCGGGCACGGCCGTGGCCCACGACGAGGGCGTGGTCGTCGTGATCGACACCGAGCTGAGCCCGGACCTCCTCGTCGAGGGCGACCTGCGCGAGCTGCAGCGGGCGCTCCAGGACCTGCGCCGGGAGGCCGAGCTCGAGCTCGATGCCCGGATCGAGGCCTGGCTCGAGCCGTTCCCGACGAGCCTGGCGGGCGGCTCGGCCGATGGCTCGGCGGACCGCCTGGACCGGCTCCGGGCCGATACCCTGGCCGATCGGATCGAGCCGGGTCCGGCGCCCGAGGGCCTCGCCACCGCCCAGGTCGAGCTGAGCGGCGGCCCGGTCCGGCTGGCCTTGCGTCCACGGGCCAAGGGTCGATAGCCTGTTGACCGAGGAGAGCAGTCCGGCCGTGACCGACATCGCTGAAGAGCCCAGCTCCGACGGCAGCGCTGCCGCCGCCCAGGCCGTCGTCCCGGCCGCGCCAAGCCGGCGCGGGCCAGCCTGGGCAATCTTCATCGGCCTGGCCGTCGTGGTCTTCGTCGTCGACCAGCTGGCGAAGTCCTGGATCGTGGCCCATGTCGCCCCGGCCAGGTCGTCGAGGTTCTCGGCGACTACGTCCGCCTCGTCTTCACCCAGAACAACGGGGCCCTCTTCGGCCTGTTCAGCAGCTCGGCCATCCTGTTCGCGCTTGGCAGCCTGGTCGTCCTCGTCCTGATCGTCTGGTATCACGCCCGGGCGCCGCGCAACGTCCTCCTGTCGATCGCCCTCGGGCTCCTCCTGGGCGGCGCCACGAGCAACCTGGTGGACCGCCTGCGGATCGGCTACGTCGTCGACTTCATCGACATCGGCATCGGCAATCTGCGCTTCTTCACCTTCAACATCGGCGATTCGGCGATCAGCCTGGCGATCCTGCTGCTGCTCCTGCTGGCCTTCCGGTCGGAGGCCCGACCGGTGCGCAGCGGTGGCTGAGGCAGCCCGGCGGCCCCGGCCCCGGCCTGGCCCCGGGAGAGCCCGGACAGGCAGCCGAACAGCCGGCCGGGGTGCGCACGTTCGTCGTGCCCGACGGCCCGGGCAGCCAGCGGGTCGACCGCTTCGTGGCCGACGCGGCCGGCCTGTCCCGGAGCTACGTCCAGCGCCTGATCTCCGACGGCCGGCTGACCCACGACGGGGCGGCCCTCAAGGCGAACGTCCTGGTCAGCGCCGGCGACGTGCTCGAGCTGGACGTGCCGGCCCCGGTCAGGCTCGAGCTGAGCGGCGAGGACATCCCCCTCGTCATCGCCTACGAGGACGGCGACCTGCTCGTCGTGAACAAGCCCGCCGGGCTCGTCGTCCATCCTTCGCCCGGGCCACGATTCGGGCACCCTGGTCAATGCCCTGCTGGGCCGGGCCGGGGGAGCCGACTACGGCGGGATCGCCGGCGTCCGGCGGCCGGGCATCGTCCACCGCCTCGACCGCGACACGAGCGGCCTGCTGATGGTCGCCAAGACCGATCTCGCCCAGGCCAGCCTGATGGCCCAGCTCAAGGCGCGCCGGGTCAAGAAGACCTACCTGGCCCTCGTCCAGGGCGGCGTCGCGGCGGCCGTCGGCCGGATCGAGGCGCCGATTGGCCGGGATCCGAAGCTGCGGACCCGGATGGCCGTGGTCAACGACGGACGGCCGTCCACGACCGGCTATCGGGTCCGCGAGCGTTTCCCAGGCTGGACCCTGCTCGAGCTCGACCTGATCACCGGCCGGACCCACCAGATCCGGGTCCACCTCGACGCGATCGGCCATCCGATCGCGGGCGACCCGGTCTACGGCACGGGCACCTCGCGCCGGGGACCTGCCGGACTCGAGCGGATGTTCCTGCACGCCTGGCGGCTCGAGCTCAGCTCGCCCAGCCGGGGCGACCTGATCCGGGTCACGGCCGAGCTCCCGGCCGAGCTCGAGGGCGTGCTCGCAACCCTGCGGGCCGGCCAGTCCGGGATCGCCCCGCCGGCGGCCGGGTCAGCCGGTGACTCCGGCCGAGGGTGCTCCCGGGGCGATGCTCGTCGTCGTGTCCGGGCCGTCCGGCGTCGGCAAGGACACGATCCTGGAAGTGCTCCGGCAGCTGCCCGGGCATGCCGACCATCACTACGTCGTGACCTGCACGACCCGGGCCCGCCGGCCGGGCGAGATCGATGGGCTCAGCTACCACTTTCTCGAGCCGGCCGAGTTCATGGCCCTGCGCGACCGGGGCGGGCTGCTCGAGGCGAACGAGGTCCACGGCAACTGGTACGGCACGCCCCGCCAGCAGGTCGTCGATGCCCTGGCCGCCGGCCGCCATGCCGTCCTCAAGATCGACGTCCAGGGCGCCGAGGTGATCCGGGCCCGGGTGCCCGATGCCCTCCTGATCTTCGTCGTGCCGCCCTCGATCGAGACGCTCGCCGGGCGGCTCAAGGGCCGGGCCACCGAGACCGACGCCCAGCTCGAGGAGCGCCTCCGGAACGCCGCCGACGAGCTGGCCCGCCAGCACGACTACGACTACGTCGTGGTCAACGAGACCGGTCAGCTCGACCGGGACCGCCGAGCGGATCGGCGAGATCATCGACCTCGAGGCAGCCCGCCACGCGGAGCGCCGGGTCCGGATCTGATGACCAGCCCGCCGCCGCCCGAGCGGCTGGTCGAGGTCGCGATCGATGCGGCCGGGGCCGCCGGCGCCCGGACCTACACCTACAGCGTGCCGCCTCGCCTGGCCGGCCTCGAGTCGGGCGAAGCGGTCCTCGTGGAGTACGGCCGGCGCCAGGCGCTCGGGGTTGTCCTCGGCGAGCCGCGCGAGCGGCCCGCCGCCGGCCTGAACCTCAAGCCGGTCGTCGACCGGGTCCGGGCCGACGGGCCGCTCCTGCCTCCGCTCAGCCTCGAGCTGGCCCGCTGGATCGCCGGGCACTACCTTGCCCCGGCGGCGTTCGTCCTGCGGGCGATGCTGCCGCCCGGCATGCTCGAGCGGCTCGAGCTCGTGGCCGAGGCTCGACCCGGCGGCGCGACGGCCGCGACGAGGCAGCCGCGAAGGCCGCTCAGGAAGCGGCTCCTGCCCTGGTGGCGGCCGATCCCGCCCTGCTCGATCAGCTCGCCTCCGGCCCGCGGGCCGTCCGCGACCTGGCTGCTCCGGAGGGCCGGGCCGGCCTGATCCGGCGGCTGCGGGACCTCGCCGGACGGGGCCTGGTCGACCTGGACTGGACCCTCACGGCAGCGGCCGGCGGACCGCGCTATGAGCGCTGGGTGCTGCTCACGCCGGCGGGCAGTGCCGCCGCGGAAGCCGCGATCGCCGGGACCCGGGTCGCCGGGCGACCGCTCGGTGCCGCGCCAGCGCGACCTGCTGGCCGAGCTGGCCGAGCAGCCCGGCGGCGTCGCCGGGGCCGAGCTGGCCGGACGCCACGGGACATCGGCCCTGGCTGGGCTGGCCCGGCGTGGCCTGGTCGCGATCGAGATCCGCGAGCGAGCCCGGCGGCCCCACCCTGGCCGGCCCGCGGGGCGGCGCGGTGCCCGGCCGGAGGCCTCGAGCCTGACCGGGCCGCAGGCCGAGGCGGCCGGGCTCATCCGCCGGGCCCTCGAGCAGGCCGACGCCACGCCGCTCCTGCTCGACGGAGTGACCGGCGGAGGCAAGACGGCGGTCTACGTCGAGGCGATCGCGGCGAGCCCTCGAGCTCGGCCGGCCGAGCCTCCTGCTCGTGCCCGAGATCGCCCTGGCCCTGCCGATCGTCGACCGGCTGCGGGCCGAGCTCGATCTCCGGGTCGCCCTGCTCCACTCGGGCCTGGGCGACGGCGAGCGGGCGGACGAGTGGCGCCGGATCCGGGCCGGCGCGGTCGATCTCGTGGTCGGGACCCGCCTGGCGGTCCTCGCCCCGCTGGCCGATGTCGGCCTGGTCATCGTCGACGAGGAGCACGAGGGCACCTACAAGAGCGATCGCACGCCCCGGTTCCAGGCCCGCGATACGGCGATCCGGCTGGCCGAGCTGGCCGGCGCGGCAGTCGTCCTGGGCAGCGCCACGCCGGCCGTCGACACGGTCGGGCGAGTTCGCTCGGGAGCCTGGCGGCGGGTGGTCCTGCCCAGCCGGCCGCGGGGCGCCCCGCCGCTGATCGACGTCGTCGACCTGCGGGCCGAGCTCGCCGGCGGCAATCGGGGGCTCCTGTCGGACGACCTGGCCGAGGCCCTGGCCGCCCTGGACACGGCGGCCGGGGAGCGGGCGATCCTGGTGATCAACCGGCGGGGCAGTGCCTCGGTCGTGATGTGCCGCGACTGCGGGACGGTCCAGGCGTGTCCCGAATGCGAGCGGCCGCTCGTGTTCCACCAGGCCGGGATGACTCTGCGCTGTCATCATTGCGGGACCGCCTCGCCCCTGGCGACCCGCTGCCCCGCCTGCGGCTCGCCCCGGATCCGCTACCTCGGCGGCGGAACGGAGCGAGTCGAGCGCGAGGTCCGCGAACGGTTCCCGGCCCTCCGGGTCGGCCGGCTCGATCGGGACGTCGTGGAGCGCAAGGGCGCGGCAGAGCGGCTGATCGATGGATTCACCGAGGGCCGCCTCGACGTGCTCGTCGGGACGAGCCTCGTGGCCAAGGGCCTGGACATCCCCGAAGTCACCCTGGTCGGCGTCGTCAGCGCCGACATCGCCCTGAACCTGCCCGACGAACGGGCGGCCGAACGGACCTACCAGCTGTTGTCGCAGGCCGTCGGACGGGCCGGCCGGGGCGAACGGCCGGGCCGGGCGATCATCCAGAGCTACCAGCCCGATCATCCGGCGATCCAGGCGGTGGCCACCGCCCAGCCCTCGGCCTTCTACGACCACGAGCTCGAGTCCCGCCGCCGGTTCGGATCGCCGCCCTTCGGCCGGCTGGTCAAGCTCACGATCGGGCTGGATGATCCGGCGGCCGCCGAACGGGGCGCCTCGAGCGTTGGCCGAGACCCTGCGCTCCCGGGCCGCCGAGCGGGGGAGCGGGATCGAGGTGATCGGACCGGCGCCCGCGTTCGTCCGCCGCCGGGCAGGCAAATGGCGCTGGAACCTCGTCCTGCGCGGAGCCGATCCGGTGGCCCTGCTCGGCGGTGGTCCGGACGCCCCCTGGTCGGTCGACGTCGACCCGGAGTCGCTCCTGTGACCCGGGCCGAATGAGCTTCGATATACTCCGGCGACCATGAGCGTCCAACCCATCGTGCTCCTCGGCGACCCGCGACTCCGCCTCCGCGGCGAGCCCGTCGACAGCTTCGGCAAGCTTCTTCATCACCTGCTCGATGACCTGGCCGACACGATGCGCCACGCCCCGGGCGTGGGCCTGGCGGCGCCCCAGCTGGGCGAGCCGCTGCGAGCCTGCGTGGTCGAGGTCCAATCGCACCTGTACGAGCTCGTGAATCCCGCGGATCGTGCGCTCGAGCGGTGACGACACGGACCTCGAGGGCTGCCTCTCGCTGCCCGGCTACGTCGCCTACGTGACCCGGCGCGAGAAGGTCTGGGTCGTCGCCCAGGACCGCCGCGGCCGGAATTTCAAGGTCGCCGGCAGCGGCCTGCTCGGGCGGGCCCTCCAGCACGAGCTCGACCACCTCGACGGGAAGCTGTACATCGATTACCTCGAGTCGATGGACGAGCTGATCGCCGTCGGCCAGGGTGACGACGACGAGCCTGATTTCGACGACGAAGAAGGTCCGACGAGCAGCGCGATCCGCGAGGCACAGCACGCCCTCGCCTGACCGTGGCGCGCGGGTCATCTTCCTGGGCAGTGGCGGCTTCGCCGTCCCGAGCCTGAGCGCGCTTCACGAGGATCCCCGGGTCGAGCTGGTGGGCGTGATCAGCGCGCCCGACCGACCGGCCGGCCGGGGCACGAACGTCCGGGCGACGCCCGTTGCCGAGTTCGCCCGCGCCCACGACATCGAGCTCCTTCAGCCCGAACGCCTGCGCTCGCCCGGTTCGATCGAGGAGGTCCTCGCCCTGCGGCCCGAGTTGGGGGTCCTGGCCGACTACGGCCAGATTGTGCCGAGGACGATCCTCGAGGCGATCCCGAAGGGCGTCCTCAACCTCCACCCGTCGCTCCTGCCTCGGCACCGAGGGGCTTCACCGATCCCGGCCACGATCCTGGCCGGCGACGAGCAAACGGGAGTCAGCCTGATCCTGATGGACGCCGGGATCGACAGCGGGCCAATCGTCGAGGCCACGAAGATCGACCTGACGGGAGCCGAGTTCGCGGCGGATCTCGAGGTCCGCCTGGCCGAGCTGGCGGCAAGCCTGATCAAGAGCTCGATCGGCCCCTGGCTGGCCGGCAGCCTCCCGCCCCGGGCCCAGCCCGAACGGGACGTCAGCCTGACGAAGCCGCTCCGGCGCTCGGACGGCCGGCTGGATCCACGTCGTCCGGCGGCCGAGCTCGAGCGCCAGGTCCGGGCATTCCAGGGCTGGCCCGGCAGCTTCATCGAAAGCGACGCCGGCCGCCTGATCGTGCTGGCCGGTCAGGTCGCGCCCGAGATCGAGGCCGAACCCGGGCTGTTGGTCCGCGACGGTGCCGGGCTCGCTCTCGCCACCCCGATCGGCGGCCTGCGGCTCGAGTGGGTCGTGCCGGCCGGCGGCCACAGGATGTCCGGTGCCGAGCTCCTCCGCGGCCGGCCGGGATTGGCCGGTTCGATCGTCGGCCCGCCGGCCGAGCGATAATCGGGCGGATGTCGCCCGATCTTCGACCCGGCTTGTCCGGGCTGCCGCCGTCCGAGCTGGCGGCCTGGTTTGCCGGCCACGGCCAGCCCGCCTACCGTGCTCGCCAGGTCGCCGACGCCCTGTGGGCCGGGGGAGTGACCTCGGCCGAATCGATCGGGACCCTGCCCGCCGCCCTCCGATCCGATCTCGATCAGGCGTTCAGCTTCGACACGGTCGCCGACACGGAGGTCCGCCTGGCCGACGGCGGCCTGACCGAGAAGGCGCTCCACCGGCTGGCCGACGGAGCGCTCATCGAGTCCGTCCTGATGCACTACCCGGCCCGGCAGTCCGTCAGCGGGCCACAGCGCGAGCGCCACACCGTGTGCATCTCGAGCCAGGCCGGGTGTGCCGTCGGCTGCCCGTTCTGTGCCACGGGTGAGCTGGGCTTCAGCCGCGACCTCACCACGGCCGAGATCATCGATCAGGTCCGGGCGGCGGCCCGGCGCCTGGCTGCCGACCGGCGACGCCTGACGAACATCGTGTTCATGGGCATGGGCGAGCCCCTGCTCAACCTCGACCGAGTCCTGGATGCCGTCTCAGCCCTGACCGATCCCGAGCGATTCGGACTCGGCGCCCGGCACATCACCGTCTCGACCTCGGGAGTCGTGCCGGGGATGCGCCGGCTGACCGCCCTCGGGCCGCAGTTCACCCTCGCCGTGAGCCTCCACGCGGCGCGGGACGCGCTGCGGGACGTGCTCGTCCCGTTGAACCGGCGTTGGCCGCTGGCCGAGGTCGTGGCGGCCGCCCGGGACCACGCCCGGGTGACCGGCCGGCGGGTGTCCTACGAGGTGACCCTGATCGACGGCGTGAACGACACCGAGGTCGATGCGGCGGCGATGGCGACCCTCCTTCGGGGCGACCTCTGCCACGTCAACCTGATCCCGATGAATCCGGTCGCCCACACCCCCTGGAAGGCCAGCCCGATGGACCGCATCGAGCGCTTTGCGGCCCGGCTGCGACAGGACGGGATTGCCGTCACGATCCGGCGCAATCGCGGCCAGGAGGTTGGTGCCGCCTGCGGCCAGCTGGCCGCCGAGCGAGCAGGGGAGCCGGCCGCTCCGGCTGTCGCCCGGCGGCGCGAGCTGCTCGTCGTCCAGAGCGCGGCCGCCCTGCGCGGCGAGCGGACGAGCGAGCCGGCTTCGAACGAGCTGGCCGCCGCGATCGCGGGATCCCGCTGACGATGGCCAGCGGCGGCCGGCCCGGGGCGATCGCCGCGAGCATCCTGGACGCCGACCTGGGCAACCTCGCCAACGCGATCACCCGGGTCGAGCGGGCCGGAGCGGACCGGATCCATCTCGACGTGATGGACGGCCACTTCGTGCCGAACCTGACCTTCGGACCGAAGACGATCCGGGCCCTCCGGCCGCGAACCGGGCTGCCCTTCGACGCTCACCTGATGATCGCCAACCCGACCCAGTACATCCCCGAGTTCATCGCGGCGGGCTGCGACTCGATCACGATCCACGTCGAGATCGAGGAGCCGATCGAGCCGATCCTGCGGGCCATCCGGGCCGCCGGGCGACGGCCCGGGCTGGCCGTTCGGCCGGCCACGCCGCTGGCCGCCCTCGCGCCGTACCGGGGCCTGTTCGAGATCGTCCTGGTGATGACTGTCGAGCCCGGCTTCGGGGGCCAGTCGTTCATGGCCGCGGCGGCCCGCAAGATCGCCCAGGTGGGCGATGATCGGGAACCCTCGGCGACGGGCTGGAAGTCCAGGTCGACGGCGGAGTCAACGAGCAGACCGCCGGAACCGTCGGCCAGCTCGGGGCGGACGTCCTGGTCGTCGGCTCGGCGCTCTTCCGGAAAGGCCGGCCGATGGCCCCCGAGCTGGCCAGGGTCCGGTCGGCTGCCGAGGCCGGGCGGGCCCGGTGACCGACGAGGCCGCGGCGCCGGGGCTCCGGCCGGGGAGCCGGCCGGCCGGTCGCCCCCCGCCGGATGGGCTGGGCCGGCGCAACGACCGGCTGCTGATGTGGTCGGTCGGGCCTACATCGTGTTCCTGTCGATCCTGATGATCGCCCGGGGGATCGAGATCACCCCCGACGTCCTGCTCGTCGCCCTGGCCCTCGCGGCCGTGATCCTCGGCCGCGGCCGCCTGTTCCTGCGCGACTGGCTCCCGTTCATCGGCCTGTTCCTGGCCTACGAGCTGATGCGGGGCTATGCCGCGAATTTCGGGGCCGCTGTCCACGTGGCCGACTTCGTCGCGATCGACAAGCTCCTGTTCTTCGGGACCCTCCGACCCAGGCCCTCCAGGACCTGTTCCACCCGGCGACCGGCGTGGACTACCTGGCGATCGTCGCCACGATCCTGTACTTCCTGCACTTCCCGCTGCCGCTCGCGGTCGGCTTCTTCCTGTGGCTCCGCCGGCGGCGGGTCTACTACGACTTCGTGGCGGCGATCATCCTGCTGAGCATGGCCGCCTTCGTGACCTACCTGCTCCTGCCCGTCGGCCCGCCCTGGTACGCCGCCCAGCAGGGGCTCCTGCCGGGTCCCAACGGCGCGCCGGCGATCACCTACCTGAAGCCGGGCGCGTTCGACGAGATCGCCCGCTTCTTCGGCTTCCAGGGCAACTACCTGTACAGCTACGCGATGTACGACATCAGCCCGAACGATGTCGCCGCGTTCCCCTCGCTCCACGCCGCCTACCCGACCCTGGCCTTCCTGTTCGCCCGGCGGGCGTTCGGCCGGGTCGGCTGGCTGATGCTGGGTTACGCCGCCTGCGTCTGGTTCGCCGTGGTCTACCTGGGCGACCACTACCTGGTCGACGTGCTGGGCGGGATCAGCTACGCCCTGCTGGCCTACTGGGCGGTGATCCATGCCCCGGGCTGGTTCCGCCGCTTCGTCGATCGGGCGGCCGACGATGAGATCGGCTCGACCGTGGAGGGCTCCGGCGTCCGCGACGCGGCCGTCCTCGGCCGGCTGGACCGGCACGTCCGCTGGAACGTCATTGCCCAGGGCATCGGCCTGATCGTGGCCGGCACGCTCGTCACCGACGATCATGATCAGGGGCAACGTCCTGGGCGGCTACTCGACGCCGCTCTACCTCGTGCCATCGGCCGTGGCCCTGCTCGGGCTTTGGCGGATCGCGATGGGCGTCTTCTCGACCTGAGCCCGGCCGGCAGGCCGCTCAGCGCTCGACGGGGCGGTCAGCGCGCGGGCTTGACCACGTCCGGCGGCAGCGGGTGCAGACCGACTGCTTCTTGGCGGCCCCCGAGGCGGTCTTGACGACCATCGGCTGCAGGTTCGGCTGGTAGCGGCGATGGGCGCGGACGCGGTTCATTCCGACGGACTGCGGATTGAACCCGCCCATCGAAACCTTGCCGCAGATGGCGCACATTCGTGACATCGGAACCTCGGAATCAGCCCGCTCGGGCATGAAAGAACGAGCCGCTGCCGGCTCGAGCACGGGTTACGATAGCACATCGTCCGCCGGGAGGGCCGCCAGATCAGGCCTCAGCCCGGCCCAGAGGCCCGGCTGGCGCGGACCGGCCCCGTCGGCCCGGCTCGGCGGGCCCCGGCCGGAGCGCGCCCTCGACGAATCTCCGACGGGACGGGTCTCCTGCTCGCCTTCCGGGCAGCCGTCGCCAACCTCGAACGCCACGTCGACGAGGTCAACGAGCTCAACGTCTTCCCCGTGCCCGACGGCGATACCGGCTCGAACATGCTGGCCACCGTCCGGGTCGCCCTCGAGGAAGCCGAGCTCGTCGTGGACCGCTCGGCCGAACAGGTCGCGGCCACGCTCAGCCTGGGGGCCCTGATGGGAGCCCGGGGCAACTCGGGCGTGATCGCCTCGCAGATCTGTCGCGGTCTGGCCCAGGCCTTCGAGGGCAAGCGCCAGGTGAGCGGTGCCGATCTTGCCCAGGCCCTCGCCCGCGGAGCGGAGCTGGCCTACGCGGCGGTCGGCAACCCGGTCGAGGGCACGATCCTGACCGTGATTCGGCAGGCCGCCGACGCGGCTCTCGAGGCGGCCCGGGACGACACGGACATCGAGGCGGTCCTCCGGGCTGCGGTCCTGGCGGCCCAGCGGGCGGTCGCCCAGACGCCCGACCTGCTGCCGGTCCTGCGCGAGGCGGGGGTCGTCGACTCCGGCGGCCAGGGCTTGTTCCGGCTGCTCGAGGGGGCCCTCCTCCAGGTCGAGGGCCGGGCCCCGGCCGACACGGTCGCCCGGCAGGCCCGGGCGCGGCCGGCGGGGGTCGCCCCGGCCGGGACGGACCTCGAGCACACCTTCGGGTTCGAGACGATGCTCGTGATCCAGCCGCGGTCCGGTGAAGTACTCGAGCCGGACGAGATCCGCCGGGGGCTCGAACACCTCGGCCAGTCGGTGGTCGTCGTCGGCGACGGGCAGGCCGTCAAGATCCACGTCCACTCGAACAGCCCGACGCGATCCTGGCCCATGTCGTGGCCCTCGGAACGCTCAGCCGGATCAGCGTCGAGAACCTCGACCAGCAGGCTGACGCGCTGCGCGAGCTCCGGGCGGCCCAGTTCACCGGCGCCCCCGAGGGCTCGCTCGCCCCGATCGCCGTGGTGGCGGTGGCGCCCGGCGACGGCCTTGCCGCGATCTTCCGCCAGGTCGGGGTGGCCGGCATCGTCCGGGGCGGCCAATCGGCCAACCCGAGCACGGGCGATCTCCTCGTGGCGATCGAGGCGGCGAATGCGGTCGAGACGATCCTCCTGCCGAACAACGCGAACGTCCTCCTGGCCGCCCGGCAGGTGACCTCCCTCGCGGCGCGATCCGTGCGGGTCGTCCCGACCCGGTCGGCCGCCGAGGGGATCGCCGCCCTGATGGCCTTCGATCCGGAGGCCGACGCGGAGGCAAACGTCGAGCGGATGACCGCCGCCGGCCGGGCGATCGAGTCCCTGTCGGTGACGACCGCGGTCCGCGACGCAACCGTCAGCGGCCGCCGGGTCCGCCGGGGCCAGTCGATCGTGCTCGACCCCGACGACGGCCTGGTCGCGGCCGGCCGGAGTGACGACGAGGCGGTCGAGGCCGCGATCCGCGCCCTGCGGCCGGGGATCGAGCTGGTCACCCTGTTCTACGGGGAGGGCGTCGGGCAGGCCGAGGCCCGGATCATCGCCGGTCTGATCGAGCGGACCCGGCCTGGCCTCGAGGTCGAAGTCTGCGACGGTGGCCAGCCGCACTATCGGTACCTGATCTCGGCCGAGTAAGGTCAGCGATCATGGCCAGCCCGCAGCCTCGCCGCCGATCCTCGCCGGCCGGCCGATCCGGGACGGCCCGCAAGCCGCCGCCGGCGCCGACCGACCCGCTCGAGCTGCTGGCCGCCCCACTCGGCGACAGCGGCCTGCCGAGCGCCGCGATCCTCCGCCGGGCCGGCCGGCGCCTCGGCCTGAACACGGTCCGCGACCTCCTCTTCCACCTGCCCCGGAGGTACGAGGACCGGCGCGAGATGCACACGATCGCCGAGCTGCGGGACCTGCCCGACGGGGCGACGGCCAGCGTCCGGGTCGTGGTCCGGACGATCCGGGTCGAGCAGACCTGGCGGCGCCGGGTCCAGCTGACCCGGGCGATCCTGGCTGACGAGACCGGCGAGGCCGAAGCGACCTGGTTCGGGCGGCGCTTCATCGAGCGCCGGATCCAGCCCGGCCAGCACCTCGTCGTGAGCGGCCGGCTCAAGCAGCGCGGCTTCAGCCCGGTCTTCGACGACCCGGAATTCTCGCCGGAGGACGGCCACGATCCGCTCCACGCCGGCCGGATCGTGCCGGTCTACCGGCTGACCGCCGGCCTGACGGCGCCCCGGATGCGGGCCGGGGTCCGGGCCGCCCTCGACCGGGCCGGCCTGTTCTACCCGGACTACCTGCCCGACGGCCTCGTCCGGGAGGAGGGCTTCGTGCCGATCAGCCGGGCGATCGACCAGGTCCACTTTCCGGCCAGCCCGGAGGACCTCGAAGCGGCCCTTCGGCGGCTCGCCTTCGACGAGCTCCTCGCCCTCCAGCTGGGGATGGTCGGCCGGCGCCGCCAGCGCGGCCGATCCAGGTCCGAGCCGGTTGTGGCCGATGATGCCCGCGATCAGGCCGTGCGCGAGGCGATTGCCGGGGCGATCGGGGCAAAGCTCGGGCATTCGGTCGACCTGACGATCGACCAGGCCGCGGCGATGGACGCGATCCGAGCCGACCTGGCTCGCCCGGAGCCGATGCTGAGGCTGCTCCAGGGCGACGTCGGCTCGGGCAAGACGGCGGTCGCCGCGCACGCCCTGGCCCTCGTCGCGGGGCTGGGCCGCCAGGGGGCCCTCCTCGCCCCGACCGACCTGCTCGCCCGCCAGCATGCGGCCACGGTTGGCGACCTGCTCGCCCCGCTCGGCCTGGGGGTCACCCTCCTGACCGGCTCGCTCAGCGCCGACGGCCGGCGCAAGGCGCTCGGGGCGATTCGTCCCGGCCAGGCCGTTGTCGTGGTCGGGACGCATGCGCTCTTCCAGGAATTGGTCGAGTTCGCCGACCTCGGCCTGGCCGTGATCGACGAGCAGCATCGGTTCGGGGTCGAGCAGCGCAACCAGCTCGAGGCGAAAGCTGGCCGTGGCCGGCCGGCCGGCGCCGCCGGAACGACCGATCCGGCCCTCCCCGGGGATGGACGCGCACCGCACGTCCTGCTGATGACCGCGACCCCGATCCCGCGCACGGTCGGCCAGGTCCTGTACGCCGATCTCGACGTCTCGGACCTGCGCCTCGCGCCGAGTGGCCGGCTGGCGATCCGGACCGCGACCCGAACCCACGCCGAGCTCGACCGGCTGTGGCGATTCGTGGCCGAGGAGGCTGCCCGGGGCCGCCGGACGTTCGTGGTGGTGCCCCTGATCGAGGCCGCCGAGGACGATGCTGCGGCGGCTGCCGAGGTCGAGGCGGTCCGCCTGCGGGAGGTCCTCGGCTTGCCGGTCGGCCTGGTCCACGGCCGGATGAAGGCCGCCGATCGCGATGCCGAGATGCGCCGGTTCCGGGACGGCGAGCTCCAGGTCCTCGTCGGGACGACGGTGATCGAGGTCGGCGTGGACGTTCCCGAGGCGACCGTGATGATCATCGAGGAGGCAGACCGGTTCGGCCTGGCCCAGCTCCACCAGCTGCGCGGCCGGGTGGGGCGGGGGACCGACCAGGCCTACTGCGTGCTCGTCTCGGACGTCACCCCGGACTCGGATCCGGTCGCCTGGGCCCGGCTGCAGGCGATCCAGGAGCTGTCTGACGGGTTCGAGCTGGCCGAGAAGGACTTCGAGCTGCGCCGTGAGGGCGACGTCCTCGGCTTCGTCCAGTCGGGCTTGCCGCCACTCCGGGTGGCCTCGCTCCAGCGGCTCGACCACCGCGAGCTGGCCACGCGCGCCCGCCGCCACGCCGAGAACCTCGTCGGACCGGCCGGGGAGCTGATGGCCCCGGCCTGGAGCCGCTCCGCCACGAGCTGAGCGCGGGCTGGCTCGAGTCGATCTGGTCCGGCGACCCGGCGGGCACGAGCTGATGGGTCCGGCCCGATGAGCGGCACCGCCGGCCGGGTGATCGCGGGCCGGGCCGCAGGCCTCGCCTGGCCGCTCCGCCGGATGGGACCCGCCCGCTGACCGACCGGGTCAAGCAGACCCTCTTCGCGATCCTCGAGCCCAGCCTGCCCGGCTCCGCTTCCTGGACCTCTGCGCCGGGAGCGGCGCCGGGGGGATCGAAGCCCTCTCCCGGGGCGCCGCCGGGCCGTCCTGGTCGAGCAGGATCCGGCCGCCGCCCAGGTGATCCGCGACAATCTCGAGCGGACCCACCTGGGCGGGCCGGCGGCCAGGGTCGTCCGGGCCGAGGCCGGCGCGTGGCTCCGTTCGCCGGAGGCCACCCGTGACGGCCCGTTCGACCTCGTTTTGCTCGATCCGCCGTACCAGGCCGAGCCGCTCCTGGCCGAGCTCCTGGCGACCCTCGGCGATCCGGCCGGGGCCGGGCTGCTCCGGACGAGCGACCGTCGTCGCCAAGCACTTCCGGCGGGCCGTGCCGGGGCCGGCGATCGGCCTGCTACGATCGGTCCGCGAGCGGCGCTTCGGCGAGACGACGCTGACCTTCTATCGCCGGGTCGCCATGGAGGACGGATGAGGGTCGCGGTCTATCCCGGGTCGTTCGACCCGGTCACATTCGGCCACCTCGACGTCGCCCGCCGGGCGGCGGCCGTGTTCGATCGGGTGGTGTTCGCGGTCCTGACCAACGCCCGCAAGACGTCGCTCCTGACCGTCGCCGAGAGGCTGGAGGCAATCCGGGCTTCGGTCGCGGCCAGCGAGCCGGACCTGGCCGACCGGATCGACGTCCAGCAGTTCGACGGCCTGACCGTCGAGGCCTGCCGGCGCGCCGGCGGCTCGTTCATCGTGCGTGGGTTGAGGGCCGTCTCCGACTTCGAGACCGAGATGCAGCTGGCCCACAACAACCGGGTCCTCGACCCGGGCATCGACACCGTCTTCTTCATGACCTCGCTCGAGCACGGCTATGTCAGCTCGACCCTCGTCCGCGAGATCGCCAGGTTCGGCGGGGATGTCTCGGCGATGGTTCCGGGGCCGGCCGAGGCAGCCCTGCGCGAGGCCCTCGAGCGGGTGCGATAATTCGGCCGACGCGGCGGTTCCGCGCTGAAACCTGCCAGCCCAGGGAGGGCCGGTCCGATCGACATCATCTTCCTCGTCACGCGACTCGAGAACCTGATCGCCAGCGGGAAGAAGCTGCCCCTGACCAACAACGTCGTACTCGACCAGGCCGCCGCCCTGGGCCTGATCGACGAGCTCAGGGTCGCCATCCCGGAGGAGATCCGGGCCGCCAAGCGGATCAACTCCGAGGGCGAGCGGATCATCGAGAAGGCCCAGGAGGAGGCGGAGTCGATCGTTGCCCGGGCCCAGGAGCAGGCGGCCTTCCTGATCGAGGAGCGCGGCCTGACCCAGGCCGCGGAGGACGAGGGCCGGCGGATCGTCGACCAGGCCAACGCCGAGGCGGACGGCGTCCGCCATGGCGCGGACGAGTACGCCTCGTCAGTCCTGGCTTCGCTCGAGTCCGAGGTCGCCCGTACCCTTCAGAGCATTCGCAAGGGGATCGCCCTGATCGACTCGCGCACCCCGCCAGAGCCCGACGACAACCGGCCCGGGCCGGCCGACGACGGCGACGCCGACGACGAGGACCTCGAGCCCGCGCCGACCCGTTCGTCGCGGGCGTGACCGGGGCGCCGCCGGCGCCGCCGGAAACGCTCCGCAGGCCGGCCTGATCTTTCCGGCTCGCGGCGCTCCTGGCCGAGCCGCCGGGCAGCCGGCGTGATTACGCCTTCTCCGTCGCCGGACTCGACCTTGGGCCCGACCTTGTCCTGGTCGGGCCGGTCAGCGGGCGGATCCGGTTCAGCCGGACGAACCGCGGGCTGCTGGTCGACGGCCGGGTCGGGGCCGTCCTCGACGAGTCCTGCAGCCGCTGCCTCCGCCCGATCGAGCTGCCGCTCGACCTGGAGATCGACGAAGAGCTCCTGCCCAGCATCGACCTCGCCTCCGGCCGGCCGGTCGATCCCTCGCTCGAGCCCGAGGTCGCCCGCCTGACCGACCATCACGAGGTCGACCTGGAGCCGCTCGTCCGGGAGGCGATCCAGCTGGCCGAGCCGATCGCGCCGGTCTGCCGCCCGGACTGCCCCGGCCTTTGCCCAACCTGCGGCGAGCCACTCGAGGACGGCTCCCACGACCACGACGAGACCGAGCTCGATCCGCGGCTCGAGGCACTCCGCTCGTTCCGGGTCGACGGCGAGCCCGAGACCGGCTAGACTCGCCCGTCGGCCCCGCCTGTCGCCGCCACCCTGCTCGCGACCGGGCCGACCTTCACAATTGACCTACCGGGCTCGGGTCTTCACCCGCGCCTCGACCGTTGCCAGAGGAGATCAAGCATCCATGGGAGTCCCGAAGCGACGGGTATCGCATGCTCGCAAGGGCGACCGCCGCAGCCACGAGGCGCTGGCCCTGCCCCAGCTCGAAGAGTGCCCGCATTGCCACGAGCAGAAGCAGGCCCACCATGCCTGCCCGAACTGTGGCTACTACGCCGGCCGCCCGGCGATCGAGCTGAAGCGCTCATCGGACGAGGCAGCCTCCTAGCCAGGTGGACCTGAGCGCCATTCGAGGCGCCACCTCCGACCGTCGCGTCCGGGTCGCCATCGACGTGATGGGTGGCGACCACGCGCCCGAGGAGCCGATCGAGGGGGCCCTGCTCCATGCCCGGGCCCATCCCGAGGACGACCTGCTGTTCGTCGGGGATGAGATCCAGGTGCGCGCCCTGGTCGGCCCGGATGTCCCGCCCAACGTGAGCTTCGTCCATGCCGGCGAGGTGGTCGGGATGGAGGAGCATGCCGCCCAGAACGTCCGGACCAAGAAGGACGCCTCGATCAACGTGGCGATGAAGCTGGTCCACGCCGGGGCGGCCGACGCCGTGGTCACCGCCGGCCATACCGGGGCGGGGGTGGCCGCCGCGATCCTCCACCTGCATCGGGCGCCGGGAGTCGACCGGCCGGCCCTGGCCGTCCAGATGGTCACCGAGTCGGGTCCGTTCGTGCTGCTCGACATCGGGGCCACGACGAACTCGACCGGCGAGCAGCTCTACCAGTTCGCGGCGATGGGCTCGCTCTTCGCCGAGCGGGTCCTGGGGGTCGACCGGCCGCGGGTCGCCCTGCTCTCGATCGGCGAGGAGACCGGCAAGGGCGACGCCCGGATCCAGCGGGCGACCGAGCTGCTCCAGGCCTCGAACCTGAACTTCATCGGCAACGTCGAGGGCAAGGACCTGGTCAAGCACATGGCCGACGTGGTCGTCTGCGATGCCGTGGTCGGCAACGTCGTGATCAAGTTCTTCGAGGGCCTCTCCCAGTTCATCTTCGGGCTGCTCCGCCAGGAGTTCGAGCGCAAGCCGTTCGGTCCGCCGGCCTACCTCCTGATGCGACCCGGGATCCGCCGAATCCGCAAGATCTTCGACTACGAGACGTCGGGCGGCTCGCCTCTCCTGGGGGTCCGCGGAACGGTGATCATCACCCACGGCCGGGCCCGCCGGCGGATGATCTCGTACGCCGTGGCGGTCGGAGCGGCCGCCGCCCGGGCCGAGATCCCGGCCCACATCGCCCAGACCTTCGAGGGCGAGCCGCGCCACCCGCCCGGCCCGAGGAGGAGCCGGTCACCGCAGAGATCGAGTCCGGCCAGGCGGCCGCCGCCGAACGCCTCGGCGCCTGAGCATCGTGGCCGCCCGCCGAGCGCGCACCGGCCAGGACGACATCCGGGCCCATCGCCAGGGCCGCCGCCTGGCCCTCGCCTCGGTCTTCGAGGCCGACTTCGGGCAGCGCACGGCCGAGGCCGTCCTCGAGCGACACCTGGCCGCCTCGGCGGGCGACCGCGAGACCGCCACGTTCGCCCGTCTGCTGGTTCGGGCGACCGTCGCCGACCGGGACGGGATCGACCGCCGAATCGGCGAGCTGGCGCCCCAGTACCCGGTCGTCCAGCTGGCCCAAATCGATCGTTCCCTGCTGCGAACGGCCATGGGTGAGGTGCTACACTCCCCGGCGACGCCGGCCCGAGTTGCGATCTCCGAATGGGTCGAGCTGGCACGGATCTACAGTGGAGACCCGGCACGGCGCCTGATGAACGGCGTCCTCGGGCGACTCACCAGGGAGGCGGGACCATCGGCCGCTCGGTCGGGTGGTGACGCCGCGGATGATGATGCCGGCGTTCCCGCCGGGTGATACCGAGCGTGCAGGAGGGATTCTGTGGCCACTACCTACGATCGCCTGAAGAAGATCGTCGTGGAACAGCTCGGCGTCGACGAGGCCGACGTGAAGCCCGAGGCGTCCTTCGTGGACGACCTGAACGCTGACTCCCTCGATCTCGTCGAGCTGATCATGAGCCTCGAGGAAGAGTTCGGAACGGAGATCTCGGACGAGGATGCCGAGCGGATCCGGACGGTCGGCGACGCGGTCGAGTACATCGACGAACGCACCTCGTAGGTTCTGACCGGCGGGCCTCGTCCGTCTCCGTCCGCCGACCCGGGGCCAGGCCCGATGCCCTCGGCCGCTGCCTTTGCAGCCCACCTGGGCCTGCCGATTCGCGACCCGGAGCTGCTTGGACGGGCCCTCACTCACAGCAGCTTCGAGCACGAGCACCGCGACCAGGGAGGCGGCCACAACGAGCGCCTCGAATTCCTGGGCGACGCGGTCGTGTCCCTGGTGATCTCTGACGAGCTCTATCGCCGCTGGCCGACCGACGACGAAGGCCTCCTGTCGGCCCGCAGGGCGATGATCGTGAGCACGTCCGGCCTGGCCGTCCTGGCCGATCGACTCGAGCTTGGCGCCTGGCTTCGGCTGGGCGAGGGAGAGTCGCAGCGCGGTGGGCGGCAGCGCCCGTCGCTCCTGGCCTCGGCCTTCGAGGCAGTCGCCGGGGCGATCTTCATCGACCTCGGCTATGCCGCGGCCCAGGACTGGATCCTGGACGTGGCCGGCCCGGAGCTCGATGCCGACCCTGCGGCCGGCAGCCTGAAGAGCCCCAAGAGCCGCCTTCAGGAGCTGACCCAGCAATCGGGCGGCGAGCGCCCGATCTACCGCCTGATCGACGTCTCCGGGCCGGACCACGAGCGAACCTTCGAGGTCCAGGTGAGCATCGCCGGCACGGTCGCGGGGTCGGCGTCGGACCGTCCCGAAGGGTCGCCGAGACGGCGGCTGCGGTCGTCGCCCTGGAGGCGCTCCAGGTCGGCCGCCCGGACGATGGCCTCGGCCCGGGATGACGGCCGCCCGGCTCCTTGCCCTCCGTCTCCAGGGCTTCAAGTCGTTCGCCGATCGGACCTCGGTCGAGTTCGGGCCGGGGATCAGCGCCGTCGTCGGCCCGAACGGCTCGGGCAAGAGCAACCTCGCCGACGGGCTCCGCTGGGCCCTCGGAGAACAGGGCCGGGCGCTGCGCAGCCGCAAGTCCGAGGACGTCATCTTCGCCGGCTCCGACCGCCGGCCCGCCCTGGGCATGGCCGATGTCAGCCTCGTCCTCGACAACGCCGACGGCCTCCTGCCGCTCGACTTCCAGGTCCTCGAGCTCGGCCGGCGGCTGTACCGCTCGGGCGAGAACGACTACCTCCTGAATCGCGGTCGAGTCCGGCTCAAGGACCTGGTCGAGCTGCTCGACGCGGCCCACCTTGCTGACAATGCCTTCCTGTTCATCGGCCAGGGCATGGTCGACCAGGCCCTGGCCCTCCGACCCGAAGAGCGCCGGCCGCTGTTCGAAGAAGTCGCCGGGGTCCGCCGCCACGAGCGTCGCCGCCGGCGAGCCGAGGAACAGCTGGCGGAGGCCGAAACGAACCTGGCCCGGGTCCAGGACATCCTCGGCGAGCTCCGACCGCAGGCCCGGCGCCTGGCCGCCCAGGCCGACCAGCAGGCGACCCGATCGAACGCCGGCGAGGCGCTCGCCTCGGCCCTGGTCGAGAGCGCCCATGCCCGCTGGCACACCGCGGCGGCCCAGGCTGCCGCGGCCCTGGAGCGGCTCGAGCGAACGGGCTCCGAGGTCGGGCGAGCTCGTCGGCTCGCTGAGCGAGGCCGAGGCCGGCCTGGCCGAGATCGGCGGCCGGCTGGCTCGTCGCACGGCCCTCGAGGTCGAGCGACGGGACGCCCTCGAATCGGCCCGGGCGGCCCTGGCCGGCCTGCAGCTGGCCGCCGGCCGCCAGGCGGCCGAGCTCGAGGCGGCTCGGCGCGACCGGGTCCGCCTGGACGACGAGCGAGCCGCCGCCGAGGCCGAGCTGGCAACCCGCCGGCGGGCCCTCGCCCTGCCCGTCCCGGAGCGCGACTCCCCGCTCCAGGCCAGCCTCGAGGAAGCCGAGCTCGGCCTGGCCGACGCCCGGCGAGAGCTCGCCGCGCTCGAGGCGGCCAGCCAGGCCGAGGGCCAGGAGCGGGCGGCCCTCGAACGGGCCATGGCCGCCCGCACGGCCGAGCACGATGCAGCCCGACGCCAGCTGGCCGACGCCGAGCGCCGCGCGGCCGAGGAACGCGACCGGGCGACCGGTCGGCAGCCGAGCATGCCGGCCTCGAGGCCGCGCTCCAGACGGCCCGGGCCGATCATCGAGCGGCGATCGAGGCCGAGCTGGCGGCGGCCCAGGCTGTCGATGCCGCCCGGGCCGAGGCCGATGCAGCCGATGGTGCCCGCCGAGCCGCCGACGAGCGGGCGGCCGCCGCGGGGGCGCGATGGCCGCGATCAGCAGCCGGCTGCGGCCGCCACGGCCCGCCAGGCCGAGGAGGAAGCCCGCGGGATCGCCCGGGCGGCCCGCCGGGTCGGAGGCCGCCGGGTCGATGCGGGCCTCCAGGTCGATCCGGCCTTTCGGGCCGCGGTCGAGGCCGCCCTGGGCGAGCTGGCCCGGGGCTATCTCGTCGAAGCGGACGGCCGTCGGCGAGCTTGCCGGCGAGCGGGGCTGGCTGATCCTCGCCCCGGCCGACGGGCCGGCTGCGCTCGGCCGACGGCCGGCCTGGGCTCAGCCGACAGGCCGGCCCTGGGCTCCCGGGGGCGCGGCTTCCGGCTCGGCCGGCGGCCGCCGGCCGCCTTCCGCGACGATTGGCTGCGGTCGGGGGTGGCCTGCTTAGCGAGGCGATCCGGCGCGACGAGCTCGGCGCAGCCCGGACGCTCCTCGAGCGAACGGCCTGGGCCCCCGACCTCGATGCGGCGCTCGAGCTCCAGCCGGTCCTTCCGCCCGGCTGGCAGGTCGTCGTGCGCGATGGCCGGGCGCTGGTCGCTGATCGGGCGGTCGCGCTCGGCCGGGCGGACGGCAGCCTGGAACGCCAGGGTGAGCTCGAGCGACTCGAGGCCGAACAGCCCCCGGCTCGACCGGGCGGGGCGATCGCGGAATCCGCAGCGCACGAGGCGACCGCCCGGGCCGCCGCGGCCCGCCAGCGACTCGAGGCGGCCCGAGCCGAGGAGGCCCGGATCGGGGCCGCCCGGCGCGCGGCCGAGGAAGCCGAGCGCGTGGCCGCCCGAGGCGTCGAGCGGCTGGCCCGCGAGGCTGCCTGGCATGATGCGGCGGCCGCCCGGACCGAGGCGGAGCTGGTCCGCCGACGAGCGACCCTGGCCGATCTCGAGGCAGCCGCCGGGGAATCGGCGCGCGAGCGATCGGTCGACAGGGCCCGACACCGCGGCCGGAGGCGATCAACCGACCGGTCGGGCGAGCGCGACCGAGACCTGGCAGCGGCGGGTCGGCGACCTGCGCTTGCGGCGCGACCGGCTGGCGGCCGAGTTTGCCGAGCGGGAAGGCGTTCGCCTCGCCGCCGAGGCAGCCCACGCCCGGGATGAGGCCAGTGCCTCGCTCAGCCGGGACCAGATCGAGCGAGCCGACCGGCAGGTCCGCGAGCTGGCCGAGCGCGAAACGGAGATCTCGGTCGAGCGCGATCGCCTCGCCCTCGATTTGGCCACGGCAGCCAGCCGCGAGGAGCGCCTGGCGGCCGCCCTGGCCGAGGTCCGCGACGCTGATTCGGCCGATCGAGGGCTGCTGGCGGCAGCCGAGTCGGCGGTCACGGCGGCGCGCGACCGGCTCCGCTCGGCCGAGGAGCGCCACCGCTCGGCCGAGGTTGCCGAGCTCGAGACCCGGCTCGCCCTGGACCTGATCCGGGAGCAGGCCGCTGCCGAGATCGGCGGTCTCGGCCCGCTTGGCCTGCAGGCCCTCGGACTGCCCCTCCCGGATCGTCCGGAGCCGCGGATACGGCGGACGGGGCGGAGGGCGAGGCCGGCCCAGGCATCGAGGAGATTCCCACCGTCGTGCTCGAGCGCTGGGCGGCCATGACGCCCGTGGGCGAGCCGCCCAGCCCGGCCCGGATGGCGATCCTCCGCCGGCGCTACCACGAGCTGGGCGCCGCGAATCCGGCGGCCATCGAGGAGTACGCCGAGCTGAAGGCCCGGCTCGACGGCCTCGAAGCCCAGGAGAACGACCTGCGCGAGGCGATCGGGACGACCCGCGGCCTGATCGAGGAGCTGGCCCGGATGGTCTCGGAGCAGTTCCGGACGACCTTCGAGCACCTCGAGGTCGCCTTCGACGAACGCTTCCGACAGCTCTTCGGGGGCGGCTATGCCCGCCTCGAGCTGACCGACCCCGAGGACCTCTCGGTGACCGGGGTCGAGATCGTGGCCCGGCCGCCGGGCAAGAAGGCCCAGGCCCTGGCGATGCTCTCCGGGGGCGAGCGGGCGCTCACCGCGGTCGCCCTGCTGTTCGCGATGCTCGCCGTCCGGCCGGTCCCGTTCTGCGTCCTGGACGAGGTCGATGCCGCGCTCGACGAAGCGAACATCGGTCGCTTCGCCGATGCCCTGAAGTCGCTCGCCGACCAGACCCAGTTCATCGTGATCACCCACAACCGGGGCACGATCGAGGCGGCCGACGCGCTCTACGGCGTGACCGTCGGCGACGATTCGGTCAGCCGGGTGATCAGCCTGCGGCTGGACGAGGCGACCGCGATCGCCGAACGAACAGCCGCGGCGTCCTGACGTGTTCTGGCGCCGCAAGCCGAAGGACGAGGAACAGCCCGAACCGGCCCCAGAGCCGGCCATCGAGCCGGAGCTCGTACCGCCCGGCTGGGAGCCCGATCCGGCGGACTTCCTCGATCCGGCCCCGGAACCGCCCGTCCCCCCGCCGGGCCGCCGGCCCCGGCGCGGCCGAGCGCCGGGCCGCCCGTCGAGCCGCCCGTCGAGCGCCGGAGCCAGCACCCGACCCGGCGTCGGCCGACCCGCCGTCGGCAGCCCGCCGGGTCGAGCCGCGCCGGCCGTCGAGCCCGGTCCGGCGATCTACCCGGGCTGGCCGGTCCCGGTCGTGCCCACGCCGAGGAGGTCGAGGCCGGCCTCGAGCAGGGTGTCGCCCGCAGCCGAACCGGCTTCGTCTCCCGCCTGCGCGGCCTGCTCGGCGGGACCGGCGCGGACGAGCCCTCGTGGGATGACGTCGAGGAGACCCTCATCGGAGGTGACGTCGGCGGGGCGCTCGCCGCCGAGGTCGTCGAGCGGGCCCGCCGCAGGCACGATGCGGGCGGCAACCTGGCCGGCGTCCGGGCCGAGCTGTCCGCCCTGCTCGTTCCCCGGGACCTGGACTGGCGGCCCCAGCCGGCCGGCGCGGGCCAGCCGGCGGTCGTCCTGATCGTGGGGGTGAACGGGACCGGCAAGACGACCACGATCGGCAAGCTCGCCAGCCGCTACCGGGCCGAAGGCCTGAGCGTGATCCTGGCCGCCGCCGACACGTTCCGGGCCGCGGCGATCGAGCAGCTCGGGATCTGGGCCAGCCGATCCGGCAGCACGATGATCGCCCATGCCCCGGGCGCCGATCCGGGGGCGGTCGTCTATGACGCCCTCGATGCGGCCGTCGCCCGCGGGGTCGACCTGGTGATCGCCGACACGGCCGGCCGCCTGCACACGAAGGTCAACCTGATGGACGAGCTGGCCAAGATCCGGCGGATCATCGACAAGCGCCTGCCCGGCGCCCGGCCCGAGGTCCTCTTCGTCCTCGATGCGACGACCGGCCAGAACGGGCTGGCCCAGGCCCGGGCCTTCCACGAGGCTTCGGGCCTCACCGGGATCGTCCTGACCAAGCTCGATTCGACCGCCAAGGGCGGGATCGTCTTCGCGATCGAGGCGGACCTGGGGGTGCCGGTCCGCTTCGTCGGCGTCGGCGAGCAGGCGAGCGACCTCCTGCCGTTCGATCCGGACGCGTTCGTGGCGGCCCTCTTCGCCGCCTGACCCTCGTCAGTGGTCTGGGCAGCGCCGCGGCGAGCAGCCCCGCCCGGTGCGCGGCGGCACCGCGAATCTGGGCCGGGTCCAGGGAGCCATTCAGGCCCTGATCGGAGCGTGCGCTACAATCCGGGCGCCTCGGTGCGCCAGAACTCGCGCACCAACCCGGCCGGTCTGGTGACCGCCGGACCAGCCTCGGATCGATCGCGGGAGACGCCCCGTCCATGTTTGACACGCTGAGCGAGCGGCTCCGCAAGACCCTCGGTTCGCTGACCGGCCGGGGCCGGGTAAGCGAGGCCGACGTCGACGCCGCGATGCGCGAGGTCCGCCTCGCCCTGCTCGAGGCGGACGTCAACTTCAAGGTCGTCCGGGATTTCGTCGCCCGGGTCCGTGAGCGGGCGATCGGGGCGAACATCCTCGAGAGCCTGACGGCCGGCCAGCAGGTCGTGGCCATCGTCAACGAGGAGCTCACGGCCCTCCTGTCGGCCGGCGACCGGACCTTCCACCTCCAGGGCAATCCGGCCGTGGTCATGCTCGTCGGCCTCCAGGGCTCGGGCAAGACGACCTCGGCCGCCAAGCTCGCCCGGCACGCCGTCAAGCTCGGCCGGCGACCGCTCCTCGTGGCGGCCGACCCGTACCGGCCCGCCGCCGCCGACCAGCTGGCCACCCTCGGCAAGGCGCTCGAGGTGCCGGTCCACCGGGCTCCGGCCGGGACCGCCGGTCAACGACATCGCCCAGGGCGGCCTCGAGGCCGCCCGCCGCCTCTCACGCGACGTCGTCATCCTCGACACGGCCGGCCGGCTCTCGATCGACGAGGTCCTGATGGCCGAGATCGCCGCCCTGAGCGCGGCGGTCCGGCCGGTCGAGACGCTCCTCGTCGTGGACGCGATGACCGGCCAGGAGGCGGTCGCCGTGGCCGAGGCCTTCGCTGCGGCGGTCCCGATCAGCGGCCTGATCCTGACCAAGATCGACGGCGATGCCCGGGGCGGGGCGGCCCTTTCGATCAGCGCGGTCACCGGCCTGCCGGTCAAGTTCCTCGGGACCGGCGAGAAGTCCGATGCCCTCGAGGTCTTCCACCCGGACCGCCTGGCCGGCCGGATCCTGGGCATGGGCGACGTGCTGACCCTGGTCGAGCGGGCCCAGGAGACATTCGACGCCAGCCAGGCCTCGAAGCTCGAGGAGAAGCTGCGCAAGTCGCAGTTCACCCTCGAAGACTTCCTCGACCAGCTCCAGCAGGTCCAGAAGATGGGCGGCCTGAGCTCGCTCGTCGGGATGCTGCCCGGGATGGGCGGCATGGCCAAGCAGGCCGAGGATGCCGTCAACCGGGGCGAGCTGCGTCGGACCGAGGCGATCATCCGCTCGATGACGCCGCGCGAACGGCGCGACACGAACGTCCTCAATGCCGCCCGCCGCCGCCGGATCGCGGCCGGATCGGGCACGACCCTGACCGACGTGAATCGGCTGGTCAAGCAGTTCGCCGAGATGCAGAAGATGATGAAGCAGTTCTCCGGGGGGGCCGGCCGACGGACCGCCGCCGCCAGTCTGCTCGGGCGCCGGCAGGCGCAGTAAAGGGGCAGGTCATGAGCGATCCACTGAATCCCGAGACCCCGGCCGAGGCCCTGAGCGTCCTCGAGCCGACCAGCGAGCGCGTCCCGACCGTGGCCGTCGAGGTCGTCGGCGGCCCGGCCACTGCGCCGGTCGCTGGGCCGAATCGAGCCCGGCGCCTGAGGCTGGCCCTGGCCGCCGTCGGCGCGTCGCTGGTGATCCTTGTCGGCGCGGCCGGATTCACGGTCGTCGCCTCGGGCAGCGCGCCATCGGCCGTCCTCGCCTGGGCGCCCGCGGACACCGTGGAGTACACCGAGATCCGGGCCGACATGCCCGGCGACCAGCGGGCCAACCTGCTCGCCTTCCTGGCCCACTTTCCGGGCTTTGCCGACCAGACCAGCTTCGATGCCAAGGCCGACGACGGCCTCGACCGGCTGGTCAAGCGAATGACCGACAACAAGCACGACTTCTCGACCGAGATCAAGCCCTGGTTCAGCGGCCAGCTCGGAATCTCCGTCGAATCGTTCGACTCGGATGCACCGGCGGCACTCCTCGTCGCCTCGATCCGCGATCCGCAGGCCGCAACGGCCTGGCTGAGCTCGATCGCCCCGGCCGGGGTCAGCCATGAAATCGGTCGGCGGCATCCAGGTCACCGAGCGGGCCGGGCCGTCGGGCCGCAAGACGGCCTGGGCCGTAGATGGATCGGTCGTGCTGGCCGGCAGTCTCGACTCGGTGAAGGCCGCGATCAGCCGCGGCCCGAGCAACGCCCTGGCCAGCTCGGCCGGCTTCAAGTCCGCCCAGGCCAGTCTCGGCGGCGATGCTCTCGGGAGCGTCTACCTGGATCTCAAGGCGATGCTCGCTGCGTTGACGGCGGCCGAGAAGAAGATGCTCTCGCAGGTGGGCTCGGGCACGGGTGCGGGCGGCTCGGCCGGGGCCCTGGCCCTGCCGACCTTCGATCCCAGCGCCGTCCCGGCCTGGGCGGCGATGCGGGTCCGGGCTGAATCCGACCATCTCGTCCTCGACTCGGCCGTCCCGACCACGAAGGATTCCCTGAAGGTCGACGCCCGGACCAGCCAGCTGGCGGCACTCCTGCCGGCCGATACCGTCGTCCAGGCTGAGGGCCGGGACGTGGGCAGCACGATCAAGGCGGTCCTGGCCCAGGCCGAAGCGCAACCCGGTGGGCCGACCGCCGCCCAGGTCGATGACATCGCGAAGTACGTCGGTGGGCTCGATGCCGCGATCGGCTGGCTGGGCGACGCCGACCTCGTCGTGCTCGATCACTCCTCGGTCTTCAGCGAGGGTCTCGTGGCCCAGACGAACGATCCGACGGCCTCGGCCAACCTCCTCACCGAGCTCAAGTCGCTGGCTGGCCTGGCCGGCAGCAAGGCCGGCCTGACGATCGCGACCGAGCCGTATGCCGGCCTGACGATCACGACGGTCTCGATCGCCGCTCCAGCGGACAGCAATCTGCCGGGCGGCAAGCTCGAGCTCGCCTTTGCCCAGACCGACAAGATCGTGATCGTGGGCATCGGCGACGGCTTCGTGAAGGCGGTCCTCGACACGAAGACCGGGGCATCGCTGGCCGATCAGGCCGGCTATCAGCAGGCGATTGGACTGGCCGGGGCGACAAATGTCGGCCAGGGCTACGTCGACCTGGCCGGCCTGCGCTCGGGCCTCGAGGCGCTGGCCGCCAGCTCCCACAGCAGCGCCGACTATGATGCCGAACATCAAGCCGTACCTCGAGCCGATCTCCAGCCTTGCCTGGTCGGTCTCGGTCAACGATGGGGTCGCGAACGGGCGCTGGGTGCTCGTCGTCAAGTGATCGCCGCCTCACCAGTCAGGTGAACACAACGATGGGCGCCGGCCACGGCTGAGCTCATCGTCATCTTGCAGGAGGGTCCAGGGCCAATGGCCGTTCGTATCAGGCTCACCCGGGTGGGCGCCACCAAGCAGCCGTCCTACCGGCTCGTCGTTGCCGATTCGCGCAGCGCCCGCGACAGCCGCTCGATCGAGACGATCGGGCACTACAACCCGCGGACGGATCCGATCGAGCTGAAGATCGATGCCGAGCGGGCGAAGAAGTGGCTGTCCCAGGGCGCCCAGCCCTCGGACACCGTGGCCCGCCTGTTCCGATCGGCCGGCATCCTGCCGGCGGGGAAGTAGACGATGGCCGCCAAGGAGCTGGTGGAGTACGTCGCCCGGTCACTCGTTGACCAGCCTGACCAGGTCTCGGTCGAGGAGGTTCGCGACCGCGACGGGGTGGTCCTCGAGCTGCATGTTGCCGAGGACGACATGGGCAAGGTGATCGGTCGCAACGGAAGCGTGGCCAAGGCCCTCCGGACACTGCTCAAGGTCCGGGCGGCCCGCGACGGCGAGCCGGTCTCGCTCGAGATCGTCTGACGGTCGAACCGAGGCGACTGGTCGTCGCCCTCGTCCGGGGTGTCCACGGCCTGAACGGGGCACTCCGGATCGAAATCCTGACCGATCACCCCGACGCCCGGTTCGTGCCGGGGGCCCTGCTCTATCGCGAGAATTCCGACACGCCACTTCACGTGGTCGAGGGCACGGCGATCGCCGACGGGCCGGGCTGGCGGATCCGGCTGGCCGAGGCGCCCGATCGGACCGCCGCGGACGGCCTGCGGGGGGCCTATCTCGAGGCCGACGTCCCGGCAACCGAGGCGCCGACCGGCGATCCCACCGCCGGCTCGTGGCTCTGGCACGAGATCGTCGGCCTGTCGGTGGCGGGCCGGGACGGCGAGGAGCTGGGCACCGTCATCGACATCTACCGGGTGGCCGAGAACGACGTCTATGTCGTCCGGGGACCCCGCGGCGAGTTCGATGTCCCGGCCGTCCGGGACTTCGTCGATTCGATCGACCCGGCCCAGCGGTCGCTGGTGATCAACGGCCTGGCCCTCGACCTGCCGCCGGTCCGCCCGCCGCGACCGTACCGGGCGCCGCGGCCGCGCAAGGGCGACGCCGCCCGGGCGCGCCGCCATCGCCGCGGCAGCTCTTGCCGAGGCGTCTCCGGCCGCGCAAGCTCCAGCCAATCCGGGCTCCGCGGACGAGCCGGCGCCGATTGCCGAGGTGGTGTCCCCGAGCGTCGACCCCGTCTCCGAACCGATCACCTGAGCGATCGATGGGTCTCGAGATCGAGGTCGTCACGCTCTTCCCGGCGATGATCGCCGGACCACTTTCGGACAGCATCCCGGGCCGGATCCAGGAGCGCGGCCTGGCCGACGATCCGGATCCACGACCTGCGCGAGTGGGGCCTCGGGCGGCACCGCTCGGTGGACGACACGCCGTACGGCGGTGGAGCCGGGATGATCTTCCGGCCGGAGCCCGTCGCGGCGGCCCTGGCCAGCCTGCGCCGGCCTGATTCGACCGTGATCCTGCTCGACCCGGCGGGCGAGCGCTTCCGCCAGGCGCGGGCGCCGACCTTGCTGGGCGAACCCACCTCGTCTTCATCTGCCCGCGCTACGAGGGGATCGACGATCGGGTCCGGGCGATGGTCGACCTCGAGCTCTCGATCGGCGACTACGTCCTGACCGGGGGCGAGCTGCCGGCCCTCGTCGTGATCGACGCCCTGATCCGGCTCCTGCCCGGGGCGATCGACCCGGCCTCGACCGACGAGGAGTCGTTCTCCGACGGGATCCTCGAGTACCCCCAGTACACCCGGCCGCCGGTCTTCGACGGCACGGCGATCCCGGCCATCCTGACGAGCGGCGACCACGCGGCCGTCCGGCGCTGGCGACGGCGCGAGGCGCTCCGCCGGACCCTCGAGCGGCGACCGGACCTGCTGGCCGGACGGACCGGACTCGGCCGAGGACCAGGCGCTCCTGGCCGAGCTCGAAGCCGAGGTCCGACCGAGGCGTAGCCGCGGGCGGCCTCTGAGGCCGGCCCGGGCCGAGGTCGTGCTACACTGCGCCGTCGGTCGAGGGCTCGAACGCCCCGGACGCCCAGCCTCGCGTCCGCAAGGCCCGAACCCACAGGCAAGGAACCGCAGTGACCGTACTCGACGAGATTGTCCAGGACCAGATTCGGACCGACCTCCCCGAGCTCGCCGCCGGCGACCGGGTCAAGGTCCATGCCAAGGTCGTCGAGGGAAGCCGGGAGCGGATCCAGGTCTTCGAGGGCGATGTCATGCGCCTGCGCGGCGGGGGAGTCACCCGCTCGATCACGGTTCGCCGGATTGCCAGCGGGGTCGGGGTCGAGCGCACGTTCAAGATCAACAGCCCCCGGATCGACAAGATCGAAGTCCTCCGCCACCAGCAGGTCCGCCGGGCCCAGCTGTACTTCCTGCGCGACCGGGTGGGCAAGGCGGCGACCCTCCGGGAGCGGCGCAACCCCTAGCCCGTTCCGGCGCACATTCGGTCTCACTCCGGCACTCCGACCCAGGGATATTGGTCGGTCGCCGGCGGCGAACAAATCGGCCAAGTCGCGCAACGTTGACCCGGGCGTTGCGCAGCCTCGTTGTGACTGGATTGGTCGCCCGAGGCGGACGATTTACAGGAACCGGCCCTTTTTCGATTGCTCGGTCGGGTCGATTCCCTTGGTTTGTTCGCCCGGCGCGACATTTGCCTCGTCGAGCCGCCGGAAGTCATCACGATCCGACTGGTCGAAACCGCCGACAGGTCGCGAGGCTCGCTAGACTCTGAGCCAATGGTCAGCCAGGTCCCGACCCTCCGCCACGAACGTGCCCTGTGGCGCGACGGTCAGGAGCGGGTCGTGGGCGTGGACGAGGTCGGCGTCGCCCCGACCTGCGGCGCGGTCGTCGCGGCGGCCGTGATCATGCGGCCCAACTGCCGCCGGATCCCGGGCGTGCGCGACTCGAAGACGCTCTCGGCCGCCCAGCGCGAGCGGCTGGCCCCGATCATTCGCCGGCGAGCCTGGGCGGTCGGGATCGGCGCCGCCTCTGTCACCGAGATCGACCGCCTGAACATCTACCACGCCACTCACCTGGCGATGCGCCGGGCGATTCGGCGGGTCGGCGAGCACGACCACGTCCTGGTCGACGGCAACCGGATCGCCGAGTTCGAGGGAGCGGTCGGGCCGTACACGGCGATCGTCAAGGGCGACGCGAAGGTCTACTCGATCGCCGCCGCCTCGATCGTGGCCAAGGTGGTCCGCGACCGGATGATGAGCCTCCTCTCGGTTCGCTACCCGGGCTACGGCTGGGAGCGCAACCAGGGCTACGCGACCCTGGAGCACCGGACGGCGATCCGCGAGCTCGGCCTGACCCCGTTCCACCGGCGCAGCTTCCTCGCCCTCCAGCGCACGCTGGCGGGGGACCAGGAGACGCTCGGCCTGTTCGGCGAGGAGGAGCTCGGGCTCGACGGTCTGCCGACTGATCCGGGGCTCGGCGTCCCGGTCATGGCGGCCGGGCGGGACGAGCCGGACTCGATCCGCGAGGAGTTCGAGTCCGCGATCGGGGCGCTCTCGCTGCCCGCCTGACCGGGTCGCGCGACGCCGCTTCGCTAGAGCGTGCCGAGCTCGTAGGTCCCGCCGTGGTCGGTCTTGAGACGGACCGGTTGGCCGGTGCCGGGCCCCTGGACCACGAGGTCGAGACCGGCAATCGAGCAGTTCATCACGTGGTGGCCACCCTGGCCTTGGTCGCCGGGATCGGCGTAGCGCCAATTGGCGGCCGATCCATCGGGAACGGTGGCCCAGGCCGTGAGCTCGCGCCCGCCCGAGCCTGGGATTCGGATCTCACAGCCGGAGACGGTCTCGGCCACCCGCAGGCCCCGGGCGCCCAGCCCGCCGAGGCGATATCGACGACCTCCGAAGGCAACGACTCCGTTGGCGATCCACGGGCTGAGCCAGGGACCGATCCGGAGGCGGCCGATGGCCACGTCCAGCCAGGCGTTCGGATCTTCCTCGAAGCCCAGGCCGCTCAGCCAGATCCAGCGCTCGGCGTGCTCGGAGCCCCAGTTGTGGCCGACCATCCCGGGCCAGCCGTTGACCTCGATTGGTTCGCGCCCGGCCAGGCTCAGGCTGCCGTCGAAGCTGGCGATCGGGGCCGGGCTGGTCAGTTTCGTCCGGGGGACGGGCGCCCGGTACAGCCAATCCGGCCGGAGATGATGGAGGTCAGGCGCCAGCGGGTGGAACCGCAGCGACCAGCGGGCATCGCCGCTGCTCCCGTCAGCCGTGCCCGCCCGGATCGAAGCGTCGCCGACGGCCAGCCAGCCGCCGGACGGGGCACTCAGCGCGTCCGTGGTCACCTTGTGCCTGTAGGGCGGCCCGAGCCGGGCGTCGAAGACCGTGCACCAAACGGATCCGGCCGGCTGCTCGTTGGGCGCCTTCAGGACCGTGTACCGAATCCAGATGCCGACCGGCTCATCGGGCGAGACGGCGCGAAGGAAGAAGGACTCGTACAGCCCGGCCTTCTCGGACACGTCGGGGAACCTGGCGCTTGATTCCATGGGTCGATGCTAGCTCGCTCGATGACCGCCGATGGACCGCGGATGAGCCGGCGCCGCAGCCGCAGATGGCTGCCTGGTGAGTCTGGGATGAGCGTCTCGCCGCATGATCTCGACCATGTCCGAGGAGAAGCTGGCCGTCCGAACCCCGGCTCAGCAGCTCGGTGACCGCGCCGAGTCGCTCGTCGGCGATCAGCTTCGGGCCGCCCGCTGGACGATCCTCGGCCGCAACCTGCGCTTCGGGCGGAACGAGGTCGACATCCTGGCCGTCGATCCAGGCCCGCCGGGGTCCCTCGTCGTGGTCGAGGTCCGCTGGCGAGCGAACAGGCATTACGGCCTGGCCGAAGAGACCTTCGACTGGCGCAAGCGGGCCCACCTGCGGGCCGCCGTCGGCAAGCTCCACGAAGTGACCGCCCTGGCCGACGGAACATCGATTCCGCGGCTGCCGATCCGGATCGACCTGGTCGTGGTCGAGCCCGCCGAGTCGGGCGATCACGAGGGCCCGCTCCGGATCCGCCACCATCGCGACGCCCTTGCTTCGTAGCTGGACCGACGGCGAGCATGTCGACCGCAGCCGGCGGCACGGCAGGGACCCTGTGCTACACTCCGCCGCGGCCCAAAGAGCCGAGCAATGCCCACCCAGCGGGGTGGAGCCCACACGCGTGACCGTTCCAGCCGGGGCGGTGCCGGATCAGCGATCCGGTTCCCGGCGCGGCAGGTCCGCGGAGGTCAGAACCGAACAGGAGGCGACTCACCGTGCCGACCATCTCGATGCGCCAGCTGCTCGAGGCCGGGGTCCATTTCGGACACCAGACTCGCCGCTGGAATCCGAAGATGAAGCCGTACATCTTCGCCGAGCGCAACGGCATCCACATCATCGACCTGGCCCAGACCGTGAAGGGCCTCGAGGTCGCCCTGGCCGTCGTCCGCGAGACGGTTGCCCGCGGTGACCAGGTCCTCTTCGTGGGCACCAAGAAGCAGGCCCAGGAGCCGATCGCCCAGGAAGCCGCCCGCTCGAACCAGCCCTACATCAACAAGCGCTGGCTGGGCGGGATGCTGACCAACTTCACCACGATCAAGAAGCGGATCGCCCTGATGGAGCAGCTCGAGGCCCGCCAGCAGAACGGCGACTTCGAGCGGATGGCCAAGAAGGAAGCGGCCAAGCTCCAGGAGGAGCTGACCAAGCTGACCGGCACGCTCGGCGGGATCCGCAAGATGAAGCGCCTGCCTGGCCTGATCTTCATCGTCGACCCGCATCGTGAGCGGATCGCCGTGACCGAGGCCAACAAGCTCGAGATCCCGCTGATCGGGACGGGCGATACGAACGTCGATCCCGACGAGCTGACCTACGTCGTGCCGGCCAACGATGACGCGATCCGGGCGATCCGGCTCCTCTGCTCGCATGGTCGCCGACGCGGCGATCGAGGGTGCCCGCGAGCGGGCGGCCCGGGCAGCCGTCGAACCCGAGCCCGAGATCGAGCAGCCCGAGATCTCCGTCGAAGAGTCCGAGGCCGCATCCGAAGAGCTCGTCGCCGCCCTCGCCGGTGGGGCGGCCCTGATCTTCTCGCCCGACGAGGACGACCTGCTGCCCGCGGTCCGGGGCGCCTCGGCGGCCGCCGAGGCCGTGCCCGAGCCGCCGGCCGAGGCCACCCCTGACGAGATCGCCGCCGAGCTGGCTCGCGAGGCGAGCGAGAAGGCCGAGGCGGACGACGTCGCCGGAGCCCCGGCCGCCGGCTGAGGACCGGCCCGTCCGGGCCACCCCACCAGGCCGATCGAGCCGGCCGAACGATCAACCGTTGACGCGGCTGCCTGCGGGCGGCCGCCGCACAGGGAACAGGAGCAGGTTCAGGAATGGCGGACATCTCGGCCGGCATGGTCAAGGAGCTTCGAGAGCAGACCGGCGCCGGGTTCATGGATTGCAAGCGGGCCCTCGAGGAGACCGGCGGGGACCTCGAGAAGGCGGTCGCCCTGCTCCGCGAGCGCGGCCAGGCGGCGGCCGCCAAGAAGTCCGGCCGCGAGGCCCGCGAGGGTCTCGTCTCCAGCTACATCCACATGGGCGGCCGGATCGGCGTCCTGATCGAGGTCAACTGCGAGACCGACTTCGTGGCCCGGACCGAGCAGTTCCAGAAGCTCGTCCGGGACCTCGCGATCCAGGTCGCCGGGATGCATCCCGAGTACATCGACGCAGAGGCCATTCCGGCCGAGGTCCTGGCCGGGCGCAAGGCCGCCCTGCTGGCCGACGAGTCGGTCCAGAAGAAGCCCGAGGCGATCCGCGAGCAGATCGTCGACGGGCAGCTCAAGAAGTGGTTCAAGGAGGTCTGCCTCCTCGACCAGCCCTTCCGCGACACCGAGAGTTCGGTGCGCGAGCTGATCGTCGACGCGATCGCCACGATTGGTGAGAACATCAAGGTCAGGCGCTTCGCCCGTTACGAGCTCGGGGAAGAGTTGTGAGCCAAGCCGGTCCGTCAGGCACGACGGCCGATGAACCGAACGGTCGGGTCAGGTTCGGCCGGATCCTGCTGAAGCTGTCGGGCGAGGCCCTCCTGGGCAACCGGCAATACGGCGTCGATCCCGAGTTCTGCATGACGATCGCCCGGCAGGTGGCCGAGGTCCAGTCGCTCGGCGTCCAGATCGGGATCGTCGTCGGCGGCGGCAACATCTTCCGCGGCCTGGCGGCATCGGCCCGGGGCATGGACCGGGCGACCGGCGACTACATCGGGATGCTGGCGACCGTGATGAACGGGCTGGCCCTCCAGGACGCGCTCGAGAAGGTCGGCCTGCCGACCCGGGTCATGAGCGCGATCGGGATGAACGAGATCGCCGAGCCGTACATCCGGCGCCGGGCCGTTCGCCACCTCGAGAAGGGCCGGGTCGCGATCTTCGTCGCCGGCACCGGCAACCCGTATTTCACGACCGACTCGGCGGCCGCCCTGCGGGCGATCGAGATCGGAGCCGAAGTCCTCCTCAAGGCGACGAAGGTCGACGGCGTCTACGATGCCGACCCGCTGACGCACCCCGATGCCCGGCGCTACGCTGAGCTCGTGTACAGCGACCTCCTCCGCGATCAGCTCAAGGTGATGGACGCAGCGGCCGTCTCGCTGTGCATGGAGAACGACCTGCCGATCATCGTGTTCGACCTGAATCAGCCCGACACGATCCGGCGGGTGGTCCAGGGCGAAACGCTCGGCACGGTCATCTCGAGCGGGAGGGCCGGATGAGCGCCGAGGTGATCAGCTCGATCGAGGCCAAGATGGGCCGGGCGGTCGAGAGCATGGAGCGTGACTTCCAGGGCCTCCGCACCGGCCGCGCCTCGACCTCGCTCGTCGAGCGCCTCGTGGTCGAGTACTACGGCACCCCGACCCCGCTCAACCAGATCGCCGGGATCAGCGTGCCCGAGGCCCACCAGATCGTGATCCAGCCCTGGGACCGGAGCGTCCTCGGGGCGATCGAGAAGGCGATCCAGAAGAGCGATATCGGGCTGACCCCGAACGTCGACGGCTCGGTCGTCCGGCTGAACATCCCGCCCCTGACCGAAGAACGCCGGCGCGACATCGTCAAGTCCGTCCATCGCCGGATGGAGGAGGCCAGGGTCGAGGTCCGCAATCACCGCCGCGATGCCGGCGACGCCCTCAAGAAAGAGGAGAAGGACGGCAGCCTCGGGCAGCGACGCCGCCCATCGCGAGCTGGACCAGCTCCAGAAGGTGACCGACCGGTACATCTCCGAGGTCGATCGCCTCGGGGCGCACAAGGAGCACGAGGTGATGGAGGTCTAGTGGCCCGCCTGGTGGCTCGAACACCGCTGGCTCGCCCGACCGACGCGCCGCCGATCGCCCACGCGCCGATCCCGCCCCTGGCCGGCGAGCCGCCCCTGGCGCGCGATCGACGCGCCGGAGCGCCTGGCTTCGCCCGAGGAAACGCCGCGTCACGTGGCGATCATCATGGACGGCAACCGGCGCTGGGCCAGGTCCCACGGCCTGGCCGAGCTGGAGGGCCACGCTGCCGGGGTCGAGACGATCCGGACCCTGCTCAAGCACGCCGTCCGCCGGGGGATCCCGATCCTCTCGCTGTATGCCTTCAGCCGCGAGAACTGGGCGCGAACCGACGAGGAAGTGACCGGCCTCTTCGCCCTGCTCGAAGTCGCGATCCGCGACGAGACCGACGAGCTCCGCCGGCAGGGCGTCCGGATCCGGCTCCTCGGCCGGCTCGAGGAGCTGCCCGAGCAGACCCGCCACTCGATCGACGGCGGCCTGGCCGCGACGGCGAAGGGCGAGCGGCTGCTGCTCAACATCGCCTTCAACTACGCCGGCCGGACCGAGATCGTCGATGCCGTCCGGCGGATCGTGGCCAGCGGCATCGCGCCGGCCGAGATCGACGAGCTCGCGCTCTCCGACAGCCTGTACACCGCCGGACTGCCCGATCCCGACCTCGTGATCCGGACCGGCGGCGACCAGCGCCTGAGCAACTTCCTCGTCTGGCAGTCGGCCTACGCCGAGTTCTACTTCTGCTCCACGCTCTGGCCGGACTTCGACGCCGAGGCGTTCGACGCCGCGCTGATCGAGTACGCCAGCCGCCTCCGCCGGTTCGGCCGGTAGGGCGAGCCCGATGCAGGAACGTGGCCGGAGCGTCGCTGTTCTTCCTGCCGCCGCTCGTCCTCGTCCTGATCCTCGGCGGATGGTGGATCACCCTGGGCGTGATCGCCCTGACGGTCCTGGCCGGGATCGAGGTCTTCCGGCTGCTCAAGCCGGCCGGCTACCCGACGATGCCCTGGCTGGGCCTGGCGATCGCGATCGCGATCGTGATCGACGCGGCGGTCCCCACGATCCTGGAGGGCAGCGGCACGATCCTGGCGGCGATCGGGATCCTGCTGGCGGCCGCCGGCGCGTTCACCCGGACCGACCCGCGCGACGGCCTGAATGCCTGGGTCGGCACGGTCTTCGGGGCCCTCTACGTCGGGCTCCTGTCGTTCGTCGTCCGGCTCGGCACGGCGGCGCCGGCCCTGCCGGCCGGGGCGGCCCTGTCGTTCGTCGGCAGCGAGCGGCCCTGGATCCTGATCCTGATCCTGTCGGTCTGGGCCTACGACACCGGGGCCTACCTGTTCGGCAGGACGTTCGGCGCAGCGCTTCGGGGAGCTGACCGGGCACGAGAAGTTCCTCGAGCCATATCTCGCCCTCGAAGACGTATGCCGGCCTGCTCGGCGGGCTGGTCGCGACCAGCCTCGTCGTCATCGTCGGGCTGTGGGCCGCCGGGCAGCCGGTCCTCTACGGCCTCGCTCCTCGGCCCGCTCGTCGGGCTGGCGGCGCAGTGCGGCGACCTGGCCGAGTCGATGCTCAAGCGGGCGGCCGGCGCGAAGGATTCGAGCGACCTGATCCCGGGCCACGGGGGCGCCCTCGATCGGGTCGATTCGTTCCTGATGGCGGCCCCGGTCATGACCCTGTTCGTGCTCACGTTCCTGCGATGAACCGGCCTTGACGATCGCCCGGCCCCCGCTTCGGGTGGCGCTCCTCGGCTCCGGGGGCTCGATCGGCCGCCAGGCGATCGAGGTCCTCGACGGCCTCGGCGACGCGGTTCGAGGTCGTGGCCCTCGCGACCGGCGCGCAGGCCGGCCTGCTCGAGGAGCAGGCTCGCCGATTCCGGCCCGCGGTCGTCGCCCTGACGAACCCGAACGGGCCGGCCGGCCTCGACCTGCCCCGCGGGACGATCCAGGTTCAGCGGCCCGGATCAGCTCCTCGAGATCGCGACCCGGCCGGACGTCGACCTCGTCCTCGTCGCGACCGGCGGCCTCGTCAGCCTCCGGCCCGACCCTGGCCGCCCTGGGGGCCGGCAAGGTCGTCGCCACCGCCAACAAGGAGACCCTCGTCGCGGGCGGCCACCTGGTGATGCCGCTGGCCCGGGCCCTGGCCGCCGGCGAGGGCCAGCCGACCGGGGCAGGGTCGGGCCAGCCCGCTCGCCTGGCTCCGGCCGATCGATTCCGAGCACTCCGCGATCTGGCAGTGCCTCGCCGGGGAGGACATGGCGAGCGTGGCCCGGCTGATCCTGACCGCCTCGGGCGGCCCGTTTCGGACCAGCTCGCCGGCCGAGCTCGCCTCGATCACCCCGGAGCAGGCCCTCCGCCATCCGACCTGGCGGATGGGCCCCAAGATCACGATCGATTCGGCCACCCTGGTGAACAAGGGCCTGGAGGTGATCGAAGCGCACTGGCTGTACGATGTCGGCTACGACGCGATCGAGGTGGTCATCCACCAACAGAGCGTCATCCACTCGGCCGTGCTCTTTGTCGACGGATCCTTGAAGGCCCAGATCGGCACGCCCGACATGCGCCTTCCGATCCAGTACGCCGTGACCTACCCAGAACGACTTCCATCCCCGGCCAGCGCGCCGGACCTGATCAGCGTCGGCCGGCTCGACTTCGAGGCGCCCGACGAGGCTCGTTTCCCGGCCCTGGCGATCGCCCGGGCGGCCGGCCGGACGGGTTCGCGCGCGAGCGCGGCCCTGATCGCCGCCGACGAGGTCGCGGTCGCTCGCTTCCTGGCCGGCACGCTTGACTTCAAGGGGATCCCGCGACTGCTCGAATCGGCCGTTGACCGGTTCGGGCAGGGGACCGACCAGGCGCCCGACGTCGAGGCCCTGGTCGCCCTCGACCGCGAGGTCCGGGCGGCCTTCGCCGACGGGCCGGTGGCCTAGATGGACCTGCTCGGGGCGATCGGCCACAACCTGATCACGATCGTGATCTTCTTCGTGATCCTGACCGCGATCGTGGTGATCCACGAGGCCGGCCACTTCGCCACCGCCCGCCTCGCCCGAATCCGGGTCCACGAGTTCGGGATCGGCTTCCCGCCCCGCGCCCGGGTCCTCGCCTCGCGGGGCGAGACGATCTACACCCTGAACTGGCTGCCGATCGGCGGGTTCGTCCGGCTCGAAGGCGAGGACGGCGATTCGGACGATCCGCGCTCGTTCGTCCGGGCGCCCCTGCCCACCAAGGTGATCGTGCTCGTCGCCGGGGTGGCGATGAACCTCATCCTGGCGTTCGTCATCTTCTTCGCGATCGCCCTGGCGGCGACGCCCCTGATCGGAGTCTCCTTCGGGACGGTCCAGCCCGGTTCGCCGGCCGCGACGGCCGGGCTTGTCGCCGGCGATCGGATCGACTCGGTCAACGGCAAGGTCTACGAGGCGTTCAGCGTCGGCTCGCCGGTCGACGACTTCTACGCCCTGGCCGGCCAGACGGTGACCCTCGTCGTGACCCATGCCGACGGCAGCCAGTCGACCCTGACGGTCCCCCTCCGCTCGCAGGCCGAGATCGACAAGGTCAACGCCGCGAACACCGCCTCGGGCAATCCCGAGCGCGAGGGGCCGCTCGGAATCGCCGACCTGCAGGCCAAGCCGACCGGCGTCTACGTCGGCCATGACGTCGCGACGGCCGTGCGGGTCGCGGCCGACCAGACCGTGAACGCGCTGGGCCTGATCGCCAACGGGCTGGGCCAGCTCGCCAGCTCGATCGTCAACCATCCGACCGAGCGACCGCCGGTGACCGGACCGGTCGGGATCGCCGAGCAGGTCGGCACGGTCTTCTGGGACCTCGGGCCGGTCTACCTCCTGTACATCACGGCGCTCCTGTCGGCCAACCTCGCCCTGGTCAACATCCTGCCGTTCCCGCCCCTGGACGGCGGCCGGGTCCTGTTCCTGTTCATCCGGCGCCTGGCCGGAGACCGGTTCAGCCTGCGGGCCGAGCAGCTGACCTACGTGGCGGGTTTCGCCCTCCTGATGGTCTTCCTGGCCTGGATCACCTTCTTCGACCTGACCTCGCTGGGCACCGTCCCGCAATGACCTCGCTCGACCAGCTCCGTCCGAGGCGGCGGGCCGCGGTCAGCGTCGACGTCGGCGGGGTGCTCGTCGGCTCCGCCCATCCGATCGTCGTCCAGTCGATGACCAACACCGACACTGCCGACGCCGACGGCACGGCGATCCAGGTCGCCCGGCTGGCCCACGCCGGCAGCCAGCTCGTCCGGGTGACGGTCAACAACGAGGCGGCGGCGGCGGCGGTACCCGAGATCATCCGCAAGGTCCGCGGGCTGGGCGTGGACGTTCCCGTGATCGGCGACTTCCACTACAACGGCCACCTCCTGCTCGAGCGCTACCCGGAGACGGCGGCGGCCCTGGCCAAGTACCGGATCAACCCGGGCAACGTCGGGGCGAAGCGCCACGACGAGCACTTCCAGACGATCATCCGGATCGCGATCGAGAACGACAAGCCGGTCCGGATCGGGGTGAACTGGGGCTCGCTTGATCAAGCCCTCCTGACCGAGCTGATGGAGGCGAATGCCCGCCTGGCCGAGCCGCGCGACGCGCGCGACGTGATGATCGACGCGATGATCCAGTCGGCCATGCGCTCGGCCGAGCTGGCCGAGGCGACCGGCCTTGGCCATGACCGGATCATCCTGAGCGCCAAGGTCTCGGGCGTGCGCGACCTGATCGACGTCTATCGCCTGCTGGCCCCGTTGTCCGACTACCCGCTCCATCTCGGGCTGACCGAGGCGGGCATGGCCATGAAGGGAATCGTTGCCTCCACGGCGGGCCTGGCCGTGCTGCTCAACGAGGGCATCGGCGACACGATCCGGGTCTCGCTCACGCCCGAGCCGGGGGCCGGCCGGGAGCTCGAGGTCGAGGTCGCCCAGCAAGTCCTGCAGTCGCTCGGCCTGCGCAGCTTCCTGCCCCAGGTCAGCGCCTGCCCGGGCTGCGGCCGAACGACCTCGAGCTTCTTCCAGGTGATGGCCCAGGAGATCCAGGGCTATCTCAAGGACCAGATGCCGATCTGGACCGAGCGCCATCCCGGAGTCGAGGAGATGCGGGTGGCGGTCATGGGCTGCGTGGTCAACGGCCCGGGCGAGTCGAAGCACGCCGACATTGGAATCAGCCTGCCCGGCACCTTCGAGGAGCCGGTCGCCCCGGTCTTCATCGACGGCCAGCTCGACCGGACCCTGCGGGGCGACGGCCTCGTCGACGAGTTCAAGCGAATCCTCGATGACTACGTCGATCGGCGCTATCCGGAGCCCGGCGCGCCCGTCGCCTGATCGACGGAATCGACCCTTCGGTATATACTCGGGCCAACTTCACCGGCCGCTCGGATGGAACGTGGGTGACCCCCACGTTTTTTTTGGCGGTCGGGCCAAGATGGAACTGGCCGCGAACGGCAGACGTGACGGGAGGAGCACCATGAATCGTGACTTCGTCACCGCGCTGCTCCAGCTCAACGCCGAGAAGCAGGTTCCGCGGGATCAGCTGATCCACACCGTCGAGGACGCGATCCAGTCCGCCTACCGGCGCCAGCCCGGGGACGAGGACGTATGCGTCCGGATCGACGGTGACACCGGCCGGATCCGGGTCTTCCGGGCCAAGGTCGCGGTGGGCGAGATCGTCGACCCGCTGACCGAATTCAGCCTCGACGAGGCCAAGGCCTTCGATCCCGGCGCCGTCCTCGGCGACCTGGTCGAGATCGAGGAGATGGATCCGAACTCGTTCGGTCGAATCCACGCCCAGACGGCCAAGCAGGTCGTCCTCCAGCGCCTCCGCGAAGCCGAGCGGGACGTCGCGTTCGACCAGTTCGCGAGCCGGGAAGGGGAGCTGATCACCGGTCGGTCAACCGGATCGAGCCGCGGGCGATCATCCTCGAGATGGTCGGCCAGGGTGGCGTGTCGCGAGCCGAGGCGATCCTGGCCACGACCGAGCAGTCGCCGCTTGAGCACTATCGGATCGGCCAGAACGTCAAGGCCCTCGTGCTCGAGGTCCGGCGCGGCCTGCGCGGGCCGCAGCTGTTCGTGAGCCGCTCCCACAAGAACTTCCTGCGCCGCCTGTTCGAGCTCGAAGTCCCCGAGATCCACAACGGCACGGTCGAGATCAAGGCGATCGCCCGCGAGGCCGGCAGCCGCTCCAAGGTCGCCGTGTGGAGTCGCCAGGACGGCCTCGACCCGGTCGGGGCCACGGTCGGCCAGCGTGGCGCTCGGGTCCAGGCGGTCGTGGCCGAGCTGGCCGGCGAGAAGATCGACGTGATCCCCTGGAACGACGATCCGGCCATCTTCGTGGCCAATGCCCTCAGCCCGGCCCAGGTCCTCGACGTCCAGATCGACGAGGAGCATCGGATCGCCAGCGTGACCGTCCCGGAGCGGATGCTTTCGCTGGCCATCGGCCGGGAAGGCCAGAACGCCCGGCTGGCCGCCAAGCTGTCCGGCTGGCGGATCGACATTCGGAGCGACGTCAGCGTGGCGGAGGCGGCCCGGGCCGCCGACGAGATCGCCGCCCGGGCGGACGAGGCGCCAACCGAGGAGGCCATTCTCGAGGAGGGCCCGTCCGACGGTGCTGTTCCGGTCGCCGCCGGAGCGGCGGACAAGGCACCGACCAAGGCCCCCAGCAAGACGCGCTCGACGAAGGCCGCTGCGTCGGTCGCCCAGCCGGCCGAGGTCGAACCGGCCGAGGCGCCGAAGCCCAGGGCAAGGTCGGCAGCCAAGGCCAGGGCGGCCACCGTGGACGGCTCCAGCCAGGCCGAGGCGCCCGTAAAGGCGGCGGCGCCCATCAAGGCCGCTCCGAAGGCAAAGGCAGCTCCGAAGGCCGAGGCTGCCGCCAAGCCCAAGGCCGAGGCGGCTGCGAAACCGAAGGCCGAGGCGGCTCGCCGAAAGCCGAAGCGCCGAAAGCAGCGCCGCGCCCGCCGCCAAGGTGGCTGCACAGGCGCCGGCCAAGCCTCGGGCCAAGGCCGCCTCGGGGTCAACCGACGAGGTGGCGTCGTAGGCGGCCAGGCGGCCGCGGCCCCACGACGATCCGGGGCCGCCCGGCCGGTTCCGACCCGGACCTGCGTGGCCTGCCGCACGACCCGGCCGAAGCGTGAGCTGGTCCGGATCGTCCGAACCCCGGCCGGCCAGATCGTGGAAGATCCGAGTGGCCGGCTCGCGGGCCGGGGCGCCTATGTCTGCGCGACCGGGGACTGCCGGGAGCGGGCGCTCGGCAAGGGCGCCCTCGCCCGGTCCCTGTCCCATTCGATCGCTCCCGAGGAACGATCCCAACTGCTGAACCCGGCCGCACAGCGGCCACCCCAGACGACAATCCAGGACGAAGGAGGCGCACGTGGCCAGGAGTAGAAGCGGGACTCGCGGCCGCCGCGGGCCGCGCAAGCCGCCGCGCCGCGACGCCGGCGCCGGCCAGGGCGGCGTGCAGGTCCTCGACCCGCGCGAACGTGGCGCGATCGAGCTGCCGCCGACGATCACCGTCAAGGAGCTCGCCGAGCTTCTCGACGTGAACGCCGCGGACGTGATCCGCGAGCTGATCAAGAGTGGCATCTTCGCCACGATCAACCAGCTGATCGACCGCGACACCGCGTCGCTCGTGGCCGGCGAGCTCGGATTCGAGGTGGCCGAGGTGGTTGCCCCGAGCAGCCCGGCGGCCGCCCCGACGGGCGATGAGCCGGTCGCCGAGGCGACCAAGGAAGTCCTGTTCGAGGAGGACGATCCGGCCCTCCTCGAGACCCGCGCCCCGATCGTCACCGTGATGGGCCACGTCGACCACGGCAAGACCAGCCTTCTCGATGCCCTCCGGACAACGGCCGTGGCCGCCGGCGAAGCGGGTGGAATCACCCAGCACATCGGGGCCAGCGAGATCGTCAAGGACGGCCGGCGGATCGTCTTCCTGGACACCCCGGGCCACGAGGCGTTCACCGCCATGCGGGCCCGCGGGGCCAAGGTGACCGACATCGCGATCGTGGTCGTCGCCGCCGATGACGGGGTCATGCCCCAGACGCTCGAGGCGATCCATCACGCCCGGGCCGCCCGGGTCCCGATCATCATCGCCCTGAACAAGATCGACAAGGCCGACGCGAACCCGGAGCGGGTCAAGAACGAGCTGTCCGAAGCCGGCGTGATCGTCGAGGAATACGGCGGCGATACGCCCCTCGTGGCCGTCTCGGCCCGGGCCCGAACCGGCCTGGATGAGCTGATGGAGATGATCCTGCTCGTGGCCGACCTCCAGGAGCTCAAGGCCAACCCGGCCCGGCCCGCGATCGGCACGATCGTCGAAGCCGAGCTGGACAAGGGTCGCGGCCCGGTGGCGACGGCGATCATCCAGACCGGCACCCTGCGCGTCGGCGACGTGATCGTGGTCGGCGGCACCTACGGCAAGGTCCGGGCCCTCGAGAACTCGCTCGGCCAGCGAATCAGCGCATCCGGCCCGTCCTCGGCCTCGGTGATCCTGGGCCTGGCCGACGTGCCCGAGGCGGGCGACATCCTGCGGGTCGTCGGGGACGAGAAAGAAGCCCGAACCCTGGTCGAAGCGCGCAAGAACGCCGACGCGGCCAAGGGTGGCGAAGGCAGCGGCCGGGCAACCCTCGAGGACCTCTATCGCCAGATCCAGGCCGGACAGGCGAAGGAGCTCCGGATCATCCTCAAGGCCGACGTGTCCGGCTCGCTCGGGGCGATCACCCACGCCCTCGATCAGCTTTCCACCGACGACGTCCGCCTGAATGTGCTCCACGAGGCGGCCGGCGACATCACCGACAACGACATCCTGCTGGCCTCGGCCTCGGACGCGATCGTGGTCGGCTTCAACACGAAGATCACCGACACGGCCCGCCGCGCAGCCGAGGCCGAGGGAGTCGACGTCCGGCTGTACGACATCATCTACAAGCTGACCGACGACATCGACGCCGCCCTGGGCGGACTGCTCGAACCGGAGATCGTCGAGGTCGTCGAGGGCCGGGCGGAGGTGCGCCAGATCTTCAAGGTCGGCAAGTCGACCGTGATCGCGGGCTGCTTCGTGACCGACGGCCGGATCGTCCGGGGCGGCGCCCGGGTCTGGCGCGGTGGCAAGGCCGTCGCGACGGACCGGATCGAATCGCTCCGGCGCTTCCGGGACGACGTCCGCGAGGTGGCCCAGAACCTCGAGTGCGGAATCGGCCTGGCCGGCTACCAGGAGCTCCAGGAAGGCGACATCATCGAGTGCTTCACCTCGAAGACCGTCAGCCGGGCCCGCGCCAGCTGATGGCCTCGACCAGGGCACGGCCGCGGTGACGGCCCGGACCGATCGGATCGACGAGCTCCTGCGCCAGGAGATCGGCGGCCTCCTGGCCCGGGACGTCAAGGATCCCCGGATCGGCTTCGCGACCGTGACGAAGGTCGAGACGACCCCGGACCTGGCCCACGCCCGGGTCTGGGTCAGCGTGATCGGCAACCAGGCGGAGCGAACCGAGACGGTGCGCGCCCTCGAGCATGCCATGCCGTTCGTCCGTCATGAGCTTGGCAGCCGGCTCCGCCTGCGCCGGATTCCGAACCTCCACGTCCGCCTGGACGAGACGGCCGAGCAGGGGACCCGGCTGCTCCACATCCTCGACGAGCTCGAGCACGGCCAGGTGCCCGAGGACGACGCCCCGACCGGCGAGACCCTGCCGACACCGGTGACGGCTCGCGGCGCCGCCGCGGAGACGGAGGTCGCTCCCGACGGGGAGCCCGAGCTGATCGTGCCCCGTCCCCCGGCCAATCGAGCCGAGCGTCGCAGCCGCGCTCGGGGCAGCACGAACGATCGGCCGGACTATCGCCCCACGGGGAGCCGAAGGCCGACCCGGTGACGAGCGGCCTCGAGGCGTATCTCGACACCGTTCCCGAACTCGTCGCCGAGCGGGTCGCCGGCGCCCGGCAGGCGCTGATCGTCAGTCACGAGAATCCCGACGCGGACACGCTCGGGGCGGCGCTCGGGGTCGCCCGGATCGTGGAGTTCCACGGCGGGCAGGCCAGCACGGTCTGCTCCGACCCGCCGCCCCCGCTGTATGACTTCCTGCCGGGCATCGCGGCCGAACGGCTCGATCCGGACCCGGATGTCGACTACGACCTGCTGGTGATCGTCGACTGCGGCACCCTCGAGCGGGTCGGCGAGGTCGGCCGACGGCATGCCGACCTGTTCGCCGCGCTGCCCCGAGTGATCATCGACCACCACCTCTCGAACCCGGGCTCGGCCACGCCCAGCGCCGACTGGATCGAACCGGACAGCGCCGCAACCTGCGAGATGGTCGTCCTGCTGGCCGCCCGCCTGGGCGTGCCCCTGGCGCTCGGCGACGGCGCCCTGGCGACGGCCCTGATGGCCGGCCTCGTGATGGACACCTCGACCTTCGCCCATCCCGAACGTGACGCCGCGGACCCTCAATGTCGCGGCGGCCCTCGTTGGTGCGGGAGCGCCGCTGGCGGAGATCTCGCGCCGCCTCTACCGGACCAAGCCCGAGGAGCAGCTCCGGCTCTTCGGGCGAGTCCTCGAGCGGCTCGATTCGGCCGATGCCGGCCGGGTCGCCTGGTCGATCCTGCTCGAGGCGGACCTGGCCGCCACGGGGGCCAGCCCGGCGGATTCGGAGGGGATCATCGATCTTGTTGCCCAGTCCGAACAGGCCGAAGTGGCGATCGTCTTCAAGGAGGCCGGCGACCAGACCCGGATCAGCGTTCGGACCAGGCCGGGCGGGGTTGACGCGACGGTCCTGACCGGCGTGTTCGGGGGCGGTGGCCACGCTCGGGCGGCCGGGGCGACGATCCCCCTCGCGGTCGAGCCGGCCCGCCAGGCCGTCCTGGCCGAGGCCCGGCGGCTCGCCGCGCTGGTCCGGCGATGAGCCGGCCACGGGACCGCCCGATGACCGTCGTCCGTCGGTGACCGCGGCCGCCGGACCGTCCCGCATCGACGGAATCCTCGTGATCGACAAGCCGGCCGGGCCGACCTCGCACGACATCGTCGGACTGGTCCGCCGCCTGAGCGGGGTCAAGCGAGTCGGCCACGGGGGAACCCTCGACCCCTTCGCCCGGGGCGTCCTGCCGATCTTCGTCGGACGGGCCACCCGGGTCGTCGAATACCACCTTGGCGATCGCAAGCAGTACCGGGCGACGATCTGCTTCGGTGCCTCCTCGACGACCGACGACCTCGATGGCGAGCTGAGCCCGATCGCCGGTCCGGCCCTCGATCGGGCGGCCCTGGAAGCCGCCTTGCCGGCCTTTCGCGGGCCGATCGTCCAGGTCCCCCCGGACTACTCCGCGATCAAGGTCGCCGGTCGCCGGGCCTACGCCCTCGCCCGGGCCGGCAGCCCGGCCCGAGCTGACGGCTCGCTCGGTGACGATCGACCGGCTGGAGCTGCTCGACTGGGATGCCTCGGAGCCCGCTCGGCCGCTCGCCGTGGTCGAGGTCGATTGCTCGGCCGGGACGTACATTCGGGCGCTCGCTCGTGACCTCGGCCTGGCCCTCGGTTCGGGGGCGTACCTCGGCGCCCTGACCCGGACCGCCAGCGGCCCGTTCCGGCTGGCCGACGCAATCTCCCTCGACGCCGTCCGGGCGGCGACCGGCGAAGACCGCTCGCGTCCTGGCCAGCCTGCTCAAGCCGGTCGACACCGGCCTCGACCTCGCCGCGCTCAGCCTGACCGCCGCCGAGCGCCAGGCGGTGATCCGGGGCCAGTTCATCCGCCCGGCGGCCGGCCGCTCGGACCCGGCCGACGATCGGCCGATGCGGCTCGTCTCGCGAGGCCGGCGAGCTGATCGGGTTCGGCCGCTGGGATGGCTCCAGGGTCGTGCCCGACAAGGTCCTCGTCGATGCCTGAGGTGGTCGGTCGGCCGAGCAGCGGGGCCCGGCCCGCGGCCACCGGACGACTCAGGGTGGTGCCGAATGGGCTCGGCGGGCTGGCCGGGAGGGGCCACGGACCTCGGCCGGCTCATGTTCGTGGTCGGGGCGTTCGACGGGCTCCACCGCGGGCACCGCTACCTGCTCGCCTGCCTGCGTGACGCCGCCGCCGCGCAGCATGCCCGCCCGGCGGTGATCACCTTCGACCACCATCCCGATGAGATCCTCGTCGGAACTGCGCCACCGGTCCTGTGCGATCCGGACGAGCGGCTCGTCCGCTTCGAGCAGGCCGGCGTCGATGTCGTGGTCATCCAGCACTTCGACGCGGCGGTCCGGATGACGCCCTACGACGAGTTCGTCAGGGCGATCGCCGGCCAGGTCGAGCTGGCCGGCTTCCTGATGACGCCCGACGCGGCGTTCGGGCACGACCGAGGCGGCACGCCGGAGAGCGCTGGCCGGCCTGGGCCGGCGGCTCGGCTTCGAGGTCAGCGTCGTTCAGCCACTCGAGGTCGACGGCCGGCCGGTTCGAAGCAGCGAGATCCGGTCGGACATTGCCGCCGGTCAGCTGCTGGCCGCACGCCGCCTGCTCGGCCGCTCCCTCGCGGTCACCGGCCGGTACGGCGCCCGACGGGCCGCCGGCGATGGGCCGGCCGGGAGACGGGGACCCTGGTCGGTCGAGTTCGAGCTGCCGGTTGCGCTCCCTCCCGGCCGGTCGCTATCGGGCGGGGGCCGAGGTGGCCTGGGCGCCCGGCGTCGCCCGGAGCTCGAATCCCGTTCCAGCCCTGGCCGAGGTCGGATCGGATGGCAGCCTCAGCCTCGAGCTCCTCGGCCGGCGCCCTGCACCACCCGGCAATCGAGTTCGAATTCGCCTGGTCGGGCCGGTGTCCTGAGCGTGGACGTTTGCCGGGATCGAGCCGGCCTGTTACCATCCGCCGGTCAAACAGGATGAACAATCAGGAACATTGTGTTCGGAGGACCGAGTGCCGCTCGCGCGGGAAATGAAGCAGCAGGTGATCGGGGAGTACGCCGTCGCAGACGGTGACACCGGCAGCCCGGAAGTCCAGATCGCGCTCCTGACGGAGCGGATCAAGAGCCTCACGGAGCACCTTCGCAGCTTCCCCAAGGACAACCATTCGCGTCGCGGCCTCCTCAAGCTCGTCGGTCAGCGCCGTCGCCTTCTTGCGTATCTGATCAAGAAGGACAACACGCGCTACCGGACCGTCATCGGACGGCTCGGACTCCGCCGCTAGGCGCACGCCGCTCCGGACCTCGGGCCCAGCCCGGGGTCCTCTCGCGTCAGGACGCTCGCGTCGGCCCGGGCTACGCGCCCGCAGGTCCTCCTCCGCACGTCAAGGAGGAATCAATTTCCGTGCCTCAGACCTTTGAAACAGAGTTCGGTGGTCGCACCCTGACCATCGAAACCGGCCGCATGGCCCGCCTCGCCGGTGGCTCGGTCACCGTCCGCTACGGCGACACGATGGTCCTCGGGACCGCCAACCGCTCGGAGCCGCGACCTGGCCTCGACTTCTTCCCGCTGACGGTCGACTTCGAGGAGCGGATGTACGCCGCGGGCAAGATCCCGGGCGGCTTCATCAAGCGCGAGTCCCGCCCCTCGGAGGCGGCGATCCTCGCCGCCCGCCTGACCGACCGGCCGATCCGGCCGCTCTTCCCCGATGGCTACAAGGACGACGTCCAGCTCGTCATCACCGTCCTCTCGACCGACATGGAGAACAACCCGGACATCCTCGGCACGATCGCCGCGTCGGCCGCCCTCACGATCAGCGAGGTCCCGTTCCTCGGCCCGATCGGCGCCGTCCGGATCGGCCGGATCGACGGCGAGTTCGTGGTCAACCCGACCCACACCCAGCTGGCCGACTCCGAGCTCGACCTGATCGTCTCCGGCACGCGTGACGCGATCATGATGGTCGAGGCCGGGGCCAACCTGCTGCCCGAGTCGGTCATGGCCGAGGCGATCCTGTTCGGCCACCGGGCCCTCCAGCCCGTCGTCGACCTCCAGGAGCAGCTCCAGGCCGCGGTCGGCAAGCCCAAGCGCCTGCCCTACCTCGAGCCCCTGACCGAGTCGGTCCTCGACTTCGCCAAGGCCGCCGCGGCCAAGGCCGAGTTCGTCGTCCTCGACGTCGAGACGACCGGCAAGGACCCCAAGATGGCCGACCTGCTCGAGATCGGCGCCGTCCGGATCAAGGCCGGCAAGATCACCGACCGCTGGTCGACCCTGGTCGATCCGGGCCGCTCGATCGTCGGCCACCAGATGCACGGCATCACCGACAAGGAGATCAAGGGCGCGCCGAGCCCCAAGGACGCTGCCGAGCAGTTCCTGAAGTTCGCCGGCAAGGCCACGATCGTCGGCCACAACGTGGGCTTCGACCTGGGCTTCATCGAGGAGGCCCTGGGCGACGGTTTCCGGTTCCAGGCCGGCCAGTACCTCGACACGCTCGTCCTGGCCCGCGAGGGCTACCCGGACTGGGCCGAGAGCTACAAGCTCGGTGACCTCGCCCGGTTCTTCGGGATCGAGCTCAAGGACGCCCACCGGGCCGGCCCGGATGCCGAGGCGACCGCCCAGCTCCTGCTGACCTTTGCCGCCGACCTGCCCAACCGCCTGGAGACCCTCGGCGAGGGGATCGAGGCATCCGTCCGGGCGACCCGCAGCGGCGGTGACGCCAAGGGCCTGCTCGAGCTCGCCCGCCGCCAGGCGCGCGTCTCGAAGAGCCTGTTCGGCCTCGTCCACAAGAAGACCGTCCGCGAGCTCGTCCTGAGCGACGGGATCCGGATGGACGGCCGTGGCCTCGACGAGCTGCGCCGATCACCGTGGAGGTCGGGCTCCTGCCCCGCGCCCACGGCTCGGGCCTGTTCACCCGGGGCGACACCCAGGCCCTGACCGTGGCCACCCTTGGACCGTCCTCGGACGTCCAGCGGATCGACACGATCGGCCCGGAGATCGTCGAAGCGCTACATCCACCACTACAACATGCCGCCGTACAGCACGGGCGAGAACAAGATGATGCGCGGCCCCGGCCGGCGCGAGATCGGCCACGGCCATCTCGCCGAGCGGGCGCTCCTGCCGGTCCTGCCGGACCAGGACGAGTTCCCGTACGTCATCCGGCTCGTCAGCGAGTGCGTGACCTCGAACGGCTCGACCTCGATGGCCTCGACCTGCGGCTCGACCCTCGCCCTGATGGACGCGGGCGTGCCGATCAAGGCTCCGGTCGCCGGCGCGGCGATGGGCCTGATCTCCGAGCCGGACGGCCGCTTCGCGGTCCTGACCGACATCCTCGGCAAGGAAGACTCGTTCGGTGACATGGACTTCAAGGTCACCGGCACGCGGGACGGGATCACCGCCCTGCAGATGGACATCAAGGTCAAGGGCATCAACGAGGCGATCATCCGGGGCGGCCTGAGCCAGGCCCTCGCGGCTCGGCTCGAGATCCTCGACAAGATGGTCGGGGTCATGCCCGAGGCACGCGAGGAGATGAGCGAGTTCGCTCCGCGCATCGTCACGATCAAGATCAACCCGGAGAAGATCCGCGAGATCATCGGCAAGGGTGGCTCGATGATCCGCAAGATCCAGGAAGAGACCGGCACCGAGATCAACGTCGAGGACGACGGCTCGGTCGAGATCGCCGCGATCTCCGGCGAGAACAGCCGCAAGGCGATCCAGTGGATCGAGTCGCTCACCCGCGAGGTCGAGATCGGCGCGCTCTACCTGGGCAAGGTCACCCGGATCATGGGCTTCGGCGCGTTCGTCGAGATCCTGCCGGGCAAGGAAGGCCTCGTCCGGATCGGCGAGCTGGCCGACTACCACGTCCCGACCGTCGAGGACGTCGTGTCGGTCGGCGACGAGGTGATGGTTGTCGTCACCGAGGTCGACCGCCAGGGCCGGGTCAACCTCTCGCGCAAGGCGGCCATGCAGCGCCACCTCGCCAAGGAAACGGTCT
>CAVOMZ010000018.1:0-85701 GCA_963697135.1 uncultured Chloroflexia bacterium | reverse complement strand
TCGGTCCGGGTCAGCGCAACAACCGGCTACGGCCTCGATGAGCTGCGAACCGCGCTCGGAGCGTTGATCGGATCGCTCGGGGTCGCGGTCGACCTCGAGATCCCCTACACGGCCGGCGAGCTGATCGCCCGGATCCGGGAGCGCGGCTCGGTCGAGCTGGACTACCTCGGAACGGCCGTCCGGGTGCGCGGGCGGGTCGCCCCGGCGCTGGCCGGCGAGCTCGAGGCCGTGGCCGACGCCGCGGCGGCGTTCCCGGCCGAGGACGAGGAGCCCGCCCACGCCTGAGCGCGCTGCCCGGCCGGTGTATGTCCGCCTGGCCGGGGAGCTCGAGCTCGAAGATGGCGCCCGGCTCTCGTGGTCGGTCGCCGATGGCCGCCGCGGACGCCGCTGGCGAGCGATGTCGCTCGTCGACGGGACGATCAGCCACGCTTTGCTCCTCGAGGTGGACCCAGCGGGGCGACCGTCCCGGCTCGAGCTGACGACCCCGGCCGGCCTGCTGACCCTCCATCCATCGGCCGACCAGGCCGAGCTCCATGGCAACATCGTCCGGCCGGGTGGGGGAGGGGTCGAGCACCTGGCCCTGCCCTGGGGCCCGGAGCCGGAGATCGACGTCATCGGGCGCCCGCTTGCCCTCGCCGTCGGCCTCCATCGACGGCGCGACTCGGTCCCGGTCGGCCAGACGCTCGAGATCGAGGCCGTCGCGATCGAGCCGGCGCTCGAGATCCGGATCGTCCGACGGCGCATCGCCCGAACGAGCGAGGACACCTGGCGGGTCATCGGCACAGATGGCTTGCCCGATCGAGATGATCTCGCTGACACCTGAAGGGCTGCCGGCCCTCGGCACCCGCTGGGCCCTCGAACGTGCCTAGATTTTCTGGGCCGGTTTAACCGAAATGTACTGGTGCGTCCGGACAAGGTCCTGTGGAAGGACCGTGGACAACGTGCTTGGCGATGCCCGACGACCTTCGAAAGTCGTGGATAAGCGGGTAGCCTGCCCGGACGCTCCGGCCGTATTCTTCGTCTTGCCCGGAGGGGCCTACGGATCGGAGCCTTGAGGCTGCAGGTGCTTGCATCGGCGGACTCGGAGCCGAGCCAGAGGTTCCTTCGGGCGTTTCGTTGCGCCCCGCGCCCGTCGCTGGCGGCTCAGCCAGCCGAGGGTTCCCGGTCCTGGATCTCCCAGGTGTGGTCCATGACGTGGTGGGCCGTCCGCCGGATCAGGAACTGGATCGGCCAGGAGCGGGCCGGACGGCCCTCGGCGTTGTAGGCCCGCAGCGCATCGAGATAGGCGGCCCGATGCGCCACCAGACCGTCCGGCGTCAGGACGACTTCCCGCGGCGTCCGGACCTCGACCTTGCGCGAGAACTGCTCGGGCTCGCTGGCGTAGACATGGCGGATGATCTGGGCCCGATCGCGGCCGGCGCTCCGGGCCCCCGGCCGCAGCTCGCCCGACGTCCCCGTGGCCACAGCGTCGAACTCGGCCCAGCAGGCCCGTAGAAGCTCGAGCCGCCGTTCCAGCTCGGCGGGGGAGAGGATCGCCCTCTCGATATCGGACGGGACGTGGGCGATCCCCCAGAAGTCGGTCGAGCTCGAGCCGGGGACCCGCTCGACAACGTCGAGGCGGTCCTGGCCGTCGAACTCGGTGCTCAGTCCGGCCCGGCGGGCGACGTTCGCATAGCGCGGCCGGTAGGTCAGGATCTTCTCGACGGCATCCTCCTCGGACGTGCCCCAGCGATCGAGGCCGGGCCAGTCCATCGCCCCGGCCACGACCCGGCGCTTCTTGCCGACTTCGAGGATCAGCCGCAGCTCCGTCGTCACCGGGACAGCCTATCGAGCCGATGCGGCCGCCTGCCTCATCGCGCCTCCACAGTTACCGTAAGGGACCGACGGAACGGCGCCACGGTCGCCCGAGGAATACTGAGCATGTTCAGACCGGCTTTGTCAACCTGTACACGAACGATATCGAGGCGGCCCTCCGGTTCTACCGGGACCTGCTCGGCTTCGTCGAGACGTTCCGGACCCCGACCGGGGCATGCCCGAGCACGTCGATCTCGAGCTGGGGACGTTCGGCCTCGGTCTCGGGACGGTCGAAGCGGGCAAACGCGTCCATGGTGTCGACTCGACCCGGCAGCCCGGCCATGGTTGTCGTCTGGGCCGAGGACACCGACGCGGCTTCGCCCGACTCGTTGCGGCCGGCACGCCGGTCGTTCAGCCGCCCCACGACACCGGCATCGGAACCGCAACGCCTCCTACGTGACCCGGACGGCAACCTCGTCGAGGTCGTCGCCAGGCGCGCCTGACGCCGCCTGGCGCGTCTGTGGACGGCGATTGTTGGCGGTTCGTGGACAACTTCGCAGGTTTTGATCACGAACTCGAAAACTCGTTGATAAACCCGTATCGCCCGGGGCCTGCCGGCCGTACATTAGGTCTTGCCCGGAGGGGCCAACCGACCGAGAGTTCGAAGAAGCCGGTGCTTGCATTGGTGGACTCGGGCCCACGGACGAGTGGTTCCTACGGGCGTTTTGTTGTGCCCGCCCCTGACACATCTCAGCGGGTGCGCGTGCGTTCTGGCCCTGTCCGACGTGTATGTGGGTATGAGCGTTCACATGGCAGTCGCCAACGACGCCGACCTCCAGTACGAACGGGCCTTCGAGGCTCACTGGGACGACGTGTTCCGGTTCTCCCTCGCCTGGACGAACGACTGGTCCGCGGCCGAGGACCTGGCCCAGGACGCCTACCTGCGCCTCTGGCAGCACCGGTCGACCCTCGACTGGGAACGACCGGTTCTGCCGTGGCTGCTGGTGGCGGCCCGGCGCCTGGCCACGGACCGCTTTCGATCGCTGAGCCGGCGGATCCTGCCGCACTCGTCTGAACCGACGTTCGACGAGGCGACCCAGGCTCGCTGGCTCGACGTTCGAGGCGCCATGGGCAAGCTCTCGACCCTGGAGCGAACGGCCCTCGTCCTCACCGCGATCGAGGGTTGGTCGTACTCCGAGGTCGCAACTGCCCTGGGAACGAGCGACGGCGCCTTGCGCGCCGCAGTCAGTCGCGCCCGCGAGAAATTGGAGGTGGCCTGATGAGCCGTTCCCGATCCGATGACCTCCTGGAGGCTTGGAAGATGGTTGCCCAGCACGCCCAGCGCCCGGTTGAGGCCCCGCGACCGCGGACGCCACCGAGGCGCCGGAGCTGTCGGTCTGATCGCGGCTGGCGGCGTTGCCGTCGTCCTCATCGTCGCTCTCGCGATCCGGGGCGGTGGTCCCGGGCCCCAGCCATCGCAGCCGGCCGTCGGCGCCAGCCCGTTGGCGAGTGCGGGCGCCATCCCGCCAGTTGTTCCCTCCACGCCTTCGTCGTCGTCAGCCCCAGTCGCCTCGGCAGCCCCGGAGCCGAGCCCGACCGCCGGCACGCCGACGGCCGCCGACCGGGCCGCGGCGCGAAGCGCGGTCAACGCCTACATCGCGGATCTCGTTCACGGCGACTACGCCGCGGCTTGGGCCATGCTCGGAACAGAGGATCCACTGCGCCAACAAACTCTGTCCCAATACAGCGCCATCGAGCGGGAGAACTTCAAGGATCTGAAGGGCGAGTACACGATCCAGGTGTCACCGCCTGGCGTTGCCCCGATCACCGACTGGACCTCGGGAATCAGCGCAGCCCCGATCGACCCGGTTCACGCCGTCCTCGTCGAGGTCGACTACGCGGTCCTCGCCGGCAACAACGCCGGATGGGAGCTCTACATCGTCAATCCGACCCCGTCGGGCCTCGAGATCTACGACGTCCGCTGAAGGCGGCGACGAGTCCGCCTGTTCGTCAATCCGTGCTTCGCGACCACTCCAGGGCCGTCTGTGGACGCCGATTGTTGGCGGTTCGTGGACAACTTCGCAGGTTTTGATCACGAACTCGAAAACTCGTTGATAAACCCGTATCGCCCGGGGCCCGCCGGCCGTACATTAGGTCTTGCCCGGAGGGGCCAACCGACCGAAAGTTCGAAGAAGCCGGTGCTTGCATTGGTGGACTCGGGCCCACGGACGAGTGGTTCCTACGGGCGTTTTGTTGTGTCCGGCAGGCCACGCTTCGTCATCGGCTCCCCCGGCGTCAGTGGGGGAGGGGTCGGCTCGGGTCTACAGCCCGGATCCCGCCGTGTAGGACTGGACAGCCCGGCAGGTGTCGCCGACCCCTGGGCAGCTGACTGCGACCGCCTGGCGCGAGCCGTCGGCGAAGTCGAACACGAAGATGTTGTACGGCCCCGTGAGGGCGCACACGACCGGGCCGCAGAAACGGGCCATGTCGAGGCCGTACTTCGCCGAATGAACCACCGCTCGATGGACGTATGACGAGCGGAGTCCACCCTGGGCCAGCACGGCGTCATCGCCACAAACATCCGGCTGCCCGCCGCAGTCCTGAACGAGCGTGCCGAGCGGGAACCCGTCGACGGTCGAGCAAGCCAGCTGCCCGTTCGAGACACAGGCCGCCATGGCGTCCGGAGCCGGCCGGTAGATGAATACGCCCCAGGCGGCCCAGATCAGGCCAATGACGACCAGGATCGCTGCGACTCGCGTCCGCACGGTTTGTCCCCCTGAAATTGCCGATCGGAGCAGTTTCCCTCCGCAGGGACAGTACGGTCGGCCCGGGGCCTTTCGCCATAGGCCGATCAGGTTACTCGGAGCCTTGACGGGCCGCCCAGGTGATGTAGCATGCAACAACATGGACGAGGATATGGCGAGCCGGCGATGCTGACTGTTCCCGAGGCCGCCCGGAGGGTGGGGCGAAACCCGGAGACGATCCGGCGCTGGATTTGCGAAGGCAAGCTCGCAGCAACCCGGGTCGGCACCCAGTACTTGATCGACGAGGCGGACCTCCTCGGCACGTCGGGGGGCAGCCATCGGGCCGGCGTGATCGTCGCGCCATATCGAGCCCCGAACGCCCTCGCCACTGTTCCTGCGCCTGACCCGCTGTTGACGGCGATCATTGGTCGCCTGGTCCATGGATTTGATCCGGCCCGGATCCTGCTGTTCGGGGCCAGGGCAAACGGCGGCGCGCGCGACGATAGCGATTACGAGGTCCTCGTGATCCTGGAGAGCGTCGCGGACCGCCAAACGGCAAGGCTCGACATGCGACGCGTCCTGGACGATCTGCCGATCTCGAAGGAGGTCCTCGTCGCCTCTGTGGACGATCTCGGGCAGGGTGGTCTTGCGACCTGGGGCCCGGTCGGCTGGGCGGTTCGTGATGGCTTGATCCTCTATGAACGACCCTGAGCCCAGTCGCTCGGCCGTGTACTGGATCGAACTCGCTCGAGGCGACCTCGCTGCCGCGCGCTGGATCGCCCGTGACGCAAGCGTGCCTGCGCGGGTGGCGGCCAACCTCGCCCAGCAGGCTGCAGAGAAGGCACTGAAGGCCGCGATCAGCTCGATCGGAGCGGAGCCGCCGCGCAGCCACGACCTCGTCCGCCTGGCTCAGCTCGCGACCGTGTTGAACCTGTCGGTCAGCACGGACCAACTCCGATTGCTGACCGACGCTCACGTCCAGGGCCGGTATCCAGATCCCATGGAGCCGATGTGCGACCTTGCCCAGGCGAGCGGGCTGCTCGAGGTCGCGGCCGCCGTCGTGGGAACCGCGTCGAAGGCGATCGTCGGGCTGTGATCCTGTCCCGCCATAACTTCCGATAAGGTAAGTTATGTCGCATGCCCATCATGATTTCACCACACCACGTGTCGAACGGACCCTTACACTCACTCCGTGGCGATCGGTTCGAGATTCGGGCAGCAGGCGTGAGGTTGGGCCGTTGGCCACATCTGACCAGGTAAGAGCACTAATAAAGAGCCACGCTGACCACGACGAGGCAAAGTTCTACGGAGTGGCCCTTCAAGTCGCCGCCCGCGCGGCACGTGGTGGCCAAGCCCAGTTTGCTCAGGAACTCCGGGATCTCATCGATTCTTCACGCCTTCAGGATCAGCGAACTCCCGCACGGCCAACGTTAGTCAACGAGCCCCGAGGGGACCTGGTTGGCCTTCTGTCCGTGTCCTACCCGAAGACACGAATGGCCGATCTCGTATTGGAATCCGGCGTGAGACACAACCTGGAGCGCGTTCTCTTGGAGCAACGACAGCAGGATCGGCTTCAGGCTCGCGGATTCCGGCCTCTCCGCCGAGTCCTCCTGCTCGGACCCCCCGGAACCGGAAAGACACTCACGGCAAGCGCTCTTGCCGGGGAGCTTCACCTCCCGTTATTTGTAATCCGCCTGGATGGCTTGATCACGAAGTTCATGGGAGAGACCGCTTCCAAGTTGCGATTGATTTTTGACGCCTTGGTGGTTACGAGAGGCCTGTATTTCTTTGATGAGGTCGACGCCCTGGGCGGCGAGCGTGCGCGCACTAATGACGTCGGTGAAATCCGTCGGGTCTTGAATTCTTTCTTACAATTCTTAGAACAGGACGAGTCAGAGAGTCTCTTGGTCGCTGCAACAAATCACCCTCATCTCCTCGATCGTGCCATGTTTCGAAGATTCGACGCCGTGATCGAGTATCCACTTCCGTCTGGCGCGATCGCGGAAGATGTCGTGCGAACCCGGCTGGCAAACGTCCTACTAATCGATGTGGACTGGGACGCGGTGAGAACGGCATCTCAAGGGCTGAGCCATGCCGAGCTGACTCTAGCTGCAGAACGCGCTGCCAAAGATGCCATCCTGGCCAAGAAACGGGGTGTGTCGACTGCTGGATTAGTTGATGCTCTACGCGAACGACAGGTCCGGTCGACGACCTGATCGATGGCTGTAAGAAACCGGTCGCACATCCTTCTCCGGGGTCGCGCAACAAGCGAGGCCTACCGGCCGCCCCCTCGAAAGATAGATGCCGTCGAATGGGCTCGTCCTGCCGATCCTCGGCGTCATGTCCGGGGCCTCGAAATTCAACTCGCCTCGGCGGCCCGCGAGGGTGTTGACCGACGCATTGAACGGACTCCTATCGCCGGAGCCGTCTCGGGGTTCTATCTAGTCTTTGAGAGTTTCCCAGATATCGAGCTAGCTCTTGAAAGCCTCGACCCACGGGTTGGACGAGTTCACCCCGAACTCGTGTCGGTCCAGGAAGTCGTAGTGAATGGGACCGTAATTGTGCAGGCGACGGTATTCGTCCCAGACGGGCAAGTCTCCTACTTCGTACGGCGCCTGGACGAATACGGCGAGAGCGTCGATCGGGACAATCCACGGAATCGAAACCTAATTGACCGGATCAGTTCGATCCGATTGGCGACGATCGCCCAACTATGGACCGACGTGAGCGAAGACTTTCCTTCGCCCGACGAGGCCATTTGGTGGGAGGCATGGCTGCGCCGCCGTGACGGCGGAGAGGTCGTTCGACTGCGCAACTACGCCGAACACGCCCAACTTCTGGTCGGGACGCGGACGATTACATTTCCCGATCGGGTCGTTGCCTTGGTTCATGGCTCTCCTAGACAGCTGGCGTCAATCCTGGATGCCCTTGACGACCTCGCGGAGCTACGCGCAGCTCGCTCACTTCCCCAGATGCTCGCCTCAGATGTCTCATTTGAGCAAGCCGACTGGATCGAGGAACTTCGTCTCCGGACTGTTCCCGCAGAACCTGGAAGCCCGACCGTGTGCATCTTGGACACCGGAGTGCATCGCGACCACCCACTCCTGGCAACCTCCCTTGAGAGCCAGGATTGCCACGCGGTTGAGCCCGACTGGCGACCCGTTGACCACCATGGACACGGTACCGAGATGGCGGGTCTTGCACTCTATGGTGACTTCGGAGCGTCGCTCGAGGGAGGCGGCCCAGTGCGACTCCCACATAGGCTCGAGTCAGTGAAGATTTTACCTCCCGTGGGGGCCAATCCCCCGGAGTTGTACGGCGCAGTTACAGGTAGTGCCGTGAGCCGCGTCGAAGCCCAGGCCGGCACGAGGCGCCGAGTATTTTCACTGGCTGTGACTGCCGCGGCCGACGCTCCGGTCGACGGCCAACACGACCTGGCGGTTGGGCAACCATCGTCGTGGTCCGCAGCCTTAGATGCCATCGCTACAGGGTTTGGGGTCGTTGCAGATACCGCGGGTGACACCTTCCTCGACGAAGACACCGAGGCCGCTCGCCGACTTTTTCTAGTGTCGGCAGGAAACATCGACGCCTTTGAGGATGACTATCTCTCGCGATGTGACCTGGAACCTGTCGAAGAGCCCGCACAGGCTTGGAATGTCGTTACGGTGGGCTCTTTTACGGAGCTCGTCGCGATCGACCCCGGAGAAGTTGGATTCGAAGGTTGGACCCCACTCGCGGGTCATGGTCAACTGTCTCCGTACAGCCGCACCTCGGTCGCGTTCGATAGGTCATGGCCGGTGAAGCCTGACATTGTCGTCGAAGGTGGCAACGTCGCGCGCTCGCCGGATGGCTCTGCGTTTGACTGGCCGGACTCTTATCAGGTTCTCACCACTAAGCGGCCTGTGCCCGACCCTCGACTCCTGACGCTCTCCAGGCAGACAAGCGCATCGACCGCTCAGGCTGCCCACATCGCAGCCTCAATACTCGCCCAGTATCCGAACATCTGGCCTGAGACGCTCAGAGCGCTGCTTATCCATTCAGCCGAATGGACCCCGGCAATGAAGGCGGCCCTCGATGCAGCACAACTTCGCCAGCCGAGGGATGCGGTTCGTCGGCGATTTGGAATGGGTGTGCCAAGCCTTGAGCGAGCGACGCGTAGCGCAGGCGATGCCCTGACGCTTGTCACGGAAGACATCATTCGCCCGTTTGATGGAACCGGTCGTATGCGCGAGATGCATCTTCACGATCTGCCTTGGCCGCGCGATGTACTCGCTGAGCTGGGGGTGCTCAGGTGAAGCTTCGCGTCACGCTGTCGTACTTCATCGAGCCCAACCCAGCACGACGCGGTTGGGTACGGAGGTACGCGTATCCCTCGCATGGTCTTCGGTTTGATGTTCGCCGAGCGACCGAAGATTCAAGAGGAGTTTCGTAAGCGAATTAACCAACTCGCACTCGCGGCGAACGAAGCCCGTCCGCCGAGCCATGCGAGCGATTAAGCCGAGTGGTTTTTGGTCCGGACTACCGTTCCACCGGCTCACTGCATACCGACATTTGGTCGGGTACCGCAGCTGACTTGGCCCAGCGTGGCTCTATTGCCGTCTATCCCGTCACAGGTTGGTGGAAGGAGCGACCTGCGAGAGATCACAGTAGTCGGGGCGCCAGGTATGCCCTGGTCGTGTCTATTGAGACGCCAGGCCAAGACGTCGACATCTGGACGCCGGTCGCGGCGCAGGTCGGCATCCCGATCGAAGTCGAGATATCTGACAGCTTCGTGAGTGCTGGGCGGTCTGGACGGAATTCCTGCAAGTCGCGGGCCGCATCTCAACTCCCATGCGGTACTTCGTATGGCGTCGGCTCCTCTGCCACGAGCGCGAATGGCTTCGTTGGCCGTTCGGTCCGACTGATGAAGAAGAAATAGACGTAGCACCCTCGGAGCCCTCGCGTGAGCAGAACGCGGTAGGTGCTCTTCACGAAGTCAGTGAACTCCTCGGCCGTGACGCCGCTTCGGACAACGCGGTCGTTCGATTGGTCACGCTGACCGATCCAGCCGCCGTCCATCGGCCGATAGACAAGGTCTGGACCGAAGATCACTCCGACGTAGTCGAACTCAAAGCCCTGGGCCGTGTAGACGCAGCCAACTTGGTCGATCCCCTCTTTGGCGCTCGCCCAGAAGTCGGACTTGGGAATGCCGGGCGCAAGGCGCCGAGCCTCGGCCTTCGCGTTCCACGGCATCGACCAGGAGCCGATCTGAATGTCGGCGACGAGCTCGCCGGCATCGTCGGGATCGGACCATGGCCAGCAGAAGCCCGCGACCAGCCTTGCAGTGGCCCCCTCCCCCGCCCTGGACCGGATCATGTGCTCCAGCTCACCGACCGAGCCGACGATCCGAAAATCGAAGTCGTCGTCCATCGGCCATAGCACCTGGGGCGTCCGGCTCAGCTCCAGCGTGTTGTTGATCCACTGGATGAACGAATCCGAGCCATTGGAGCGGAACTGGGCTTGGAGCTCGAACTCGATGACCTCGAGGGAGCGCTTGGCGGCCGCCTCGCGGATCAGATCCGTGCTCCCGACCTCACCTGGGCGGACAACTTGCAGATCGTCGATGAAGAAGACGGACACGCGGCCAGCATCCAGGATGTCGTCGATCTGAGCCTTTCCGGAACGCGCCTTGGCCGGCGTGAAGCGGCTCGTGCTGATCGTCCGAATGCGATGAGCCTCGTCGAGGATGACCACGTCGAGGGGTTCGGCCACGTCCTTTGTGTCGCGGAAGTACTTGAAGAGCACGCTCGCCCGGCTACCGACGAGCTTGCGCAGGTTCTCGGTGAACGCTTTGGAGCCGGTGACGTGCAATGTCCGCAGCCCGAGGGCAGCCATCTCGGCCACGAGGTTCACCGCAATGACCGACTTGCCAGTCCCGGGACCACCCGAAACGATAAACGCGACCTTGTGCTGGTTCTGGCCGGCGACTCGGACCGAGTCCATGACGGCGTTGTAGGCAACCTGCTGCTCGTCCAGGAGTGTGAAGACCGGCTCGTTGCGGATCACTCGAGCGACGTAATCGAGGAGGCGCTTGTGGGGCCGAAACTCGGAGGCGGCCACCTTCTCGATGATCGAGCCGTCGTCTGGACCGGCGATCCGCACGTCGAGGAAGCTCGTGAACTGGTCCAGCTGATCGCCCGCGAATGACGGGTTGGTCTCGAGGAGAGACGCGAAGTCGGCTCGGTAGAGCGGCGATGTCGGGTCGTACGTCGCGTAGTGCAGGTAGGCGCAGGCCGCTAGGTCGACACCACCGTCGCTGAAGGCTGGATGCGTGTCCATCAGGTAGCGCTGGTATTGGGCGACCTGACGCGATGGATGAAGGTGGTCGACGAGCCGCCACCGAAGTCGACCACCACGCAATCGGTGATATTTGAGCGACCGACCTCGGTCCATTGCTTCAGTTCGACTACGACAGCCGAATCACCGGTCGTGGGGTTGGTTCCGGTGATCAGGACATCGAGGCGCTTCGACGAGAGGGGCAGCTTCAGCTCAACGAGGATCCCCTGATCCCGGAAGTCACCTAGCTGAAGAACATGCGCAAAGGCTCCGAGCGAGTTGCGCCAGGATGTGACTTCGGACGGCGCCGGCCGATACCGGAATTCCTCGAAGAAGCGATCACTCAGCTGGTTGGCCAGACGCGCCTGCACGGCATCGCCAATGAATTGCGCGCTCGTGCCCTGATACAGGTGCAAGCTAGGCGTCCCAAACTTCGTAAGTGACCGTTTCGCCGTCCCCCGTTATGGGTCGAAACCCAACATTGCGAGGAGTGTACGGGTCCGAATTCAATGGGATTCCTCACTAGGCTCGCAATCGATCGGCAAGGCGCCCCTTGACTCGAAGCCGGCGTTCGCCCTACTGGAGGGCTTGCTGCCGAAGAAACCGTGCCGGGCCGACATAGGCGACGGGTGAGCGGAGCGAACCACGACATGACGCCGTTCGTCGATCCCTTCACGATCTCCGCCGGCCTGCGCTTGTTGGCCCCAAAGCAGGAAGGCGATTCGTTCCCGTTTGGCCGCGATAGCCCGGATGGTTGCTCCCGTCAGTCGCTCCCATCCGCAGTCCCCGTGGCTTCCCGGGAGATCCTTCAGCGACTGTGAGCACCGTGTTCAGGAGCAGGACGCCGTGTTCGGCCCACCCTACGAGTGACCCGCCAGTCGGGTACGTCTTCCTTGCAGTCCGTCCGAAGCTCAGTCCGGATGTTCTTTAGCGATTGCGGCAGCCTCGTCACGCCGTCGGGCACGGAGAACGCGAGGCCCATGGCGTGTCGAGTGTCGAAGGGCGTTGCCTCGAGGGCGGCGAAGACTCGCTCGCGCGGTGAGAGGATCGTTCGCCCAGCGCTCTTCTCGACGATGCACCGGGCAATGGAATCCAACGTGTCTCGTGAGGCAGCCGACCCGAGAACGACTCGCCACGACTCCGGCACATCGTCGAGCGTGTAGTCCATCGGCGCTCCAGTATGTCGGAGTTGCCCCGCTTTCGTGGACGGTTGCGCCTACGTATCTCAGGCGATCTCTGGGGTTAGACGGTACCTCCTTTCGAACTCGGCGGGACTGAGCTGGCCGAGCGACGAGTGGCGGCGGCGGGGGTTGTAGAAGGCCTCGATGTAGTCGAACACCGCCAGCCGGGCGTCGGCCCGGGTGCGCCAGCTGGTGCGGTCGATGAGCTCGGTCTCGAGGCTGGCGAAGAAGCTCTCGGCCATCGCGTTGTCATAGGCGTCGCCGGCCGAGCCCATGCTCTGGGCGATGCCCGCCTCGCGGCAGCGCCGACCGAAGGCCAGGCTCGTGTACTGGGTGCCCCGATCACTGTGGTGGACGAGGCCGTCGGCCGGTCGACGCTGGGTGATCGCCATGTCGAGCGCGTCGAGGATCAGGCTCGTCCGCAGGTGGCCGGCCATCGACCAGCCGACGACCCGCCGGCTGCAGACGTCGACGACCACCGCGAGATAGAGGAAGCCCTGCCAGGTCGGCAGGTAGGTGATATCGGCCACCCACAGCCGGTCCGGGCCGTCGCACTGAAGCTGCGCCGGACGAGATCCGGGGCCGGCGCCTTCGTCTCGTCGCGAACCGTCGTCCGGACGAAGCGCCGCCGATGGACGCCCTCGAGATTGGCCGCGCGCATCAGCCTCGCGACCCGCTTGCGGCCGACCCGGAGGTCGTCCTCGAAGCGCAGCTCGGCCTGGACCCGCGGCGCCCCGTACGTGCCCCGGCTGCGCTCGTGGATCTGGCTGATCCGGGTGGTCAGGGCCGCATCGGCTCGGGCCCGCGCCGATGGCGGGCGATGCGACCAGGCCCAGTAGCCGCTTGGGGAGACACCCAGGACGCGGCACATCGTGGTCACCGGGAAGGCGGCCCTCTCTCGCTCGACGAAGCGGAACACCATCACAGGGTCCCGTCGGTCTCTCGGGCGAAGAAGGCCGCGGCTTTTTTCAGGATCTCGCGCTCGATCCGCAGGGTCCGGTTCTCGCGCCGTAGCCGGACGAGCTCGGCCTGCTCATCGCTGGTCAGCCCGGCCCGTTCCCCGTGGTCGACCTCGCTCTGGCGGACGTGCCGGCGGAGGCTTTCCAGGGACACCCCCAGGTCACGGGCGACCGAGCTCAACGTGTTGCCCGGCTGGTGGACCAGGCGGACGGCTTCGGTCCAGAACTCCGCCCCATAGGGCGGCTTTGTTTTCGGCATGCTGGACTCCCATCGGGACGTAACGCCCCGTACTCTCAGGGTGTCCACCAAACCGGGTCAACGCTCTCGAATCGTCAGACCGTCGGGTCGGGTTGCCAGTCGCTGTAGAGCCAGCCAAAGCGCCGGCAGGCTGTGGTCGTCGAGCTCTTGGGAGTTCTCCTCAGACGCGAACGGAGGGTGGCTTCGAGGTGGCGACTGGATCCGGGAACGGCGCCCAGACAAGGTCCCGGTAGCCCGCGGGCTCAGCGGGCTCCGGTACGACGGCGGGCCGATGCCCGTATAGCTGAAACGCTCGGAACCGGAGTGCCGCCGTCACCTCGGGGTGGTTCGCCGTGTCGGTCGTCTTGGCCAGGAACGCCGGGGTGGCGAACAGGTTCCAGAGCGCCGTGTAGGTGTCCGGGTTCCGCGCCTCGGTCCAGACGTGGTTGAACTGGACGTCCCTCCCCCGCCTCAGGCCAGATGACCACAGGAACGCGTCGGTCGGGCTCCGATTGTCGTCAAACAGCACCCGCCGCCCATCGTCTAGGACTCCGACTTGGCGTCGGCGCCCCATGTCGCGGATCGTCGGGAAGAGGGCCTGTCCCCGTGTCTGAGCGACGGTGTCGGGGTGCAGGAAGACGGCGTGCTGTGCCACCGCGGCCACGATCGAAGGGTAGCCGGCCAATGCGACCATGGCCCTCAACTGCTCCACGCCGTCGAGCACGGTGCGCGCCCGCGGCCTCGCGACCCCCGGCCTCCGCGATGGTGGGATGCGGTCGGAGCCCACAAAGGTGACACTGCTGCCGAGGACGACCGCGTCGACGCGGTATCCGGCCGCCATCCACGCTGCGGCGTGGACGTGCCTCGGATCGGTGGCGTTCGCCCACCAAGTCCGGTGTTCGTGTGCGCTCATCGGTAGTCCGCCGACAACCTCGTCGAGCTCTGCCAGGGTCAATGTCAAGGGCTCCGGGTGGCGCGCGGCAAGGAAGCGGGTCAACGGTTCGTATTTGGCGGTCAAGACGGCTGGCCCACGGGCTGCTCGTGCCAGAAGGCGTGGACCTCGTCCACTGCGCGCTGCCAGACCTCCTCGTCGGTCTCGCCTGGTCGGGTGTAGTTCGTTTCACGGCAGAGCTGATAGAAGCCGGGGCCCGGGTCGCCCCGTCGCCTTGGTGACGACGATCGCCGAGATGGGCGGGTTCCCGCTGGCGCGCTCCTCCTCGGAGATCATCCCCAGCCAGCGACCGTACAGACCCCAGTCGTGGCGTTGAGATCGCTGTAGTGAAGGATCCGGCCTCACGGGCCGCCTGGTGGACCTGGGCCCGGACCTCGAGGTAGTTGGCGCTCGGCGGCGTCGGGGTGCCCCGCGCCTTGGCACTCGGAACGCGGTCTGGATCCTCGCCGAGCCGCCGCAGCGCGTCCTTGGCATAGCGGGCGTCCGGGCTGGCAGACGCGAGGCGGCGTAGGGCCGCGCGGACCTTCGGAGGCAGTCGACGGCTCGCGCTTCGCCAGCTCCCCGAGCCACGCAGCAGCAGATGCCGCGAGGGCGGAGCTTGAGGGCGAGAGCCGTCAGCGGTTCGATGAACGCGACGCCGTAGGCAAGGACACGCTCGCGATACTCAATGCGTGATGCAGCCGGAGCGGCCTCGATGTCACGGAGGAGGCTTGCGAGCCACCGGTCCGGAGCTGAGCTCATCGATCTCCCCCGCTCCCGCGCCGATGGCCGAGGTGCCACTGGTCGCAGTACGGGCAATGGTAGGCCGAGAGCTGGCCCCCGGAAGCGCTCCCCCGCCTTAGCTGGCTCGACGCCTCGCGCCGGGACGTGAACGGCACCTTCGAGGTGCACATCCGCTCACGCCGCGGCAGATCACGGTTGACCAGGAGCCGGTGCGCATCCATAGCCGGATCATCTGATCCCGCCGTGCCAGCTCGGTGACACGCCGGGCGCCGGGCCGTATGCCGGACCATCGTTTTTTCCGAGGTGGTGAGGCGCTGCCGCCTGGCGAGCGGTGGTCATCCTAGAATTGGGCGATGGAACCTCAGCGCTTCCGCACCACGCCATCCACACGGCCGAACGGCGGGATCCGGGTCGATCTTCCCTTCGATCCGGCCGTCGCCTGGGAGGACCGGGACGCGTATCACGTCGTCGGGACGATCGGCGGCAACCGGTTCCGGGGACCGCTCAAGCCAGGTTCGCCGTGGTCCGTCGAGCTCGGCCCGACCTGGTGCCGCGAGCCGGGCTTCGGGCCTGGCGACGAGGTCCTGGTCGAGATCGCGCTCGAGGGGCCGCAGTCCACGACGATGGGTGAGGACGTGGCCGAGGCGTTCCGGGCCGAGCCGGAGGCGGCCCGGTTCTTCGACTCGATGCCGACGTTCTATCGCAACAACGTCGCTCGCTCGATCGCCGGTGCGAAGCGGCCCGAGACGCGGGCCAAGCGGATCAGCGACGCCGTAGCCCGGGCCAAGGCCGGGCAGCGCGAGGCCTGACCCTCCCCTACCCCGCCTCGAAGGCGAGCGCGAAGTCCTCCGAGGGCCCGGCGTGGCCGGCCGACTCCTCGGCGGTGTGGGTGCGCGCGAAGGCGAGGTGGGCCGCCTCGTGGCGGACGACCGCGCGGAGCTCCGCCCGGGGCGTCCAGTTGACGTAGATCCAGATGAGCGTCGGGTAATCGGTGGTGTACGAGCCCTGGAAGCCGTAGTGCAGGCCGTATTTCGGCGGGTTTTCGACCGTGTCGACGAAGACGATCGAGGCCGCGGGTACATCGAGCTGTCGACAGGCTTCGGTCAGGGCCATCAGGGCCGCCTCGACGTACGCTGGGTCAGGACGCGCGGCGCGCACCTGCTCCGACTGGACGTGTACGCCGAGTCGCGCGAACCGGTCGAACTCCGGGAAGTCCTCCCGGCCGATCGTGAGCGTGCCGTCCGCCGATGCGTGGGGCATCTCGGCAACCGCGACGCGTGGCTCCATCGACGGATTATCCCGGCGCCGCCTCGACCACCGGTCACTGGTCAGGATCGAAGAAGCAATCCCCTCGCGAATCCCTACAGTCAGACCGAACAAGCACGAACGATGCGTCGCTGCGCGGCGCGTCCCACCGAAAGGACGAAGAGCCATGGCCAAGGCATCAGACAACGTCTTTACCAAGGAAGAGCGCGCGGCGGTCCAGGAGACCGCCCGGGAGCGCAAGAAGTCGTCGAAGCTGACCCCCGAGCAGGAGCGGGCAGAGGGCGAGGCCGACGTCCAAGCCAAGATCGCCGGGATGCCCGCCGACGATCGGGCGATGGCGACCCGGGTCCACGATCTCGTCCTCGAGACCCTCCCGACGCTCGCCCCCAAGACCTACTACGGGATGCCGGCGTACGCCCTGGACGGCAAGGTGATCTGCTTCTTCAAGCCGAAGTCGAAGTTCAAGGTCCGCTACTCGACCTTCGAATTCCAGGCCGAGGCGCAGCTCGACGATGGGGACATGTGGCCCGTCTCCTTCGCCCTGGTGAAGCTCACCCCGGCGACCGAGAAGCAGATCGCCCAGCTCGTCAAGCAGGCCGCCGACCGTGCCTAGCCTCTACGAGGCGGCCGGCGAGCTCGACGGATTGCGCCGGCTGGCCCAGGCCTGGCACGCGCGGGTCATGGCCGACGAGATCGTCAGCCATGCCTTCCACGGTGGCGTTCGAGACGACCACGTCGAGCGCCTCGCCGCCTACTGGTCGGAGGCGCTCGGTGGCCCGGCCACCTACTCCACGGCCTACGGCGATGAGACCTTCGTCGTCCGCCTGCACAGCGGCAACGGCGAGCACGACGAGATGGATCGCCGGGCGATCGACTGCTTCGACACGGCCCTGGGCGATGCCGGCCTCACGGGTGAGCCGTTGCGGAGCGTCCTCCATGAATACTTCGCCTGGGCGACGAGGACCTCGATGGCGACGTATCACGCGTCAGCTGAGGACGTGCCGGCGGGTCTGACGATCCCCCGCTGGTCGTGGAACGGTCTCGTGGGCTCGTCGGGCTGATCAAGCTGCCGGCGCCATGGCGTCCCTGAAACGGGCCTCGTGTCAGAGCCCGAGATGCAGCCGGAGGGCGTCTTCGATCTCGAGCATCGAGGCGCTCGAGACGGCGCCGAGACGGTCGCCAAGTCGATCGACGGCAATCGAGCGGACCTGCTCCGCCTGGGCTTTCGAATCGCGCCCGAGGCCCGTGGTGGCGGCTGGCAGGCGGACCTGGAACGGGTAGATTCGGTCGAGATTGGACGTCACCGGAACCACCGTGATGACACCTCGGCCCAGTCGAGTTGCCGTCTGGTTTGCGGCGTCGTTGCTGACGATGACCGCCGGCCGGCGCTTGTTCGACTCAGCGCCGCGGACTGGCTCGAGATCGACGAGGTAGATGTCACCCCGGCGCATCAGGACCGGGTTCCATCGGCGCTCGTCGACTCCCACGCTTCGTCCTCGCCGGACTCCAACCACTCGGCCCAGGCGGCCTCGTACGTGCCGCCGAGCTCGGATGTCCGCAGGATCCGAATCGCTCGATGGACGGCGGCGGACCTGGAACCTAGCCCCTGCTGAAGGGCGTACCCGTCAAGGAACTCGACGTCATCATCCGGTAGGCTGACACTTACTTTCACACCGATATCCTACCATGAGTAGGCAAAGAGTCGGAACTTCGGATCATCCGCCCGCACGAAATCCTCCGGCCGGATCCCGAGGCGGCACTCGTGTGGATCCCGGCGTCTCGGCCGACGGTGCCGCAGGTGCGCTACGGTTCAGCAGATGAGCGCCGGACGTGGTCCGGGCCGGAGGCTGAACGTGCGCAAGGTTGTTGTCTACGAGCTGCTCTCCCTCGACGGCGTGGCCGACGATCCCGATTCGATCATCCGCGAGTGGGACGCCGCGATGGACGCCAACCTGGCCGCCGTGATCGCGAGTCAGGACGCGGTGATCCTCGGCCGGCGGAGCTACGAGGAGTGGGCGGGGTTCTGGCCGACAAGCGAGATCGAGCCGTTCGCCACGTTCATCAACGGGGTCCAGAAGTACGTCGCGACCTCGGCGCCGCTCAATTCAGACTGGGCCAATGCGAGCCGGATCGAGGGCGACCTCGCCGCCTTCGTCGCCGAGCTCAGGGACGAGCCCGGGGCCGAGATCGGGGTGCACGCCAGCATCTCGGTCGCTCAAGCCCTGCTCGAGGCCGGCCTGGTCGACGAGCTCAAGCTGGTGATCGCGCCCGTGGTCGCGGGGACTGGACGACGCCTGCTCGACGGCCTGCCGGAGATTCGACTCGAGCTGATTCACGTCGAGCCCTCCCCCACCGGACACCTTCTGGCCAGCTACCGCGTCCTCCACGAGAGGGACGTCACCCGATGACCCGGCGCGGCCTGATCCTCGTTTGCCCTGATGTCCGTGATCTGGGGCCTGCCCTACCTGTTCATCCGGGTCGCCGTGGCCGAGATCAGCCCGGCGATGCTCGTCTTCTGCCGGACGGCGATCGGGGCGGCGATCCTCCTGCCGATCGCGATCGTCCGGGTCGACCTCCGGGCGCTTCTCGTCCGGTGGCGCTGGATCGTCGCCTTCGCCGTCGTCGAGATCGCCGTGCCGTGGGTCATGCTGGGCTCGGCCGAGCAGCGCGTCTCGAGCTCGCTGGCGGCCCTCCTGATCGCCGGAACGCCGCTCGTTGGCGCGGCCATCGCCCTGGCCACGGGTGGAGTCGACCGGACGAGCCGGGCGGGCCTGGCTGGGCTCCTGATCGGCCTGGTCGGGGTGATCGCCATCGTGGGGGCCGATTTCCAGGCCGACGACGCGATCGCTTTGGTCCAGATCGGGATCGTCGTGATCGGCTATGCCCTCGGGCCGGCGATCCTGGCCCGCCGCCTCGGCGGAGCCCCTGCCGTCGGGGTGATGTCGATGTCGCTCGGCCTGGTTGCCCTCGTCTACCTGCCGATCGCGCTGGCCCAGTGGCCGGCAACCGTGCCCTCGACCGACGTCCTGGTCTCGATCGTCGTGCTCGGCGTCCTGTGCACGGCCGCGGCCTTCCTGATCTTCGCCGCCCTGATCGCCGAGATCGGGCCCGTCCGCTCGACGGTCATCACCTACATCAACCCGGCCGTGGCCACGCTCCTGGGCGTCGTCGTCTTGAATGAGACATTCACGGTTGCGATGGGCCTCGGCTTTGCCCTGGTGATCGCGGGCTCGGCCCTGGCCACCCGCCAGAACCGGCCGGCCCAGGTCGAGCCGGCTGTGGTAACCCCGGAGGCCGTCCCGCAGCTCTGACGGTTGGTCGAGCCAGCACGGAAAGGACGCGTGGAGATGAGCGAGACGAAGGCAGCGGCCAAGGGCAAGGCCCCGGCGAAGGCGTCCGGGAGCGTCCTGAGCGACGAAGAGCGAGCGGCCATGGCCGAGACCGTCAAGGAGCGCAGGAAGGCGGCCAAGCTCAGCCCCGAGGAGCAGCGGGCCGAGGGCGAGAAGGACGTCCTGGCCAAGATCGCCGAGCTGCCCGACGACGACCGGGCCCTGGCGAGCCGGATCCACGAGCTCGTCCTGGCCGCCGCCCCGGAGCTGAGCCCGCGCACCTTCTACGGAATGCCGGCCTACGCCCGGAACGGCAAGGTGATCTGCTTCTTCCAGCCGAAGACGAAGTTCAAGGTGCGCTACGGCACGCTCGGCTTCCAGCACGACGCCTCGCTCGACGACGGGCAGATGTGGCCGGTCTCATTCGCCGTCGAAGGCCTCACCCCGGCCTACGAGAAGCAGATCAGCGAGCTCGTGAAGAAAGCGGCTGGGGGCAAGTGATTCCCGGTCAAGGCGTCGAGCGGGTCAGGTTCCAGGTGAACTGGAGCGTGTGTCCAGTCTGGTTGTATTCGTAACAGCTGCCGCTGATCGTGGTCGCGGTCAGGGCGATCTGCCAGGTCACCTCATGGCACAGGCTGTCGCTGGCCGGGGTCCCCGATTTGGTCGCCTCGGGAACGTCGAAGTATTGGGGCGGCGCGGACACGTCGGCCGTGGGGCAGCTGACCTGGGCCGGCAGCCACGTGCCCGTCCCCCAGTAGTTGTAGTTGCCGCCGGAGGGATCGGTCTGGAGGTAGAGCGTCTCGCCGAAGATCCCGCTGGCCGGCGTGTTGCCACCGCCCGCCGCCGTATCGCCGGAGGTGTTCGCTGAGCAGACTGGGCTGTCGATCGTCGACTGCCACGTCCAGTGGATCGTCCCGTGGGGGAAGAAGGCGATGCAGCTATTAGGCCCGATGCACGGCTGCACGCCGCCGGCACTGATCGCGGGATCCCAGCTGCCGGTGAACGTTGCGCTGGCGGTGCCCCGGTAGGTCTGGCGACTCCAGGTCTCGGTGCCGGTCATCGTCCCGGTCCAGGTCATCGCAACCGCCTCGGAAGCGGCCGGCGAGGTGCCTGGCGGTACCGGAGGAGTAGCCCCGCTTGCCCCTGGACTCGAGCCCGAGCCACATGCCGCGACGAGGAGGGCGGCCAAGAGGACCGCTGCCGAGCGCACGAGACCGAATGTTCGTCGCTGGATCGCCACGAGCCATCCCTCCGATCGGAACAGACCTCGGGCGAGTATACGGTCGGCTTCAGTCGGCCCGGAGCATCTCCACCACGGGCGCGAGGGCGTCGATCGCCTCGACCGTGCCCGGGCTGACCATCAGGTCGATTTGACTGAACCCGCCTTCCCGGAAGGCCCGGAGCGCGTCCGCGATCTGTTCGGCTGATCCGCGAATCGCCTCGTCATTGTCTCCGGCAGGCTCGAGCGGATGGACCGACAGGCCCGCAGCCCGGCCCAGGCTGACCGGGTCGCGCTCGAGCTCCTGGCAGATCTCTTCGAACACCGCCAGCCGCGGTCCGAGCTCTTCCAGGGTCGAGTGCTCGTCGGCGTACGTGCTCCAGATGTCGCCGTGGAGCACCGCGTTGCGAATGCCCCGGGCCTTCTGGCCTCCGATCAGGAGCGGAATCCGGCCGGGCCGCGGGCCGACGGGTTGCTGGACCAGATCGCGGGCGGAGTGGTAGGTGCCCTCAACGTTGGCCCGGCCTTCGCGCAGGAGCGGCACGATCACCTGGAGGGCTTCTTCGAAGCGCGCCGCGACCATGTCGTCGGCCAGGCCAAACGCACGAGACTGGGCGCCCGCGTGACCGGCGCCGAGGCCAAGGACGAAGCGACCGCCGCTGATCTCGTCGAGGGTCTCGGCGGACTTGGCGATGATCCCGGGATTCCGGTGGAGCGCCGAGAAGACCCACGAGCCGATCTTGATCCGGCTGGTGACCGCGGAAGCGGCGGCGGCAATCGATACCCCGTCCCAAAAGCCGATTGGTGACGGCGTATCGCTCCGCCAGAGCAATTCATCCGGAACCCAGAGGGTGTCGAGTCCCATCTGCTCGGCGTTGAGGGCGGCCCGCTGGATCTCCGACCAGCGCGGCGTCGACCGCTCGGGGCCGTACTGGTACACCGGGAGGCAGACGCCGATCTCGAAGCTGGTCACGTTGATGCGAACGATAGACGGACCGGCCCTATGGATTCAGGACAAAGCTGTAGGCACCCGTCGCGGTCCGGCTGCCGATCTCGCGGATCGTGTACGTCCCGGCCGTCGGCAGCGTGTCGGGACCCAGGTCATGGCACGATGCGGCAGAGTCCAGGGCCGCGCCGCCTGGCCCCAGGAGCTGCCACTGGAGGCCATCCACGCACGCGTCGAGGGCATGGGCATGGATGATCTCGCCGGCCGTCGCGCTGAACGTGTAGTCAGCCTGCTGGCCGGGGCGGCCAGCGTCCCGCTCACGGTCTGGCCGGCGGTGATCGGGCTGACGACGGTGGCCGGCACCGCCAGCAGGCTGAAGCCGTACGGCCCGACGGTCGCGTGATCGCCGGCGAAGCGCACCGTGTACGTCCCGGCACTGGCGAGATCGGCCCGTTGCAGGTCATTGCACGAGCCGCTTGCCGCCAGGACGGCCCCACCCGGGGCGACGAGCTGCCACTGGACCGCCGGCGTGCACGTCGCACCGTGCTCGAGGTAGATCGCCTGCGGGCTGCCCGCGCTGAACGTGTAGTCCGCCTCCTGGCCGGGGCTCGTCGAGGGAGCCGGAGACGGTCGCCGCCGAGCTGGACCGGCGTCACGACCGTCGCGGGTACGGCCAGGACGGTGAACGAGTAGGTACCGGTGCCCGAATGCTCGCCGTTGACCCGGATCGTGTACGTCCCTTCGGAGGACAGGTCGACCCGCTCGAGGTCATGGCAGGTCAGGCTCCCGGCGAGGTCGCCGCCACCTGGCGCCAGGAGATCCCAGGTCAGCGTCCCAGCGCAGTCACCGTGGGCCTGGGGATACACCGCCTGCCCGGCGGTCCCGGTGAAGGTGTAATCCGCCTGTTCGGTGGTCGACGCGATCGTGCCCGAGACGGCCTGGCCGATGCTGATCGGGGTGACCTGGCCGGGCGAAGGCGAGCCACTCGGCGAGGCGCCGAGGCCACCCGCCGCGGCAACGGCCGCGGTCGAGGCCGCGTAGATGTCCTGGCCGGTCATCCCGACGTCGATCAGGCAGTCGTCCAGGAGCGGCTCGGTACGCACGCCGGCCGCCAGGCAGACCGCCTGGGCGTTGGCCATGGCCGCTGCTGGGATCGAGGCGACCGTCACGATCGCCGACGGGATCGAGAGGTTCGTGAACGTCGCGGTGCTCTCGCCGGGCTGATAGTCGAAGAGCGACTCGGCTTGCTTGATCCGCCAGCTGTTGCCGAACTGGCTGTAGAGCTTCGTGGCGAACTGCGGATCCGTGGGGCTGAGGACCATGCCGTCGCGTCCGGTCAGGTCGTTCGCGCATTGCCGTCGGCCGAGCCGAGGAGGCCTTTGAGGCTCGGCCCGATCGCCTTCGAAGGAACAAGCGCGTAGTCGAGCGTGTTCGCCAGGCGGGTCACGCTCAGGCGACTGCCGTCGGACCAGGTGAGGGTGACGGTCGCGCCGTGCCGTTCGAGCGAGCCCCCGCCGGGCAACCGCTCGGCGATGTCCACGGCACCGACCGGCTTGCCGTTGACCATCAGGAAGGACGGCTCGTCGGCATAGACGCCCACCCGGTCGCCATCGACCAGGGCGGCGACGGCCGTATTGAACGTGATCAGGTGCCACCCAGGATCGCCTGCTGCCTCGCCTGGACCTGGAGTGCCGCGCCATTGGCGGTCGCGGCGAGGAACTCGCCGGTCGCCTGGAAGTCGTAGTGGGTGCCGTCGCCGGTCCGGATGTGGGTGTCGCCATACGAGCAGTCGCCCCAGAAGCACGTCTGCCCGTTCGGACCAACGCAGACGAGACCATGGCAGTTGAAGATCCCACCCGGCCCGTCGTTGCACGACCCAAGAATGACGGTGCAACCAGTTTGTGGATTCTGAGTCCCTGGCGGGCTACAACTTAACGCGTCGCACCGGCGAATTGGGCCCGACGGAGGCTTGGGCGCGGGGACCGGATGCGGGATCGGGACTGGAACCGGGACTGGCTCCGGATGAGGTAGCGGCGAACCCGGGCCCGAACCTGGACTCGTGCCTCCTCCTGTGCCTGATCCCGTCACCCGAGCCTGAACCCGTACCCGAGCCTGAGCTGCCGTTGTCGCCGCCGTTTGGCGATGTTTCTTCGCCGGTGTTCGAGAGGCACACATAGCACAGCCCCGTACGGTCTGTCGCGTTGACTGGATCACCGCCCGCGTAGCGGTAGAGGTCGGAGTCGCCGCCGGCGAACTTGATCGGGTCCGCGGACGTCCAGCGCCCGGTGGCCGGGTCATAGTCCCTGGCCCCGAAGTGGACCAGGCCGGTGTCGGGGTCGACCAGGCCGCCGGCAAAGCCGAACGGGATGAACCCCGGGGCCGTGTCGGTGGTGATCCGGCCCCAGGCGTCGTAGTCGAGCGCCTCGGCAACCGAACCTGTCGCACTGTCGATGACGAGCCGGGGGCTGCCGACCTGGTCGGTGATGACCCGGTACGTCCGGCCGTCCTTGGTCGTGAGCGCGAGGTGACCCTGGTCGTCGTAGGCGAACCGGGCGGTGACTGAGCCGCTGGGATCGGTGGTCGCGACGATCTGCCCGGCTGGGTCGTACAGGTAGCCCGCTGCGAGCGTGTCGCCGAGCTCACGGCCGATCCGCCGGCCATCGGCATCGACGACGTAACCGATCGCGGTTCCCGAAGGCAGCTTGACCGAGCGGAGATTGCCCAGCTCGTCGTAATCGAACGTGGTCGTTCCGGCTGAGCCCTTGATCGAAGCCAGCGTCCCGTTCGGGGTCCAGGTGTACGTCTGGTTGCCCCAGGTCTCGAGGCGATTTCGAGTGTCGTAGGTCGCGCCGACCGTCCCGGCAGGCGTCGTAGTGCTCGTCCGGTTGCCGGCGGCATCGTAGGAATCCCGCTCGACAAGCTGGCCGTTCACCGTGACCGAGGCAAGCCGATCCGAGCCGTCGTACGTATAGGCCGTCGTGGTCGTCCCGGTGGGCGTCTTCTCGGTGATCGAGCTGATCCGGCCGAGGGAATTGCGGGTGTATCCGACGTCCAGGACGGAGGTGCCCGAGACCGTCGCGGCCGATTGAACGAGCTGGGCGAGCTCGTTCGAGCTCGTGCTCGTTCCGACGACGCCGAGGCTGGATCCCGTCACCAGGCCACTCGTCGGGTCGCGGCTGATCGCGAGGCCATTGATCCCGGTCAGATTGCCGGCAGCGTCGTACGTCCAGGTATCGCCGGCTGCGGCGTTGACCCTGCTAGCCACTGGGCGGCCGTTCGGATCGAGGCTCAGAGCAACCGAACCGTGAATTGGGCCTGTCCAGCTCAGCCCGGTCGTGCCCGTGCCCGTGTAGGCATAGCTCGTCGTGACTCCGTCCGGATCGCTCGAGTTCGTCTGCAGACCGGTCGCGGGGTCGTACGTAGCGGTGGCCGTGCCGCCATCGACGGTCCAGCTCGCTGGTTGCCCGGAGGCGTCGTTCGTGACTTTCACGGCCTGGCCGCCGGGCAGGCGGATGCCGGCCAGCTGGCCATCGGCGTCGTACGTCCGGGTCTCGGCTGACGTGTCGTTGCCGGCCGCCGGGGGCAGGTAGAGGGTTGGCCGACCGGCCGCGCTGTAACCGAGCGTGGTGCTCAGGCCCCCGGCCGGCTGGAGCTGGGTCATCGTGCCGGTCGCGTCGTACGCGCCGACATCCGTAGCGCCGTCCGCCGTCGCTGACTCGACGACGTTGCCCTGAGAGTCGACCGAGAGGCTGATCTTCGAGCCATCAGGTCGGGTCTCGGTCGCGAGCCCCGTCTGCGGGTCGTAGGCGTAGCTCGTTACCTGGGCGCTCGACCCGCCGCCGACCCTCACGCTCGCCTCGCGGCCGTTCGAGTCGTAGGCGAACGTGGCGGGCGGGGAGCCGACGATCGATTGGTTGACCACCCGGCCGGCCGAATCCAGCGTCCAGGCCGAGGTCCGGGCAGCGGGGTCGACGACGGAGACGCGATGTGAGGCCGGGTCGAGCGTCTCGACCGTGGCCGCTCCGTTCGTGGTCGTCGTGACCGTTCCGGCCAGCTCGTAGGGCAGCCCGCCGACCTCGCTCAGGGCCTCGGCTACCGTCGTGGTCGAGGTTATGCCGTCGAGTCGCTGGCTGACATCTGGTGTCGGGATTGGGGCCTGGAGGCCCCAGGCCACGCTCGGCTGGGCCCCGATCGTCCGCTTCGTGCCGTCGGGTTGGACGAGGGAGATCGAGCCGTCGATAGCCGTTGTCTCGGTCGTGGTTGCGCCTCCCGGCTGGACGACCGTGCGTACGGTGCCGGAGGCCGTCGTTTCGGTCCGATATTTCGTCACCCGACCGAGGGCCGTGGTTACATCGACCTCGACCGACGTCGGGGTCGCGGTGCGCGCGTACTGGTTCGTGACGCCGTCCGCGTCGCTCGACCCGACGAGCAGCCCGTCCTGGTCGTAGGTGAACCGCTGGACGCCGCCGAGCGGGTCGGTCTGGCTCGTCACCAGGTCGCCCGGACCCCAGGCGAGCGAGGTCGTCTGGCCGGCCGGATCGGTCAGGGCCGTCAGGCGGCCGGTCGAGTCGAGCTGGAGCGTGGTCTGTGATCCGTCAATCCCGGTCAGTGCCTGGATGGTTCCGTCCGAGCCCCGGACAACGGCCAGATGGACCGGATGCCCGGAGGCCGAGCCATCAACGCTTTGGAGCCTGCCGCTGTCGTCGTACTTGATCGTCAGCATGGTCGTGCCGAGGAGGCCGTCGACGGAGCTCACGTGACGGCCCGCCGCGTCGAAGACGTAGGCGAGCGAGCCGTCGTACGTCGGCACGGCCAGGCCACCCGCGGGGAGCTTGACGCCGTCGGCAAACCGCCAGGATCCGTCGCCACCGATCAGCGCGTGCTGCGCTGGCTGATACCGCTGGACGACGTCGAGGGACCAGCCGCCCAGGCCGAGCGAGCTTGCACTCCAGCCTGATCGATCGGTCCGGCCTGCGGACCACTGGCTCGACCAGGTCAGATCGACCCCGGAGTCAGTGATCGGGATCGACAGGAACGCCGCCTGCTGCTCGCATGGGATGAGACCGGCCCGGTCGCACGCCTCGAGCGGTCCGGGGCCAGCACCCGATCCGGCGGCGGCCGAACTGGCCGGAGTCGGCACAGCCGGGGCCGGAGCGCTCGGCGTCGGCGTTGTCGTGCCGCAGGCCGAAGCCCACAGGCCCAGCACGACGATGCCGACGAGCGCCCGGTACCTGGTGCGAGCTTGCATGGCCGGATTCGAGGTCGACGAAGACCGTCAGGAGGGCGTTCGGCCTACGGATCAAGAGGCGGCCGGCGCCGGCAGCGGCAGCCGGCTGCCAATCAGGCTGGCGGCGGTCGCACTGGCGTTCTCCGAACAGGCTGGGAAGCCGCAGTACACCTCGAAGCCAACATTCCCGTCGACCACGACGAGTCCGCTCACCGGCGCTCCCTGGGCCGTACCGTTGCCGTAGCCCGCGCGGGCGTACGGTGGGATCGAGATATCGTCGATCACCAGGCCGTTGGCGCGCGCCCGAGTGTCGTCGTAGAACGCGTTGGCGGCGGCTGCGTCGGTCGCGGGTGGGGTCAGGAACACCTTGACCTCGGTGGTGCCGCTCTTGAAGGTGCATACGCGCAGGGATGCGAGCGTGGTGCTGACGCCGGCACCCAGGGCCTTGCCCATTAGAGTCGAAGCCTCGGTTTGGCTGAGCAGCGTGCACGGATCGATGCTGTTGGGGGTGGGCGGCGGCCCCGCGCTACCGGCCGGGCCCGAGGACGGGCCGGTTGATGATGGAGCGCCGGTGGGGGCCGCGGACGGAGCGATCAGGGGGGCAGCCAGGCTCGCGGCCGCAAGGGGCGGCGCGGTCACGGACGGGGCGCTTGAGCCCAGATCGGCCGCGGGCGTGCTGCAGGCGGCCAGGACCGAGGCCAGCCCGAGGACAGCAGCGAGGCGAAGTTTCGTGCTCATGGGATCCCCTTTCAGCGACGATCCAGGTGGAAGGTGATGGCCGCGGCGATTTGGTCGAGCGGGACGTCGGCCCGTTCGTTTAGCTGGCGTGCGGTTCGCTCATCCGTGGCCTCGATGAGCGAGAAGACGACCTCGTCGGCGGGCATCAGGATCGATCCGAGATGCCCGACCGGCGTCCCCTCGGCCGTCATGGCTCGCGCTTCTCGCTCGAGGTTCAGAACCACCGTGCGAGCCATCGCCTCGTCGACGCCCGGCCAGTAGCGCTCCACGAGGAACGTCCTGGTCTGAGCTTGCTCGAGGCGATCGCGGTCCATCGAGCCGACCGTAGGCCCCGGGCCTAAGCCGATGAAAGGGGCAACTACCCCGATCTGTCGCGGTCCTGCGACTCCCCCATCAGGGCGCCGAGCTCGGCTCGGGAGTGGATCCCGAGCTTGCCGTAGACCCGCCCCAGCACGTTCCCGACGGTCTTCGGCGAGAGGAAGGCCTGCTCAGCGATCTGCCGGCTCGACATGCCGGTCGCAGCCAGCGCCGCGACCTGGCGCTCGGTCTCGGTCAGGCCATCCGAGGCCCGCGGTCGGAGGCCCACCCGGCCGAGCTCGCGCAGGGTTCGATCGACCCAGACCGGCGCCCCGAGCGACTTCGAAGGTCCCGAGGGCCTCGCGCAGTCGCTCGTCGGCCAGGCGCTTCTCCTTGCGGCGTCGATGGACCTGGCCCAGGGCGAGGATCGTCCGGGCCCGCTCGAACGGCATCGGCAGGTTGTCGTGGGCCGCCAGGGATCGTTCCAGGGAATCGAGCGCGCGCTGGTTGTCGCCGAGGGCCGCCCGGACGAGGCCGCGTCCGCGGCCGGCGATCGCCAGCGTCCACGGCGTCGGGGCAACCTTCGCCGCGTGCTCGAGGCCATCCACGATCGTTCCGGCCCGCTCGATGTCGCCCGCGGCGAGGGCCGCCTCGAGGCGGTCGCCCTCGATCTTGAATCGCCCCGGATGGAGGGTCCCGCTCGTCGTTGCGGCCCGCTCGGCGGCGGTCAGCTGGGCGTCGGCCTCGACAACCTCGCCGGTCGAGAGGGCGACGAAGCCGAGGATCTGCCGGTGGTAGACCTCGAGGGCGAGGTCGCCGCTCGCCAGGGCCAGGGCGAGGCCTTCCGTCGCCCATTCCCGGGCGGCCCCGACCCGGCCGTCATGGGCGGCCACCAGGGCGAGGCCCCGCAGCCGCCAGGACGGGAAGACGTCGGCCCCCTCGTGGGCGTAGCCCTCGTCGGCGGCCTCGGCGCTGCGCCGGGCGGCCGCCCAGTCTCCGCGGAACACCTGCAGGCCCGACAGCGAGACGAGGTTGAACGGGTCGTCACCGCCAGGACCCGACTTCACCCGGATCAGCTGCTCGGTCATCTCGATCGCCCGGTCGACCTCGTCCAGCTGGCGGGCCAGGCCGTAGTCGATCCCCTCGGCGCCGTCGTGTTCCCACGACCGTCCTGCCTCGGTGATCAGGCCGGTGCCCCGCTTGATCTCGTCGGTCAGCAGGCCGCGCACGAGGCCGAGCTCCGAGCTCGCATGCAGGAGCAGGACGTTCGCCAGGAGGTCGGGATCGACCTCGCCGGCAACATCCGGGGCCTCGAGGAGCTCGATCGCCTCGGCCGCGAGCCCGTTGCCCCGGGCCAGGTCGACCTGCATCACGAGGAAAGCCGTCCGGCCGAGAACGCGCGCCCGTCGGAGCGGGTCGTTCCCGACCTCGTCGAGCGCCTGGAGGCCGAGCCGGACGGCATCGGGCGTCTGCCCGTGGTAGTAACGAACGATCGCGCGAAGGCTGAGGGCCTCGGCCCGGGCCGGACCGGGCTGGGCCGTCGCGATCGCCGTCGCGAGGATCCGATCCGCCTGGACGTTCTCGGAGACGTCGATGAAGAGGCACTCGGCCGCGAGAACCGCCCGCCGGATCGAGGCTCGCCGAGGGACGCCGGGGTGAGCCCGCTCGATCGTTCGTACAGGGACGATGCGTCGAGCGTCGCGCCTCGATCGCGGCTCTGGGCGGCGGCGGCTTCGAGAGCTGCGGCGACGTCCTCGTCCGGCCCCTCGGTCGCGCCGGCCAGGTGCCGGGCCCGGATGTCGTCGGAGGTCGCCGCCCGGGCGAGCGTTGCGTGGACGCCGCGGAGCTGATCCGGGCCGGCCAGGGCGACGACAGCCTCGGCGAGAAGCGGGTGGCTGAACCGGATCGAATGCCGGTCGACGGCGACGATCCCCGCGGCCAGGGCGGGATCGAGCGCGCGAGGGGCGGCAGGATTCGCCCGGCCAAGCGTCTCGAGCGAAGGTTCGGCCGCGACGGCCGCGAGGAGCAGGGCGGCTCTCGTGTCGGGCGGAAGATCCCCGATCCGCGCTTCGACCAGGGCGCCGAGCGTGTCCGGGATCGGCAGGGGCTCGCCTGGGGTCACCACCGCCCCGGGTTGGCCGAGGGCCCGGGCGATCTCGAGGGCGTAGAACGGATTTCCGCCCGACGCCTGCTCGATTCGGACGAGGATGAGCCGGGGAAACGAACGCCCGGTTCGGCCCAGGAAGAGCTGGTGCAACGCGGCCAGGGGCAGCGGACCGACCTGCTGTCGATCACGCCGCTCGGCTGAGATGCCCGAATGGATCTCGAGGACCGGCGCGAGCGGCTCGCCCCGGACCGCCAGGAGGACCCCGGCCGGCCGGTCGCCGAGCCGTCGGATCGCGTAGGCCAGGATCGCCGCCGAGGCTTCGTCCATCCATTGGGCATCGTCGATCGCGATCAGAACCGGGGCCGTGTCGAGCAGCTCGCGCAGCAGCGTCACCGTGGCCACTGAGAGGGTCCGCTGGTCCGGGAGCTGTCCGGTCGGCTCGGCCCGCAGGATGGCGATCTCGAGGGCGTGGCGCTGGACCGCCGGCAGGGCACCGAGCTCGGTCTCGGTAACGCTGGCAAGGAGGTCGGTCAGGACCCCGAGGGACAGGCTCCGTTCCGACTCGGCGGGCGACGCCTGGAGGACACGGAACCCGCGCTGATGAGCGCGCTCGAGCCCTTCGCCCCAGATTGCCGTCTTGCCGATCCCAGCGTCACCGTCGATGAGCAGGCTCGAGAGACCGCTCGACGCGCGCTCGAGCAGGCGGTCGAGTGCCTCGACTTCGGTGTTCCGCCCGATGAGCTCCTGGTCCATCCTCCGAACCGTACCGTAGCGAGTGATCCCGGTCGGAGCGCTAGTCGCCTCGGCCGGCCGTAAGGGTCATCGTCCACGGCTTGCCCGGCCGCTCCGGCTCCTGGAGACGCGTTTGCCAGCGGCCGCGGAGGAGTCGAGCGAGCGCTTCAGGGTCCTCGGGTTCCTCGGCCGACTCCAGGAGCAGGCGAGCGGCCTGCCCGCGGATCTGCTTGGCGATGACCACCCCGATCCCGCCTCCGCTGCCGCCTTTCATGTCGACATGCAGACTGACCGTCCGATCTCCCAGGCCGGTGGGCATCCCCATTGCCTGGTAGTTCGGTGAGCGGAGGTCGACCACGAGCCCGTCGGAACCCGCGGCGCCGGCGAGGACGGGCCCGAGCACCGGTCGCCAGGTCGGCTTGAGCCAGTCCATGCCCACGAGTCGCGAGCAGATGTGAAGGCGATACGGCGGGATGCGGTCGTCGGGACGAAGCAGCCCCCACAGGGGCGATGCGACGACCAGGCGGTGCTCGGCCCGCTCGGCAACCGTGTCCGAGAAGGAGCCGGCATCCAGCCCGGCGTGGAGCGGTCCCGTATAGACCTCGAGCACGGGCACGGCCGGCAGCTCCCGCACGGAGGCGTTCAGGGCGACCTGCCCGGCCACCGATGGGCCGACCTGCAAGCGCCTCGCCGCGTCAGCCCGGGCGCTTGTCACGATCAGAGCGTCGAGGACCTGGCCGCGGACCGCCGTCAGCTCGGGGAACGACAGTGCGTTGAGGTCGACCGGCTGGCCCTGGCCAGGCGGCAGCCGTTTCGACTCCGAGGGCGGAACGATGATCAGCATCAGGGCCGGCAATCTCCGTGGGGTTCGTTTCAGGTGTGGTGGACCAGGTCGTTCACCAGCTCGACGTCCTGGTTCGCCGTGAGGGTGCTCTCGACCACGATGAGGATCCCATTCGAGCTGAGCGCCGTGACGCCGGCGGGCTTGCCCTTCTTCGAGACCGCGAAGGCCGCGACCCCAAGGTTGGGCACGTCGGTGACCGTTTCGCCCTTGGCCGTGCCGGCCTTGAGCGTGTCGAACGCGGCCTGCGTCCCGCCGACCCCCATGTTGACGATGACGAGGCCTTTGCCGCCGTCGTACTGGAACTCGCAGCTCAGGTGATCCGGCTTGCCCAGGGACTGGGTGCCGCTGATGCTGCCGGTGTAGAACGAGACAGTGACCAGGAGCGCATCGCACGAGGCCGGGACGACACCCGACCCGCCGCTGGCGGCAGACGGGCTTGCCGAGGCGCCCGGCGACCGGCGGCGTGGGCGAGGCGGGGGCGCTGGTCGCGCTCGGTGGTGTCGCCGTTGGAGCGCGTCGTGGGCGTTGTGCCGCAGGCGGCCACGAACGCGAGCGAACCGATCAGCAGGACCTGGATCCGCACGGGCACCTCCTCATGTTGGTCGCGCCGCCGGCGAAGATGCGCCGGCTGAGTCGCCTACCCGACCGTTCCGCCATGCCCCCGGGGTGATCCCGGTGGCCCGCTTGAACGCTCGGCTGAAGGCAGCTTCCGAGTCGTAGCCGGCCTCGTGGGCCGCCTCGGCGACCGTCGCGCTCGGGTCTGCCAGGCGATCGGCGGCCAGGCGCATCCGCCAGGCGGCAAGGTAGTGCATCGGCGGCTGGCCGACGAGCCTGGTGAATCGGTCGGCGAGCGTTGAGCGCGAGGCGCCGGCCGCATGGGCCAGCGCTGCCGTCGTCCAGGGCTCGGTCGGGTCCGCATGGATCAGGCTCAGCGCCCGGCCGACGACCGGGTCGCCCAGACCGTCGAGCCAGCCGGGGCACGCCGAGCGCCGCCGAGATGCTAGCGAACCGTCTCGATGAACATCGACTCGCTCAATCGCTCGCGGACCGAGGCCGAGCCGGCCCCCTCGACCTCGGCGAAGGCCAGGTCGACCAGGCGTCCGAGACGCCCGCTCGCCCGCCGCACGACGAGCATCTGCGGGAGCGCCTGGATCAGCGGATTGAACGGGGGCGCATCGGAGCCCAGAAAGCCGCAGATGAAGCGTCGTCCGGGCCGCGTCGGCCGGACCGTGGCTGAAGTTTGCCGGGATCGAGCCGTCCGCGACACCAGCCAGGAGCTGACGCATCGCAGCCGCATCCCCTGCCCCAGGCGGCGCGGCCCCCGGATCCGGCGCCAGGAAGTACGGGTCGCCGCGGGGATAGACGACGACATCGCCGCGGCTCGAGCGCGACCGGGGTGCCAGCGCCATCCAGGCCGGTCCAGCAGCCACCCGCCACGAGCACGTGGTACGACAGGACCGTGCGAGTGGGCACGCCCAGGCTCGAGGCGAGGCTCGACGCCGGCTGGAACCTGGATCGCCGGCCAGGGGCCGAACGAGTCGACCGTGTAGTAGATGGCCCGGGTGAAGTGGACCGAGCGGAGCACCTCCGACAGCGGGTCCGGGGCCGCGCCGGCTGGACGGTCGAGCAGGGATTCCGGACGCGCGGTCATGGACATGTCAGGCCCGCACTGCCGATCATCTCCGCATGGACACTGCCACCGCCACCCAGTCCCCCACCGAAACCCAGGCCCAGGAGCAGGTACGCCGACGCCTCGAGGAGATCTGGCCGATCGCCGCGGCCCGCGACTTCGAGCGCCTCGAGTCGTTCCATCTCTACGGTCCCCAGTTCACCATGTTCAAGGAAGGCAAGCCCCGGGGCGATGCCGCGGCATGCGCCGCCGGCGAGCGGGCATTCTTCAGCCAGCTCGAGCAACTCGGTCGTCGAACATGAAGGACCTGGCGATCAACGTCTTCGGCGATGTGGCCCTCGCGACCTTCAACGGCCATTTCGCGGGCCAGATCGCGGGCAACGCCGTGGGCATCGACCAACAGTGCACGATGGTCTTCGTCCTGGTCGACGGCGACTGGAAGATCGTCCACGAGCACATGTCCCCCCTCGGCGGACCCGGAGCCGGCGGACCGCCGCCGGGAGCAGGCGGGCCACCGCGGGGCTGATTATCTCGCCTGGCGCCTTGCGCCTGGCGCCTGGCGTGCCAGTACATCTTCGCGCCGCCGATCGGCAGTTTCCTCTCACAGCCGCACGAAGGTTCGTCGCGTGGCCCGGACACGCCTCTGCGCCGCCTCGGTTCCCCGAACTCGTGCTTGCGTCGCGCCGGGAAGTGCTGGTTCGACCCACTGGCGCCCCTGCAATCGACCGACGTGCGGTCCTGGACGGAATTTGCCGAGTCGTGGGGCCTTGGGCCGAAGGGCGCCACTCACCGAAACGTAGTTCGTCCACGGGCCTGAGCTGGGGTGAGTTAGAGGCGAGCGATTGCCGTGGTCCCCAGCTTGCTCAGCCGATCAACCGTGACGTTCTGCTGGCTCGGATCGCCCTGGACGCGCACGGACAGGAGCACCGGCCCCTTCAGGATCTCCATGTCGGCGATCGTATTCGCGACGATGAAGACGTAGGCCGAGTCCCCTACCCCGACGAGGTCCTGGGCCTTGCCCGAACCCTGCATCGCGGCCTTCGTGGTGGCGTACTGAGTCGCCCCGTCGGTCGGGTCGACACCCAGGGTCAGCGATCCGCCGTAGGCGCAGGCCGGCGCGTCGGCGCTGCCCGTGTCCACGCCCGCCCCCGGGTCGGAGCCGAGGAATGCCGTGGCCTCAGCTTGGTGATGATCGCGCAGGCGTCGATCGCGGCGACGGCCGCCGCAGGACTTGCGGCAGCCGCCGGGTCCGTGGCCGCTCCCGCCTGGCTCGTCGGCGCCGGGGCCGTGGACCCGTCGACGTTTGCGGGCGCTGACGCCGCGGAACTACCGCTGCACGCCGCAACGGTCGCAGCCAGGACGCACACGGCGCTGGCGAATTGGATCGAGAGGTTCATATCGGCTGTCTCCATCGGTGGTACGTGGTGCTGGTTGGACGGGGTGGGCGTGGCGACCGGGTTACATGGGGCGGCGACTCACGGCGTTGGCCCGCTGACATCGAGCGTCAGGTCGGCCACGACGACGGCGTCACCTCGACTCGGCATAGTGCTTGCGCCAGGTCGCGTGACCCGGCGCCGCGGCGTCGGGGGGGCCCGAATCCTCCGGGAACCGGACTCATGTTCGGCGGCGCCGGCTCATCCGAGCAGTCGCCCTTCAGGCTGTCGATGCAGGACTGGACCGAGTACACGCCGGGTCCGAGGCCCAAGTTGCAGAGCGTTCCGGTGATCGGTCCGCCGGTGAAACTCGTCGTCGAGTCCCGGTGGTCATGCAACCCGACGACGCCGTTGACGAGGCCGTCTCGTCGAAGACGAAGTGCATCTTCAGCTCCCACGTGCCGCCGAGGGAGCCATCCGCGGCGACGGTGAGCTTGATCGCGCCGGACCCGCTGCTCGTTGCGACGGTCCTGCCGGACGCGCCAAGATCAATGATCTCGCTCGAGGAGCTCGTCATCTGGCCGGCGTAGGTCCCCGGGGCCATGGGCTTCGCGCCGCAGGCACTTGACGGCGCCGGCGTCGGTAGCGCGCTCGGTTTCGGGGATGCGCCAGCGTGATAGACGATGATCGCGGTGGCGGTCCCGCGAGCGTCGAGCAGGGCGTTGAGCCGAGCCTGGACTCCGCTGATGTAGGGGGCGAAGATCGCCGCGACGAACGGCTGGAGGATGCCCGGGATGAACCCCAGGAGGGCCGCCGGTGAGGTGCGCCCGGGCTGCTTCGACCTCCGGCCGGTGGACGGCGACCGGCATCTGGTCGACCTGGTTCTGCTGCTCGCCCGTTGGGTCGCCGGGATCGATGCTCGTCGTGAAGCCCCAGCTCGCCTGGCCGTTGGCGTCGGTGACGTCGTCGTCTTGGGGACGTTCGGCGCGATCAGCGGGTTGGCCGCCGCCCGAAGCGGACCCCAGGTGAACGGCACGTTCTTCGAGTGGAAGTCGGCCAGCGGTACCTTGGCGACCTTGGCGCAATCGGCCAGGACGGCCGGCCAATCCGGCAGGTCGCCCGCGCTGACCGAGGCGGTGTACGTGCCGGCCAGGGGTTCGGGACCGAGCATGAACGTGGCACCGCCGGTCTCGCCGTCGGCAACCACCTTGATGCCGTACGGCACGAGCGACGCGATCTGCTCGGCGACGGCGGCGATCGTGCCGGCGATGCTCCGGACGGTCCCCAGGACGGCGTCCGTGACCGAGCTGATCAGGCCCTGGACGAATGCCTCGCCCTGGCTCGACGAGCCAGTTCCAGATCGAGACGACGATCCGGCCGGGCAGGTTGTCCGGCGTCGCCACCTTGAGCGCGTTGAACAGGCCGGCGATGATCCCGTCGATCCAGTTCGCGGTGTCCGTGCAGACGCCGCCGGTGGCACGGCCAGGCGACCGGGGCAGCAAGATTCCGGTCCGGCGGGGCGCGGTCGACCAGCGCGGGGCGGCCGTCGGTGGGCCGGCGATGGTCCCGTCGTCGTCGCGCTCTGGCTGCCCCCGCCCGTGGCGATGTCGGAGGCGAACAGGACGAGGACGACGGCCGGGAAATCGGAGCGTCGCCGGCGAGAGCAGGTCCTGGCCGGCCATCAGGGCCCGGGACAGCGCCCCGCCGGGAGAGTCGGCCGCGGCCACGTAGCCCGCGAGGACCTCGGACGTCGTCGGCATCCCATGGGCGTCGGGGGGTGTCGGCAGGACGGTGTCGAGCTCGGCGCCGGTGAAGCCGCTGCCCGCCCAGTCCCCCACCGCGAGGGCGTGGGCCTGGAAGTCGAGCAATCGGAATGGGCTCGCCGGACCGGTGACGGGCGTCTCGGGCGACGTCGCCGCGGAGTCGGCGTAGGTGCCGATCCCCGAGCGGGCGAGGCCCTCGACGAGCGCCGCGGTCGAGTCGGTGGTGTACGTGGAGGCCGCCAGTCGATCCGCGATCTTCCAGGCCTGGTCGTCCACGCTCCCCGCCGAGCCGTCCGGGACGGTTCTCGCCGCGAGCGCACCGACCAGCGCGCCGGGCGCCGAGACGTCGACCCCGATGCCGCGGCCCCGTTCGGCGCGGCCGGCGAGCAGCCCGCGATGAGCGCCGAACCCACGAGCAGCGTGAGGAGCAGGGCCGGCCGCCTGGACGACATCACAGGTTCTCGAGGGCCGTACGCGCCAGCGTGACCAGCGCGTCCCGATGAGCCGTGTCCGTCTCCGGCGTCATGACCCATGCCTGGTTCAGGAACAGGATCCCCTTGTCGCCCTTGTGCACGAACAGGAACCCGGCCGTGCTCTGCCAGAAGGCGTCGTCGCCAAGACCCGCGACGTGCTGGGCGGAGTCCTCGACGCTGAGGTACGGCGCCATGCCGTCCGACGTGTCGAACACCTGGACGGCAAAGTACTTGCTCGGGTCCGCGTTCTGGAAGATGCACGCGCCGCCCGCGCCCAGGGCCGTCGCGATCGGATAGCCGACCGCGGTCGCGACCTCGTCCTTGGTCACGAGGGTGCAGACCGGATCGGCATCAACCGCGTCGCCGGCGTCGCTGGATGCCGCCGGGGCCCCCGCGGCGGGACTGTCCGAGGCAGCGTCGCCCGGGTTGGCCGGGATCGCGGTGGTCGGCGATGTCGCCGAGGCGGAGCACGCCACGAGCGCGAGGGTCAGCGCGCCCGCCAGGGCGGCCGACGGGAGGAAACGCCTGATTTGGGGACGGGTCGTCATCGTCGTTCTCCGTGTCCGTGGCTAGAGGAGCTGCCGGCGGATCGCCGCCAGGTCGTTCCAGATCGTTTCGCGCGACGATCCGACCGTCGTCGATCTCGAGCAGCCAGAGCACGCGGTGGCTCAGCTACCGGCCTTGCCCGTCGATCTCGAACGCCCGGCCGGTCAGGCGGCCCGACCAGATGTGCTCATCGAGGACGAAGTCCGGTCCCGTATCGCCGCCGGATCGGGACGTCACGCTCATGGACCGAGGCCGCGAGGAGGTCGCGGTAGCGCTGGCGGACCGCCTCGAGCCCCTGGATCGGATTGTCGGCCAGCCCCGACGATCTCGTGGACGATCGCGTCCGACATCGGGGCGAGGATCCCCTCGATGTCGCCGTCGTGTTCCGCGCGCAGCTGGCCGTCGACGAGCCGATCGAGCTCGGCCCGCGCGCGTGGGATCGAGGCCCATGAATGGTCACGCCCCGCACCTTCACGTCGCGCGCTGACGAAACGCTGATGGCCGGCGCCGGCCGAAGCCCGGAATGCGTCAATGGGCCGAACGCGACTACGCTGTGCAGGTCCCAGGCAGAACGAGGATCGACGCTGGCGATCGACTTCCGGGTCCTCGGGCCACTCGAGGTGGTCGACGACGGCGTTCCGCTGCGGCTCGGCGGCCCGCGGGCGCGGACGCTCCTGGCCGCCCTCCTGATCGAGACCGGCCGGTTCGTCTCGCGCGACCGGCTGATCGACGAGCTGTGGGCCGACGAGCCTCCGGCCACCGCCGAGAACGCCCTCCAGGTCCAGGTCGCGGCCCTCCGTCGTCTCCTGCCGGGCCGCGTCGAGACGCAGCGGGACGGCCTACCGGCTGGTCGCGATCCCCGACGAGATCGATGCCCGTCGGTTCGAGCTGGCGGTGAGCCGAGGCGCATCCGTCGCTCGAGCGGCAGCCCGCGCTGGCCGCCGCCCGCTCGCGCAGCGCCCTCGCCGGCTGGCGTGGCCCCGCGCTCGACGGGAGTACCACCGGCCGGATGGCCGGCGCCGAAGCCACCCGCCTCGACGCGCTCCGCCGCACGACCCAGATCGACGCGCCGACGCCTGCCTCGCGCTCGGCGACGAACGAGGCCGTCATCGCCGAGCTGTCCGGAGTCCTGCTTGCCGGCGATCCCAACCGACGAGCGGCTCGCCGGCGCGGCTGATGCTCGCCCAGTACCGGGCGCGGGCGCCGGCGTCGCGCTCGCCACTTCGACTCGTGTTCGAGACGCGCTCGAACGTGGAGCTCGCGGCGACGCCGGACACCGCGCTCCTCGAGCTGCGGCTGGCGATCGAGCGCCACGATCCAACCCTCGCCGGCCCAGTCGGCGGGCCTCCCCGCGCCCGTCACCCGCTTCGTCGGCCGCGCAGCGCGAGCTCCGCGAAACGCTCGCCCTCCTCGGGACGCTCCCGGCTGCTGACGCTCATCGGCCCGGGCGGCTGCGGCAAGAGCCGGCTCGCCCTCGAGCTCGCCCGTCCGATGGCGGCGACCGCCTCGCCGAGGTCCATCTCGTCTCCCTGGCGGCGCTGCCGCCCGGCGGCTCGGTCACCCGGCTCATCGCCGACGGCCTCGACGTCCGCGAGCGTCGCGGCGAGCCGCTGATCGCCGGCATCCTGGCGCGCCTCCGCAACCAGCGGGTGCCTGCTGGTCCTCGACAACTGCGAGCACGTCCTGCGAACCGGTCGCCGGCCTGTCCGCCGAACTCCTCGCGGCCGCGCCCGGGCCTGCGCATCCTCGCCACGAGCCGCGAGCCGCTCGGCGCGCCCGGCGAGGTGACCTGGGCCGTCTCCGGGTCTCGGCTTCCCGGCCGCGGGGGCCTCGCCGGCGGACAGCCTGGCGGCCGAGGCTCGATGCAGCTCCTCCTCGATCGGGCGACCGCGCCGCGCGGCCGGGGTTCACCTGTCCGGCCCGGCGGTCGCGAGCGCCGTCGCGCTCTGCCGCCGGCTCGATGGCCTGCCGCTCGCGATCGAGCTGGCCGCCGCTCGGCTGCGCACCCTGTCACTCGCCGCGATCCTCGACCGCCTCGACGGCCGACTCGACCTCCCCGCGGGCCAGGCCGACGCCACCTCGGAGCGCCACCGGACGATGCGCGCCGCGATCGACTGGAGCTACGACCTGCTCGGCGCCGACGAGCGCCGCCTGCTCCGGCGGCTGGCCGTCTTCCGCGGCGGCTCGACCTCTGCGGGGCGATGGCGGTCTGGGGCGACGCGCTCCCCGGCGCCGATCCGTTCGACCTCTCAGCCGCCTGGTCGACCAGTCGATGGTCGTCGCCTGCCGGGTCCGAAGGCCCGACCGCGCTATCGCCTCCTGGAGACGATCCGCCAGTACGCCGAGGAGCGGCTGGCCGAGGCCGGCGAGGCTCGAGGCGGCGCGGACGCCGCCACGCCGCTGGTGCGCGCGGCTCGTCGAGGCGGGCGCGCGATTGGGGCGGCGCGGAGCAGGAGACCTGGCTCGTCCGGCTCGGCGAGGCCCACGCCGACCTGCTCGCGTCGCTGACCTGGTTGCTTGGCGACGGCCGACGACCCGGAAGGCGCCCTCGCGATGACGGCCAACCTGTGGTGGTACTGGTACGTCCGCGGCCACGTCGCCGAAGGCCTCGTCTGGCTGCGGCGGACCCTCGCGGCGTCGCCCGACGGCGTCTGCCACCCGCGCTCGGCGGCCGCCCTCCGCGGTGCGTCCGCCCTGGCGCGGAGCAGCGGCGACTACGCCGAGGCGATCCGGCACCGGCGAGGCGGGCCTCGCGATGTGCCGCGAGCTCGACGACCGGCAGGGCGTCGCGGGCTCCCTCAACAGCCTCTCGGCCACGGCCCTTGCGATGGGCCGGGTCGACGACGCCGTCCGCTACGGGCAGGAGAGCCTGGACGAGGTCCGCGGCATCGGACAACCGGCGCGGGCTGGGGGCGTCGCTGACGAACCTCGGGACGGCGCTACGGAACCAGGACCGCTACGACGCGGCCGACGCCGCGCTCCGCGAGGCCGACGCGGTCTTCCGCGCGGTGGGCGACGTCCGTGGCGAGACCTCGGCGATCATCAACCGGGCGATCGTCGAGCGCCGCCGCGGCCGGCTCCGGAGTGCCCGCGCGTCCTGCGTCGAAGCCCTCCGGCTGTGCGTCGTCCTCGGACACGCCGAGGGCGAGGTCGACTGCCTCGACGTCGTCGCGGCGATCGACGTCGCGAGGGCCGCCACGCCGACGGACTGCGCCTGTTCGAGATCGTCGACGCCGCCCGGCGGCGGCTGGGCCTCGAGGTCGCCACGCCCGACGAGCGGCGCGACCGCGACGCCGCGATCGCGCTCGCGCCGAGCCACGCTCGACGGGCGACGATCGCCGCGATCGAAGCCGCCGGCGCGCCCTCGACATCGCGACGGCCGCGATCGAGCTCCTCGACGCGCCGCCTGAGCGCCGCCCGGCTTGCTGCCGATCGGCCGCGGCTGAGCTAGCCCTTGACTGCGAGGACGTCCACCAGCCGGATGTCGGGATCCTTGGCCAGGAGCTGCGGTCCGGCCGAAGCGAGCGCAGCCGGGATCTGGCCGCCGAGATGGGCCTGGCGCGCGGCTTCGTCCTCGAATGCGTCGAAGATCCCGAAGGTCGAGTCGTTGACCTTGAAGCCATACCAGACCCGGGTGCCGGGCTCGCCCTCGACGATCGCCCGGCCGCCCTTTACGAACGCCTCGACCTCCGCTTCCTTGCCCGGCTTGGCCTCGACCAGTGCCAGGATCCCCAGGGTCAGCGCCATGTCGTTCTCCTTGTCCGCTAGGTCGTGGCTCGGAGCAGTGCTCACCGTAGCGCGTCTGGCAGCCGGGCGCCGCCGTCCGCGTCAGCCGGCTCGCCAATGGGCCGGCGACTTGCCGAATGCCCGCTTGAAGGCCCGGCTGAAGGCCTCCTCCGAGGTGTAGCCCACGCTGCACCGACCTCGGCCACGCCGAGGTCGGTTGTCCGCAGCAGCCCGGAGGCCAGGTTGAGCCGCCACTCGGTCAGGTAGCGGATCGGCGGGCGGCCGAGCAGCTGGTTGAAACGGTCGACGAGCACTGTCCGCGACGACCTCACGGCGCGGCCAGCTCGCCACGGTCCAGTCGCGGGCCGGGTCGGCGTGCAGCAGCGACAGCGCCTGCCCGACCACGGGATCGCGCAGGGCGGCCAGCCAGCCGGTGAGTCTCGACGTGCCGCGCTGCTGGAGGTAGAGCCGGAGCACCTCGGTGAACAGCAGCTCGGACAGGCGCTGGTCCGAGCCGCGCCCCGCGGCTGGTCGGCCACGGAGCTCAGCGCGTACTCGATGCTCGCCTCGACCCAGGCCGCCGCCGGGCCGGCCGGGGGCCGGACGACGAACAGCGACGGCAGCGCCCGCAGCACCGGGTCGAAGAGAACGGCGTCGCCGCGCAGGTAGCCGCAGACGACCATCGAGTGCTCGCCCTGCCCGCCGTACTCGATGTGGGGGAACTCGGTCCACGGCGGCGGCGGCAGCAGCGTCGTGATGGAGACCGGCACCGGCCGAGTCGTATGAGCCGCACGCGTGCGCGTCGCCGTAGGGCATCACGACGACGTCGCCGCGCGACACGTCCTGCGAGCGCCGTCGGCCATCGCGATCCAGCAGCGCCCTCGGCGACGATGTGGAACATCACCAGGCTGCCCGGGCTCGGGGGCAGCGCGCCGGCCAGCTCGCGTGGTCGGCGGCGAGGTGTAGGCCCACGGGGCGCGGAAGTCCGCGCGGAAGAAGATCGCGCCGTTGAGCCGGACGAGGCCAGGACCTGCGGACGACGCGCGAACGGATCCGGGCGCTCGCTGCGTCACCGAGATTCCGGCGTCTCGGTCAAGGGCGGCGGCGTCCCGGTCATGGTCCTGCGCGTGGCCACGCACAGATAGTAGAACGAGCGCCAAATTGGCGTAACCCCAGGCGTTTTCGCGTCTGGACAGCACAGTAAGGAGCAAGCCGATGCCGAGGTTCATGGACGTCCACGAGGGATTCGTGGGCGTCACCCAGGAGCAGTTCGACCAGGCCCACCGGGCCGACCTCGCGATCCAGGCCGAGGAGGGCGTGAGCTTCGACCAGGCCTGGCTCGACCCGGCCACCGGCAAGGCGTTCTGCCTGGTCACCGGCCCGAGCCGGGAGGCCGTCATGCGGATCCACGAGCGGGCCGGCCACCCCACCGACGAGCTGTACGAGCTCCCGATCTCGGTCTAGGCGCTGACAGCCGGCTGGCCATCATTGGTCCGCCGGCTGTGGCGTTTTCCCATTGGACACCGAGCCCCTCTCGGCCCCGTCGGCCCTCGTCGGGTCCCGTCGGATCCGAGAGCGTCGGCTCGAGTTCGAGCGTACGGTGGACCCGTCGTTCGGCAAATTCCGCTGACGGTCGCACCGCGGGCGGTCGAGTGGGGTCGTAGAGCCGAGACCCCCATTTCGGCGCCCTAGCCTGAGCGTGGGAACGGCGTTGATGTCTGCGAATCCGGGGGGGCCATCGGGAGTTCGAGCGGCCTTCGTGCGGGCCTGAACGAATCTGCCGAACGGCGATCGTCACGGAAGCGGTCATGCGGACGTCACGGAGGAGTCACGACGCTGTCACGCCGGGCTGTCACGGTGAACGGCGCTGGGTGGCCACCGGCCCGTTTCCACTTCGAACCCCGAGATTTGGAGATTCAGGAATGCTTCGACTTGCGCGCGGAATCGTGCTCAGTGCGAGCGTGCTCGCCATCCTGGCCGGATCGGCCACCGGAGTCCTGGCCTCGTCGCCGAACCCGGTCGTGGGCCACGTCTACGTTGATAACAACTCGGCCGGCCACAACAGCGTGGCCGGCTTCAACCGCCACCAGAACGGAACGCTGACGCCGATCGTCGGCTCGCCGTTCTCGACCGGCGGCGCCGGTACCGGCAGCCCGATCGGATCGGCCGATTCCATCCAGTTCTCCGTCCGACGGCCGCTATGTCCTGGCAGTCGATCCCGCCTCGAACACGATCTCGGTCCTGCGGGTACGCCCCGACGGATCGCTTCGGCTGGTCGAAACCGAGGGTTCGCACGGCACGACCCCGGTCAGCGTCGCCGTCCACGGCCCCCTCGTCTATGTCGCAAATGCCGGCGCCGGCGGCAGCAACTACACCGGCTTCTGGTTCCTCGCCGGGCACCTCTTCCCGGTCTGGGGCTCGACGATCGCCCTGCCCGATAGCGCCGCCCCTGGCGAGATCCTGTTCAGCGGCGACGGCCGGACCCTGATCGCGACGCGGGTCGGTCCGAGTGCCGGGCCCTCGTTCATCGACAGCTTCCGGGTGGGCTTCTTCGGCCGGCTGATCCCAGCCCCTGACTCGCCGATCCCGGCTCAGCGGATCGGGCCGTTCGGAAGCGCCTTCCGGCCGACAAACCCGAACCAGCTGTTCGTCTCGAATGCGCATGACGGCGCCGGCCTGGGCAGCGTGTCCGTCTACCACGTCGCCCGAAACGCATCCCTGACCGCGATCGACGGCTCGCCGTTTGCCGACAACCAGACCGCTCCCTGCTGGGTGGCGATCACGCCCGATGGCAAGGAGCTCTTCGCGATCAACACGGCGAGCTCGACGATCTCGCGCTACTCGATTGCGGGCAATGGCGCCCTGACCCTCCTCGGCAGCACGCCGATGAACACTCCGACCGGCCTTCGTCCATTCGATGCGCAGGTCGATCCATCCGGCCACTTCCTCTATGTCGTCGACGCCGGGGCGGTCGCGGTCAGCGCGTTCGCGATCAGCGGCGGCGATCTGACGGAGCTCACCTCGTCGCCGTTCGCGGTCCCCGGTGGCGCAGCTCCATTCGGCCTCGTCGTGAACTAGCCCGGCGCTCGCCCGCCCGGGCCTCAGCCCGGGGGCGATCAAGCCCCAGGACGGCGGACGGGGTTCCCTCCGCCGTCCTTGAACGTCGTGATCCTGGGCGGGCGTGTGAACGAACCCTGAGCGAGTCATCAAGTGCATCATGCGATGGCCATGGAGCTCCCTCCCGACCCCGCGGTCGCCGAATCGCCGCCCGACGAGCCGAGCCTCGTCCAGCGCGCTGAAGCGCAGGCCGATTCGGTGGCCGGTCGCTTCGACAAGTCGGACTGGATCGAGCTGCTCTCAGCGCTCCTGCTCGCCCTGGCGACGATCGCGGCCGCCTGGTGCGCCTACCAGTCCACTCGCTGGGGCGGGGTCCAGGCCAATGCCTATGCCCATGCAGGTGCGGCTCGCCAGGAGTCCGTTCGGGCATCGAGCCAGTCCTTCGCCCTGACCGTCATCGACGTGCAGGTCTTCCAATCCTGGATCGAAGCGACCCACGCCGGCGACACGGCCCTCGCCACGTTCTACCGCGAACGATTCCGGGCCGAGTTCGTGCCCGCCTTCAATGCCTGGCTCGCCTCAGCGCCGGCTGGAACGATCCCGGCCGGCACGCCATTTGCCCTGCCCCAGTACCAGCTCGCCCAGGAGACGCTGGCGGACCAGCTCTCGACGCAGGCGGAGGCGTTCACCGCGCAGGCCGAGAACGCGAACCAGACCGGCGACAACTTCGTGTTGCTGGCGGTGATCTTCGCCTCGGTCCTCTTCTTCGCCGGCGTCGGCACGAAGTTCAAGGGCTACCGGGTCCGGCTCGTGATGGTCGGGTTCGCCGTGCTGATGTTCTGTGTCGCCCTGGGTTCGTGTTCAGCCTGCCCCAGAACGTCGGGGTCTGATCCCAGCGGTAAGGCCTCCGTCGCGATTCGCCCGTCGCCTCGGCCCGGGCTCCCTCGCGATTCGCCCCTCGCCTCCGCCCGGGCTCTCTCGCGATCAACGAGTCGGCAAATTCCGCTGGGAACCGCAGCGCGGACGGTCGCGGGCGGTCATTGAGCCGCGGCGGTCGCCCAGCGACCCTGTCCTGAGCGTGGCACCAGAGTCGATGTCGACGAATCCTGGCCACGGCGCGGCGCGAGCGGCCTTCGTGCGCGCCTGAGCGGAATGTGCCGAATGTTGTCGGTCTGCCCGAGATCGTCCCGGCCGCCGACGCCCGCGCGGCAGGCTCGGTCCCCTAAGGCCTCGATCGTCACGACCAGCTCGACCAGCTCAACCAGCGCGTCAGGCCAGGCGACCCGAATTCTTGCCATGCCTGAACCGGATATCCGTTGGATATCCGGGCCATCCTCGCCACGCGTGGGATAGGCCCGACTGGTCCAAAACTGAGCGGGCCCCGCTTGACGGATCAGTAATACAACCGTATGGTTGTATGAATGACGACTCCCACCGAATGCCGACCAGGTCTTTGCCGCGCTCGCCGATGCCACCCGGCGGGACATCGTCCTGCGGGCGCTCGCCGGCCAGGAAGGCGTGGCCGAGCTGGCCGGGCACTATCCGATGAGCTTCGCGGCGGTCCAGAAGCACGTCGCCGTGCTCGAACGGGCCGGCCTCGTGACAAAGGAACGGACGGGCCGGCGCAAGGTCGTCCTGACGAACATCGCGGGGCTCAGCCTGGCCCGCAGCCTGCTCGACCAGTACGAGACGCTCTGGCGTGGTCGCGTCGAGCGAATGACCAACCTCATCGACAGCACAGAGGAGACCGAGGCATGACTGTCACCGCAATCCACAAGGATCCCAACGCCCTGACGATGACCCTGACGGCCGAGTTCGAGGCGACCCCGACGCGGATCTGGGAGCTATGGGCCGATCCACGCCAGCTTGAGCGCTGGTGGGGCCCGCCAACCTACCCGGCGACCTTCACCGCCCACGACCTGGCTCCCGGCAGCCACGTCGAGTACCACATGACCGGGCCGAGCGGCGACCAGCCGCGCGGCTTCTGGGACGTCCTCGAGGCCGATCCGCCGCATCGGCTCGTCTTCCTCGACGGCTTTGCCAATGACGACGGGACGCCGAATGAGGCCTTTCCGCGCAACGAGGGCCGGGTGACGATCGAACCGATCGACTCGCGGCACACCCGGATGTCGATCGAGTTCCAGTACGCGAGTGCCCCGGCGATGGAGCAGTACCTGGCCATGGGCATGGAACCGGGCCTGGAAGGTGCCGTCGGCCAGATCGACGCGATCCTCGCCGAAGTGACTGCCGGATGACCACTTGCCAGTCGCGCTTCGCGACGCACATCACCTACCGAATTCCGAAGGAGAAGTAGGCCATGACGACGATGACCGAGCCGATCACGCGCACCCTCGAGGTACCCGGCGCCGTCCTGACCTACGACGTCCGGGAAGCCGGACCGAGCACGTCGCCCGCGCTGCTCATCATCGGATCGCCGATGGGCGCCAGCGGCTTCGTCACCCTCGCCGGCCATTTCACCGATCGGACCGTCGTGACCTACGACCCTCGCGGGGTGGATCGCAGCACGAAGGTCGATCCGGCCGGCCCGTCGACGCCGGAGCAGCATGCCGACGACGTGCACCGGATCCTCGCCGAGCTCGGTTTCGGCCCGGTCGACCTGTTCGCCAGCAGCGGCGGCGCGGTGAACGCCCTGGCCCTCGTGGCGCGATACCCGGAGGACGTCCGGACGCTCGTCGCCCACGAGCCGCCGGTCGCGGCGCTCCTGCCCGATCGGGAGTACGCCCTCGCGGCCTGCCGCGCCGTCCACGAGACGTACATGCAGAGCGGATTTGGCCCAGGCCTGGCGCGCTTCATCGCCGCGGTCAGCCACGAGGGGCCGTTCGAGCCGGACTATGCCGCTCAGCCGGCCCCGGATCCCGCAATGTTCGGGCTGCCGACTGTCGACGACGGCATTCGGACCGACCCCCTCCTGGCCCAGAACATGATCACGTGCACCCAGTTCGAGCCCGACTTCGGCGCCCTGCGGGCCGCCTCGACCCGGATCATCCTGGCCGCCGGCACCGAGTCACAACGGCAGATGGCGGGTCGCGGTGCGTTCGCGGTCGCCGAACGGCTCGATACGACGCCGGTGATGTTCCCCGGTGGCCACGATGGCTTTCTCGGCGGTGAGTACGGCCAGCACGGCGATCCTGATGCGTTCGCGGCGAAGCTGCGCGAGGTCCTCGCCCAGGGTTGAGCCTTGGGCGGCACTCCGAGGGGTCAGGCCTCGCTGGCGTGGACGATGTTCGAGAACTGGCCCCAGAGCAGGACCACCAGCAGGGCTGAGCCGGCGAAGGCGAACCAGAACGGCGCCGTGATCCCGAAGGCCGTCGCCAGCAGGCCGCCGATCGGCGTCCCGATCACGATCCCCCCGAAGATCGCCACCCGGTAGACGCCGGTCACCCGGCCGAGCAGCTCGTCGGGCACGGCCCGCTGGCGGACGACGGTCGACGTCGTGCCCCACACGAAGGCGTGGCCGCCGAAGACGACGAGCATCCCGAGGGCCACGACCGCCGACGTCGTCAGGGCCAGGACGAGGTGGGTGAAGGTCTCGATCAGCAGGCCGCCCCGCATGATGTCGGCCAGCGAGAAGCGCCGCTCGAGGCGTCCGTAGATCACGGTGCCGATGAGTCCGCCGGCCGCCACCGCCGTCGTCAGCAGGCCGAATCCGACCGGGCCCATCCCGAGCCGCTGGTTGGCGTACAGGACGAGCACGGACCAGGCCGCTCCGAACGTGATGTTGAAGGTGAAGATCGTCAGGGCCAGGGTCCGCATCGGCGGATGGGCCAGCAGCCAACGCATCCCCTCGAGCGTCTCGGTCCGGAATGACGTCCGCTCCGGCAGGACCCGCCGGGTGTCGCTCGCGAGGCGGCTGATCAGGGCCGCCCCGAGGGCGAAGCAGATCGCGTTCGTGGCGAACGGCATCGCCGGGGCAACCGCGAACAGGAGAGCCCCGATCGGCGGGAACAGGAGCTGATTCATCAGCAGCGAGCCGCCCTGTGTCCGGGCGTTCGCGATGCCGAGGTCCGCCCTGGCCACGAGTCCGGGCAGGAGCGTGCTCGTGGCCGAATCCGCGAACGTCTCGGCCGAACCCATCACGAACAGGGCGATCAGGACGAGGGCGATGCTGACCGTCCCGCTCAGGATCACGCCGACGAGGATCGCGAGGACCCCGGCGCGGACCAGGTTGACCACGATGACCATCCGGCGTCGGTCGAACCGGTCCGCCGCCACGCCGCCGATCACCCCGAACAGGAGCGTCGGCAGGTTCTCGCTGAGCAGGGCCAGCGAGACGAGGAACGGGTCGTGGGTCAGCGACGCGACGAGGAGCGGGCCGGCCGACACGACGACGCCATCGCCGATGTTGTTGACGATCGTCGCCGCGAGGAGCCAGCGGAACCCCGAGCCGAGCCTCGTCGGGGCGATCGCCTCGCTGATCCGGCTGGTCAATTGCACCGGCCGGAGAATAGCCAGCCGGCCCCGGGCCCGAGTTGACCGACCCGGGCCGACAGGACGAGCCGCGGAGCGCCGGTTCCTAGGCCCGGCCCCGGGCTGCCCAGGCGCGAGCCGGGATCACGAACGGCCCGGACGGCAGGGCCCGCGGCAGGCCTTGCGCAACCTCGTCCGCTGCTCCTCGTCCAACCCGGCGACATATGCCCCAGCCGGGCCGACGCCGCTCGAGAACGGCCCCCACCACTCCTCGAAGGTCGGGTGCTCGAGGTCGGCCGACACGACCGACTCGACGATGTCGAGCAGGCCGGCCGCCGCGAACAGCTGTCCGAGCTGACCCTCGCGGACGCCGGGCAGATCCGACTCGTCATGGACACTCGGGTCGAGCTCGCGAGCCGTCCGCCAGAAGAGGCCGAGCGGGCCGAGGCCGCCGGCATGGTCCCAGACGCAGGCCGCAACCACCCCGCCCGATCGGGTCACCCGCTTCATCTCGCCCAGTCCTGCGACCGGATCGGCCATGAAGTGAACGACGAGCTGGGCGATCGCGGCGTCGAATTCGTGATCGGCGAACGGCAGCTGCTCGGCCGATGCCTCGAGGACCGACGCGCCCGGGAACCTCGACCGGGTCGCCACCACGAACGAGGAAGAGGGGTCGACGGCGGTCACGTTCGCCGGGCCGACCCGCTCGACCAGCTCCGCGGTCAGGGCGCCCGGCCCGCAGCCGACGTCGAGGACCCGTTGGCCCGGCTCGATCCCGGCGATGTCTGCCATCTGGCCGGCGAGCAGGCGCGAATAGCGGCCCATGAAGCGGTCATAGGCATCCGCCGCGACATCGAAGCTCATCGGGAGACTCTACCCTCCGATGCTCGGCGCCCGGCATGGTCGACGCCTATCCTCAGGCGGACGACGGAGCTCGATTCACGAGCTCGAACCACAGGAGAGCCAGATGGACTTCAACAGCATCCTGATCGGGTCCGACAACGCCCCGGCCCTGGTCGCCTACTACACGAAGCTGCTCGGCGAGCCCGGCTTCCAGCAGGGCGACTACACCGGCTGGCAGATCGGCTCGGGCTTCATCACGGTCTACCCCCACTCCGACGTGCACGGCCAGAACACGACGCCGGGGCGCTTCATGTGGAATATCGAAACGGCCGATGTCGCCGGTGACTTCGAGCGGATGAAGGCGGCCGGGGCAATCGTGGTCCGGGCGCCGTATGAGTTCGAGGAGGCCCCGGGATCGTCGATCGCGACCCTGGCCGACCCGGACGGCAACTACTTCCAGCTGCTCAGCCCGATGGAGATGTAAGGCCGCCGCGAAGCCCGGGCCCAGGGCCTTACCGCGGGATCGCGGCCGCGAAGCGTCCGGGCCCGGCCCGGCCGGGGCGGTTGTCGCCCGATAGAGCAGGCCGTATCGCTGGATCGCCGCCGCGGCGATCGGTTGGAGCGTGGACTTCGGCGGACTTCGGGGCGGACTCGGGGCGGCTTCCGCGTCCGGGGCGGGCGTCCGCGGCCGGGGCGGGCGGTTTCCGCGGCCGGGGCGGGCGTTTCCGCGGCCGGGGCGGGCGTTTCCGCGGCCGGGGCGGGCGTTTCTCGCCAGGTAGCGGCCCCAGAGGTATAGGCGGGTCGCGCAGGACTAATCGAGCAGGATTCGGGGCGGGCCTCCTCCACCTGAGCACGATTCACACCGGCTCGGTCAAGGTTCGAGTCGACGCTGAGGCCGTGCGCCGCCGACAAGCACGTCCAGTGCTACATGGCGGAAGAGTCGGCGAAGCCGGTCGAGGAACCGGGTCGCCTACATCCATGGCGCGTGTCGGCGCGGTCTACCCCGACCGGGTCGGCGCGGTCTACTCCGACCGGGTCGGCGCGGTCTACCCCACCGGTCGCGCGGTCCAGCACGCAGCACCATCTCTCCGACCGGGTCGCCCCTGGCGAACAACTCGCCGTCAGCGGGGCAGCGCGACGGCTGCCTCGACGGTCGTTTGATCGATTTGTTCGCCCGCAGCGGACGATTGGCCGGAATCCGGAGCGACTCTGTGGGATCGAAGCCTCAATTCGTCGATCTGTTCGTCCCGGGCGACGCCGCTGGTTCTGGGCTTGCCGCTGGCCCTTCGCGACGACGATGCCGCTGGCCGGGCGATGCCGCTGGTTCTGGGCTTGGCCGCTGGGCCCTTCGCGACGACGGGGCCGCTGGCCGGGCTTGCCACGTGCCCTGGGCGACGCCGCTGGCCCTGGGCGACGCCGCTGGCCCCCGCGCGACGTCGTCAGCCTTCGGCCTATCGCCGAATCTCGGCCGCGATCTCCCAGTTGTGGCCGGCCGGGTCGCTGAAGCAGGCCGTCCGGACGCCCCACGGCCGATCGATCGGCCCGTTGATCAGGGTCACCCCATGGGCTACAAGCCGGCCGGCCAGGGCGTCCACGTCCTCGACGTTGATCGTGAACTGCATCCGGACGCCGGCGTCGCGAGGTGCCACGACAGCCGGCCCGATCAGCTCGGGCGCCGCGCCGATCGCCAGAAGGTTGATCTGCAGGGCGCCGATCCGGAACAGGACCGACTCGGGGTCCTCGAAGACGACGCCCAGGCCGAACACGTCCTGGTAGAACGCCTTGGCCGCAGCCAGGTCCTCGACGAACAAGCTGACCGTGTTGACCGCCTTCGGCCAGGGTTCCATGAGCTCCTCCTGCTTCAGGCGATCCAGGGAATCGTGACGACCGAGAGCGGCTCGTCGATTCCCTTGACCATGACTTCGCGCCCGTCCGTCAGCTCGATCCCGTCGACCTCGGCCGCCGTCTCGGCCGTGGCCACGATCTCCCCTCCCCCGGCCAGGGCGCCGACCCGGGCGGCGACGTGGACCCCCTTGCCGCTGTAGTCGTCGCCGCGCCGGGTGGCCTCGGCCGAGTGGATCCCGATCCGGACCGAGGGAGCAAAGCCGGCCGCTGAGCGGTGCTCCCGCAGGGAACGCTGGATCGCGATCGCACAATCGACCGCCGGGCGGGCCGCCTCGAACGCCGCAAAGAAGCCGTCGCCGGTCGAGTTCACGACCTGCCCGGATCCGGACGAGATCAGGCTCCGGAGCATGTCGTCGTGCCAGCGCAGGAGCTGCTCCCAGGCCTCGTCGCCGAGCGCCGAGGCGAGACTGGTCGAGCCGACGATGTCGGTGAACATGAAGGTCCGACGGGCCGTCAGCGGACCCGCCCGCCGGCGCCTCCGCGGCACGCTCGTCACGTTCGATCGCCTCGAGATCGACCTGGGCCCCCAGCCGGCGGAACTCGCCGACGCGCCTCGTCGAGCTCGAGCGTCTGCGCCGTCCTCGTCGTCGAGCGCTCGAAGCGCTCGAGCGAGGACCGCCTGCGCCCGGGCGACCTCGTACGGCGCACCGACCTGGCGCCAGCCAGCGACCGCCGCCCGCAGCTCGGTCACCGCGGCGGCCGGATTGCCCTCGGCCAGGAGCACCCGACCGGTCGCCGCCTGGCGGCTGGCCACGAGGGCCGGGGTCGGGTAGGCACCGACGATCTCGGCGAGCTCGTCGACGGCCGACCGGGCGGTCGTCGGATCGCCGGCCGCGATCGCGATCTCGGCCTCGGCCGGCAGGAGCCGGGTCAGCGACCAGCGATCGGCCCCGGCCTCGCTGATCGCCCCCTTGATCGCGGCGAAGGCACCCTTGATGTTGCCCTGCGCCGAGCCGGACGAGGGCCAGCGCCGGCTGGGGCGACTTGCCCCGGGCATGGGCCTCGCGGAGGGCGGCCTCGGCGCCCTCGAAGTCGCCCTTGCAGTCGACGGATGTCGCCGATCGCGTAGAAGCCGTCGGCCTGGGGCGGCGTGGCGTTGTACGCCGCCAGCTCGACCGTGGCCCGCTCCAGCTCACCCTCGGCCCGGTCCCAGGCGCCGCCGATCGCCGTGACCTCCGCCCGGTGGATCCGGCAGATCCCGGGAAAGCCGCTCAGGGCCTGGCGGGTGCAGTAGCGGTCGGTCGCCTCGATCCACTCGCTCGCCTTGCCGTAGTCGGTCAGGTCGCGGCAGGCGCCGATCATCTGGCAGGCCGTCACCCCGCTCGTGAACGGCGAGAGCTCGCCGTTGACCGCCGCGATCGAGGCCTCCTCGAGCAGCGCGATGCCCTTGGCAGGGTCGCCCGGACGCGATCGTGATCAGTACCGAGGTTGGACAACGAGGATGCCTTGAGATCGGCGTTCGCGGGCCGTTCCGCCGATGCGGACCGCCTGTTCGGCCAGGGCCAGGGCGGCCCCGAGGTCGCCGGTCCCGCGCGCCCCGTAGCTCTTGACCAGGGCGAGGTAGCCGTGGACGTAGGTATTGCCCTCGGGCCCGATGATCCGCTCGGCCCGATGGGTCCACGCCGCCGCGATCGAGTACTTGCCGCCGAAGCCGAAGTACTGGGCCAGGTCGAGGGCGACGTACGCAGCCCGGGTGCTGTTGCCCAGGGACTCATACAGGGCGAAGGCGCGCTCCTTGTACTCGGCCTGGAGGTCACCCTTGGCCAGGAAGAAGGCGGCGACACTCAGGCCCTCGAGATCCTCGGCCGAAAGCTGGACCCGGCCGTCGACCTCGTTGAGCGCGTCGAAGGCCTCCTGCCAGGCATGGCGAGCCAGGGCGTCGCGGCCGGCGACCAGGATGTCCTGGTCGGTCGCCGGAGCTGCTTCCGATGATGGGCTGGCCTCGCTCACAGGATCCATTGTGCGCTCCGCGAGAGGGCACTCACCAGTGCTCCTCCCTCAGGCGGGTGTGCTGCGCCAGGGCGATCGCGCCATCCAGCCCGCCAGGTCGCTGTCGCGGAGGAGCCGGCTGCTCTCGCAGCCAGGCCGGCTCGCGACCTCGTGCTCGATGGCCCCAAGGAAGTAGCGATCGAAGGCGCCCCGGGGCCAGGCCGTGACGACCGCCGGGCGGACCCGGTCGACCAGCTCGTAGCCGTCACCTCGGACGTCCAACCCAGTCGCCCGATCGAGAAGGACCGATTCGACCCCGTCTTCGAGAGTCACGCCGGCCCGCATGTGATCGATGATCGCCCGCTCGACGCGCTCGGCCGCACTGGTCCGGCAGGCCAAGCCCGATCACCCGCCGCCGGGCAATGGCCGCACCTTCGACCTCGAAGCAGCGCCGGTTCCGGGAAATTCGGGTGAGCCCGAAGTCGTGCGCCAACGCCGCGGTCCACAGGACCTGGGCGTCGAACCGCCAGCCCTCGCCTGCCGCGATCTCCGCACCCCAGAGATACGAACGGACGGAATGGGCAAGGAGGTAGGCCGGCAGGCTTCGGTTGGCCCAGTCCCAGATCGCCTCCGAGACCACGTCCTGGGGGACGGCCAGACCGGCGATCGACCTCGGCAGCGCCCTTGCATCGTTCATCCCGAGATCGTAGCGGCCGAGCCGGGCGCAAGGCCGCGATGGCGGCGCGCACCGCCAATTCGAATCAGGGCTGGTCGAGCCTTGCACCCGTGGCTACACTCTGGCCTCACGTCAGCTCCGGGAGGCGACATGAACCGCGGGGGCTCGCGCTGGTCGATCGCGATCGGCGCGTTGTTCGGTCTTTCGATGCTGCTTCCGGCTGCCGTCCACGCCTCGACCCCTCTGACGCTGACCCTGACCGTCTCATCGACCAGCGCGTACGTCGACGCAGGCATCACCCTGACGGTACAGACCTCACCTGTCGTGGCCGGGCTTCCGATCGGCTTCGCCGACCAAAGCGGGAAGTACACGGACGAATTGACGGTTACGGATCAGTCAGGCTCGACGAGCGTTACGTTCGTCGGCCGCGACAACCTCCCATGGGGCACCTACTCGGTCTACGCGACGTCTCAAGCCGAGGATGGCTACGACGCGGCCACGAGCAACGTGGTCCAAGTCAACCTCATCCGCCACCCGAGCATATTGACGCTATTACCTATGGGGCAGCGAATACGATCCTCCCGATTGCCCTTTACGCGCGAGTTGCCGCGCCGACTTGCGACGGATACATCGACTTGACCATGTTCCAAGCAGGAGTGGTCACGTCCTTTCCGGCTATCGGCAGGGCGACGGAGCTGGATACGACTGGAGTCGTGGGTTGTGGGTCGACTTCTCCGTGTCCAAACAGGCTCTCGGCACGTCCGAATTCCAGGCCCTCTACTACAACAGTCCCCTGAACGATGACGCTGCCTCGGCGATCCTGGATGTCCCCGTAACGCTGCTGGCAACGAACACGACCCTTGTCGCCTCCGCGAACCCCGTTGAGGCAGGGCAAACGACAACCCTGACGGCGACGATTTCGTCGCCGGGGGCCTGCTGCTATGTCGAAGGAACCGGGGCCATAACCTTCTACGACGGGACCACCTCTCTCGGCACCATTGCCCTGACCGGGGGCTCGACCGGCTCGACGGCCGTTCTGCCCGTCCGGTTCAAGACGCCCGGGCTGCACGTGCTGACAGCGTCATGGGGAGGGACTGCCATCGGGAGCCCATCGACGAGCCTGCCGGTCGAGCTGACCGTGACCCCGAACCAGGTCGACGCGAGCGGCGTTGGCGTCGGCGCGTCGACGTTCTATCCCGTCGTCGACGGCTACGGTGATCAGCTCGTGATCCAGGGTACCCTGGGCGAAACCGCGACCGTCGACATCACGATTAGCAACGCAACAACCGGAGACGTGGAGCGCGCGTTCGAGCTCCCGGATCGTGGTGCGGGGTACTACAACGTGAACTGGGATGGGATGGCCCTCAGCACGGCGCCGACCGGGGCAAATGGGCGAAGTCGGAGTGCGCCTGGCCCCACGATGGTCCCGGCGGGGCTCTATCACGTCACCCAGGTGATCACTGACGACCTCGGTGCCCGGATGACCGTCACCAGCAACGTGACCGTTTCACTCAAGAAGCTCGCCTGGTACACCGGGTCGACGACGTACAACGGAAATCACTTGACCGCCAAGGGTGGCAACCAAGGCACGGATTCGGGCAGTCCAACCTACGCTGGCGGCGAGCGGGTCACGATGCTCCAAGGCACCCCTGGCTTCTACAACGCGCTCGGCTACCAGTTCACCCTGCCCTCGGCGGTCGAGTACTCCGCGATCTCGTTCTCGGTCCTCGGCAGTGGCACCAACCACCCCCAGATCGGCCTGCAGAACCGCCAGCTCGGGACGTGGGCGGCGGGCAAGCCGTGGGTCATCGACTACTTCTCGCCGTTGTCGGCCATCTCCACGAAGTACGCCTGGTCCACGGTCAGCCGGCAGCCCCACCGACAGCCGGATTGGCCGGACCGTCCGGGGCATCGTGCTCGCTCTTGACTGGACGTCAGGCGGCCACTATGACGTCGCGAAGGTCAAGCTGACCTATCGCTACGCGTTGCTGAAGTAGGCCGCGCGTCGATCTCGGCCATCCGGGCCTGGACGACGATCTCCACGAGCCGCCCTGGGATCGGATGCTCCGGGGTGAAATGGTAGGTCCCCTTGGCGACCGCGAACTCGGCCAGCTCCGGGTGCTCTTCGACAACCACTGAGCTCATCGGGAAGAGCGAGCAGTGGGTCTTGAAGCCGTCGTAGGACACGAGCATCCGTCCGTGGTAGCGGAACGCGGGCATCTTGTAGCTGACGACCTCTTCCGCCTCGGGGGCTGCCCGAGCGATCGCCTCTCGGAGCTCCTGGAGGGCCGCCCGCTGGGCACTTGGGAACTCGGCCAGCCTTGCATCGATCCAGGCGGTCGGGTTCTTCTCGTCGGTCATGCCAGCTCCTTTTCGAGGTTGATCACCCGCCCGTCGCCGGCAACCATGTTCCACCGGACGCCGAGATCGGCGGCTTCGCCCGCGGACACCAGCTTCGCGACGGCCGCCGGCCGGGCGTTCGAGCCGAGGGCGGCCATGGCTCGCCTGACGGCATAGGCAGCCACTGCGCCATCTTGCTCAACGATCTCTCGCCGAGCCAGCTCATCCGGGTCGGTGACGCCGGCCGCCGTCAGTCGGTCGACCAGCTCATGAGCCCGCTTCCGCCCGGCCGGGGGCAACGCCTGGATCCAGGCCGGTTCTGCTGGAGGCTCTGGTTCGGGCGGAGCGGCAGGTTTGGGCTTCGGAGTGGCGCTCAGCGGCGATTGGCTGGTCGTCGGGGCCTTCGTCGGGGGCCGGTCGCGATGCTCGGCGACCTTCGCCGCCAGTGACGAGACCTCCGGCCCGGCTTCACGGGCGGTCGCGATCGCCGACTTGGCCGCCGTCAGGCTCCCAAACGGTCCACGGACGAGGGGCAGGCCGAGGTCATCTGCCTGTTCGGCGTCCACCACGACCCAGGTCCCCGACTGCGGTTCGATCGTGAACCGCTCATCGCGGGTCTGCCAGCGGCCGCCACCGAGGCGTTTGAGGGGCTCGTCAGATGCAGCCATCGATCCAGTCTGGCCGGTCAGCGCAAGCCATAGACCCGGCCTTGCTTGTGGTCCAAATCTTCCAGCTCCGTCGTCGTGCGGACGTCATAGCAGGCGAGCTCGACTAACGCCTCCGCCGGGAGATAGCGCCGACCCGGATCGCCGACGAGCACGTCGATCCCCCGCCGCTGGGCGAGCTGAAGCCAGGGCAGGACCCGGGCGGCCAGGTTCGCGTCGTAGCAGATGTCCCCGGCCAGGATGACCTCGACCTCGGGCGGTTCGTCGTCGAGGAGATCCCGGCGCAGCGTGGACACCCGGACTCGATTTGCCTTCGCGTTCAGCTCGATCGCGGCGACGGCAAACGAATTGATGTCGACGGCCGTCGTTTCAGCGGCTCCGGCCTGCATCGCGGCGACCGCGCACAGGCCGGATCCGGAGGCGAAGTCGAGGACCCGCCGCCCGGCGACTCGGCCGGGCACATCGCGGAGGTAGCTGGCGAGCGCCAGCCCGCCGCTCCAGGCGAACGCCCAATACGGCAATGCCGCGTCGGGATCGTCCAGCTCGACCTGGACGGCGTGCCACAGCGGCAGGATCTCCCTCGGCCATCTGGATCCGGATCGCCGGCAATCCGGGAACGGCGGCCAGCCGGGTCTGGCGCAGGACAAACGAGCGCGCGGAGTCGGCCATCCGCCGACTCTAGCGCGCCGTGGAAGCGCCATGATGGCCCGACAGCGGTTCGACGAGGCAAGGAGGCTCCCGGATGAAGATCGGCGTGGTCGTGCCCCAGGGCTGGCAGGGCGAGTACAACGGCTGGGACCCGCTCGATGCCTGGCGGCGGACGACCGAGGTCGCCCGACAGGCCGAACGCCTGGGCTTCGAGTCGGTCTGGCTGTTCGATCACTTCCAGACGGTCCCCCGCCCGACCGACGAGATCACCTTCGAGTCGTTCACCGCGCTGTCGGCCCTCGCGGCGATCACCAGCCGGGTCCGCCTCGGTCACGTCGTGATCTGCACCGCGTTCCGCAACCCGGCCCTGACCGCCAAGATGATCTCGACGATGGACACGATCAGCGGCGGGCGAATGGAGCTCGGGATCGGGGCCGGCTGGAAGAAGGACGAGTGGCTGGCCTACGGCTACGGCTTCCCCGAGACGCGCGAGCGGCTCGCCCGGCTCGGTGACGACCTCGCCGTGATCAGCGCGATGCTGGCCGGCGACCGGCACGAGCACGCCACGGCCAAGGGCACCTACTCGAACGTCACGAACGCGATCAACGTGCCCAAGCCGATCCAGCAGCCACGCGTCCCGATCATGGTCGGCGGCAACGGCCCGAACGTGACCTGGCGGCTGGCCGCCCGGTACGCCGATGAGCTGAACCTCGACGGGGTGTCGCCGGCCGAGGTCCTCGAGGCCTTCCCGGTGATCCGCAGCCGCTGCGAGGAGATCGATCGTGATCCGGCCGGCCTGGCCCTGTCGGTCAACGTCTGGGGCGAGACCCTGCGCGATCCCCGGCCCGAGTCGAGTCGAGCTGCTGGCGGGCTACCGCGAGGCCGGCGTCGACCGGGTCATGGGCATCCTCAAGACCTCGGCCCGCAGCGACGAGGCTCTCGAGTCACTCGCTGCCGACGCTCGCGCCGCCGGTGTCGAATTGGCCTGAGGTCATCCTCCGGACGAGGACCGCCTCGACCCTACTTGTGCTTCCAGGTCACCGAGAAGACGCCATGGGCCGCCTTCGAGACGGTCGCCCGGCGAAGTGAGCCAGAGCCCATCGAGACGGACTCCCGCGGCCAGCGATCGACGACATTCATCGCCCCGGCGATCACGGCTTCGGCGCCGCTGAAGTGGGCCGAGCCGAAGTTTGCCAGGGGGCCCGCCACGCACTTCTTGGGGCAGCCGGTCTGCGGCGATTGAACGATCCACTGGGCGCTGACCCGGGTGGCGGTCTTGTCGGTGGCGGTATTTGACGTCATCTGATGCGCGGTCAGGTCGGCCAGCGTCATCTTGTAGCTGTGGCCGTTGTAGCTGACCTGGCCCCACAGCTGATCCCCGGCCCGAATGGCGAAGGGGACCGTATGGAAATTCTTGTCGCCCGTGCCCGCGTACGTCCAACCGGTGTAGACGGGAAAGCCGCTGTCGCAGTAGGCCTCGCTCGAGGCCTGCTCGGCCCGCTGGTGGACTCCGGTCGTGCCCTTGCCGTCACCACCGACGATTGCCACGTACATGAACATGTCGGCCTTTGAATTGCCCGCGGCGCAGGTGATCGCCGGCTGGACCCACGGGTGCGCCGGGCTCGACCACGACGAGATGCTCCACGCCCTGACCCCGAACCTGCCGGCCGACCTCCGTTTCCGAATGGGGCGCGGGCCGGCTGGTGGACAAAGTCGGTCCAGCTCGATCTCGAAGCGAAGCATGAGATCAGCCGCGAGCCGACGAAGCCCCTGCGCTGGCATCGCTCCGCCTGACCGGGCAGACTTGGCGAGTGACCGCCCCAGCCCAGACGGACCCGGCCAGCCCGTCCGCGACGGATCCGTCGCCCTTCACGCGACCGGGCTTGGGCGCGCGTTCGGCGACTTGTGGGCGGTCCGCGGGCTCGACCTCGAGGTCCACCGCGGCCGCGTGCTCGGGCTGCTCGGGCCGAACGGAGCCGGCAAGACGACGACGGTCCGGATGCTCGACCGCGCTGATCGAGCCGACCGAAAGGGCACGGCCACGATCGACGGCTTCGATGTCCGAACGGACCCGGAAGCCCGCGTCCGGGCCCGGGTCGGGATCCTGACCGAGACGCCCGGCCTGTACGAGCAAGCTGACCGCCGAGGCCAACCTCGACTTCTTCGGCCGGCTGTACAGCCTCGACGCCCCGACCCGGGCCGAGCGATCGAGCATTACTCTGCGCCTCTTCGGCCCTGTGGGACCGACGCCACGACATCGCCGGGACCTTCAGCAAGGGGATGAAGCAGAAGCTGGCAATCGCCCGGGCACTCCTCCACGAGCCGGCGGTCGTGTTCCTCGACGAACCGACGGCCGCCCTCGACCCCGAGGCCGCCTACGTCGTCCGTGAGGCGATCGAGGGCCTGCGCAGCGCCGGCCGCACGATCGTCCTGGCAACCCACAACCTCGACGAGGCCGACCGCCTGTGCGACGAGGTCGCCTTCATCCGGGGCGGCCTGCTGCGGATCGACACCCCGGCCCGGCTGCGGGGCTCGTTGGCCGGTGGCCGGGTCGAAATCCGCCTGGCCGGCGCCCGGGAAGCCGAAACCGAGCGCCGCCCTGCTCGAGATCGCCCGCGCCGTCCCCGGCGTGGCCGGTGCCGCGTTCGATGGCGATCGGCTCGTCGCCGAGGCGGCGGAGCCCGCCGCCGTCACGCCCGGGCTTGTCCGCGACCTGGCCGCGGCGGGGGCGGCGATCGTCGAGGTCCGGCCCGCCGCCACCTCGCTCGAATCGGTCTACTTCGAGGTGATGGGCGTCCAGCCCGGCGCAGGCGAGCCGCTCGCCGGTCGGTCCGCCCCGGTGGAGCCACCTGATGCGCGGCCGGATCGTCAGCACGGTCCTCCGGCGCGAGTTTGCCGAGACGATCCGGAATCGCCTCCTCATGTCGACGATCCTGATCCCGCCGCTGATCCTGACCGTTGTCCCCTTGGCGGTCGCCGGCCTCGTCAATACCCACACCCTGCCGCCCGAGCTGGCCGCGTCGGTTCGGGAGCAGCGCCCTGAATGGGCCGGCTTTAGCGATTCGGAGCTCGCCGGCGCGTACACCGTCCAGCAGTTCCTGGCCTTCTTCCTCCTGATGCCGGCCTACATCCCGCTGTCGATCGCGACCTTCTCGATCATCGGAGAGAAGCAGGCCCGCAGCCTCGAGCCGGTCCTGGCGGCGCCGATCCGGACGAGCGAGCTCCTCGCCGGGAAAGCGGTCGCGGCGCTCGTCCCGGGCGTTCTCGCCGGCTGGCTGGCCTACCTGATCTTCGCCACCCTCGCCTCGGTCCTGTACGGCTCGAAGCTCGTCGGCGTCGTGACCGACTCGAGCTGGCTAGCCGGGGTGTTCGTGCTCGGTCCGGCCGTGGGCCTCGCCTCGGTCGTGCTCGGGGTGATCACCAGCTCGCGGGTCAACGACCCCCGGGTCGCCCAGCAGATCGGCGGGGTCGTGATTGTCCCGATCATCGCAATCACCCTGCTCCAGGCCAGCGGGACCCTCCTGGTCGGGGCGACCGGCTACCTGATTCTGGCCGGGGTGGTCCTGGTCATCGCCATCGTTGGCCTGCGGATTGGCATCCGCCTGTTCGACCGCGAGGCGATCCTTACCCGCTGGCGCTAGGTGGAGCCGCGCGTTTGCGGCGCGCCAGTGCACCACTCTGATCGCAGAACGGCCGCCTCCCTGTACGGATGGGTGGTCCGGTGAAGGTACGAACGGTTGACGGTCCCGGAGGCCCATGGGACCATTCCGGCTCTGGCTTCGGTCAGTGTCCCCTGACCGGGCCACGTGCCTGATTGAGCTTCCTCCGACCCTTCGCGACGCTTCCGATCATGCCGTTCCTGGACGGGGGTTGATGCGCCGCCCCAACATGGGATGACCGCATCGTGAACAAGCGCCGAACGATCTCGACCACCGGTCGCAGCCGCTTCCTCGTGGCCGCCGCGATCCTTGCCCTCCTCGCCTCGGTTCCGGCCGCCACGGTCGGTGCCGTGTCCGGGCCGGCGTCGTCCGGCGCATCGGGTGGCTCGGCCTCGGGCGGCGTCTCGGCCGCGCTTGCCCCGACGGGCTCCGCGTCGAGCCGCCCGGCCGCCCGGCCGACTCCCGACCAGGTTCCCCTCGTGGATCACGTCGCGACCGGAACGGGCGCCCATCTTGTCCTGAGCGCCCCGAGCAGCGTCGCGGTCGGCCAGACGATCACGGTCGTGCTCAAGGCAACCGGGGTCAAGAACCTGGCCGGCTACCAGGGCGTCCTGCGCTATGACTCGAGTGCGGCCGAGTTCGACGGAATGACCCAGCGAACGGTTGCCCTGAGCGGCTCCGGCCGGGACGTCCAGCCGCTCGGCCCCGTCGAGATCCCCTCGGGCGTCGCCTTCGGGCTGTACTCCTGCGCGATCTCCGCCTGTGGCGACGCGCCTGTCGGGTCGGCCTCGACCCGCCATCCGGGGGCCAGCGGGAACGTTGCCCTGGCCAAGATCACCTTGATCCCAACGGTCGCCGGCAAGCTCACCCTGGCCCTCGGCTCGATGCGCTTCGTCGACGCGAGCGGCCAGCCCTTGACGGTTCGGCTGCCCGGTGCGATCACGGTCAAGGTCGGGGCGACCGGCGGCACGATTCCGGCCCCGACCGCCCCGGGCGAAACACCGGCGGCGGCCCAGGCCGCTTCGGGCTTCGACCTGTCCGGGGACGGGCTGGTCGGTCCGGCCGACCTGAACCTGGCCACGGTCGCCTGGGGCAATGCCACCGGGGATGGGACGACCTGCGACCTGGCCGGCGACGCGACCGCGGCCGACGTGAACCACGATGGCTGCCTCGACGTCTCGGACATCCAGGCGATTGCCAACCAGGCCGCGCCGCGCCCGGCAGAGGCGCCGCTGGCGACCCGGTTCGCCGAGCCTGACAGCGTCGGCTCGTTCACCGTCACCTCCACCGGCGACCAGGCCGACAAGACGCCCGGCGACGGGATCTGCCTGACCTCGGTCGGGACGTGCACCCTGCGGGCGGCGATCCAGGAAGCAAACCTTGATCCAGGCGCCGACGCGATCCTCTTCGCGATCCCGGGTTCCGGGGTCCAGACGATCACCCTGACCGGCACGCTGCCGACCCTGACCGATACGACCGGCGGAACGACGATCGACGGCTATAGCCAGGCCGGTGCCAGCCCGAACACCGATCCGGCGATCGATAACGCCGTGATCATGATCCAGATCACCTCCTCGACTGCCAACAACTGCCAGGCCAACCCGACCAGCCCGAACTACAAGTGCGACGGCATCGTCGTGACCTCGGCCAACAACGTGATCAAGGGCATCTCGATGTACAACCTGCGCCGCTCGATCACGTTCGAGACGATCACCGCAACCGGCAACAGCGTCGTCGGCTCGTTCATCGGCACGAACGCGGCCGGCACGTTCTACTCGCCCCAGTTCGTCAGTGGCGCGAATGGCGTCAACGTCTCCCTGGGCGCCAGCTATACCACGGTCGGTGGCTCGAACCCGGCCGACCGGGACGTCATCTCGGGCAACGCCGCGAACGGCTTCTCGACCTACAACGAGCAGAGCGACCACAACGTCGTCCAGGGCGATTTGTCGGGCTGCCCCGGCCGGCCTAATCTCCATGTCTGTAGCGGGACCTGCTATGGCCAGATCTCCCACGGCGTCGATATCAATAGCTGGCTCGTCCTACAACCTCATCGGCGGGACCGGCCCAGGCGACCGCAACGTGATCTCGAACAACCGGGGCGAGGCAATCGAGTTCTCGCACAGCACGACGACCGACAGCAACGAGGCGATCGGCAACTACATCGGCTCGGATGTCACCGGCAACGCCGGCTCGGCCCGCCAGTACGGCAACGGCCTGAACGGCGTCCACCTCGAGGATGGGGCGACCGGCAGCATCATCGCCGACAACGTCATCGTCAATAACGCCCAGCGAGCCGACGGCTCCGAGTACATGGGCGGGATCGGGGTCGAAGGCTTCTACACGGCCGGCAACCTGATCCACGACAACAACATCGGCGTCGGAGCCGACGGTTCGACCCCGATGCCCAACAACTTCTTCGGGATCAACATCCACTACAACGCGAGCTGGACGACCGTCGGGCCGAACAACATCATCGCCAACAATCCGACAGGGGTGATCGTCAGCGACGTCTCCGACATTGACAACACGGTCAGCCAGAACACGATCTACAACAACGGCGCGGGTGGGACCGGGCGCGGGATCCAGATCATCAACGGCTCGAATGCCGGGATCGGGGTCCCATCGCTGAGCTCGTCGGGCGTCTCGACGACGGCCGCCAGCGGGGCCGCCTGTGCCGGCTGCACGATCGAGGTCTTCAAGGCCTCGGCCGACTCGGGTGACGCCAGCAACGGGACGGCCGGCCAGGGCCGGACGTTCCTGGGCAGCACGATCGTGCCCGCCGGCGGGGCCTTCACCGTCGGCTTCAACCAGACCCTCGGCGACGGCGACCCGGTGACCGCCACCGTGACCGATCTCGCCGGCAATACCTCCCAGTTCAGCCCGAACGTGGCGGCCTCCTCCTCAGCCAGCCCGACGCCCCCGCCGACCCCGGCCCCGTCGCCCTCGCCGAGCCTGACCACCTACGCCTCCGACACGTTCACTCGGACGCTGTCCCAGACCTGGGGCAAGGCCGACCTGGGCGGCAACTACGCCGCCTTCTATTGCACGAATGACGACATGAACGTGACAGGGACGGCCGGCACGGTCGTCCTGCCCGTCCCCAGCAACCCCGAGGTCTGCCCCAAGGACAGCACGAACGACACGGTCTACCGGGGCGGCTACCTGACGAACGTGAGCGCCCAGGACGTCGACGTCCGGTTCAAGGTCGCGACCTCGGCCCTCTCGACCTCCGACAACGAGAACGCCGCCTTCGACGTGCGGCGGGTCTCCGGCTTCACCTCATACCGCGGCCAGCTCCGGCTGATTCCGAACTCGAACCAGGTCTGGATCCAGGCCGACACGGTGATCAACGGGACGATCGCCGGGCTGGGCGCGAATACCCATGCCAAGAACGCAACGGCCACGGTCGGGGGCTACATCTGGCTCCGAGGCCAGTTCATCAGCACGAGCCCGACCGACACCGAGATCAAGCTCAAGGCCTGGACCGACGGCACGGCCGAGCCGGCCAGCTGGGACGTCGACGTCACCGACAGCACCGCCGCACTCCAGGCGCCCGGCGCGGTCGGCCTCGTCGGCTGGCTGTCAGGCAACTGGACCCAGGGTCCGATCACGATGAGCTTCGACGACTTCAACGTGACCTCGCCGATCAGCGGCCTCGTTCCTGCCGAGCCGGTCGCCAACTTCAGCTCGGCCCAGGAGGGCGGCGGCCTCACGATGGACTTCACCGACACGTCGACCGGCGGGGCGCCGGACACCTGGTGGTGGGACTTCGGTGACGGGTCGAACTCGGCCACGGCGAATCCGAGCCACACCTACACCGACCCGGGCACCTACCAGGTCAGCCTGACCACGACGAATGACGGCGGCTCGACCACCAAGTCGCTCCCGGTCGTGGTCAGCTCGGCGGTGGCCGGGACGCCAGACGCGAGCTTCACGACGACCCAGACGGGCGGCACCCTCAAGATCAACTTCACCGACACGTCCTCGAACACGCCGACGTCCTGGCACTGGGACTTCGGTGACGGGCACACCTCGACCAGCCAGAACCCGAGCCATACGTACACGGCGGCCGGGCCCTACGCGGTCACCCTCCAGGCAACGAACGACAACGGGACGGGCACGGTCTCGAAGGGGATCACGGTCAACCCGCTCCCCCTGCCCGGCGCCACCTATCACACGATCACCCCCAACCGGATCGTCGATTTGCGGATCGCCCAGGGAATCTCGAGCAAGCTGATCGCGACCAAGCCGCGCACGTTCCAGGTCACCGGCCTGTCGTCCGACCCGTCGCTGAACATTCCGACGGGCGCCGTAGCCGTGACCGGCAACCTCACCGTGACCGGCCAGACATCGGCCGGCTATCTGTCGCTGACCCCCGTCGCCACGAGCACGCCGAACACCTCGACCCTGAACTTCCCGCTCGGTGATACCCGGGCCAACGGCGTCACGGCGCCGCTCGGCATCGGGCGGCAAGCTGAGCGTCGTGTTCAAGGGCAAGGGCGGAGCCAGTGCCCAGGTCGTCTTCGATGTCAGCGGCTACTTCGCCCTGGACTCGACCGGCTCGACCTATCACTCGATCACCCCGAACCGGATCGTCGATACGCGCATTCCCCAGGGCCTGCCGGCCCGGCTCAAGTCGGGCATCACCCAGACGTTCGCCGTGACCGGCCTGTTCGACAAGTCGGACCCCCGGGACGTCCCGACTGACGCCTCCGCGGTCACCGGCAACCTTACCGTCACCGGCCAGACGGCGGCCGGCTACCTGTCCCTGACCGACGCAGTCCGGGGCGGAGCACCGGCGTCTCGACCCTGAACTTCCCGAAGGGTGACACCCGGGCCAACGGAGTGACCCTGCCCCTCGGTCCGGGCGGCACGCTGAGCGTGACCTACCTTCCGGGGCCCGGCAACACCGCCCAGGTCGTGTTCGACGTGACCGGCTACTTCTCGCCCGGCACCGACGGCGCGAAGTACGTCGCGATCACCCCGACCCGCTTCGTGGACAGCCGCACCCCGAAGGCCTGACCAAGCTCGTCGCGGCCCACAGCCAGACCCTGGCCGTGCTCTTCACGGGTTCGGCAGTCGTGGCCAACGCGATCGCGATCACCGGCAACCTGACGGTGACCGACCAGACCTGGTCGGGCTACGTGTCGATGACCCAGGTGGCCACCGACGCGCCGACCACGTCGACCCTGAACTTCCCCAAGGGCGACGTCCGGGCGAACAACGTCACGATGCCGCTCGAGCTGCCGGGCGGAACGCTCGGCGTGACCTATATGCCGCAACCAACGCGACGACCGACGTCATCTTCGACGTCACCGGCTACTTCATCCCGTAAGTCCGGATCAGCTCGGCCCGGGGAACGACCTCGGGCCGGGTGAGGTCCCTCGAACTCCTGGACGGCCGGGCTCGATCAGCCGCCCGGAGCTTGGTCGATCTCGTCGTCCGCCTGGTCGTCGCCGGTCGCCTTGACCGGCGCCAGCGGGGCGTAGCGGAGATAGGCCACGAGGGCCAGGACGCCCGGCAGGGCAACCGTCGCCGAGGCCAGGGCGTAGACCGCATCGGGCAGCTGACCCTGATTGACGATGACCACGACGTCCATTGGTAACTGCCAGACCCCAGCCAGGACGCGGAGTGGAAACGCCGCGGCGAGCAGCAGCCAGAACGGTTCAGGCGATTCCTTCCTGACCCAGGCATCAACCGCCACCCAGGCGGCGAACGCCGAGGTGACCGCGACGGCGAGCGACCACCAGCTGATCTGGAGCTGACCCTCACCCTGGACCTGGGCAGCGACGAGGAGCGCCGGGAAGAGGTTCAGGACGAGGTACACGGCGAGGATGCCCACGAGCAGGAATCCGGGGCGCGGCCGCTCAACCCGCATCACGAGCAGCCCATAGGCGATCAGGGCACCACCTGCTGGAGCCAGGAACGGCAGCGACCCCAGGATCACGCTGCCGAACGGGGAGTTCGGACTGACGTCAATCGTCGCGAATTGACCGGCCGCGATCAGGAACTGCTCGACGGCGAGGATCGCCAACCCGCACAGCAGGGCGGTCCTCGTCCGAAGGGCCGAGGGATCACGCCGGAGCAGGGCGGCCGGGGTCAGGACGATCACGACCGGGCTGATCACGGTAAAGATCTCGTCGAGGAGCGCGCCCGGAGGCAGCCCGACCTCGATGGCGCCCTGGAGCTGCTTGATCCACCAGGCGCCAACGAGGACGGCACCCACGCCGAAGACAAGGATCAACGGGGTGGCCGGGATTCGGGTCAGGAGGGCGATCTTGCGGAGCCACTTGAAGTCGTCGAGGGTCAGCGCTCCGACGACCTCCGGCGGATCGTCCGGCTCGTCCGGTTCGGGGCTGTGATCGCTCATTCGCCCAACACTGTGCCAGCCGCAATCGCCCGTCAAGCGGGCCCGGCGTGGTTCAATCAGGCCCATGAACCCGGGCTCCCTCGGCGTGGGGTGGTCCGGGCGGGCGTCGACAGGAGGTGGAAGCGTGGTCTCCTTTCGCGCGACGATCGAGCTCCGGGGCAAGACCGCCTGCGGGATCTCCGTGCCGCCCGAGGTGGTCGAGGCGCTCGGCCGCGGCAAGCGACCGCCGGTGACCGTGACGATCCGGGGCTACACCTACCGCAGCACGGTTGCTGCCTACACCGGTGAGTACCTGATCGGGGTGAGTGCCGAGAATCGGGCCGGAGCCGGGGTCCAGGCCGGCGATGTCGTCGACGTCGAGCTCCAGCTCGACGAGGCGCCCCGGGTCCTGGAGGTGCCCGCCGATTTCACGGCCGCCCTGGACGCCGATCCGGCTGCCCGGGCCTTCTTCGACGGCCTGTCCTACAGCAACCGCAGCCGCTTCACCCTGAGCATCGCCGATGCCAAGACCCCCGAGACCCGCCAGCGCCGGATCGACAAGTCGATCGCGCTGCTGCGCGAGGGTCGAATCTAGGTTGGGCGATGGTTCGCCTACCATGGACGGATCGATCCAGCACTGACCGGGAGGCCTCGTGAGCGACGACATCAGCACCCTGGCGACGGATTACTACGACTTCCGGCATCGGGTCTCGCCGACGTCCGCCCACCTGGACGGCGACTATCGCTTCGCCGCCACGTTCGAGGATCCCGGCCGGGCCGCCGAGGATGGGCAGATCTCCGAGAATCGGCGCTTCGTCGAGCGCGCCCGGGCGATCCCCGAGGCCGGCCTGGGCGTGCAGGACCGGATCTCCCGGGAGATGGTCGCCTGGGATGCCAACGCCCGGGCGGACGTGCTCGAGGCCCGGATGGCCGAGTACACGGTCAATCCGATCTCCGGTCTCCAGGCGATGCTGCCGGTCTACTTGCCGAAGCTCGGCTTCCCGACGGTCGAGGTGGCCGAGGAGCTGACCGGCAAGCTGCGCGGGATCGGCGAGGCCTTTCGAGCGATGGCCGACCGCCTGCGGGCGGGCGCGACCGACGGCCGGACCCCGGCTGCCTTTGCGGTCGAGGCCACGATCCCTCAGCTCGATGCCTGGCTGGCCCTGCCGATCGAGGCCGATCCCCTGCTCAACGCCCATCCGACCGCTCATCTCGCCGACCGTTCGGCCTGGCAGAGCCGGCTCCAGGCGGTGATCGAATCCGAGGTTCGCCCGGCGCTCGCCGTCTACCGGAACGTGCTGCGGGACGAGATCCTGCCCCATGCCCGCCCCGATGAGCGGGTCGGGCTGAAGTGGCTGCCCGGCGGCGATGCCGCCTACGCCAGTGCGGTCCGCTTCTACACGACCGTCGACAAGTCGGCCCAGGAGATCCACGAGATCGGCCTCCGGCCAGGTCGAGCAGCTCGCCGACGAGTATCGCCAGCTCGGGCCCGAAGTCACCGGCTCCAACGACCTGGACGACGATCTTCACGGCGCTGCGGTCCGATCCCGCCCTCCACCACGAGTCGGCCGATGAGGTCGTCGCCGACGCCAAGGCCGCCCTGGCCAAGGCGAAGAAGGCGATGGGCGGCTGGTTCGGGATCCTGCCCAGGGCCGACTGCGACGTCGAGGCCGTGACGAGCGGGGCGGTCGCCTATTACTTCGCCCCGGCCCAGGACGGCAGCCGGGGCGGCGTGTTCTTCATGAACACGAGCGAGCCGGACGGCTGGGGCCGCTACCAGGTCGAGTCGACGGCCTATCACGAGGGAATCCCCGGCCATCATCTCCAGCTGGCGATCTCGACCGAGCTGAACGACATCCCCGAGTTCCGCAAGCACGCCTTCATCGCCGCCTACGGCGAGGGCTGGGGGCTCTACGCCGAGCGCCTCTCGGACGAGATGGGCCTCTACACGACGCCGCTCGATCGGATGGGCATGCTCTCGGCCGATTCGATGCGGGCCTGCCGGCTCGTCGTCGACACGGGCATGCACGCCCTCGGCTGGAGCCGGCGACAGGCGATCGAGTACATGCTGGCCAACTCGCCGATGCGCGAGAACCACGTCACGCGCCGAGATCGACCGGTACGTCGTCAATCCGGGCCAGGCGCTCGCCTACATGATCGGCCGGCTCGAGATCCAGCGGATCCGGGCCGCGGTGGAGCAGCAGCTCGGCGACCGCTTCGACATCAAGGCGTTCCACGACACGGTGCTCGGCTCGGGCAGCCTGCCCCTGCCGATCCTCGACCGTCACGTCGAGGCCTGGCTGGCCAGCGCCGGCTAGCGGCCCTTAGTCCGTATCGACGACGACCCGGCCATAGGCCCGGGCGCGCAGGTCCGTCCAGACCCCCGTCCGGATGTAGACGTCGTCGCGAAACATCTCGAGGGCCGCGTCCTCGCTGTCGGCCCGCACGAGCAGGATCGCCGAGCTGAAGTCAAGGTAGCCACCCGCCTCGATCACGTCGCCGGCCCGGATCAGGTCGGCGAGGTGGCCGAGGTGCTCCGGCCGGGAGAAGGGCCTGAGGTCGGCCGCCGCGGGCCCATACGTCGCCTCGACAACGTAGATCGTCTCGACCTTGATGCCGGCCGGGACGCCGCTGCCGGTGAACGCCAGGAACGTGCCGTCAGCGGCCCGCGGCATCGGCTGGACGGCGAGGACCGCTGCGGGCGCGATCGGCCCGTAGACGTGCGGGTAGATCCCGGCCTGGTCGTCGAACCGCCACGGCGATCCGGTCGCGTCGAGATCGATCGTCAGGACGACGAACGAGCCCGGCGTCTCGCGGTAGTGCCGGTTGGCCGTGGCGACCATCGCCTCGGCACCATCCGTGCAGTGGATGAAGCCCTCGATGGCAAGGCTCGTCGATTCGATCGGCGCGGTCGGATCTCGTCCGGCCCAGGCGACGGCCGGGGTCAGGTGGTAGGTCTGGCGCATCAGGCTGGATCGAGGATCCCGGCCGCCCGCCAGCGCGGATCCAGCTCGAGCTGGATCACGGTCGTGGCCCCGTCCGACTGGGCCGCCGAGAGGGCAGCCGCCAGGGCCGGCTCGAAGGCCGCGTCCGTGCCAACCCGGATTCCCCGGGCGCCGAGCGCGACGGCGACCGCCGCGAAGTCGATCGGGCCGAGCTCGGTCGACGTGCCGTCGCCGGTCCCCCGCCGGTCCTGGTGGACCCGGATCGTGCCGTAGCGCTGGTTGTCGAAGACGATCGCCACGACCGACGCATGCTCGCGGACGGCCGTCTCGAGCTCGCTCATCGTCATCGCGAATCCGCCGTCACCGGCCAGGGCGATCACCGGCCGGCCGGGATGCTCGAGCGAGGCCGCGATCGCCGCCGGCAGGCCGTAGCCCATCGCCCCGGACGTCGGCCCGATGAACGTGCCCGGTCGCCGCAGGCGCAGGCCGCGGGCGGCCCAGCCCCCGAAATTGCCGGCGTCCGTGGTGACCACGGTCTGGGGCAGCAGGGTCGCGTTCAGGACCTCGATGACTCGGCCAGGATGGACGCCCGGGCCGTCCCAGGGATCGCTCGTCACGTTCGCCGCAGCCTCGTATTCGGTCCGGTCGGCCTCATTGGCGGACCGCCGGGCGTCGAACGGCTCCGCCGCGAGCACGCCCATCGAAACCCGTCGCCGGGCGACCCGCAGGAAGGTCCGGGCATCGGCGGCGACGGCCAGATCTGGCCCGACGAGTCCGTTGCCCGACGGGCGCGGCTCCAGGTCGACGTGGGCCCAGGCCAGGCCGGACCGGGGCACCTCGTAGCCGAACGAGCTGATCTCGTTGAGCCGGGCGCCCAGGACGAGCAGGAAATCGGCTGAATCAAGCCGGGCCCGGACCGTGGCGGCCGAGCCATAGCCGGTCATCCCGAGGTACAGCCGGTGGTCGTTCGGGAAGACATCCGGCCGCCGCCACGAGGCGATCACCGGGATCTCGAGCAGCTCGGCCAGGCGGACCAGGTCGGCTGTTCCCCGCGATCGGAGGACGCCGGCCCCGGCCAGGATCACCGGGCGATGGGCTGCCGTGAGCTGATGCAGGAGCCGCTTCACATCGGCGTCGTCGGGCTCGAGGCGAGCCGGCCGGAATGGCGCCGCCTCGGTCGTTGCCCCCGGCACGAGCTCGTCGAGCAGGTCCTCGGGCAGCGAGATCAGGACCGGACCGGGCCGGCCGGCCAGGACCTGGTGGGTTGCCTCGGCCATGATCGCCTCGACCCGGCTGGCCGAATCGACCTGGCCGGCCCATTTCGCGAGACGCCCGATCGAGGCCGGCTGGTCGATCTCCTGGAACGCTTCGCGGCCGAGGAACGGCCGGGCGACCTGGCCGACGAGGGCGAACATCGGGCTGGAGTCGGCCCGGGCGGTGTGGATTCCGATGGCCAGGTTGGCCGCCCCCACGGCCCGGGTCGCGAGACAGGCCGCGGGCTTGCCGGTCAGCTGGCCATGGGCCTCGGCCATGAATGCCGCACCGCCCTCATGGCGGGTCGTGACGACCCGGATCCCGGCCTCGGGCAGGGCATCGAGCAGGCCCAGGAAGCTCTCGCCCGGCACGGTGAAGGCGACCTCGACCCCGGCCGCCCGGAGCGCATCGGCGATCAGCCGGCCGACCGTCCGCTGGGCGACGGGCTCAGCCGGGGGCTCGGGCACCGGCTCGGCCGCCCTCTCGGGCGCCGGCTCGGGCGCCGGACACTCCGCTGCGGGCTCGGCGCCGCTCGGGCTCGGGGCTCGGGCGTCGGCTCCGGCGTCGGTTGGGGCTCGAGACCGTCTGGCGGCGGGCTCGGGCGCAGGCTCGACCCCTGGTGCCCGGCTCGGGTGCGGCCGCCGCCACGGCGTCGGGCAGCAGGCTCGGGCGCCGCGTCGGCCGGAGCGATGGCTTCCCGGGGATCGTCGGTCACGTCAGTCCGGCCTAGCGGTAGTTCTGGAACTGGAGTGGCACCTCGAGGTCGAGCTCGCGCAGCCGGGCGATCACTCGCTGGAGATCGTCCTTGTTCTTGGCGGCCACCCGGATCGCGTCACCCTGGATCTGCGGCTTGACCTTTGGAAACTCTTCGCGAATCTGCTTGCTGAGCTTCCTCGCGAGCTCATCGGGCAGGCCCTTGCGGAGCTTGATCACCTGCTTGACCGTGTTCCCGCCGGCCGGCTCGACCTTGCCCCAGTCGAAGATCTTCAGGCTGAGGTTGCGCTTGATCGCTTTCGACTCGATCAGGTCCTTGATCGCCTTCGCCCGGAACTCGTCGTCGGTGAGCAGGACCAGCTCGGTCTTCTCCTGCTCGATCTCGACCTTAGCGCCCTTGAAGTCGAAGCGCTGCTGGACCTCGCGGCGGACCTGGTCGAGGGCGTTCCGAAGCTCCTGCTCGTCGAACTCGCTGACCACATCGAACGAGACGTCACCGGCCACGCACACCACTCCGTCACTGCGGCTCTTTGGGGATCGGCCGCCAATGGTACCCGCTCCGGTATCCTCGGGCGATGCGAACGACCTTCCTGGGCCAGGCCGGCGTGTACATCGAGACCCGGGCCGGCAGCATCCTGTGCGACCCGTGGTTCAGCCCGGCCTACTTCGGGAGCTGGTTTCCGTTCCCGGCCAACGACGGGATCGATCCGGCCTCGATCGCCAATCCGACGTACCTCTACATCTCGCATCTCCATCACGACCACTTCGACCCGGCCTGGCTGAGCCGCCACATGAACCGGGACGCGACCGTCCTGCTGCCCGACTACCTGATCGACGACCTGCGCCACGAGCTCCACGGCCTGGGCTTCCGGCGGTTCATCGAAACGGCCGACACCGAGCCGATCACGCTCGACGGCGGCCTGACGGTCATGATCAATGCCCTGACCGCTCCGACCGACGGCCCGATCGGCGACTCGGCCCTGCTCGTCGACGACGGCGAGACCCGGCTCCTGAACATGAACGATTCCCGGCCGCCGGATCCCGACAAGCTGCTGGCCCTCGGTCCGATCGACCTCCTCTTCCTGCAGTTCTCCGGGGCGATCTGGTACCCGATGGTCTACGAGTTCCCCGAGCGGGCAAAGCTCACCCTGGCCCACAAGAAGCGGGTCGTCCAGCTTGCCCGGGCCCAGCGCTACATCGAGATCATCGACCCGGCGTTCGTCGTGCCCAGCGCCGGGCCGCCGTGCTTCCTGGACGACGACCTGTTCGAGTTCAACGACCTGCGGCGAGACCCGGCCAACATCTTCCCCGACCAGGAGGTCTTCCTCGACTACCTCGCCGGCAACGGGATCCGGGGCGGACGGCTGATGCTGCCGGGCTCGATCGGCGAGCTGCGGCCCGGTTCGTTCGAGGTCCACCACCCGGTTGACGAAGCCGAGGTTCGCCGGATCTTCGACGACCGCGAGGCCTACCTGCACGACTACCAGGCCCGGGTCCGGCCCCTGCTCGAGGCCGAGCACGCCCGCTGGCTGGCGCCGGCCGAAGCTGACGAAGCCGTGCGGGCCGCGAGCGAGGCACGGGCGGCCGAACCTTCCGCTGCCGAGCGGTCAGCTGCCGAGTCGTCCACCGCCGAGACCGACGGGGAGCAGCCAGCCGCCCGGACTGACGGAGAGGCGAGCCCCGGGCCGCTCGACCTCGTCGCCGAGCTCAAGACCTGGTTCGAGCCGCTGATGGGCTTCGGCGAGCTGATCTGCAGCGGAATCGGGGCGCCCGTCCTGCTCGACCTGCGCGGACCGCAGGGCCTCGCGGCGGTGCCGCAGGGCCAGCCGGCCGGGATCGTGCTCGATTTCGTCGACCAGCTCGTCCGGCCGTGGGACGGAGTCGAGACGCCGCGCTACATCTTCCGGATCGATCGGCCGCTCGTCGAGGTCCTCGTTCGGGAACACGAGGTCGACTGGGTCAACTCGCTCTTCCTGTCGATGCGCTTCCGGGCGGCCCGCAAGGGCCCGTACAACGAGTACGTCTACACCTGGTTCAAGTGCCTCGACCTCGAGCGCCTCCAGTATGCCGAGGGCTTCTACGCCGAGAAGGCGAAGGCCGAGGGCTCGTGCGTCATCGACGGCTGGGAGGTCCAGCGGCGCTGCCCCCACATGATGGCCGACCTGACCCGCTTCGCCACGATCGACGAGGGGATCCTGACCTGCTCGCTCCACGGCTGGCAGTACGACCTCGAAACCGGCCGCTGCCTCACCTCGGAAGGGCACGAGATCACGGCCCGGCGCCTCAGCGAAGCCGAGCTCGCCGCGCTCGAGGCCGCCGCCGCAGCCGGGGGCGCCACAGTGGCTGCGGCGTCGCCGTGGACTGAGCCCCGATCCAGCGCCACGTGCCCGGAAACTGGCGAATATCAGCCCCAGTGGTGTTCGGCGCGAATGGGCCGAGCACTTCGGACCGATCCCGGCCAAAGCGAAGCCGACGCACGCACGAGCTGAGCGCACGTCGGCCGTTCGACTGGAGGAATTCGGGCCTCCCTTCCCAACTACCAGTACTGGGGCCGATATTCGCCAGATTCTGCGGTCGTTGGCCGGCGCCACCGCGGGGTTGTCCTGACCAGGTACGCGACCGCGGCGGTCGCCGCGGACTGAGCCCCGATCCAGCTGAGCCCCGATCCAGCGCCACGCGGCAGGGCTGAGACCCTAGGTGACCGGCAGGCCCGCGGCCAGGCGTTCGGCGATCACCGTGGATCGGCCACCGCCCATGACCAGGACGACGTCGCCGGGCTCGAGCAGCGGCAGGAGGGCGTCCGCGGTCGCCTCGGCCGAGCCGGGCGCCATCGCCGGCGTCCCTCGCAGCTCGACGGCCCGGGCCAGGTCGGCCGCCGAGACGATCGTCTGATCGGGATCACGCACGGCGTGGATGTCGGCGATCGCGACCCGCTCGGCAGTGGCCAGGACGTCGGCGAACGGCTCGAGCAGGGCGGCGGTCCGGTGGAACGTCAGCGGCTCGTAGACGGCCCAGCGCCGACGGCCGGGATAGCGCACCGCAACCGCTTCGAGCGTGGCGGCGATCGCTGTCGGATGATGGCCGTAGTCGTCGATCACGACGATCCCGCCCGAGTCAGCCTTGATCTCGAAGCGGCGGCCGACCCCTTGGAACGAAGCCAGGCCGGCCAGAATGGCCGCCGGATCGAGCCCGTAGGCGACGGCCGCTCCGACGGCCCCCAGGGCATCGTCGGCGTTGTGCCGCCCGGCCAGGTTGATCTCGACCGCAACCCCTTCCGCATGGCCGGGCAGGCCGTGGATCACGAGGCGGGCACGACCCGCCGCCGTCAGCCCGGCATCGTCGTACTCGGCGGCGAGGACTGCACGCGTCCGGCAGCCGACCGAATTCCGGCAGCCGTACTCGACCAGCTTCCGCCGCCCGAGAATTCGCCCGGGCGACGCCAGCTCGCGGGCGTCCTCGCCCTCGCCCGCGACGACCGTTGCCAGGATCCGGCCCGGCCAGTCCTCGAGCCGTGCCAGGAGGGAGGCGACACCCGGGTCTCCGGCATTCGCCACGAGCGTCGCGCTCCGGGCCGAACCGCCGGACCCAGCCCTCGAAGACCGCCACGACCGCGGCCCGGTCGGCGAAGATGTCCGGGTGATCCCAGTCGGCGTTCAGGATCACCCCGATCGATGGCCGGTACGGATCGAAGTTGCCGGCATATTCGTCTGCCTCTACCACGAACGGGCCGCCCGGCCGACCGACCCGCACGACCGATGGTTCGCTGCCGCCGGTCAGCTCGGCCGGCAGGAGCGCTCCGACGAACGCCGAGGGATCCTCTCCGGCCGAGTGCAGCAAGTGGACGAGCCAGCCGGTCGTGGTCGACTTGCCATGGGTTCCGGCCACGGCCAGGAGCGTCCCGCCCAGGCCGGCCGCCGCATCGGCGATCAGCTGCTGGCAGCTCGTGGCCGGGACGCCGGCCGCATGCGCGGCGGCCAGCTCCGGATGGTCCGGGTTGACCGAGGTCAGGGCCTTGCTCACGGCGATCCGATCGACGATCGGCCGCCCGGCGTGGTCGACGACGTGGCGCGGGTCGTGCTGCCAGGCGATCGGGATGCCGGCCGACTCCGCTCCCCGGCTGTAGGCCGACGGCTCGCCCGAGTCGCAACCCGACACCCGGGCACCGGCGGCCCGGCCGAGCAGGAGTGAGGCAGCCGCCGCGCTGCCCGCGGCACCGATCACGTGGATCCGTTCACCTGCCGGGATCGGCTCGGCCGGCCGACTCGGGTCGAGACCGCGGCCGATCTCCTCGACGGTCCGGGTCACGCGCGATCCGCTGTGGCAGCCGCGATCAGGAGCTCGATCGCCGCAGCGGCGCTGGCCCGCTTGTTGGCCGAGCGGTCGCCGGTCCAGGTGCATCGACGGACGAGGTCGACGGCCCGTCCGGCGGCCGTTCCGCCGGCCCGGCCCGCGGCTCCGGTCACCGGGCCCGTTCGGGATCCGGCCACTGACGGCCACGTAGGTCAGGCCGACCGGCTTGGCGTCCGATCCCCCGCCCGGTCCGGCGATGCCGGTGACCGCGGCCGCCAGGTCGGCCCCAAGGCGCCGCCGGGCGCCCTCGGCCATCGCCCGGGCCACCTGGGCGCTGACCGCACCGTGCCGCTCGAGCAGCTCGGCCGGGACGTCCAGGCCGGCCCGTTTCGTCGCGTCGGCGTAGGCGACCACCCCGCCCAGGAAGTAGCCGCTCGATCCGGGGATCTCGGTCAGCTCATGGGCAACGAGGCCGCCGGTGCACGACTCGGCGGTCACGACGGTGAGCCCGGCGTCGAGGCAGATCGCCTGGAGGCGTTCGGCGAGGTCGCGCAGCTCGACCTCATCGCCGGTCACGTATGGAATGTCTTCTTGGGTGGGGCCGGCGGGGCGAACAGCCAGGTCTCGGGGTTCGCCGCGGCACCCAGCGAGCCGAGTGACTGGCCGTTCAGGGTGAAGAAGGTGATGCTCGACTTGCCGGTCCGGACCTCGATCGTGCTCTTGGCCGTAAACGTCAGGGTCTTGCCGTCGTTGATCGTCTTGCCCCCGGCTCCGATCGACGGGTCGATCACGCCGTCTTCCCAGACCTTGATCCAGGCCGATCCGCCCTTGATCGCGACGACGAGGTTGACGCCCTTGAAGGCGACCGTCACCGAGCGCGTCAGCGAGGTCGTCTTGCCGTCGGAGCCCGCCGCGGCGACGGTCAGGGTCCACTTGCCGGCGGTCAGGGTGAACGGCACGTTGAACGTCCCGTCCGAGGCGACCGTGGCCGTCTGGCTGGGTGGCGGCGAGGGCGATGGCCCCGGCTTCGTCCCGGCCGGCGTGCCGACCGCGCCGCTGAACGTGGCGCTGACGGTGACCTGGGTCGCGTTCGCGGCAGTTCCCTGGACGAGGATCGCGCCATTCTGGAAGGTCGCCCCGTTCGTGGGCTGGTCGAGCGTCAGGGCCGGGGCCACGATCGTCGAGATCGGGACGTTGATCACCAGGGCGTAGGGCGTCTCGGCCTGCTTGCCGGTGTCGGGGTCGGTCGCGGTCACGCTGAACTCGTTGCGGCCCCGGCGCAGCTCGACGTCCACGGTCCAGTTGCCGGCATCGTCGGCCGTGACCTGGATCGGCTGGTCGCGCCCGGGGATCGTGACCGAGACGGTCGCGCCCGGGCTGGTCGTGCCGCGCAGGGTATAGGCGGTGCTCGAAATCATCGACCGTGACCACGGCCGTTGCCGGGTCGGTCACGGTGATCGTGGGCGGCTTCGAGAAGCGCACGAGCTGGGTCCCGACGTAGCCGACGACGACGACCACGACGAGGGCCAGCAGGAGGCCGCCGAAGACCCGGGGCGAGATCGTGATTCCCTGGCGCGGATTGGTGACCGTGCGAGGCACGACCGAGACCGGGTCGGCCGATCCATCGCCGCGCTCGCGCCGCCACTGGAGGAGGATCTCGTCCGGGTCAAGGCCGAGATAGAGGGCGTAGTTGCGCAGGAAGCCCTTGGTATAGACCGCTCCGGGCAGCTCCCGGTAATCGCCTCGCTCGAGCGCCGCGAGGTAGCGTGCCCGGATCTTCGTGTCACGCTCGGCCCGGAACAGGTCGACGCCCTTGCGCTCGCGGGCAGCCAGCAGCCGCTCGGGCAGGCTGGCAGCCGGAGTGGGCGAGCTGCCGGGGCGGCCCGGAGCACTCGCCCGCGACCCGGCGCCCCGGGCGGCAGCGTCGGAGCGAGCGTCGGCCGCGCGTCGGTTGGCCTGGTCTCGGGTCGTCATCGGGCAGTCATGGTCTCGGTTCGGGGCTGGGTGTCCGATTCAGCTTCCGAGCTGAGCCTCAGGCTCGGCGCTGGGCCCAACAGGATACCCCGTCGTGTCGATCATCCCGGTCCCCTCCTCCGCGGCCGATGGTCCTGCGGGCGGCGGTCCTGCGGCTTCGACGATTTTCCGCGAGTCGGTCAGCTTCTCGGCAAATTCCGTCCACGACCGCCTGGTGGTCGGCTGTCGGCCCGGGCCCGGGCGGAGGCCGTGCGGTCGACGCGATCTCGTGCGTGGAGCGTAGACCGGCACGCCGACTCGACCGGCCACGTGGAGCCCCACCGCCCGGTGGGCGCCCCACGGCGGAATTTGCCGATTCAGCTCGAATTCGCAACGTGGCGCGGATGGTCACGACCCCGCGGGTCCGATCGTGGGAGTGAGTCAGTCGCCCGGGTCGTCGATGTCGGCCTGGCTGGTCAGCCAGTTGTCCGGCCCGTAGACGATCCGGGGCGAAGCCGGGTTGCGGGGGTCCTGGGGACCGATGATCCCGTAACGCTCGAGCTCGTCCATCAGGCGCGAGGCCCGGCTGAAGCCGACCTTCAGCTTCGTCTGGAGGGACGAGGTGCTCGCCCGGCCGGTCGAGGTGACGAGCTCGGCGGCCCGCACGACCATGTCGTCCTCGGCCATCTTGGCCAGCCAGCCGAACTGGCCGCTGCCGCCCTCGTCGCCGTCGACGAAGGCAAAGATCGATTCGTCGTAGAACGGGCCCTCGGCCTGGTCGCGCCACCAGGAGGTGACCGCGCTGACCTCCTTGTCGCTCACGAAGACGCCCTGGAGGCGAACCGGCCGGGGCAGGTCGACCGGCTGGTACAGCATGTCCCCCCGGCCGATCAGGTCCTCGGCGCCCGGCTGGTCGAGGACCGTCCGGCTGTCGACGTTGGAGGCCATCGCAAAGGCGATCCGGCTCGGGACGTTGGCCTTGATCAGGCCGGTCACGACGTTCACGCTCGGGCGCTGGGTGGCCAGGACGAGATGGATGCCGACGGCCCGCGCCTTCTGGGCGATCTTCACGATCGGATCCTCGACCTTCCGGCCCTCGCGCATGATCAGGTCGGCCAGCTCGTCGATGATCAGGACGACGAACGGCATCCGCTCCTCGATCCCGGGCAGGTCGTTGTAGGCGGTGATGTTGCGGACCGTGTGCGAGGCCAGCTGCTTGTAGCGGTCCTCCATCTCGTGGACCGCCCAGTTCAAGGCCGCCTTCGCCTCGTGCGGCTCGACGATCACGTGCTGGAGGAGATGGGGCAGGCCGTCGTACGGGGCCAGCTCGACCCGCTTCAGGTCGACGAGGATCAGGCGAACCTCGTCTGGCCGGGCGTGCATCAGGATGCTCGTGATCAGGGCGTTGACGCACACGCTCTTGCCCGATCCGGTCGCTCCGGCCACGAGGAGATGCGGCATCTTGGCCAGGTCGACGGCGTAGGCCTGGCCAGACACGTCGCGGCCGAGGGCGAAGGTCAGCCGGCTCGTGGCGGCCAGCATGTTGGCGTCCTCGATCAGCGCCCGGAAGCCGACGACCTCGCTTTTCACGTTCGGGATCTCGATCCCCACGACGTCCTTGCCGGGGATCGGGGCCTCGATCCGGATCGAGCGAGCCGCCAGGGCCATCGCCAGGTCATCCTGGAGGCCCTCGATCCGGGAGAGCTTGACGCTCTTCTCGGGCCGGACCTCGTACTGGGTCACGACCGGCCCCGTATTCGTCCCGACGACCCGGGCGTCGATCCCGAAGCTGAGGAGCTTCTCCTCGATGTCCCGGATGTTCTCGGCGTGATCCATCCCTCCCCCGCTCCGGCCGGGCGGATGGACCTCGAGGATGTCGGTCCCAGGTGGGGTCCAGGGCACGCTGGCCAGTGTCTCGATCGGGGCGAGGGTGGCCGCGGCGGTCGCCGTGCTCGCCAGGCCGACGGCAGCGCCACCGGCCAGGCCGAGTCCGGTGCCGAGGCCCTGGCCGGGCTGCCGATCGTGGGGCTCCCCCCGCCACCCGACGCTGGACCGGGATCTGCCGAGTCACCCCGGCCGGCCCAGATCGTCTGGCTCATCGGGACCGGGCTGGTGGCCCGCGGTGTGCTCCGTCGCGCCGGATCAGCGGCTTCGTCCGGATCGGCCATGACCGGGACTGCGACGGCCGCCACGGCTGCCCCGCGCCTGGCCGGCCGGGCCGAACCGGCCGCCGTCCGATCGTCCTCGTCGGCGGCCGGCGCCGTCAGGGCCTGGCCGACGGTCCGGGCCCCTCGGCCAAGCGGCCGAAGCAGAGTGGGCAGGGACATGTCGAGCGCGAGCAGAAGCCCGATCACGGCGAGGGCCACGCACACGACGAACGAGCCGGGATGGGTGATCAGGCCAGCCATGCCGTCGCCCACGAACCGGCCGATCCGGCCACCGTTGGCGATGTTCGGCCCATCGATCGCGCCGAGCAGGCCGACGTAGGCCAGGATCACCCCGAACACGACCAGGCCCCAGCGCACGCCGTCGCCCCGGACCCGCCCGATGTACAGGCCGGCCAGGATCAGGATCGGCGGCAGGAGCCAGCGTCCCGTCCCGAACCACGGGGCGATCAGGTTCCGCCAGAGATCCGTCAGCTGGCCCTTGCCCGGGCAGGAGCAGGGCGATGAGGGTCACGATCCCGACGACGAGGAAGGCGATCCCCACAAGCTCGCTGACGACCTCCGGGTTGACGTGCACGCCGGAGCCGCCGCCACTCCGCCGGCCACCGGTGGAACGCGTCGGGGATCGGCGCGGGGCAGCTCGTCGCCGGGCGGCCATCTCAGACCTCGACGACCACCGGGAAGACCATCGGGCGGCGCTTCGTCTGCTCGTACAGGTAGCGCGAGACGCCGTCCTTGATCTGGACCTTGAGCAGGGCGATCTCGCTGATGTGGTGACCCGGGTTGGCGATCGAGGCGATCACCCGCTCGATCGCGCCGGGCATGAGCGGATCCTGCTCGTTGCCCTTGACGAAGCCCCGGGTGATGATCTCCGGCCGGCCGATCACGTCCCCGGTCTGCTTGTCGACCGTGACCACGATCATGAACATCCCGTCGTTGGCCAGGGCCTTGCGGTCGCGCAGGACGACCTCGCCGACCTCGCCGACCGAGAGGCCGTCGACGAAGACATAGCCGGCCGACACGGCCGTCCCGCGGTGGGCGCTTCCGTCGGAGAAGATCTCGATTGGCGTGCCGTTCTCGATGATGAACACGTTGCCCGGCTCGACCCCCGTCTCAACCGCCAGGCGGCCGTGCTGGACCTGCATCCGGAACTCGCCGTGGATCGGGATGAAGTAGCGCGGCTTGGTCAGGCCGAGCATCAGCTTGAGCTCTTCCTGGCTGGCATGACCCGAGACGTGGGCCCGCTTGATCGTGTGATAGAAGACATTGGCGCCGGCCTTGAACAGGTTGTCGATCGTCCGGCTGACGTACTCCTCGTTGCCCGGGATCGGACTGGCGCTCACGATCACCGTGTCGCCCGGCTGGATCTCGACGAAGCGGTGGTCGCGATTGGCCATCCGGGCCAGGCCGGCCATCGGCTCGCCCTGGGCCCCGGTCGTGGCGATCACGAGGCGCTCGTTGCCCGGCTCGTTGATCCGGTCCTTGGCCACGATCATCGACGGGTCGTACTTGAGATAGCCAAGGTCGGTCGCGATCCGGAAGTTCTGCTCCATCGAGCGGCCGATCACGGCGGTCTTCCGGCCGAATGAGGCAGCCGCATCGAGAACCTGCTGGACCCGGGCGATGTTGCTGGCGAAGGTGGCCACGATCACCCGGCCTTCGAGCGGCTCCATGATCTCGCGGAACGCCTCGCCGACCGTCCGCTCGGAGGGCGTGTAGCCCGGGTTCTCGGCCCGGGTCGAGTCAGACAGGAGGCAGATCACGCCCTCTTCGCCGAGCCGGGCCAGGATGTGGAAGTCGCTCAGCTTGCCGTCGACCGGGGTGTGGTCGAACTTGAAGTCGCCGGTGTGGACGACGACCCCGGCCGGCGTGCGCAGGGCGATGCCCATCGCGTCGGGGATCGAGTGGCCGATTCGGAACGGGATGACCGTGAATGGCCCGATCTGGATCTCGTCGCCCGGGTTGAGCGGCGCGGAGCTCGTTGTTGTGGAGGCGGTGCTCCTTGATCTTGTTGCCCAGCAGGCCCCGGGCCAGGGTCGAGGCGTAGACGGGCACGCCCGGGAACTCGGGCAGGATGTAGGGCAGGCCGCCGACGTGGTCCTCGTGGGCGTGGGTGATCAGGAAGGCCCGGACGTTGGCTCGGCGTTCCTTGAGGTAGGTGATGTCGGGGATGACCAGGTCGATCCCGAACATCTCCTCGTCGGGGAACATCAGGCCGCAGTCGATCACGACGATGTCATCGCCGTACTCGAAGACGTACATGTTCTTGCCGATCTCGCCCACCCCGCCGAGCGGGATGATCCGGAGCGGCTTCGTTTCAGATGCCATGGGTTGGGTTGGTTCTTTCTCTCAGAAGAGGGTGAGCTGGTCGTCCAGGCCGGTCGGCTCGGACGAGGTCAGGTAGGAATGGTCGGACGTGGGAGCAGGCGCGGCCGCGACGGCGACGCCCACGGCGACCGCGACCGGCGCAGCAGCCGGCTCCGGGTCCTGGGCGGGCGCGACGGCGAGCGGGCCTGGCTCGGCGGCGATGGCGATTGCGTCGGGCGAGCTCGGCTCGGTCGAGGCCGCCCTGAACAGTTCAACCTGCGACCGGCGGGCCGGGCCGACCCTCGCGGCGGGCCCGGGACTCGAGCAGAGCCGCCGGGATGCGGGCAAAGTCGGCGTAGCTCGTGCGTTCGATCTGCGGGGCTCGCAGGGCGGCGGCCGGATGGTACAGGGCGAAGGCCAGGGCGTTCGACGCCCCGGTCGAGGGATCGATCGGCCGAACCGTGCCGTGGGCCGCCGAGATCCGTTCCCCGGGCATGAACCGGCCGAGCGAGTGACGGCCGAGGGTCACGACCAGGGCCGGATCGAGAATCTCGAGCTGGCGCCGGAGGTACGGCGCACAGGCCGCGATCTCGTCGGGCTCCGGATCCCGGTTCTCCGGCGGCCGGCACTTGACGATGTTGGTGATGAAGACCTCATCGCGCCGCCAGCCGAGCGTGGCCAGGAACTTGACCAGGAGGGCCCCGGCCCGGCCCACGAACGGCCGGCCCTCGCGATCCTCGTTGAAGCCGGGCCCCTCGCCGACGAACACGACCTCGGTCTCGGGATTGCCCTCGCCCGGCACGGCTCGCGTCCGGGTCTCGTGGAGGCGGCAGTTCGTGCAGGCCCGGACCTCGCCGGCGATCCGCTCGAGTGCCGCAGCCCGGTCGAGCTCGCTCATGCCGGCCGGCCGGACGGAGCCAGGTGGGCCTCGTGGGCGGAGCCGTGCTCGACGGGTCCGCGCTGGGCAGCGGGCCGGATCCAGCCGCGCTCGGCGATCAGCTCCGCCAGCTCGACCGCGTTCGTGGCGGCGCCCTTGCGCAAGTTGTCGCTGACGATCCACAGGGCGAGGCCCCGTTCGTCGGGGATCGACGGGTCGCGCCGAATCCGGCCGACGAAGACCTCGTCCCGGCCGGTGGCCTCGGTCGCCAGCGGATAGGCGTGCTGGGCTGGATCGTCCTGGACGATCACCCCGGGCACGGCCGCGAACAGGGTCCGGGCCCGCTCCAGCGAGATCGGCCCTCGTGTCTCGACGTGGACCGCCTCCGAGTGGCTCACGAAGACCGGCACGCGCACGGCCGTACAGCTGATCCGGAGGTCCGGCAGGTGCAGGATCTTGCGGCTCTCCGTGACGACCTTCCACTCCTCCTTCGTGTAGCCGTTGTCGAGGAAGACGTCGATCTCGGGCAGGGCGTTGAAGGCGATCTGGTGGGGATAGACCGAGGCGACGAGCGGCTCGCCCGCGACATGGGCCGCGACCTGCGCCTCGAGCTCGGCCTGGGCATCGGCGCCGGTTCCCGACACGGATTGGTAGGTATCGACCACGACCCGCTCGAGCCCGACGCTGTCCCGAAGGGCCATCAGGATCGGGGCGAGCTGCATCGTCGAGCAGTTCGGGTTGGCGATGATTCCGGCATGGCCGGCCAGGTCGTCCGGGTTCACCTGGCTGACGACGAGGGGCACGGCCGGATCCATCCGCCAGGCGTTCGAGTTGTCGATGACCGTGGCCCCGGCCCGGACCGCCGCCGGGGCAAGGTCCTCGGAGACCGAGCCCCCGGCCGAGAACAGGGCAAGGTCGATCCCGGCGAAGGCCTCCGGGGTCGCCTCGATCACCGGGTAGGCGGTCCCGCCCACGGTCGTGGTCCGGCCGGCGGACCGGCCGGAGGCCATGGGCCGGAGCTCACCGATCGGGAAGTCCCGTTCGAGCAGGACCTGGATCATCGTTCGCCCGACGAGGCCGGTGGCGCCGACGACGGCGACGTTGAGCGGCTGGCGCGTCATGCGGGCACGCCTCCACTGCTGCGGTCAGTCAAGGGCACCGCTCGATTATACCAGCGCAGATCGGCGCTTCCGGACCGGCGATCGACGTCCGGGTGGACGCTCCGATCGACGCTCCCGGACGGCCGATCCACCAATTCCGTTCAATTCACCGCCGAGAACTGGCGAATATGAGTCCCCGTAGTCTTGGGCGGACTGTCTCGGTGCTCAAGCCATGCGAGCCCTCGGTTCGAGCCGACGGCCACGCTCGACCGTGTTCGATCTGTGGCTCCGCGTCGTCCGAATCCGGCGATTCGCCGCCCGAATTTCCCCCAAGTACTCCACGGGCTGATATTTGCGTGGAATTTGGTCAGAGCCGCGCGGCCCCCCAAATGAAACCCACCCGGCCATTGGGACGGGTGGGTTCCTTGAGCAGCTGTGAAACTGCGGGCGCCGCCCGCAGGAGAAGGATCGGTCA
>CAVOMZ010000017.1:0-89956 GCA_963697135.1 uncultured Chloroflexia bacterium | reverse complement strand
CGACCCTCGAGGCGCCAAAGGCTAGGCCGCCACGCGGCACGGCCGCGGCAGCACGGTCAGGAGCGCTTGCTCGCGGAGCAGCGGGACGAGTCCCGGGACGTCGGTCGATTCTCAGGCTCGGACCTGAGGAGCTGGCGAGGCTGGTACCTACAACGCGGGTGTCCCCTGGTCCGGGTGCGCGACGGCGACGACCTCCAGGCCCTCGATGCCGATGAAGTCGTCCGGGTTGCAGGTGTACAAGGGCAGCTCGTTGGCGATCGCGATCGCCGCGATCATCGCGTCGTAGGCGCGGGCCGACGTCTTGCGGCCGGCCCGGCGGAGCGACGCCGCAACTTGACCGAAGGCGCGGGCGGCATCCGCATCAAATGGCAGAGGCTCGAAGTCAGCCTCGGCCTGTTGCAGGTGGGCCAGGCGGGCGGCGCGCTCGGCGTCTGTTGCGGCCACCAGAGGACCGACCGAGAGTTCCGCGAGGGTGATCGCTGAGATCAGGGGGGCGTTAGGCAGTTCTCCAGGAGCGCGAAGGCGAGGCAGGAGAATGACCGTGCTTGTGTCGAGCAAGCCGGCAGCGTGCGTCGTCACAGGCGCGGATCGACGACCGCGTCCACGTCATCGCGAAGGAGCTCGGCATCGAGGGCGGGCAGGCGCCGCCATCGACGCAAGAGCACCGCGGCACGCAGTGGCGCGGCTCGATACGGTCTGAGTTCCGCCACCGGTCGTCCGTCCCGGGTCACCGTCAGACGCTCTCCGGCTGCGACTCGGTCCACGACCTCACCACCGCGATTGCGCAACTCCCGGATCGTCACTTCGGCCATGCGACGGACTGTATCACGCGTGAGACCACCCGATCCAGCCGAGCCGGACGATCGTCCGGTCGACGTGCGGGCGTGGTCGGCCGTCGAGCACTCGCCCTGGCGACCGCGTACGCTCCGCGCCCGTCGGCGCACGTTGCTCACCTGTCCAGTTGAGGTCGAATCGACGGTCGATCACGTCATGATCGTCGCTGGCGGGCCAAGAGCCAGTTTGTGACCTCGACGAAGACCCGGATCGCCAGGATTCCCCAGGAACATGATCGACCCACCAAGCAGTGGGCTGACGAGCGACACCGGCCGCCGGTGTCAGGGCGATCAGCCCACCGCTAGAGCCGCGGTTGCCGTGCGTTCCTGTTGTCGAGTTGGCAGATGAATGCGCAGGCCCCGTTTCGAGGCATCTTGGATCAGACCAGTGGCCACTTCAAGACCCGCGAGCTCCGCTTCAGGTCTCGAGATGTGAGCTCGGCGGTGCCCGACCGGCTTCCGGACCTATTGACGCTTGGGAGCCACAAGTCCAGGCTTGGATTGGTCCTTGCAGGGGCCGCTGACCTACGGGGGTATCGCCACGCTCACGCCGATGTCAACGCCCCAGGAGCCGTGTTCCGCTGCGGGGAGGAGACGGCCGTCGGGAGCACCTATTTCTCGGACCGCCGCTCGACGGTCGGACGCGACGGCACGCACCTCTTTCTCTGTCAGGAGTGCCTGATTGAGGAACACCTGAACCGGAGGGGCAAGCCGCGGAGCGACGAGGACCTTGAGTCGATCGCCGCCGCGGGCCTGGTGATCGGTGCTGGTGTCCTTTCCGGGACCGCGTAGCCGAGACCCGAAGGCTCGGAAGGTCTCGGCCGAGTGCCTGCCTAGAACTCGCCCCGGAAGGTTGCAATCGACGCGACCAGGCCACTGCCGAGCGCGATCGCCGCCAAGGCCATGAGCGGGACGACGTTCGCATTTCCACAGAAGTCGCTCGTTTGGGAGCACGACTGGACCGTCGTGGTCACCAGAAAGAGCAGGGCCAAGCCTGACCCGAGCATGGCCCCAGCGAGCACCGCGACTTGTTCGCGTCTGCGTGCCAGCTGGATCCAGGTCGTTATGACCAGGATGCAGATGGCCAAAACAGCAGCGACCGGGATCAAGGACATCAGCATGGCGAGCACGACGCCCCCGGCCACACCGAGACCGAGCTGGGCAATCACGGCTGGACCGCGGACCCGGAAGCTGCCGCGAGCTCGAATCTCACTGTGGCGTCGCCTCGAGTGAGCAGGCCGTCTGGAAGTTCTCGCCCCCCGGTGCTACATCCGCGGGTCAGCGCCTTAGCTGATGTGGCGCAGGAACCAGAGGATGGCAAGTCCGGCGAGCCATGGGATCGCGAGGAGGATCCCGGCCCCGAGCCCGACGAGCCAGCCGATCGGGCCGAACCCGATGAGCACCAGGAGGAGGGCCGGCAGGGCGATTGCCCACAGGACGAGCAGGATCGTGAGCGGCCCATGGAGAGCGCCGTGGCGCGGTTGGACATACGTGACGGGTTGTTGCGACTGGTACACGAGAGGACTTCCTTCGAACGATCGGCGATCGTCGCCGCTCTTGCCTGATTGTCCCAGAGGTGGCCGTTGCCCGCTCTCAGGCGATCGGATCGGCCCGGTCCCCGGCGAGCAGGAGCTGGGGCACCTGGCGGAGTCGATAGGTCGGCCCACCCGGGACCGGCTCGAGGACCCACACGAGATCGAACCGGCCGTCGGGCCAGACCTGGGGCACGCCCGAAGTCGTACCGACGAGCTGGTTCGCGATGAGTGGGATCCGCTTGTGCTCCCAGGCGACGAGGACGTGCCCATCGCAGGCGCGGAGCGCGGCCACGAGCTGGTCGAGCTCGTCCTGGAGGAACGGCTCATCGAGGGTGACGCCCAGGCGCTCGCTCAGCGGCAGGAGCGTCTCGATCGGCCGCCGGCTGTGGCTATGCGGCCCGAGCTCCGACGCGAACAGTCGCGACGGCGTTGGCAGCGGTGCGCTCGACTCCGGGTCGGGCCACGAACAGGCTGATCAGGGCCCCGGCCCGCTGCCAGCCGCGAGGCGTGAGCAATTCGGGATCCGCCGTTCCGTCGATCGAGATGCCCTGCGGAGGTGCATCGCCAAGCTGCTTCTCGGCGTGGCGGATGATGCTGATCGTGGCGGGCAACGCTGGATCCTCCGGCGACGGCATTCCGCCAGAGCCTACTCGCCGCCTTCGCTTTGGGCTCTCGACGGAGGAGCCGCGTCGACGCCAGCCGGACCGACCCGCCCGCGGCCACGTTTGCAACGAGCGTCTCGTGTACGGCGATGCCGCGTTCACCGCACCTGGACGGTTACGGAACCGGTGACCCCGTGCCAGGTGAAGCGGCCGGCTCGCCCGAGAGCTGCCCGAATGGGAAACGGAAGAGCCCCAAACTTCAGGATCGCCACGAGCTGATCCATCTCGGCCCGTCCGCTGCCGTCGGCGGCAAGCGAGATGTCAAGTTGGCCGCCAGAGACAGGCGATGCGACGGTGGGGGCGGTAACCACCGTTCCCGTCGAGAACGATCGCGAAGAAGTTGCCGACGTTCTTGGCCGTGTAGGTTGCGAATTTGGTGGCGGCATCACCGTCGAGGACAACATCCAGGACTGCCACGCCGCTCTGGTCCGTCAAGATGACCGCCGAGGTGACTGCGCTGCCATCGAACAGTGGCACCAACGTTGGATCGGTTGGCACGGGTTCGTTCGGACTGACGCCCAGCGGCCCGCCCGTGGTCGTCGTCGTAGCCGAGCCGTAGGTCGAGGGCGGCAGCGGGACGAACTCCACCAGGCCGGTCGTGCCCAGCGCCTGACTGGCCCCGAGCTCGGCGGCAGGCAGAGTGACGACGACCTTATCGGGCGGCTGAGCGGAGACGGAGACCCCGGTGAGCCCAAGTCCCTGCGCTCGTGCCGTGAGAATCCGAACCGTCGATGCCACGGCAGCCAGACCGGGTGCCCGACCGGCGACGGGCACCAATTCATACGTAGTCGCGGTGGTCCCAGGCTGCGGGCTCGCCGAGGACGAGGGCAATGGGCCGCTCGGCCGGGAGCTCGGCAGCGGTGAGTTCGCGTTGCCCGGGCCCACCGGCGGGCGGACGACCAGCAGGACCCCGGCCAGGACAGCGACGCCAAGGACGATGACGGCCGTAGCGAGCCGACGACTCTGTGGAAGCCAACGGCCACGGCTCGCTCGTTCTGGTTCGAACGGAACGTCGGTCACCCTGAGGCGGAGTGATCCGGGCACGTCAGCGGGCGCCTGTTCGATAAGGACCGCACTTCGACATGCCACCCTCCAATGCCGGTCGAGGAGGCTGCGTCGCGGCGGGGGTGGCGGACTGCCTGTCTGCTCTCGCTCGAGCTCGGCCAGCTCGTTCTCGTCCAGCCTCGCTTGGCGCTCGTGATATCGAGCTATGTGGGACTTGGCCGCTGAGCCGAAGGTTGCCCTGTTCGGCTAGCGGCGCACCCACCCACCCCGCTGACGCCCGAAGTCAGCGTTGTCCAAAGATCATGTTTCCCAGGGCATCCTGGTCATCGGTCGCGTAGTACTCGAGCATGAGGTTCACGAATTCATCTCGCCCGAGGTGGCCATCGTGGTTCGTGTCGAGCTTCGGCCAGGTATCCTCGGCGCCCTTGGGGTTGCCGTGGACCTCCAGGAAGGCCATGTATTCGCTCTGGCTGATCTTGCCATCTGCATTCACGTCGAAGGCATCAAACGCGGCGCCGATGAGCTTGCTCGCCGACCCCTGAAGCTGCTCTCGAGGCATCTGGTCGAGCCATTCGTGAGTCGTCTGATACTCGGCTGCGGCAACCTTGCCATCGTGATCCCGATCAGCCGGGGCAAACCACTCCGTCCACATCTCGCGGTAGGCATCTCGCACCCGACTGGCCTCCGCTCCGTCCGGGGACATCCCCCTGAGTGTGGCCATCTTCTCGGCAGCAAGATCGAAGTCGGCTGCTTCGATGAAGCCGTCCTTGTTGGAGTCCCAACTGGCGAAATCGGCTGCGAACTTGTCCTTGCGGAACGCAGACAGCGGCATGGTGGCATCCCTTTCGCGGTGCGGCCGATGACTCCGTGGCGACGAGCCTCGGTCCCCACTGTATGAGGGCGGTTCTGGCGAAAGTCAAGACCTCGGGTCAGACCGGTGTGGTGTAGTGACCGCGGGCCAGCTCTGGTCGGCGCTGGGGATCGACCTTGGAGCAGTCGCCATTCCAGCTGCGGTCGCCGCGATCGGGCTCAGTACCTATCTGCCAGTCGTGTTTCATCGTTCGGGCCAGCCAGCTAGCCGATCGGCTACGGCTCGAGGCTCGGGACCTGAAGCCAAGCTGCGGCATGACCGAAGTAGATGACAATGGCCGGCGATGGCGGACAGAGATGTTGAGATCCGAGCGGCCACGCTCCACGACGTGCCGGCAATCCGGAGCCTCCTCGCGGCCCACGGCGATGACGGACCGGCGACCACGGTCGATATCGTGGGGCCCTACCTCGCCCACCTGATCGAACACGCAACGGCCCTGGTCAGCGAGCGAGCCGGCGAGATCCTCGCCTTCGGGGCCGGGGTCAATACCGGCGTCAGCCGCCACCTCGCGGACCTGTTCGTCCGGCCCGAGCTCCTGGGACAAGGGATCGGTCGGCCGCTCCTGGCGGCCGTGTTCGGGGACACCTGGCCGCGGACCACCTTCGCATCCGCGGATCCGCGGGCATTGCCGCTCTACGTCCGGGCGGGGATGACGCCCCTCTGGCCCTGCCTCTACCTCGAGGGCTCGCCCGACGGGCTGCCCGCGCCAGATTCGGCGATCACGATCGCTGCGGCGGCTCCGGACCGCCTTTGCGACCTCGAACGGGCGTGGACCGGAGCGCATCGCCCGATCGACCATGCCTTCTGGGCGAGCCAGGCCGACGCCGAGCCATTCGCTGTCTTCGAGGACGGGCAGCCGGTCGCCCTGGGCTACGCTCGCGCCCGCCAGGCCAGCCCGGCCCGGGCCATCGATCGGATGGTCGTCCGGCCCGGGTCCGATCCGCTTGCCCCGGTCCTCGCGGCGATCCGCTTCGGCGCCCGCGGCTCGGCGATCGTGGTCTGCCTCCTGGGCCCGCATCCGGTCCTGCCGATCCTGCTCCAGGCCCGCTTCCGGATCATCGATCGCGACCAGTTCATGGCCTCGGACCCGACCCTCGTCGATCCGATCCGCCTGCTCCCCAATCCCGGGATGCTCTAGCCAGGCCCATTGAAGACCGTGGGGACTATCCTTCGGACATGAGCCGCTGAAGGTGGCTAGCGTGAGAAGGCGATGATGGTCTTCGGCACCGGTTTCGGTGTGGGCGTCTTTGGCTTGCTATGGCTGGTAAGCGCCGTCCTTTCGGTCGTTCTGATCGTCGTCCTGATCATGCTTGCCATCCGGTATCTCAATAGGACAAGCCCGCCCGCCCAAGGCCAATGGCCAGGTCAGGTGCCGCCGCCGGTCACTCCGGGTCGGACCGAGCCGCTCGACATCCTGCGCGAGCGGTTCGCTCGCGGGGAGATCACCCTCGACCAATTCGAGACGGCGAAGGGAGCCCTCGGTTACCCGACCAGTCCCCAGCCGCCGCCACCGGGTCCCGGCTCGCCTCCAACGGGCTAGTCCGAGGCAGGACGCACCAGTCACGATCAACTTATCGTCCCGGTCTCGACGACGCTCGACCACGACCAGGCCTTCAGCGCCCGGGGCCTAGACTCGCGTGGCCATGACCGCATCCCAGGCATCCGACCGCCCGAGCTCGGGGTTGAGCGTCCCCTGGGCGGTCCTCCTCGTCGCCGGCTTGATGGTCGCTGGGCTGCTGGTCGTGTCGGGCGCCTACGGTTTCCACGGCGACGAGATGTACTACGTCGTCGCAGGCCAGCACCCGGCCTTTGGCTACGTCGACCAGCCGCCGCTGACCCCGCTGCTCTCCGCGGCGTCGGTTGCGATCCTGGGCGTCTCGCCGACCGCCGTCCGCCTGCTGCCGGCCCTCGAGATGGCGCTCATCGTGATCCTCGTCGCGCTCATCGCCCGTGATCTGGGCGGATCGCGGCGGGCGCAGGTCCTGGCGGCAATCACGGCGGCCCTCTCCGGCTATCTCGGCGCGGGCCATCTCGACACGACGACCGACCCGGACCTGCTTGCCTGGGCGATCGTCCTGTGGCTGCTGGTCAAGCTGCTCGCCGGCGGCGATCGACGCCTCTGGCTCGCCGTGGGCGTCGTGACCGGGATCGGGCTCGAGAACAAGGACACGCTCCTGTTCCTGGGCGCCGGGCTGGCGGTCGGGCTCGTCCTCGCCCGGCGCTGGGACGTGATCCGCTCGCCGTGGGCGTGGGCGGCGATCGGGCATCGCGCTCCTGCTATGGGCGCCCAACCTCGCCTGGCAGGCGGCGAATGGCTGGCCCCAGCTCACGATGGCCCAGGCGATCGCGGGCTACGCCGACGACAACCGGGCCCAGTTCGTGCCGCTGCTGTGGCTGTTCACCGGACCGCTGCTCTTCCCGGTCAGCGCGGCGGGCCTCGTCTGGATCCTTCGGGCAAGGCGGCAGTCCCATGGCGGGCGATCGGGATCGCCGCCCTCGTCGCGCTTGCCCTCGTGTTCGTCACCGGCGGCAAGGCCTACTACGCGATCGGCAGCGTGCCCGTGTTCATGGCCGCGGGCGCGATCCTCATCGACCGCTGGCTGGCCCGCGGCCACGCTCGCCTGAAGGCGGGCAGCTTCGCCACGGCCGCGGTCCTCTCGGGCGCCCTGATCGCCCTGCTGACCCTGCCGGTCCTGCCGGTCGCGACGTTCGCGCACGTCATCGCTCCCGGCGACGATCCCCGACACGGCCAACCAGATCGGCTGGCCCCAGTTCGTGGCGACCGTCGAGGGCGTCGTTGCCGCGCTCCCGGCGGACGAGCGTGCCCATGCGGTCATCCTGACCAACGACTACAGCGAGGCGAGTCCGCTCATCCTTCTCGGTAGCGGCCTGCCGCCCGTCTACTCGGGCCACAACGCGTTCTGGGCCTGGGGGCCACCGCCACCCGACGAACGGTCGTAGTGCACGTGGGTGACTGGCGGCCGGCGGATTACGCCCAGTTCTTCAGCGGCTGCCAGGTCGTCGCCACCATCGACGATGGGTTTGGGATCGAGAACGGCGAGCAGGGCGAGGCCGTGACGGTGTGCACCGGCCTGCGGCTCCGTGGGCCGTGATGTGGCCGGCGCTTCGGACGATCTCCTGATGCTTCTTCGTCCGCCTGGGCCGCAGGCGCTGATCGTATCGCCGATGCTCCCTCTACCCTGATGGCAATGTCCGGCCATCGGCGGTCTCTACCTGCTGCCCGCCGCGCTCGCCTGGCTCGGGCTGGAACTGCTGACCGATCGAAGCGCCGCTACCGATTGAACCCGGTGGACTTCAGGAGACTTCCAATCCGGGCCCGACGGTCCTAGCCTTCAGCCGTGGCCCGTTCGATGGCTCGGCGATGGCTGGCGATCCTCGTGATCGTCACGCTCCTGGTCGCCATGTCGTTTGCAGTGGACCCGGTCTTCGGCCGGCCTGATACGACCTGCCTGCAGGTCTTCCCGGGGTTCGGGCCTCCCGCCGGCTGCGCCTCTCCGTTCGACTGACGATCGTGGGGACGCTCGGCAGACTCCTGGTTGGATTGAGCGCGGCGCTCCTCGTCGGAGCCGGTTGCGCGAGCCCCGTGCCGCCAAGTTCTCAGGCCGGCCCAACATCGAAGCCGACGCCCAGCTCAACCGCCTCGCCAGCTCCGCTCCAGGTCGCCTGCGACAAATCGCTCGTCCAGTCCACCTGCGATGAAGCGGTCAGGCAGTCGCTTGCTGCGGTCAGGTCGTCCGGCTGGACGCCCACCGAGATCTGGATCGACTCCGGCTTGGTGTGTCCGCAGAACCCCCTGTTCGGGGAGGACCAGAACTGCCCGTACCCTGAGCCCCCAGGCGGGTACGCAAATCAGTGGGTCGGCACTGCCGAGATCGCCTTTGCCCAGACCGACGAGCACGCGGCACTCAATATCGCCTCGGTCGGCAACAGCCTCGTCCCGGTCCTGCTCGGCTATGCAACCCCGCCTCTGACCTGGTGCTCGGGCTTTTGTCCGGAGTCGGTCGCAACCGACGGCGACTACCGACTCGAGTTCGTCATGCCGCGCCTGGCCTGGAAGACCGGCGATCCGATCTCGGGCAAGACCGATCTCGAGCTGACCACGAGCCTGGGCAGGACGGTCTCTGGCGCTGGCCAGCTCATTGTCTTTGCGTTCTCAGAGGTCGGCGGAACCCGCCACTTCGGGCCGCTCTCGACGCTCGACTGCGAGCCGTTCGTGCTCGATCCAGCCAGTCCACTCGGCGTCTCGCTCTACAAGCAGGGCGCGATCGACGCGAGCGGCTCCGACGGAGACTTCCAGCGAGCATTCGTGGCCGATCCGGACATTCATCTCCCGGCGGGTACCTGGGACATCAGCGCGATCGCGAACTTCAACGACGGACCCGGCTGCACTGGGCCTTCCCACACGCTCAAGACGACGCTGCGGGTGACCGTGACGGATTGACGGTCCGAGAAGGGCACGACGAGAACGTCGTGATCACGGTCCCGACAAATCCGAGGAGCCGGGAAACAATCGACACACCTATGTCGTCCAAGCGCCGTGAGGATGCTCGGTGGCCTTTGCCCGGGAGCCTCCGGGCTACGCGACTCGAAGAACGACCTTGCCGCGAGTCCCGGCCATGAATGCGGCGAGTGCCGCTGGGGCCTCCTCGAATCGAAATGTCTGCTGGATCTCGATGCGTACGGTGCCCGCGACGATCCGACCGGCCAGATCCGCGAGGTTGTCAGGGTTCGGCTTGCCGGCAACGTTCGTCCCCCGGATGCCGCGGGCGGCAAGCGCATCGAGGTCAACGGCATTCATCGTCGTACTGATCCGGCCGTCGTCATGGACGATCGCGGAGAGAGTGGCGAGCGCCTCATTTCGGTTGACCAGATCGATCAGGGCGTCGATCCCGTCCGGGTACCGAGCCTGCACGACTGCAGTCACGTCGTCGACGGAGTAGTCGATCGTCTCCGCTGCACCAAGTGATCGAACAAACGCCGCCTCCTCGCCCGCCTTGGCGGTCGCGAGAACGGTGGCACCGAGCTGGGCGGCAAGTTGGACGGCGATCGAGCCCACTCCGCCGGTGGCGCCAACGACGAGCACGACTGAACCGGCGCGAATGCCGGCGGCGTCCACCACGTCCAGGGCGGTCGCCCCAGCAAGCGGGATCGCCGCCGCTGTCTCGAACGACAGCGCGGCAGGCTTGCGGGCGAGCGCGATCGTCGGACCAACCGCGATCCGCTCGGCAAACGTGCCCAGGTGAACCGTCGGCCACACCGGGATGAAGCCGAGGACCTCGTCGGCGATGGCGAAGTCGGTGCGGCCATTCCCGACGGCCTCGATCACGCCCGAGAAGTCTCGCCCGACGATCGAAGGGAACTCGTGGGGCATGACCGGAACGAGGAACCCCTTCGATTGGAAGACGTCGATCCCGTTCACGCTGGCGGCCTGGACTCTGATGAGCAGGCCACCGTCCGGCACGGCCGGGTCAGGGAGGTCCACAAACTCGGTCGGTCCGTCGGCAGTGATCAGGGCGTAGGCCTTCATGGAATCCTCAAGAGGGGATAGTTGCAGAGGCAACGATAGCAGACCATTCGTCTCAGCTTGCCATCGCTCCCCGTCTCTCGCGGCCCGAGTTCCGATCGGGCTGGTGCCCGATCAGCGTTCGTGCTCGGAGTGGGCCTCGGATCGTCCTCCGAGCGCAGTGCGCTACGCTGGGTCCGCGGCCATGTGGGACGTCGTTTGTCACACTCTTCGTCCGATGGAGGTCGGGACATGCCGACGGTGAGCGTCCGATACATTGTCAACGACGTCGACGCGGCGATCTCCTTCTACTGCGGTCGCCTCGGTTTCCACGAAGAGATGCATCCGAATGCCTTCTTCGCGATGCTCGCGCGAGACGACCTCCGGCTCGTCCTGAGCCGGCCGGGCGGTGGGCCTGGAGGGGGCCAGGCGCTGGCCGATGGCCGGCTGCCGGAGCCGGGCGGCTGGAACCGCTTTTCGATCGAGGTGGCCGACCTTGACTCGTTTGCCGCCGAGCTTCGCTTGGGCGGGGTCCCCTTCCGTACTGAGACGGTCGTCGGAGTGGGCGGTAAGCAGGTCGTGATCGAGGATCCCTCGGGCAATCCAGTGGAGATCTTCGAACCAACAATTCCGGATGCGAAGCTGTCGCCGCGGACATCGTCCAACCTCGGAGGCGAGTTCTGACGGCGGCGCTCGGGATGCCAACGCGATGACCACGCTCTAACGCTCCATGGGTCAGGACTCGTCGTGACCTGCGTCGGGCCGGACGGCGGGAACGAGGCGCTTCTTCTCACTCCGTAGGCACGATCTGGCCATCGTGTCGCTCTCCCACAGGTGCAAAGCGAGCGAGAGGTCTGCCGCCCGAGACGGACTCGCTCCGATCTTCTAACCCGGGGCGTAGGATCGCGCCGAAGCACGGCTCTTCTGAGGGGACGAACATGAGTTGGGCCAGCCAGCAGCCGAACGGCGGTTTTCCCGGCCAGCCGCCGCCCCAGGTCCAGGTCCGGACGTACGCCGGCAAGGACGCCCAGCGCCAATACCAGATCGATGCGGCACAAATGTCGCAGGCGAACTGGTTCCCAGTTGCTCAAACCTGGGTCGAGGGTCCCCGATGGACGCTGCTGCTGGTCCTCGGCATCCTCGGCTTGCTGTTCATCCTGCTCCCGGGAATCCTCTTTCTGATCGCCTGGCTGGTCTACCGGCGACCCGGCTCCCTGACGGTGACGTACCAGTACCGACCACCCCAGGGATGAAGTGGCAAGGGGCCGCCATTGGAGTAGTCGGCCTCGGGGCCGTCCTGATCGTCGGAGCGAACGCCGCCTTCGGAAGCCCAGGAGCCTATCGTGATGGCGAGGGACCGTTGGCTTCGGCCGACGATCCCCAGGCCTTCCAGTCGATGGCCGTGGATCCAAGTCGGTCGGGTGGGCCTTGGACATTCGGGGTTCGCCTGTGCGTCAAGGACAGCGCGGACCCAGCCGTGATCACCTCCGTCGGTCCGGAGTCCACGATCGGGGCCGGCTTTGAGGTCCTCGGCACGCAGGTCCGGGACTGGAGCCCGACGCAGACGGACTCGCCGATCATCAGCGTCGATCGGTGGCCAGTGAGCACCCATGCCGAGCTCCACCCCGCCGTCGGATTTACCGTCACGCAACCCTGCTCGGAAGGCGTCTTGGCGCGATACACCGAGCTCCTGATCGGCCTCGCCCGGGTCGGGACTTCGGGTGGTGGTTGGCAAGGCATCCTTGTGGGCAGTGACGTGTCAGGCAAGCACGGAGTCCTGGCGATCAAGCAGAACATCGCAATCTGTGGCCCGTCGGTTATCGCCCTATGCGCGGGACCGCCTTCGCCGGGACCGACCTGACGTTGTCCGCCGGTCGATGCGCCGCACTAGCGCGGACGATGACCTCCCTTGCCGCGGGGACACTCACCCTCGGCGGAGGAGCCGATCGAGAAGGTTGCGTCGCGGCGGAGGTGGTGCACTGCCTGTCTGCTCTCGCTCGAGCTCGGCCAGCTCATCCTCGTCCAGCCTGGCTTGGCGCTCCTTCGAATTCGACTGCGTTCGCTTGCTTTGCCTCGTCCGGATGGAGCGCCTCAATCGTGAAGCGGTCTCGGCCAGGAACGAACCCCGCCATCGATGTCTCCCTCGCCTGTTCCACTGCGTGGACATCAATCGACTCCGCCGGTTCGAGTCGACTTGTTCAGCAGGGCGAGCACGACGCCCCCGGCCACTCCGATACCAAGCTGCGCAATCACGGCTGGACCGCGGACCCAGAAGCTGCCGCGTGCTTGGCTGATCGGCGAGCCCGTCGGACCGCCAGCACCGCAATGGCCAGGGCCAAACCTGTGGCAAACCCCAGAGGGACCGGGATGGCGCGGCGACTCGCGAGATCGGGTGTCATCGGGTTCACCCGTGTGCGGCCGAGCTCAGATCGGGGACTCGCCTCTCGCGAGCGTGTCGACGTAGGTCTCGATCTTGCGTGCTCGCGTCTCGGCGCGCTTGAGCGCGAGCAGCCGGAACACGATGCCGAAGCGCCCTTGGGCGCTCAGCCCGGCGAAGGTCGCCGCGGCCGCCGGGGATGCGTCGAGCGCTGCCTGCAGGTCGTCGGGAATCTGGGTGCCCTTCTGCCGATAGGCGGCCCCCCAGCGGCCGTCGGCCTGGGCTCGCTGCACCTGCTCGATACCGGAGGCGCGCATGCGACCCTCGTCGGTCAGGCGGGCGATGGTCTCGACATTGCGTTGCGACCACACCGACCGTGGGCGGCGCGGCGTGAACACCTGCAGAAAGTAGTCGGCGTCGCGGCTCTTGGCCTGACCATCGATCCAGCCGTAGCACAGCGCCGATTCGAGGGCCTCGTCGTAGGTGATGCCGGGCGCGTTCGACGCCTTCCTGCGGATCTGCAGTCGAACCCCGACGTGGTCGAGGTTCTCGCTGAGCCACGACTCCCACTGCTCGACCGTCTCGAACAGCACGATCGGCTTCGCATCGTTGGACACCACAGAATCAGGGTAGATGAGTCGGGAGTGTTTTGAGGCATTGCCCGAAGTCAGCATCGGCGAGCTCCAGGGGGCGAGGATCGAGGCGACATGCAGCACCAGGGGATCCACTACGACACCGGGACAGTCTTCCGCGGCCCCGGCTATGCGATTTCGACACGCCGCGCGGCAATCAACCCGGTGGTCGCCCGCCGCGAGCTCGAGATCATTCGCGATGACCTGCACGCCAACGCCGTGCGGATCGTGGGCAGTGACGTTGGACGGCTGACGACGGTCGCCGAGATCGCGCTCGGACTCGGCCTCGAAGTCTGGTTCTCGCCGGCCTGCTTCGAATACTCGCCCGAGGAAACCACGACCCGCCTGACCGCCGCGGCCGAGGCGGCGGCAGCCCTCGAGGCGGCCCATCCCGGGCGGGTGGTCTTCGTCGCCGGCGGCGAGCTCACGCTCTTCATGCCGGGCATCCTTCCCGGCGAGAGCGTGACCACGCGCCTGCAAGGTCTCAAGGCAGACCCGGCGCAACTCCAAAACGGGAAGCTCGCGGCGTACCACGCGGCCCTCGTGCCCAAGTTGCGCGCGGTGTTTGCCGGCCCGCTCGTCTACGCCTCGCTCGCCTTCGAGCAGGTGGACTGGGGGCAATTCGACTACGTCGGCGTCGACCACTACCGCGAGGCACGGACGAAGGACCGCTACGTCGAGATGCTCCAACCGTTCCTGGCGACGGGCAAGCCGGTGATCGTCACGGAGTTCGGGATGCGCACGTTCCGGGGGGCCGAGAGCTCGGGTGCCCTGGGCTTCGGGGTGACCGACACGACCCGGCTCTGGCTCCACACGCGACCCCTGATCGGGCGCTTCTTCCGGTCCCGCCTGAATGGGACCTACCAGCGGGACGAAGCGATGCAGGCCCGTGAGATCTCCGCGACGCTCGATGAGCTTGAAGCCTCCGGCGTGGCCGGAGTCCTGCTGTCAACCTTCGCGACGCCCGAGGCCCCGACCGACGCCAACCCTCGGTACGACGTGGACATGGACTCCATGTCCCTCGTGAAGGCCTTGCCCGGCGGCCGACACGGCACGACCTACCCGGACATGGCCTGGGAGCCCAAGGACTCGTTCGCCGCCGTCGCTCGACACTTCGCCGACGGCTAGCCGCCTGAGCACTCAGAACAGCAGGCTGGCCAGGACGAAGCTCGCTCCCAGGGACGTGAGGCCGATCAGGAGCGACCGCAGGAGGGTGTGAAGGATTCCGGTCTTTCCCAGTCGGGCCAGGACGAGCGAGGTTGCCGACAGCCAGATCAGCGCCGCAATCAGGGTGTACTCCTCGAGGAACTGGCCCGGGGACAGGTAGGCGATCGCGACCGGCCCGAGCGCTCCGAGCAGGAACGCCACGCCCGACCAGATCGCGTTGTGTGAGGCGTCGGAGGCGCTGGTCAGCTCGAGGATGCCGTACTCCATCTCCAGCTGGGCCGACAACGCGTCGGAGGCGCTCAGCTCCTCGGCCACCTGGCGAGCCGTAGGCGGCGATACCCCCTTGGCCTCGAAGAACTGGGCCAGCTCTGCGATCTCCTCGGCGGGGCTCAGGTTCAGGAGGCGCTGCTCCTCTGCGACCACCCGTTGCTGGGCCTCCCGGTCGGCCAGTCCCTCGCCGAGCTTCGCGCTCGCCACCGCGATCGCCCCGGCGACGGAGGACACGACGATCACCAGGACGACGGTCGCAGGCTGGGCGTGAGCGGCGCTCAGGCCCTCGCTGAGGCCGGCCAGCGACAGGACGCCGTCGTTGACGTCAGTCACGCGCTCCCGGGCTGCCGCCGCATCGAAGCGGTCCAGCCAGGCTCGGACCTGTCCCTCGGGCATCGCCGTGTCAGGCGTCGGGGAAGACCGACGTCCAGTCGTGGCGCATGCTCACGACCGTCCAGCCATCGGTGGCCGCCTGGGCCAGGGCCTTCTCGGCGCCGGCCTCGTAGGCGAACTCGCGCTCGGCATCGTCGTGGTGGATGAGGAGCCCGAGTGAGGGCCGGCTGGGGTGCTGGGCGAAGCGGAGGAGGGCGATGTCGCCGTTCGAGTTGCCACCGGCGATCAGCGGCCTGCGGCCCGTCCGGTTCCACATCCGGATCGGCTTCTCGGGGCCGTCGTCGATGACGTCGAGGGCCGGCTTGAGGACGATCGAGCTGCCGTCCGGTCCATCCCGGAATTCGAGGGCGGCGGAGCTGCCAACAACCCGCTCGCGGGGGATCGAGTACAGGTCCTCGGAGATGGCCCGCATGAAGTCGCGCCCGCCACCCGAGACGATGTAGGTGGTGAAGTCGTTCGCTTCGAGGTAGCGCAGGAGCTCGATCATCGGGGTGTAGGTACACGTCGAGTACGGTCGCTTAAGGGTCGGATGCGGCTGGCCCATCACGAACGCGGCCGCCTCGGCCTCGATCGCTTCGACGTCCTTGCCCGCAGCCCCGGCCAGGACCGCCCCGAGAATGACCTCGACATCGGTGGGATCGCCCTGGTAGTACTTGGCGAACGCGCCCCCGAGCCATTTGAAGTCGTGCTCCGAAACGGCCTTCCAGGGCTGTCGCTCACGGAGGGCTGGATCGGCCGCCGCCGCCGCGCCGAGTCCGCGCAGGAGATGGTCCAGCTGGATCGGCATCGGCTGCTCGGCCCACAGCGTGCCGTCGTTGTCGAAGGCCGCGATCCGGTCGGCCACCGGCACGAAGTCGGCTCCGCCGGCGGTGGTCACCCGTTCGACGAAATCGATGACCGAGCGCCGGGCCGGGCCGTCGGACCAGGACTTGAGCAGATCGGATCGACGGCTGGTCGAGGCGGACACGGGGAACCTCCGGTCTGGAGCGGGCGGGGCTGCGAGCGCATCGATTTTAGCGAGCCCGGGGCACGCGACTGGACGAATCCGGCCAGCCGCACCCGGGTATCCTTGACAGCGAAGCACGCTCCCTGCCCCCGCTCCATACGGGATCCAGGCGTCGGGCGCTATCGGTCCGAACCTGTTCGCGACTGGCCAGCGGAGGTGGTTTCCGTGACGGTTCCGTTCAAGGGCAAGATCAACCAGGACATCCGGGATTTGGTCGAGGACTGGTCGCCCTTCGTCGCGCCGGAGGCGCCCAAGGGTGCCCCCAATGTCGTGTATATCGTCCTCGACGATGTCGGATTCTCGGCGATGTCGTGCTACGGCGGGCCGATCCAGACGCCGAACATCGACAAGATCGCGGCCAATGGCCTGCGCTACACCCAGTGGCACACGGTCGCCCTGTGCTCGCCCACCCGATCCTGCCTGCTGACCGGCCGCAATCACACCCGCAACAGCATGGCCTGCATCACCGAGGGCGCCAGCGGCTTCCCGAACGCCAGCGGGACGATCCCGCCCCAGAACGGGATGCTGTCCGAGATCCTCGGCGAGCAGGGTTGGAACACCTACATGGTCGGCAAGTGGCACCTCTGCCCGACGGTCGAGATGAACCTGGCGTCCACCCGCCGCAATTGGCCGACCGGGCGTGGCTTCGAGCGCTGGTACGGCTTCCTGGGCGCGGAGACGAGCCAGTGGTATCCGGAGCTGATCTACGACAACCACCCGGTCGAGCAGCCGAAGACGCCCGAGGAGGGCTACCACTTCTCCGAGGACATTACCGACAAGGCGCTCGAGTTCATCATGGATTCGAAGGCCGTCGCTCCCGACAAGCCATTCATGCTCTATTACTCGTTCGGTGCCGCGCACGCCCCTCACCACGCCCCGAAGGACTGGATCGAGAAGTACAAGGGCCAGTTCGACCAGGGCTATGAGGCGATGCGGGTCGAGACGCTCGCTCGCCAGAAGAAGATGGGCATCGTCCCCAAGGACACCGAGCTGCCGCCAGTCAACCCGATCGGCACGACCGCGACCCGCACGGGTCCCAAGGGCCAGACATTCCCACCGCTCGACGAGACCCGACCTTGGGATTCGCTGTCGGCCGATGAGCAGCGCCTGTTCGCCCGGATGGCGGAGGTCTACGCCGGCTTCCTGTCCCACGCCGATGACCAGGTCGGGCGCCTGCTGGCCCATCTCGAGGACACCGGCCAGCTCGAGAACACCCTGATCTTCGTCGTCTCGGACAACGGAGCGAGCGGCGAAGGTGGCCCGAATGGCTCGGTCAACGAGATGAAGTTCGTGAACGGCGTGGCCGATGACATCGCCTCAAACCTGGCGATGATCGACGACCTCGGCGGGCCGAAGACCTACAACCACTATCCGAACGGCTGGGCCATGGCCTTCAACACCCCGTTCAAGATGTGGAAGCGCTACGAGTTCAACGGCGGAACCGCTGACCCCTGCATCGTCTCGTGGCCGGCCGGGATCCAGGCCAAGGGCGAGATCCGGGAGCAATACCACCACGCCGTCGACCTCGTGCCGACCGTCCTCGACGTCCTGGGCGTCGAGGCTCCAGAGACGATCAAGGGCTCCACCCAGAGCCACTTCGACGGCGTCAGCATGCGCTACAGCTTCGACGCCCCGAAGGCCCCGAGCGAACGCCAGACCCAGTTCTATTCGATGCTCGGCTCGCGGGGCATCTACCACGACGGCTGGAAGGCCGTGACGACCCATCCGACGATCGCCGGCTGGAGCAACTTCAACGACGACGTCTGGGAGCTGTACCACACCGAGGTCGATCGCTCGGAGCTGCATAACCTCGCCGCCGAACATCCGGACAAGGTCCGCGAGATGGTCAACCTGTGGTATTCCGAGGCCGGCGCCAACGAGGGCTTCCCGCTCGACGACCGGTCGGCCCTGGAGATCTTTATCGCGAAGCGGCCGCAGCTCTCGGCGCCTCGCTCTCGGTACGTCTACTTCCCGAACCACGCCGAGGTTCCCGAGGCCCAGGCGGTCGTGATCCGGGGCCGCTCGTTCGTGATCGGGGCGGTCGTCGACCTGCCTGCGGCGGGAGCGAACGGTGTGCTCTTCGCCCAGGGATCGCGTTTCGGCGGTCACTCGCTCTACGTGAAGCACAACCGCCTCCACTACGTGAACAGCTTCATCGGCATGTTCGAGCAGAAGATCGAAGCGACCGAGGAGCTGCCGACGGGCAAGAACCTCATCCTGTCCGCCTCATTCGAGAAGGACGGCGAGGATCCGCCGCACGTGCCGACGGGCATCCTGACCCTCTACTACGGCGACAAGAAGGTCGGCGAGGGCCGGATCAAGACCCAGCCTGGCGGCTACATGATTGCCGGCGAGGGGCTGGCGGTCGGCCGCGACGTCGGCGATCCGGTGACCGACGACTACGTCGGCCAGGCGCCCTTCCGGTTCACCGGCGGGACGATCAACCGGGTCGCGGTCGACGTGAGCGGCGAGCCATACATCGACATGGAGCGCGAGGCCGCCGCCATGCTGATGCGGGAGTGATCGCGGGCGGCCCGATCAGTCGCCGACACCAGGTGGCTGCCTAGCCGCGATTCCCGGAAGTGTTGACGAGGATGCTCAGCTCTGGCCCCGTCAAACGGTTCCCACACGACGCCTTGTTTCGACTCGAAGGGGGCTCCCCCGCGCCGAGGCGGTCGAGCGCTGCCCACCCTGAGCGTGGCCAAGCATCGCGAGCGGGCTTGACGGACCCTCCGGGAGCCGAAGGTCGGCTCGCCAACCCGAATAGCGCTTCCTCAAAGAACCGTTTGACAGCCTTGGCCGCGCTGCCGAAGCCGCGCTCGGAGACCAGGCTCATCTCAGACCGTGAGCCCGCGCCTGGGAAGGGACTCACCACTGTTAAACAGCCTAGGCGGGGAATCAACCCTAGCGCGCTTCGCCACGAGGGAGTTGCCCGGAAGGCCCGATCAGTCGCCGACACCAGGTGGCTGCCTAGCCCTCCGACGCGATCGAGGCCATCGCCGTCTCGCCCGGGCGCAGGTCAGGCGTCGACCCGGACGATGCAGCGGAAGCCGAGATGGGCCATCGACGTGTCGATCGCCTGGGGCTGGCGCGCCGCCGGGCGATAGCGATGGCAGTAGTTGGGTGCGCACAGGTGGGAGCCACCCTTGACCACCCGGCGCGGGAACTGCTCACCCGGTTGGCCAACGTTGTAGCTCAGATCCGGCGAGGCCATCCTCGGGTTGAGTCGCGGACCGGGCGGTCCACAGCAGGCGTGGGTCTCGGGCACCTCGTGCTGGGGGGCGTAGAAGTCGACGGTCCACTCCCAGGCATTGCCGGCCATGTCGAACAGGCCAAAGCCGTTGGCGGGGAACGACCCGACCGGCGAAGTCCCTTCGAACCGATCCAGCAGAAGGTTCTGCCAGGGGAACTCACCTTGCCAGGTGTTGGCCATCATCCGGCCCCGCGGCGCGAACTCGTCGCCCCAGGAATAGGTGGCGCCATCGAGGCCGCCCCGGGCGGCGAACTCCCATTCGGCCTCGGTTGGCAGGACCTTGCCCGCCCAGAGGGCGTACGCCTCGACGTCCTCGAAGGCGACGTGGGTCACCGGGTGGTATTCGCGGCCGCCCACTCCGCTGCCCGGCCCTTCCGGATGCCGCCACTGCGCGCCCGGGACCCACGACCACCAGTGCGAGTAGTCGTCCAGCGGAACCGGTCCGGCCGTCCGGTGGAACACCAGCGAGCCCGGCACCAGGAGCTCCGGATCTGCCTCGGGATAGCTGGCCGGATCGGGCGTGCGCTCGGCGACCGTGACGTAACCGGTCGCTTTTACGAACCGCCGATACTCGGCGACGGTCACCTGGTGCTCGTCCATCCAGAAGCCGTCGACGGTGACCTCGTGGACGGGCCCTCGTCCGGGTAGAAGTCCTCCGAGCCCATCCTGAAGGTGCCACCCGGGATCCAGCGCATGTCCCGCGCCGGAGCGGGTCCCGGGCCGATCATCGGCCAAGGATACAAGTCGTCCGGGCTACGGTGGCGACCCGGTGCTCCCCGCGGCTGACCACCGCGTTTGTCGAAGCGTGCCATCGTGGCACGCGTGACTGAGCCCGACGCTACCGACGACACGCGGATTGATCGCTGGCTGTGCGCGGTGCGCCTGGTGAAAACCCGCCCGGTCGCGACGCAGCTGTGCGAGGGCGGCCACGTCCGGGTCAATGGATCGCCGGCCAAGCCCTCGACGAAGGTGCGCCAAGGCGACCGGGTCGAAGCCCGGATCTCCGAGCGCGACCGCGTCGTCGAGGTCATCCGGCCGATCGAGTCGCGGGTCGGAGCCGCCGTGGCCGCGACCTGCTACGTGGACAACAGCCCGCCCGTCGTGTCGGAGGCCGGCCACGGGACCGTGGTTGTCCGCGGGGAAGGCCGCCCGAGCAAGCGCCGCCGACGCGAGCTCGAGCGCCTGCGCCGATCTGCCGACGCCTGAGGGGTTGCATTCGAAGACTTCGTCGGAGCATACTGAACCGCATGGTTCAGTATACGAGCGGCCACCTCGATGCCTCGTTCGCCGCGCTCTCGGACGCCACCCGGCGCGGCGTCCTGGAGCAGCTCGGACGGGCCGACGCTTCGATCACGGACCTGGCCGAGAAGTTCCACATGACCCTCACCGGCATGAAGAAGCACGTCGGCGTCCTGGAGCAGGCCGGGCTCGTCACCACGGAGAAGGTCGGGCGCGTGCGGACCTGCAGGCTCGGCCCGCGCCGACTCGAGGAAGAGACGGCCTGGATCGAGAAGTACCGCCAGCTCTGGGACGCACGCTTCGACGAGTTGGACAAGGTCGTCGAGGAACTCAAACGGAAGGAGAAGGTCGATGGACGCAACGAAGCAGAGTGAGCCAACCCTCATGAAGAACGGCACGACGGTGGAACGGAAGTCCGAGCGCGAGCTCGTCGTCACGCGAACCTTCGACGGCCCGGCGCGCATCGTCTTCGAGGCGTGGACCAAGCCCGAGCTGTTCGAGCGGTGGTGGACGCCGAAGTCGTTTCCGGTCTAGCTGCTGTCCTGCGAGATGGATGTTCGCGTCGGGGGCAGCTACCGCCTGGTGTTCGGCTACGAGGGCTCGAGCCGATGGCGTTCTTCGGTCGGTACCTCGAAGTGACGCCGCACTCGCGCCTGGTCTGGACCAACGACGAGGGCGAGAGGCGGGCGATCACCACGGTGACCTTCGAGGAAACGGCCGGCACGACGCTGCTGGTCGTGCACGACCTCTATCCCTCGAAGGAGGCCCTCGACGGTGCGATCGCCTCCGGGTCCACGTCCGGCATGCCCGAGTCGCTCGAGCAGCTGGACGAGCTTGTTGTCAGCCTGGGTGCGAGCGTCTGACTCGCGGAGCTTGGCGCGGCGGTCCGCTACGAGGCCACCGCTGAAGGCGAACGGCCGACCCGACCAGAGGCCCGCCAGGATCTCGAGGGATTCATCGAGGAGCTGCGCTCGGATCCGGATGTCGGTCGGCTCGCCGACCGGACCGAAGCCCGCGTCGTCGAGCACGCCCAGGCCAACCGGCAGAACCAGTCGGCCGCCTGACAGCTGGTCGAGGGTCATCGCCTCGCGAGCCAGCTTCCACGGGCGCCGTCGTGCGGGCGGGGTGATGATCGCGCCAAGGCGAACCCGGCTGGTTCGTTGGGCAACCGCGGCCACGACGACCCACGGGTCGTACAGCTCCATGGATCCGATCGCGATGGCATCGAAGTAGAAGACGCCATCCCAACCGGCCGCCTCGGCCTCGGCCGCCAGGTCGGCGACGGTTCCCGGGTCGCCGGTCGTGATGATCACTCCGGATTGCATGGCCCGAATCTTATCGACGCCTTGGGTCGGCCAGGCTCCCCCAGGGAGATGCGCTCGGCATCACCACTCAGCCGAACGTGAAGCAGTAGGCCTCGACGCCCGCGTCGAGGAACTCGATCTCGAAGCGGCGCTCGGCGATCGGTCCCGGCTGCCGGATCAGCTGGTACGTGCGCTGGTCGTCGACCGTGCCGCTGCCGTCGGCGGCGACGTCGGTCCCGTGCGCAGTCGTCGCCGGCCCGGCCGTCGAGGTAGACGCGGAACGGGATCGATGCCCCGCTTGGCAGCGGGTCCCATCACGAGGTTGACGTCGCGAGCCTGGAACTGGAAGGCGATCCGCCCGCCGGGCTCGTCGGCACCGCCGCCGGGCCGGCCACCGTCCAGCTCCCGATCAGCGCCCAGTTGTTGAGCGCCAGCCGATCGGGCGCGACGTAGCCGTGCGGGCTCGTCGAATCGGGCGACGTCCTGCTGGGCGAAGCCGGTGGCCTGGCGATAGCCGAGGTACGTCTCGCCGGACCGCAGGGTCCGCCAGTCGGCGGACACCTCGAGGCCGACCGGTTCGACCATCACCAGGTCCTGGTCGAGGCCCTCGGCGCCGGCCTCGCTCAGCAGCTGCTGGATCGCCATCTCGGTCATGGCGTACTCGCCCTCGCCGAAATGGTGATAGCGGATCCGGCCCTCGATGTCGGCGATGTAGATCGGCCGGCCAGATAGTGATTGGCGAATGCGCTGCCAGACGCCGTAGTTGTTGTCGAGCGCGATCGGATAGGTCGACCCGGAATGCGCGCGACCGCGGCCGTGACGTTGTCGACGTCGCGCTCGAACTCGAACTCGGGCGTGTGGACGCCGACGACGGTCAGCCCCGCGTCCGCGTACTTGGCGGCCCAGGCCCGGACGTAGGGCAGCGTCCGCAGCCAGTTGACGCAGGTGTACGTCCAGAAGTCGACGAGGACGACGCGGCCCTTGAGCCCGGCCGGGGTCAGCGGCGGCGAGTTGAGCCAGCCGGTCGCGCCCGTCGAACGCGGCGAGGTGGCCTTCGACGGGCAGGTCGACGTGCTCACCGGCCAGGCGGTGGGCGATCGACGCGGACCAGGCCCGGGCAGGCCGGACGGCGGCGTGGTGTCTGCCATCGGTCAGAAGCCGTCGACCTCGATCACCGCGTCGGCGAAGGCTCGCGGCGCTTCCTGGGGCAGGTTGTGCCCCACGCCGCCGGTGAGCGACCCGATGGGCATAGGGTCCAGTGAACTTCGCCCGATAGGCGCTGGCTCCAGGTGGGCCGCGCCGTTCGCATCGCCTTCCATCGTGATGCGTCGGGACGCTGATCAGCGGACCCGCGGCCAGGCGCGCCTCGAGCTCGTCGTATCGCGGCTCGCCGTCGGCGATGCCGATCCGCCAGCGGTAGTTGTGGATGACGATGTCGACGTGGTCGGGATTGTCGAACGCGGCCGCGCTTCGATCGAAGGTGGCGTCGTCGAAGCGCCCACTTCGGCGAGGCGGTCTGCCAGATGAGCCGGGCGAACTCGTGGCGTGTACTGCTCGTAGCCGGCCCGACCGCGCTCGGTCGCGAAGTAGAACTGGTACCACCAGGCGAGCTCGGCGCCGGGCGGCAGGGGCTGCCGGTTGGCCTCCCGGCTGCCGATCAGGTAGCCGCTGACCGACACGAGCGCCCGGCAGCGCTCCGGCCAGAGCGCGGCCATGATGTCGGCCGTCCGGGCGCCCCAGTCGAAGCCGGCGACGATCGCCGCGCGGATCTCGAGCGCATCGAGCAGGGCGATGGCGTCGACGGCGAGTGCCGCCTGCTGGCCGTTGCGGACGCGTCTCGGCCGAGCGGAAACGCGTCGTCCCGTAGCCGCGCAGATAGGGCACGATGACCCGGTAGCCGGCCTCGGCCAGCATCGGCGCGACCTCGGCGAAGGCTGTGGATGTCGTACGGCCAGCCGTGCAGGAGCAGGACGGCCGGGCCCGTCGGCCGGGCCCGACTCGGCGTAGCCGACGTCGAGGTCGCCGGCCTCGATCTGCTTCACCGGCCCGAACCGCCACGGCTCCCGGCGCGGCGCCCATCCAGTGAGCGGAGCGCAGCGGATCGGAACGCCTCGCGGAGCTCCTCGGCGAAGAGCTGCGGCTCCTCCCAGGCCGCGAAGTGGTTGCCCCGGTCGACCTCGTGGAAGTAGATCAGGCTTCGGGTACGCCTGCTCGGTCCAGCTCCGCGGCGCCTGGTAGAGCTCTCGCGGGAACACGCTGACCGCAGCCGGGACCGTGACGCCCTTGATGTCGAAGAACCCGAGCTTGTTCTCCCAGTACAGGCGGCCCGACGAGATCCCGGTGTTCGTCAGCCAGGTCATCGTGATGTTGTCGAGGACCTCGTCCCGGGTGAGGTTGTCGATCGGGCTCGCCGGCGAAGGCCCGGGCGATGTCCTCGAGGCTGTACGCGTCGTGGTCGAGCATCCAGGCCGCGAGGGCGACCGGCGAATCGGCGAGCCCGTACAGCGTCTGCGGGCGCAGCGCCCATCTCGAGCGCGTAGCCGACGCCCTTCGTGAAGAGGAAGCCCAGCCGGTCGTACGCGCGCTGCTCGTCGGCGGACAGCCCGGTCGGCGCCGGGTAGCCGGTCCCGAAGACGTTCGAGGCGAGGGCCTTCGAGACCTCGGGCGGGACGGTCCCGGGCATGTTCGAGTGGATGCCGAGCAGCTCCGGCGGTGCCTTGGCACCGATCACGTCGGTGATCTGGGCGCCCCAGTCGCCGCCCTGGGCGACGAACCGCGTGTATCCCAGGCGCCGCATCAGCGCGATCCAGGCATCCGCGATGTGGACGGGATCCCAGCCGGTGGTCGTCGGCTTGCCGGAGAACCCGTAGCCGGGCAGCGACGGGAATGACCACGTCGAAGGCGTCCGCGGCATCGCCGCCGTGGGCGGTCGGGTCGGCTGAGCGGGCCGATGACGCTCAGCATCTCGATGATCGAGCCGGGCCAGCCGTGGGTGATGATGACCGGCAGGGCGTTCGGCGTGGCGCGACTTGACGTGGATGAAGTGGATGTCGAGGCCGTCGATCTCGGTCAGGAACTGCGGCCACGCGTTCAGCCTGGCCTCGACCCTCCGCGAAGTCGTAGTCGGTGCTCCAGTACCGGGCCAGCTCCTGGATCGTCGCCAGGGGCACGCCCTGCGACAGGTCGGAAACGGTCTCCTTCTCGGGCCAGCGCGTCGCCTGGATCCGCCGGCGGAGCTCGTCGATCTCCGCCTGGGGGATCTCGACCCGGAATGGGCGGATCGCCGCCGCGTCGGCCGCCACGCCTTGCTGGGCCTGAACGTTCGTGGACATCGCGGCGCCTCCTGACGCTTGCCAGTCCCGCGACGGGCATCCCGCTCAGGCGACTGGACACCCCCCAAGGTCGCCCGGGAGACGCTCGATCGCGCCGGTTGATGCTGCTGATCGATACCTGGGTTCCGAGCGTTCGCAGACGAGACGGGGAGCCGTCATCGGGCAGTTGCCTCGCCAACGCTGCTCCCAAAGGCCCGCAGCATCGAAAGAGAGATCGTACTCGGCTCTGCAAGATGAGCGGACCTCGGCGGGGCATCTTCGACCGCGCTTCAGCTGCCACGGTGGGATAGGTCTGCACAACCGGCGGCCGAGGATTTGGTGGAGCATGGCAGGCTAGATGCGGGCACCTTCCCTCGGGTCCTGCCCAGCCCAACCTAGGCTCGAACGACGTAGTGGAGGTAGCCCCATGACTGATGACCGCGACCGCTACGAACTCGGCGCGCGGCGTCGCCGCCAGGTCCTCGGCGACGAGTATGTCGACGCGAATTTGGCCGATGCGGACGAGCTGACCCGGACCTTCCAGGAACTGGTGACGGTCCAGGTCTGGGGTCGGGCCTGGACCGGCGAGGCACTCGACGACCGTACACGTGCGCTTGTCACCCTCGGCATCCTGGCGGCCCTGGGGAAGGTCGACGAGGTGGAGATCTACGCCAGTGCGGCGATCCGGTGTGGAGCGTCCGTTGACGACATCCGGGACGTCCTGGTCCATGTGACGGCCTACTGCGGCGCCCCGGCCGGACGCCAAGCCTTTCGCGCGGCGTCACGCGGGCTGCGCTCCGCCGGGGCCATTGCGAACTAAGACCAAATAGCTCACGCAGCCGCCGGGCGCGGATCAGCCGTGCTTCCGTGACGGTCTGCCAGGTCACCTTGACGACGATGTCGGGCGGGCGCACCGTTGGGTTCGGGCTGGCGCCGGTATCGGTGGCGAGTCCAAAGAGGTGTGCGATGCCCGAACCCGAGCGCAAGAAGGCCGTCCACAACGCCGGGGCCTTCCTTTCGCCCACCTCGTACTCGCCGATCCCAGTCCCGATGCGGACCCTGAGCGACGACTATCACGACGAGCCGACCGAGCCCGAAGACTCAGATCGTGTCCCCGACCCGGAACCGCCCGGACTTTTCCGCCGGCTGATTGATCGAATCCGACCGAATCGCAGCCACTGAGGTTCGCGGTCTCCCGGGACTCCTCGGCCGCCCTGTCCTCATCGAGAGCTGGCGACCGATCCAGGCGTTTTCGGGGTGACGACTATCAAACGAGTCCGTCGGGCGGGTCAGTAACCCGACGGATACGGCGCCGGCGACCCGACGGCGACGGCCCCGCTGGCTCCGGGGGTGACGTAGACGACCAGCGGCGGCCCGCTGGCGAAGTCGAAGATCACGATCCCCTGGTCACCGGTCGGAGGAACGCAGGGAGCGCCGGGTGGGCACAGGCCGCCCCAGCGGAACTCCTGGCGAGCGATCGGCGCATGCTCGGCCGGGAGCGCGGCTGCCGCAGCGGCGAGCGCGGGGCCGCAGGCCAGGGTCGGGGGCGGCGCGAACTGCGCCGGATCGCAGACCGTGGTGACTGCGGCCGATGGCGCCGACGAGGGCGCCGCCGACGCCGCGGCCGAGCAGCCTGAACAGGCGATCGCAAGGATCGTCGCGACGACCAGGAACGTTCTCATGTCGGATGCCAAGCCTCCACACGGATTCGGTCGTGGATCAAGGTTCGGCGATACTGCCCTAGATGGCCATTCCGACACCGTCCCGGCTCGACGCTTTCCTGGATTCGGTTCGGTCCGCCCCGAGCGACTCGGGCCGGGTCGAGCTCCTGGTGCGGCGGCCAGCCGTGGATCAGCGCGAGGTGCTGGTCGAGGCGGTCGTCGATCCCGATCTGGGTCTGGTGGGCGATAGCTGGCTGGCTCGCGGGAACCCCGGCCGGGCTGACGGGTCGGCCGACCGCGCGGTCCAGCTGACCCTGATCAGCGTTCGGGTCCTGGCAGCATTCGAGGCCGATCGCTCGCGCTGGCCGCTCGCAGGCGACCAGGTCTACGTCGACTTCGACCTGAGTGTGGATCGGCTGCCCGCCGGGAGCCGGCTGGAGATCGGCAGCGCCCAGATCGAAGTCAGCCCCCAGCCTCACACTGGTTGCGCCAAGTTCAGCTCCAGGTTTGGCAGCGAGGCGTTGCGCTGGATCAACTCGCCGGCCGGACGGGCCGGCCGGATGCGCGGACTCAACGCCCGAGTGATCCGGGGCGGCACGATCCGGGTCGGCGATGAGATCCGGCGAGCGTGAGGACCTGATGGAACATTCAGAACAGCCCGCTCGTCGGAGCGCACAGCCCACGTCGATCAACGGGATCGCGACGTTCAGCACCGGCCGGGTCAAGATCCACCCGGAGCACGTCCACGGGAGCCGCCTGCCGTCGCTCGCCTGGATTCTGCTGAGCCCGACGTGGGGTGCGTGGCGCCCGATCCACGTCTTCGTCATCGAGCATGCCAGCGGGCTCGTCCTGTTCGACAGCGGCCAGGATCGAGCCTCGGTGACCGACCGGGACTATTACCCCTCCTCGCCCATCATGCGCCTCGTCTACCACCGACTCGCTCAGTTCGAGATGGGACCCGAGGAGACCGTGTCGGCGCAACTGGCCACCCTGGGCTATCGCCCGCAGGACGTCCGCTGGGTCGTGCTCTCGCACCTCCACCAGGACCACATCGGCGGGCTTCGCGAGCTGACCGGAGCCAGGTTCGTCGTCAGCATCACCGAGTGGGACGCGATGCAGGCGCCCAGGGCGGAGATGGCTGGCTTCCTGCCGCGCCACACGGACCTCCCGGGGCAACCTGGGACAAGGTTACCTTCGAGCCGACGTCGGATGCGGCTCTCGCTCCATTTACCTCCGCGCACGACCTGCTCGGCGATGGCTCGCTCGTCCTGCTCCCAACGCCTGGGCACACCGCCGGCTCGATGTCGATGCTCGTCCACGGCGCTGCTGAGCCCCTTCTGCTCGTCGGTGATCTGACCTATGACGTCGATGCGATGCGGCGTGGACAGGTGCCCGGCGTCGGCACTCGGGCCGAGCTCCGGGAAACGTCCGAGCGGGTGCTCGAGCTCGAGCGACAGACCGGCAGCCTCGCGATCCTGCCGGCCCACGACCGCGCCTCGGCGAAGCGACTGGTGGCCGCCGGAGGCCGGGTCCAATCGCCGCCCGACAGCAGCGGCATTCCGCCCGCATCCGGCGAGGGCTGATCAAGCGGGCGTGCCTGGACCAGCTCTTACCTCGAGTCGTCAGCGGCTGACCGCGCTCCGGATGGCCGCCCAGCACATCGGCACCGACGAGCTCTCGCAGCCGCTCGAGGTCGTCAGTCGAATGCTGGCCCTCCAGGCCCAGGACTTCCCGGGCGTCAAGTGGTCGGTCGGCATCCGCCAGGCGGGCGGCACCGAGCGGGCGGTGGAGGCGACCTTTGACGCTGCTGAGATCGTCCGCTCCTGGCCCCTGCGCGGCACGCTCCATCTCGTCGCTGGCGAGGACCTCGGATGGCTGCTGGCGCTCACGGCACCCCGGGCGACCGCCTCAGCAGCGGGACGCCGCGCCTTCCTCGGGATCACGGAGCAAGACATCGAGAGAGCTCGCGAGGCCGCCCTCTCAGCCTTGACCGGTCGGCGGGTCCTGGCGCGCGACGCGCTTCTCGCAACCTTCGATCAGGCCGGCGTCGAGACGCTCGGTCAGCGTGCCTACCACCTCCTGTGGTACCTCGCCCAGACCGGCACGCTCGTCCTCGGGGCGACTGAAGGCCGGCAACAGACCTTCGCGCTGCTCGACGACTGGGTGCCGAATCCGCGGCGGCTGGAACGTGACGAGGCGCTCGGCGAACTCGCCCTGCGGTACTTCCGAAGTCACGGCCCGGCCACCGTCGCCGACCTCGCCCGATGGTCCGGCTTGACCGTGGGAGACGTGCGCCGCGGCCTCGAGATCTGCGGTCCGCAACTCACGGCCCTCGAGCTCGATGGCGTCCGGTACCACCTCGCACCGGAGACCCTGACCGCGGCCGGGCCAACCGCTCGCGTCCACATCCTTCCGGGCTTCGATGAGTACCTGCTTGGCTACGGGGATCGAACCGCTGCCCTGGCACCCGAGCACAACGACGCGATCGTGCCAGGCGGCAACGGGGTCTTCAAGCCCACGATCGTGGCCGATGGCGAGGTCGTGGGCACCTGGAAGCGGACCCTCCGGGCAGGCGAAATCGTGATCGAGGCGACCCCATTTGACCGTTGGCCCAGCCACGTCCAGAAAGGTCTCGTGGAGGCCGTACAAGCCTACGGTGGGTTCATCGGCCGACCGACCCGTCTTGGTCAGCGAGGCGATCGGCCGAGACCGCGTAGGGCGTATCCGGCGGTGGCGGGGTCAGTCGGGTGTAGGCAATCCCGATGCGGCGCTCACACTCGATCAGCACGCCGGAGTCCACGACCTCGCCGTAGACCTTGGCGGTCTCCTCCTCGGCGGCATGGAAGTACACCGTGTTGTCCGGGTCGTCCGCCATCGCCACGCGCACCACGAGCGTGTCAGGCCCGAGCACCCCGTCGTCGAGAAAACACTGGCGCACCGCCTCGACGGCCCCGTCTGCTCCGGCTCCGGGGTGCTTCGCGTCAAACGCGTCCAGGAGGCTGGCCTCGAGCGCGTCGACCTCACGCACTTGGCGGTCTGGCTCGGTTTCGACCATCTGCATCTCCTCATCTGGCCCGGCAGGCCGGGACGACTGTCCGCGGCAGACGCAAGCCCGGGGCGCAATGCGTTCGACCCAATCTGAACCCAAGCGGTATCTGCGGGGCGATATCAGCGCCGCCAACGGTGGCAAAGGCGTATCAACGAAGGGGGATGGGGGCTCCGAAACCATTCGGGATTCCCGTGGCGTATTGGTTCGTGGTGAGGCCCCCTTGGCACGTCGCCAACTCGGGCATCCTCGAAGGACGGATCATGCGCACAGCGAAAACATCCCTCGTCGGCGGGCTCCTGGCCGTCGCACTCATTCTCGCGGCCTGCTCGAGCTGCCCCGCCGGTGGCGCCTCCACGATCACGACGGCCACGGTTGGATCGAACGGGACCCTGGTCGTCGCCGGCTCGAACTCGATGACCCTCTACACCTTCTCGAAGGACACCGCCAACAGCGGGACGAGCGCCTGCACCGGCGACTGCCTGACGACCTGGCCGCCTCTGACCGTGCCCGCAGGGACGACGCCGACCGCAAGTGGGGGCGCAACCGGTGCGATCGGCACGATCACCCGGACCGACGCGAACGGAGTGCTCCAGGTGACCTACAAGGGCTTGCCCCTGTACTTCTTCTCGGGCGACAAGCGCCGCCGGCGACTCGAACGGCATCTACACCAATTGGAACGCCGTCACGCCATAGCGGCCGCCGCTGGTCGGTACCCCTCCGCCGGCGAGAACCGTTCGACGAGGGTGCTCGCCGCCCGGGGCGTCGGACGATCCGCAGTACCACCGATGACTTGGCGGCCTTGCCCCCGCGGGGCTCGATGATGGCGACGCTCAGAGTGGCCAGACGCGGTGCTGTCGACAAGCGGCCGACGGGGCCGGCAGGCCGGGGACCGACGTGTCGCGGCTGACCGCCAGCCCGTAGCATTCGTGGATGGAAACGGCCCCGGCGGTCCTCGAGCTCGGCCTGGTGCTCCTGGCGGCAGCCGGACTGGGCGTTGCCGCCCGGCACGTCGGACTGCCGGCCGTCGTCGGCTACCTCGCCCTCGGGATTGCCGTCTCGCCGTTTACCCCGGGCTTCGTGGCGAACCGGGAGCAGATCCAGCTCCTGGCCGATGTCGGCGTCGTCCTGCTCCTGTTCGAGGTCGGGATCGAGGTCGATCTCGGGAGCCTGCGCAAGGAGCACGGCGGGCTGATCTGGGCTGCACCGCTCCAGGTCGTCCTGACAACCGGAATCGCCGGCGCTGCGGCAGTCCTGGCCGGCGTCGCCCTGGTCCCGGCGGCAGTCCTCGGCCTGTGCGTCGCGCTCTCGTCGTCGGTCGTCATCGTCAACATCACCCGGAGCCGGAACCGGACGACCGACCCGCCGACGGAGCAGGCCCTCCTCGGCTGGAGCGTCATCCAGGACCTGACCGGCGTGATCCTGGCCGCGGTGCTCCTGGTCGCCCTCGGGAGCAACGACCGTCCGGCCGCCGTGATGATCGGTGGCTTCATCGCCTTCTTCGTCCTGGCCGTCGGCGACGGCCTGGCTGCTGCCGAAGATCCTCGCCCGCCTGAGCGACCGCCCGGACTCGTTCCTGATCGTGGCGGTCGCCTCCGGCCTGGTGATCGCCGGCGTGGGGGCCGTGGTGTTCGAGCTGCCGATCGCCCTGGCCGCGTTCGTCGGCGGACTCGCGATTGCGGAGAGCCCGACGACCGCCGAGCTGCGCCGCCAGCTCATCCCGTTTCGGGAGCTCCTGGCGGTCCTGTTCTTCGTCACGATCGGGATGCTGCTCGACCCGCACGACCTCGCTTGCCGGGCTGCCCTGGCTGGCACTCTTCCTGGGCCTGCTCGTCGTCGCCAAAGTCGGAGTCGCCTGGATCCTGGGCCGGCTTGCGCTGCCCAGGGGCGCGCCCGCTGCAGCTTGCCGTCGGCCTGGGCCAGATGGGCGAGTTCAGCTTCGTCCTGGCGACCTTCCTCGTTGCGGCCGACGCGATCAATGGCGCGATCTACGCGGCTCTCGTGGCCTCGGTGGCGATCTCGATCGGGCTGAGCGCGGTCCTCGTCCGCGTCCCGCGCCTGGCGGTCTCCCGCGCGTCCTGATCACGCCTCGCCGATTCATCGAAGAACTCAGACGACCTGGCTGATGACGAGGGCCACCGACAGGAGCCCGATCCCGACGGTGACCGACCAGCCAAGGAGCATCGCTCGACGACCACTGCGGAGCTCGCCCATCACCCTGGGATTTCGCGCCAGGAGCATGACGAACACCAGGATGATCGGCAGCAGGAGGCCGTCGAAGACCTGGCTGAAGAACAGGACCGCGATCAGGGGCAGGCCGGGAATCGGATGAAGAACGCAGCAAATCCGACGAAGAAGGCGAGGAGTGCGTAGAACGCCCGGGCATCCGACCAGCGCTGGTCGAGGCTGCCTTCCCAACCGAACGCCTCGCAGGCGGCGTAGGCGCTGGTCAGCGGGACGGTCCCCAGCCCAAGCAGCGACGCCGCCAGGAGCCCGAAGGCAAAGAGTGCGGTGGCGGCCGGCCCAGCCAGTGGCTCCAGGGCCTTGGCCGCATCGGCCGCGTCGTTGATCACGATCCCGTGGGTCCACAGGGTGGCCGCGCAGGCGATGACGATGAATGCTGCGACAAGGTTCGTCAGGAATGACCCGACGGTGACGTCGATCCGGGGAGCCCGGGAGGTCCCTGGCGGTCAGGCCCTTGTCGACGACGTAGGACTGGATGAACGACTGGCCCCAGGGCGTGATCGTCGTTCCCACGACCCCGATCACGGTCAGGATGTAGGCCGCATTCGTGAAGTCGCCGTGGGGGATGACGAGCGATACGGCGGCCCGCCCCCAGTCCGGTCGGGCCAGGACGGCGCTGACCGCATAGGCGATCGAGACGGCGATCCCGACGACGACAAAGAAGGACACCTGGATCCGGCGGTAGTTTGCCCGGGCCAGCAGGATGACCATTGCGAAGGCCGCGATCAGGGCATCGCTCAGCTGGATTGGGATGCCGAACAGGTCGAGGGCCGCGCCGATCCCGGCGAACTCCGCGACCGTCTCGCCCAGGTTGGCGGCCAGCATCGTCAGGACGGCGAGGGTCGCCCAGCGCACGCCGTACTGCTCGCGGATCAGACCCGACAGGCCATGACCGGTCGCCAGGCCCAGCCGGGCGCCGGCTTCCTGGGTGACCATCAGGGCGAGCTGCGAGACGAGCAGGACCCACAGCAGGTCGTACCCGAAGGTGGCCCCTGCGATCGAGTAGGTGGTGATCCCTCCGGCATCGTTGTCGGCGAAGCCCGAGACGATGCCGGGCCCGGCCACAGCGAGCAGGGCGACGAGGGTCAGGCGGGCGCGGGAGGGCCGCGGCCGAGCCGGGATAAGGCGGAACACATCGATGACCTCCGGCCGGCCAGCTGCCGGCAACACGGGACAGGCGGTGACGCCCGCCCGGCTCTAGGAGGTCAGGTTGAGGCGCTCAGCCGCGGAGGCGAGTGCCGGCGCTCCACGGGGTGTGCGCCGGCGAGGGTGATCGACCTTTCATCCCTGCCTCCTGCGCACTGCTTCCAACCGCAGCCCGGCGACGGGCGCCGGGGCATGGTAGACCCGGGTCCAGGATCGAGCAACCCCCTATCGCATCGATTGCGCTGCCGATCACGGCGAGCAGGACGACCCCGAGCCCGAGAGCCGGGCGAAACGTCAGGCGTTTGGCCACCTACGCTCCGTTCCCCGTGGATGTCCCCGTCGGGTCAGTGCGCTTCGAGCGCTCCACGGAGGGCATCGATCGTGGCCGTCTCGACCGCGACGACGCCGCCCTTCGCTTCGGCCACGGCCTGGGCGAGTCCCAGGACCAGACCCCGATACGGCTCGAGCTCGTCGGGCGCCTTGGCCGTGAGCGTGGTGACCGACGCCTGGAGGGCTTCGATCGTCTCGGCGCGGATCTTTTCCGGCGAGGACGTGATGCCGAAGCCGGTGCCGTGCGTCTTGGCCAGCTCCCGGACAAGCTCGCTGGGCGATGCGACCTGCTGGCCGGCCAGGTACTTCGCCAGCGCGCCGACCTCGCCGAACGAGTCCGACAGGTCGCGGTCGCTCAGCGAGACGAGCATGCCGGCGCCGGTGACGCCCTTGGCGAGTGCGGCCCACTCGGTCGCGGTGAAATCGCTTTTCGTTGCCACTGAAACCTCCGGTCACATAGGTTAGCGCCGCAATCCAACTGCATCGTGGTCCCAGAAGACATGGGAGTAGACGAGCGTGCCCGTCATCCAGGGTTCTCGGGCCGGGAGGTTCATCGCCTGGAACGCGGCTTTCGGGATGCGCAGCGACGGGCGGCGGTAGCCGAGCGAGGCCCCGGCGACGAAACCCAGGCGCGAGTAGTAGGCCGGGTTGCCCTCGAGGAACACGATCGGCGCGCCCTGGCCGGCCACGATCTCAACCCCGCGCCGGACGAGTGCCCTGCCCACGCCCCGGCGTTGTGCCGCCGGGAGGACGCCGAGCGGGCTGAGGACCTGGACCGTCACGAGGGCCCTGGGCGCATCAAGAAGGCTCGGCGTGAACATGACGTGCCCGATCACTCGACCGCGCTCGACGGCCACAAGTGACACCCCGCAGTCATCGCTGATCAGGTCTCGTAACGACTCGACCAGCCCGGCGACCTGCGCCGCGTGGTCTGCAAACGCGGCCCGTTGAACCTCGTCGACGGCGTCGCGGTCGGCCGCGCCTTCGCGCCGGATCTTGATCGTCTCGTCCAGTGACAAGCTGCTCAATCGACCGGCCTGCATCGATCGAGAGTAGCGGAGGCGACAGGCGGCAGCCATCAGCGAAGGCGCTAGCGGGCACCGCCGCGTCGGAAGCCGGGCGAGCGGTGTGCCCTACTTCGGAGGCTTTGTTGGTTTGGGCGTCGCCGTCGGCTTGGGCGTCTTCGTGGGCTTGGGGGTCGCCGTGGCCTTGGCCGTCGCGGTCGGGGTCGGCGTTGGGCCGAGGGTCGGCACAGCGCTCCCTGAGGGGCTGCCGAGGGCGCCTCCGGCAGCGCTCAGGGTCGTCGAGATTCGCCCGCCGGCGAAGGCAATCACGCCGATCACCAGGACAGCCACGAGGACGAGCAGCAGGGCGTACTCGACGAGCCCCTGGCCGGTGGCGATCAGGAAGACAAGCCGGCGCGAGCGCCACAGGGCGCTGAGCGTCTCCGACCAGGATCCAAAGAAGCCGTAGATCCGACCCACGTCGCCTCGTTCATGCGGAGCTGAGGTGCTTCAGGCTAGGCAACGAGGTCGCTTGCGTCCCTTGTACGGACGAGCTCGAGGGCAACCGGACTTTGGTACCGAGGTGGGCACGCGTCCCAACGAATAAGGCGGCAGCGGAAACCGCTGCCGCCTTCGCGGGCTCGGTATTTCAGGCCGGCCGGCCCGAGTGCGCCGGGAGGTGGGAGATGTGTCCCGCCACATCCGACTCGGTTGTGACCCGGGCCACGCCGTGCTGCCAGTGAGCGTGGACGGCGGTCCAGCTCGACCGGATCCGATCGATCATCGACGGACCGGCAATCAGGTCGGTGATGGCCGGCGACCCGGCCCGGCGAGCGTCCCTGGCCAGCCGCGCCGCGTCGGCGTCCCGGAGCAGGCTCGAGGTCTGGTGCTGCACGAGCATCTGGCGTTCGTAGGGATTCATCTGACCCTCCTTGGAGGCCGACTTGATCGTCCTCGATCTGCGGTCATTCTCCGGGTCCGCCTGCAATTCCTGCGATCAGGCCACCGACACCTGGCGGGTCAATCCCGCGGCCAGCCAAGTGACTCGCCAGACGCGCAGCGGGTGTCGTCGAGGTGACCCAACGTCGATCACAGCGGCGGGACGTTTGGGTCGTTTCGACTGATGACGCGCGGCGTACCCTGTGGCAGCGCCCAGGCATCTGATCGATTGGGGGGCACGCAATGACCGGCCCGCACGAGCAAGTCCCCGGCCCGCCACCGCAAGTCCCAGCGCCGCAACGGGTTGAACGCCACTATTCGGGTGACCAGCAGGCCGCGCTGGTCGCCTACGAGGCAGATCGCCGCCAGGCGGAGGCCAACGGCTGGGTCGTCGTGGCCCACAAGGTCGGACCCGATGGGCTGTCCGTCCTGTACGAGCCGCGCCCGGCCCAGGCGCCCTGGGCACCGACGTCGGGCTGGGTGGTGCCGAAGGTGCAGACCGGCCCCGCTCCGGGATATGCCTACGTCGGGTTCTGGCGGCGCTTCTGGGCGTTTCTCCTTGACGGCCTGATCCTGGCGATCCCGACGTGGCTGATCGTCGTGCCGCTGATCCTCAGTCGATTGTCGTCCGCCGATCTGAGCGCCCTGAGCGGGCAGGGCCTGTACGTCGACCCGACGACCGGGCAACTGGTCGAGAGTCCCCAGGCGGTTGCCGCGATCAACGCAGCGATGGTCCACCTGTTCTCGGGCGCCGCGATCATCTGGCTTGGAGTCTTCCTGCTCCAGCTGCTCTACTTCACGGTCTTCTGGTCCAGGCGCGGGGCGACCCCGGGCCAGCAGCTCCTCGGAATCCAGATCCGGAACGAGCAGGACGGCTCGCGGATCAGCTTCAAACGTGCCCTCCTGCGCTACGTCGGCTACATCATCTCGATCTGGATCCTGTACATCGGCTTCATCTGGGTGGCGTTCGATTCCCGCAAACAGGGCTGGCACGACAAGATCGGCGGGACGGTAGCGGTGCGGCGGGTCGGCTGATCGATGGGCCCCGGCGATCCAATTCCGGGCTGGGGACAGACGCTCGCAAGCCCGGCACGCGACCGGCGACGGGGCATCCCCGACCGCCTGGCCCTCACCTGGCAGACGTACCGGGCGCATTGGCGAACGGTCCTCGCCCTGGCCATTCCGATCCAGGGGATTCTGGGCTTGATCACCCTGCCCGCCTATGCGACGACGCTCCGCGAGTTTCAGGACCTCCTGGGCGGCAACCTGTTCTCGAGCGACGATCCCAAATCGCTCCATCAATTCGCGACGGCGTATCTCCCGAACGGCGGTCCGGCCGAGCTCGTCTGGGCGCTTGGACCTGCCGCCAGCTTCGCCGTGATTGTGCTCCTGACCGTGGCCTTCACCGTCTTCCTTAAATCGAACGGAGGGGCCCCGGCCCGGCCCGGGCTGGCGACGATCGTGGCTCGATCATCCGCGTTTGTGGTCCCCCTGGTGATCGTCATCCTGGCCGGGATCGTTTTCGTCCAACTCGAGGTGGAGTTCCTGGGCCAGACCCTGACGTCCACCTCAATCGACACGATTCAGCCCGAGTACCTGCCCCTGCTGGGGATCGCGGTCGATTTCGCCGTGATTGGCGGGGTGATCGCGCTCGTCTACGCGGTGGCTCGCTGGATCCTGGCAATCCCGATCGCAGCGCTCGAGCGACGCGGCCTGCGCTCGGCGCTTGGCCGGAGCAGCGAGCTGAGCCTGGGTAACCGGGTTCAGGTCCTGCTCAGCCTGGCCGTCCCCAGCTTCCTGGTCGGCCTCGTGATTCCGCTCGTGCCACTGGCCGGCTCGGCCCTGGCGGAGGCGTTGTTCGGGTCCGGCTCGCCGCTCGCGCTCGGGCTCGGCGGCCTGGTTGCCCTGGCCGCCCTGATCGTGACCGCCCCGTTCGTCCCGATCATGATCGTCCTGCTCTTCCAGGATCTGCGCGGTCCGGTCTCCAGCCCGGAGCCGGGCCTCAGCTGAACGGTACGCGGCATGGTCGATGACGTGCGAGAACGCGGATCGGCGGACCTCGCCGACGAGCTGAACGGCTGGCTGGCCGGCTCGGCGAGGTTCCGGGCCTTTGCCGAGCTTCACCACGCGAAGATCGGCAAGAAGCTGCGGACGGCGGCCGATCCCGAGGCGATCCGCGACGTTCGGGCCGAGCTTAGGACGGCTTGCCTGCTCCTGGCGGATCCCCGGATCGAGCTCGCCTTCGAGGCCTACGGTTCGGGCCGGCGCGGCCCCGACCTGACGGTCAGCTACCGGACCCGAACGGCCTTCAACCTCGAGGTCACCCGGCTGCGGCGCATCCCGGCGGCGACCGACTTCGAGGCGCCCTTGCTGGCCAAGCTTCGACAGCTCCCGCCCAGCATCCCGAACGCGCTCCTGGTCGCGATCAGCGGAAACTCGGCCGGGGCTCTCGACGTGGCCGGCGCGGCTCGAGGCCTGCGATCTCGGGCAGACACGAAGGATCCCGCACTCATCGACGGCGACGGGTTGCGGGCCCCCCGGGACTTCTACGACCGCTATCTGCGCCTGGGCGGCGTGATCACCTGGTGCGAGGCGGCGGCGGGTGCTGCCCGGACGGAGCTCTGGCTCAACCGCTCGGCCCGGATCCCGCTGCCTGAGCGAGCGCTTCGGGCCGCCCTTCGCTGCCTCAACACCGATCCCTGAGCGCAGGCCCGGCGATCAGCCCGCGGGTCAGGCGTTCGAGACCCGGAACACCGGGTAGCTCTCGGCATTGGCGACGACGCCATCGGGCCGCTCGTCTTGCCCGCGATCAGCGCAGCTGCTGGAAGCGGATCAGGTTGCCGGCCGGATCCCGGAAGGCGCAATCGCGCACGCCGTAGGGCTGCTCGGCCGGCTCCTGGACCACCTCGGCCCCGGTCGCCTCGAGCCGCTCGAACACGCCGTCGAGATCCCTGGTGCCGAAGATGATCGCGGCATAGGTGCCCTTGGCCATCATCTCGGCGATCGTCCGGCGCTCCTCGTCGGTCACGCCGGGACTGGCGGACGGCGGAAAGAGCACGATCGAGGTGTCCGGCTGGCCGGGCGGCCCGACGGTGATCCAGCGCATCCCGCCGTAACCGACGTCGCCCCGGACCTCGAAGCCGAGGTGGTCGCGATAGAAGGCGAGCGAGGCGGCCGGGTCGTCGTGAGGCAGGAAGCTCGTGTGAATCGTGATGTCCATGTCGTTCATCCTGCGGCCGCAGTGGCGGCCGGCGCTTCTCGATTCCTGCCCACGTAGGCGGCCAGGTGCTCGCCGGTCAGGCTGGAGCGAGCCGCGACGAGATCCGCCGGGGTGCCCTCGAAGACGACCCGGCCGCCATCGTGGCCGGCGCCGGGGCCGAGGTCAATGATCCAGTCGGCATGGGCCATCACCGCCTGGTGGTGCTCGATGACGATGACCGACTTGCCGGAGTCGACCAGCCGGTCGAGCAACGCCAGCAGGTGGTCGACGTCGGCCAGGTGGAGGCCCGAGGTCGGCTCGTCGAGGACGTAGATCCCGCCCTCGGTGCCCATCTGGATCGCCAGCTTCAGCCGCTGTCGCTCGCCGCCGGAGAGCGTGTTGAGCGGCTGGCCGAGCCGGAGGTAGCCAAGCCCCGCGTCCGCCATCCGGCCGAGGATCGCCGTGGCGGCCGGGGTCCGGGCGGTGCCGCCGCCGAAGAATGCCAGCGCCTCGCTGACCGACATCGCGAGCACCTGGCTGATATCGCGGCCATCGAGCTTGTACTCCAGGACGCTCGCCTGGAACCGCTTTCCCTGGCACTCCTCGCACAGCGACTCGACGGTCTCCATGAAGCCGAGCTCGGTGTAGATCACGCCGTTGCCGTTGCAGACCGGGCAGGCGCCTTCGGAGTTGGCCGAGAAGAGCGCGGCCTTGACCCCGTTCGCCTTGGCGAAGGTGTTCCGAATCGGATCCAGCAGCCCGGTGTACGTCGCGGGGTTGCTCCGCCGGGAGCCCTTGATCGGGGCCTGGTCGATCGCGACGACGCCGGCTCCCTTCGGCATCGAGCCATGGATCAGGGAGCTCTTGCCGGACCCGGCGACCCCGGTCACGACGACACAGCACGCCGACTGGGACGTCGACGCTGACGTCCTGCAGGTTGTGCTGGTTCGCGTGGCGGATCTCGAGCTTGCCGGACGCCGTCCGGACCGTCGGCTTGAGGGCGGCTCGGTAGCCCAGGTGCCGCCCGGTCAGCGTGTCGCTCGCTCGCAGGCCATCGACCGTGCCCTCGAAGCAGACCGTCCCGCCGTCGGACCCGGCGCCGGGCCCGAGGTCGACGACGTGGTCGGCCGTGACGATCACCTCCGGCTCGTGCTCCACGACGAGGACCGTGTTGCCCTTGTCCCGCAGCTGGCGGAGCAGCCCGTTCATCCGCTCGACGTCGTGGGGGTGGAGGCCGGTGGTGGGCTCGTCGAAGACGTACGTGACATCGGTCAGCGAGGACCCGATGTGGCGGATCATCTTGACCCGCTGGGCCTCGCCGCCCGAGAGCGTTCCGGCCGATCGATCGAGGCTCAGGTAGCCGAGCCCGATCTCGACGAACGAGCTGGTCAGGTGGCGCAGGGCGTCGAGCAGCGGGGCCACCGATGGTTCGTCGAGGTCGCGGACCCAGGCGGCCAGGTCGCTGATCTGCATCGCGCAGGCATCGGCGATGCTGACGCCGTCGATCCGGCTTGAACGGGCGGCCTCGGCCAGCCGGGTTCCGCCGCAGGCGGGGCAGACAGTGAAGGTCACCGCCCGGTCGACGAACGCCCGGATGTGCGGCTGGAGCGTGTCCTGGTCCTTGGACAGGAACGATCCCTGGATCCGGGGCACCAACCCCTCGTAGGTCATGTTGATGCCTTCGATCTTCATCCGGGTCGGCTCCCGATAGAGGAAGTCGTGGCGCTCCTTGTCGGTGTACTCGCGGATCGGCTTGTCCGGGTCAACGAAGCCGGACGACGCGTAGAGGCGGTAGTTCCAACCCCCGGCGGTATAGCCCGGGACCGTGATCGCGCCTTCGGCCAGTGACTTCGTCTCGTCGAACAGCTCGCCGAGGTCGATCTCGGAGGCCGTCCCCATCCCCTCGCAGCGGGGGCACATCCCGCCGGTGATCGAGAAGGTCTTCTTCTCGGCCTTCGCGCCGGTCTTCTCGACCGTGATCGAGCCGGCCCCGTGGACCGACGGAGTGTTGAACGAGTAGGCCTGGGGAGAGCCGATATGGGGCTGTCCGAGCCGGCTGAACAGGATCCGCAGCATCGCGTTGGCGTCGGTCGCGGTGCCCACCGTCGATCGAACGTTGGCGCCCATCCGCTGCTGGTCGACGATGATCGCGGTCGTCAGCCCATCCAGCACGTCGACGTCCGGCCGGTCCAGCGTGGGCATGAAGCCCTGGACGAAGGCGCTGTACGTCTCGTTGATCAGGCGCTGCGACTCGGCGGCGATCGTGCCGAACACGAGCGAGCTCTTGCCCGAGCCCGAGACGCCGGTGAACACGGTCAGCCGGCGCTTCGGGATCTCGACGCTGATGTTCCTGAGGTTGTTGACCCGGGCGCCCTGGACGCGGATCAGCTCGTGGCGATCGGCGGGCTGGGCGCGAGGTCGACTCCGGGTCGGTCCTCGTCGGGTCGCGGCCGGGAACGGCCGTCACCGGTCCTGGATCAGCCCGAGGACGTTGCCGTCCGGGTCGCTGAACGAGGCCACGAGTCGGCCCCAGCCCACCTCGTGCGGGGCTTCCTTGACGGTAGCGCCGGCGGCCGTCACCTCGTCGAGCTTGGCCTGGATGTCCGGGACGTGCCAGTAGCAGACCGGCGAGGCCATCCCCTGGGCTCCGGCGTTCGGGACCAGGCCGATGTGCTGGCCCTCGGCCTCGTAGCCGACGTAGTACGGGGCGTCCTGTGCCGGTGGCAGACCGAGCAGGGCTGTGTACACCTTCTTCGAGGCCTCGAGGTCGGTCACCGGATGGAGCACGGTCTTGATTCCGTGGGTGGTGCTCATCGTCGCTCCCTGGGTTGCGCTTGACGGCGTTCGGTCGCGCCGGCCGACGGCCGGCGACCCGGTCACCTTAGGCCGGGTCCCCGACCGGGGCTTCTCGATTCCTGACCGGCCGGGTGACCTGCTTCGCCACGCAGGAGGGGATCCCCGCGATCGACTGTTCCTCGCTCCGCCGGTAGCGGCTGGGCGGCAGCCCGACGAGCTCGGTGAAGCGCGTGCTGAACGTCCCGAGCGAGGAGCAGCCGACCGCGAAGCAGACGTCCGTGACGCTCATGTCGCCGCGCCGCAGGAGGGCCATCGCCCGTTCGATCCGACGGGTCATCAGATAGCTGTAGGGCGACTCGCCGAAGGCCCGGCGGAACTCGCGGCTCAGGTGGCCGGCCGACATGTGGGCCCCCCGGGCCAGGGCCTCAACGTCGAGCGGTTCGGCATACTCGCGGTCGATCCGGTCGCGGACCCGGCGCAGCCAGGCCAGGTCAACGAGATGTTGGACCTCGGCCCGGGCGGTCGCCTGCTCCGGGCCGGCCGGGCCGGGCCTCATCGTCGGTGCTCGTCACGACGGGATCATGCCACGGGGGCCGGTTGGACCCCCGAGGCGACGATAGAGAAGGCCCATCAACCGGCGAGCCGCGATCATCGCGATGACCAGGGCCACGACCTCGATGAACCGCCCAGCTTGACCTGGTTCCCGAAGACGATCGCGGTCACCTCGATGATCAGGAACTTCGACAGGAACAGGATCGCCCAGGTGGTCGCCAGGCCCGTGATGCGCCAGCCGGCGCCGCTCCGGCGGGCGAACCAGGCCCGGACCCGGTGCTCGAGCCCGAGGATCGAGTCGAGCAGCAGCTTGAGCAGCACGGCGGTCAGGAGCGAGACGGTGAACGACTCGATGATCACGCTCGGGGCGTATTCCACGAACAGGTTGATCACCACGACATAGATCAGGACGTCGGCGGTCCAGGACAGGAATCGGCCCTGCCAGGGCGTGATGAGGATCGGCCCGTCGTGAGGTCCGTTGAGGGCGAGCCCGAGCTCCAGCGAGTCAGTGTCCATCACGCTCCTAGGCTGTGCTCGGGCCCTGCCACAGGTTGATCCCACTCTCGGTTGCGTAGCGGTCGATCTCGGCCAGCTCGGCCTTGTCGAAGTCCATTCGATTGAGCGCCCCGAGGCTGTCTTCGAGCTGCTCGACCGAGCTCGCCCCGATCACCGTCGCGGTCACCCGCGGGTCCCGCAGGACCCAGGCGATCGCCATCTGGGCCAGCGACTGGCCGCGCCGGGCGGCGATCTCGTTGAGCGCCTTGACCTTGGCCAGGTTCGCCTTGCTCAGCATCCCCGTGCTGAGCGAGTCGCCCTTGCTCGCCCGCGAGCCGGCCGGGATGCCCTTGAGATAGCGATCGGTCAGGAGGCCCTGGGCGAGCGGCGAGAAGGCAATGCAGCCGACCCCCTCCTGCCCGAGGACGTCGAGCAGGCCGCCTTCGATCCAGCGATTCAGCATCGAGTAGCTGGGCTGGTGGATCAGCAGCGGGGTGCCGAGCGACCGCAGGATGGCCACCGCCTCGGTCGTGCGCTGGGCGGAGTACGAGGAGATCCCGACGTAGCGGGCCTTGCCCGAGCGGACGGCGGTGTCGAGGGCGCCCAGGGTCTCCTCGAGCGGGGTGTCGGGGTCGAACCGGTGGGAGTAGAAGATGTCGACGTGGTCGAGGCCCATCCGGGCCAGGCTCTCGTCGAGGCTGGCCAGGAGGTACTTGCGCGAGCCGAGGAAGCCGTATGGGCCGGACCACATGTCCCAGCCGGCCTTGGTCGAGATGACGAGCTCGTTCCGGTAGTGGCGCAGGTCGGACCGGAAGATCCGGCCGAAGCGACTCTTCGGCCGCCCCGAACGGAGGGCCGTAGTTGTTGGCCAGGTCGAAATGGGTGATCCCGCGGTCGAACGCCCGGCGGACGATCGCCCGCTGGCTGGCCAGCGGCCGATCCTCGCCGAAGTTGTGCCACAGGCCGAGCGAGATCGGCGGCAGGTCGAGGCCGCTCCGGCCGGTCCGGCGATAGGGCATCGTCTCGTAGCGGTCCGGCGCCGCGACGTACGGGGGTCGCTCAGTTGGCGGAAGCTCGGCCATCAGGATGACCCTCCACTGTGTCTTGCCGTCGGGACATTATCGGGTCACGCTGTGGGCAGTGATGGAGCGACCTGGCCCGGACCTGGAGGATGTGCTCGTGGCTGACTACCCGGATATCTATGCCGACGGCTTCTCGGTCACGGCCGGCCCGTTCGGCGTGACCCTGACCCTCCAGCGGTCGGAGCCGATGCTGGTCGCAGGCGCCCACGAGGACCCGAGCGCGATCGTCGGCCGGATCCGGATGTCGCCGAACCTGGCCAAGGCAATCGCCGACGGCCTGAACCAGATGCTCCTCCAGGTCGCCGTCCAGGCGGTCCCCTCGGTCTCGTCCGACCCCGACAAGAAGCCCCACAACTAGGGCTGCCCGGACGGCCGTCGACGGCGTCGGGGATCGCGTGACCGGCCGGCCCCTCGCCCTCAGCCGAGCCCAGGTTCTCGCCTACCGCCGGGCGGCCGGGTCGCTCACCCGGCGGCTGCCACCGGGCCCGGACTCGCTCCGACGGGCGGCCTGGGCCGGCCTCCAGGACAGTGTCCCGCGGGCCGCCCTCCTGTCGATCCACGCCCGGGTCGAGGGTGCCGAGTCGACCCACTGGGAGGATGACTCGCTCATCCAGGTCTGGGGCCCCCGCTTCAGCGTGTACGTGATCGCGGCGGTGGACCGGGCGGTGTTCACCCTCGGCCGGCAACCGGACGACGCCCGCTGGCGCCGGTTCGGGATCGAGATGGCCGATCGCCTCGAGGAATACCTGGCCGGGCGGCGAATGACCTACAGCAAGGCCGGCCACGCTCTTGGCCTGAGGCCGAATGAGCTCCGTCGCGGAGCGTTCACCGGCCGGATCCTGATCCGCTGGGACGGTGCCCGGTCGCCGGACGTGTGGACCGTGCCGGCGCCCGCCGTCGATGCCGGCGAGGCCCGGCTCGAGCTCGCCCGGCGCTATCTGCACGTCTACGGACCTTCGACGGCCGACGCCTTCGGGGCCTGGTCGTCGGTTGGACCGGCCGGGGCTCGACGGGCCTTCGGCGCGCTCGGCGAGTCGATCGTGCCCGTCCGAACGCCGCTCGATGATCGCTGGATCCTGGCCGCCGATGCGCCGGCGTTCCAGGCCGCCGGCATGCCTGGCTCATCGTCTCGACCCGGCAGGCGCGACGGCGGTCGTGCGGTTCCTGCCGAGCGGCGACGCCTACACCCTGCTCCAAGGGGCGGATCGCGAGCTGCTCGTGCCGGATGCCGGGCAACGATCCGCCCTGTGGACGCCGCGCGTCTGGCCCGGTGCGCTGCTCCTTGACGGCGAGCTGGTCGGGACGTGGCGTCGGGCGGAGTCGCGCCTGACGATCGAGCCCTGGCGGAGGCTGTCGCCGTCCGAGCGGGACGCCGTCGAAGCCGAGGCGCAGACCCTGCCGCTGCCCGGCGCCTCGCGTGGGCTCGAGGTCAGCTGGGGGAGCTGAGCCGCGCGCCGCTCGATTCGAATCCGAGGGCGACGACGAAGCCGTAGGCCGCCCCGCCGCCGGCCGCCCACAGGCCGAAGGCCGCCGGCTCGACCGACGCTCCGAATGCGCGCCGGCAGGTCGAAGATCGTCGCCAGGAGGAGCCACAGGGCGCCGAAGAACGCGGCCGAGATCAACGCGCCGACCCACCAGCTCACGCCCCGCAGGAGCAGCTCGACCCCGACGGCCAGGCCGGCATTGACCGGGAGCGTGACGATCAGGACGAGGGGCACGATCAGGAAGCTCATTGCCAGCTCATCGACCAGGTCCTGCATCGGGTCCAGGCCGCCCACGACCAGGACGACGACCAGGGCGTAAGGGATCAGCAGGGCGCCCCACAGGACGTGCCAGGCCGTCGCGAACCGCAGGCTCGGCGCGAGCGAGACCAGCCTTGGCGTCATGGGCTGGGCGGGACGAAGACGAGGTCGACCTGCTCGACATCGCTGAGCGATGACAAGGTCACCGTAACTGGAGCCGGCGGCTGGGTGAAACCGCCGCTGATCAGGGCCGAGACGACGACCGGGCCGGTCTGGCCGATCGGCAGGTGTACGAACCGTCCGTCCCGGTCGTCGTCCGGCCGAGCTCGTTGCCGGTCGTGTCGCGCACGACGACGGTCGCCTCGACGAGCGGCCGGGTGGGACAGGGCGAAGGCGGCGGCGAAACATTCGCCGGGCAGGCCTCGGCCGTCACGCTGCCCACGATCCGGGGCGGTCCTCCGGCGGTCGAAACCAGGGGGGTGCCGGTCGCCGACGGGGAGCAGCCCGCGCCGACCAGACACGAGCAGCGCGACAAGGCCGGGTCGGAGCCTGCCGACGGCCCGATCCCCGGCGATCTCGTTCGGGTGGCCGATGAACCCGAGCTCCACGTCGAACCTCCAACCGTGTACCTTGCCGCCGACGCTACCACGCAGGGGCTGCAGTCCATACTGCCAACCGATGGCTGATGAGCTGCTTGCCGGGCACGGCCGGTTCCGCTGGGGCTATGCCGCCAGCCAGCGTGAGCTGCTCGCCCGGCTCCATCGCGACGGCCAGCATCCTTCGACCCTGTTCATCGGCTGCTCGGATTCGCGGGTCGTGCCCGAGCTCCTGACGGACGCCGCACCGGGGGACCTGTTCATCGTCCGCAACGTCGCCAATCGCGTCCCGGCCCGGGGCGATCCCGATTCGAGCGTCGGGGCAGCGATCGAGTTTGCCGTCGGGCAGCTCGGGGTACGGGACATCGTCGTCTGCGGCCACGACACGTGCGGCGGGGTGATGGCGGTGGTCGGGGACCTGGCCGGAATCCCGGCCGACTCCGACCTCGTCCGATGGCTCGCCGACCTCCGCCCGGCGGTCGAACGGGTCCGAGCGATGGAGCTCGACCCGGCCGAGGAGCTGCCGCGAGCGATCGAGGCCTGTGCGCTCGACAGCCTGGCCAACCTGACGACCTACGAACCGGTCAGCGAGGGCCTCGCCGCCGGCAGCCTGCGGATCCACGCCTGGGTCTACAGCCTTGAGACGACCGAGCTGCGGACGTACGACGAGGACGTCCACGCCTTCAAGGTCGTCGGCGCCAGCGAGCGCGGAGCCGACCCGAGCCAGTAGGTCGTCCTGGCTCGAATCCGCGTAACCCAACCGCAAGATGGCCGGAGGCACCTTCGTCTTGCGCAGGACCGCGACCCCCGAACCCGGGTCGACCTGCCGGACACAGCGGGAGCCACGCCAGCATGAACGAACCATTGGGCCTGCCCCAGTCGGAGCCATTTTCAGAAATCGAGCCGCAGGCGATCGCCGGCCCGGACCTCGCGGTCGGATCGCCCGAACCCGTCGCCCGAGCCGTGGCAGTGGTGGAGGCTTCGGCGCGTGGTCCGCGCCGGCCCGGCGGCTCGGCCGCCTGTTTGCCGCGTCGCTCCTGTCGGCGGCCCTGGCCTCCGGGCTGACCGTTGCCCTCGTGCCCAGGAGCACCTCATCCACCGCCGCGACCGCGGCCGCCAGCTCGAGCACGAGCGCGAACGTCACGGTCGCCTCGACGACAACGAGCTCGGCCGCCTCGATTGCCGCCGCCGACGGCCCGGCCGTGGTCACGATCCAGACGACCTCATCGTCGACCGGCCAGTGGCCGGGCAGCCAGAGCGGATCCGGCGTCGGTTCGGGCTTCATCTACGAGTCGGACGGCTACATCCTGACTGCCGCACATGTCGTCGAGGGCGCCTCCCAGATCACGGTCGCCCTGGCCGACGGGCGGACGTTCCCGGGGACCGTTGTCTCGAGCGACACCTCGCTTGATGTCGCGGTCGTGAAAGTCGGCGCGACCGGGCTGCCGACCCTGGCCCTCGCCTCGAGCTCGTCCCCCCAGCTGGGTCAAACCGTCCTGGCGATCGGCGACCCGCTGGGGGAGTTCCCGGGCTCGGTCACGACCGGGATCGTGTCGGGCACGGACCGTTCGATCACCATCGCCGATGACCTGACCGGCCAGGGTCACGACCTGAGCGGCTTGATCCAGACCGACGCTGCGATCAATCCCGGCAACAGTGGTGGGCCGCTGGTCGACAGCACGGGCGCTGTGATCGGATCATCAACGCCAGCTCGTCGTCGGCCGAGGGGATCGGCTTCGCCATCCCGATCAGTGCCGCTGCCGGCGTGATGGCCTCGCCAGGACCGTCTGAACGACCCGGGCCACAGACCCGGTCACGGAGCGCTTCGACGGGGAGCGGATCTGGTTCGACCGAGGCGCGCTCACCAGCTGACGAGCCTTCGGACCTCCGGCTGGACGTTGTCCGTCGGCAAGGCCGGTGAAGTCGCAGAGCGGGCTTCGCTGTCCGGACCGGCCGGCTCGAGACACCCTGGACAGGCCCCGCGACGGCTCGGCCAGGCGGACCGGCGGCGGCTATCCCGCCCCCAGAGTGGGGCCAGAGGCTCGCCGCGGCCACGCCCGGCCATTCGCTCACTGCGACGGTGGCGCGGCCCGTTCAGCGGCGTGCTGCTTCCATCCTTCGTCGTTCCATCGCTCGGACGGTAGAGCCGCCGGCGGCCGATCGGCCACCAGCCCCGGGTTAGCACGGGGTCAACATCTCCCACGGAAAACAAACGACCCGGTCATGGCCCGCGGAGGAGGTGCGGGTGTCCATGTCGGGTCGTTCGCCTGTGGCCGGCTGGCGATGCGGTCCCCGAGCCGGCTACCGCCAGTATCGCCAGCCAATCTTTCCAAACCATTACGGGCTGATCAACAACCAGTCCCTCGGGCCCGGTCGGGACTCAGCGGGCGCCGGCGATCAGCCGTTCGCGGTCGAACAGGGTTGACGTGACCCGCCAGCCGGCGATGTTCAGGACGATCAGCAGGGCGGCGGCACCAACGGCCAGCTGGAGCGTCGCGGCGATCGCGCCGTAGGCGATCAGGGCGGCGATGATCGCCGAGGGGACGCTGGCGAAGGTGCCGAGCTGCTGGGCCGTGCGGGCCTCGCTGACCTTGGTCGAGATGGCGATCCCGACCCAGATCGACCAGCCGGCCACGAGCGGAGTGAAGATGACCTGGGCCAGGACATCGGGACCCAGGATCAGCGAAGAGGCGATCCCGGGCTGGGCGAACAGCTCGATCGCCACGACCACTCCGATGAACACGACGTACGAGATGATCGAGCGAGGGAACGAGCGCCGCAAGGGCCTTGGCCAGCAGGAGCTCCTCGCGCGGGATCGGTGTCGTCAGGACGGGTTCGAGGCTGCCCTGGATTTCGTTCGCCGACCACGGAATAGGACGCGATGACCGCCGGCACGATCGCCGGGATGCCCAGCATGTAGACGAGGATGTGTTCGAACGCGCAGCTGGCCTGCTGCATCGGGCGGCAGGGCGAAGATGTTGATCAGCGGCCCGGCGACGAAGACGAGCGGGATGACCGCCATTGTCAGAACGATCGATCGGTTGCGCTGGTATTCCCGCACCTCCTTGCGGAAGATCGCCCGGATCCGGGTCCAGCTCATCTGACGCCCGCCTCGACGTCCTCGCCGATCAGCTCGAGGTAAACGTCCTCGAGCGTCTGGCGTTCCTCGGCGATCGACAGGACGTCCGCCCCTGCGGCGACCAGCGCCCGGGTCAGAGGCGGCGCGGCGGCTGCCGGGTCGGCGACGGCCAGGTGGTACGCCCCGGCGTCGTCCCGGCGCCAGGAGTCCACCGCCGGCAGGCCGACGAACAGGCGCTCGGGATCGGGCAGCGGACCGACCGTCCGGACGGTGAGCGTCTTCGCGAACAGCCGGTCGCGCAGCTCGTCGGGCGTGCCGATCGTCTGGAGCCGGGTATTGAGGATCGCAACCCGGCTGCACAGCCGCTCCGCCTCCTCGAGCCGATGGGTCGTCAGGAAGATCGTGACCCCCTGCTCGCGCAACCCGTCGATCAGGTCGTGGACGTCGTGGGCCGCCACGGGGTCGAGGCCGGCGGTTGGCTCGTCCAGGAAGAGGACCTGGGGGTCGTTCAGGAGCGCCCGAGCCAGGCGACCCGCTGGCGGAGCCCCTTTGACAGCGTGCCGCAGGGGTCATTTGCCCGGGCGGCCAGGTTGACCGCGCTGAGGGCCCGCTCAATCCGGGGTCCGGGGTCCGCCAGCTCATACAGACCGGCAAAGCATTCGAGGTTCTCGGCGACGCTCAGGCGGGTGTACAGGCCGGGCGACTCCGGCATGATCGAAATTCGCCGACGGATCTCGACCCCGTTCTCGGCGCTCAGGGGCGAGGCCGGCGACGGTGGCCGAACCCGACGACGGGGCCAGCAGCGTGCCCAGGGTCCGGACCATCGTCGTCTTGCCGGCCCCGTTCGGACCGAGGAATCCGAAGACCTCGCCGGGCCACCTCGAACGAGACGTCGTCGAAGGCAAGGCGGTCGCCGAACCGCTTCGAGAGGTGATCGACCGAAAGAGCAGCCTGCTCCGATGTTGTCGTCACTCGCCGATTATCCCCCGCCGGAACCGCCTTCGGCCTAGGGTTGGCGAATGACTCTCCGGATCAGCTGGTACCAAGTGTCCGCGGGCCGAGCTCCGCCCGATGTTCGAGCTCGCCGCAGGATTCGAAGTCGCAGCCGCAGACGGGTACATCGGCCTCGGGCGCGTTCTCATCGCATCGGACGACGACGCGATCGCCGGGCACCTCCAGCTCGATCGAGGGTCCCGAGCCCGGCGAAGTCGAGCTCAAGAGCCTGGCCGTGCTCCCGGCCCGCCAGGGCGCGGGCATCGGGCGAGCCCTGGTCGCGGCGGCCATCGAACGGTCCGCGGCCGACGGCCGGCAACGGATGCTGGTTTCAACAGCATCCGACCGTCCGACACCGGGGCCCGCGGTTCTACCAGCGGGTGGGCTTCAGGATGGCCTCGATCGAGCGCGACGCGTTCCCCAGGCAACGGGCTATCCCCAGGCCGATCGTGATCGACGGGATCCTGCTCCGAGGACTCGGGTCTGGTTGTCGTGCGAGCTGCACGGGGGCTGAGCCCGAGGCTACGCGGTCCGGGAGGCGGCAGGAGGCTGGATCGTCGGGACTAGGATGAGCGGGTGATCGACTTCGACGCCTATGCCGCCGACTGCCGGCTGTTCGGAAAGCTCGAGCCCTGGCGAAGGGCGCCTGAGCGACCTGCTCAACGCGTCGGCCGAGCTCCAGGTCCGCGAGGCCCGGATCGAGAGCATCCTGGACGACCGGGTCGTCAGCCATCCGGAGCTCGATGTCCCGCTGAACGAGCTATACGCCATCGTGGCGACGGGCATTCGAGGTGACCCGACCCGCCGGATCCGGACCCGCACGATCGAGGTGATCGCGGAGCTCGGGCCGTACGAGGTGATCGGCGAGATCCACGGCACGCCGGCCTCGAACCCGCTCGTGATGGTCGTGCGCCGGCCGCCCTGGGTCCCACTGACGAAGGCCCAGATCTCATACCGGCGGGGACGGAGCTGGTCACCGACGAAGGCCTGACCCTGATCATCAACCGGCCGCTCGCCCGGTCGCTCCACGCGCTGGACGAGGACGCTGAGCGGATGCCGTTCGACGCTCGAGAAGCCATGCCCCGAGTGAGCCGGCGCAGGCTGCCGGAGTCGGATGACGATGACGGATTCAGCGGCTTGGACGAGGACTCGGACGAGGCCTGAGGCTGGCCCGGTCACGAACGCCCGAGATCGACGTGGCCCTCGAGCCGAGCTCTCGAGCCCAGCTCTCGAGCCGATCTCTCGAGCCGAGCTCTGAGCCGATCTCGAGCCGAGCTCTCGAGCCGAGCTCTCGAGCCGAGCCCTGATCTCTCGATCTCTCGAGGCGATTGATAAGCCCCACTTCTAGCCGGCGCATTTCAGGCGCTGTGAGCCGTCCCAATCGCTCGATCCGACCAAGGATCACGCTCGACTTGAGCTTGCCAAGCGTGAAACGAGGCCGCGGCGGCCATTCCCGCGGGACATCGGCCCCGGGAACCGGCCAACCTTGCAGTCTGCTAACACTGGGGGTTATTTCCGGCCCTGGATGCCTCCAGGTTGAGGAGACCCGATATGGCGTCAGGTGGTCGGCGGGGTGTCGCTCAGGCGGCCGTCCTTGAACGCGTAATCCCAGGCATCGATCGAGGGCGGCTCGATGCCGAGGTTGGTCAACGCCGTGCAGACCTGGCTTCGATGGTCGGTTCCGTGGTGAAGAGCCTGGGCCAGGCGGATCGTCAATGGCGCGGAGCTGGTCGAGCCGTCGTCGCGATGGCGGACGACGGTCGCCGCCGGGTCGAGGTCGCCGGCGAGGAGCTCGGCCCAGGCCGGCCCGTTCGCGAGCATCGCCTGACGGAGCATCGGCAGGTCGAACGAGTCCTCGTCGATCTCCGGGTATCGGCCGTTGCTGATCGTGAACAGGTATCCGGCGTCGGCTCCCACGGTGTGGCGGAGGGTGTCGATGACCGAGCCGTAGGTGCCGGGAACCGGCGACTCGAGCTGAGCCGGGGACAGGCCGTCGCAGGCATCGATCAGGCGGATCGTCGCCCAGACGTGGTGGCCGAAGGCGTCCTCGAGCAGGGAGCCGTTCATCGGGTCACCCTACCACCGGGGCTCAGTGACTTCCCCGGAGAATTGAGCCTGGACGAGCGCCGGGCCCGGCCGAGTGGCAGGGCCTGGCCGAGTGGCAGGGCCTGGCCATGCGGCGTCGGCAGGGGCGAACAGATCGAGGTAATCCGGGCCTCGACCCCGCCGAGTCGCTTCGGATTCGCGTCAATCGTTCGCTCCTGGCGGACAACCCGACGAAACGAGGGTCCGGGCAGTCCTTGCGATGGCCCGCTGACGGCTGTTTGTTCGCCTGGGGCGACCCGGTCGGGATGGAGCCGGGCGACCCGGTCGGGATGGAGCCGGGCGACCCGGTCGGGATGGAGCCGGGCGACCCGGTCGGGATGGAGCCGGGCGACCCGGTCGGGATGGAGCCGGGCGGACTCGGTTTCGCCGGGCTGGTGGATCGCTCCGCAACGGTCATGATGGACGGGTTGGGCTGCGGGCAATCATCGCTGGCACCGGCGACGAATACTCGGCAAACAGTCCAGCCGCTGGGAGCGCACCGACATGACGAGCGCCGTTCGCATCATCCCCGGCCGCACACTCCTCGCCGGCGCGGCGCTGGCGGTCCTGGCCGCCGCCTGCTCGAGCGGGGGCACGGCCAGCCCGCCGTCCCCGAACCCGACTCCCGTCCTGGCCAGTCCGAGCCCGGCCAGCACCGAGTCGAGCCCGCCGGTGAGCCCGTCGGCGCCCCCGTCCAGCGCCCCATCCGTGGCTGCCCGCAGCTCGGCTCCGGCGACGTTCGTCCTGACGACCGCGGGCGACCGCAACGTCACGGGCACGTGGAGCAGCAGCTTCGGGACCACCTGCGACAACCCGACCTTCTCGGGCCCCGACATCATTTTCTTCGCCGCCTCGCCCGACAAGAAGGCAGTCGTCCTGATCACCCTCAACCAGGGCTCGATCGGAGTCAGCGAGCGGGCCGGCTCCGGCGCGTCGTACACCGATCGAGAGTTCCAGGGAACGGGCGTGACCAGCTTCGATCCGGCGACGGGCGCCGCCTTCGACTCGACCTTGACGATCATCCCCACGCCGGAGTCAAAGCCGGGCACCCTGGGCACGATCAGCCACGTGACGGGCTCCGTCGATTGCGCGGGTCAGACCGCCGGGACCTCGACGATCGTCTTCTCCGGGGCATCCGCTGAGGGGGCGATGACCGGACCGTTCAGCGCCTTCAGGGCCACCTGCGTCGTCGACAAAGTGAACGGCAATGCCGTCTCGGTGACCGGGATCATCCCTTCGGGCAGCACCCAGACCGGGATGACCCTCTTCCTGACGGCCAAGGGCTCGACGATCTTCAGCCATGGGCCAGATGGACCGCCCCAGCATGCCTACGACATCGCCCCTCAGGGCACGGTCAACCTGTCCGTCGGCGGGGCTCACGTCGATGCCGACTTCGTGGAGCGGCTGGCCGCGGGAGCGGCCGGGCCGCCGCACACCCTCCACGTGACCGGTGATGTCACCTGCGGAAGCACCACGACCCGCTAATCCCGGTTCGCGTCTGACCGAGGTCCCGCTGCGATGCAAATTCCAAAGCCAACCGAATCCGACCGGGCCCGATTCGAGTCCCTCGTCCCGGCCGATCCACGAGTCGCCGTCAAGCCGATGTTCGGCAACCTGGGTGCCTTCGTGAACGGGAACATGTTCATGGGCCTCTTCGGCGCCGATATCGGGGTCAAGCTTGCCCGGGCCGATGCCGATGAGCTGCTGGCAACCGAAGGGGCCGGACCGTTCGGTCCGGCGGAGCGGCCAATGGGCGGCTACGTGACGCTGCCCGCCATCGCCGACCGCCCGGTCCTGGATGCCTGGATCGCCCGCTCGCTGGCCCATGTCGCAAGCTTCCCGCCGAAGGCACCAAAGAAGTAGCCGAAGCGTTGCCCGGACGGAGCTGCGTCCGCTACTGGAACAAGGCCCAGACCAGGCCATAGGCCACGAAGGCCACGCTCAGCCCGACCAGGGCCTGCTCGAGCCGCCCGAAGTGGCGCCGCATCGCCAGGCCAACGAGCGCCAGCAGGAACGGAACGGCGTCGAGGAAGTAGCGGAAGCCGTAGGTCTGCCAGCCTCCGCCGCCGTAGTAGAGGAGAAGCGGGATCGTCACGAGCCCGGCTGCCGCCCACAGGATCGCCGCGCCCTTGCCGCCGGATGCCGGCTCCGACCGCGATCAGCAGGGCGGGACTGGTCAGCAGGATCGACTGGCCGTAGGGGTCCGGCACGAGGAAGGGAAACCGGTCCCGGAACCCAAAGCCCTGGCCGATCAGCAGGGCCAGGTTGTCGGCGACATGGCGGATCGAGAAGAGGCCGGCCGCCCGGGCGTTGGCCAGGACGGGATTGGCCAGGGCCGAGATCCCGTAGCCCGTCTCGAGCGGGCTCCCGAAGCGAGCCGCGTCGTAGATCGCGCTGAGGCCGACGGCCAGCCCGATCGGCACGAGATACCGGAACGCCGTCCGGAATCGCCGGCCCCGGCAGGCGACGATCAAGGCGATCCCGAACGGAATCGCGGCGAGCAGGACGGTCGGGCGAGCGAGCGCGGCCAGGCCGAACGCGGCCCCGAGCACGACGCCGCGCCGGCGCCCGCGCCATTCGACCAGGGCGACAAGGGTGAACAGCATCGCCTGGACCTGGGCGAGGTAGTAGAAGTCGCCCTGGACGGCCAGGTCGAAGAGGAGCGTGCCGAAGGCGCCCAGCACCGCCAGCCAGTACGCTCGCGGGCCGGGTCCGGCGTATCGCCGGGCGAACGGCAGGCACAGCCAGCCGGCCAGCACCCCGAAGGCGCAGCCGCTGATCCAGCGCGAGGCCGCCCACAGCGCCGGGAACGGGACGAAGGCCAGGTAGGGCGCGATCGGCAGGGGGCTGATCACCTGGTAGGTCAGGCCGCCGACCGTGGCCGTGTCATTCGTTCCGGCCGGCAGGTCGAGGTTCAGGCGGCCGTGCGCCAGGGCGACCGCAGCCTGCATCGCCGGGTTGACCCTGGCCGGTCCAATGCGGGCGAGGAGGACGGTCGCGCCGACGTAGACGATGGCCACGACGATCGCCCAGGCGATCGCCCCGCGGTCACCGGCCAGGCGGCGACACCAGGCCGCGAAGCCGGACGCCCAGGACCGGATCGGCACGTCATCTCCCATCGGGCCACGGCCTCCCATCGGGCTGGGCTGCCGTCCACGCTAGCCGTTCCGGCTAACCTTGGCCGATGGTCGCCCGCCCATGGTCCTGAAGGTCAGCTGGCCGCAGGCCCTGGCCTGGCGGATGAACCGCCAGCTGCTCGATCCGATCGGCCGGCTGCCGCCCGAAGCGGTCGTCCGAAGGCTGTGCGGGGTCCAGGCCCAGGTCGCCTCGTCGGCCGATCTTGCCGTCCGGGTCCGGACGAGCTCCGCGCGCCCGGGGGAGGTCGGCCGTGCCCTGGCCGATGGCCGCCTGATCAAGACCTGGGCGATGCGCGGGACGCTCCACCTGCTCACGCCGGTCGAGGGAGCCGACTTCCTGTCGCTCCTGGCATCCGGTCGGACGTGGGAACGACCGAGCTGGCAGCGCGCCTTCGGGATGCCGGTCGAGGCCTGGGCCCGGCTTCGGCCGGTCGTCCGCGAGGCCCTCGACGCCGGGCCGCTCAGCCGCGAGGAGCTCGTCGCGGCGATCGTTGCCGAGCCCGGCCTGGAGCATCTCGGGGACGAGCTGATGCGGGGCTGGGGGACGCTCCTCAAGCCGCTCGCCTGGCAGGGCGACCTGTGCTTCGGACCGGCCCGGGGCAACCGGGTCACGTTCATCCGTCCGGAGGCGGCCAGCCCGGAGTGGCCCGGCGTGCCGGATCCGGACGAGGCGGGTCCGCGGGCGATCGCCGCCTACCTGGGGGCCTACGGCCCGAACTCGATCGACGGCTTCCACGGATTCCTGGCCCGTGGCTGGATGGGTGCCCGGCGGCTGCGCGCCTGGTTCGAGGCGCTCGGCGACCGGCTCGCTGAGGTCGAGGTGGACGGCGAGCGCCGGTTCGTCCTGGCCGAGGATGTCGCCGATCTCGCGCGGACCCGCCCGACGAAGGCCGTCCGCCTGCTCGGCGGGTTCGACCAGTTCGTCCTCGGCCCCGGCACCGACGACGTCCATGTCGTGGCGACCTCGCGCCGCCGCCTCGTCAGCAAGCAGAGCGGCTGGATCGCGCCGGTCGTCGTCCAGGCTGGGGTCGTGACCGGGACCTGGGAGCTGGCCGGCAACGTCGTCCAAATCGCCTGGTTCGGGGAGTCGGGAGCGCCGCCCGCCGCCGCCCTGGCCGAGGAGGTCGCCCGCCTCGGCTCGCTTCTCGGCCGGACGCTCGAGCCTGCGGTCACGCCGATCTGAACCGTCTCGGCGTTCGGGCCCGATGGCAGATCGTTGGCTGATGCATCATGGCCGACGATTCCTGCCTGCGCCAATGAACGCCATCCGATGCCGAGGGGGAGACCAGACCGATGAGCTCGTCGACACGAGGGATGTGGCGCCTCGCCCACCAGGCGGGTGCGATCAGCCTGGTGGCCCTGCTGGCCCTCGGCGGAGCGATTGGTCCGTGGTCTGCGGCTCCGGCCGCGGCCCTGTCTGGAATCAACATTGTCCTGCCGGCCGGTCACCACATCACCGGCCACGTCTACGGCCCGGGCCACCTGCCGCTGGCCGGCGCGGGCGTCTCGGCCGTGGGCAGTGACTCGAACCTGGCCAGCCCGAGCGCGGTCACGGCCGCCGACGGGTCGTACACGCTCCACGGCGTGCCCGACGACACGTACCTGGTTCGGTTCGATCCGCCAGATGGGTCGAACGAGCTGGTCCACTGGTACGGCGCTCCAGGCTCGTCCGAGGATTCGAGCGGGGCCACGCCGGTCGTGGTCGGAGGCGCCGACGTCAGCGGCATCGACCAGACCCTCGACCCGGGGATGACGATCTCGGGCGCGGTCACCGGGGACGGCACCGACTCGGTCGCGGGGATCCAGGTCAACGCCTCAGGACAGGCGGGCGGCAACGTGGCGATCGTTGCCGCCGACGGGACGTTCAAGGTCCAGGGTCTCAACCCCGGGACCTACACCCTCTCGACCTACGGCACGCCGGACAGCCCGTACCTGATGGGCACGCTCCAGGCTGGTGCCATCGTCGACCAGTCATTCGGTGGAACGCCGATTGACGTGCGCTCGGGCAATGCCAGCGGGATCGACTTCAGCCTGGTCGTCGGGAACACGATCAGCGGCCATATCTCCGGGGGCGCCTCGTCGATCACGGTCGAGGCTTCCGAGATTGGCGGGTCCTTCGGCAGCGGCTCGGCCAGTGTGGCATCGCCCGGCGACTACGCCGTCCGGGGCCTCTGGCCGGGGACCTACCGGATCGTCTACGTGCCGACGACCGATCCGCGCGACGACCTCGACAGCCCGTTCCCTTACGGGGCGTACGGCAATGGCCAGCTCGTCGACCAGAACTCGGCCAGCCCGGTCGACATTACCTCCAGTAACGCGACCCTCGATCCGATCGTGATCCCGGCCGGAACCTCCCTCGGTGGGACGGTCGGGGCCGACGGGACACCCCTGAGTGGTGCCTACGTCCAGGTCTGTGACCTCCCGGACGGCCGGGGCTGCGCGACGACCACATCGGCGGCCGACGGGAGCTACTCGATCGGCCACATCGAGACCGGCAGCTGGACGATCCTGGCGGCCGCCGAGCATCACGTCGCCGGGTATTTCGGCCCGGGCGGGCCACTCGGCCACGTCAACCGGAGCCACCTCGGTGCCGGTCGTCGCCGGCGGACCCGATGTCGACGGGACGACATCAGCCTGCCGGGCGGCGGCGCGGTTTCGGGGACGGTCGATGGTCCCGGATCGGCGCCCCTGGCGGGCATCGAGATGAGTCCGGGCGGCGGCAGTGGGCAGGCCTATCCGGGCCAGGCGCCGTGCCTGAGCAGCTCGACCGGGGCCTACTCCTGCGACGGCCTTGAGGCCGGGCTCTATACCCTGTTCGCCATTCCGCCCGCTGGCAGCGATGAGCTGGCCGGCTACTACAAGGCGGGGGCGCCGGGGAACTACACCTCGGATGCCGCCCAGGCCACCTCGTTCCAGGTCAGCGACACGGACGATTCGGCTCCGCCAACGATCACCTCGCGCTCGCCGGATCGAACCGTTCACGGTATCGCCCGTGACACGTCGATCAGCGTGGGCTTCTCCGAGGACGTCAAGGGCGTCGGTCGAAGACCCTCCAGCTCGAGGTCGACGGGACGACCGGCCTTGTCGCTGGTACCTACGGCTACAACGCCATCACCCACGTCGCGACGTTCAAGCCATCCGGGCTGCTGGCGGCGGGGACCCGCTACCGGGTCATTGCCACGAGTGGTCTGACCGACGACGCCGGGAACCATCTCGTCCGCTCGAGCTGGACGTTCACCACGACAACCGATGCGACAGCGCCGACCGTGGTCGGCAAGCTGCCCAGGGCCGGATCCACGAACGTCCCCGACGGAACCGCGATCCATGCCCAGTTCTCCGAGCAGGTCCGGGGCCTCAGCTCGAAGACGTTCTTCCTGGTCGACCGCTCGAACCAGCAGCACATCTTCAGCGATATCTCCTACGACCCGGCGACCCGCACGGCCAGCTTCGGCGGCGGCGTGATCGATCCCGGCAAGTCGTACCTCGTCGTCCTCGAGCCGGGGATCACCGACCTCGCCGGCAACCCGCTTGCCCGAGTGTCCTGGACGTTCACGACCAGCAACCCCTGATGGGGACCTGCGAGTCCTCGTGACGAGCCCATGACTGATCAGCGCAGGGCTGGCTGGCTCCGCCGACGCGTCCGTTCGTCCGCCCGCCTGACCGGCCTGGCGCGGGGCGTGCGGCTATTCGTCCAGGGTCCCCCGAAGTCCTCGAGCTCGGCCGCTCGACCGCCGGCCTCGCCGACGTGGGATCGCATTCCGGAGCTTCGAACGATCGAATTCCGGGCCTCGAGCATCGGCGGCGACCGACTCAACCTGATCGTCCCGACCGTCCAGCCGGCCGGCGTGTTCGGAGGGGTGAGGACGGCCCTCGACCTGTTCACGGCCCTGGCCGAAGGCGCTCCGAAGGCCAGGATCATCTCCCTCGGACCCACGCCCGACCCGGCCGAGGCCGGCCTACCCGGCTACGTCCGGACAGGTCCTGCCGATGACTCGGACATCGCCCGCTCGATCGTGTCGCTCGGCGACCCGGCGACGGAGCTGGCGGTGGGCCCGGGCGACGTCTTCGTCGCGACGTACTGGACGACCGCCGAGCTCACCCAGCGAATTCGCGCCTGGCAGGCCACGGCTTTCGGTGGACCGGGCAGCCCGATGGTCTACCTGATCCAGGACTACGAGCCGGGCTTCTATCCCTGGTCGGCCCAGTTCCTCCTGGCCCGGGGCACGTACGCGGACCCGTCCGCGACCCTGGCGATCTTCAACTCGAAGCTCCTCCAGGATTACCTTCACGGCCAGGGCCTGTCCTTCCGGCGGGAGTTCGTCTTCGAGCCCCGCCTCGCCGAGCCCCTCCGGCGCTACCTCCCCGCCCAGCGGGTCGCCCGCCCGCGGCGGATCCTCGTCTACGGTCGACCGAAGACGCCGCGCAACGCGTTTCCGCTCATCGTCGACGGCCTGCGGGCCTGGGCGGCGACCGACCCAGGGGCCCCCGAATGGTCGGTCGTCTCAATCGGCCAGAGCCACCCCGACATCGACCTGGGCGCCGGCCTCGTCCTTTCGTCGCGGGGCAAGCTGAGCATGGACGAATACGGCGCGCTGCTCAGCGAATCCGCGATCGGGGTCTCGCTCATGGTCTTCGCCCCACCCAAGCTATCCACCCCTCGAGATGGCCCATCTCGGGATGCTCGTCCTGACCAACCGCTTTGGCGGCAAGGACCTCGCCTCATGGCATTCGAACATCAGCTCGCTCGAGGTCGATTTCGGCGGCGGGCCTGGCGGCCGGGCTGGCCGACCTGTGCTCCAGGATCGTGGCCGACCCCGCCTGCGGCTTCGACGGCCGGACGGCTCGACCGGACTATCTCGAGGGGACCGGCCAGTTCGAGTTCGCCGCCGAGCTCAAGGGCGTTGCTCCTGGAGCGCCGCCCGCCCGAGGTCGGCTGAACCCGGCTCAGTTCCGGGCGGGCTTGCGCCCGCGGCGGATGGCTCGGGTCACGACCGGTGGGAGGAGATCGACAGCGAGGCGACGCGCTCGACCGGGACGGCGGACCGGGGCCGCGGGCTGAGCTGCGACGCTGGCGGGCATCAGCCCGGCGACGCCCGGACCGGACAGTCGGATCAACCGCTGGCCCGCCACCGACTCGATGTCCATCCGGCATTTGTCCCGGTCGCCATCGAGCTTCAGGAGGTCGTCCTGGATCGCGGTCGGGCTGCCCCATGTCCCATACAGCTTCTGGTCCGTCGAGCAGATCAGGTTGAGGCCCAGGTTCAGGACGGCGCCCCAGGCTGCCGCGGCCACGCCGGGCGTGTGCGGCTGGCGATAGTCGTCGAAGACGACGATCCCGCTCGGCCCGAGGGCTGCCCTGGCAACCTGGGCGTCGATCACGACGTGGTCGTAGAGGTGCGAGGCGTCGATGTGCACGAAGCGACAGCTTCCGGCCGGGATTCGCCCATCGGCCAGATCACTCGTCGGTGCCTGGATGATCACCGGCAGCTGGGAATGGAAGTCGAGGTAGTTGGCCTCGAAGCGTGCTCTCGTCAGGCGGGTCCCGTAGGACCGCGCTACTTCGTTCGTGTTGCTCGCGTCCGGCGCCTCGTCCTCGAAGATGTCGACGACGGTGAACGTCTCCCCCGGGCGCACGTGCCAGCCGATCAGAATCGCGCTCCGGCCAAGGTACGGCCCGAGCTCGAGGAGGTCGCCCGTGATTTCAAGGTCAGACTGCCGATCCAGCAACCAGCCGAAGAGCTGCTGGTCGATCGGCCAGAACCAGCCCGGTACATCGTCGAGCTTGCGGGCTGTGGGCCCGGCGCCTTCGCGTGGGTTCGGGGCGGTCTGCGCCGGTTGAGCCATTCGCTGATCGTAGCCAACTCGATCGGCGTAATCGAATTGCAAGGAGGCCCGGCCCACGATCCGGGTGCATCCCCCGGGAGCCGGGCCAACTCCGGACTCGGGGAGTCCCCCCTCCTCTGAGGCGGCCGGCCGAACCAAAATCGTTCGGCCGGTCGTCCTTTTGCTCACCATATCGACAACGTCGCTGGTCGGGACTAGCGTGCCGGATACGACTGGATGTACCGGGCGCGCCGAGGAAACAGGGAGGGCTCGTCATGCGTCGATTCGTTGGTCCGCTCGTGGGCTTCGTGGTCCTCCTGCTGGCGGTCTCGCCGGTCCTTGCGGCGAGCTGGACCACGCCTCTCGCGATCACCTCGAGCCACGAGGCGTTCAGCTCGTATGCCCGCTCGCTGGCCACGGCCGGCGGGGTCAGCCACCTGGTCGACGCGCGAACGGGTGGGCTCGACTATCGACGCTCGACCGACGGCGGACTGCACTGGTCCACGACCGTCACGCTGGCCCGGCCAAGCTCGCGCTATCCCGTCGTCCTGGGCGACCCGGCGATCGCGGCCTATGGCTCGCTGGTCGTCTTTGCCTACCGGGCCAACGATGCCTCGGCGGCCTACCTGATCGTGCGGGTCAGCGACGACGCGGGATTGACCTGGGGAAATCCGAAGACGATCGCCAAGGTCGTCACGACCCGCCGGATCGGCGAGCAATCCGTGGCGATCAGCCCGGCCGGGGTGTTCGTCGCCTGGACGAACCGGGTCACCGGCTCGATCATCGTCCAGCGGAGCATCGACCAGGGTCAGACCTTCGAGCCAGCCCAGCGGATTGGGGTCACGAGTGCGACATTCCTGCCGAATGACCCGTCCTTCACCGACGGCCTGATTGGCCTCGCGGCGTCGGGCAGCAACGTTGACCTGGCCTGGACGCCGAGCGGCAACGGCTCGGCCAATTCGATCGTCCTCAGCCGATCGATCAACGGCGGCCTGTCGTACCTCGCGCCAAGACGATCGAGGCCAAGCCGACCTTCGGCTGGCCCGCCCTGAGCGCTGCCGGGTCGTACCTGGCCGGGGAGGTCGAGGGCCTCGACGGCGCGATCATCGGGCTCAGCTCGAAGGACGGCGGGGCGACGGTTGCGAGCCATCGGCTGGCCGGTCCGGGGACGGCCTCGAACCTGGGCGGCGGGTCGGTCGCGGTCGATTCGGCGGGCCGGATCGTCCTGGCCTACAGCCGGACGGGCACGACCCCATCCGTCCCGAACACGGTCCTGGTTCGACGGAGCTCCGATGGCGGGAGCCACTGGTTGCCGTTCGAGACCGTGTTCTCGGGCAGCGGCCAGGTCCCCGTCGTGGCGCCCACGTTCGTGGCGAGCGGGACGCTGATCGTCTGGACAAGCTGCCAGAATCCCGACCTCACGGCGTGCGACCTGTTCGAGTCACGCGGTCCCTAGCGAGCGAGGGACCAGGCAGGGTCCGGATCAGGCCGGGTCCGGATCCGGTCCGGATCGGCAGTCATCGGCGAGCATCATCTCGACCTCGAGGTCGATCTCGCGCCGCTCCGGCAACCGGCGCGGCTTCGGATTGCGCCGGGTGGTCGCGTGGTGCCTGTCGGCCGGGTCCGGCTTCGGGCGTCCGGTACGGGCCGCTCGTCCGGCGGGGCAGCTCTTCGTCGGTCAGCTTGCGCAACCGGGCGATCAGCTGCGGATCGGTCGGCCGTCGTGACGTCGAACGACTCGTCACCTGCTGGGGGCTGCTGGAATGGGCCGCCAGCCGCCGCAGGAGATCCGCGAACCGGGCATGGGGCTGGCCCCGGCCGCTGACCTCGACCACCTCCAGGTCTGCCACCCGCTCGGCCAGATCGGCCAGGTAGCGGCGCATCAGCTCGAGGTGGCGGCCCTCGGTGCGATGCACGGCCACCCGACCGCCGCTGGCCGGCCGGGCCGGCCCGCGCCGGATCGAGCCCACGGCCGTGCGCCTCGGTGGCACTCCGCTCTCGAGCCGCTCGACCACTGGCTCCTCGCGCCAGCGCGCAATGACCGCGCGCTCGGCGTCCATCCAGACGAGGCCAACCCGCTCGGGGTCGGCGCCGACGCCCGTCGCCGGGCCATCCCTGGGTTCAGCCACCTCACGCCTCCTTCGCTGAGCATCCGCGTTCGTTGGCTGTCCTAGCCTACGACCGATCGGCCAGTCAAGGGGTGCTCGGCGGCGCATCGGGGGCCACCCCGGACCATCGGTAGAATTGGCCGCGATGTACATCCCCGCCCACTTCGAACCCGACGAGCAGACCGTCCACGAGCTCCTGGCCAACCAGGGCGCGGCCGACCTGGTCACCTCGACGGACCAGGGCCTGCTCGCCACGATGCTGCCGTTCCTGTTCGATCCGCCCCGCAGCCGGCCCGACACCGGCACGCTCGGCTCGCTCGTCGGGCACGTTGCCCGGAACAACGGCCAGTGGCGGGCGGCGGCCCTGGGCCAGGCCCTGGTCATCGTGCGCGGCCCGGACGGGTACATCTCGCCGGCCTGGTATGCCACGAAGCGCGAGCACGGCCGGGTCGTGCCGACCTGGAACTACGTCACGGCCCACGTCTATGGCACGCTCGTGATCCACGACGACGTGGACTGGCTCGAGGTCCTCGTCCGGCGCCTGACCAAGCACTACGAAGCGTCGCGCCGCGAGCCCTGGTCGGTCGATGACGCCCCGGCTGCCTATTTCGCGGGTCAGCTCAAGGCGATCGTCGGGGTCGAGGTCCTGATCGATCGGATCGAGGCGAAGGCGAAGCTGAGCCAGAACCGCTCGGACGCCGACATGGACGGGGTGATCGAGGGCCTCGAGGAGCGCGGCGACACCGGACTCGCCGAGGCGGTCCGCAAGGTTCATCGCTGACTCCGGCCGCCCCTCGGCCCGGGTCGGCGCCGATGCACGGCTCCGCGGAGGCCGAAGCCTGCGTTGTACGCTGCCAGGCGTGAGCTTCAACGAAGCGATCCTCGGCTGGCACGATTTCTACCTGGCGACGGCCGGCGCGGCCGCCGCCCTGCTTGGGCTCCTGTTCGTGGGCATCTCGATCAATCTCGGCGCCCTGAACGCGCCCGAGCGGGTCGACGTGCGCGAGCGGGCCAGCCAGGCCTTCACCAACCTGACCTTCGTCCTGATCCTTTCGCTGTCGGTCCTGATTCCCCAGAACGACCCGCAGTCCCTGGCAATCGCCTGCGCGATCCTGACCGTGATCGGGGTATACCGGGGCCTGCGGCGGATCCGCGCGGTCGCCCTGCATTGGTCGGTCGTCGCCCATCCGGTCCTGGCCCTGCGGCGCCAGGCCTGGTCGCTCCTGGCAGTCGTCCTGCTGGCCTTTGCGGCCTACGATCTGTGGACACATGGGACGAGCGGGGCGCTGTACGACCTGATCGCGGTGAACTTCCTGCTCCTGCTCGGAGCGGCGGACGTGTCGTGGGACCTGCTCGTCCAGGTCAGCGACGAGGAAGCGGCGCCCGACCACGCGCCCGAGCCCCCACCGGCGGCCAAGCCCGACTGAGCGGCTGCGGCCCGCCGCGGCTCGGCCACGTGAGCGCCCCTACGCGCGCGATCAGGTGCCCGTCGTGAAGCTCGAAGACCCGGTCGGCCACGTCGAGCATGGCCGGGTCGTGGGTGGCCACGATCGCCGTGACGTGCTCGTCGCGGACGACCCGTCGGATCAGATCCATGATCACGTGGCCGGTCTCCGAGTCGAGCTGGCCTGTCGGCTCGTCGGCCAGCAGGATCCGGGGCTCGTTGGCCAGCGCCCGGGCGATCGCCACGCGCTGCTGCTCGCCGCCCGAAAGCTCGGCCGGCCGGTGCTCGGCCCGGGCCTCCAGGCCAACCAGCTCGAGCATCCGGGCGACCCGCTCGCGCCGGTGGGAGGAGCCGCCCGGGCCAGTCGGAGGGGGATCTCCACGTTCTCGGCCGCGCTCAGGATCGGGAGCAGGCCGAAGCCCTGGAAGACGAAGCTGATCGTGCTCCGGCGCAGGTCGAGCAATTCGGCCGTCGAGAGTCCGGCCAGCTCGCGCCCTTCGATGGCGACCGTCCCGTCCGTCGGGCGGTCCAGGCCACCGAGCACGTTGAGCAGGGTCGTCTTGCCGCTGCCCGATCGACCGCGGACGGCGATCAGCTCGCCCGGTTCGACCCGCAGGTCGACTCCGGCCAGGGCGTGGATCGTGGCGTCGCCGGACGGGTAGTCCCGGGACACCCCGATCGCCTCGACCGCCGGTGTCGCTCCGCCCGGTCCGCGTCGCGGCGGCGGCGGCCCGGCCCGGGCCGGCGCTGCCCGGGGAGCTCGCGCCCGACCCAGGGTCGGCGTAGGTCATCGCCGGTCCTCCTGGCCGGGCCAGATCTCGACATGGTCGTCCTCGAGCCGGAGCCGGACCCGGTCGGCCAGGCCGAGCTTGTCGATCTGCGATCGAGGCAGCTGCAGGCGACCGGCCCGATCGAGGACGGCGAACTCCTCGGCGATCACGTGGTCGTCACCGGTGGCCGAACGCTCGGTCCGGCGAACCGTCTCTGTGCTCGTCCGGCCATCCCGGATCCGGACCGTCCGGCTGACGTGATCGGCCACCAGCGGGTCGTGGGTGACGGCCACGATCGTCGTCCCGATCTCGCGGTTGACCCGGCGGAGAAGCTCGAAGATGTCGGCCGAGGTGGCGCTGTCGAGCTCGCCGGTCGGCTCGTCGGCGAGGAGCACGGACGGTCCGTTGGCGAGGGCCACGGCGATCGCGACCCGCTGCTGCTCGCCCCCGGACAGCTCGCGCCGGGCGGTGGTCGGGCCCGCTCGGACAGGCCGACCAGCTCGAGCAGCTCCTCGGCTCGCTGATCCCGGTTCGAGCGGTGGTCGAGGACCATCGGCAAGGCGACGTTCGAGGTGACATCGAGGTGCGGCAGCAGGTTTCGCGAGGTCTGCTGCCAGACCATGCCCACGGTCGTCCGGCGGTAGCGCGTCCGCTCCCGGCGCGACAGGTGGGCGAGGTCCTGGCCGTCGACCAGGGCCCGGCCGGCGGTCGGCACGTCGAGCCCGCCCAGGATGTTGAGGAGGGTCGACTTGCCGCTGCCCGAGGCGCCCACGATCGCGACCATCTCGCCCGTCCGGATCCGCAGGTCGAGGCCCTGGAGCGCGACGACCTCGACGTCGGCCACGCTGTAGATCCGGACCAGGTTGTCGCAGGCGATCATGTCGCCGGTGGCGGGCAGTGTCGCGGTCATTGGGTCCCATCCCGGAGTGCGGTCGCCAGCTCCCGGCGCCGTTCGAGCAAGGTCGAGAGTAGCGTCGCGCCGGTGACCAGCGCCAGCGTGATCAGGGCCGGGACCGCCAACCGGCCGATGTCCGGGTCGGCCGGCAGGAGCTCGCCCACCCCGAGGACGGCCGGCAGGCCGAGGCCCGGGCCGACGAACTCGATCAGGAGGATCCCGACGCCGAGCCCGACCAGGACCCCGACGACGACCGCGGGCAGGTACTCGAGCAGGACGACGTTGACGGACTGGCCGTTCGACAGGCCGAGGATCTGGAGCCGGGCGGTCTCGTTCCGGCGGTTGGCCGTTCCGAGGGCGATCGCCAGGACGATCGTGAGCAGGCCGTAGACCAGCACGGCGAGTGCTCCGGTCGCGACCCCGAGCGACACCGCAGTCACGACCGGAGCGCTGCGCAGGCTGGCTTCGGTGGCCGTCCGGCTCTGGACCGAGATCGTCGGCAAGCCGCCGGCCGCGGCGATCATCTGGTCAAGCGACCGCTCGGGCGCCCGGACGAGGACCGCCGTCGGCGCCGGCGGAGAGCCCTGCGAGGCCGCTCCGAGCTGGGCGCCCGAGACGACGATGAACGGCTGGCCGGCCGGAGCGGCGGGAAAGTCGGCCCGGACGTCGACCGCCTGGACCGACAGCGGCACGCCGCCGAACCTGACCGTGAAGATCTGGCCGGCAGCGATCGGGGTCGTGGTCTCGCCCCCGCCCGACACGATCGCCGGAAGCGCGCCCGAGACCGGGCCGAGCAGCGCGCCGGGGATCGCCGGGTCGGCCGGCGTGCCCTGGCTGACGGCGCCGAGGCGTGGCCGGATCCACGACGACCAGGTTGCGCGCCCCGCCGGTGCTCACGGAGACGCTGTCCAGGGTGATCGGCGACTCGGCCACGATGCCCGAATCTCGTCCGCTTCTGGAAGGCCGCCAGGTCGTCTTCACGGCCGGTCACCTGGAAGTCGGCGCCCACGAGCTGCCACGAGGCCGACGTCGTGCCGGTGCTGATCCGGTCGAGGAGGGCCGAGGCGAACGTGCCGACCATCGTGGCGGTCAGGGCCACGATCAGGACGGCCGAGATGCCCCCTTCGCGGGTTGCCCGCCGGAGGCCCAGGACGCCGACCAGGCCGCGGCCCCGAGCGAGGGCAGCGCCGAGCAGGCGCAGGCCGACCGGCAGCAGCCGGACGACGATGATCCCGACGGCGAGCCCGACGAGGGCCGGGGCGACGGCCAGCAGGGGATTGGCCGTGGCCGTCGTCGAGCTGTCGCGAGCCATTGCCGTTGCGCAGGCCGATCGCCCCGACGATCGCCAGCCCGACGATGAGCGCCTCGACGACGAGCCGGCCGGAGCCCGTCCGGCGGCCGCGCCCGGGCCCGGCCCGAATCGCGCGGCCCGCCGGAGGCGAACGTTCGCTCCGGCCAGGAGGGCGACGGCGGCGAGCGCCACCGTCCCGGCCACGATCAGGCTCGGGCCGAGGTCCGCGGCCGGGACCAGGAGGATCGCCAGGATCGTGCCCGCCAGCGCCGCCGGCAGGACCAGGACGAGGGCCTCACCGAGGACCGCGCTGCCGAGCTGGCCGGCCGAGGCGCCCCGCCGATCGACGATGGCCAGCGCCGACCGGCGCCGCCGGGCGATCGCCTCCGCGACGAGGGCCAGGCTGGCCAGGATCACGACGGCAACGCCGGTCCACAGGATCGCCAGGATCGTCGCGCCCGACTGCCAGCGCGCCTGGTGGGTCTCGATCAGGCCCAGGAGCCCGGTCTGGAGCGACGCCGGGCCGAGCTGGGCCGGACCGGCGATGCCCCCGCCGGCGAGGGCCGGGTTGGCCGGCGGATAGATCGTCTCGGCCCGGCGGAGGGCGGCGGCCAGGTCGTCGAGCTGGCCCGACTGGAGCTCGTCCGGGTCGATGTAGGACCGCCAGCGATAGGTCATCGGCAGGCGGGCGCCCAGGGTCGCGTCCATCAGGGCCGGATAGGCGGCCGGCGACAGGAGCATCGTGGCCCCGACGTATTCGGTGAATTCCGCCAAGCGCGTAGATGTACGTGTGGTCGACCGACTGGTCGTTCATCCAGAAGGGATCGTCGGGATCGATGACCTGGTAAGTGCCGACCAGGTCGATCGCGATCTTGACCCCCCGATTTGCCGCCAGCGGATCGCTCGGCTCGGGTGCCAGGATCAGCTGGCCGCCCAGGGGGACCTGGAGCTTCGCCGCCGTCTGGGTCGAGGCCGCGACCTCCAGGACGACCAGCCGGCTGTCCGGGTCCGCGCCGGGGGTCGGGTCGGCGATCGTCTTCGTCGCTCCGCTCGGCAGCCGGCCGCTCACCAGGCGGAGATGGGGCTCGACGTCCGACTGGATCCGCAGGTTCAGGACGCTGTCGAGGGGGGTGCCCGCGCTCGGATGCCAGAGCGGCGTGTCGACCACCGTCTCCGGTCGTCCTGGTCAGGGCCGGGATCGGGTCTGGGTAGCGCTGCCGGAGGGTGTCCCCACGCCGTTTCGACCAGCTGGAGCGGGTCACCGGGCGCCGCGTCGATCCGCCCGGACCGGACGAGCTCGAGGTTCCGGACGGGCGCGGAGGCGGACTCGGCCTCCTGGCGGAGGGCCTGATCCGAGGCCACGGAGAGAACCCGCGGGACCGACGACGCGAGCAGGACGGTGACCACGATCAAGCCGGCCACGCTCAGCGTCCGGATCGGCTCCGAGCGCAGGCTGCGGCGACCACACGGCCAGCCAGCGAAGGCTCATTCGACGACCGCCCGGAGCGTCGCCGCGACCGAGATCCGGCCGATCACCCGGGTGGCCACGACGATCGTCGCGATCAGCAGGACGAGGCCGCCCAGCGGCCATCGCCGCCAGGGCCGGCCAGGGCACGACGAGGCTCGCCGCCGGGACGGGCGCCTGGCCGGTCGGGGTGAAGTCGATCGCCGGCAGGACGATGCCGGCGAAGGCGATCCCGAGCACGATCCCAACCCCGATCCCGATCGCCAGCAGAAGCGCCTGCTCGAGGGCCAGCCAGCCGCAGCAGCTGCCGATCGGCCAGGCCGAGCGCCCGGAGCAGGCCGAATTCGTCAGACCGTGACTCGATCGAGGCGGAGGCCGAGATCAGGAAGCCCAAGGCGGCAAAGAGGATCGCCGAGATCGCCCCGAGCAGGAGCGCTCCGACGACACCGAGCGCGACGGGGTCGCCCTCGCGGGCCGCCAGCAGGGCCTCGTGCGACACGATCGTGGTCGCCGAGAACGGCGCCGGCCGCCAGGCTGGTCGTGACCGCCGCGGCACTTCCCGGCTGGACCGTCAGCCACCACTCCGTGGCCTGGATCGCCTGGCCGTCGTTGAAGTACTCGGCCAGGCTGAGGGTTGGGCCGTCGACGATCAGGAACGGCTTGGCCGGGTCGAGCGGTGGCATCGCCTCGGTCTCGGCGACGATCTGGATGTCGACCGGGTTGCCGGCCACCGAGGCGGTGAACGTGTCACCGACGTGCTGCTGGGTCGCGGCCAGGTAGCTCGTTCCCGCGATCGCCCCGGCGACGAGCGGCCCGGGTCCACTGGCCGATGCCCGGAAGAGGGTGCCCTCGTTCTCGAAGGAACCGTTGATCACGCCGCTGTCGCTCGTGCCGACTTCGATCCGGTTGGGCTGACCGGCCGGAGGCAGGTATGGGCTCGGGCCGGTGGTTCAGCTCTGGCACGATCGTGCTGGCCGGATCGACCCGCTGCCAGCCCCAGCCGGGCTGGCCGGCATTGAACGGCACAGCCGTCCAGGCGTCCCCCGTCGGGTCGTCGCTGGCCTGGACCGTGGTCACGTCCAGGGTCCCGCTCGTGGTCGCGTCGACCCGGGTTGCCAGCAGGTTGATCTCGAGCGCCTCGAGCTTGAGCGGGGCGGCCAGATGGAGGCCCTGGTCGCCGGCCTGGGTCGAGGCCGTTCCCCCAGCCAGGCCGGACTGATCGAGGGGGATCACCAGCTGTTGGCCCAATCCGTTGAAGCCGCCGTCCGTGCTCGCGTTGAACCGCCAGGCCCCCCCGTCCGCATCGAGGATCACCGCCGATACGGTGATCCCCGCGGGCGACTCGACCGCATCCCCGGCCTCACCTCCGAAGGCGCTCGTCGAGAGGGTCGTGAGCGCTGCGTCGAGGGTGACCGAGAGGCGGCGCGGGGTCCCCGGCAGGGTCGTCGCGTTGGCGCTCGGACGGGCCCCGGCGAGCTCCTGGAAGGCGCCGGCCAGCGGCCCGCTCGGACCGCCGGGCAGGTTGACCTGATCCGGCACGCTGACGGTGTCGACCCCGAGGACAGTCGCGCTACGGAGGCTGCCTCCAACGTCGATCGTGCCGCTGATAACCGGGCTGGCGGCAGTCACTCCGTCGAGTCGCCCGGTAGGCCGACCCGAGGAGCGGTGCCGCGATCTTCGGGTAGGCCGGCGTGACGACCCGGATGTCGGCGGCCGATTGATAGGCCGCCTGGTCCGCCTGGGACCCGAACCAGGTGGCGTCGTAGACGAGGGCGAACGTCGTCAGGCCGACGGCCAGCATCACCAGCAGGGTCGAGCGGATCGAGCGGAGCGGCCGCCGGGCCAGGTCGCGTGCCCCGAGCTGGAGGGTCAGGGCTCGACGGTTGGCCACGGCCCGCTCGAACAGGCGGGCCAGCCGGGGCAGCGCCCGGGTGGCCAGGAGCGAGCAGGCCGCCAGCCCGACGGCCGGCCCAATGACCAGGATCGGGCTGATCCCCTGGCCGCTGCCGCTGCCTCCGGCGGGCGATCCTGCCTGGCGGAGCTGCCACAGGGCAAGTCCGGCCACGAAGAGGAGGGCGAGGTCGATCCCGAAGCGCTGGCCGGTGACCTTCGAGCCTTCCCGCCCGATTCCCAGGCGGAGCGTGGCGAAGCGGCCGCCGACCGAGAGTGACGGGGCGATCAGGGCCGCCGCGGCGACCAGGCCGGTGGCGACTGCCGCGGTGATCGCCGTGCTGGAGATCGTGACCGGCACCTCGATCCCCTGGCCGGCCAGCGGGCCGACCGAGAGCAGGAGCCGGACGCCGAAGGCAGCTGCGGGCAGGGCCAGGACGACGGCCGGGACGGTCACCAGGATCGCTTCGGCGGTGCTGACCACGATCGTCTCGGCCCGGGTCGCGCCGCGCGATTTCGAGCAGCCGGTTCTCCCGCCGCCGCCGCTCGGACAGGAGGGCCGCCACGAGGATGACCGCGAACGCGGCCAGGACGACGAACTGGAGGACCAGCAGGGCGACCCCGCCCCGGGCCAGGTCGAGCGATTGCTGGACCGCCGCCAGGACCGGGGCCAGGCCGGTGCTCACGCTGACGGCCTGGCGGGCGGGCAGGGCGGCGCTGATCGACGGCGACAGGCCGGGCAGGGCCTGGATCAGCCCCGGCAGGTCAGCCGGGACGACCTGGTCGAGGGCCACGCCGGCCCGCCAGGTCAGGTCCAGGTGGGGGATCAGGCCGCGGGTCAGGAGATCGGCCGGCTCGACCATGAACGGTCCCTGCGAGGCGAGCGATCCCTGGTCGACGCTGCCGTGGAGGTCGAGCGGGTCGCCCAGCCAGTACGGATCGCCTGGGTCGGCGGACCACGTCCCGGTCACGACGACCGTCAGCAAGGGCGTGGTCGCCCCCGGAACCGAGGCGTCGACGAGGCTGAGGGTGTCGCCCAGCCCCAGGCCGAGGGCCTTCGCCGCCGGCACCGACAGCGTCGCCTCGACCGGGCTGCGCCCGGCGATCGGCCAGCGGCCGGCCGCCAGGTTCGCGTGATCCTCGAGGCCGGCGTAGCCCCCGAGGACGGTCAGGTGGGTCGCCGCCTGGTCACTGGGCAGACCGGCCGGCGCAAGCGAGGACGACCGTGCAGCCAGGTAGACCGGTGCGACCGGCCCGAAGGCGCCGGTCAGGATCCCCGAGACGGACTGGTCGAACCCGGCGACCTGGTCGGGCGTCGCCGCGGTCTGGACCGAGATCCCGCGATCAGTCGGCGAGGCATCGATGAGCGCGCCGCGGAGGCTCCGGATCGCGACGGTGTCGGTGTACTGGAAGGCCGCCGCGACGAGGGTCGTGGCGGCCAGCAGGACGAGCCAGACGGCCAGCAGGAAGGTTCGATCGGCCCGAACCCGGCGGGCGGCCAGGTGAGCCAGGCCGATCGTTGCCCCGACCGCGCCGAAGTTCATCGCTTTCTAACTCGTTCCGCTGACGGCCACGGTGGCCAGCCCGACGCCGATCGCCGCGATGAGCAGCCCGGCTCCGATCATCCAGCGTACGACGGCTGGATCGTCGGCCAGGTTCCGCAGGCGGCGTCCGGCGCTCCAGAACAGGCCGATCAGAAGGATCGTGAGCCCGAGCACGATCAGGCCGAGTCCGATGGCGAGCCCCACGTTGATCTGACCGAGGTCCAGAATCTGCCTCCTGGGATACGATCGCTTTCCCGGACCCGGACGATAGCGCGAAATCCGATGACAGGACGCGCCAAACAGGACTGTCGGCGGCTGGGCGAATCCCGGTCGTTCTGCGATCCTGCCGGGACCCTCGCAGTTGATCGCTCGGAGACTGTCCAAGAATGCCGTTCCACCGGGTTGCCCGAACCGCCGTCCCGGCAGCCCTGCTCGTCGTCCTCGCTCGGCTCGTGGCCGGCGGCCGTCGCTGCCGGCAGCCCTGCCCAGATCAGCAGCCAGCCCGCCAGCCGGGCGCTGTGCCCGCCAGCCACGCCCGGCACGATGACCTGCGATGCGCAGATCTCGACCGCGGTCAAGACGATGACCCGAGCGCGCTCGGACCCAACTCGGTCCCGAGCGGCTACGGACCGGCCGACCTGCAGAGCGCCTATGCCCTGCCCAACGCCGCCTCGGGGGCCGGGACCGGGATGACCGTCGCCGTGGTCGATGCCTACGACCTGGCGTCCGCCGAGTCCGACCTGGGGGTCTATCGCAGCCAGTTCGGCCTGAGCGCCTGCACCACGGCGAACGGCTGCTTCTCGAAGGTCGACCAGGATGGCGGGACGAACTATCCGGGAACGAATGCTGGCTGGAACGGCGAAACGGCCCTCGACATCGAGATGGTCTCGGCGATCTGCCCGAACTGCAAGATCATCCTGGTCGAGGCGGATGACTCGAGTGGCAACAACCTGCTGACGGCCGAGATCGAGGCGGTGGCCCTCGGCGCCGACGTCGATCACGAACAGCTGGGGCGGCGCCGAGTTCCCGGGTGAAGCCTCCGCCGACACGGCCTACCTCAAGCATCCCGGCATCGCGATCACGTTCAGCACCGGAGACGACGGCTACGGCACCCAGTGGCCGGCCGCATCGCCCTGGGTGACCGCCGTGGGTGGAACGCACGCTGACCACGGCCGCCAATGCCCGGGGCTGGTCCGAGACGGCCTGGTCCGGCGCCGGCAGCGGCTGCACGAGCCAGGAGCCAAGCCCTCATTCCAGACGGATTCTTCGTGCGCGAATCGAACGATCGCCGACGTCTCGGCCGTGGCCGACCCGGCCACCGGCGTGGCCGTCTACAGCGTTTCGCAGGGCGGTTGGGGCCAGTACGGTGGGACGAGCGTCGCGTCGCCGATCATCGGCGGGGTCTACGCCCTGGCCGGCGCCGGCCGCGCCGGGACCTATCCGGTCACCTATCCGTACGCCAAGTCCGATCCCAGCTCAACGACGTGACGAGCGGCTCGACGGGCAGCTGCGGCGGGTCGTACCTGTGCACGGCCATGGCCGGCTACGACGGCCCGACCGGGCCTCGGGACGCCGAACGGGCCTGGCGGCCTATCTCGCCGGTTCGCTCCCGGAGCGCCGACGTCCGTCGCGGCGACCGCGGCCAACGTCTCGGCCTCCCACCTGGCATGCCGCCGCCGCCAACGGCCACCCGATCACCGGCTACACCGTCACCTCGACTCCCGATAGCCAGACCTGCACGACGACCGGCAGCCTGGCCTGCACGGTCGGTAGCCTGACGAACGGCACCTCCTACACGTTCAAGGTCAAGGCCACGAACTCGGCCGGAACGGGTCCCGCCTCGGCCGCCTCGAATGCGGTCATCCCGGCGACAGTGCCCGGTGCCCCGACCGGCGTGTCGGCGAGCCCGGCCGACGGCTCGGCCCTCGTCAGCTGGAACGCCCCGGCCTCGAACGGCGGCCGGGCGATCACGGGCTATACGGTGACCTCCTCGCCCGGCAGCAAGACCTGCACGACGAACGGCGCCCTGAGCTGCTCGGTCATGGTCCTGACGAACGGCACGCCCTATACGTTCACGGTGACGGCCATGAACCCGGTCGGCACCGGCGCCCCGTCCTCGGCCTCATCCCCGGTCACGCCGATGTCCGTGCCCGGGGCGAGCTACTTCGTCGTGACGCCCGACCCGCCTGGTCGACACGCGCTCCGCGCTCGGCCTGACGCAGCGCCCTCCAGGCCAATCACTCCCGGACATTCCAGGTCACCGGTGTTGCTCCCGACGAACGTCCCGGCCGACGCAGATCGCGGTCACCGGCAACCTGACCGTGACCGGCCAGACCGCCGGCGGCTACGTCAGCCTGACCACCCTGCCGATCGATGCGCCCGGCACCTCGACCCTGAACTTCCCGCTCGGGCGACACCCGGGCCAACGGGGTAACCGTGCCGCTCGGACCCGGTGGCACGATCGGGATCACCTACGTCGGCCCGGCCGGGGCAACGGCCCAGGCGATCTTCGACCTGACCGGCTACTTCTCGACGGATCCGGGCGGTCGACCTATCACGTGATCACGCCCAGCCGGCTGGTCGACACGCGCACGGCCGAGGGCCTCGGCGCAAGCCTCGCCGCGAACTCCGGCCAGACGTTCGCCGTGACCGGCCCGGCCTGGGAGACGGTTCGCTGAACATCCCCGCCGGGGCGATCGCCGTGACCGGCAACCTGACCGTGACCGGCCAGACGTCCGCCGGCTACCTGAGCCTGACCCCGGTCGCGACGAACACGCCCGGCACCTCGACCCTGAACTTCCCGGTTGGCGATGTCCGGGCAAACGGAGTCACGACTCCCCTGGGCCCGGGCGGCACGCTCGGGATCACCTACGTCGCCAAGGCCGGCGCGAAGGCCGACGTGGTCTTCGACATCACCGGCTACTTCATGGCCGACATGAGCGGCGCGACCTATATCGCGGTGACCCCCAACCGGCTGGTCGACTCGCGCTCGGCGCTCGGCCTGCCCCATGCCCTTGCCAACCGGGCCGCCCAGACCTTCAACGTGGCGAACCGGGCGGCAACCCCGGACCTGAACATCCCGGCCGACGCGATCGCGATCACGGGCAACCTGACCGTGACCGGCCAGACCGCGGCGGGCTACTTCAGCCTGACGACCGCGCCGACCAACAACCCGGGCACGTCGACCCTCAACTTCCCCCTCGGCGACAACCGGGCGAACGGGGTGACGACCGGCTCGGGGCGGGCCAGACGTTGAGCGTGACGTATTCCGCCACGAGCGGGGCGAGCGCCCAGGTCGTCTTCGACGTGACCGGCTTCTTCGTCCCGTAGGCCGTCCCTGATCGCCTAGGATCGCCGGGTGACTCCGGCTCGACCCAGGCACCCAGACGACGCCGGCCGACCTTCGGCCGTGCCCGGGATGGGCGCCGTGCCTCATCCCGGCGGGGTGAGCTTCCGGGTCTGGGCGCCCCACGCGACGGCCGTCTCGGTCAGCGGCACGTTCAGTGACTGGACCGAGCCGGGCATCCCCCTCGGGCGCGACGAGGACGAGGCCGGAGATTGGGCCGGGACCTGGTCGGCGGAGGTCGCCCAGGCCTCGGTCGGGGCCGAGTATCGCTACCGCCTGGAGACCCCCTCCGGCGTCCTGTGGCGGATGGATCCGTACGCCCGCCAGGTCACCGGTTCGACCGGCAACTCCGTCGTCTACGACCCGGACGCGTTCGACTGGGGTGAGCACGAGTTCCAGATGCCCGACTGGAACCGGATCGTGATCTACGAGATGCACGTCGGCACGTTCGCCGCCGGGGCAGACCGGCCGGGCACCTTCGATCGGGCGATCCGGCGGATGCCCTGGCTGCGCGACCTGGGGGTGGACGTGATCCAGGTGATGCCCCCCTTCGAGCGGGCCGGCGACGTCTCCTGGGGCTACAACCCGGCCCACATCTTCGCGATCGAGTCGACCTACGGCGGGCCGGATGCGTTCAAGCGGTTCATCCGGGCGGCCCACGAGCAGGGCATCGCCGTGATCGTCGATGTCGTCTACAACCACCTCGGCCCGGGCGACCTCGACCTGTGGCGGTTCGACGGCTGGGCCGAGGGCGAGTGGGGCGGGATCTACTTCTACAACGACGAGCGGGCGGTGACTCCCTGGGGCAACACCCGGCCCGACTATGGCCGGGGCGAGGTTCGCTCGTTCCTGCGCGACAGTGCCCTGACCTGGCTCGAGGAGTTCCGGGCCGACGGGCTCCGGTTCGATTCGACCCTCTACATCCGGACCGTCGATGAGACGCCCGAGACCGAGCTGCCCGATGGCTGGTCGTTCATGGCCTGGCTCAACGACGAGATCCGGGCCCGCCATCCCTGGAAGCTGACGATCGCCGAGGACCTCGGCGATCCCGGCCCGCTCGTGACCCCGACCGAGCACGGGGGCGCCGGCTTCGGGGCGCACTGGGAGCCCCACTTCCTGCACCTCGTCCGGGACGTCCTGACCACCCCGGCCGACGAGGACCGGCCGGTCGGGGCGATCGTCGAGGCGCTCCTCGGCGGCGGCGAGCAGCCGTTCTCGCGGGTCATCTACACCGAGTCGCACGACGACGTCGCGAATGGCCAGGTCCGCCTGGCCGAGGCGGTCGCCCCGGGCGATGCCGGGAACTGGTTCGCCCGCAAGCGGGCGACCCTTGGCTCCGCGATCACCCTGACGGCGCCCGGCATTCCGATGCTGTTCCAGGGCCAGGAGCTGCTCGAGGACGGCTGGTTCGACGACACGATCCCGCTCGACTGGTCGAAGGCGAACCGCTTTGCCGGGATCGTCCAGCTCCATCGCGACCTGCTGGCCCTGCGCCGCAACGCGGACGGCTGGTCGGCCGGCCTGACCGGCCCGTCGATTGCGATCCTCCATGCCGACAACGAGGCGAAGCTGCTGGCCTGGCACCGCTGGCTGGATGGGGGACCGGGCGACGACGTCGTCGTCGTGATCAACCTCTCGATCGAGCCGCTGGTGGACGTGCCGATCGCGCTGCCCCGGCCGGGGCGCTGGCGGGTCCGGCTCAACTCCGACGCGCTCGCCTACGATGAGGACTTCGGCGGCTCGATCGCCGATGACCTCGACGCGACCGAGCCGATGGCGGCCTGGTCAGCGTCGGGCCCTACGGGGTGGTGATCCTGTCGCAGGACCCCTGATCGGTCCGTCTCCCGCCGGAGCGGCCGCCGGCCCGGCGCCAGGTCAGGCGCTCGTCGAGGGCCGCCGGCGCTCATTGACCAGGATCAGCCCGGCCAGCACGAGCAGGACCAGCCCGACGATCGTCCAGACGTTCGAGCCGGACATCGCGCTGCCCTTGACGAGGTCCAGGCCCTGGCCCAGCCAGGCGAGGCCGACAACGGCCAGCACCACGGCAATGATCAGTCGGGATCGGCGCATCGGGATCTCTCCGCAGCAGTTCGAGGACCCGCCACGATGGCGGTCGACTGCATGGTACGGCGGGACCCGCTCAGGGGTTTTCGGACCCGTCCAGTTCCTCGATCGTCGCCTCCGATGGGCCCCGCTCCCGCTGGAGCCGCCGGGCGACGGACTCGGCCTCGCGCATCAGGCGCAGGACGTTACCTCCGGCGACCCCCCGGATGTCATCGGGCGAGTAGCCCCGGGCGAGGAGCTCGGCCAGGAGGTTCGGGAACATCGAGACGTCCTCGAGCCCGTCCGGCAGCCACGTTCCGCCGTCGAAGTCGCTGCCGATGCCGACGTGCTCGATGCCCGCGACATCGCGCAGGTGGTCGATGTGGTCGGCGACCTGGGCCAGGGTCACGACCGGGCGCGGCCGCGCCGCCTGCCACGCCCGGCGGGCGTCGTCGAGCTCGGCTCGGGGAGGCTCCGGGCGAGCCTTCCGCAGGGCGTCGAGGTGGGCCTGCTCCTCGGCCTCGTAGTCCATCGCGGCCGTCGACACGAACCCGGCCAGGAAGACGGCCATGACGACGCCGCCGTTGGCGGGCAGCCGGGCGAGGATCTCGTCGGGCACGTTGCGAGGATGGTCGGTCACCGCCCGGGCGCCCGAGTGGGAGAAGACGACCGGCGCCTCGGTTACGTCGAGGGCCCGGACCATCGTGCTCGGGGCGACGTGGCTCAGGTCGACGAGCATCCCCAGCCGGTTCATCTCGCGGACGACCTCGCCCCCGAACGCGGTCAGGCCGCCGTGCCGGGGCGGGTCGGTCGCCGCGTCGGCCCAGCGGGTCGTCAGCCAGTGGGTCAGGGTCATGTAGCGCACGCCGAGGGCATGGAAGTGGCGCAGGATCGCCAGCGAGGAGCTGATCATCGCCCCGCCTTCCAGGCCGATGAGCGAGGCGATCCGGCCATGGGCGAACGCTCGCTCGACCTCGTCGGCGGTCGTGGCCAGCTCGAACGCATCCGGGATGGGCGGCGACGAAGCGCTGGACGATGTCGAGCTGCTCGAAGGCCCGCCGGGTCGCCTCCGGCTCGGGCAGGTCGGGCGGCACCCAGACCGACCAGAACTGGCCGCCCACGCCGCCCTGGCGGAGGCGCGGGATGTCCGTCATCTGGCCCTCGACCGGCCGGCCCAGGTCGACCGCGGAGATTCGCAGCCCGGCCCGCTGGCGGAGCTCCTCGGCCAGGTCGTTGTGGCCGTCGATCAGGGGTGTGCCACGCAGGATCTGACGGACCTGCTCGATCTGCTCCGCCCGATCAGCCACGGCCGGATCGTACCAGCGGCCGAGGTTCGGCTTCGCCGCCGACCCGGATCGTGCCAGCGGCCGAGGCTACGCTCCCGCCGGCCCTCGCCGGCCGCCTGATCGCACCGGCTGTCCGATCGGCCCTGCCGGCCGAACCGGACTCGCCGGTCTCGTGCGGCGTCCCGGCCCTTGTCGTCGGTGTCGCCCGAGGCGAACAGATCGGCCGAACGCACCTCCGTCTCAGCCTCCAAGTCGTTCATATGCCGGATTCGTTCGTCACCAGCGAACAATCCGGCTCGTGGCTGCCGAACCTGGTGACCAAACAGTCCCGCCGACGCGAGTTTGTTCGCCCATGGCGACCCAGCGGCGGACGGCGCGCAGGTCGCCCACGGTCCGGATGACCGAACAACGGGGCTAACACGGTTCTGTCCGCCCCGGGCGACCTGGCTGCGAATCGATACGCCCGTGGCGGCCTCTCCAGGGTTGGCGATGGAAGTGCCCACTCTGGCCCGAAGGCGTTCCCCGCAATCCGGATCACAATGGAGGCGATGGAATACCAGATGGGCGTGCCGGCCCGCCACGAAGATGCCCGGCCCGATAGCGGCCGCGCGGTCGAGCGATCCGCGCCGGCGCTCGGCAGATTTGGGCTGACCCGATGAACGCCCGCCGTCCCGGATCGGTCGGCGCCGCCAGCCTGATGCGCTCATTCGGGCGCGACGGCTCGGTCACTGAGCAGCAGCTGACCCCCGGGATCTTCTGGCGGATCCTGCGGTTCGCCCAGCCGTACCGGGCGAAGCTGGTCGTCTTCCTGGTCCTGATCGTGATCGACGCCCTGCTCGGGGTGGCCAATCCGCTGATCTACAAGGCGATCATCGACAACGGGATCATCCCCAAGAACACCGAGCTGATCGTCCAGCTGTTCATCCTGCTGGTCGTCCTGGCCGTGGCCGACGCCGCCCTGTCGCTCTGGCAGCGCTGGATCTCGGCCCTGATCGGCGAGGGCCTGATCTACGACATGCGGACCCAGGTCTTCGGCCACTTCCAGCAGATGCCGATCTCGTTCTTCACCCGGACCCAGACCGGGGCCCTGGTCAGCCGCCTGAACAGTGACGTGACCGATGCCCAGCAGGCCTTCACCGACACGTTCTCGTCGGTCATCGGGAACGCATCCTGAGCGTGACCTTCACCCTGATCGTGATGTTCTACCTGTCCTGGCAGATCACCCTGATCGCGCTGGCCCTGCTCCCGATCATCATCCTGCCGGCGCGCTTCGTCGGGCGGCGGATCCAGTCGATCACCCGCGAGAGCTACAACCTGAACGCGAGCATGACCGCGATGATGGCCGAGCGGTTCAACGTCTCGGGGGCGCTCCTGGTCAAGCTCTTCGGCGAGCCCGACATCGAGACGCGCCGGTTCGAGGACAAGGCCGGGCGGGTCCGCGACATCGGGGTCACCCGGGCGATGTACACCCGCCTGTTCATGGCCGCGGTCCTGCTGACCGCCTCACTGGCCACCGCGATGACGTTCGGGCTGGGCGGCCTGCTCGCCGCCAACGGCACGCTCGAGGTCGGCACGCTCGTGGCGATGACCGCCTACCTCGTCCGGCTGTACGGGCCGCTGACGGCCCTCTCCAACGTCCAGGTCGACATCATGACCGCGCTCGTCTCGTTCGACCGGGTCTTCGAGGTGCTCGACCTCAAGCCGATGATCGCCGAGCGCGACGGACGCCGTCGCCGTGCCCGCGGGGCCCGGCCACGATCGAGTTCGAGCACGTCGACTTCCGCTACCCGTCGGCCGACGAGGTTTCGCTGGCGTCGCTCGAATCGGTCGCCGTGCTCGACCAGGCGCCCAGCCAGCCGGTCCTGTTCGACGTCTCGTTCACGGCTCGAGCCGGGCGAGCTCGTCGCCCTCGTCGGGCCCTCGGGGGCCGGCAAGACGACGATCAGCCACCTGATCCCGCGCCTGTACGACGTCCGGGCAGGGCGCGGTCCGGATCAACGGGATCGACCTGCGCGACGCGACCCTGGCCTCGGTCAGGGCGATCGTCGGGGTCGTCACCCAGGATGCCCACCTGTTCCACGAGACGATCCGGACGAACCTCGCTACGCCCGGCCCGAGGCGACCGACGAGGAGCTCACCGAAGCCCTCCGAGCGGCCCACATCCTGCCCCTGATCGATTCGCTGCCGGACGGCCTCGACACGCTCGTCGGCGACCGCGGCTACCGGCTCTCGGGCGGCGAGAAGCAGCGGATCGCGATCGCCCGGCTGCTGCTCAAGGCGCCCGACATCGTCGTCCTCGACGAGGCCACCGCCCACCTCGATTCGGAGTCCGAGGTGGCCGTCCAGATCGGCCCTGAAGACGGCCCTCGCCGGCCGGACCTCGGTCGTCATCGCCCACCGCCTGTCGACGGTCCGCGAGGCGGACCAGATCCTGGTCGTGGTCGGCCGGCCGGATCGTCGAGCGGGGAACCCACGATTCGCTGCTCGCCGCGGGCGGCACTCTACGCCGAGCTGTACCGGACCCAGTTCGAGCGCCAGGAGCGCGAGGAGGGCGTTCCCGCCGCCTGATCCTCAGGCTGGCTCGCCGCTGGCCCGGCGGTTCGCAGCCGGGCCACTCCGGCCGATGATCTCGACGTCCTCGACGGTGACGACACCCGATCCAGCCAGCTCGAGGAGGCCGGGCAGGAGCCGTTCGACCCGCTCCGGCTCATCGATCCAGGTCAGGATCATCGGCAGGTCGAGCGACAGGTCGAGGATCCCGCTCGTATGGACCTTGCTGCTGGCGCCGAAGCCCTCCAGGCCGCGGACGACCGTGCAGCCGGCGGCACCCTCCTTGCGCAGGTAGGTCAGCAGCGCCATGTGGCGCGGGCCGTGGTTGACGTGGTCGGACTCGCCGACAAAAACCTGGACCCGCTTGCCTTTACGCGGCGTGTACATCGCATCCCTCCGATCAGAGAACCCGGCCAACGACGCGTCCCGGCATAGACCGCCCCGAAGCCCACGATGACGCTGGCCGCGACATTCAGCAGGGCCCACGTCCAGGCCCCGTTCTGGACGAGGGCCAGCGTCTCGTAGCTGAAGGTCGAGAACGTCGTGTAGGCGCCCAGGAAGCCGATCGCCAGGAGCGGCCGGAACCAGTCCGGCACGACTCGATCCATGCTCACGACAAGGACGATCCCGATCAGGAACGAGCCGCTGACGTTGATCACGAACGTGCCGTACGGAAAGCTCGAGCCGAGCCGGTCGGCAACCCATTGTCCAAGCAGGTAGCGGGCGTTGGCGCCGAGGATCGCGCCGATCGAGATGGCGATGTAGGTCATGTCGTTGCGGTGTCCAATTCGTCCCTCCGGAGCCGGGAAGCAAACGACCCCCGGGCTGCTCAAATGCAGGCCAGGGGTCATCAGCCCGCTCGGGGGCGGTTCAGACGCCTGCGCGTCTCGGCGGACACCATCGCCGCGGGCGAGGGTACGACCCGGGGGTCGATCCCCGTCAATCCTCAGGCTGGGCCTGCCTCCCGCCACGGCCGGCAGGATGTGGACAGTGCCGACCGGTCCGACCGGGGTCGCAAGCTCGGCCGGCCGGCCATCGACGTAGACGTTGATGTACTCGCGCAGTGCGTCGCTCCGCTGGCAGAGCCGATCGCGCACGCCGGGCCAGCGCAGGTCGAGCGCGTCGATCAGCTCGCCGACGGTTTCGCCGTCGGCCTCGACGCGTCGCTCGGCGCCGGGGAAGAGGACGACGAGCGAGCGAGGCAGGACGACCGTGGCCATGCGCCCGGGGCCTGGCTACGCGTCGAAGAGAGCCGTCTCGACCGAAGTGATCGGCGGCAGGAGGTCCGCCAGCCGCGCCACGACGCGCCCTCGTCCGCGCTCGCGAAGAGCTGCCCGGTGCTCGTCCCGAAGTACAGGCCGAACGGGTGGAGGTCGTCGCGGGCCATCGATTCGCGGAGCACGCCCACGAAGGCGTCGCTGCTCGGCAGGCCTTCGCGGAGGGCCGACCAGTGGGCGCCCGGTCGGTCGTCCGCCACACGGCCAGCTTCGCCTCGGGCACGTAGCGGCCGCGATCGTCGCCGTTGAGCGGGATCGTGAAGACCGTGTCGGGATCGGTCGGATGGGCGACGATCGGAAAGCCGAAGGTCGAGGGCAGGCCCTCGTCGAGGCAGATCCAGGTGCGCCCCGCGTCGTCGCTGCGGTACGTGCCGCAGTGGTTCTGCTGGTAGAGCCGGTCCGGTTGGCCGGCTGCGGCGACCATCTTGTGGACGCACTGGCCGGTCTCCGGGTATGGGTCGGGCAGGCCGTCGACGCGCACGCCCTGGTTGCGCGCCTCCCAGGTCGCACCGCCGTCCTCGGTCGCGAAGCAGCCCACGGCCGAGATCGCGACCCACATCCGGTCCGGGTCGCTCGGGTGGGCGAAGACGGTGTGGCAGATCAGGCCGCCGTTGCCGGGTTGCCAGCTCGGGCGACTGGGATGGTTGGTCAACCCCTCGACGTGCGCCCAGGTCGCGCCGCCATCGCTCGACTTGAACAGGCCGGCCGGCTCGACGCCCGCGTACAGGACGTCGCCGACGGGCTCGACGTGCCAGACGGAGCGCATCGCCGGGCCATCGTCGCCATAGGTCATGCCCTGGCTCGAATGGGTCCAGGTCGTCCCCAGGTCGTCGCTCCGCCAGACCGCCGCCCCGTACCACGGGCTGCCGCCGCCGGCCAGCAAGGCGCCGCTCGCCGGGTCGTACCGGAAGTGGTTGATCGGCCAGCCCTCGCAGAGCGGGCCCGCTGAGCTGCCAGCCCTCGACGGCCGCCGCGCCGTCCGGGATCGCCGGTCAGGATGAAGGCGCCCTTGCGGGTGCCGATCAGGATCGCCAGTCGCTTGGTCATCGTCGTCTCCTTGATGCAGGTCGAGGGTACCTGCCGGGACAAGCCTTCGCTGTCTGAGCGCGGCATCCGCCAATCGGCCGCCGGCCGGCCAGCTTGTGTTCCCGCGTGGGCTGACGTGTCCTCGTCAATGACGGCCTATTCCGAGAATCACCGCTCAGTCGGCGCCGCTCGTCCGTCGCCTCGCTCGTTGGCCGGGATGATCTCTGGATATCCGGGCCTGCACAGCTTCATTTCCCAGCGAGCCGACATCCCGCCCGTTTTGGACCTTCGGGGATCGCGTCCCCGAAGGCCGGTGCTGGCGCTGGCGACCAGCTCCGTAACCATCCCGACAGCATTCGCCGACCAAAACTCGCCTCGGCCGCGCGCCTAAACGTGGGCCTCGGCCACATCAACCGGATCGGAGCCACTTGAACCAGGTCCTCCGACACGCGCCCGCTGCTCGTCCTCCTCGGCCTCGGCCTGGCCCTCCGGCTGGTCCTCGCCCTACGCGATCTTCCCCGGCCAGGGGCTCTCAGCAGCGACCTCGGCTTCTTCGAAGGCTGGGCCACGACCCTGGCCCGGGTCGGCCCGGGCTCGTTCTATGCGACGCGCCAGCGCGGCCAACTACCCGCCCGGCTACATGTACGTCCTGTGGCTCGTCGGCGCCATCGGCAGCGCCTGCCGGCTCGGCGCCGTCCGAGCCGCGACCCTGCTCCTCCTCAAGCTCCCGGCGATCCTGGCCGACATCGCGCTCGGGGCGATCCTGTATGTCGCCGGTCCGCGCTGGTTCGGCAGCCCGGGCCGGGCTGGTCGCGGCCGCCCTCTACCTGTTCATTCCGGTCGCCTGGTACGACTCGGCCCTGTGGGGCCAGGTCGACGCTGTCGGGGCCCTGGTCATGCTCGGGGCCGTCGTCCTCCTGGTCGAGGGCTGGAGCGAGCCCGCCGCGGCCCTGGCGGCATTCAGCCTGCTGTCAAGCCGCAGGACGCGATCATGCTGGTCGTCCTCGCTCCCGGTCCTCGTCCGGCGCCACCTCCTCCGGCCGGGCTCGGGACCCAGACCCCGCTCGGGTCGCGCCTGGCCAGGCTCAACCGCCGCCTGGGGGGCCTCCTGACCGAGCAGGGTCCGATCCGGCTCGGCGACCTCAGCGGCAGCCGCGGCTTCTGCCGGGATCGTTCCCCTGATCCCGGACTCGGCCGCTACGCCCCGGCCTCGTCGCCGACGTGCCGGGGATCAGCCGCGTCGCCGGCCTGATCGGCCTGTTCGTCTCGGATGGCGGCCAGTTCAGCTACCTGACGGCCAACGCCTACAACCCATGGGCGCTCGTCGGCGACCACTCCCTGGCGAGCATCGTCGGTGGCGCGGGCGGGACGTGGACGCCGATTTGCTGCTGTGTCGTCGGCGGGCTGCAGGCCGTCACGCTGGGCGCGGTGCTGCTCGTCGCGGCGGGCCTCTCGTTGCGCTCGGCCTGCTCGTCCGCGCCGATCGGCTGGCGATCATCCTCGGCTTCACCCTCGTCGCCGTCGCGTTCTACGTGCTCCCGACCCGGGTCCACGAGCGCTATCTCTTCCCTGCGTTCTTCCGCGCCCTGCAATTGATCCCCGGGGGGGCCCCCTGGGCCCGGGCACCTCGGGGATCGGCGTGCTCAACGCGATCAACCTCCACGCGGGGCCTCGCGGCGGAGGCCGGCGCGGTGCGGCGGCGGCGGCAGTAGCCAATCGGTGGCGGCAGAGGTCCCGGTGGTCGGCTCGGCGGTCGCAGCGGCCTCGGCGGAGGGCGCTTCGGCGCCGGCGCACCGCGGTCAGCCGGCGGCCGCGGGCCAGACGGCTCGATCTCCCTGCCGTTCACCGACCTCGCCCGGAGCAGTGTCGTCATCACGTCGCCCTCGGCCAGGGCTTGATCCCCGAAGGCCGCGCGCCGGCTCGTGCTGGTCCTGCAACCGCGGGTCGTCCGTCGTAACCCGGGCGAAAGGTCGCTGGCGGATCCTGAGGCCATGAAGAGGGTCGAGGCCTGTCCCGTGCTCGCGCGGCGAGTACGCTCCGTGGCGGGAGGCTGACCCCGAAATGCGCGTCCTCGTTGCCGAAGATGATCCCGGCCTGCGCGACGTGATCTCACTCGGCCTGCGCGACGCCGGCTACCAGGTCGATGCGGTCGAGCGCGGCGACGACGCGATCGACCAGCTCCGCTGGTACGACTACGACGTGGCGATCGTCGACTGGCGAATGCCCGGCGCCGAGGGGATCGAGGTCGTGGCCTGGGCCCGCCGGAACGGCAAGCCGACCGGGATCCTGATGCTGACCGCCCGGGACGCCCCGGCCGATCGGATTCGGGGCCTCGACACGGGCGCCGACGACTACCTGGTCAAGCCGTTCGACTTCGGCGAGCTGCTCGCCCGGGTGCGGGCCCTCCAGCGCCGGCCCCGGGGGATCGAAGGACCCGTCCTCCAGAAGGGCCGGGTCGCCCTCGATCCGGTCAGCCGGGCGGTGACCGTCGCCGACCGCCCGCTCAACCTGACCGGCACCGAGTACCAGATTCTCGAGCTCCTCCTGCGCCGATCGCCGGCGGTCGTCGATCGCAAGGCGATTGCCGAGCATGCCTGGGCCGACGAGACGGATCCGCTCGGCTCGAACGCGATCGACGTCCAGCTCAGCCGCCTGCGGGCCAAGCTGCCCAATGCGGGGATCCGGATCGTGACTGTCCGCGGAGCCGGCTACCGCCTGGAGGAGGCGTGACGCTCCTGCCATCCCCGGAGGTCCGCCGCCAGTCGATCCGGGTCGCCCTGGTCGCCACGGCGGTCGTCGCGATCGTCTACCTGATCGTGTCGATCGCCGTCCTGGCGATCGTCGAGAACAACCTGATCGCCCAGATCGATACCCAGCTGACCGCGGCGCTCAACCGCTCGGTCAGCCAGCCTCATCCCGGCGGGGGTGGTGGCGGCGGCGGTGGATACTTTCCGCCGCCCGACTCCGAGCGGCCCGGCGGCCTGCCGTTCCTGACCTGGACGGTCCTCGAGGACGGCACCGTCGTCGCCCCGGCGGCGAACCCGGACCTGCCGGCCGAGTACGCCACGGTCACCTCGCCCGAGACGGCCACGATCGACGGGGTCGACATGCGGGTCGCCGGCGCCCCGGCCGGCGATGATCACGTGATCGTGGCCCAGAACCTCGACAGCGTGTCCCAGGCCCAGTCGACCCTGATCCTGGCCGAGCTGCTGATCGCCCCGATCCTGCTCCTGGCCGTGTTCGTCGGGGCGGTCGCCATCGGCCGGCGCGTCGCCACGCCGATCGCCCTGGCCAGCCAGCGCCAGCTGGCCTTCACCGCCGATGCCTCGCACGAGCTGCGCACCCCGCTCTCGGTGATCGAGGCCAACACGAGCCTGGCCCTCGCCCAGGATCGCAGCGAAGCCTGGTATCGGACGGCCTTCGGCCGGGTCGACGACGAGTCGAAGCGGATGCGCCGGCTGCTCGACGACCTGCTCTGGCTGGCTCGCTTCGATGCCACCGCCAGGCCGCCCAACGTCGAGCCGGTCGACATCGGCGTGCTCGCTGCCCAGACGGCCGATCGCTTCGGGGTCGTGGCCGAGGCCCGCCATCTCCGGCTCGATGTCCGGGTCCCCGACGAGAGCCTCGTGATCAACGCCCCGGCCGAGTGGCTCGACCGGCTTCTCGGCGTCCTCCTCGACAATGCCTGCAAGTACGCCCCGGAGGGCACCGCCGTGACCGTCTCCGTAGTGGCCGACCGGACCCGGCTGAGCCTGATCGTCGACGACCAGGGACCGGGCATCCCCGAGGCGGAGCGGGCCCGGATCTTCGACCGATTTCCACCGGGCGACGGACCAGCAGGGCGGCGCCGGGCTGGGCCTGGCGATCGCCGACGCGATCGTCCGGGCGACGAACGGGCGCTGGCGGGTCGAGTCGGCTCCGGGCGGCGGAGCCCGCATGGCCGTGACCTGGGAGCGCGCCTGAGGTCAACGGCGCCGGGCCGCCCACCGGCGTAACGGTTTCGAAAGAGACCCGGGCCGATCCTCGGGTCCATGAGATCAACGATCGGCCAGATCGCCCGGTTCGCCGTCATCGGCGTGGCCAGCACGATCGCCTACGTCGTCCTGTACAACCTTCTCCGCTCGGCCGAGGCGGCACCCGTCGCCAATGCCCTGGCGCTCCTGGCAACCACCCTGGCGAACACCGCCGCGAACCGGCGCTTCACCTTCGGGGTCCACGGCAGGAACTCGCTCGTCCATGACCACCTGGCCGGCCTGGCCGGCCTGGGTGTGGCCCTCCTGATCACGACCGCGGCGATCGCCCTGCTCGAGCAGCTCTCGACCCGGCCGAGCCGGCTGGTCGAGGTGGCCGTCCTCGTGGCCGCCAATGCCATTGCGACCCTCTGCCGCTTCGTCCTCCTCCGGGCCCTGATCGCCCGGTCCGGACAGCCGGCCCGGCAGTCCCCCTTGAGTCTTGAAAGGACCGCATCATGACCACGGCACTCCAGCCCGGCCGGGAGGCAGCTCTGCCCCCGGCCGGGCGCCTGGCCGGGCTGGCCGGCCGGCTGCGCGGGCGGACCGACGAGGCTGCCTGGTTCGCCCGGTGCAGCTCGGCCTGGGCGCCCTCGCCGCGATCATCTACTTCGTCAACCTGACGATCAGCGGCTACGCCAACACGTACTACTCGGCGGCCGCCCTGGCCGCCTCGAAGAGCTGGTCGGCCTGGTTCTTCGGCTCGTTCGACGCGGCGAACTTCATCACCGTCGACAAGCCGCCGTTCAGCACGATGCTGATGGGCCTGTCAGTCCGCCTGTTCGGGTTGAGCTCGTTCAGCATCCTCCTGCCCCAGGCCCTGGCCGGGGTGGCCACCGTGCTCATCCTGTTCGTCGTCGTCCGCCATTCGTTCGGGCCGGTCGCCGCGACGATCGCCGGCCTGGTCATGGCCCTCACCCCGGTCGCCGTCCTGATCTTCCGCTACAACAACCCGGACGCCCTGCTGACGCTGCTGTTCGTCACGGCGGCCTGGGCCACGCTCCGGGCGATCGAGACGGGCCGGATGCGCTGGATCGCGCTGGTCGCCCTACTCGTTGGATTCGCCTTCAACACGAAGTACCTCCAGGGCTTCCTGGTCGTACCGGCCTTCGCGATCACCTGGCTCATCGCGGCCCCGTTCAGTCTGCGCCGGCGGATCGCCGGCCTGGCCGTGGCCGGCGGCCGTCCTGATCGTCAGCAGCGGCTGGTGGGTCCTCGCCATCGAGCTGATCCCGGCCGCGGCCCGGCCATTCATCGGCGGCAGCACGAACAACTCTGCCCTCGAGCTCCTGCTCGGCTACGACGGGCTGGCCCGGATCTTCGGCGGCGGCGGTCCGGCCGGCGGCGCCGGCGGTGGCGGCGGTGGCGGGGGATTCAGCGGAGCAACCGGGATCCTGCGCCTGTTCAACGCCGAGTTCGGCGGGGGCATCAGCTGGCTGCTGCCGTTCGCCCTGATCTCGTTCGCGTCCGGCCTGGTCCTGCGGGCACGCGCTCCCCGGACCGACCGGGCCCGGGCCGGCTACCTGATGTGGGGCCTCTGGCTGGCGGTCAACGGGCTCGTCTTCAGCTTCATGTCGGGCATCATCCACAGCTACTACGCGGTGGTCCTGGCCCCGGCGATCGCGGCCCTGGTGGGCGCCGGCGTGGTCGAGCTGTGGGGCCTCCGCGAGCGCTTTCGGT
>CAVOMZ010000016.1:0-429281 GCA_963697135.1 uncultured Chloroflexia bacterium | reverse complement strand
TCTCGCGATAGGGGACGGTCGGCGTGCGGGTCACGATCGCCGCCCCGAACTTGCGCTTCAGGCGCTCGATGATCACCGCGATCTGCGTTTCGCCGGTCGCCCGGAGGATCTGCTCGCCGGCCTCCGATCGCTCCGACGCGCACCGCGGGGGCATCCCCTCCTTCCTCGAGCATCCGCTGGAGCGCCGCGCCCATCTTGTCGAGGTCCGCCTTCGACTGCGGCTCGATTGCCCCTGCGCCGAGGGTCGGCTCGGGAACGCGAGCCCCGGCAGGACGAGGGGCTTCTCACGCGACGACAGCGAATTGCCTGTCTCCGTGACCGACAGCTTGGCCACGGCGCCGATCTCGCCCGCCTTGAGCTCGCCGACAGGTTCCTGCTCTTTGCCGGTAGCACCAGCAGTTGCCCGATCCGCTCGTCCTCGCCGCGCGTCGAATTCCAGACGTGGCCCTGGGAGTGAAGCGTCCCGGAGAACACCCGCAGGAACTGGCTCAGCTTGGCCGACGAACGGGTCGGCGGTGGTCTTGAAGACGCGCACCAGCAGCGGGCCATTCGGGTCGGGGGCGACCTTCGACTCCGCGCCGCTCTTCGGGTCGGTTGCCGCGGCACCGGCTGGCTCCTCGCCCGGCCACGGGAGGTAGCGGATGAACGCGTCGAGGAGGCCGTTCATGCCGATGCCCCTGGCAGCCGAGCCGACCAGCACCGGCCGCGAGGATCGACTCACGGACGCCCTTGTGCAGGCAGGCGTCGAGTTCCTGGCTCGGTGATCTCCTCGCCCTCGAGGTACTTCGTCAGGACGTCGTCGTCGGCCTCCGCGGCCGCCTCGAGCAACTGGTCGCGGCGGAGCGCGACTTCGGCCTTGAGTTCGGCCGGGATCGGCCTCGACTTCCTGGTTGCCCTGCCAGGTCCAGGCCTTGCGATGGACGAGATCGACGTAGCCCTGACGTTTCCGCGGCGCCGATCGCGAGATGCAGCGGCGCGACCTTGTTGCCGAAGCGGCGCGCAGCGCGTCGAGGGCCGCCGGGGGTCCGCGTTCTCACGGTCGCTCTTGTTGATGAAGAAGCAGGCGGCCCGACCGGTCGACCGGCCGAGGCCGACGGCCGTCTCGAGCCCCGCTCGACCGGGCGAGGCGTCGATCGACGAACAGGGCGGCGTCGGCCGCGGCAAATCCCTGGACCACCTCGGCCGAGAAATCGGGGTAGCCGGGGGTGTCGATGAGCGTGACGCGGGTGCCTCGTGCTCGAGCGACGCGACGGCGAGGCTCAGCGACGCGTGGCGCTTCTGCTCCTCGGGCTCGTAGTCCAGGCTTGCCGATCCGTCGTCCACGCGGCCCAGCCGCGAGATCGCGCCGGTCCGGAACAGCAACTGCTCCGCGAGTGTCGTCTTCCCGGCCCCGGCGTGGCCGGCAAGCACAATGCTGCGCAGGTGCGCGAGGTCGACGCTCTTGGTCGGCATCGAACCACGTCCTTTCGGCTGCTCGTCGGAACGGGGGAGTCGGCGGCGCGGAGCCGGGGCCGCGCGGCGGCGCGCTGGGAGCCGCCGACTCAGGTTCGGCCATTCTAGTCTGCGATACTCGGTCGCGATGTCCGGTCATTCCAAGTGGTCCCAGATCAAGCGCCAGAAGGGCGCCAACGACGTCAAGCGCGGCGCTGTCTTCACGAAGATGGGACGCGAGATCGCGGTCGCGGCGCGTGCCGGCGGCGGCGATCCTGACGGCAACTTCCGTCTCCGGCTGGCGTCGAGAAGGCGCGCGCAGCCAACATGCCGGCCGACACGATCAAGCGCGCGATCGAGAAGGCGACGGGCGGCGGCGAGGCCGAGCAGTCGAGGAGATCGTCTACGAGGGCTACGGCCCGGGCGGCGTGGCGTCCTCGTGGAGGCCGCGACCGACAACCGCAACCGCACCGCGGCCGACGTCCGCTCGATGTTCGCGAAGGCCGGGGTCAGCTCGCGGGCAGCGGCGCGGTCGCCTGGCAGTTCGAGCCGCGCGGCCTGATCACCGTCGCCGCGCGGTGGATCGCCGACGAGGTCGCCCTGATGGCGATCGACGCCGGCGCCGATGACGTCGACACGGAAGCCGATCCGGTCGAGATCTACACCTCTCCGGGTGACCTCGAGCAGATCCGCAAGCTATCGAAGTGGCGGGGTCAAGGTCGAGTCGGCCGAATCGGCGATGATCGCGAAGCAGACGGTCGAGCTCGACCGGCGAGGCCCGCCAGGCGCTCCGACTGGTCGAGATGCTCGAGGACCTCGACGACGTGCAGCGGGTAACGGCGAACTTCGAGATCCCGGAGGAGGTCTTCGCAGAGGTCGCCGGTGATCGTCCTCGGGATCGACCCGGGACCCGCGGCACTCGGCTACGGCATCCTCGAACGCGGGCGGGCGATTGCGCCCGATCGACTTCGGCTGTCTGACGACCCCGGCCGACCGCCGCTGCCCGATCGCCTACAGCGATCCACCTGCGTCTGCGAGCTGATCGAGCTGCACCGGCCGACGATCATCGGCGTGGAGCGGCTGTTCTTCACGCGCAACGCCCAGACCGCCTTCGCGGTCGGCCAGGCGCGTGGCGTGTCCTGCTGGCGGCGGCCCAGCACGGGCTCGTCGTGTCGGAGGCGACGCCGAACGAGGTCAAGGCGCGGTCGCCGGCTACGGCTCGGCCGACAAGGAACAGGTGTCGCGCATGGTTGCCGTGGTCCTCGGCATGCCCGAGCGACCGACGCCCGACGATGCGGCCGACGCCCTTGCGGTCGCGATCTGGGCGGCCCATCGGTGCGTCCGCGACGGCCGGGCGACACACTGGATCGCTCCGCGGCCGTGCTCGACCGCGCCGTGGACGGGCCCGGAGGCACGAGCGCGAGCAAGACGCCCGACGAACGCGGCCGAGGCATGAGGCCCCGGAGGGCCGCGGCCGTAGCCGGTGATCGCCTCGCTCGAGGGCACCGTCGGCGATGTCGCGCCGAATTTGCTGGTCCTCGAGGTCGGCGGCGTCGGCTACCAGTATTCGCGACGCCTGCTTTCCTCTCGACGCTTCGCCCGGCGCGAAACACAAGGTCTTCACCTACCACCTCGTCCGCGAGGACACCCAGGCCCTCTACGGATTTCGGGCCCCCGAGGAACGCGGCTTCTTCAACCTCCTCCTGACGGTGAACGGGGTCGGTCCGAAAGTCGCGCTCGCGATCGTCGGCTCGCGGCCCGTGGCGGACCTCCAACTGGCGATTCTGCAACGGGACCAGGCGGTCCTGACCGCGGTCAGCGGGGTCGGCAAGAAGCTGGCGGACGCGTGATCCTCGAACTCAAGGAGAAAGTGGCCGCGGCAGGGATGGCGGCCGTCCTGCATCGGCCGCCGCCGTCGCGGGGGAGGGGGCGACGTAGTCGCGGCGCTCCAGGCGCTGGGCTACTCGCTGGGCGAGGCCCGGGCCGCCCGCGCCTCGGTCGCGGACCCGCCCGCCGGCGCCGACCTCGAGGACCGCGTCAAGGCCGCCCTTCGAACGCTCCTTCGCGACTCAACCCCGGGGCCGAGCCGGGTCTCACCGGGCGAGCCGCGGCCTCGGCTGAGCCGGCTCAGCGGCGAGCCGGCCGGCCTGAGCCAGCCTCAGCGTGCGCCCCGGCCGGCCGGCCTGAGCCGGCCTCAGCGTGCGAGCCGGCCGGTCGCGCGGCAGCGGGCCTCCCCCGGATGGAGGTGATGCGGATCGAGCAACGGCGTACCTCGCCGGGCCGCGGTCTCGGCCAGCGTCTCCGAGTCGAGCAGCGAGAGCATCCGGTCCCGGACCGTCGATCATCGCCTCGCGCAGCGAGCAGGTCGCCTCGTCGGGACAGGAGCACGGCTCGTAGAACATGGAGGCTGGCGCAGCCGACCGGGGCGAGGGCCCCGTCGAGCAGGCGGATCGACCTGGCTCAGGCTCGTCGCGCGGGGCGCCAGCAGCCAGGGTGTAGCCGCCGTGCGAGCCGAGGGTCGTCCGGACGAGGCCGCCGTTCTTGAGGGTCGCCATGATCTGCTCGAGGAACTTCGGCGGCAGGCGGTTGCGCTCGGCCAGGGTGGCCAGGGGGACCGGCCCTTCGCCGTCGTGCCGGACGAGCGTCGATCAGGGCTCGCAGGCCGTACTCGGAGCGACGTGACACGGCGCATCGGGGCGATTGTACCCAATGCCCACCTGATTGGTAGACATTCGACCCTCGCTTCGATGCCGGCGTGGTCTCAGGCTCGGGTGGACGTCAGGCCGCGTCGCTGGAGGCGAGCAGACACGGCCGATCGCGCATCGGGAGTCGTGAGGGACGATCGTCGGATTCGTCGTCGCGACCGGCCGAACGAATCGGGCGAGCGGTCGGCCCACGTGGGCCCGCCGATGCCGCATTCGGCCCGTTTGTTCGCGTGGCGCGACCCGCCTGCGCCGGGACGCTCGCGCGACCGGCCGTGCTCGCCTGTCGCTCAGCGACGGCCCGTCGCCGGCGTCGCCTCCTGCCGCGTCGCTTGCAGTGCGCAGCGAACGGCGCCGGATCCCGCGCGGGATTCGGAGGACATCGTCGATTCGCTCTCGCGACCGGCGAACGAATCCGGCGAGCGATCGGCCCAGCCAGGCGCTAACGGCCGGTGAATCGGCCCGTTTGGTCGCCCACAGCGACCCGCCGGCCAAGGGGTACTCCCGAGCGGCGAGCCCGACTGAGCCGGCCACTGAGCCGGCCACAGAACGGTGTAGAACAAACGTGCGATATCGACCGAATTCCGTGGTAAATTCACCGCCATGACCGACGACGCTCTCCGGATCCTGCGGCAGACCTGCACGACGCGGACCTGGCCGTCGAGAGCTCGCTGCGGCCGCGCAGCCTCGACGAGTACATCGGCCAGCGCGAGGTCAAGGCGAACCTCTCGTTCCTGCTGGCCGCGGCTCGGGGCAGGGAGAAGCCGCTGATCACGTCCTGCTCTACGGCCCGCGTGGCCTGGGCAAGACGACCCTGGCGACGATCATTGCCCGGGAGCTCGGCGTCAATGTTCGGTACACGACGGGCCCGCGGTCGAGCGGGCGGGCGACCTGGCGGCGATCCTGACCGCGCTCGACGAGCGCGACGTCCTGTTCATCGACGAGATCCACCGGCTCAACCGCGCGGTCGAGGAGATCCTCTATCCGGCGATGGAGGACTTCGCGCTCGACGTGATGATCGGCAAGGGCCCCTCGGCTCGATCGCTCCGCCTGACCCTCAAGCCGTTCACCGTCGTCGGGGCGACGACGCGGGCCGGCCGGATCAGCGGCCCGCTTCGGGACCGCTTCGGGGCGACTATCGGCTGGACTTCTACGAGGAGGAGGACCTGACCGCGATCGTCCTCCGCTCGGCGGGATTCTGGGGGTCGAGGTCGACGAAGGACGCGGCGCAGCGATCGCCCGGCGCGGCCGGGGCACGCCGCGGATCGTGAACCGCCTCCTGAAACGGGTCCGCGATCATGCCCAGGTCCACGGCGACGGGCGGTCGACGCGCGGCCGCGGCCGAGGCGATGCCGGCCGCCTCGAGATCGACGAGCCCGGCTCGACGCGACCGATCGCAAGCTGCTGGCCGCGATCGTCCAGAAGTTCGGCAGCGGCCCGGTCGGGGTCCGGCGCTCGCCGCCGTGCTCGCCGAGGAGGTCGAGACGATCGAGGACGTCTACGAGCCCTACCTGCTGCGGCTCGGTTCCTCGATCGGACGCCCCGGGCCGGATCGCTGACCGAGGCGGCCGCGAGCATCTCGCGCGGCAGGGCTTCGAGTTCCCGCCGCCGCGCCGGCCGGAGGCGGACTGCCCGCCCTGTGGGATGGCGCCCTCGCGGCCGCCGAGACCCGAGCGCCGGCGACGATCGCCGTGCGGCCGGAAGGCCCGACGTGAGCGGCGCCGCACGTTCACGAGCCTGGTACCGCCGCCGGCCGACGGCTCGACCGCCGCCCGCCTCGGCCGGCTCGAGCTGCCCCACGGCATCGTCGAAACGCCCCAGTTCATGCCGGTCGGCACCAACGCGGCCGTCAAGGCGCTCGACCCGGATGACCTGCGCGAGGTCGGCGCGACGATCGTCCTCGCCAACACGTACCACCTCTACCTTCGGCCGGGTCACGAGCGGATCGAACGCTCGGCGGCCTCAACCGGTTCATGGCCTGGGACCGCCCGATCCTGACCGACAGCGGGGGATTCCAGGTCGTGTCGCTGAGCGACCTGCGCTCGTCGATGACGACGGGGTTACGTTCCGGAGCCACCTGACGGCTCGGTCCACCGGTTCACTCCGGAGCACTCAATTGCCGTCCAGCAGGCGCTCGGAGCCGATATCGCGGTCGCCTTCGACCAGCCGGTCCCCCCGGCGCGCCGCGAAGTCGTGGCCGACGCGACCGCCCGGACCCATCACTGGGCGGAGCGCTCGCTGGCTGCCCACGACCGGCCCGACCAGGCGATCTTCGGAATCGTTCAGGGCGGGCTGGAACCCGACCTGCGGGCGGATCGACCCGGTTCATCGCGGCGCTGCCATTCGACGGGATCTGCTTCGGCGGACTCGCCGGGGACGAGACGCCCGCCAGCGCGAGACAGTCGCTCGACCTCGCCGTGCCCCTCCTCGACGGCGATCCGCGGCTGCGCTACCTGATGGGCCTCGGATCGCCGGCTGACCTGCTCGAGGCCGTCCACCGGGGAATCGACCTCTTCGACTCGGTCCTCCCCGCCCGGGTCGCCCGGACCGGTCAGCTGCCTGGGTACCCGGCGGACAGCTCAACCTCCGCAACCAGCGCTTCCTTGATGATCCCGAGCCGTCCAGGACGGCTGTCCCTGCCTCCCCTGCAGGACATTTTCACGGGCCTACATCGCCCATCTGTTCCGGGCAAAGGAGCTCCTGGCCTACCGCCTGGCGACTTGTCACAACCTGACCTTCACCCTAGACTTCATGGGCAGGATCCGCGCCGAACTGGCCGCCGGCACCTTCCCGTCGAGTCTTCCCGGTCTTCGCGCCACGCCGGTCGGATGAGCATCGATGAAGTGGAGGTGCAGTCGGCGTGAAGCCCTGCTCTGTAGCCTTCCATTTCGTCGCGGAGGAAACTCGATGGGGTCTCGCGACCGGCCTGGCAAAGAGTCGAAGAAGAAGCCCAAGGACAAGAGCGCGGCGAAGCTGCAGCCCATGTCGGATGCTCCCCAGCAGGCGGAGCTCATCCGGAAGGAACGCAAGCCTCGGCACGCCACGAACGAGTCTGAAGAGAGCTGAGCGAACGGACGCTCGCCGTCAGGTGCGCCTCCGTCCAACGATCACGAGAGGAGCGTGACGGAAATGGGGATCGACGAGCGAACGCGGCCTGGACGAGCGCAACGGGTCGGAGCGGCCGGTCCTGGACCGGGCGGCAGCCGAGCGGACGAAGGCCGTCGATGCGGCCATCCTGGCGATCGAGAAGCAGTTCGGGCGGGGCTCGATCATGAAGCTCGGCTCGTCCGAGCGGCAGGCGGTCGACGTCGATCCCGACCGGCTCGATCGCCCTCGACCTCGCCCTCGGCGTCGGCGGCATCCCGCGCGGCCGGATCACCGAGATCTTCGGCCCGGAGTCGTCGGGCAAGACGACGGTCTGCCAGCACATCATCGCCGAGGCCCAGCGGCGGGGTGGCGTGGCCGCCTTCATCGACGTCGAGCACGCCCTCGACCCGGGCTACGCCCAGGCCTGCGGCGTCAACGTCGACGAGCTCCTGGTCAGCCAGCCGGATACCGGCGAGCAGGCCCTCGAGATCACCGAGACCCTGATCCGCTCGGGCGGGATCGACGTCGTCGTGATCGACTCGGTGGCGGCCCTCGTGCCGCGGGCCGAGATCGAGGGCGAGATGGGCGACTCGCTTCGTCGGCATCCAGGCCCGGCTGATGAGCCAGGCCCTGCGCAAGCTGACCGGCGCGGTCAGCCGCTCGAACACCGCGCTCGTCTTCACCAACCAGCTGCGCGAGAAGATCGGCGTGATGTTCGGCAACCCCGAGACGACCCCCGGCGGCCGGGCGCTGAAGTTCTACGCCAGCGTCCGGCTCGACATCCGCCGGATCGAGACGATCAAGACCGGGACCGAATCGGTCGGTAACCGGGTCCGGGTCAAGGTCGTCAAGAACAAGGTCGCCGCCGCCGTTCCGGGTCGCCGAGTTCGACGTGATGTACGGCGAGGGCATCAGCCGCGAAGGCGGCCTCCTCGACGTCGGCGTGGCGATGGACGTCGTCACCAAGACCGGCGCCTGGTTCACCTTCGGCGAGACCCGCCTTGGCCAGGGTCGCGAGGCCTCGAAGGACTTCCTGAAGTCGAACGCCGCGATCGGGACCGAGATCGATCGGCAGATCCGGGCCAAGATCAACGAGATCCCGGTCCCGGTCGAAGGGATCGTCGAGGCCGAGTAGGCAGAGCAGGCGGGCAAGCCGGGGACGTGGCCGGATCCGGGCCGACCCAGCCGGCCGGCCGTCGGCGGCGCGAGTCGCCGGCCGAGGGCAAAGCCCGCCGGGCGGCCGTCGACGATCCGGAGGTCGTCCTGGCAGCGGCCCTGCGGTTCCTCGAGGCCCGTTCGCGTTCGATCGAGGAGGTTCGTCGCCGCCTGAGCGACGCGGGCTACCGCCCAGAGCTCGTGAGCGGAGCGATCGACCGCCTTTCGGCGATCGGCCTGCTCGACGATGAGCTCTTCGCCCGGGCCTGGGTCGAATCCCGGGACCGGGCCCGACCACGGGGCGAGCTCGTCCTCCGTCGGGAGCTGAGCCAGCGGGGCGTGCCTCGGGCCGAGATCGCCGCCGCCCTGGCGGAGCGGCGCGAGCTGGCGGACGAGCGCAACCAGGCCGCCATTGACTCCCCGGACGAGGCGGATCGACCGGGCTCGGCCGATGAAGCGGCCGCCCGCCGGCTGATCGAGCGTCGCCGGCACGACCTCGAGCGGATCGACGATCCCCGCAAGCGCCGCGAGCGGGCCTACGCCCTGCTCGCCCGGAACGGCTTCGATCCGGAGGTCTGCCGGACGGTTGCGGGATCGGTTGCACCGTCCGCGACTCGGCCGTAGGCTAGTTCCAGACAACGAACGCGTCGCGATCCGGGGAGGAGCGGGACGCGGGCCCACTACCCCGGCGCGAGCCCGAGCGCGCATTTTGCCGCTCGCGCCGGCTACGTCGATAACAGACCTCCGATCGACGAAACCGATCGGGCGGGAGGAATAGAAGATGAATGCCGTCCTCGTGGCGGTGGTCGCGATTGCGGCCACGGCCGTTGGCGTTATGGTCGGATTCGTGGTGCGCAGCACCTTCGCCAGCCGGGCGATGAAGGAGGCCGACGAGAAGGCCGCCCTGATCATCGAGAAGGCTCGCAGCCAGCAGAAGGACCTGATCCTCGAGGCCAAGGAGGAGAAGATCCGGCTCCAGCGCGAAGCCGAGGACGAGGCAAGGGCGAAGCGCAACGAGCTGTCGAACCTGGAGCGCCGGCTCCTCCAGCGGGATGAGCAGCTCGACCAGCGGGCGGACATGCTCGAGGGCCGCGACCGGAAGCTGATGGACCGCGAGCGCGAGCTCGACCGGTCGCGCGAGGAGGTCGCCTCGGTCCACGCCGAGAGGTGGCTGCCCTCGAGCGAGTCAGCGGCCTGTCCGCCGACGATGCCAAGGCGATCCTGCTCGAGGCGGTCCGCGAAGAAGCCGAGCACGACGCGGTCAAGCTGGCCAAGTCGATCGAGCGGCGGGCCCGCGACGATGCCCAGGAGCGGGCCCGCGAGGTCGTCGTGACCGCGATCCAGCGGGTCGCCGCCGACCACACGGCCGAGCACACGGTCAGCGTCCTCCACCTGCCGAGCGACGAGATGAAGGGCCGATCATCGGCCCTTCATCATCGTCGCTCGGTAGGTGGAGGACGCTGACCGGTGCTCGGCCGTGTGGCGGCGACGACCCGCTGGATCGCGGTCACGACGACCTCGCGCGCCCGCTCCTGGGCATCGTCGCGGTCCGCCGCTCGATCGATTGGCCAGCCCCACGGCGTCGTGCTCGGCTTCCTCGTGGACCGCCTCGAGCAGGATCGCCTTGGCATCGTCGGCCGACAGGCCGCTGACCCGCTCCAGGGCCGCCACTTCTCGGCGTGGACCGCGGCCACCTCCTCGCGCCACGGTCGAGCTCGCGCTCGCGGTCCATCATCTTCCGGTCGCGTCCCTCGAGCATGTCCGCCGCGGTCGAGCTGCTCATCGCGCTGCAGGAGCCGGCGCTCGAGGTTCGACAGCTCGTCGCGCTTCGCCCGGGCCTCGTCCTCGGCCTCGCGCTGCAGCCGCATCTTCTCCTCCTTGGCCTCGAGGATCAGGTCCTTCTGCTGGCTGCGGCCTTCTCGATGATCAGGGCGGCCTTCTCGTCGGACTCCTTCATCGCCGGCGGCGAAGGTGCCGCGCACGACGAATCCGACCAGAACGCCATCGGCCGTGGCCGCGATCGCCACCACCGCCACGAGGACGGCATTCATCTTCGATTCCTCCCGCCCGATCGGCTTCGTCCATCGGAGGTTTGTTATCGACGTAGCCGGCGCGAGCGGCAAAATGCGCGCTGGGCTCGGGCCGGGGAGTGGGCCCGCGTCCCGCTCCTCCCCGGACTCGCGACGCGTCCGTTGTCTGGGCCTAGCCTACGGCCGAGTCGCGGACGGTGCAACCGATCCCGCAACCGTTCGGCAAACCTCCGGGTCGAAGCCGTTCCGGGCGAGCAGGGCGTAGGCCCGTTCGCGGCGCTTGCGGGGATCGTCGATCCGCTCGAGGTCGTGCCGGCGCCGCTCGATCAGCCGGCGGGCGGCGCTTCATCGGCGAGCCCGGTCGATCCGCCTCGTCCGGGGAGTCGATCGCCGCCTGGTTGCGCTCGTCCGCCGCCTCGCGCCGCTCTGCCAGGGCGGTGGCGATCTCGGCCCGGGACACGCCCGCTGGCCCAGCTCCCGGCGGAGGACAAGCTCGCCCCGTGGACGGGCCCGGTCCCGGGACTCGACCCAGGCCCGGGCGAACGGCTCGTCGTCGAGCAGGCCGATCGCCGAAAGGCGGTCGATCGCTGCCTCGACGAGCTCCGGGCGGTAGCCGGCGTCGCTCAGGCGCCGGCGGACCTCCTCGACCGACCGCGACCGGGCCTCCAGGAATCGCAGGCGCCGCCGCCAGGACCACCTCCGGATCGTCGACGGCCGCCCGGCGCGCCTTGCCCTCGGCCGGCGCTCGCGCCGCCGTCGGCCCGCCGGCTGGGTCGGCCCGGATCCGGCCACGTCCCAGTCCAGCCGGTCCGCGCGGCCTACTCGGCCTCCTCGATGCCCTTCGACCGGGACCGCGACCTCGTTGATCTTGGCCCGGATCTGCCGGTCGATCTCGGTCGCCGATCGTCGGCGTTCGCCTTCAGGAACTCCTTCGAGGCCTCGCGACCCTGGCCGAGGCGGGTCTCGCCGAAGGTGAACCAGGCGCCGGTCTTGGTGACGACGTCCATCGCCACGCCGACGTCCAGGAGGCCGCCTTCGCGGAGATGCCCTCGCCGTACATCACGTCGAACTCGGCGACGCGGAACGGCGGCGCGACCTTGTTCTTGACGACCTTGACGCGGACCCGGTTGCCGACCGACTCCGTGCCGGTCTTGATCGTCTCGATCGCGCCGGATGTCCAGGCGCACGGTGGCATAGAACTTCAGCGCCCGGCCGCCCGGCGTCGTCTCCGGGTTGCCGAACATCACCCCGATCTTCTCGCGCAGCTGGTTGGTGAAGACCAGGGCGGTGTTCGACCGGCTGACGGCGCCGGTCAGCTTGCGCAGGGCCTGGCTCATCAACCGGGCCTGGATGCCGACGAACGAGTCGCCCATCTCGCCCTCGATCTCGGCCCGCGGCACGAGGGCCGCCACCGAGTCGACGACGACGACGTCGATGCCGCCCGAGCGGATCAGGGTCTCGGTGATCTCGAGGGCCTGCTCACCGGTGTCCGGCTGGCTGACCAGGAGCTCGTCGACGTTGACGCCGCAGGCGCGGGCATAGCCCGGATCGAGCGCGTGCTCGACGTCGATGAAGGCGGCGACGCCACCCCGCCGCTGGGCCTCGGCGATGACGTGCTGGCAGACCGTCGTCTTGCCCGACGACTCCGGGCCGAAGATCTCGGTGATCCGGCCGCGCGGGATGCCGCCGACCCCGAGCGCGAGGTCCAGGGCGATCGAGCCGGTCGGGATCAAGTCGACCTGCTGCCGCTCGGCCGAGCCGAGCTTCATGATCGAGCCCGCGCCCGAACTGCTTCTCGATCGCCAGGATGGCCGCATCGACGGCCTTGCCGCGCTCCGCTGCGGCCCGGTCCAGGACCGGCCGCTCCGACCGTTCCGCTCGTCCAGGCTCGCTCGCTCGTGATCGCCATGTCCGTCACGCTCCTCTCGTCATCGTGGACGGACGGCGCACCTGACGGCGAGCGTCCGCTCGCTCAGCTCTCGTCGGACTCCTTCGTCCCAGCGAGGCTTGCGCTGCTTCCGGATGAGCTCGACCTTCTGCGGCGGCTCCGACAGCGGCTGCAGCTTCGGCGCGCGTCTTGTCCTTGGGCTTCTTCTTGACTTCCTTGCCGGGTCGATCGCGAGAGCCCATCGAGTTTCCTCCGCGACGAGATGGACAGGCTACCCGAGCAGGCGCTTCACGCCGACTGCACCTGCCACTTCATCGACGCTCATCCGACCGGCGTGCGCGCGCAGACCGGGAACGACTCGACGGGAAGGTGCCGGCCCCCATCGCGGCTCGAATCCTGGCCATGAAGTCTAGGGTGAAGGTCAGGTTGTGACAAGTCGCGAGCCGGTACGCGAGGAGCTCCTTGGCCCGGAACAGATGGGCGATGTAGGCCCGCGAGAACGGCCGGCAGGCGAGGCACGGACAGCCGTCCTGGATCGGCTCCGGGATCGTCCAGGAACCGCTGCGTTGCGGAGGTTGAGCCGGCCGCCGGGACCCAGACCTGGCCGGTCCGGGCGACCCGCGCCGGGCAGCACCGAGTCGAACAGGTCGATGCCCCGGTGGACCGCCTCGAGCAGGTCCGCCGGCGAGCCGAGGCCCATCAGGTAGCGCGGCCGGGGTCGCCGGCGAGGAGCGGGCACGGCCACGTCGAGCGCCGCCTCGCGCTGTTCGGGCGTCTCGTCGCCGGCGAGGCCGCCGATGCAGATCCCGTCGAACGGCAGGCCCGCGATGAACCGCGTCGACTCCTCACGCAGGTCCGGGTCGAGGCCGCCCTGGATGACCCCGAACAGCGCCTGGTCGGGCCGGCCGGTGGGCAGCCAGCGAGCGCTCCGCCCAGCGATGGGTCCGCGCGGTCGCGTCCGCGACGACCGCGCGCGGCGACGCGCCGGGGAGACCGGCTGGTCGAACGCGACCGCGACGTCCGGCTCCGAGCGCCTCCTGGACCGCGATCGAGTGCTCCGGGGTGAACCGGTGGACCGAGCCGTCGAGGTGGCTCCGGAACGTCGACGCCGTCGTCGTCGACGACGCGCAGGTCGCTCGAGCGAGACGACCTGGAAGCCGCCCGAGTCGGTGAGGATCGGCCGGTCCCAGGCCATGAACCGGTGCAGGCCGCCGAGGTCGCGGATCCGCTCGTGGCCCGGGCGCAGGTACAGGTGGTAGGTGTTGGCCAGGATGATCGTCGCGCCGACCTCGCGCAGGTCGTCCGGGTGGAGCGCCTTGACCGTCGCGTTCGTGCCGACCGGCATGAACTGCGGCGTCTCGACGACGCCGTGGGGCAGCGTCAGGCGGCCCAGCCGGCCCGGGTCGAGCCGTCGGCCGGCGGCGGGACGACGACCTCGAACGTGGCGGCGTGGCCCTGCTCACGTCGGGCGCGCTCCCGGTCGCACGGCGTCCGGCCGCTGGCGCTCGTCGGCGGGCCCGTCGACGGCGCCGTCCCACAGGGCGGGCATGTCGACGTCCGGCCGGCGCGGCGGCGGAACCTCGTAGCCGTGCCGCCGCAGGTGCGCCCGGCCGCCTTCGGTCGGATCCGGCCCTGCGGCGTCCGGTCCATGAACCCGAGCCGCAGGAGATAGGGCTCGTAGACGTCCTCGATCGTCTCGACCTCCTCGGCGAGCACGGCGGCGATCGCGGCCACGCCGACCGGCCCGCTGCCGAACTTCTGGACGATCGCGGCCATCAGCTTGCGATCCGTCGCGTCGAGGCCCGGCCTCGTCGATCTCGAGCGCGGCGCATCGCCGCGCTCGGCCGGCCGGCATCGATCCGCCCGTCGCCGTGGACCTGGGCATGATCGCGCGTCCGCTTCAGGAGCCGGTTGACCACCCGCGGCGTGCCCCGGCCCCGCCGGGCGATCGCCTCCGCCGCGTCCTTCGTCGACCTCGACCCCGAGGATCCCGGCCGAGCGCAGGACGATCGCGGTCAGGTCCTCCTCCTCGTAGAAGTCCAGCCGGTATGTCGCCCCGAAGCGGTCCCGAAGCGGGCCGCTGATCCGGCCGGCCCGGGTCGTGGCGCCGACGACCGTGAACGGCTTGAGGCGTCAGGCGGAGCGACCGCGCCGAGGGCCCCTTGCCGATCATCACGTCGAGGGCGTAGTCCTCCATCGCCGGATAGAGGATCTCCTCGACCGCCCGGTTCAGTCGGTGGATCTCGTCGATGAACAGGACGTCGTGCTCGTCGAGGGCGGTCAGGATCGCGGCCAGGTCGCCGGCCCGCTCGACCGCCGGCCCGCTCGTGTAGCGAACGTTCGACGCCCAGCTCCCGGGCGATGATCGTGGCCAGGGTGGTCTTGCCGAGGCCGGGCGGCCCGTAGAGCAGGACGTGATCGGCGGCTTCTCCCCTGCCCCGGGCCGCCGACAGGAGCACGGAGAGGTTCGCCTTGACCTCGCGCTGGCCGATGTACTCGGCCAGGCTGTGCGGCCGGAGCGTGCCCTCGACGGCCTGGTCCGCCTCGTCCAGGAGGTCGGCCGCGAGGATCCGGGAAGCGTCGTCGGTCATTGCCGCGAGTCTACCACGGAATTCGGCCGATATCGCACGTTTGTTCTACACGCGTTCTGTGGCCGCATGGCCGGCTCAGTCGGGCCACCGCTCGGGAGTACCCCTTGGCCGGCGGGTCGCTGTGGGCGACCAAACGGGCCGATTCACCGGCCGTTAGGTCTGGCTGGGCCGATCGTTCTCGCGGATTCGTTCGCCGGTCGCGGACAAATCGACGATGTCCCTCCGAATCCCGCGGGGATCCCGCCGTTCTGTTCGCCTCAAGCGACGCGGCAGGAGGCGACGCGGCAATAGGCGACCGGGCCACTGGCGACGCGGCACCGGCCGCGCGGGTGCGTCCCGGCCAGGCGGGTCGCGCCACGCGAACAAACGGGCCGAATGCGGCACGGCGGGCCGACTTTGGCCGGCCGCTCGCCCGTTTCGTTCGCCGGTCGCGAACGAATCGACGATGTCCCTCCGACTCCCGATCGGATTCGGCCGTTCTGTTCGCCTCCAGCGACGCGGCCTGACTCCACGCCGGCCTGAGACCGACCCGGCACGAAGCGAGGGCGAATGTCTACCAATCAGGTGGGCATTGGGTACAATCGCCCCGATGCGCCTGTCACGTCGCTCCGAGTACGGCCTGCGAGCCCTGATCGACCTCGTCCGTCACGACGGCGAAGGTCCGGTCCCGCTGGCCACCCTGGCCGAGCGCAACCGCCTGCCCCCGAAGTTCCTCGAGCAGATCATGGCGACCCTCAAGAACGGCGGCCTCGTCCGGACGACCCTTGGCTCGCACGGCGGCTACACCCTGGCTGCGGGCGCCCCGGCGACGAGCTTGAGCCAGGTCATTCGCCTGCTCGACGGGGCCCTTGCCCCGGTCGGCTGTGCCAGCCTCCATTTCTACGAGCCGTGCTCCTGTCCCGACGAGGCGACCTGCTCGCTGCGCGAGGCGATGATCGAGGTCCGGGACCGGATGCTCTCGCTGCTCGACTCGGAGACGCTGGCCGAGACGGCGGCCCGGCGAGGTACCCCGTTGCTCGATCCACATCATCTCCATCCGGGGGAGGCCCCTGCCGTTCCGGCCGGCAGGCTCGCTCGCTGAGGCTGGCTCAGGCCGGCCGGCCGGGGCGCACGCTGAGGCTGGCCTCAGGCCGGCCGGCTCGCTCGCTGAGACCGGCTCAAGCCGACCGGGCTCGCCGGCCCGGCTCCGGGCTTCAGTCGCGCAGGAGGGTGCGCAGGGCGGCCTTCACCCGCTCTTCGAGGCTGCTCCCGCGAGCCGGATCGAGCGCCGCCGCACGGGCCGCATCGCGCGCCTCGCCGAGCGAGTAGCCGAGCGCCTGGAGGGCGGCCACCACGTCGTCCTCGCTGCCACTGAGGGCCGAGGCCGATGGCCCCGACACCGGCCGCCGCGACCTTCTCCCTGAGCTCGAAGATCACCCGCTCCGCGAGGCGCTTGCCGATCCCGGGGATCGCCGTCAGAAGGGCCTGGTCGCCCTCGATGATCGCCAGCTGGAGGTCCGTCACCGGGCGGCTGCCGGTGATCGCCAGGGCGACCTTCGGCCCGACCCCGGTCACCGACAGGAGGAGATTGAAGAAGCCGAGCTCCTCGGGCGTCCGAAAGCCGTAGAGCGCCTGGAGGTCATCCCGGACGAGATGGTGGGTGTGGAGCTTCAGCCGGGCGCCTGGTTTGGCCACGCTGATCACCGACGGTGCCACGTAGACCTGGTAGCCGATCCCGCCGACCTCGATCACGAGCGAAATCGGTCGCGATCGCTCCAACCGTCCCCTCGACCGAGGCGATCATCGCGATTCCCGGGCGAGCGCCTCGCGAACCGCCCGCTCGTACGGCGTCCGGCCCGCGGGTGATCGGCTCGCTCGAGGCGCGGTCGAGCAGGCCGCGCCTTCTCGCGCTCCCCTTCGAGTCCGCCCGGTCGTTCGCGATGGGCCACGCAGATCGCCATCGCCAGGGCATCGGCGGCGTCGTCGGGCCGGGGCGGCTCGGCCAGGCCGAGGATCGCCGCGACCATCTGCTGGACCTGGGCCTTGTCGGCCGAGCCGTAGCCCGCGACGGCGACCTTGACCTCGTTGGGGGTCGCCTCGCGAATGGGGATCGCCGCCTGGGCCGCCGCCAGGAGGACGACTCCGCGGGCCTGGCCGACGGCGAAGGCGGTCTGGACGTTCCGGCTGAAGAACAGGCGCTCGACCCCGACGAGGGCCGGTCGATGGCTCTCGATCAGCCCGGCGACGCAGGCGTGGATCGCCACGAGGCGCTCGGCGAGGGGCAGGTCGGGCGAGGTCGTCAGGCAGCCGAACTCGAGCGAACGGAGCCGTCCGCCGGCATCGTCGATCACGCCGTAGCCGAGTGCGGCGCTCCCGGGATCAATCCCGAGGACGATCATCCGGCGACTTCGGCGAAGACGTCCTCCGGAATGTCGAAGTTGGCCGTCACCCGCTGGACGTCGTCGAGGTCCTCGAGCAGCTCGACCAGCCGGAGGGCCTGGCGGGCCCGCGAGCTGTCGAGCTCGACCGTCTGCTTGGCGATCATCGCCGACTCGGCCGACTCGACCGCAACCCCACCGGCCTCGAGGGCCTTGCGGACGTGCTCCAGGTCGAGCGGGGCGGTGTAGATCTCGAGTGGCTCGGTGGTCGTGTCGACATCCTCGGCCCCGGCGTCGATCGCGGCCAGGGCCACCTCGTCCGGGATCACCGTGCGGCGACCGTGATCAGGCCACGCGGCTCGAACTGCCAGGCCACGGCGCCGCTGCCGGCGAGCTGGCCGCCCGCCTTGGTGAAGATCGAGCGGACCTCGGCAGCGGTCCGGTTGCGGTTGTCGGTTGCCGCCTCGACCAGGACCGCCACGCCGCCCGGGCCGTAGCCCTCGTAGACGATCTCCTCGTACTGCTCGGTTTCGCCGCCGCCGGTCGCCTTGTCGATCGAGCGCTTGATGTTGTCGGCCGGCATGTTCAGGGCGCGGGCCTTGTCGATGGCGAGGCGGAGACGGTAGTTCGCATCGGGGTCGCCTCCGCCGATCCGGGCCGCGACCGCGATCTCCCGGGCGACCTTGGTGAACATCGCGCTGCGCTTGGCGTCGGTGACGCCCTTCTGGCGCTTGATCGTCGACCATTTGGAGTGTCCGGACATCGCGGCCGAGTATAGCGGACTATCATGGCTGGACCGACGGTCGAGACGGCTCCCCGAGCACGCCGAACCGCCTGGTCGGCCCCCCGGGGCCCCGCCGCCGAACTCCGCCCAACGTGCGCGACGAGCAGTCGAAGGGACCGACCGTCATGACGACGAAGAGCGTTGACCTTGCCCAACTGCGGAGCGTCGTCCTGGCCGGCCACGCCGGATCGGGCAAGACGACGCTGGCCGAGAGCCTGCTCTTTCGGGCCGGCGCGATCCCCCGTCTCGGCCGGGTGGACGACGGGACATCGACCCTCGATCACGAACCCGAGGAGCAGAAGCGGCGCGAGTCGCTGACCCTGGCCGTGGCGACCTTCGACGACGACGGCACGATCGTGACGATGGTCGACACGCCCGGGCTATCCCGACTTCGTGGCCGAGATCGATCTCGGCGATGGCCGCCTGCGACGGCGCCCTGTTCGTGGTCGACGCCAGCCCGACGATCGGAGCCGGGCTCGAGACGGCCGTGGCCCTCGGGCGCTCGACCGGGACCGCGGCCTGCTTCTTCATCAACAAGGCCGATCGCGAGAATGCCGACCCGACGGGGGCCCTCGACGCCCTGCGGGCGACGTTCGGCAACAAGGTCGCCCCGCTCCAGCTGGCGATGGGCGCCGCCGATCACTTCAGCGGGTATGTCGACCTGGTCCACCGCAAGGCCTGGCAGTGGGACGGCAAGATCGAGGTCGAGATCCCGATCCCGGCCGAGCTCGAAGCCGAGGTCGCCCTGCGCCGGGATCAGCTCCTCGAAGCCGCCGCCGAGGCCGACGACGACGTCCTGGCGAAGTACCTCGACGGCGCCGAGGTGAGCGATCCCGAGCTCGAGGCCTGCCTCCGCAAGGGGGTCAAGGAATCGATCCTTGCCCCGGTCCTTGTCGGCAGCGCGGCCCGCGGCATCGGCTTGCGGGCGCTTCTCGACGCGTTCATTCGCTATCTGCCATCGCCCGCGGACGAGCCGGCCAAGCCCGCCCGCGAGCCGAAGTCGCGCGACATCCTGCCGATCGAGGCCGACCCTGCCGGACCGCTCCTCGTCCGGGCCTTCAAGACCGCTGCCGATCCCTTCGTCGGACGCCTGACCTACCTGCGCGTCTTCTCGGGCACGCTCCACGGCCAGGGCCACGTCTGGAACTCGAACCGGGGCGAGGAGGAGCGGATCGGCCAGCTCCTGCTGGTCCACGGCAAGGACCAGGAGCCGGTCGGCGAGCTGAAGGCCGGCCAGATCGGGGCCGTGGCGAAGCTGGCGGTGACGGCGACCGGCGACACGCTCTCGAGCCGGGACAAGCCGCTCGAGCTCGATCCAATCCACTTCCCGGCGCCCTCCCTGGCCGTTGCCATCGAGCCGCTCACGAAGGCCGACCTCGACAAGATGGGCGCGGCCCTCACCCGGATGCTCGAGGAGGAGCCCTGCGCGCGGGTCGATCGGAGCACGACCGGAGAGCAGCTCCTCGTGGCCATGGGCGAGGCCCACATCGCGGTGATCGGCGAGCGCCTCAAGCGCAAGTTCGGGGCGGCGATCGTCACCCGCACCCCGACCGTCCCCTATCGCGAGACGATCCGGGGCAAGACCCAGGTCGAGGGCAAATACAAGAAGCAGACCGGCGGCCACGGCATGTTCGGCCATGTCTGGATCGAGCTGGAGGCAAATCCCGGCGGGGGGATCGAGTTCGGCGAGCGGGTCGTCGGCGGATCGGTCCCCAAGGGCTTCTTCCCCGGGATCGAGAAGGGCATCCGCGAGGCCGCCGCCGAGGGCGTCCTGGCCGGCTACCCCTTGAGCGACTTCAAGGCGATCCTCTACGACGGGTCGTTCCACCCGGTCGACTCGAACGAGCTCTCGTTCAAGATCGCCGCCTCGATGGCCCTCAAGAAGGGCGTGATGGAGTGCCACCCGGCCCTCCTCGAGCCGATCATGCTCGTCTCGGTCACCGTTCCCGAGCGCTACATGGGTGACGTCAACCGCGACCTGAACACCCGCCGGGGCCGGGTCCTGGGCATGGACAGCAACGGCGCAAACCAGGTCGTCTCGGCCCACGTCCCCCAGGCGGAGCTGTTCAGCTACGCGACCGAGCTTCGTTCCCTGACCCACGGCCGCGGCTCGTTCACGTCCGAGCCCGATCACTACGAGGAAGTCCCCGCCCACCTCGCCGAGAAGGTGATCGGCGCTCACAAGCGCGAGCTCGAGGCCGCCCACTAGGCTCCCTGCCCGGCTCGAGCGGTCGGCGCGCCCGGTGCGCGGCGCGCTGCGGGCCGCCGGGCAAGGCCCGTTTCGAAAGCAACCAGCACCGGCCGTCAGCGTGTTACTACGCTAGGACGCTAGCATGTCAGCACGACAGTTCGCTCCAGAGGTGGATCCGGTGATCAAGAACGAAGACGACTGGCGGTCGCAGCACACGGCCGCCCTGTTCGACGCGATCCTGCTCCTGAAGACGCCCGCCGAGGCCGAGCGCTTCTTCCGCGACCTGTGCACGCTCGGCGAGCTGCACGACCTGGCCCAGCGCTGGGCCGTCGTCCGGATGCTCGACGAGGGCCTCCATTACGCCGAGATCTCGAAGCGGACCGGCGCCAGCACGGCCACGATCACCCGGATCGCGTCGTGGCTGCGCCACGGCGAGGGCGGCTACCAGACGATCCTGGCCCGGGTCCGCCGGAAGGCGGCCAAGCACGGCAAGGCGGCCGCGGCTCGCTGAGCCGCCCCGAGCAGATCGCGGCTCGGGAATCTGGTGCAGCCTGAGTCCGACCCCGACCTCGATGAGCGACCCACGAGCGCCGGCGTCGTACAGCTGGGAGGCCACGAACGAGGAGGTCGCCCGGCGCTACGGGCTGCCCCTCGAGTCGGTCGTCCGCTTCGACCTGAATACCTCACCTGCCCCGCCGGCCCAGATCGCCCGGCTCCTGGCGAGCAGCGACCTGGCCACCGGCCTGTCGGAATACCCGCCGTCGGACTATCGCGCCCTGGTCGCCGCGGCAGCCGACGTCTACGGCGTGCCCGAAGACGAGCTGCTCGTCGGGGCGGGCGCCGACGAGATCATCGACCTCGTCGCCAAGGCGTTCCTCTCCGAAGGCGAACGGTCGGTGATCCCGAGCCCGGCCTACGCGATGTACCGGGTCATCTCCGAGCAGCGCCGGGCCGAGATCGTGATCGTTCCCCGGCTGGGACCCGAGGACGACTGGCAGATCGACCGCCCCGCCGTGAGAGCCGCCGTCCGGGGCGGCGCGATCCTGTGGCTCGCCAACCCGAACAACCCGACCGGGCGACTTGAGCCGGACGGCCTGATCGAGGGCCTGCTCGGCGATCTCGCGGTCGACGCGGCCGCCGACGATCGTGCCGCGCCGGTCGTCGTCGTCGACGAGGCCTATAGCGAGTTCGTCGGCCGGAGCGTCGATCGGGCTTCGAGCCGGGTATCCCCGGCTGATCGTGATCCGGACGCTCAGCAAGGCCTATGCCCTGGCCGGCCTGCGGGTCGGATTCGCGATCGCCGAGCCTGCGACCCTGGCTCGAATCCAGCCGTATCGGCCGCCCGGCTCGGTCTCGACGATGTCGGTCGCCCTGGCCACCGAGATCCTCCGAACGCCCGGGGTCCTGGCCGATAACCTCGCCAGGGTGGAGGTCGAACGGGAGCGCCTGTCGGCCGGCCTGCGAGCGATCGGCTGGCCGGCCGAGCCGAGCGTGACGAACTTCATCCTCGTCCCGTTTGCTGATGCCGAAGCGGCTGCCGAGGCGGCCGAGGCCCTGCTCCGCCGGGGACTCGTGCCCCGGACCTTCCCGGCCGGGCATCCCCTGGCCCACAGCCTCCGCCTGACCGTCCGGGACGCAGCCGAGGATGACCTCCTCCTGGCCGCCGCCCGGGCGACGGTCAGCTCCGGAGAGTCAGCCCCTTAAGAGCCCGTGACCCGGACGATCCGGTAGGCCTTCTTGCCGCTGCGCAGGACGAGATGGCCACCTGGCAGGAGCGCGGGCAGCGGCTCATCGACCGAGCCCACCCGGACCTCGTTGATCGACAGGCCGCCCTGGCTGATCACCCGGCGAGCCTCGCCGTTCGAGCTGAACAGCCCAGCGGCGACGGCCAGCCCGACCGGGCCGCCCGCCAGGGCATCACTCGTGACGATCGCGTTGGGCAGCTGCTCGAAGGCGAAGGCCAGGGCGTCGGGACCGAGCTGGGGCAGCGTTCGCCCGAACACCGCCTCGCTGACCGTCTCGACCCGGGCGAGCGTGTCCGGCGCCGTGGACCCGCCGGGTCAGGTCGGCCGCCAGGACATGCTGGCCCGGCCGAGCGTCCGGCCGGATGACCCCGTCGGCTTCGATCGCCTCGATCTCGGCCTCCTCCCGGATCGTGAACATCCGGAGCAGCCGGCCGACCTCCTCGTCGCTCCGGTCGAGCCAGAACTGGTAGAACGCAAAGGGCGAGGTTCGGGTCGGATCGAGCCAGACGGATGTCCCGGCCGCCGTCTTGCCGAACTTGCGCCCGCCCGGATCGAGCAGGAGCGGATAGCTCAGGCCGTGGGCCCGTTCACGCCCGTCCCCGGCCTGGCCCTCGACCCGCCGGATCAGCTCCAGCCCGGCCGTGATGTTGCCCCACTGGTCCGCGCCGCCCATCTGGAGCTCGACCCCGAGCGTGCGATGGAGCTCGAGGAAGTCGGCCGACTGGAGGAGCATGTAGCTGAACTCGGTGTACGACAGGCCGGCCTCGAGCCGGTCCTGGACCGAGTCCTTCGCGAGCATGTACGGGATCGTGAAGTGCTTGCCGACGTCGCGCAGGAAGTCGAGCAGCCGGATCGGCCCGAGCCAGTCGTGGTTGTCGGCCATCACCGCCCCGCTCGGGCCGTCGAAGTCGAGGAACCGCTCGAGCTGGACCCGGATCGAGGCGGTGTTGGCGACGACGATCTCGCGGGTCAGGAGATTGCGCTCGCTCGAGGTGCCCGACGGATCGCCGATCATCCCCGTGCCGCCGCCGACGAGGGCGACCGGCCGCCCGCCGTGGCGCTGGAGATGGAGCAGCCCGAAGATCGGCACGAGGTGGCCGACGTGGAGCGAGGGCCCGCTCGGATCGAAGCCGATGTAGCCCGAGACGGGCCGCGGATCGGCCAGGCGCTCGGCCAAACCCGGGGTCGCGGCCTGGAACAGGCCTCGCCAGCGGAGCTCGTCGAGCAGCCCGTCCTCGCGGGCGGCGGCGGGTGGCGGCGTCACAGGCAGCGGCGCCCGGCCGTCAAGACGCGAGGATGGGGCTGAGCCTGTCCATTTCCGACCCTATGCTATCGTGACCGACCGTATGCAAACCAGCCTGGCCCGGCGCCAGCGACACCGCCGAAACGGCACGAGTCGCGGGTCCGGGGGCGGCAGGGCAGCCTCGAAGGTTGCCATCGCCCTTCCGCTCTTCCTGTTCGGGACGCTCGCCCTCCTCGCGATCGTGGGCTTCGGTTCCGCCGTCGCCGCCTATTCCTACTACAGCCAGGGCCTGCCCGATCCCCTGCCGGCCCTGAACAAGCTGGCCTTCACCCAGGAGACGGTCGTCTACGACCGGACGGGCACGATCGAGCTGGCCCGCTTCGGCGAGATCCGGCGGACGGTCATCCCCTACTCCGAGATGCCCCCGGTCCTGATCGACGCCACGACGAGCATCGAGGACAAGACGTTCTGGCAGAACGCCGGGTTCGACCCGATCGGGATCGTCTCGGCCGCGATCGACACCCTGACCGGCAAGCCCCGGGGGGCCTCGACGATCACCCAGCAGCTCGTCCGCAACGCGCTCCTGCCCCAGGACGCTCTCGATGGCTCGACCGCCGAGCGCAAGATCCGCGAGATCATCCAGTCGATCCGGCTGACCCAGGAGCTGCCGCCCGGCGTCGCCGGCAAGCAGCAGATCATGGAGGCGTACCTCAACCAGAACTTCTACGGCAACCAGAGCTACGGCATCGCCGCGGCGGCCGAGAGCTACTTCGGGATCACCGATCTCTCCAAGCTCGACCTCGCCCAGGCCGCGATCCTGGCCGGCATCCCCCAGTCGCCGAGTGACTACGACCTGGTCCAGAACGCGGTCGAGACGTGCACTGTGACGGTCGCCTACGGGCGCCGCCTGCCCGGCCGGCAAGACGGTCCTGGAGGTGCCCGACGAGCGCCCCGATCGTCCAGCGCCGGAACCACATCCTCGAGCTGATGAAGACCTCGAGCGTCCTGACCGCCGGCAAGTACACCGAGGCCGACTACACCGCTGCCGAGAACGAGCCGGTGATCCTCACCCCGCCCGCGTCCCAGAAGTGGCTCGCGCCCCAGTTCGTCTGGCAGGTCCGCCACCAGCTCGGGACGATCCTCTGCCCGGCCACCCCGGATGCCTGCGAGCAGGTCGACACCGGCGGCTACAAGGTGATCACGACCCTCGACTACCGCCTTCAGTCGATCGCCGAGAAATGGGTCAAGGCGGCCGCGATCGCCCCGAACCAGAAGAACCCGGCCGCCTACCTCAAGTCGATCAACGTGCCCTACCAGTCGTGGATCCGGGACGACGTCGGCCGGGGCATCTACAACGCGGCCCTCGGGGCGATCGACTACCGGACCGGTGACGTTGTCGCCTACGTCGGCTCCGCCGACTACTACGCCCCGCCCCGTGGCACGAAGTTCCAGCCCCAGTTCGATGTGCTCGCCAACGGCTGGCGCCAGCCCGGATCGTCGTTCAAGGCGATTGGCTACCTGGCCGGGATCGAGGACCACGTGACCACGGCCGCCACGATGTTCATGGACGTCGTGACGAACTTCGGCGGTGGCTACACCCCGGCCGATGCCGACCTTGACGAGCGCGGCCCGGTCCGGCTGCGCCAGGCGATCCAGCTCTCGCTCAACATCCCGGCGATCAAGGCCGCGATCATCGAAGGCCCCGACAAGGTCTTCGACTTCGCCAAGCAGATGGGCATCGTCTGGCAGAACAAGACGAACCCGGGCGGCGCGTCGATCGCGATCGGGACGGTCGAGCTCCACTACATCGACGAGATCGGGGCCTACGGCGCGATCGCCAACGCGGGCAAGCTGATGCCCCGGACGACGATCCTGTCGGTCACCGCGCCACCGACCGCCACCGACCCGACCGGCAAGTCGATCTACCCGCCGGCCAGCGGCCTGCCGCCCGCGCGCCAGGTGGTCAGCCCCCAGGCCGCCTTCATCATGCAGGACATCCTGGCCTCGAACACCGACCCGAAGCAGAACCCGTTCTGGTCCGAGCGGGCGATCTACAACGGCAAGGTCCGCCGCCCGGCCACCCTCAAGACCGGTACCTCGACCAACGAGATCGACCTCGTGGCGATGGGCTTCCTGGCGCCGCCCAAGGACCCCAAGGCCGAGGCCCTCGTGGTTGGCGCCTGGATGGGCAACTCGGACAACAGCATTCCGCCGCACGGGTCGGTCGCCCTCGAGACCGCGGCCAGCCTGTGGCAGGCGTTCCTCGAGGACGCGACCAAGGGGACCCCGGTGGCCGCCTTTGCCAAGCCGCCGGCGGGCGTGGTCCAGGCGTCGGTCGACGCCAACAGCGGGCTGCTGCCCGGACCGTTCACGACCCGAACGGTCAAGGAGTACTTCATCGACGGGACCGTCCCGAACCAGGTCGACAACACGAAGGTCGGGGTCCAGATCGACTCGGCGACCGGCCTGCTCTGGCAGGACGGCTGCCTCGGCCCCGAGGTGACCAAGGGCTTCCTCGACTTCTCGAACGTCGAGCCGGGCCATCCGACCTGGGTCAAGTACACCCAGGGCTGGGTCGCCCGGGCTCGGCGCGGCCAGGGCGTTCGAGGTGGGCCGCGCAACACCGCCACCCAGTACTTCCACTTCGGCAGCATCTTCCCCTTCGGGGCAACCTGGGGAGCGCCCTTTGCCCCGACCCAGAAGTGTCCGATCGGCGGCCCGTCGCCGAGCCCCTCACCGAGCGGGTCCCCGCCGCCCTCGATCGAGCCGTCCCCCTCGGTCAAGCCCTAGAGGCTGATCAGGGTCGCTCCGTCGCCACCCTCGCCTCGCTCGCCCGGGCGGAATGAGCTGACCAGCGGATGCTCGCCGGCCGCCTTCCGGACGGCGTCGCGGAGAGCCCCGGTCCCGCCGCCGTGGACGATCGTGACCCGGTCCAGGCCCGCCAGCGAGGCATCGTCGAGGTAGCGCGACAGGAGGTCGAGCGCTTCGTCGACCCGGGCTCCCCGGAGGTCGAGCGACGAGGCCACCGTACGGATCCGGTCGAGCTGGAGGGCCGTCGGGGCCGGCCGGCCCCCGCCCGCAGTGACGGCCGGAACCGGGTCCGCTCGGCGCCGCCGGCTGCGCGATTGCTCGACCGGGTTCGAGCGGGTCGGGCCGGCCGGCCAGACGGCGGCCAGCGTCTCCCCGGCCGGGACCGCCGAGAGCGCCGGCTCGACGAGCTCGAGATCGGTGACATCGACCTGGACCCGCATCTCACCCGCCTCGAGGGTGGCCCGCTTCCGTTCCGCTCGAGCGCGGCGATCCGGCCCTGCCAGCCGCCCGTTCGGCTGCGGGCGACATCACCGAGCTGCCAGTCGTGGGGCTTCGGCGGGTATCGGCTCGAGCGCCGGCTCCTCGGCCACCTCGGGCAGCTCGGCCAGCCCGGCGTCGGCCCGGGCCAGGGCGGCATCCAGGCTGCGCGCCGTGACCGTTTCCCGCTCGAGCGATTCGCGGGTCGCCTGGACCTCCTCGTGCAGCCCGGCGACGAGGCGCTCGGCCTCGGCCCGGGCGGTCCGGACGAGCTCATCGCGCTCGCGCCGGGCGGCCCGCCGCTCCTCCTGGGCTGCCCGGAGGGCCTCGGCGGCCCGGGCCTCGGCCAGGCGGGCCTGCTCCAGGCGATCGCTCGTCTCGCCCTCGGCGGCCCGGATCGAGGCGAGGGTCGCCTCGAACGAGCGCTGCGACTCGGACAGCCGCGAACGGGCATCGGCCACGATCTCCTCGGGCAGGCCGAGCCGCTCGGCGATGGCGAAGGCCTGGCTGCCGCCGGGCAGGCCGATCGTCAGGCGATAGGTCGGGCTGAGCGTCTCCAGGTCGAATTCGACCGAGGCGTTCCGGGCGGTCTCGGTCGTGTGGGCGTAGGCCTTCAGCTCGGCGTAGTGGGTCGTGGCGGCGACGAGCGCTCCGGCCCGGATGAAGTGGTCGAGGAGGGCCTGGGCGAGGGCCGAGCCCTCGGTCGGATCGGTCCCGGCCCCCAGCTCGTCGAGCAGGACGAGGGTCCCAACCCCGGCCGCCTCGACGATCCGGATGATCGAGCGCAGGTGGCCGGAGAACGTCGACAGGCTCTGGGCGACCGACTGCTCGTCGCCGATGTCGGCGAAGACGTCCCGGAAGACCGGCAGGCGGCCGCCGGCTTCGATCGGCAGGTGGAGGCCGGCCTGGTGCATCAGCGACAGCAGGCCGAGCGTTCGCAGGGTGACCGTCTTGCCGCCCGTGTTCGGCCCGGTCACGACGAGGGCCGAGTAGCCGTCGCCCAGCCGGATGTCGATCGGCACGACCCGACCGCTCAAGCCGGGATGCCGGGCACCCAGCAGGATTACCTCGAAGCGTTCGACCGTCTCCGGCCGGACCGCGTTCATCTCGGCCGCCAGGCGGGCCCGGGCCGACCACAGGTCGAACCGGGCCAGGGCTTCGAGCGTCTCGCGCAGCTCCAGCGCATTCGCCCCGACGAAGGCCGACAGCTCGTCGAGGATCCGCTCGACCTCGATCCGCTCCGCGACCTGCGCCTCGCGCCAGGCATTGCCCAGCTCGACCGCCACGAGCGGCTCGACGAACAGGGTCTGGCCGCTGCCCGAGGCGTCGTGGACGATCCCTTTCACCCGGCTCCGGGCGTCGGCCCGAACCGGCACGACGTAGCGGCCGTTGCGGAGGGTGATGATCGGCTCCTGGAGCGCGCCGCTGGCCGATTCCGCCTGGACGAGCGCATCGAGCCGCCGGCGCAGCCGCTCGTAGGCGATCCGGACGGCCTGGCGCAGGCCGCCCAGCCGGGGCGAGGCCGAGTCGAGCAGCTCGCCGACCGGGTCGAAGCTCCGGGCCAGGCTGCTCTTCAGAGCCGGCAGAGGGTGGAGCGAGCGGCCGAGCTCGTGCAGGAGCGGCCGGCGTTCCTCGGCCAGGATCGCCGCCAGCCCGCTCGTTGCCTCGAGGGTGTCGGCGATCTCGACGAAATTGCCGGATCGAGCCGGCCGCCCCGGGCCGCCCGCTCGATCCACGGCCCGATGTCGCGGGCCGAGCCGATCCCGACGCTCGAGCGCTCCGCCAGCAGGCCCCGCGCCTCGTCCGTCTCGTCCAGGCTGCGCCCGACGACGACCGGCTCGTTGGACGGCTCGAGAGCCTCGGCCAGTCGACGTCCCGGGGGAAAGCTCGTCTGATCGGCCAGGCGGCTCCGGATCAGGCCGAACTCGAGCAGGCCGATCGACTTGGCGTCCATCAGCCGGACACGCTCGGATGGCCCGCCAGCGAGAAGCGCCAGGGCTGCTCGGTCCAGGGTCGCCCGGCGAAGGCGATCCCGACCCGAGTCGAGGCCGCGATCGAGCCGGCCGGTTCGTCGGGCGAGCCGGCCTCGAGGTGGAGCGCTGCGCCTGGATCGAGCAGGTCGGACCCGGTCATCGCCAGCTCCACGTCGAAGGCCGCCCCGACCAGGCCCGGCCCGCGGGCGAGGCGTTCGGCCGGGACCTCCCCGATCCGGAGGCTCGCCCGGGCATCGTCCTGGGCGCTCCAGCTCCGGTGGGCCCGGCGTTCAGCGGCCAGCCGGGCCTGGCGCATCTGCTCGATGCCCCCGAGCGGCTCGACGGCCCGGACCAGGATGGCGTGGGGCGTCCCGGTCGGGCCGGTGACGACATTCAGACAGCGGTACATGCCGTAGACAAGATAGACGTAGGCCGTGCCGGCGCGGCCGTACATCGGCCGGCTGCGGGCCGTCTCGCCGAACCTGGCGTGGGAGGCCTGGTCGGCCGGACCGAGATAGGCCTCGACCTCGACGATCCGTCCCGTCCGGCTGGGCTGGCCGGCTGGACCGGTCCGGACGAGCCGGAGCCCGAGCAGGGCCGGCGCGACCTCGAGGGTTGGTCGCTCGAAGAGGGCCGCCAGGCGCTCCCGTCCCTCGTTGCTCACCGGGCAGGCCTCGGTCGGCTGAGGGGCCCGGCCCGGCGGGAATCCGGCCGGCCGGGGATGGCTACAGGGCCGGGTAGATCGACCGGATGTCGACCGGGAAGGCCCAGCCGAACGGGATGAAGAAGAGCGGGATCAGGGTGTCGTGGAGGAACTGGTAGGTGCTCGAGGCGGAGAGCGAATCCCAGATATTGCGCAGGATGGCGATCTCGTTGTCGCTCTTGGGGACCGGCGGGTAGATGGCGAAGGTCGACGACAGGATGATCGTGATCGCGAGGAGGATCAGCAGGCCCTCGACAACGCCCAGCACGCCGCCGAGGAGCTCGTCCACGACCGAGGCGTTCTTGAACAGCGGGGCCGGCTTGTAGAAGCCCTGGATCACCAGGGTGAAGGCGATGCTGGCGACCACGAAGATCGTCAGGTAGCCGAGCATCCAGGCGTATTGGGCCGGGAACTGGTGCCAGTGGGCGGCCAGGAAGTTGCCCACGGTGTCGCGCAGGGTTGTGGCCAGCATGAAGGAGAAGAAGATCGCGGCGAGGCCGAGCAGGCGCCGGATCGTGCCCTGGATGAACCCGAGCAGGAACATCGCGGCCAGCCCGGCCACGACCAGGAGGTCGAAGATGTTCAGGTTCTGGATGAATTCGACCACGATCTCTCCACGGTGCTGACGCTGCGCAGAAGGGGCGCAAGGTTAGCAGCGAGCCTGCCCGGCTACAACCATCCAGACTGCTCCGCACCGCAGCGGGACTCGAGGCGGGTTGGACCCGCCTCAGCTCCGAATCCGGCCGCCGACCTCGTCGGCCAGGCGCTCCGTGACCAGGCTCAGCCGGGCGTCAACCTCGGCATCGGTCAAGCTGTGATCGTCGGCCTGGAAGGCCAGCCGCCAGTTCAGGCTCTGCTCGCTCGCGGCAAGCGGCGCCCCGCGGTACAGGTCGAACAGGCGAACGGATCGCAGGAGCTCCCCGCCGGCCGAACGAATTGCCTGCTCCACGGCAGCCGCCGGCCGGCTTCGCTCAACGACGACGGCCAGGTCCCGCTCGACGGCCTGGAAGCGCGGGACGGGCCGCGTCCGAATCTCGGGGCGGGCGCCCGCCGGCGAGGCCGGGCAGGGCGAGCTCGCCGATCACGATGTGCTCCGCCCGCAGGTCGAGCTCGGCCACGAGGGCCGGGTGGAGCTCGCCCACCCGGCCGTTGATTGCCCTCGCCGGGCCATCGAGCTGAGCGCTTCGGCCCGGGTGGAAGACGGGCTCGTCGGTGAGCTGCCGCCAGGCCGGCGATTCGAGCTGGAGGCGCGTCGTGAGGAGCTCGACCAGGCCCTTGGCGTCATCGACCTGCCAGTCCTCGGCCGGCCGATTCCAGGCCGCCGGCCGGTTGGCGCCGGCCAGCACGAACCCGAGGCGCCACCATTCGTGGACGGCGCCGGCCTCCTCGTCGTAGCCATAGCCCTTGCCGATCTCGAAGATCGCCACGTCGTGACCGGCCCTGGTGGAGATTTGCGGCCAGGACCTCGAGCAGGCTGGACAGCAGGCCCTGGCGCAGGACCGCGTGATCGGCCGAGAGCGGGTTGACCGCCCGGATTGGGCGGCCGGTGGCCGGATCATCGCCCGTCACGACCATCGCCGGCGGGCTGCTGGGCCGGAACTGCTCGACGGCCCGGGGTGCCGTGAGGGCGGCGGTGATCACCTCGCTCAGGCCGGCCCCGGCCAGCGTCTCGCGGACGAGGTTCCGGGCGCCGAGGGGCGATTCGAGGTACCGGGGCATCGCCGTGTCGGGCAGGATCGGCGGGATCGCCTCGTAGCCGATCACCCGGGCGATCTCCTCGGCCAGGTCGGCCTCGATCTCGAGGTCGGCCCGCCAGGTCGGGATGATCGCCTCGAGCGCCTCGCCCGGGTCAGCCTCGACGCTGAGCGGCTTCGGCTCGCCGGAGATCACGATCCTGGCCGGCTCGGCCGGGGAGCCCTGGGTCGCCTCGGTCACGATCCCGGCCCGGGCGATGATCGCCGACTGCTCGGCTGGATCGAGGTTCGTCCCGAGCAGTCGGTTGACCCGGGCGGGCCGGAACGCCAGGCGGGCCGGTTCCGGCTCGCCTTGAGCCGTGTCGACGACGCCCGGCGCGATCGTCGCGCCGGCCCACTCTCCGATCAACCGGGCGACGCGATCGGCCCCGAGCCGGGCCAGGCGGAACTCCTGGCCCTTCTCGAAGCGCAGGCTCGCCTCCGAGCGAAGGGCGTAGCGCTGGCCGGTCCGGCGAATTGCCGACCGGATCGAAGATCGCCGATTCGACGATCACCTCGGTCGTGCCGTCCGAGACCTCGCTGCTCGCTCCACCCATGATCCCGGCGATTCCGAGGACGCCCTCCGGATCGGCGATCACGAGATCGTTGACCGTCAGCTCGCGGGTCACGTGGTCGAGCGTCTCGAGCCGCTCCCCGGCGGTCGCCCGGCGGGCGATCAGGCGATGATCACGGACGGCCGCCGCATCGAAGGCGTGGGTCGGCTTGCCCAGCTCGAGCATCACGTAGTTCGAGGCATCGACGACGTTGCTGATCGGGCGCATCCCGGCCGCCTGGAGGCGGACCTGGACGAGGTCCGGCGATGGCCCGACCCGGACATCGCTCAGCCAGCGGGCGACGAAGCGCCGGCACAGGCTGGGCTCGTCGATGACGATCGAGACCCGCTCGCTCGTCGGTCGGCCCTGCTCGGCGACGGAGCAGTCGGGGAAGCGGACCGGCGCCCCGGTCACGATCGAGATCTCCCGAGCGAGGCCGACAAGCGACAGGGCGTCGCCCCGGTTCGGCTTGACGTCGACGTCGAGCACGGTGTCGCCGTACAGGGCCGTCAGCTCGGTGCCGATCGGGGTGCCCGGCGGCAGGATCAGGATTCCGTCAGCATCGCTGGTCAGGTTCAGCTCGTCGCCGGAGCAGAGCATCCCGTTCGAGACGACGCCCATCTTCTCGGCCCGCACGATCTTCCGGCCGCCGGGCAGGACCGCCCCGGGCAGGGCGACCGGGACCCGCTGGCCGGGCGCGATGTTGTTCGCGCCGCAGACGATCTCGAGGACCTGGCCCGCCCCGACGTCGACCGTCGTCAGCGACAGTCGATCCGCCCGGGGATGCTTCTCGACCGTGATCAGCTCGCCCACCACGACCGAACGCCAGTCGGCCCCGAAGGCCTCGATCCCCTTGACCTCCATGCCCAGGACGGTCAGGCGTTCTGCCAGCTGCTCAGCGCTGAGCTCGATCTCGATGTAGTCGCGCAGCCAGCCGAGGGGCGCCTTCATCGGAACTGCTCGAGGAAGCGGAGGTCGTTCTCGAGGTACAGCCGGAGATCGGCCACGCCGTGGCGCAGGTTCGAGATGCGCTCGACGCCCATCCCGAAGGCAAAGCCCTGGTAGCGCTCGGGGTCGAGCCCGCCGTACTGGAGGACGACCGGGTGGACCATGCCCGCGCCGAGGATCGTCATCCAGCCGGTCCGCGAGCAGGCCGGGCAGCCCGAGCCGCCGCACACCAGGCACTCGACGTCGAAGGCGACCGACGGTTCGGTGAACGGGTAGTAGCCGGGCCGGAAACGGGTCCGCTTGTCGCGTCCGAACATTGCCCGGGAGAACTCGTCGAGCAGGCCGCGCAGGTCGCCCATCGTCGTGCCCTCGTCGACCATCAGGCCCTCGACCTGGAAGAACTCCGAGGCATGGCTGGCGTCGACCGCCTCGTAGCGGAACACCCGGCCGGGCAGCAAGGCCCGGATCGGCGGGGCGTGCGTCTCCATCACCCGGATCTGGAGGGGCGACGTGTGCGTCCGGAGGAGATGTCCCGGGACGTCCACGTAGAGGGTGTCCCAGAGGTCCCGCGCCGGATGGTCGAGGGGGATGTTCAGCATCTGGAAGTTGGTCAGGTCGTCCTCGACCTCCGGGCCCTCGTGGACCGTGAAGCCGAACCGGCCGAAGATGTCGGCGATCCGGCCCATCGTCTCGACAATCGGGTGGAGCGCGCCGCGGGCGACCGGGCGGCCGGGCAGGGTCACGTCGACCGCCTCGTCGGCCAGCCTGGTCGCCAGCTCGCCGGTCCGGAGGACGGCGCCTCGTTCGGCGATCGCCCCTTCGATCGAGGCCCGGATCTCGTTCGCGACCGCGCCGACCCGGGGCCGGTCCTCGGCCGGCAGCCCGCCGATTCCCCGCAGGACCCCGGTCAGGGAGCCTTTCTTGCCCAGGATCTCGATCTCGAGCGCCTCGAGGGCGGCAGTGTCCGGGACGGCCGCCAGCGACGCCAGCGTTCCGTCACGCAGCTGCTCGAGCTCCCGGGTGAGGCTGATCAGGTCCAGGCTGGTGATCCTCTCTGGGCGGTGGAATCAGCGACCCTCGACCGTCCGGACGACGAATCGAGGGTCCCTTGCCGCGGCTGACGGTGGTCAGGCGCCGCGTGCGGCCTCGACGATCTGGCTAAAGGTGCCTGCATCACGGACGGCGATGTCGGCCAGGATCTTTCGATCGATCTCGACATCGGCCCGCTTCAGGCCCGCGATGAACGCGCCGTAGGTCAGGCCGCGCTGGCGGGTTGCCGCGTTGATCCGGACGATCCACAGCTCCCGCATGTCCCGCTTGCGCTGCTTGCGGTCACGGGTGGCATAGGCCAGGGCGTGGAGGAGCGCCTCGCGGGCCGGCTTGACCAGCCGAGAGCGGGTGCCCTTGCGGCCCTCGGCCGCCGTATGGAGCCGCTTGTGGCGGGCGTGGGAGGTAACCCCGCGCTTGACTCGTGACATGTTGGGCGGCTCCTAGAGGTACGGCAGCAGGCGGCGGACCTGGCGGGCCTGCTCCTTGCCGATGACGGACTTGCCGGCATAGCGCCGGGTGCGCCGGGATGACTTGATCTCGAGGTGGTGTCCGCGCCAGGCGCGTACCCGCACGATCTTGCCACTGCCCGTGACACCGATCCGCTTGGCGGCGGCCTTGTGGGACTTCATCTTCGGCACGCTGGTCCTACTCTCCTGTCGTTGCCGCGGGCTTGGCTGCGGTCTTGCCGGTTGATCCGACCGCGGCCTTCGCCTCGGGCTCTGCTGCGCGGGTCGCCCGAGGCGCCCGTTTGGCCGGCGCTCGAGTTGCGCCTGGCTTGGTCGTGCTGGCCGGCGTCTCCGCCGGGCTGGTCTCCGTCGTGGTCGTCTTCGCCCTGGTCCGCGTCGGTGCCCTGGCTGGAACGTCGGCCACCGGCGCCTCGGCCGGCGGTGCTGATTCGCTCGTTGGTTCGGCCGCCTCGGCCGTTGTGCTTGCCTCCGGCGCCGGAGCTTCGGCCGGTGCCGCTGCTTCGGCCGGTGGCCGGAGCTTCGGCCGGTGCCGCTGCTTCGGCTTGTACCGGAACCTCTGCCTGGGCCGGAGCTTCGGCTTCGGCCTGTGCCGGAACGTCCCCTGGTGTCGCTGCCGGAACCTCGGCCGATGCCGCGCATCGGAGCCGCCCCTTCGACGGCAGGAATGGCCGATGCCGAGTCTGCGCCGTTGGCTGCCGGAGCCCCGCCTTCGTGCTTGGGGGCCTCGATCGCCTTGGGCTTGTGGGTCGAGGCAACGGTGATGTGCATCGACTTGCCCTCGAGGAGCGGCGCCCGCTCCACGACGCCATGATCCTTGATCCGATCCGCGAAGCGGGCCAGCAGGTTCCGCCCGATCTCGGGGTGGGTCAGTTCCCGACCCCTGAACTGGACGGCGACCTTGAGTCGATCTCCCTCCTCGAGGAACTGGATCGCCCGGCGGACGCGAGTGTCGAAGTCCCCGGTTGCGATCTTGGGCTTGAGGCGAACCTCCTTGAACGTCACCGAGCGCTGCTTGCGCTTGGCTTCCTTCTCGCGCTTCGTCGCCTCGTACTTGAACTGACCGAAATCGAGAAACCGGACGACCGGCGGAGCCGCCATCGGGGCGACCTCCACGAGGTCGTAGCCGCGTTCCTGCGCGAGTGCGAGAGCCTGGGCCGTGGGCATCACCCCAAGCTGGCTCCCTTCCTCATCCACCACCCGGACCTGTGGGATCCGGATCATTTGGTTGACGCGCAGGTCTCGACTGATGGCTTCACTCCTTCGAGCGTACGTTCACGCTGTGCACGATCGGCAGGGCTAAACGGCGCCCGGTCCGGTCGCCGCCGGAGGATAGCACAGGGTTCTCGAGCCGGGCAATCGAGCAGGACCAGGGCCGCCGGCGCGGCCCACCCGAGGCCCGGTGGGCCGCTTACCGCCACTACGCTTACGCGGCGCATTGACGGGCGATCCTTGACTCCGGGGACCCGTCCTGAGGACCGTGCTACCGCCACTACTGGTAAAGACTGGCTCGTGGCCTGCTGGTTCCGCGGCTGCCTCGACGCCGGTCGAGCCCGGAAACCCACTCGCCTAAGCTTAGTGGCGGTATTGGGGTCGGTCCGGCCGCCTCAGACCCGGGATCGGTCCGGCCGGCTCAGAACCGGGGTCGGTCCGAAATCTTGGAGGCTGGTTCCTACACGCCGCGGGCGGCGGATTCAGCGGCCAGGCGTTCGGCCAGGGCGTCCCAGCCCTCGGCCGGCTGCTGCTCCCCGGCGCGGGTCCGGGGGGCCGCCGTCCGGCCCTCGATCTCGCGATCGCCCAGGACGAGCATGTACGGAATCTTCTGCTCCTGGGCCAGCCGGATCTTGTTCTGCATCCGGTTGTCGGATCCGTCGACCTCGACCCGCAGGCCCCGCGCGCGGAGCGTCGTGGCCAGCTCGCCGGCCGGCCTCGATGTGCCGGTCGGCGATCGGGATGACGACTGCCTGGACAGGCGCGAGCCACAGCGGAAACGCCCCGGCATAGTGCTCGACGAGGATCCCGATGAAGCGCTCGAAGCTGCCGTAGATCGCGTAGTGGATCACGACCGGCCGATCGACGCCGCCATCGGCACTGCGATATTCGAGATCGAAACGCTCAGGGAGCTGGTAGTCGAGCTGGATCGTGGCCATCTGCCACTGGCGCCCGAGGGCGTCCTCGATGAACACATCGATCTTCGGAGCGTAGAACGCCCCGCCACCGGGATCGAGCGTGTAGGCGATGCTCGCGGCGTCGAGGGCCTCGGCGAGCTTGCTCTCGGCCATCTCCCAGAATTCATCGCTGCCGAGGCGGTCGTCCGGTCGGGTCGCCAGCTTGAATGTCGGCTCGAACCCGAATGGGGCGTACTGACGACGAACCAGGCTGAGGGCCAGGTTCACTTCCTCGATGATCTGGTCGTCGCGACAGACCACGTGGCTGTCGTCCTGGGTGAGCTGACGCACCCGGAACATGCCGGCGAGGGCACCGGTCCGCTCGTTGCGGAAGAGCCAGCTGTAGTCCGCCAGTCGCATCGGCAGGTCGCGGTAGGACCGCACCCGGGTCTTGTAGATCAACATCGATTCGGGGCAGTTCATCGGCTTGAGCCCCGAGATGTAGTCGCCGTCCTCCAGGACGAACATGTTGTCCTGGTAGTGGGCCCAGTGGCCCGATGTCTCCCACAGCTCCTTGCGCACGACTGCCGGCGTCCGCACCTCGTCAAACCCGCCAGCGAGACGGACCTCGCGTGACCAGCGCCTCCAGGGCTCGCCACAGGGCCATCCCCCTCGGGTGCCAGAATGGAGCCGCCGGCGACTCCGAATGGAAGCTGAACAGATCAAGCTCTCGACCGAGCTTGCGATGGTCGCGCTTGCGGGCCTCCTCGCGCCGCCAGAGGTATTGATCGAGGTCGGCCTGGTTGTCCCAGACCGTGCCGTAGATCCGCTGGAGCATCGGCCGGTGCTCATCGCCCCGCCAGTAGGCGCCGGCCACGCTGAGCAGCTTGAAGGGGCCGATCCGACCGGTCGAGGCGACGTGGGGCCCCTTGCACAGGTCGATGAACGGTCCGTGCTCGTACGTCGTCACGATCGGGGCCGGCTCGCCGGCCGCCGCCGCCCTGGCCGCCAGGTCGTCGAGGATCTCGACCTTGTAGGGCTGGCCGCGCTCGACGAAGAAGGCCCGACCGGCCTCCGGCGCCAGCTCCGCCCGGACGAACCGATGGTCGGCCGCGACCGAGGCGGCCATCCTCGCCTCGATCGCGCTGAGATCGTCCGGGGTGAGCGGCCGGGACAGCTCGAAGTCGTAGTAGAAGCCATCCTGGATCGCCGGCCCGATCCCCAGCTTTGCCCCGGGAACCAGCTCGAGGACCGCTTCGGCCATGACGTGGGCGGTCGAATGGCGCATCGCGTCGAGCTCGGAATGGGCCCCCGCGTCGAGCAGCTCCTCGGCCGAGCCGCGGACCGGCGCCTCGAAATCGTCGCCCTGGTCCGCCGTGCCCGGCGCGCCCGCAGCGTCGGCCGCCGCGGCATCGGCGGCTCGCCGGTCCTGGGTCATCAGCGTCTCCTCCATCGAATCACGAGGCCCCTCGCCCGCCCCCGGGACGAGAGGCCGCAGCGATCCTGCCGGGACGTCGTTCGCTCGACGCGTTCAGAGTCTGGTGGGCGACACTGGACTCGAACCAGTGACCTCTTGCATGTCAAGCAAGTGCTCTAACCAACTGAGCTAGCCGCCCGATGATCCGAGGCCACGGACCGCGCCGTAGCCCGGCTCGCTTCCTCGGGCCGTGAATTTAGCAGACACCCCCGGGCCCGTCATCGGCCTGACGGCTCGCGCCGGTGGGCCGCCAGGAACTCCCAGCTCGTCCGCGTCGCGTCGAGCGAGGGGCTCATCCGGCCGAGGAAGTCCGGCATTGCCTGTGGCGCCCCGGGCCAGGTATGCCCGCCGCCCTCGATCCGGTAGAACACGACGTCCGGTCCGGGCGGCTTCGCGGGCCAGCGCCGGACGCTGACATCGGGCGCAACCACGTCGAGCGTCGCCATATCGGCCAGGCCGTTTCGCTCGACCCAGATGCGGGCCCAGTCGTCCACGCCCAGGACGGAACCGACCGGCCGGCCATCGATCAGCCGCCACAGCCCGGCCTGGCCGCCGCCGTAGGGCATGCCCCGATCTCGGGTGCCGTGGATCTCGAGGACCGGCAGTGAGGCAACCGGTCCAGGCTGGCTCATCACGTCGACAGCCACGGTCCCACCGATCTGGGCAATCGCGCTGAGCCGGTCCCCATGCTCCCAGGCGAGCCGGCCGGCCATCGTGGCCCCGTTCGACATGCCCAGGACGTAGATCCGGGAGGGATCGATCGGCAGGCGCCGGCCGACGTCGTCCACGACGGCCAGGAGGTAGCCCACGTCGTCGACCTCGGCGTGTCCCTCCCATTCGGCGTCCGCGATACCGCCCGTCGTTCCAGATGTCATCGATCGCGCTGGGCATGGCCAGGACGAAGCCGGCCTCGTCAGCCAGGGCCGAGTACCTCGTCCAGCCATCGAGCTTGCGGGCGTCGATCCCTCGGCCATGGAGCTGGAGAACGAGCGGCGGATCCCCGCCCGGCGCGGCCGGCACCCGGAGCAGGTAGCTCCGATCACGGCCCTGATGGTGCAGCTCGAGCTCGACCGTTCCATCGGGGAGCGGGGTTGTCGCCACGGGTCGCAACGTACCACGCCACCGGATGACCCGATCCGGGCCTGATCGGAGTCGTGGTCCCAGCCGCGGGCTGGCCCCTTCGTACGGTAGATCGCCGGCGGCGAGCCCGGTACCTTCGGGGCCACATCAACGAGTCTCGAGGTGCCCCGAATGCAGCGTGTCACCGGTTTTCTCAATTCCTGGTCCCAGCAGATCTCGATGGCCTGGCGATCCGTGCGGAAGCTCACGATCGTGGCCCAGTCCGGCCAGGGCCTGGCCGAGTACGCGCTGATCCTGGCCCTGATCGCGATCGTGGCGATCGTCGCCCTGATCTTCCTGGGCGGCCAGGTCTCGAAGATCCTGAGCAACGTCGGCCACAGCGTCTGACTACGCGTCCGGGCCGGCGGCCCGGACCTGACCGGCCCGGACCGAATTGGAGGCCCGGCTCCACGCTCGTTGAACCGGCGAGCGCAACGTTCCTGTTTGCGTCGCCGGCGCGGACATGACGCCGGGCCACCGGCAGCCATCGTACGACACCGTCCAGCAGAACGCCGAGCGCCTCGCGCAGAGCCGCCTGGACGACTCGAAGCTGCCCGGAGAATCCGCAGCGCCGACAGATCGGAGGAGGGATCGGTCGGCGCTGCTTCGCTTTTGAGGCTGCTGCGTCGCCGGCCGAAACCGTCATCGACGCAACGCAGGGTTCAGCATAGCGCGATTGCCTGACGAGGGCCTGAAATAAAGCCCCGATTCCGGTCACTCCGGCAGGCGGACCCGTCTCCCTGCCAGAATCGGCTCTCCTGCGGACTTAGCTCGGGGAGGGCGGCCAGCGATGAAGTCGATTGCGGAACGGCTGCTGATCAAGCCGGGTAGCTCCGTCCGGCTGATCGGCCCGACCGATGGATGGACGCCCTTCGATCGGCGGGGCGCTCATCGGCCCGCTGCCCGAACGAGCGGTCGACGGTGGACGATGGCCCGGCCGACGCGTGGTCGTCTTCGTGAGCGACGTGAGCGAGCTCCGGGCGAGGCTGCCCGAGGCGGCTGAAGCCGCCGGCGACGACGGGCTTCTCTGGCTGGCCTACCCCAAGCTCAGCTCCGGGGCTCGAGTCGGACCTCAGCCGGGACGCGATCACGCCCCTGACGGACGAGATCGCCGGGCTGACCGGGGTCACCCTCATCTCGATCGACCAGACCTGGAGCGCGATGCGCCTTCGTCCGTCGTCGCGCTATCGGGCCTGACCCTTCGTCGAGTTCTCCGCGTCCGTTCGGATCTTCCTGACGGCCGCCTGGACGCCGTCGGTCCAGGGCTGACCGTGACCCGGCAGGAGCCAGTCCGCCTCGAGCCCCTCGAGCCGCTCCAGCGAGGCCACGGCCAGGGCCCGATCCGCGCTGAACGGGGCGATCATCGGCCCGGTCGCCCCGGACATGACCGACTCGGTGGCCATGGCGTCGCCCACGAACAGGGCGTCGAGGGCGGCCACGTGAAGGGCCACGCTACCCGGCGTGTGGCCTGGCAGGAGGATCACCCGTGGAGCGCCTGGGACGTCGAGCACGGCGCCATCGTCGAAGGTCGAGACCTCCTTCGGATTCTTCGTTCGCAGCGCCCCGTGGCGCACCCCGTAGACGAGGAAGCGGACGAGCGGCCCGATCCGCATCGGCCCGCCCCCCTTGCCCGGGTTTGGCGCCTCGCCCCGGGCGAGCGCGGCGTCGTCGGCGTGGACCCGGATCGGAATGTGCGCCTCGACCCGGGCGCGCTCGGCGATAGCCGATGTGGTCGGAGTGACCGTGGGTCAGGACGATCGCCCGAACATCCGAGATCGACCGGCCCATCAGGGCCAGCTCCGGGGCGAGGGCCGACCAGTAGCCAGGCATCCCGGCGTCGATGATCGTGACCTGCCCGGCTTCCTCGAGGAGGTACGAGTTGACCAGTCCCGAGCCGAGACGGTAGATCCCGTTGGCAATCTGCATCGTCTCAGTATCGGCCAGTCAGCCGATCAGCAGCTTGACCCCGACGATCGTGCCCACGACGACGATCACCACGCGCAGCACGTCGGCCGGCAGGCGCCGGCCGATCCTGGCCCCGGCCTGCCCGCCGATCGTCGAGCCGACCGCGAGGATGATCGCCGGCCGGCCAGGCCACCGGCGCGAACAGGACAAACAGGATCGCCGCGATCCCGTTGATCAGCAGGGCCAGGACGTTCTTCAGGCCGTTCAGGCGCTGCAGGTTGTCGGGCAGAAACGTGCTCAGGATCGCCATCATGATCACGCCCTGGCCGGCCCCGAAGTAGCCGCCATAGACGCCCGTCAGGTAGAGCGTCGCCATGAGCGGGCCGGTGTGCTCCCGGCCGACCCGCCGACGCTCCCCCATCGCCCGGGCCAGCCGGGGCTGGAGGGCGATCAGGACGACCGAGCCCAGGATCAGGAACGGAATGATCCGCTCGAACGACGATTCGGGCAGGGCCAGGAGGAGCAGCCCACCGGTCAGACCGCCGGCCGCGGCCGCCGTCCCGAGCCGGATGATCCGGCTGCGCTGGCCGACCAGCTCGGCCCGGTAGCCGATCGAGCCGCTGAGCGTTCCGGGCACCAGGCCGACGGTGTTGCTGACATTCGCCACGACTGGCGAATAGCCGAAAGCGAGCAGGGTCGGGAAGGTGACCAGCGAGCCCGAGCCGACGATCGTGTTGATCGTGCCCGCCGCCAGACCGGCGGCGAAGATCGCCACGACCTCGAACGGGCTCATTCGGCCGGAGCCCTCCGGCCGGGCTCGGGCAGCGCGTTCCAGGGCTGAGCCGTCATCGGGCCAAGTTTGACGGGTCCGCCCGAGGCAGGCGGGCCGATCCGCCCAGCCCGTCCGATGGCGCAAGATGAGCAGGTGGCCCACGCCCTGCCGGACTACGCCCTGCTCGACGTCGGCGATGGCCGGCGGCTCGAGCGATTCGGGCCGAACGTCATCGACCGCCCGGCACCGACCGCCGAGGGCCATGTTCCCCGCGATCCGGCCGCCTGGTCGAACCCGAGCGCCCGTTTCGATCGGCTGTCCGGCCTGGCGGCGGGGATCGACCACGAAGGCTGGACGACGGCCGACGGCGCCCCGATCGATCCCTGGACGATCAACGAGGGCGGCCTGACCTACGAGCTGCGCCTCGCCCCGAGCGGCCAGCTTGGGATGTTCCCCGAACAGGCAGCGGGCCGGGCCTGGATCGGCGCGCCAGGTTCGCCGAATTGGCGGTGGCGCCGCCGGAGCGCCGCGGCGATTCTCAACCTCTTCGGCTACACCGGGGCGGCCACGATCGCCGCGGCCGTCGCCGGCGCCGGGGTGACCCATGTCGACGCGTCCCGCCCGGCCGTCGCCTGGGCCCGGCGGAATGCCGAGTTGAATGGCCTGAGCGAAGCGCCGATCCGCTGGATCACCGATGACGCGATCGTCTTCGCCGGCCGTGAGCTGCGTCGCGGCCATCGCTATCGCGGGAATCGTCCTCGACCCGCCCTCCTACGGCCATGCCGGATCTCGGGTCTGGCGCCTCGCGGAGGGTCTGCCGGATCTCCTCGCCGCCTCCGTCGCCCTGCTCGAGGATGGGCCGGCCTTCATCCTGCTTTCGGCCCATACCCCGGGCTTTGGGCCCGATCGGCTGGGTGAGGTCCTTCACGAGGCGCTCGAGGCGGAGCTGGGCGAGGGTCCAGGGGGCATGATCGAGGTCGACGACGAATCTCTCCTGGCCGAGACCGGCACCCGCCTCCACCTCGGTTCGATGGCTCGCTGGACCCGATGACCGAGCCGGCGATCAGCAGCACGGCGAACCCGCGGATCAAGGCGGCGGCGCGCCTGCGCGAGCGGAGCGCCCGGGATGCCAGCGGCCTGACCCTCGTCGACGGGGCCCGGGAGATCGGCCGGGCGCTCGCCTCGGGGATCGAGGTCGTGGAGCTGTTCGCCTGCCTCGACCAGGCCGGCTCGGAGGACGCCCGGTCGGCCCTCGCTCTGGCAACGGCGGCTGGGATCGCCCCGGTCACGGTCAGCAGCGGCGTCCTTGCCCGGCTGGCCTACGGCGATCGTTCGGATGGCGTCGTCGCGGTCGCCCGGGTGCCACCGACGGACCTCGCGCGGCTGAGCCTGCCGGCCGTCCCGTTCATCGTGGTCGTCGAGTCGATCGAGAAGCCGGGCAACCTGGGGGCGATCCTGCGCTCGGCCGATGGCGCCGGGGTCGACGCCTTGATCGCGGCCGATCCGCTGGCCGACGTCTTCAGCCCGAACGCGATCCGGGCGAGCCTCGGCACGATCTTTGCCGTGCCGATCGCGGTCGCCACGACGGCGGCCACGCTGGCCTGGCTCCAGGGCCGGGACATCGCCCCGATCGTGGCCCGGGTCGACGGCGCGGTCCCGTACCAGGAGGCCCAGCTGACCGGTCCGATCGCGATCGTCCTGGGCAACGAGGCCCGCGGCCTGGCCGATCCCTGGTCGGGGCCCGGGATCGTGGCCGTCAGCCTACCCATGCTCGGCCTGGCCGACAGCCTGAACGTCTCGGCCGCAGCCGCGATCCTGCTCTACGAGGCCCGCCGGCAGCGAGGCGGTTGAGCTCCCGGCCGGGATCTCCTTCACCTGCTTCCTTGCCCGACCGGCGGCCTGTGCCACGATGGGTCGATGGCCGAGGGCGATACGATCTTTCTGCTCGCGCAGCGCCTTCGACCGCAGCTGGCCGGCCAGGCGATCGTCGCGGCTCGTACGACGCGCCGGGCGGATGTCCGGAGACTCGTCGGGGCCACGGTCACGTCCGTCGAGTCCCGCGGCAAGAACCTCCTGGTCCGGTCCTCGAATGGGCTGACCCTCCGGACCCACCTGGGAATGGATGGCACATGGCGGACCCTGCCGGCGACCGAGGCCGGCCGGCGGTCAACGAGCCGGGCGGTTCTCGTGCTCGAGCTCGACGGCCTGATCGCGGGCTGCTTCGATGCCCCGACGGTCGAGCTGTTCGCGACCCGGGCCGAACGGATCCACCCCGCCCTCCGGCAGCTCGGACCGGACCTGCTCGGCGAGTTCGACCCGGCCGAAGCCCTGGCCCGGCTGCGCGAGGCGCGCCTGGCTGAGACGACGATCGGCGAGGCCATCCTCGATCAGCGGGTCATGGCCGGCGTCGGCAATGTCTACCGGAGCGAGGTCCTGTTCATCGAGCAGACCAGCCCGTTCATTCCGGTCGGCTCCCTCGACGACCCGACCCTGGAGCGCCTGATCGAGACCGCCCGACGGCTCCTCGCAGCCAACGTCCGGGGTGCTCGCCCGGGCCGGCGAACGACGACCGGCAGGCTGGCCGCGACCGAAGGCCAGCGCCACTGGGTCTACGGCCTGGCCGGACGGCCCTGCCGCCGCTGCGGCACGCTGATCCGCGCCCAGTCCCTCGGCCGCGACCTGCCCCGGACCGTCTGGTGGTGTCCCCGCTGCCAGACCTAGGCTTCGAAGGCGACCTGTCCGTCGACGATGACCAGGCGTGGTCGAGTCGCGGCGAGCTGGACGCTCTCGCGCTCCAGCGACTCGATGGAACCGGCCGGGATGACGACGAGGTCGGCCCGCTGCCCGGCGACGAGCCGGCCGCGGTCCGGGCTGCCCTCGGCCTGGGCCGGACCGAGGCAGGCGCCGCGCAGTGCGTCGGCCAGGCTCAGTGATTCGGCCAGGCCAAACGGCCCGGACCCGGCCGGCCAGGCCGGCCAGTTCCGCTCGATCGCCAGGGCGATCCCGGGCCACGGGTCGATCGGCTCGACCGGGGCGTCCGTCCCGAAGGCCAGGATGGCCCCGTTGGCCAAGATGGAGCGCCAGGCATAGCCCGAGCGCTCGGCCCGCTCGCCCCAGCTCGCCCGAGCCTGGGCCGCGTCCGAGCGCAGGTGGACCGGCTGGATCGAGGCCACGACCCCGAGCTCGCCGAAACGCGGCAGGTCGCCCGGATCGACGAGCTGGGCGTGCTCGACCCGGGCCCGCAGGCCGAGGCTCCGCGTGACGGCCGGCTCGAACGCATCGAGCGCGGCCCGGACCGCCGCATCCCCGATCCCGTGGATCTGGGTCGCGACCCCGGCCTCGGCTGCGCGAACGGCCAGATCAGCCAGGAGCGCCGGCTCGGTGACCCAGATCCCCCGGTCCTGGTTCGAGTCGGGGTAGCCCGCCAGGGGCGCGAACGGCTCGAGCATCGCCGCCGTCCGCGAGCCGAGCGAGCCGTCGGCGAACAGCTTCAACCAGCCGAACCGGGCCCGACCGGCGGGATCCTCGCCGAGGACCCCTCCGCTCCGAAGACCGCGCTCGATCGAGGCCGCCAGGCCCTCGGCCCGGACCGAGGCATGGACCCGCAGCGGCAAGCGACCCGCCTCGGCCAGGACCGCGTAGGCGGTCAGCGGGCCCTCCTCGAGGGGATTGGCCCCGAGCACGCCCGGGTCGTGGACGGCGACCACGCCGAGACGGACGAGGTCCGCGCAGATCGGGGGCAGGGCCGCCTCGTACATCGCCCGGGTCGGGACCGGGATCCGACTCGTCGCCTGGGTCGTCGCGGCCTCGTGGAGGATGCCGCTCGGACGGCCGTCAGCCAGGCGCCGGATCGCGCCTCCGGCAGGGTCCGAGCTGGCGGGTCCGACGCCGGCCTCGGTCAGCACCCGGTCGCTGACCCAGATCGCGTGGTGGTCGTGGGCCCAGAGTGCCACCCGCCGGCCGGGGGCCACGGTCGCCAGGTCGGCCGAGGTCGGCCAGCCGCCCCAGCGGGCCGGATCCCAGCCATGCCCGGTCAGCCAGGCGCCGGGCGCCAGCCGGGCGTGCCTGGCGGCGACGAGGGCGAGGCCGTCGGCAAGGCTGCCGGCCTCGGACAGGTCGACCTCGTGGGCGGCGATCGCGGCGTCGGCCAGGTGGAGGTGGCTGTCGGTCAGGCCGGGCAGGGCGATCTCGGCCGGTCCGAGCTCGAGCCGGCGCGTTCGCGGTCCGCTGATCGCCTCGATCTCGGATCTCGAGCCGGCCGCGATCAGCCGTCCGTCGGTGATCGCAATCGCCTCGACTTCGCCCAGGCCGCGCTCGCCGGCGAGGGTCACGATCCGGCCGAAAATCGTCAGCTGGGCGAGCCGCCCGCTCAGCCGCTGGCCAGGGCGGACCCTGATCGGTCTGCGCCGTCTCGATCGACCCGACCCGCTCGATCGATCCGGGCCGCTCATCCGCCCGCCGGGCCGGCCATGAAGGCGGCCAGCTCCGCGCCCTCGAGGCCCGCCCCGAGCGCCAGGGCCAGGGCGACCCGCGCCTTCGGCCCGGTCAGGGTTCCCGGCAGGAGCGCCCCGGCCCGCACCCAGGTGGCTCCTCCGCCGGGAAAGGCGTAGCCCGGCCCGGTCGGGCCCGACGGGCTGCGGCTGGCCAGGACGACCGGAATCCCGTCGTTGATCGCCGCCTCGGCCTCGGCCAGGAGCACCGCCGAGGTGTTGCCCGAGCCGGTCGCCTCGACCACGATCCCGGCCGGCTCGAGGCCCCGGGCCGCCCGGATCAGGCCATCGTCCTGGCCGATCGTGGCCACGACGATCGGGATCGGCTGGGCGGCCACCGAGGTGGTGACAAGCGGGCGACGCGGGGCGCGGGCCTGCTCGAGGATCACCCGATCGGCGGCGACCTGCCCGAGGCGACCGTAGTTCAGGCTCCGGAAGGTATCGAGGCTCGTCGTGTGGACCTTGGTCACGTCGTCGGCCGGCTCGATCGTGCCGCCGAGGACGACCACGACGCCGCACCCGCTGAGCTGCGGGTCGGCGGCGCAGCGAACCGCGTCGCGCAGGTTGGCCGGGCCGTCGTAGCCCGGATCCGTCGCGTTGCGCATCGCCCCGGTCACGACGATCGGCTTGGCCGTGGCCACCAGGAGCTCGAAGGCAAGGCTCGACTCCTCGATCGTGTCGGTCCCCTGGACGAGGACGACGCCGTCAATCGATCGGATCGGCGGCCAGGGCTCGGAGGTCGCCGGCCAGGTCGATCAGCCGGCCGAACGTCCAGTGGCTCGCCGGGGTCATCCCCCGGTCGATCGGCACCAGCTCGGCGATCGCGTCGAGGCCGGGCGTCCGGGCCAGGATCGCCGCTCCGTCGAGGGCCGGGACCGCCCCGCCGGCCACCGGGTCGACGACCATGCTGATCGTCCCGCCGGTGAACACGACGGCGACCCGGCTCACGGAGCGGGCTGGCTCGGCTGGAGCGGCTGGCCGGGCTGGCTCGGTTGGCTCGGCTGTCGGCTGCGCTCGCAGAGCGACCGAGAGCACGCCCGAGACGGTGATCGCGAGGCCGACAACGAACACCACGGCGGTCGTCGAGACCCAGTCGGCGATCACCCCGAAGATGATGATCGGCAGGAAGCTGGCGGTCGAGATCAGCATGTTCAGCACCCCGAAGACCCGCCCGCGGACCTCCTGGGGCAGGTCCTCCTGGAGCTGGGTCTGGGACGGGATGGCGACGCTGGCGTAGGCGATCCCGGCCAGGAAGGCGAGGACGATCACGACCGCCAGCAGGCTGACCAGCGAGGACACGTCGACCGGCGAGGCCGAGGTGACGTGCTGGAGGAAGCGGCTGACCGGCCCGGCCGCCGACAGGATCGCCAGGAAGATGCCCAGCAGGATCAGGCCGGACTCGATCAGCCGGCGGCGCGGAACGTATTTGCCGTAGCTGTTCAGGAGCAGGATCCCGGTGACCACGCCGATGCCCAGGGGCAGGACGATGACCACGAAGTCCTTGGCCGCCAGGCCGAGGGCCTCGGTCGCGAAGGCCGGACCGACGACGCCCACGACCCCGATCAGCGAGGCTGTGATCCCCAGGTAGATCAGCGACCAGGTGACGCTCCGGTTGTCGCGGATGAAGGCGATCCCCTCGCGCAGCTGGCCGAAGGTCGAGGCCGCCGCGGCCCCCGCGTCGTGGACCGACAGCCCGTGGGGATGATCGTCCGCCTTGGGCGGGGCGGCGGGCAGCGTCATCACCAGGACCATCGCCGCGAGGTAGAAGGCCGCCACGACGAGGAGCAGGGTCTGCGGGCTGGTCAGGTTGACGACGAGCGGCCCGAGCAGGGCGAAGCCGACCGCGAAGGCGGCATTCAGGGTGACCGTGAAGATCCCGTTCGCGGCCAGCAGCTGCCGGCGCGGGACGAGGACCGGGATCATCGCCGCCTCGGCCGGGGCAAAGAACGTGGTGACGGTCGAGACGACCACGTTCAGGAGGAGGATCACGATCAGGCTGTTGCCGATGAAGAAGAGCAGGCCGAAGAGGATCGCCCGGAGGAGGTTCGTGACGATCAGGATCAGCCGGCGATCGAGCCGGTCGACGTAGACCCCGGCCACGGCCGACAGGAGGACCGCGGGCACGAGGAAGCTCAGGATCAGCAGGCTCACGGCCGAGGTCGAGTTGGTCAGCGAGTAGACCTGGACGGTCAGCCCATAGAGGACCATGTTCCCGCCGATCTGGGTCGAGGCCTGGGCCAGCCAGAGGGCCAGGAACGGTCGATTCTTGAGGACCTCGAGGCTGCTCAATTCCTCGTCGTCGACCGCCACCTTGACTGCTTCGACGAGATCCGGGGCGTCCTCGTCGAGGATCTCGTGCTCGGATTCGGCGATCAGCTGCGGTCCGTTCGGGATCACTGCCGGACCTCGTCCCTGGGCGTCGGCACGACGGCCGCGCTCAGCTCGGGATCGCCCCGCTCGACAAAGCCCGCCATTCGCGCCTCGAGATCGGGCCGGGCCAGCAGGACGTGCCGGCCGCAGGTCTGGCAGCGCAGGCCGATGTCGGCTCCCAGCCGGTCGACCAGCCAGGTATCGCCTCCGCACGGATGCGCCCGCCGGAGGCGGACCACGTCGCCCAGGAGGATCACGAGGGGCGCCCGGTCAGCCACGGCGCACGGGCGTCGACGGCTCGGGGGACGGTTGGTGGCGAGGTGACATCCGGCCGGGAGGGTATCAGAGCCGCGGCGTCCCATGCACCGGTACGAGTGTCTGGGTCGTGGCCGGCAGGCGCAGCATGTCGAGCGGCGTGACGGTCAGCTGGACTGTCGGATCGGTCGCTCCGAGCTGGGCCACGATCCCGCCCGGCCGGGTCAGGCTGCCGGTCAGGCCCGACGAGCTGCCGATCGCGCTGATCTCGAGCGGATCGGCCAGGTGGGTGCTCTCGATCAGGAGGTTGCCGGCCGGGCCTTCGACGATGCTGTTCGGCTCGACCCGCACGCCGCCGACCGCGATTGCCTCCGCCCCCGAGTTGCGCAGCTCGTTGATCAGGTCCTCGACCGATCCCCCATCGATCGGCCCCGCCACGGTGATCCGGACACCCGGGCCGGCGACCGGATCCAGGCCGGCCCAGGCGCGCAGCCGGGCGAGGTCCGTCTGGAGCTGGCCGACGGACGTATCGCCCCGGGCATCGCTCGCCTGGAGCTCGGCCAGCTCGGCCTGGGTCGTCGCCAGCTCGGTCCGGAGCTGGTCGTTGCGCGTGTTCAGGTTGCCGACGAGCACGGTCAGCTCGGAGGTCGTCAGCGTGTCGAGCCCGTTGCCGGCCTCCTGGGAGCGGAGCTGGACGATGATCAAGGCCCCGAGCACGCAGGCCACGATCGCCAGGGTCAGCTGATTCCGCCGCCGGTTCACGGCGCACCCGACGGGTCGGGCTCGGCGTAGCGCAGGCTGATCGTGCCGGCATAGGCGGGCAGGTCGACCTCGCTCGGCTCGGCGAAGTCGATCTGGATGCCGAAGCCCTGGGCCCGGGCCTGGACGAAGGCCTCGAAGGCGGCCGAGGCGTTCAGCCGGTCGAGCATGTCGGCCGGGCCGATCGCGGCGACCTGGTAGGGCGGAGCCAGGTAGGCCGAGTTGACCAGGATCGTCCCGCCGATGTCGAGGATCGCCGTGCCGGTCGTGATCCGCTCGCCGTTGACGGCGACGCCCTCGGCGCCGGCCAGCCACAGCGACTCGACCACGGTCCGCACGTCGCTCGCGCTGACCAGGTAGTCGTTCGGGGTTGTCGCCGGGCAGCACCGTCTGGCCCGAGTCGCGCAGCTGGAGCACGACGCCCGGCCCCTGGAGGGCGATCAGCCCGGCCGCCAGCCTGGCGTTCTGGAGCCTGACCCCGAGGTCGGTCGCGGTTGCGACGCTGCCTGCGCCCTTCGTCTCGAGGTCATTGATCTGGTTGCGCAGGTCGAGGATCTGGGCCTTCAGGCCGTCCTGCTGGTCCTGCAGCCCGATCGCGGTCTCGACGAGGGGCCCGCGCTCGTCGGTGGCGTATTGGACCCGCGGGCCGTTCGACTGGAACTGGGCCACGACCAGGAAGCCCAGGACGAGGAGGGCCAGGCCGAGGGCCACCTGCCAGGTCGGGATCCGGCGCAGGCGCGAGCCATTGTCGGGAGTCGGGCGGGCCGTCACGGATCGCTCGCCGGTGGGGCCGGCGGCGCCGGCGGCGATCGGCGGCAGCCGGCGACGCGACCGCCAGTAAAGCAGCCCGATCCCGCCCACAACGGCGACGGCCACGGCCAAGCCGAGGACGACCGCCGAGTCGTTGCTGCCGCCGGCTGAGCCCGCGGGGGCGGCCCCGCATCGACGTTCCCGGGCTTGCCGGCGTCACCGCCGGCAGGGCCGCGCCGCTCGCCGCTGGGCCGGTCGAGGGCCCCAGGGCGGCTCCCAGCCAATCGGACGGGAGCGGCCCGGACGGGGGCGGCTGCGGGCCATAGGCCTTCGGCGTCGGGACACCCAGGTCCTTCAGCCAGGCACTCTCAAAACCGCTCGTGTCGACGCCCAGGGCGGCCTTGAACGCCTCGTCGTCGCTCACTCCGTCGGCGTACGAGCGGACGAGCTTGACCAGGGCGGGCTGGCCATAGGTCCGGATCATGAAGTCGACGGCGGCCACGCTCTCGCCGTAGGCCAGCGAGAACTGGTCGGCGGTGGTCGGGAACTGGCCGATCAGGCCGTCGAGCGGGATGATCCCGCCGGACGCCGACGGCGGCGGCCACCGTGGACCGCCAGGCCGCCGTGTAGCCCTCCGACAGGTAGACCGCCAGGCCCTCGTTCAGCCAGCGGGGCGGGCTGTGGAACGGGTTCTCGGTGGCCGTGTTGAAGACGAGATGGGTCAGCTCGTGGGGGATGACCGTGCCGACCCACGAGGCATTGATCTCGTCCGGCGTGATCAGGGCGAAGAGCGTCCGGATCTGGGTGTTGGCCTCGCCGCCGACGTTCTCCCGGGTGCCCGGCCCGAGGGCGTCGTAGAACGGGGCGGTGCTGTCGTAGATGAAGAAGTCGACCGGCTCCGTCTCGGTCACCCCGAAGAGAGCGGCCGCGTTGGCGATCCCCTTCTCGCCGATCGCCAGGGCCCGGGCCCCGAAGGCATCGTCGCCGTTGTACCAGTGGACCCGGACGATCGGGCCGGTCTTCGTCTTCCAGTTGAACCGGGTGTCCGCGTAGGTCAGGCTGACCGAGGGCCCGAGCTCCTGGGTCCCATCGGAATCAGTGATCCGCCAGCGGGCCTGGAAGGTCGTGTTCGGGTAGACGTGCCCGTCGGCGATCTTGATCACGTTGCTCAGGGTCTGGCTGCCCGACGACCGGCGTCGGGACCTGGATCGCCGAGGGGCCGGTCGCGCCGGGCTCGGTCAGGAGCAGCTCGGCCCGGCGGGGCACGGCCGACAGGCTGACCGACGTCGCTGAACGTGATCGAGGTCCCGAAGACGAATGACGCGCTGGGTGGCTCGAATGTCGCCGTCGTCGCGTCGCCTGAGCCGCGGGAACGCTGGACGAGGCCCGCCCACAGGCCGACCAGGACCCAGGCGAGCAGGCCGCGAGAGACCCTCGAGCGGTTCATCGCGACCAGGCCAGTCCGGCGAAGCGGAGGATGCCCAGGCCGTTGTCCGAGGCCCCGAGGAGGCCGCTGCGGGACAGGGCCGAGCCCGTGCCGTAGGCGACCGGGCACGACCGGGACATCGCGCTGGACGATGGCCTGGGCCGCATCGAAGGCCTTCGTGGCGACCGCGGGATCCGTGGCCGCCGTCGCCTGGGCGATCGCGGCATCGAACTCGCTCGAGCTCCAGTGGCCGTAGTTGTTCGTGCTGCCGGTGCCCAGGAGGAGGCCCAGGAAGTCATTCGCGCCCGGGTAGTCGGCCACCCAGCTGAGCGTCCAGAAGGCCGGCGGGTCGGTCGCCAGGCGGTCGAAGTAGTCGTCGAAGCCCATCGTCTCGACGTTGACGCGTGATCCCGAGGTTCGCCTTGAGGTCGGCCAGGATCGCCGCGTCGAAGCCGGTGTCGGTCGTGATCAGGGTCACCGACGGGAACCCCGCGCCGCCCGGATAGCCGGCGGCGGCCAGCTCCTGCCGGGCCGCGGCCGGATCGAAGGCGGGCAGGAAGCTCGTCGCCGAGCGACCCGGGATGCCCGGCGGGACCATGCTCGTGGCCGGTGCCAGCGAGCCGCGTGTTGGCCAGGTTGACGATCCGGGTCCAGTCGACGGCCTGGCCGAAGGCCTGGCGGACCCGGACATCGTCGAACGGCTTCTGGCGGACGTCGAAGCCGTAGTAGGTCACGCTCAGCGAGGGCACGCTCCGGAGCTGCGGCCCGAGCGTCGGGTCGTAGCGCGATCCACGACGCGTCCGACGTGTCGATCGGGGTGTAGTCGACCGTGCCCTGCCTCGAATGCCTCGACGGGGCTGTTGCCCGCCGAGCGTCGTCAGCAGGTGGACGGTCCCGATTGGCGGCGTTCCGGCCCAGTAGCTCGGATTGGCCTTGAGGGTCAGCTCCGAGGCGGTTCGAGCCGCCAGGACGTAGGCCCCGCTGCCCACGAAGGTGCCCGCGGCCAGGGTGGCCGGATCATCGATCGCGGCGGGCACGACCCCGAAGGCCGGCCCCGAGACGAGGGCCGGAAAGTCCGTCGCCGGGCTGGTCGAAGGTCACGACGACGGTATTGCCGTCGGCCTTCAGGCCGACCGTGGAGGGGTCGCTCGTCTGCCCGGCGAGGTACGGCCCGACGCCGTGGATCTCGCTCAGCAGCGAGGCGAGCGGCGAGGGATGGGCCGGGTTGACCAGGCGCAGCCAGCTCCGGACGACGTCGGCCGCGCCGAGGGGCGTGCCGTCCGAGAACTTCAGGCCCGGCCGAAGGGTGAACGTGATCGAGCGCCCACCGTCGCTGCTCGTCCAGCCGCTGGCCAGGGCCGGCTGGACGTTGAGCGAGGGGTCCACCGCGGTCACGCTCTCGAACAGCTGGGCGGTGACCTGGGCGCTGCCGAGGTCGCCCTGGGCCGCCGGGTCGAGGGTGGTCGGATCGCCACCCAGGATCGTGACCGAGCTTCGATCGACCGTCGCCGGCGCGGCCCCCGCGGTCGGCGGCCCGGCCGGCAGCCGGCCGAGAATCAGTCCGAGCAGGGCCACCACGACGAGGACCGCGACGAGCCGGGCCAGGGTTCGGTGCCGGCCCGGGGCTGGCGCGGCCTGGGCGGGTTCGGAGATCAGCGACACGGCAGGCGGAGTGTACCCGGCAGCCCGTAGGATGGCCGTCCACGATGGTTCTGCGCCTGCGCAACACGCTCACCCGCCAGGTCGAGCCGGTCGAGCCCGCCGAGCCGGGCCGGATCGGGATGTACACCTGCGGGCCGACGGTCTATCGCTGGGCCCACGTCGGCAACCTGCGGACGTACCTCCTGGCCGACCTGATCCGGCGGGCCCTGCTCTACCACGGCCTGGACGTCTTCCATGTCAAGAACATCACCGACGTGGGCCACCTCCGGGACGAGCGATTCGACCGGGGCGAGGACCGGATGCTCGTGGCGGCCCGGCTGGAGTCGCGCTCCACGGCCGAGATCGCGGCGGCCTACGAGGCGGGCTTCCACCAGGACGAGGCCCTGCTCAACATCCTGCCCGCCCACGTCTTCCCGCGGGCGACCGAGCACATCCCGGAGATGGTCGCCCTGGCCGAGCGGCTCGAGGATGCCGGGCATGCCTACGCGACCGACCAGGCCAACGTCTACTACGCGGTCGGCTCCTTCGCGACCTACGGCCGGCTGTCCGGGAACACCCTCGACCAGCTCCGGGCCGGCCACCGGGTCGAGGTCGAGCCGGACAAGCGCGATCCGGCCGACTTTGCCCTCTGGAAGGCGGCCGGTCCCGGCCGCGAGCTGAAGTGGCCGACCGAACGCTGGGGCACGGGCTACCCGGGCTGGCATCTCGAGTGCTCGGCGATGGGCCTGCGCTACCTCGGCCCGTCGTTCGACATCCACACCGGCGGGATCGACAACGTCTTCCCCCACCACGAGGACGAGATCGCCCAGTCGGCCGCCGCTGACCGGCCGGCCGCCGGCTCGCTACTGGGTCCACGGCGAGCATCTCCTCGCAGCCGGCCACAAGATGGCCAAGTCGGCCGGCAACTTCCAGCGGATCACCGAGCTGGCCGAAGACGGGGCCGATCCCCTGGCCTTCCGCTACCTGACCTACACGGTCCACTACAGCCGCAAGCAGAACCTCTCGGAGGCCTCGATGGCCGCCGCGCCAGGCCGGCTTTGCCTCGCTCCAGGCTCGCCTGCGAGCCCTCGGGCCGCCGCCGGCCGGGGTCCCTGGGCCGGACCGCCGGTCCTCGAGGCCGGCTCGGCTGGGGACCGGCCGATCGGGATCGCCTCGGGCGTAAGCGGCCATCAATCCGCGGACGCGCCCGTCGACGGCCCGCGATCGGGTTACCGGGTCGTCGACCGGGCCCAGGTCCCGGGGGGCGAGGCGCCGGTCCCGCTCTCGGCCGAGGGCCAGGCCTTCCACGCCCGGTTCGTCGCCTCCGTCGACGACGATCTCGACCTGCCCCGGGCCCTCGCCGTCGTTCGGGAGGCGATCAAGTCATCACTGCCGGCGGACGAACGGCGCTGGCTGGCGCTCGACGCGGACGCGATCCTCGGCCTGGGCCTCGACCGGGTCTGGGCGGCCAGTCCCACGGACCAGCGGGCCGAGGCCGGCTCGACTCCGCCCGTCCCGGTCGACGTTCAGCGCCTCGTCGAGGAACGGGCGGCAGCCCGCGCCGGGCGAGATTTCGCCCGGGCCGACGCGCTCCGGGCGGAGCTGCTCGCCCTCGGCTACGAGGTCGTCGACCGGCCCGATGGTTCGACCCTGCGCGAGATCGGCGACTGAAGCGCGTCAATCCTTCCGGGCAGGGTCCGCGGCCGACACGAGCAGGTCCCGGCGGGCCCCGAAGCGGTCGATGATCCGGTAGAAGTTGCGCTTGCTCAGCCGGTCTCGCTCGGCCGGCTCGAGGCTGCTGTAGCCACGATGCTCATGCCGGACGGCGGCCGGATCGTCGATCCGGACGGCCCGCCGCGGAGGCACGGTCCGAGGCCCTCGTCGCGCAGGACCAGGCTCCACCAGATGTCGAGGTTCCGATAGAACCGGAAGCGCTCGTCGAGGAGGCCCCGATCGAGCAGGTCGGCCCGCCGGAAGGCCAGGGCATAGGCCTCGATCGCGTCGACATCCCCGGGGGCGCCTCGACGAACCGGCGCAGGTCGTCCGAGGTGATGCCCCATGGGCCGGCCACGGCGACCGATCGATCGTCGAGGGCCTGGACCAGCTGCGAGACGAGGTCACCGGTCGGTTCGATGCTCGTGTCGAGCAGGATCACGATCCGTCCGCTGGCTCGATGCAGGCCGATGTTCAGGGCCGCGGCGTAGCCCAGCGGCTGGCTCGTCCAGGCGATCTCGACCGGCCGTCCGCCGATTTCGGCTGCTGCCGGCCCGTCCGGGGCCAGGAGCGCTGCTTCCTGGTCCGGGCTCGCACCGTCGGCCACGAGGACGACCTCGGTGTTGGCCGGCGCGAACGCTCGCAGGGCGGCCAGGGTCCGGGCGAGGTCGGCCGGCTGATCGGCCGCCAGGAGGACGACCGTGGCGACGGCCGAATCCGGCTCCGCCAGGCGCGAGGGCACCGAGGCGCTGCTGCCGTAGCGGGCCCGGCCGTCCTCGACGACGTCGGGCGGGTGGATCGGCTCGAGGCTGAAATCGGTCCCGCGATCGACGATCCGCCAGCCCGCCGCCTCGATCTCGGTCCGCAACCGGTCGGCCTCCGTCCAGTCGCGGGCGGCTCGGGCCTGAGAACGCTCGTGGGCCCAGGCACGGACGTGGTCGGGGGCCGCACTCATGGCTGGAGCGGCCTGCTCGCCTTGAGCGAGAAGAACAGGGGCAGCTCGCCCTTGCTGCCCGCTGGCAGCCGGTAGCGGCCATCCTCGCTCCTGACGAGGAACTCGACCGGCCACTCGACGAAGTCGAACTCGTGGAGGAACTCGAGGCGCAGTCCGGCCTCGATGACCGAGCTGACGATCTCGCCCAGCGAATGATCCCAGCCGTGCTCGACGAGGCCCTCCGTTGGGGCGCTCGGATCGGCATACGAGCCCTTGACCTCGAAGCTGATCGGGGCCCGGTGGGACCAGTAGGGGTAGGCCAGCTTCAGCTCGCCGGGCTTGACGCCCTCGGATTCGAAGACCTGGGCGACCGGGTGGATCTCGGTGACGTAGAGGAAGCCGCCGGGCTTGACGTAGCGGGCCGCGACCCGGGCCCAGCCGGCGATGTCGGGCAGCCAACCGAGCACTCCGCGCGAGGTGTAGACGACGTCGAACTGGCCGTCGAGGACCTCGGGCAGCTGATAGATGTTCGATTCGATGAAGGTGGCCGGGATCGCCAGCTCATCGGCCAGGGCCCGGGCCGCGGCAATCCCGGCCGGGCTGAAGTCGGCCCCGGTGACCCTGGCTCCGAGGCGGGCCCAGGAGAGCGTGTCCAGGCCGAAGTGGCACTGGAGGTGCAGCAGTGTCCGGCCTTCGATCGGGCCGATCTCCGCCCGCTCGTAGTCGGCCAGGCGAATCCCGTCCTGGCCCGTCTTGAACGAGCCCACGTCGTAGAACTCGGACGCCGCGTTGATCCCCGTCCAGGCATCCCACAGCTCGCGGTTGGCTTCGAGGAACTCGTCCATGTCAGCCCGCGGCTCACGATGGTCCTGCGACTTCCGGGCTGATCATCGCGCTCCAGGTCCCCTTGCAGTCGGTCGCGGCCGAACGATCGGCCCGCAGGAAGTAGCGTCCCGACGAAACCGACACGGTCGCCGATCCGACCGCGGCCGCCTTGCCGGGAATTGTCGATTGGCCAAGGTCGATCGTGGCCGGCCCGTCGGCCAATTGGCGATGAACAGGTGAAAGGTACAGCCGGGCTTGTCCGCGGTGGCCGACCACTCGACGAGGTAGCTTCCCTCCAGGGCGATCGCGGTGCTGCTGCCGGTCTTCGCGTTGCCGCTGACCTTGAACGCGGGACCATAGCTCGGCGCCGCGGGCGAGCCGGCAGCCGCCGGGCTGCTCGCGGCCGGGCCGCCGGTGCAGGCGGCCAGGCACAGCGCCCCGGCGACGACGAGACCCGCGGTCCTGGACTTCACCTGCCGATCGACCTCTCGCTGCCGGAGCGTTTTCAGGGGATTTCCGGGCACGTCGGGCCCATGGTGATGGTGCCCCGGGAGGGAATCGAACCCCCGACGCAGGCCTTAGGACGGCCTCGCTCTGTCCGCTGAGCTACCGGGGCGGACCGCGCGCATCGTACCGCGTCGCCGGGCCTGCCCTGACCGCGGCCGACGAAGGGCCTATTGACGGAACCGCGGCCGAATGGCCGGTCATACTGATCCGAGCGACCACCCGCCGAGGCCACCCCGGCCGGGCAGAGGGAGACTGCGCGATGACTCCGCCGACCACGCCGCCGTCGGGCCCGCCCCCATCGAGCCCGCTGGCGTCCGCCCGCTTCCGGATCGGGGCGGTCCTGGCCGTGATCGTGATCGTCGTCCTGGCCGGCTGGGCGATCAATACCAGGAGCGGCGCCGGGTCAGGCCCAGCAGAGCCCGGGCCTGGGCGATGCCAGCCGTCGCAGCCCTGGCGCCAGCAGCCTGACCGGCGGCGCCCCGGTAGCGCGAACGCTCCTGGCGCCTCGGGCGGCGGTGGCTCGGCCGGAGCCAGCCCATCCGCGGGGGCGACGGTCAAGCCCGGCAGCGCCGCCGGCTCCGACGAAGCGGCCCGGCCCGACGCCGACGCCGAAGCCGAAGGCGACCCCGACGCCGACGCCCAAGCCGGTCACCTCGATCAAGCTTGCGCTGGCCTAGTCGGGCTTCACCAAGCCGGTCTTCATCACCGGCGCGAAGCGACGGCACGAACCGGCTGTTCGTGGTCGAGCAGACCGGCCACATCCGGGTGATCGTCAAGGGCAAGGTCCAGTCGGCCGACTTCCTGAACATCGCCGCGAAGATCAACTACGACGGCGCCGAGCAGGGCCTCCTCGGCCTGGCCTTCAATCCCGCACTTCAAGCTCGACGGCTATCTTCTACGTCTACTACAACCAGGCCAACGGCGGCCACGCGGGCAACATCATGATCGCCCGCTACACGGCGGCCCATGGCACGAACGTGGCCGATGCCGGCCTCGGCCAAGCTGATGATCAGCCCGATCCCGCACACCCAGTTCCCGAACCACAACGGCGGCGACATGGCCTTCGGGCCCGACGGCCTGCTCTACTTCGGGACGGGTGACGGTGGCAGCGGCGGCAATCCGACCGGGACGTCCCAGAGCCTCGGCTCGTACCTCGGCAAGATGCTCCGGATCAACGTGAACAGCGCGACGCCGATCAAGCCCGACGATCTGGGCCTACGGCCTGCGCAACCCCTGGCGCTGGTCGTTCGACTGCGGCGACCGGCGACATGTGGATCGGCGACGTCGGCCAGGATCGCTACGAGGAGATCGACCACGTCAGCCGGGCCCACGGTCCTCAGCAGCCACCGGGTCAACTTCGGCTGGAACATCTGGGAGGGCCGGACCTGCTACCCGCCCGGGACCGGCTGCAGCTCGCACGGGATCACGATGCCGGTCGCCGTGTACGGCCACAGCCTCGGCTGTGCCGTCGTCGGCGGCTACGTCTACCGCGGGCCGGTCGCCGGCCTCCGCGGCAACTACTTCTACGGCGACGACTGCAGCGGCCGGATCTGGCGGCTCGTCGCCAAGGCCGGCAACCAGACCGGCGGTCCAGGTTGCCGATACGCTCGCTGAACATCAGCTCGTTCGGCCAGGACGATTCGAACAACGAGTACGTCGTCAGCGCTGAATCGGCTCGATCTACCAAGATCGGGCTGTGAGCGACGCCTCGACTACAATCCTCGGGCGATGCGCGAGATCGTCCTGTACGCGCAAGCCGGGCTGCCACCTCTGCGCCGAGACGCGCACGACGCTCGACGCCCTCCTCGCCGAGCGGCGGCGGCGGGGCCTCGAGGCTCCGGCCGTCGTCGAGCGCGACATCAGCCTCGAGCCGGCCTGGGAGCGGGCCTTCTTCGCGGAGATCCCGGTCGTCGAGGTCGGCGACCGGCGAGCTGACCCTGGCCGTCGAGCCCGCGCCGCCTGCGCCGCTTCCTCGACGAGGTCCTGACCGCCGTCCTCGCCAGTTGACCGGCCGATGAGCGGAGCGACCTGACCCTGCTCGTCGCCGTTGCCGCCGGCCTGCTCAGCTTCCTCTCGCCGTGCGTCCTGCCCCTCGTGCCGGCCTACCTCGGCCAGCTCACCCGGGTCGCCGTCCGGGCTGCCGACGCGTCCGCCGAGCGCGGCCGCCACGGCTCGCCGCGGGCCCGTCGCGCTGGGTCGCCCTGCGCCACGCGATCGCCTACGTCGCCGGGTTCGGGCTCGTGTTCACGATCCTGGGCGTCACGGCGACCTTCGCCGGGGGCGCCTGGTGGCCTACCTGCCGGCCCTCCGCCAGGTCGGCGGCCTGATCCTGATCGTGATGGGCCTGAACCTGGCCGGGATCCTGACCCTCGGCCCGGCTCCAGCGCAGCTGGCAGCCGCTCCTGGCCGGTGGCGCCTCGTCGCTGGCCACCTCGGGCGGGGGAACGTCATCGGCGGCACGTTCGGGCCGGCCGGCAGCGACGGGCGGCCGGGACCGGCGTCGACCTCGCTCGGCGACCGGATCGGGGCCCGGCTGACCGGCTCGGACCACGCCTGGCTGGCCACGTTCGGCCTGGGCGTGATCTTCGCGATCGGCTGGACGCCCTGCATCGGCACGATCCTGGGCGGGATCCTGACCCTGGCCGCGACCTCGGACGGCGTCCTCCGGGGCGGCATCCTGCTCGTCGGCTACACGGCTCGGGCTGGGCATCCCGTTCCTCGTCCTGGGCGTCCTCTACGACCGCGCGCCGCGCGATCCTCCGGCCGCTCGTCCGCCACGGCCGGGCGGTCACCCTGGTCGGCGGCCTGCTCGTCGCCGGCGATCGGCCTGGCGATGCTCTTCGACCTGCTGATCATCGTGCCCCGCTACCTCACCTTCCTGACGGCGATCTGAGTGGCCGACCGACGAGCCGCCGAGCCTTCGGCCGCCGCCGCCGAGCTTCGAGCACCGCCCGAGAAGCGCGGCCTGATCGGCCCGTTCAGCGCCCGCCAGGTCGGCTCGGTCGTGCTGGTCATCGTGATCGCCGCCGTCCTCCTCGTCGCGGTCACGACGCCGCTCGGCTCGACCGACGTCTCGGCCCTGGTCAACCCCAGTGCGACGGCCTACCTGCTCGGCTCGCCGACGGTCGGGCTCCGGCCCGGCTCGCTCGCCCCGGAGCTGGCCGGCGTGCGAGCCAACGGCCAGGCCTGGCAGCAGCTCGACGTGAACGGCAAGCCGGTCCGGCTGGCCGATCACCGCGGCCACGGCGTCTGGATCAACTTCTGGGCGAGCTGGTGCGCCCCCTGCCAGCAGGAGACGCCGACGCTCCGCGCAGATGGACCAGCACTACCGGGCCCAGGGCCTGGACATGATCGGGATCAGCGTCAAGGAGATCGACTACTCCGATGTCGCGCGCCTACGCCCAGAGCTACGACCTGGGCTACACGATCGCCGCCGACCTGACCGGCGACGTCTCGGCCTGTACGGCGTGTACGCCCTGCCGACCCAGGTCTTCATCAATCCCGACGGGATCGTCAGGGCCGTCGTCAACGGCCCGCTGACGGCCGACCAGGCGACGCAGCCTACATCCTGGGCCTCGATCCTGCCCGGCGCGTCAGCCCGCCAGCGAGCGCCCGACCGGCTCGATCAGCCGCCCTGAGCGGTCGCGATCCGGCACGATCCGCCCGATCCGGCCGGCGCGGCTCGTGGCTCAGGACGATCGTCCAGTCCTCGGCCACGGCCTGCCGGAACAGCTCGCCCTTGACCTCCACGGAATCGAGGGGGAAGTCGTCGAAGGCCGTGATCCAGCGCGGATTCGCGCTCCAGGGCCGCATCGCGAGGTCCCCGAAGAAGGCCAGCGGGCGCTCGTGCCGGCCGGCGGGCCGCACGATCACGGCCTGGTGGCCGGCCGAGTGGCCGCCGGTCGGGCACGACGCTGACCCCGGGCAGGATCTCGCGCTCGCCGTCCGCCCAGCCTGGCCGCACCCCAGTCGCGACGAGGCGCAGCTCGGGCTGGTCGTAGCTGGCGACGAGGCGGCTGTTCGTGCCCAGGGCGACCTCCCATTCGGCGCGCTGGGCGACGATCGTCGCCCGGGGAAAGGCCCGCGCCGCCGGCCGCGTCGAGGAGCCCGCCGGCATGGTCGAAGTGGAGATGGCTCATCGCCACGACATCGACCGCTGGCCGGCTCGAAGCCGGCCTTGCGGAGCGCGGGCAGGATCGGATCGCCCTGGTAGCGGCGCATCGTCGCGCGTCTTGTCGTCGAGCCGCTCGCCGATCCCCGTCTCGACCAGGACCCGGCCGGCCGGCGTCTCGATCAGGAGGCAGTTGAGCGCCTGGCCGAGCCGCCAGTCGGCGCTCAGCTCGTCGCTGACGAGCCGATCCCAGAGCACCCGGGGCACGGGCCCGAAGAGGGCCCCGGCGTCCGACCAGAACTTGCCGGCCTGGACCAGCGCGACCCGGGTCGCCGCCACCGAGGTCGGCCGACCAGTCGACCGCGTCGTTCAGGGCCACGTTGCTCTCGCCTGGCCGGGCTACTTCCGTGACTTGCCCTGGGCGAAGTCGCGGTGGAAGGCCGAGGCGGTCGGCTCCGACTGGCCCTGGTACTTCGAGCCGAGCTCGGCCGAGCCGTACGGCCGGTCGACCGGCGAGCTCATCCGGAAGAAGCTGATCTGGCCGATCCGCATCCCGTAGTAGAGGGCGATCGGCAGGTTCGCGACGTTCGAGAGCTCGAGGGTCAGGTTGCCCCGCCAGCCCGGATCGACATAGCCGGCGGTGGAATGGATCAGCAGGCCGAGCCGGCCGAGCGAGCTCTTGCCCTCGAGCCGGGCCACGAGGTCGATCGGCAGCTCGACCCACTCGACGGTCTGGCCGAGGACGAACTCGCCTGGGTGGAGGATGAACGGCTCGTCGTCGTCGACCCGCAGCAGCTCGGTCAGGTCGGGCTGGGGGGCGCGCACGTCGATGAACGCGTAGCGGTTGTTCCGGAAGACCCGGAACTAGCGATCGAGATGGAGGTCGACCGAGGAGGGCTGGAGGTCGCGCGGATCGTACGGATCGATCCGGACCTCACCGGCTTCGATCGCGGCCCGGATGTCCCGGTCGGACAGGACGCTCACTGGGCCGGTGCTTTCGTCGCCCCGGGTCGCGTACAGGCTGTCCACCTCGCGCTTCATCTCCTCGAGGTCCTCGAACGACTGGTAGACGCTGGCAAACCGGATGTAGGCGATCTGGTCGATCCCCCGCAGGCGCTCCATGGCCAGGCTGCCGATCCGCTGGGACTGGACCTCGGTCAGGCCGGCCGAGCGCAGCTCGGCCTCGATCGCGTCGGCCGCCTGTTCGGCCGCCTCCTCGGCCACGGGCCGCCGGGTCAGGGCCTTCCGCAGGCCGCCGGCGAGCTTGTCGCGGTCGAACTCCTGGCGGACTGCCATCCCGCTTCAGGACGATCAGCCGGGCCGCCTCGATCCGCTCGTAGGTCGTGAAGCGCATGCTGCACGACGCCGCACTCGCGGCGGCGCCGGATCGTGGCGGAGTCATCGAGATCCCGCGAATCGACGACCCGCGTCTCGCGATCTCCGCATTGTGGACAGCGCATCGTGCTCCAGTGCTCGCGCCCACAACCACTTGTGGTATCGACCCAACGATACCACCAGATACGGGGGTTCCGGGCTCGTGGGCGTGGTCAGGCCCGCGGCGTCAGTCGTTCGGCCGGCTCGACAGCCAGCGGCGCTCATCGATCGCCCGGCCCGAGGCCAGGTCGGCGGCATGGCGGGCGATCGCCTCGCGGGCGTGGAGCGCGTTGAGGTAGCCGCGCTTGACCGCGGTCTGGGCCTCGAGCTCGTTGTAGCCGCTCCGCGAGGCAGCCAGCAGGTCGCACCCGTGGGCCACCATCTCGAGGGCCCGGCCCGCTCGCTCGAGCTCGGCCATCAGGGCCGCCCGGACCTCGTCGGCCGGGACCGGACCGTGCAGCTTGGAGGCCTCGGCCTCGTACCGCTCGACCGCGTCGCGGCCGGCGGCCAGGTTGTCGCTGATCGACTCGGGCGGGACCTGGTGGCGGCGGACCGCGTCGATCCGCTCGATCACCCCGCCCAGCGAGGTGTCGATCCGGCTCGACAGGTCCTCGACCGACTTGCGGAATCGATCCCGCTCGCGGGTCAGGCCCGACGATCCGGCCGGTCCGGCGCAGGATCGATGGCCGAAGACCAGGACGAGCAGGACGAAGGCGGCGAGCGGGAGGGCGAGGGTCAGCCAGACCGGCATCGACCGGGCCTCAGCCCGCTCGCGTTCGGGCGTCGGCCAGGGCGGCGACGAGGGCCGGCACGACCTCGAACAGGTCGCCCACGACGAACGAGGTCGGCGAACTCGGCGATCGGCGCGTCCGGATCGCGGTTGATCGCGATGATCGTCTCGGCCGTCTGCATGCCCGACCTTGTGCTGGATCGCGCCCGAGATGCCCAGGGCGACGTACAGCGCCGGCTTGACGATCTTGCCGGTCTGGCCGATCTGGTGGCTATACGGGATCCAGCCGGCGTCGACGGCCGCCCGGGTCGCCCCGACCGCCCCGCCCAGGGCATCGGCCAGGGCGCGGACGGTCTCGAAGCCGTCCGGGCCGGCGACGCCCCGGCCGCCCGAGATGATCACCCGGGCCTCCTCGATCGAGGCCGCAGCGCCGGCTTCGGCGACGCGGTCGGTGACCCTGTACGGCGGCCGCGCCGTCGGGCCCGCCGGCGAAGGTCCGGGCCGTGACCGCGCCCGGCACGGCCGCGGCCTCGGCGGTCAGCGCATTCGGCCGGACCGTCACGATCCCGTTCGGGCCGCTGAACCGGCTCGTCGTCAGGAGCCGGCCGCCGAACGTGCTCATCTCGACGACGCGGCGAGCCGTCGGCCCAGGTCACGGCCGGTGGCGTTGGCCAGGACGCCCCAGCCCAGGCCGACCGACAGGATCCCGGCGACGTCCCGCCCGTCAGGCGTGGCCCCGAGCAGGATGTGCTGGGGTGGCTCGGTCCGGGCGAGGTCGAGCGAGCGCCCCGGCGATCACGGCTGCGGCCGGCCGCTCGTCGGCGCCGCGGCACCTCGATCGCGATCACCTCGGGAACGAACGCGGCGAGCTCGGCCGCCGCCGTCGCCCGGCTCGGCTCCGACGACGATCCCGACGAGGCGTTCGCCGCTCTCCGCGGCGAGGGTCCGGCCGAGCGTCCCGAGCTCGGTCCCGATTCGGGCCAGGTGGCCATCGGCGACTTCGCCGACGGCCCAGATCCGCCACAGGGCGCCCATCAGATCAGCCTCCGCTCGGCGAGGAACTCGACGATCTGGCTGGCCGCACTCGCCGGCCGGCCCGCGGATCGACCCGGGTCGCCGCGCGGGCCGGAGGCTTGTGGGCCTCGACGACGGTGTTCGTTGCCCGCCCGCCGACCAGGCTCGCCGGTCGAGGCTCGACGATCCGCCAGCGACCAGCCCTGGATCTCCTTGGATCGGGCGCCCATGATCCCCTTGAGCGAGGGGTAGCGCGGCTCGCCCAGGGCCTGGGTCGCCACGACCAGGGCCGGCAGGGCCGCCTCGAGCACGTCGTAGCCGACGGGGCTGATGCGGTGGACGACGACCCGGCCGTCGCCCGGCTCGATCTTCGCGGCATACGACAGGTAGGGCAGGCCGCAGGGTGACGCCACCCCGGCCGCGACCACGCCGCCACCCCCGTCCGAGGTGTCCGCGCCGGCCAGGACGAGGTCGTACTCGAGCCGGCGCAGGGCCGCCGCGAGGACCCGCGCCGTCGACAGGGTGTCCGACCCGGCCGAGGACGGGATCGCTCACGAGGACCGCCCGATGGGCCCCCATGGCCAGGGCCTTGCGGAGCGTCTCGGGCGCGCCCGCCGGGGCCATCGAGAGCAGGATCACCTCGCCCTCGCCGGCGGCCTCGACGAGCTTGAGGGCTGCCTCGAGGGCGTATTCGTCGTTCGCGTTGACGACCGCCGGAACGCCGGCCCGGTCGACCCGCAGGTCCGGGCCGAGCCGTTCCTGCCCGGTCGTGTCCGGCACGGGCTTGACGAGGACGACGATCCGCACGCTCACTCCGCTGGCATGCCGCCGCGTGCGCTTCGCCCGGTCCCGAGCTCAGGACCGGGCGAGCAGTGATCGGGCAACGACCAGCCGCTGGATTTGCTGTGTCCCCTCGTAGAGCTGGGTGATCTTCGCGTCGCGCATCATCCGCTCGACGGGGAACTCGCTCGATGTAGCCGTAGCCACCCAGGACCTGGACGGCATCGGTGGTGACCCGCATCGCCGCGTCACCGGCGACGAGTTTACACACGGCGGCCCAGCGGGCGGCGTCCGCGGTCGCCCGCGTCGATCGCGGCACAGGCGGCATACAGGAGCTGGCGGGCCGCCTCGGTCGAGGCGTCCATGTCCGCCAGCAGCGCCTGCACGAGCTGCTGCTCGGCGATCGGCTTGCCGAACTGGATCCGCTCCGTGGCGTAGTGGGCGGCGAACTCGAGGGCCCCCTGGGCGATCCCCACGGCCTGGGCGGCGATCCCCGGCCGGGAGCGCTCGAACGTGCTCATCGCGATCGCGAATCCATCGCCCTCGGCCCCCAGCCGGTTCGTCGCCGGGATCCGCACCGCCATCGAAGAGCAGCTCGGCCGTGGGCGAGCCGCGGATGCCCATCTTGTGCTCGAGCCGGCCGACCGAGAAGCCGGGCCGGTTCGTCTCGACGACGAAGCACGACAGGTTTCGGTGTCGCTTGGCCACCGGGATCGCTGACCGCGAAGACGACGACCAGGTCGGCCACGCTGAACCGTGGGTGATGAAGCGCTTCGCGCCGTCGAGGACGTACTCATCGCCGTCGCGGGTCGGCCCGCATCGAAATCGAGCCCGCATCGCTGCCCGGCGCCCGACTCGGTGATCGCGAACGAGATGAGCTTTCGCCCGGCGGCCAGGTCGGGCAGCCAGCGCTCGCGCTGCTCCTGGCGTGCCCCTGCGTCACGATCGGCAGGGCGGCCAGCTCGTGGACGGCCAGGATCAGGCCGGTCGTCGCGCAGGCCGCGGAGAGGGCCTCGATCGCCAGGCAGATCGTGAGCAGGTCGGCGCCCAACGCCGCCGTACTCGCTCGGGAACGGCAGGGCCAGGATGTCCTGGCTGGCGAGCAGCTCCTTGTTGTCCCAGGGGAACTCGGCCGTCCGGTCGACCTCGGCGGCGCGCGGGGCGATCCGCTCGCGGGCCAGGGTCGCGACCGCGTCGCGCAGCTCGATCTGCTCGTCCGACAGGCGATAGGGCTGCAGGTCGGTCATCGCGATCCTCCCCTGCCGCCTACTGGAGCACCGGCAGCTGCCGGCCGGCCGGGATCGCCGGAGCCAGGCTGTCGGCCAGCAGCTCGGCGATGTCGGCGGCGCTGACGGTCCCGGCGGCGTTCGATTCGGCCTCGGCCAGGCCGTCCTTCATCATCGTCATGCAGAAGGGGCAGTTCGTGGCGACGACCTCGGCCCCGGTCGCCAGCGCCTGGCGGGTCCGCTCGGCGTTGATCCGCGTGCCCGCGGGTCTCCTCCATCCACATCCGGCCGCCCCCGGCCCCGCAGCAGAACGAATTCTTGCCGCTCCGCTCCATCTCGCGCAGCTCGACCCCGGCCATCGAGCCGAGGACGTCGCGCGGGGCGGCGATCACGTTGTTGTAGCGGGCCATGTAGCAGCTGTCGTGGAAGGTGATCGCCCGGTCCGAGCGGGGCCGCCGGCCGACCGTCCGCGTCGGCCGTGCGCAGGCGGCCCGAGGCCAGGAGGCCCTGGAGGTAGACGCTGTGGTGGACGATCTCGAAGGTCCCGCCCAGCTGGCCGTACTCGTTGGCGATCGTGTTGAAGCAATGCGGGCAGGCCGTCACGATCGTGCGCTCGGCCATCCCGTAGCGATTGAGCGTCTCGATGTTGCCCGCCGCGAGGATCTGGTAGACGTACTCGTTGCCCATCCGCCGGGCCGGGTCGCCGGTGCACGACTCCTCCTGGCCGAGGATGGCGAACGGACGCCCGGCCGCGTTCAGGCAGCGGGCGAACGCCCGGGCAACCTTCCGATTGCGCTCGTCGAAGGCCGCCGCGCAGCCGACCCAGTAGAGGACCTCGATCTCGCTCGAGCGTGCCGGCCGCGGCCAGGTCGGCCACGGTCGGCACCTCGAAGTCGAGGCCCTTCGTCCAGTCCGTCCGGGTCGCGCGCGGCTGGCCCCAGGGATTGCCGGCCGTCTCCATGTTCCGGAAGGCGCCGGTCAGCTCGCTCGGGAAGCGCGAATCCTCGAGGACGAGGTTGCGCCGGAAGCCGACGATCTTGTCGACGTGCTCGATCAGGACCGGGCAGGCCTCGACGCACGCCCCGCAGGTCACGCAGTCCCAGACCGCGTCGTAGGGGATCGCGTCGTCGACGATCGCGGTCGCCAGGAGGCTCGGGCTGGGCGTCGCGTCGTCGAGGCCGCCTGGGCCGCGCAGGATCGGCGAGTTCGGGATCAGGTCGAGGCCGCTGCTCGGCGTCGACCGCCATGTGGCGCAGGCCCATGATCATCTCGCGCGGGTTGAGCGGCTTGCCGGTCAGGTTCGCCGGGCAGGCGTCGGTGCACCGGCCGCACTCGGTGCACGTGAACCCGTCGAGGAGGTCCTTCCAGCCGAGGTCCTGGAGGGTCCGCAGGCCGAACGTGGCGTCCTCGGCCTCGAGGTCCATCGCCGGCAGCTCGCCGCGCGGGGCGAGCTTGCGGAAGTAGACATTGAAGAACGCCGTCGCGATGTGGAGGTGCTTGCTGAACGGCAGGTAGCCCAGGAAGATCGCCACGATCAGCGATGTGGCGCCCACCACAGGACGGTGAAGACGCGCGTAGCAGGAGTCTGCGGCGAGAGTCGGCCGAGGGGCACGGCCAGGGCGTCGGCGACGAACGCGCCGGGCATCGAGCCGTAGCGGGCCGCCTCGAAGGCCTGGGCGAGCAGCTCGGTCGGCCACGACCCCGCCGATCAGGACGAGGATGATCAGGGCGCCCGCGGGTGAAGGCCAGCCGGCGCGGCCGGGTGATCAGGCGCCGGACGAAGGCGTAGCCGACGGCGACCAGGACGATCACGGCGACCGTGTTCTGCATCGCCGAGACGGCCGTCCACAGGACGCCGCCGGCGGGCATCTCGATGATCGCCTGGATCAGCGCCGCCGGTGACGATGTTGGCCGTGCCGATCGTCAGCAGGACGAAGCCCCAGAAGATCGCGAAGTGCATGATCCCGGCCCGCGGGTCCTTGAACATCTTCGTCTGGAGGAGGGTGTAGCGGACCATCCGCCGACCCGCCGGGGAACGTCGGCGAACGGGCTCGGGCCGGTCGCCCGCACGGCGGCGAAGATCCGCAGGTGGCGGGCCATCACCAGGGCGAAGAAGGCCACCGAGCCCCAGAACAGCGGGAAGACCAGCAGGTAGCCCGGGACGTGGCCGAAGATCCCCTTGATGCCGTTCATCCGGCCCGGCGCCTCGACGTGCTCGAATGGGCCGGCCAGGGTCTCGAGCGCGTGGGCCAGGACGGCGACGATCGCCTCGAGGCTCTCCGCGGCGCCGCGCGGGCTGCCCGGGCAGGTTGACGATCAGCGTCCGCCCGCGAACGCCGACCACGGCCCGCGAGAGGCTGGCCAGCGGCGTCGAGCGGCGGCCTTCGGCGCGCATCGCCTCGGCCAGGCCGGGAACCTCGTAGTCGATGACCGCCGTCGTCGCCTGGGGCGTGACGTCGCGCGGCGTCAGGCCCGTGCCACCGGTCGTCACGATCAGCTGGTGGCGGCCGGCCGCCTCGACGAGGGCCTCCTCGATCAGCCACTGCTCGTCGGCCACGACCTTGCGCTCGACGGTGAACTCGAGCGCCGCTGAGGCGCTCGGCGATGAGCCCGCCCGAGGTGTCCTCGCGGCTTCCCTTCGGCACTCCGATCGCTCGCCGTCAGGACGAGAGCCGAGCGGCCAGTCACGCGCCCTCCTACTTCCTGATCCGGCCCGCGGACCGGTCCCCCGGCCGCCGGCCGGGACCGCTCGGCGAGGGCTCGGCGGCCGCGGTCCGAACCCAGTCCCCGCTCTTTCCGCCGGACTTCGACAGGAGCCGGATCGAGCGGATCTCGACGCCCCGTTCGACGCCCTTGACCATATCGTAGACGGTCAGTGCGGCCACGGAGGCGGCCGTCAGGGCCTCCATCTCGACCCCGGTCGGGCCGATCGTCGCGGCCTCGGCGCGGATGCGCAGGACGCCCAGCGCCCGGTCGGGACCACCTGGACGAGCAGGTCGGTGAGGGCCAGCGGATGGCACAGCGGGATCAGGTCGGACGTCCGCTTGGCGCCCATCACCCCGGCCAGCTCGGCCACCGTCAGGACGTCGCCCTTGGCGTTGCCGCCCATCGATCACCAGGCTGAGCGTCTCCTGGCTCAGGGCAACGAGCGCCTCGGCGACGGCGCGGCGGGCGGTCGGCCGGCTTGGCGCTGACGTCGACCATCCGCGGCCGGCCGGCCCGGTCGACGTGGGTCAGGCGGCGCCGCTCGGTGCGGAGCGGCGGTTTGCGGTCCATGTTGCGCACTCTTCGGCTGACGATTGGCGGTTCGGCTTGAGAATCAGCGATCGAGCCAGAAGACTTCGACCTCGGTTCCCGGCGGAACCTCGTCGAATGCCTCGGGCACCGCCGCGAGGGCATCGGCCGCTGCCAGCGTACTCAGGACATGGCTGCCCTGCCCTGCCGCCGGCCCGCGCACCGGCCAGGTGGACGATGCAGGCGGCCGTCGCGATCGCGGGCCGGGCGCCGTTCGGTCGGCGCTCGACCTCGACCCGCAGGTAGGCCCGCCGGCCGCGGCTCTTCGTCACGCGCATCGACGAGGATGCCCGGCCTCCGACGGGCCGGAGCAGGTCGGCGTAGGCCGGCCAGGCGGCGGAGGGCGGGCCGGACGAAGATCTCGAAGGTCACGAAGCTCGAGACCGGGTTGCCCGGCAGCCCGAAGAGGAGCACCTCGTGGCCGTCCGGCGCGCCGGCGCCGTCCCGAAGGCGAAGGGCTTGCCGGGCTGGACGGCCACCCGCCACAGGCTCACGCTGCCGACCGCCTCGAAGGCCGCCCGGACGACGTCGTACGGGCCCACCGAGACGCCGCCGCTGACGATCACACGTCGGCCTCGGCGACGCCCGCGGCGAGGTGGTCGACCACGTCCTCGAGCCGATCGCGGGCAATGCCGAGGTCGATCACGTCGGCCCCGGCCGCAGCCGCCAGGGCCCGCAATCCCGGTCCGTTCGCGTCGGGAATGCCGCTCGGGCCGAGCGCGGTGCCGGTGGACCGCATCTCGTCGCCGGTCGCCAGGACCGCGACGATCGGCCGGCGATGGACCTCGACCTCGCCGACGCCGGCGCCGGCCACCAGCCCGATGGCGGCCGGCCCGAAGTGGTCAGCCCGGGCTCCAGCACGACGCTGCCCCGGCCGAGGTCGCTCCCCCGCCGGCGAATCGAGGCGCCGGCCGGGACCGCCGCGTGGACCGCAACCGCGGCCGGAATCGCAGCCGTCCGCCTGCCGGCCGCGCTCGCCCGACCGGGCGCCCGTCGCCGTCGAGGGCGTGGTCAGCTCGACCTGGACCACGCATCGGCGCCGGCCGGCAGCGGAGCGCCGGTCGCGATCCGGATCGCCGTCCCGGCTTCGATCAGCGTCCCGCCGAGCCGCCCGCCGCGGCCTCGCCGACCACCCGGAGGACCACCGGGCTCGCCTCTGACCGCCGCGGCGACGTCGGCCGCCCGGACGGCGTAGCCATCCATCGCGCTGTTGTCCCACGGCGGCAGGTCGGTCGTCGCCCGGACCCTCGCCGGCGCGATCCGGCCGAGGGCCGCCTCGATCGAGACCGTCTCCGTCGGGCAGCGGGCCGTCGACGGCGGCCAGGACGCGCGTCCGGGCGTCCTCGACGCGGCAGCATCGGGTCGCCTGCGGGCTCGACCTGCGCCTTCGGGCTCGCGCGGTCACGCCGCGATGCTGGCCGGCCGGGGCCGGCTCCGAGCTGGCATCAGGCGCGGCGGCTGCGGGCGAGGACGGCCACGAGCCCGCACAGGACCAGGATCACGCCGCCGAGGGCCAGCGAGGTCTCGAACCAGAACTGGTCGGGGAAGAGCTGGATCAGCTTCGAGATTCGCGTCGAAGTCGAACGAGCCGGCCGGGAAGAAGCAGCTCGTGGAACGTCTCGAAGACGCTGTCGAAGGCGACGGCCGCGACCACGCCCAGGACGACCACCAGGACCGCCAGGAGCACCGCGCCGGCGCGGACCGCGCGCCGGAACCAGGGCTCGCGCACGCAGACAGGATCGCCACGTTGACGAGCACGAGCAACGGCCAGCACGGCCAGCGCTCCGAACATGAAGAAGACATCCCCGGACATCGACCATGTGGGCCCGCTCGCGGATCGCCGAGGACCGCCTGGCCGCCGACCGGTCACGTCGAAGCTGGCGGACCGAAGACAGGTCGTGGAGGATCGCGTTGGTGACCGGTGGACGGTGGCCGAAGTCGAAGCCGGTCAGCCGGCGGCCGCCCGGTGCGGTCCTGCTCGAAGCCCGACCCACACCGGATTCAGGAAGACGAGGATCGCCACCGCCACGATCGTGATCATCGTGCACAGGCCCGCAAGGAGCCCGAGGATGGTCCGGGCAGGTCCGGGGTTCACGCCCTCATCGTAGTCGCTCATCGGACGCGGACCGCGGGGGCGACTACTCGTCCTCGAGGGTTCGGGCCTGGTCCCACCAGCCCTCGGCGCGCAGGTCGTCGATCGGCTCCATCCGGAGCTGCTGGGCGGGCCGGACGAGCCGCGACTTGAACGTCTCGAGGTCGAGGTCGACGATCCCCTTGAGACCGCGGATCCCGGCCTGGATCAACAGCTGGTGCTCGGCCGGCCCGAAGCTGGCCAGGTTGAGCATCAACGCCTCGTCGCGCCAGGTCGCGACGTCGTTGATCGTCGCCCCGAGGTGGTCGGCCAGCGTCTGCCGGCGGGTCGGTGTCTCGGACACCTCGAGCAGGATCCCGGTCGTGAAGACGCCCTGCTTCTCGAGGCGGTCGAGGTACACCGGCTCGATCCGGGTCAGCTCGTCGATCGGGGGCACGGCAGCGGTCATCCTCCGTTGGTCGTTCGTCCCGGGCGAGTATCGCCGATTCGCTGGGCGCCCGGCGCGGCCCGCCTTGCCGGCCTACGGCAGCGTCGGCAGGCCGAGGTCAGCCCGAAGCTTGTTGCCGGCGGCCGCAACCGCCTTCAGATCGGCCGCCCGGCCGGCGATGATCGCCTTTTCGTCGGTGCCGGTCGCCGCCCCGACGACCTGCTCGTCGAGAGCCTCGTCGGCACCGACCTGGTTCAGCAGGGCCACGGCAGCGGCCGAGGCGTTGTCCGGGAAGGTGATCCCCCGGACGGTGCCGAGGAAGGACGCGTCGATCGCGGCCGCTGCCCGGTAGTAGGCCTTCGACTCCGCCAGGGTCAATGTGCGGCCCGCATATTGCTGGTCGAGGGCGGCATTGGCGAGCTTGGCCACGTTGGCCGCCGCGAGGTAGGCCAGGGCGGCGGGGCCGCCGCTGGCTGAGGCGGTGCTCCCAGCCCCGGCAGAGGCCGGAGCGGCGGCAGCCGGGGTGCCTGCCGCAGACGGCGAGGCCGAGCCGCAGGCCGCGAGACCAAGCGCGAGCGCCGTGATCCCGGCGACGAGCGCCAGCCGCCTCAACGAGCGCTCCCGCTGAGGCGTCGACCGAGACGTCGACAGATCCTGCACGACGCCATCATGCCGCGAAACCCTTGATCGGGACCGGCGGGCCTGGGCGACATCCGATCAAGCCGCCTCGCCGAGGGTCTAGACTCGGATCCATCCGAGCGCGACATGAGGAGGCAGCCACGTGGGCATCATCAGCTGGATCGTCCTGGGCGCGATCTCCGGGTTCATCGCCAACTTCATCATGAATCAGAGCGCCAACGTCCTGTGGACCGTCGTCCTGGGGATTATCGGGGCGGTCGTCGGCGGTTATATCTCGACCGTCGTCTTCAATCGTGGCGACGTGACCGGGGTGAACCTCCCGAGCATCGTGATCTCGGTCCTCGGGGCGGTCCTGGTCCTGTTCATCTACCGGGCCCTCTCCGGCCGCCGGATGACCCTCGACTGAGGCAGCGCAACCGCCCTACAGGAGCCCTCGAAGCCGCTCGTCGCTCGACGCCCCGGACGCACGGTCCGCGTCAGTTGTCCGGATAATGGATCCCGACGGCGGGATCCATGCCTCAGCGCCAGTCCGACAACCCCCGAGGAGTCCCGACCCCGTGGATGGCGTCACGTCGATGCTGGTCCTGGTCATCGTCCTGGCCGTCATCTTCGACTACATCAACGGCTTCCATGACACGGCTACCGCCGTCGCCACGTCGGTCGCCACGCGGGCGCTGTCGCCCGGCTGGGCCATCGCTCATGGCCACGGCCTTCAACTTCATCGGGGCATTCGCTGGCACGGCCGTGGCCATGACGATCGGCAGCCGGGCTGGTCGACGACGGAGACCACCACCCAGGCCATCGTCGCCGCGGCCCTGATTGGGGCGATCGCCTGGAACCTCATCACCTGGCAGCAGGGGCTGCCGAGCTCGAGCAGCCACGCCCTGATCGGCGGCCTGATCGGGGCCACGATCATCGCGGCAGGCTTGGGCGCCCTCGAACGTCGGGGATCGTGGGCAAGGTCCTCGATCCCGATGGTCAGTCGCCCGATCCTCGGCTTCTTCCTCGCCCTCGCTCTGATGGTCCTCTGTACTGGATCTTCCGGCGCTCGACCGGCGGAAGCCGATGGCGCGCCGATTCCGGCGATTACAGATCGTCTCGGCCGGCTACATGGCCTTTGCCCACGGCTCGAACGACGCCCAGAAGACGATGGGCATCATCACCCTGGCGCTGTTCTCCGCGGGCTGATCACGATATCGCGGTGCCCTGGTGGGTGATCGTGCTATCGGCGACGGCCCTCTCGCCCGGGACGGCCGTCGGTGGCTGGCGGATCATGCGGACGATGGGCCAGCGGGTCGCCGAGCTCGAGCCCGTCCACGGGTTCGCGGCCGAGACGACCGCGGCCACGGTCATCCTCGGCGCCGCCCATTTCGGAATGCCGGTCTCGACCACCCAGGTGGTCTCCGGTGCGATCATGGGGGTCGGCGCCAGCCAGGGCGCCCGCGGCGGTGCGCTGGGGCGTCGCAAGGCGCATCCTCGTGGCCTGGGTCCTGACATTGCCGGCCGCCGGCCTCTTGGCGGCTCTGGCCTGGCTGGTCCTCAATGCGCTCGGCGCCGCATGAGCGACCCACGGCTTGCGGCCGCTCGTTTGGAGGGACCCTGGTGAGCTTTCGACTCTTGCCCAAGGACCCCAAGTTCTTCGAGCTGTTCATCCTCGACGGCGACAACCTCGCTGCGGCGGCCTCGCGGTTGCACGAGATGGTCGACCAATACGATCGGCTCGAGGCCCGCGTTGCCGAGATCCAGGCCCTCGAGAAGCGCGGCGACGAGATCGACCAGGAGGTCAATCGCCGGCTCGAGGACGCGTTCGTGACGCCCTTCGACCGGGAGGACATCCACGAGCTCGTGTCGCGCCTCGACGACGTGGTCGACAGGATCCAATCGGTGGCCGAGTCATTCCTGATCTACGACGTCGCCGAGCCGACCCCGGAAGCGCGCCGCCTGGCGGCGATCCTCGACGGTCAGGGCAGCGAGCTCGCAGCTGCCTTGCGCAAGCTCGACGGCCTCAAGGACCTTGAGGCGCACCTGGATATGATCCACAACCTCGAGAAGCAGGCCGACGGAATTTCCCGGGCGGCCATGGCCCGGCTCTTCCACGAGGACCGGCCTCCGATCGAGGTGATCAAGTGGCGGGATGTGTACACCGACCTCGAGAACGCGATCGACGCGGCCGATGACGCAGCCGAGGCGATTGAACGGATGTATCGCAAGGCGGCCTGAGCGTCCGGCCGCGGACCTCCGGCAGGGCCACCCTGGCCCACCCTGGAGTCGGCGAGGCCAGCGAGGCGGTTTCCCGGGCTAGTACCCTTCAGCCGTGGCCAATACGGCGGTCCAGCTCCATTTCCTGCGCCACGCCCACGCTGGCGATGCCGCGAAGTGGGCCGCGCCCGACTTCGACCGTCCCCTGTCGGACAAGGGCCAGCGGCAGGCCGAGGCGCTCGGCGCCCACCTCGATGCCCTCCAGCTGCGCTTCGACGTCATCGTCAGCTCGCCCCTCGTCCGGGCCCGCCAGACCGCCCAACTCGTCGCCGAGGCGCTCGGAATGACGGTCGAGGTCGATGACCGCCTCAGCGGGATGGGCGGCGGGCTGGGGCTATCCGGCCTCGAGGCTCTCCTGCGCGACCACGGCGACCCGTGGCGGCCGATCCTGGTCGGCCACGACCCCGACTTCAGCGAGCTGGTCAGCCGGCTGGCCGGGGCGCCTGACATCCCGATGCGCAAAGGCGCCTTTGCCCGGATCGACACCGAGCGCCCGATCCAGGCCGGGGCGGGCCTCCTGGCCTGGCTCGTGCCGCCCGAGATCCTTGCCCCGATCTGACCCGGCGATGCGATCGCTCAGGCGCTCTACTGGAGTCGTAGCTCCATGAACACGAGCCAGTCGACGAGCTCGGCGGGCAGCTCGTAATACGGCTCGATCCGGCTGAAGCCGAGTCGCTCGTAGAGCGAGATCGCCTCGAGCTGGCGGACGCTCGTATCGAGCCGCATCGTCCGATAGCCGGCTGAGCGCGCCTCGTCGATCAGGCGCACGGCCAGGGCCGAACCCACCCCTCGCCCGCGAAACTCCGGATAGACGAACATCCGCTTCATCTCGCAGGCCCCATCGCCGAGGGAGCGCAGGGCCACGCATCCGGCGACCACTCCGTCGACGGATCCGAGCAGGAGCCGGCCATCCGGGCGGGCGTACTTGCCGGGGAGGCCGGCGACCTCATCCTCGAATGCCCCTGCGTCGAAATAGCCGTCGATCAGGCGCAGGTCGGCGACGTGGCGCTCCCGATGCCAGGCCACGAACGAACGCATCAGGGTCGCGACAGCCACGAGCTGTTCGCCGCTGACCGCGTCCGAGACCGTGACCCCGGGCGCTGGCGCTGCTTCCGTCAAGCTTCGTCCTCCTCCCGCCGCTCGTTGCGCCGTGATCAACCTTCGATCGGCACGACGTAGGGGGCCCGCCAGGCGGGCGGGTCAAACCGCTCGGCGAAGTACGTGGTTTGTCGCCAGACCTGGCCGTCGCGTAGCCAGCACAGCGCCACCACCAGGTACACGTGGCCATCGGGATACGTGTTGACGCCCTCGGCAAACCAGACGTCGCCGCTGCCGGCGATCCGCTGGATCGTCATGCTCGGGGTCATGACCCAGCGATCCTCGACGCCGCCGATTTCGACGATGTCCGATCTGGGCATCCCACCCGGGAATGCTCCATGGATCTGGCGGTAGGCCGGATCGTTCGGCACTCGCTCACCCGACTGCGGCCAATCCTCGCGCCACTCGGGGTGTCGGAGAGCCGTCAGGGTATCGAGGTCGTTGTGGGCCACGGCCTCTGTATAGCGACGGACGAGCTCCTCGGGTTCCATCTGGTCTCCCTCCCTGGGCGAGCCCGGCGGGCCCGGCCTCCGGATCAGCCGAGTCTAGCCTCGTGCGGCCCGGGCAGGTCGACCGCCGTGCCATGATTTGCCCGCGGCGATCGCCGCCAGGGCGTGAGGTGCCGGAACATGGGACGCCGATTGGTCATCTCGTGGGCAGGCTCAGTGGTTCCCGGACATGGAAACGCCGACCGTCCGTTCGTGGCGCGTCCAGGCGGTCGGCGTACGCGCTCGCTCGTGATCCGGAAAGAACTTCCGAGCATCCGGCGCCGATCGACCCTACCGCCGGGTGGCCGGCCAGCGCCGTAGGGAATGGGCCCTAGGTATCCCTAGTTCCGAACTCGAGGAGCCGATGGCTGCGACGACCCGGATCAGCTTTCTGCGTCCATTTACGACGAAGGTCTTCAACCGGCTGTCAATCCATTTCGCCGGTTGGCTTCCCGGCTTCGCGATCCTGACGGTCACGGGGCGAATGACCGGCAAGACGTATCGCGTCCCGATCAACGTCTTTCGTCGCGCGGACCAGTACCTGTTCGCCCTGACCTACGGGCCTGACGTTCAATGGCTGAAGAACGTCGTCGCCGCAGGTGAATGTCACATACGGACCCGAAATCAGGAGGTCCACCTGGTCGGTCCGGAGCTGATCCACGATCCCGGCCTTGGAATTCTGCCCGGGCCGGTTCGGGTGTTCCTCCGCCTCAACCGCGTCACCGACGTCCTCCTGATGCGCACGCAGACCGGCTGAAGGCCAGGTTCGAGGTGTCCTCGAACGTCCTGTCCGGCGAACCCTCGGCGCCAGGCAGGGGCGCTATCCGCCCCCGACACCCGCCGAGGCGGGGATCGTCGAAGCGTCGAGCGCCGGATCGGGCCGTTCTCCGAGGAACTCGATCCAGGCGGTCTTGATGCACGGGTAGTGCTTCGTCGCCTCGGCCAGGCTCATGAAGTTCACGATCGTGGCCTCGAAACGGTCGCGCAAGGAGTCGCTGGCGATCCGGCCGCTGTCGTCGAGGGCCATGTGGGCCTGGGCGAGGGAGAACATGTCGGGGTAGACGCGGCTGCCGAGGTGCTCGAGTGGCACTCGGAGCGACCACAGCCCGCGGTTCCCGCCCATCATCGAGGGCGACGCCGACATCAGCAGACAGTGACGTTCGTTGAAGGGCTGGGGCCGCAGGCGCGAGACCCAGTCGATCGCGTTCTTGAGCACCCCGGGCATCGCCGCGTTGTACTCGGGAGACGCGATCACGAGGGCGTCGCTGGCCTCGAGCCGGCGCTGGAACTCGAGCGTGCCCGCTGGAAGTCCGGTCTCGGTCTGGACATCCTGATCGAACGACGGGGCGTCGAAGTCCGACATCGAGGCGAAATCCACCTGGCCGCCCTGAGCCTCGATGACCGCTGCCGCGGACCGGGCGAGGCGCGTGTTCAAGGACCCCTCGCGCATCGATCCGGAGAAGACGAGGTAGCGCACGAGTCCGGCGTCCGCCGGCATGGTCGGCCTTGGAGCATCCATCGTTGATCGCCCCTTTTGGTAGCTGTCCCAACGGTCCTCGGATTCGACCGTAGTATCTGGGTACCCGCTCGGCCAATTCCCCCCATCGGCCGAGTGGGACTTCTATCTGACGCCGAGGTTCTCACATGGTCAGCGAGCAGCCGCTTCCCCAGCCGAAGCACGATGCCTTCGGGCGAGGCTGGACGGGGCCCCGGGCATCTGCCCGCATCTCGCACGGAGATGACCCCGGACGATCCCGATCGCCTTCTTGCTCAGCGGGAGGCCCGTCGCGGCCTCCGTCCACCCCTGGTGACGATCCGACGGGTGGGCTGAGGAGCGAACATGGCCCTGCTCGGGATCATCCTCGCGCTCACCGGAATCCTGGCCCTGGTCATCACCCTCGTTCGAGGACCGAACCTGGGCCTGTCTCGAAGGCTTGGCAGGGCGTCGTGTTGCTGGTATTAGGCGTGGCTCTGCTGATCTATTCGCGGTGAGCCTCCCGCCGGCCCGCTGACGGCCAGCTCAGGGCGCGGCCTTAGACCGAGCTGCCCTCAGGCTCTGATGCCCCCGTCGCGTAGCGATAGATCGCCCAGCCGATGACCGCGCCGATGACCGGTCCGACGATGTAGACCCACAGTGAGCCGAGGTCGCCACCGACCACGGCCGAGGCAATCGAGCGGGCCGGGTTCACCGACGATCCGGTGAACGGGACGATCGCAAAGTGAATGACCATCAGGGTCAACGGGATCGCGAAGGCGGCGTACTTCGGTGTCCTCTTCGTCGAGACGAGGATGACCAGGATGAAGATCGCCGTGAAGATCGCCTCGATGAGTACGGCCTTTGGATCGTCGATGCCGTTCCCCGGCTTGGTCGCGGTGCTGGCCACAGCGGCCTGGCTGAACAGGATGAGGACCACGGCTGCTGCGCCGATGCCGCCGATGAGCTGGGACACGACGTAGCCGACGCCTGTCATCGGATCGAGCCGTTTGTCGAGGACGGCGGCCACGGTCACGGCTGGATTGAAATGGCCGCCGGAAACGGCTCCGAAGATCTGGATCGCCGCGAAGAGCCCAAAACCGAACCCGAAGGCGATGATGACCAAGTCGCCCGTCGAGGAGAACGCCTTCTCGGACAGGATCGCCATGAAGCCGACCAGGAAGAACGTGAACGTCCCGATCAGCTCAGCGAGCAGCTTCTTCGTATCCACGGTTCGCCATCCCTCCTGCCTATCCCTGCTTTGATCGATCTCAGGCGCCGTCCTGGGCCGGGGCGCCTCAGCAGCTCCGACTGCGGCGGTCACCCCGGGGTGGTAGCCGCCCGAATTCGAGAAGGTCGGGGGCGTCTTCCCGTCCGGTCAGACGCCCCGACCCAAGCTACTTCTGGTGGTTGTACGCCGAGAGCCCCTGCCAATCGCCGCGTGCCGCATAGGACGCCTGGGTCGGCCACGAATCGAGGCTCGAGGGCGGCAGGGCCCCACTCTGGGCGATGACCTTTCGCAGGGCCGACGGGTCGGTGTGCTCGAGCTGGGCATACGTCGTCACGCCCGCATCGGCCAGGATCGTGGAGATCCGTGGGCCGATCCCGCTGAGCTGGGTCAGGTCGTCAGGTGGAGCCGCCTTGGCCGGCTTCGACTTGGTCGCCTTGGCCGCCTTCGACTTGGCCGCACCGCCGGACGCCCGCTGGTTGTACTTCATCAGGCCTTGCCAGTCGCCCTTCGCGGCGAAGCTCGCCTGCATCGGCCACGACGCCACATTGGCCGGCGGGGCCATGTCCGCCGCGTGCAGCGCATGCCTGACCTGCGGCTCGTTGGCCTCGGCCAGGGCGGCATACGTCGTAATTCCGGCGGTCGCCAGCGCTTCGCTGGCCTTGGGTCCGACGCCGGAGAGCTGGGTCAGGTCATCGGGGGCCGGGGCCGGCGCAGCCTCGGCCGGTGCAGCCTCCACCGATGCCGCGGCAGCGGCCGCCGCGACAGCCGGCGCCGCTTCGGCCGCCGGAGCCTCGGGGGCTTCCACCTCGTAGTCGGAAACGACCTCGGCACCGCCCAGCTGCTCGACTGCGGGATCGACCAGCGCCTTGAGCGCCGCGGCGGTCTTGGGCGGCAGGGTGCTTGAGATCAGGAGCGCCTTCTCGACGGTAATGGCCTGTTCGATCATTCCGATCGACGCGGCCCAATTCCCTTCATACAGAATGAAGATGGCGCTCTTGCCCCGCTCGATTTCCTTGGTCACCTGGCGCATGAACTTGTCATCGATGCCGATGTCGTGGAAGCGGTTGCGAAGGCCATTCAGGACACCACCGGCCGCGCCACCCACGACGGCGCCTGCCGGCCCGAGGACAAGCGCTCCGACAATGACGCCGAGTCCGGCGCCGCGCGCGGCGCCCTTCGCGCCGCCGAGATCCTCGGTCTGATGGACCTTGACCCGGAACCTCGTCCGGTCGACGATCGCCGCATCGACGATCTTGACGTTGGGGTCGACCGCGTCGATCTCCTGGATCCGCTTCAATAGCCGACGCGACTGCTTTCCGCTATCCAACACGAACGCAACGAGGGTCTGACCGTACTCATCGCTCATTGGACCGAGTCTCCTCTCAGCAGGGATTGGCAGCGCCACAGTGTGTCGTCGCGTGGATCTCGTCTGGGCTTGGATCAGCTCATCCGATTCCAGACATTGGGCCGGGTCGACAAGCCAGTGGGAGCGGTCGGATCGCGATCATGGTGCCCGTGGCGTAGGGGCGCCCATGGACGCTCGGCGACCGATTTCAGGACACCTCCTCATTGCGCCTGTCTGGAGGCCTTTGGCTGGACCGCGCGTTGGGCGGCAACAAGTGCCCCGTCTGGGCACGACAGATGCTAGGCCGCTCAGACCGTCCACGCAACAGCGATCCGCGCGCCCGGAGCGCAGGAAAGGTCGCTCGAGGTTAGTTCGCCAGTTCAGGCCGGCGTCGTTGAAAATCCCCGGCGGCCAGCGCTCGCTCGATCCGGGCAGCGTCCCGGATGGCCACGGCAATGCTCTCGACGAGCGAGGGAGCCAGCTCCATGCCGTCGAGCTTGCTCGGCTTGCCACCTGGCCCCGTCACGTTGTGGTTGCTCACGACCTGGCGGGCAATCGCACAGGCTGCGTCGATCGCCTCCTGGCCATCGAGCGCGGCGATCTGGGCCACCTGCTCCGCCCAGTCCGAAGGTCGTTGTGGGATCACGTCAACCCAGAATCTTTGCCAGGGCGAGCGCAAGGTGATTTGCTGGGTCATCGCCAAACCATAGGTTTGCCGAGCGCCCAGTCCCCGCCCCAGAAGTACCAGCGACGAAGCGCGCCCGACTCGAGCTCGGAACCTCTGGGCCGCGCCAGGCCGAACGCGACGACCGTCGTCAGGACGTTGACCGCCGACGCGGCCGCGATGAGCCAGCGCCGAGTCACCGCCCGACGCCAGCCGCGGGACCTCGCGTCGTCTCTGGCTATTTCGTCGCAGACGGTCCTTCGTAGAGGAGGGTGGTGCCGCCAAACGCGAGGGCATCGGCAATCTGGAATTGGTCGGCAATGGCATTCCAGGCTTGGAATCCAGGATGGTTGTCATGCTCGTGGTGGCCTTCGTCAGTGGCAAAGTCCACCGTTACCAGGTACTGCCTCGCGCCCGAAACGGACCGCGAGCTGATGTCCAGCGGAGTTAGCGACGCTCGAAGCATGACGCCTCGAGAGAGGAGATCGCGCCAGACCGGCAGCTCGTGCTCGCGGAAGCCGGCTTCGAAGGCATCGACCGAGTCAAGCCCGACGCTCAGGACCACGGTGACGGTTTGCATCGATCCCTCCGAGACACTCGCCTGATGACGTGGATGAACCCCCGACAGCCAACAGCCTACGGTTGGTCGCTCCGGCTCGGCTGGGGGACAGGGACGGATCCGCGTGGCTGGGCCTACCATCTGCCGAGTGACGCCTGCAGACGACTCCCCAAACGAACCCGTGGCCCTGACCACGATCCTCGTCGTGAGCGACGTGAATTCGGTCGCGAGATTGGTACGTGGACGTTCTTGGCGCTGAGCTCTACCGAGAGTACGGCGGAACCTCCGCCGTCCTGACCTACGCCGGCGCGTGGCTCCTGCTGGTGACCGGCGGCGAGCCGACGGCCGACAAACCGACCGTCACCTTCGCCGCGCCGTCCGAGCCTGACCTCGTCAGCCACGCCTTCACGATCCGGGTGCCCGATTGCCAGGCGGCCTACGAGGCGCTCCGGGCGCGGGGTGCCACCTTCCTGACGCCGCCGTACGACTGGGGACGCGAGACGCGTTGCTTCTTCCGCGACCCGGACGGGCATCTCTTCGAGATCAGCCAAGCCGGGTAAAGGTTGGGTCGTAGCCCGATCGTCCGGCTCGGCTTGGCCATTCCTCCGAACGGGATCGACGCTCGGACACTGAGTCGGGGCGAGGTCGATCGTGGCAAGACCGCTCTTGACGCCCGCTTTATGCCAGCCCGAATAGCATCCGGCGCGAACCCTTCGCCGCGGCTGACCATCGACCAGGCGGGGCTCGTCTTCGCCGGAGCGACACCAAGAGATGACTGACAAGCGCCCACAACCCACCGAAAGAACATCTCATACGAGCTACGACCTGCTGGCCGGTAGGCCTGCCCTTCCCTCACGGACCGAGTTCAAGCCGGTGGACCCCGACCAGCTCGCTGCCGACAGGGCGGCGCGGCGGGGACTCCATCCGCCCCAGCCGACGATTTGCCGGTTGATCTGATCGGCCGTCCTGGGACGACCTAGGGGAGCTGGCGGAGCGATAACAGGCGCGGCCGGCACTCAGCCTGTTTCGCCCGTGCCCAAGCACCGGGCGGGACAGATCGGGGTAATGGCGCCGAAGATCGTGTGAGGACCGAACCGTGCGTGAGCGTGGGTTCGGAGCGTCCCGCATGCTCAGCCGCGCCCATTTGTCCCGCGGAGTCCTCACAAACCGGGGCAGAACGGGGGAGATCCGAGGTCCGTTTATGCTGCGCCCCAGAGGGAGGCATGAACGAATGAACGGCCCACGACTCGGGCGAATCCTGCTGATCTCGGCCCTCGCGGCCCTGGCAGGGTGTGCCACCACCACGCCGACGTTCACGGTCAGCGCGACGCCTGCCGCGTCGGCCACTGCCTCGATCGCCGTCGGCGAGACGATCGATGGCTATGTGCTCGGTCCCGAGCGCAACCTCACTGGCGATCAGTTCCATCGCCTCGAGGCCACCTCCCGCGACCACTGGGCCGCGGTCCACCCAGGCGAGATCCTCTCCGGGTTCGTGGTTCGGTCGCTGGCCGGCACGGCGACGGACACCCCGAACGACTTCCTGATGGTTGTCACCGTCGTCGGTGGGGAGCGCCACGTCGTGGCCCTCCACTGTGACGTTTCGACGTTCCCGGCGGAGGGGAGCTGCGCGGCCAGCTGAGCGACCGGCGGACTAGCCCGTCTTGTCGCCGAAGATCGTGTAGTGCCAGTCCTTCTCGGGCTGGCCCGTCAGCTCGATCATCACGTGCTTGACCTGGGTGTACTCCTCGAAGGAGTAGCTCGACATGTCCTTGCCGAAGCCGGACTGCTTGAACCCGCCGTGGGGCATCTCGCTGGTGACCATCAGGTGGTCGTTGACCTGGACGTGGCCGAAGTTCAGGGAGCGGGCCGCCTCCATCGCCCGGAACACGTTCCGGGTCCAGATCGACGCGGCGAGACCGTACTTCGTGTCGTTGGCCAGCTCGATCGCCTCGGCATCGGTGTCGTAGGGCAGCACGACGAGGACCGGTCCGAAGACCTCCTGCTGGACGACCTCGCTGTCCTGGGCCGCCCCGGTGATCAGGGTCGGGGCGTAGAAGGCGCCGTCGGGGAACCCGGCCACCGACGGGCGCACTCCGCCTGTCACGATCGTCGCGCCGGCCGCCCGCGCCCGCTGGACGAAGCCGTCCACCCGGTCGACCTGGGCGGCGCTGATCAGGGTCCCGAGGTCGGTCGATGGGTCGAACGGGTCGCCAACGCGAACCGACTCGAACAGCTCCTTCGCGCGGGCCACGAACGGCTCGTACAGGCTGCGCTGGACATAGGCCCGGGTCGCCGCCGTGCAGTCCTGCCCGCCGTTCGTCAGGGCCCCGGCCGTGGCTCCCCGGGCCGCCGCCTCGAGGTCGGCATCGGCCGCCACGATGAAGGGCGCCTTGCCGCCGAGCTCGAGATGAACCCGTTTGACGTTGCCGGCGGCGAGGGACTGGATCCGCCGGCCGGTCTCCGAATTGCCGGTCAGGCTGATCAGGTCCACGTCGGGATGAGCGGCCAGGGCCGCCCCGACGACATCACCCCGGCCGGTGATCACGTTGAACACGCCGTCGGGCACCCCGGCCTCGCCGGCCAGCTCGGCCAGGCGGATCGTGGTCAGCGGCGTGGCCGAGGCCGGCTTCAGGACGACCGAGTTGCCCGCCGCGAGGGCCGGGCCGATCTTCCAGATCGCCATCCACATCGGGTAGTTCCAGGGGGTGACCTGGCCGCAAACGCCGATCGGCTCGCGCCGGATCATGCTCGTGTGCGAGCCGCTGTACTCGGCCGCAGCCTTGCCCTCGAGGTTGCGGATCTGGGTCGCGAAGAAGCGCAGGTTGTCCGAGGCGAAGGCGAAGTCGGATTCGCGCCGGAGCTTGTAGGACGTGCCCGTCTGGAGCGTCTCGAGCGTCGCCAGCTCGTCGGCGTGTTCGTCCAGCAGGTCGCCCAGGCGATTCATGATCGTGACCCGCTCGGGCATCAGCATCGACCGCCAGCGGCCGTCCCGGAAGCTGGCCCGGGCCGCAGCGACGGCCCGATCGACATCTTCGACCGTGCCCGCCGGCACCCGCCCGACAAGCTCGGTCGTGGCCGGATTGCGGACCTCCAGCCAGGTGCCGCTCGAGGCCTCGGCCGGGCGGCCGTCGATGTACATCCTGAGGTCGGGAGCGAGGGTGATTGCCATGGCCCCGAGTCTAGCCTCCCTCTCTGGCCTGATCGACGAGGTTGCGGGCGAAGCCCTGCAGGGCGAGGTCGTCGAGGGGCGGATTGATCAGGCCGGCCCGTGCGTCGCGCTGGGCCCGTTCGAGCCTGCCGGACATGAAACCGGGCCCGCCCGCGATCCGCAGGGCCTCGTCCGTGGCCAGCACCGCGGCGTCGGTCGCGGTCACCTTGGCCAGGATCAGGTCCGGCATCAGGGCCGGCCGGTCGGACGGGCTCGTCGCGTCCCAGCGCCGGGCCACATCCTCGAGGACGATCCGGGCGACCCGCAGGGCGGCGTCAAGCCGGCCCAGCCGGAGCGCGACCGTGGGCAGGTCGGCGACGGCCACCGACCCGTCGCCGGGACGCCGTTCGATCGCCCACTCGGTGACCACGCGCCGCGCTCCTTCGCCGATCCCGAGATAGACCGCCCCGATCGCGGCAGCGAACCAGGCGGCCGGGGCGCTGCCCCGGGGATCCGGTCCCCGCGGACGCCGGAGGACGACGAGCCGTCCACGGGGGACGAGGACGCCGTTCAGGCGCAGCCGTCCCGATGCCGAGCCGCGCATCCCGAGCGCGTCGAAGCGCTCTTCCCGCTCGACCCCGGGAGACGCCAGGTCAACGAGGAAGAGGCCGATGTCGGGCGTCGCGGGCCGCGCCTCCTTGACCTCGTGCGGTCGGGCGCGAGCGTCGCTGTCACCAGGGCCGCCCGAAGGGCCGGCAGCCAGGAGGTCCAGGTCTTCTCACCGGTGAGCTCGTAGCCGTCGGCGACCGCCACGGCCAGCGTTCCGGGCAGGCCACCCCGGGCCGGACTTCCGCTCCCCTCCTCCGTGCTGGCGGCATTGAGCAGCGCGGCCTCGCCCACGACGAGCGCCTCGAGCCAGCGCCGAAGCTCCGCCGACCAGCCATCGGAGTCGGCGAGCGCGCCGACGACGTGGGTGTGCATCGCAAAGCCGAGCGCCGTCGAACCGTCCAGCGCGCCGAGGGCCGATAGCACGTCGACGGCCGCCGCCATGCCGCCGCCCAGGCCGCCGGCCGCAGCGGGCAGGCAGAGCAGGTGCAGGCCGCTGGCGGTCAGCGCAGCCGGGATCGCGGGGTTGTACGCATCGCCCGGATTCAGCGCGTTGACGGCATCGAGGGCGGCTGCCAGGCGGGCCTGGATCTCGGCATCGGTGGCGGGCCGGACAACGGCGGTCGAATTGGCCATCAGGGAGCCACCAGCGCGCGGCCTCGCGCCGGAGCAGCTCCCAGGCCCGGGCAACGTGGCGCTCCTCCGTGCGCAGGTTGCCGATCGCCAGCCGGATCGTGAACCGGCCGGCCAGCCGGGTGTGCGACAGGAACACCTCGCCGGTCCGGTTGACCGCGGCCATCAGCTCCGCGTTCAGCTCGTCGAGCTCGGCCGCGTCGGCCAACGAAGCCGGCCGGAAGCGGAAGCAGACGGTCGAGAACCGGGTCGGGGCGAGCCGCTCCCATTCCGGGTCGGCGTCGATCCACGAGCTGAACTCGGCCGCCAGCCCGAGGTGCTCGTTGATCCGGGCCCGGATCCCGGCCAGGCCGAAGGTGCGCAGGATGATCCACAGCTTGAGCGCCCGGAAGCGCCGGCCGAGCTGCGGCTGGTATTCGCTGAAATCCCGGCCGGGATTCGCCTGGTCGAGCGTCCGCAGGTATTCGGGCCGGAGGCTGAACGCCGCCTGGAGCTGGTCCATCCGGCGGCTCAGCAGGAGCGACGCGTCGAGCGGGGTGAACAGCCACTTGTGCGGGTTCACGACGATCGAATTGGCCTGCTCCCAGCCGGCGAACGCGCCACGCCGGGCCGGCAGGAGCGCGACGGGACCGGCGTAGGCCGCATCGACGTGGAGCCACAGCTGCTCGGCCGCCGCAATCCGGGCGATCGCCGCGACCGGATCGACCGAGGTCGACGAGGTCGTCCCGATCGTGGCCACGATGGCGATCGGGATCCGGCCGGCCGCCCGGTCGGCGGCAATCGCTGCGACGAGCGCCTCGGGCTCGAGCTCGTAGCGCTCGTTGACGGCGATCCGGTGCAGGCTGTCCCGGCCCAGGCCGAGGGTCATGCAGGCCCGCTCGATCGAGGAATGGGCCTCGGCCGAGGCGTACACCCGGGTCCCCCCGGACAGGTCGTCGCGACCCGACAGGCCCCGCGCGGCGGCATCGAGCCCGGCCGCCTCCCGGGCCGCCGCGAGGGCGATCAGGCTCGAGGTCGAGGCTGTGTCGGTCAGGAGGCCGTCGAACGAACCGGGCAGGCCGAGGGCCTGGCGCAGCCAGTCGACGACGACCTGCTCGAGCTCGGTCCCGATCGGTGACGTTCGCCAGAGCATCGGGTTCTGGGCGAGCGTCGCGGTCAGCATCTCGCCCAGGATCCCGGGGCCCGAGGCCGTCGACGCGAAATAGGCCATGAAGCCAGGATGCTGCCAATGGGTCGCGTTGGGCAGGACGAGCGACTCGAAGTCGGCCAGGACCTGCTCGATTGCGACCGGCTCCTCCGGCGGACTGGCGGGAAACAGCCCCCGGATCGTGCCCGGAGTGACCGCCGGCAGGACCGGATAGTCCTCCACGTCTTCGAGGTAGTCGGCCATCAGGTCGACGACCCGATGGGCCGCCGCCCGGAACGTGGCCGGGTCGAGGTCGGTCCTTCCGGCCACGCCGGCAATCGCGAGCGGGGCGGCGATCACGTCCGGGATCGGGTCGGCAGCCATCACCCCGAGTCTACCGGCGAATCAAGCCCGGTGCACCGGCACACCGGCCCCATTGCCGCACTCCGCTGGGACGATGGGACGGCCCACAGCCGGCGTCTTCCAGCCTACCGTCAAGTCATGCCTGCCACTCAGCCGGGTCGCCTTGGGCGGCTTGGCCGCGCCGCAACCGCCTTCCTGCTGGCGACGATCTCGATTGCCCTGTTCAGCGGAGCGGCCCTGGCGGCCACGCCGAGCGGCACGGCCGCCCCGCCGCGTCTGCCCTGGATGCGCAACCTCGTCACCTCCGGGACCTACGTCGGCCAGTACAACTACGTCCAGTGCGTCGCCGCATCGATCCAGATGATGCGCAACATGATCAACGGCCAGGCCAACCACTCGGCTGTGACCCAGCACACGCTCTGGCTCCAGTCGCGCGCCCTGAGCGAGTACACCGGGGATGGCGGGGCCGATCCGTATGGCTGGTCGCGCGACCTGACCCGCGGTGGCAGCCAGTACCAGATCTACGCCGGGACGAGCCTGGCCGATACGCTCCATGACGTTGCCCGGATGATGGCCGAGAGCGGCCGGCCGGCCGGGATCACGGTCTACGCCGGCGGCCATGCCTGGGTGATCTCGGGCGTGAACGCCACGAACAACCCCGCCCTGACCGACGACTTCACGGTGACCAGCGTGGCCGTGCTCGATCCGTTGTGGGCCCTCACGAACGGCGGCTCCGGAACGGTTCGCCCCGGGAACCTGGCTGACGGTCGCCCAGCTCAAGTCGAAGTTCACCCCGTATCACGACCCGCGCCGGGCGCCCTCGATCGAGGGACGCTACGTGGCGATCGTGCCGGTCCCGACCGCGGCCGAGCTGGCCAACCCGGCCAACAACCGCCAGGTCTTCTCCTACGGCTTCAACGGCCCGTCGTTGATCGGCTCCAATCGAACCGGCGGCAAGCCCTAGAACGGCCGCTACTCCGGCCTGGCCGAAGTCTCCAGGATCGTCGCGAGGCGGAGGCTGCCATAGGCGACCAGGTCGACCACCAGCCCGCCGAGCCCGGCCAGCTGCGAGCTGTAGAAGACGAAGACCTGGGTGATCAGGATCCAGATGAGCAGGCCGCGCATGAACCAGCGGTAGGCGGCGAGGCGCGATTCGCGAAGGCGCGACCACCCCGATGCCGATGCACACCGCTCCGGCGATCGTCGACACCAGCTGGGCCGTCGCGGCGAAGGTCGAGGTCTGTGCGTCGGCGTCTGCCCGGCTGGAGACGGTGACGAGGGCGACCCCGATGAGGGCCGCGGCCGCGTAGATGACGACGCCGGCGATGAGCGCTGATTCGGCCCATGGGTTGGCCATGAGCCGCTCGTAGCCTTGCGCCAACGCGACGGTTGATCCGGGTCAGGATCGGCTCGTGGGTCGCCACAACGGGCAGCTCGGCCAGGTAACCGCTCGCAAAGCGGGTGACGGCGGCGGCTGGAGTCGGCCTGGCCGAGGAGTCGCTGGATCCGAGCTCGATCCGTCGTGTCGATCGGCCGTTCGAGCGTGCCTGCCAGGAGGTACAGGGCATTCGCCAGGGCCTCGGTCCGGCTCAGGCGGCGTTGCTCGCCCAGCAAGGTCCGGCCGACGAGAAACGCGGCGATGAAAACGGTGTAGATCAGGGCGATCGCCGGGCGAAAGAAGTAGTTGTTGTCGGAGGTGACGAACTTGCCGATCTCGTCGATGAACGTGCCGAAGCCGAGCCCGGCGATGACGGCCGCAACATGCTCAACCGGCCGATCCAGGTAGGCCAGCAGGAGCATCAGGGCCACGACCATCAACAGGCCGCCCCACAGCATGTGGGCGATGTGAATGCCGTTCGAGCCGACCTGGGGGTAGCCGGTGAGCGCGAGGAAGGCCCGGATCCCGAGGAACGAGGCGACCGCCGCAACCAGGAAGCTCTCGAGCAGGATCGGCCCCTCGGCGTTGCGGGTCAGGCGGCCGAGCGATGGACGGGTCATCGGCCCGAGAATAGTCTCGATACACTCCCTGCGATGGCAGCCAGCGACACTGATCCGCTGCGCCGCTCGCTCGTTCGGCGGGCGTTCCTCCTCCTCTACCTGACGATCGGCTGGAATGCCCTCGAGGGGCTCGTTGCCATCGCCGCCGGGCTGAGCGCCGGTTCGGTGGCCCTGGTCGCCTTCGGTCTCGACTCCTCGGTCGAGGTCCTGGCCTCGATCGTCGTCGTGTGGGAGCTGCACGAGCCCGATCGGACCGGCGAACCGCGGGCCTTGAGGCTGATCGGCCTGGGGTACATCGTGGTCGCCGTGTACGTGGCCTGGGACACGGTCAACGCCCTGACCACCGGCAATCGGCCGGCCGCGGCGCCGGCCGGGATCGTCTTCCTGGCCGCGACCGTCGCGGTCATGGTCGGCCTCGGGCTGGGCAAGCTCCGGGTAGGCCGGGCGATCGACAGCCCGACGGTCCAGGCCGACGGGCGGTTCAGCCTGGTCGATGCGTCACTGGCCGGGACGGTCATGGTCGGGCTCGTCCTGACCGCCGTCCTGGGCTGGTGGTGGGCCGATGCCGTCCTCGCCGGGCTGATCTCGATCCTGGCCCTTGCGCGAAGGAATCGAGCTCTGGCGGGACAGCCTCCACAAGCCCTGACCGCCCGCTAGGATTGGCCGATGCCCCGCTACGGCCCGGTCGATTCGCTCAAGTCGCCCCGCTTCACCGGCCCGTACACGTTCGCTCGGCTGCCCCACGTGACCGACCTGGAGGGCGTCGACCTGGCGGTCACCGGCGTGCCCTTCGACACGGGGACCTCGTACCGGGTCGGTGGCCGGTTCGGCCCGGCCGCCGTGCGGGATGCCTCGATGATGCTCCGGCCGTACAACCCGAACGTCGGGATCGCCCCATTCGAGGTCCTGTCCTGCGTCGACCACGGCGACATCCCGATCGTGCCCGGGGCGATCGAGCCGAGCTATGCCGCGATCGAGGCGGCCGTCGGCGGGCTCGTTGCGGCCGGGGTAGTCCCGGTCCTGATCGGCGGCGACCACGCCTGCACCCTGGCCCACCTCCGGGCGATGCGCAGCCACGGGCCGGTCGCGGTCGTCGACTTCGATGCCCATACGGACGCCTGGGACAGCTACTTCGGGCAGCGCTACAACCACGGCACCTGGATGCGCCGGGCGATCGAGGAGGGCCTGGTCGACGCCGGCCACTCGCTCGAGGTCGGCCTGCGGGGCACGCTCTACGGGCCGGCCGACTGGTCGATCCTCAAGACCGAGCTCGGACTCGACTACCTGACGACCGAGCAGGTGATCGAGCTTGGCCCGGCGGCGACCGCGGAGCGGATCCGCCAGCGGGTGGGCGACCGGCCGACCTGGCTGACCTTCGACATCGACGTCGTCGATCCCGGTTTCGCACCCGGGACCGGGACCCCCGAGCCGGGCGGCTTGTCGGCCCACGACGCGCTGACGATCGTGCGCGGCCTGACTTCGATCGACTTCGTCGGCTTCGACGTGGTCGAGGTCATCCCGGCCTACGATCCGGCCGGACAGACGGCGTTCCTGGCGGCGAACCTGGCCTACGACATGCTCTCGCTCGTCGCCCTCCGTCGCCGATGACGTTCAGCTGGCCCGAGGGCAAGCGCGCGGCCGCCTGCTTCACCTTCGACGTCGATGCCGAGAGCGCGATCCTGGCCGCCGATCCGAGCGCGGCCGCTCGTCGATCGGTCATGAGCCACCAGGCGTACGGACCACGAACCGGCGTGCCGAGGCTGCTCGGGACCCTCGAGCGGGCCGGGGTCAAGGCGACGTTCTTCGTGCCCGGCTTCACCGCCGAGCGCTGGCCCGACACGGTCCGCAGGATCCGGGACGCCGGGCACGAGATCGCCCACCACGGCTACCTCCACGAATCCGTGGCCGGCCTGTCCGCCGCGGCCGAGGAGGAGGTGCTGCTGCGCGGCCTGGCGGCCCTCGATGCCGTGGCCGGCGTCCGGCCGACCGGCTGGCGGGCGCCGATGTGGGAGGCGAGCTGGTCCTCGGCCGACCTCCTCCGGAAGCACGGCTTCCGCTACGACTCGAGCCTGATGGACGCCGACGAGCCGTACCTCCTCGCGACGGCCGACGGTGGCAGCCTGGTGGAGCTGCCGATCCATTGGAGCCTCGACGACTGGGAGCCGTATGTCTACCTGCCCGACCTGTCCGGCTCGGGCGCGATCGCCAGCCCGGTCGAGGTCGTCGCCCGCTGGGCACTCGAGCTCGACGAGCTGGTCAAGGGCGGCGGCCTGTTCGTCCTGACGAACCATCCGTTCGTCTCTGGCCGCGCGTCGCGGGCGGCCGGGCTCGAGGCCCTGATCCAGCGGGCCCAGGCGATCGACGGGTTGTGGATCGCGACCTGCGACGAGGTCGCCCGCTGGACCGAGAGCCAGGCGCTCGAGCCCGTCGCCGACAGCCGGCCGGAGCTCCCGACCAGCTGACCGGAGGCAGTTTGAAGGCCCGGCTCGATCGTCTCGAGCCAGGCCTCGTGATGCGTCGTGGACCAGGCGGGGTCAGGCCGGGACAGAGCTCGGCGACCAGCGCTCGAGAGCCCAGTAGACCACGCCAGCGACGATGAACCCGATCACGTAGGCGATGTCCGCTCCGTTCAGACTGTTGGCAATGATCCCCTGGAATTGGACGGCGTCCATGAACGGAATGGAGAGCGACAAATCCGACCACCAACGCAATCAGGGCATTCCGGCCACTGGGTAGCAGCTTGAAGTCAGAAACGTGATCGGCACCTGCGGCCGAGTGCTTGCGAAGCTGCCAGTCGACCAGGATGATCGCGGACCACGGTCCGATCCAGTAGGTGATCAGGAGCAGGTAGTTCTCAAATGTGTTGTTGAAGTTCGCCTGATACAGCCAGAGCGTGGCGATAAAGCTCAGGACACCCACGATCAGGGCCGAAACGGGCCGCCAGACCTTGATCCCGGCCGCCAGGAGCGATAGCGAGCCCGAGTAGTCGTTCATCGCGTTGACCGCCACGGTGCCGAAGAAGATCGCGATCATCGCGACGGCACTCAGCACCCCGCCGCCCAGCAGGGCGTCGATCTGGTGGACCGGGTCGGCGAGGGTCGCGTCGGTCGCCCCAATGACCGCGAGGCCGAGCACCTCGATCCAGATGGCCGACACCGCAATCCCAAGGAAGGAATAGCCGGCCACGCGGCTCGAGGGAGTGGCGGCGGGCAGGTACCGCGAGTAGTCCGAGGCATACAGCGCCCAGCCGAGGTTGAAGCTGCCCACGATCGTGGTCGCCAGTACCCACAAGCCAAAGGTTCCGGTCGTTCCCGTGGTCCCGAAGTCCGCCTTGGGAGGAGCGCAATCGTGACGATCGCGAACAGGATCGCCAGGCCGATCGCGGCGTACTTCTCGAAAGTGTGGATCGCCTCGTAGCCAACGACGCTCAAGGCGGCCTGGCAGATGATCACGACCAGCAGGCCGAGCCAGAACGGGACCGCTCCGCCGGTGATCACCTGGATCGCGTAGGCCCCGAAGAAGGCGTTGATCGCATCCCAGGCGATCGTGCTCAGCCAGTTGATCAGGCCCGGGACGACGATGCTCTTGCCGAACGACAGCCGGGTGATCGGCATCTGGCCAAGACCGACCTTCGGCCCGATCGTGCTCAGGATCGCCACGATCCCGCCACCGATCACATTGCCAACGAGCACAGCCAAAAGCCCGGGGATGAACCCGAGGCCGAGGCCCGCCACGATGATGCCCAGGGCGAATGCCGCCGGGACGAGGTTTGGCGTGAACCAGACCGTGAACAGTCGATAGACCGAGCCGTAGCGGGCCGCTGCGGGGATCGGCTCGATCCCATGGCCTTCGATCGAAAGGTCGCCCTCCCCGCTGGGCATCGTGTCTCTGGTGAGCGCGTCCACCACCATGCTGTTCAGCCCTCTTCCTTCGTATAGCTCACCGGCTCGTCCCCGCCCACGGCGTGGACGACCGAGTGAGATGGCTCTGTCTCGGCAACGATCCGCCCGAGGCGTACGACCCACCGCGCGGCAGGCCGGAGGCGGATCGCTTCCGCCTCGTCCTCGCAATCGAGAACCACGAAGTTCGCCGGTTTGCCCTCCTCTACGCCATATTCGACCTCGGCCGCCCGGGCGGCATTGGTGGTGACCATCTCGTACGCCCGGAACAGCTCGCCCCGCCCGGTCATCTGGCCGACGTGGACGAGCATCGACAGGGCATCGAGCATCGACCCGCGGCCCAGGGGATACCACGGGTCCATGATCGAATCGTGGCCGCAGGCGACGTTGATCCCGGCTGCGTCGAGCTCCTTGACCCGGGTCATCCCGCGCCGTTTCGGGTAGCTGTCGAAGCGGCCCTGGAGGGCCACGTTATCGAGCGGGTTGGCCACGATCGTGACGCCTGCCCGCTTGAGGATCTGGAGCAGCTTGAAGGCGTAGGCGTCGTTGTACGAGCCCATCGCGGTCGTGTGGCCGGCCACCACCCGGCCCTCCATGCCGCTCCGCATCGTGTCGGCCGCGACGACCTCGAGGAAGCGCGACTGGTCGTCGTCCGTCTCGTCGCAATGGAGATCGATGCCCTTGCCGGTCTCGGCGGCCAGCTCGAACAGGAAGTGGACCTCGTCCACCCCGTCCTCGCGAGTCCATTCGTAATGGGGAATCCCGCCGATCACGTCGCAGCCGAGGCGCATCGCCTCGCGCATCAGCTCCTTGCCGTTCGGGAACGACAGGATGCCGTCCTGGGGAAACGCGATCAGGCGCAGGTCGACCAGGTCGCGCAGCTCGGAGCGGAGCTCGATCAGGGCCTTGAGAGCGACGAGGTTCGGGTCGCATACGTCGACGTGCGAGCGGATCAGGCCGGTCCCCTGGGCAACCTCCCAGAGGATCGCCTGGCGGGCCCTCGCCTTGACGTCGGCATGGGTCAGGCTCGGCTTGCGATCGGCCCAGGTCAGGATCCCCTCGATCAGGGTGCCCGACTCGTTGTGGCGCGGTTCGCCCACGGTCAGGACCGCGTCGAGGTGGACGTGCGGATCGACCAGGGGCGGCGAGAGGAGCCGGCCGCCAGCCTCGATCACGGTCGCCGAGCCCGGCCTTGAGCGTGCCGCGGCGACGGATCGCACTGATCCGATCGCCGCTCACGGCGACATCCACGGGCTCGGGCCGGGCGCCTCGGGTGGGGTGCACCCGGGCATCGCGAATCAGGAGATCCAACCCTCGCGCTCCTCCGAGGCCGGCTCCGACGCACCTCCTCGTCACGACCGACCGGGCCCAGTGTCGGGCCGCGTACCGGGCCACGTCAAGCGATGTTCGACTCGATCAGCCGGGCGGCATGATCTCCAGCAGCTCGCCCGTCTGGCCGGTCGGCCCGAGCTGATCGCGGGTCAGGAGATAGAGCTCGCCGGCTGCGTCCTGGCCGAGTCCGTCGACGAAGCCGAGGCGAGGGTCGCCCTGGACCGAGAGCGGGTTCCAGGACCAGGTCCCCGAGCCTGCGGGCTGGGCCGCCAGGATCGAGCCGCGGCCGACCGGGGTCGTCGTCTTCCAGTCCTGGGAGAGATCGGCGAAGACGTACTTGCCTTCCAGCGAAGGGATCGCGCTGCCGTGGTAGACCAGCCCGCCGACGATCGCGATGCCGACGTCCTGGTGGGAGTACTCGAAGACCGGGTCGATGAACGCCTGGCCGTGCTGGTCTGCGCTGGCGCAGGTCGCCAGGTCGGACAGGGGCGACTTGACGTCGACGCAATGGTCGCCCTCGCGAACCGGCCAGCCGTAGTTGCCACCGTTCACCCCGACGTCCACCTCCTCGTACCGGCCCCAGCCGACGTCGTCGATCAGGAGGCGGTGGGCGCCGTCCGGCTCCCATGAGAACCGCCAGGGGTTGCGCAGGCCGAGGGCGTAGATCTCGGGCCGTCCCCCGCCCCGGGCATACGGGTTGTCGGGCGGGATCGTGTAGGGCGCCGCTCCGGACACGTTGATCCGCAGGATCTTGCCGTTCAACCTGGTCGGGTCCTGGGCATTGCCGCCCGGCGAATGGCCCGGGCCGACATCGCCCTCGTTGCCCCCGTCACCGACCCCGATGTACAGGTCGCCGTCCGGACCGAAGCCCAGACCGCCCCCGTTGTGATTCGCCTGGGGCTGCTCGAATTGGAGGATGACCTTTTCGGATCCGGGCACGACCTGATCCGGGTTGGCCGGGCTGACGGTGAAGGAGCTGATCGTGTCGGTGTGGTCCTGGCCCCGGGCGGCACCGGCTCGCAGCCGGGCGGTGTAGTACACGAAGACCCGGCCGGTCTGGGCGAAATCCGGATCGAAGGCCATCCCGAGAAGGCCGCGCTCGTCGTAGTCGGCATTGAGCGGGACGAGCTTCGAGCTGACATCGAGGAACGGCTCCGGCAGGACTTGGCCGCCCTGGACGACGAGGACCTTGCCGGTCTGATCGAGCACGAACAGCCGGCCGCTGCTGTCTGGAGCGGCGACGAGGCCGTCGGGCGCGACGAGCCCGGTCACGATCGTCTTGAGGGCGACATCCCCGGGCAGCGTCGGACGGGGCCGGCTGGTGGGGCTGCCGCCGGGGCTGGTGATCGCCGCGGGGCTGTCCGCTGTGCTCGGGACCGGGGCCGCGCTGAATCCGGCCGGCGAGGCCGAGCTGCCGCAGGCCGACAGGCCGAGGCACAAGGCCCCCAGCAGGCTGGCCCTGCGAAGCCGCAGCCGCTCCCGTCTCTCAGCCATCCATCCTCCTCGATCCACAGGCCGGCGGAGCATATCCGACCCCCGGATCATCGGCTAGGATGGGCGGGTCGGGCCTGATCCGTGCCCTGGCCGACGCACCGAAGGAGTGAGGACGTGGCCCACCGAACGACCCTTGCCGGGTTCATTGCGATCAGCGCCCTCGTGGCCGCGGCCTGCGGCAGCTCCGCGACGGCAGCGCCGACGGCGGCCGCCAACGGTGGCGGCGCCGCCTCGACCGCGCCGGGCGGCGGGACCGGAGCCGCGGCATCCGGCCTCGACGGCCTCGGCCAGGGAGCGCTCTCGTCGCTCCTGGGCGGCCTCGGTGCGCTGAACGGCGGCAAGGATCCCTCGACCCTGCTCACGTCCGACGCCGCCGCAGCGATCCTCGGGGCTCCGGTGACCGCCGTGCCCGGTGCGGCGACACCGATCAGCGCGTCCTATCAGACGGCCGCCGGTGACAATGTTTCGATCTTCATCGAGGCCTTGCCCGGCGGCATCTCCCAGGCCGCGCTCCAGGCCGCCATGGCCCAGGCGAACGCAAACGGCGAGCTCACGCCGATCAGCGGCCTCGGTGACGTGGCCGGCCAGCAGACAACGGATAACTCGGCCACCGTCGGCTTCGCCAAGGGTGGCACGGTCGTGATCATCACGGCGGACTCGACGACCTTGAAGGGCTCCGACCTGGAGCCCAAGCTCGAGGCGCTGGCCCAGCAGATCGCGGGCCAGTTCTAGGCTGAGCTCGGGTCACCCGCCCGCCCGCCCTCCCTGGGCTCCACCTCACCCCAGGCAGGAATCCGCAGCGCCGACCGCCCCAGACGGTCGGCGCTGCTCGCTCGGTTCGGTGCGCCATGGCTGGGTGGAGACCGGACCGTGGCGCGGCGGCTGCTCCGCGGCGGGCCAAGCCCGGGACGGAACGCTCGTCCACGATGCCTGAACCACCTGACGTTGGCCTGAAGGTTCGATCAGCCGACGGGCGGCGGCATCATCGCGTCGTCGGCGTAGTCCCAGCAGGTCGTGACCTCGGCGTCGACCTCGACGATCACGCCGGGCTCGTCGCTCAGGTAGGCCTCGACCGGCGAGGCCGGGTCGAACGCCTTGACGGTCGAACAGGTCCCCCAGGTCCTCGGGAGCGAGACCGCGGCGCATCCCGTCAGGATAGCGTCGGAATCCCTACTGCTCGTCGATCGACCAGGCGCCGTTCGCGTTCACCTGGACCAGCGCCGACTGGTCGGGTAGCTGGACCTGGCCCGAATAGACGCCGATCTCGTTGACCAGCAGGGTGCTCGTGCCATCGAGGCTGTAGGTCTGAACGACGAAGTTGCCCTTGCCCGAGCCGGTCACGCTGATCGAGGTCAGGCCGGCCGCCGGCGGGCTGACCAGCGCTACGTCGTCGCCCTTGCCGGTCAGCTTCGTCGACGTATCCCAGACCCGGGCCGTCGTGATCGGCTTCACCTCGATCGTCCAGGCCCCCTTTGCGCCGATCTTGAAGGCGACCGAGTGTTCGCCGGTTCCGAGATCGAACAGGACAGTCCCGGAGTACGCCCCGATCGTGTTGACGAGGAGCTCGTTCTGGCTGCCATCAGCGGCCAGCGATTCGACCGAGAAGTTGCCGGCACCCTTCGACACGATGACCGCGATCGCCGGGGCATCGGCCGGGATCGTGAACTTGGCGACCTTGTCGCCCTGCCCGGACAGCCGGATCGCGGCGAAGGTCGGGACGCTCGGGGCGGCCGATGGCCCGAACGAAGGGGCCTGGCTGGCCGTCGGCGCCTGGCTGCCGTCGAGGCTCGAGCTGTCCGGCCCCGCGCCGCTGCACGCGGCGAGGAGCAGGCTGGCGGCAACGATCGCCACGCCACATCGTCCGATCATGGTGCGCTCCCGCGAGACCGTGTTGAGCTCAGGCTTGATGGTCGGGGCGGAGCGATTCGAACGCTCGACCTCCTGAACCCCATTCAGGTGCGCTACCAGGCTGCGCCACGCCCCGACAGGTCCGGAGTCTAGCACCGGCCGCCACGCGCCAACGCTCGAGCGCCCAAGACGGCTCCCGTGGATCGGCCTCGGGGCGCCAGCCCATTGCCTCCCGGCGTCGGCCTGGCCACTCCCTGTCAAATTCGCGCTGTGGCAACGCTTACGGACACTCGGACCGCCATTCGCGGCGTGGCGGCGTGGTTCCGCGTCGATGCGAGCCGAAATCCACGCTCAGGCCCGGGGCGAAGCCCTCGGCTCTCAGGGCAGGGACCGCGGTTACTCGCCGTAAGCGTTGCTACGAGACGCATTTGTCAGGACGCGCCGGCTGCGGCGCTCCCCGGCGGGCACGCTCCACGGCGGGCACGCTCCACGGCGGGCACGCTCCACGGCAGACTCGCCGCCGGAACAGGCCGGGGCCCGGCGAGCCCACAAGGCCCGCGGCGCTCAGTGCGCCCGGGCGGCCTTCGACCGACTCGACCGGCCGCGGCCGCTCCGGGCGGGCAGCTCGACCGCACTCCGCTCGCGGAAGAACAGCCGGATCGGGGTGCCCTCGAAGCCGTAGGCCTCCCGGAGCTGATTCTCGAGGTACCGCTGATAGCTGAAATGGACGCTCCGGGCGTCCCGGGCGAAGAACACGAAGGTCGGCGGCGCAACGGACACCTGGGTGGCGTAGAAGATCTTGGCCGGTGGCCCTTGACCATCGGCGGCTCCTGCCGGCGGACCGCCTCGGTTACCAGCCGGTTCAGCTCGCCGGTGCCGATCCGCCGCCGTCGCTCGGCCCAGATGTCGACCGCCGCCTCGAGCACCCGGCTGACCCGCTGGCCGGTCTTGGCACTGATCGAGATGACCGGAGCGAGGTCGATGAATGGCGCCTCGCGCCGAAGGGCGATCGACGTACTGGTCGAAGGTCCGATCGGTCTTCTCGGTCAGGAGGTCCCATTTGTTGACCGCCACGAGGAACCCCTTGCCTTCCTCGACGACATAGCCCGCAACATGGGCATCCTGGGCGGTCAGGCCGTCCTGGGCATCGATCACCACGATCGCCACGTCGGCCCGGGCGATCGCCTTCATCGAGCGCAGCGCGGCGTAGCGCTCGGCCGCCGGGCCACTGGCGACCTTGCCCCGACGGCGGATCCCCGCGGTGTCGATCAGGACGACCTCGGTCCGGCCGTAGGCCAGGGCGGTGTCGATCGCATCGCGGGTCGTTCCCGGGATGTCGCTCACGATGACTCGCTGCTCGCCCAGGAGGGCATTGACCAGGCTCGATTTGCCAACATTCGGCCGGCCGACGATCGCGATCGGGACCGGGTCGTCCGAAATCGGCCGCCATCGCCGCGTCCCAGCGGGCCTGGTCCGGGTCAGGACTGCCGTCGAGCTCCAGGTCCTCTCGGCGCCCAGGTCCAGGTCGTCATCGGCTGTCATGCCGTCACCGCCGCCTCGCGGCACGACGAACCCGGCGGCGACGTCGCGCTCCCAGGCCTCCGCCTCAACCGCCCGCACCTTGCGGGCCCGCTCGTCGTCCGACTCCGGCGGGAGGGCCCAGACGACCGCGTCGAGCAGGTCGCCGGTCCCCCGGCCGTGGGCCGCGCTGACCGGATAGAGCTCATCCCAGCCGAGCTCGTGGAACTCGGCCGCCTCGAGATCGCGCTTCTCGTTGTCGGCCTTGTTGACGGCAACGAGGATCGGCGACTTCGAGCGGCGCAGGGTCGAGGCAGCCTCGAGATCGGCCGGGGTCGGGCCGCTCGCCGCATCGACCACGAAGACGATCACGTCGGCCTCGTTGATCGCCAGCTGGGCCTGCTCCTGGACACCCTCCTCGATCGTGTCGTTCGGGTCGACTTCGAGCCCGCCGGTGTCGACCACGACGAACCGCCGGCCGTTCCACTCGGCGTTGCCGTAGAGCCGGTCACGGGTCGTCCGAGCCCGGTCCTCGACGATCGCCCGGCGGCTGCCGAGGATCCGGTTGAAGAGGGTGCTCTTGCCGACATTCGGCCGCCCGACGAGGGCGACGACGGGCAGGCCGGTCGCCACGCTCAGGCGGCGCCGGCGGTCGGCGTGGCCGTGGCCGGGAGCGAGGTCGTCCTGCCGGCCGGGGTCGCCGCCAGGGCGAGGGCGGCCATCGCCCGGCCGTGGGCGTCGGCCGCGGCGGCCGGGGACCCGGCCAGGACGAGAATCCGCTCGGCCACCACCTGGAGGTCCTCGATCGGGGTCGACGTTCCCCCGGTGATGCCGACGATCCGGGCCGATGCAAAGATCGCCGGGTCGGCCAGGTCAGCCACCGACTCGACCTGGATCGCCGTCGTCCCGACGATCTCGCACAGCCGGGTCAGCTCCTTCGTGTTGGCGCTCGAGCGACCGCCGACGACAACCATCAGGTCGACCTCGCGGGCCGTGTCGAGGGTGTCCTGCTGGCGCCGGATCGTGACCGGGCAGACCGTGTTGACGATCTTGAGCTCGTGGCTCCGCCCGACCATGAACGCGGCGAGCTTCTCGAACTTCCAGGGCGGCTGAGTGCTCTGCGAGATGAGGGCCATCTTCTTCTTGCGCGGGATCGTCTCCCACTCGGGTTCGTCGTCGACGACGATCGCGTCCGGGGCGAAGCCCAGCAGGCCGACAACCTCGGGATGGCGCGGGGTGCCGAGCAGGACGATCGTGTAGCCCTCCTCGACCAGGCGCATCAGCTCCTTCTGCTCCTGGATCACCCAGGTGCAGGTCCCGTCGATCACGTCGAGGCCGCGCTGCTCGGCCCGTTCCATCACGTCGGGCCGGACGCCGTGGGCCCGGATCACGATCGCCGCCCCGCGGTCGACCTCGTCGAGCGTCTCGACCGTCTGGACGCCGGCCCGCTGGAGGTCGGCGATCACGCCCTCGTTGTGGACCACCTGGCCCAGGGTGTGGGTCACCCGGCCGTTGGCCGCCGACTCCTTGGCCTTGTCGATCGCCTCACGGACGCCGTAGCAGAATCCGGTCCGCCGGGCGATTCGAATTTCCTCGACGGTACCCATCTCCGCCTGATTATCGCACCTGTCCTGCCGAAACCCCCAGCTCCGCCTCGGGCTTCGGTGCGTAGACGCCCTGCTGGCGGGCCGGCAGGAGCCCGGCGATCCGGCCCATGATCAGCTCGGTGGCGGCCGTCTTGGCCGCTCGCCGGTCCAGGCCGGACGGCATCACCTCGCTCAGCCGGAACGGCTCGCCCACCCGCATCTCGACCCGCCCGCCGATCCTGGGCGGCCGGCCCTTCGGCCAGAAGCGGTCGGTGTCGATCACCCCGACGGGCAGAATCAGGGCGTCCGTCCGCAGGGCGAGCATCGCCACCCCGTCCTTGGCCGCCTGGAGCTCGCCGGTCGGGCTGCGGGTGCCCTCGGGGAAGACGACCACGGGATTACCCGCCTCGAGGATCCGGACCATCAAGCGGAACGCCTCGATCTCCGCGACGCCGCGGTCGACCGGGTGGATCGAGCCGGCCAGGGCGATCGGCCCGATGACCGGCCACTCGGTGATCTCGCGCTTGCCGAGCCAGTGGATCCGGCGGCCGAGACGCGGGGTGAGCCAGGCCCCGACGAGGACGCCGTCGGCATTCGAGACGTGATTCGAAACGATGATCAGGGCACCCTGGCGCGGGACGGCCTCGAGGTTGCCGCTGATCCGGACCCGGGTCAGGCAGCGGGTCATCGTCCGGGCGAGCAGGGCGGTGCCCCGGATGAACCAGTTCGCATCACTGCGCAGATCGCGATTGTCCCCGGGCTGAGTCCCGGTCCCGGTCCGCCGGCTCGCTCACGAGGCACCTTGCCGGTGCGATCTCGGCCACCTCGCGGATCGCCTCGACCACGGCCGGCGACCGTCTGCTCGAAGGTGTTTCCATCGGTCAGGATGTGGACCGCGTCGGGCGCCGCCCGGAGTGGCGCGACCGGCCGGTTCCGGTCGAGGTCGTCGCGCCGGAGCAGCTCGGCCAGGACCGCCGCGGCCTCGGGCCCGCCCGGATCGTACCCGCGCTCCCCCGCCCGGCGGCGGGCCCGCTCCTCGGCCGAGGCATCGAGGAAGACCTTGAGCCCCGCGTCGGGCAGGACGACCGTGCCGATGTCCCGGCCGGCCACGATGATCCGGCCGCCGGTCGTGATCGCCCGCTGGCGCTGGAGGAGGGCCGCCCGGAGCTGCCCGACCCGGGAGACCTCGCTGACCGCCCGGTCGACCTCCGCGCCGTGGACCGGCTCGGTCACGTCCTGCCCATCCACGAGCACCCGCGAGAGGCGGCCCTGGTCGTCCGCGGCCAGCTCGACCTCGCCAACGAGGGCCACCAGGGCCCCTGGATCTGCCGGATCGATCCCCCGCTGGAGAACCAGCCAGGTGATCGCCCGGTAGAGCAGGCCGGTGTCACAGAAGCGGAAGCCGATCGAACGGGCCGCCGCAGCGCCGACGCTGCTCTTGCCGGACGAGGCCGGCCCATCGAGGGCAACGATGAGCGGCCGGAGGGTCATCGAGCCGGCCCGCCACGCTGGGCGTCGCCACTTGCGGTGCGCGGCGAAGCGCTCCTGGGGACGCTTCGGGAACGCTCGGGCTGGGCACCTCGTGGGGCCAGCCCCGGCCGGCGCCGAGCGAGCGGACCTCGGGCGCGGTCAGGCGGCGGCATCGGCCGCTGGCCAGGTCCTCCAGGCGGAGCGTGCCAAGCCGGACCCGGACGAGCCGGTCGACCGGGGCGCCGACCGCCGCGAACATCCGGCGAAGCTGCCGCTTCCAGCCCTGGTGGAGGGTCGCCCGATACCAGGCCAGCTCGGGCGGACGGGGGTCGAGGACGGCCTCGAGCTTGCGGACCTCGACCGTCGTCATCGGCCGCAGGTGGGCCAGGCGTCGCCAGCCCTTCCTCGAGCCGGATCCCCGCCCGCGAGGCCGGCGAGCTGCTCGTCGTCGAGAGCCCGGCGCAGGCCGAGGGCGTACTCGCGTTCAACCCCGAACCGGGGATGGAGCACCCGCTCGGACCAGGCACCGTCGTTCGTGAGCAGGATCAGCCCTTCCGAATCCTGGTCGAGCCGGCCGACCGGATAGAGCCGGGCGCCCGAGCTGAGGGCGGTCGGGACGAGGTCCAGGATCGTCCGTTCGGCGTGCCGGTCGCGAACGGTCGAGACCACCCCGGCCGGCTTGTGGATCACGAGATGGACCGGGCTGGCCGCCTCGCCGATCGCCCGGCCGTCGACGAGGATCGCCGATCGGACCGGATCGACCGGCTGGCCGAGGACCGCCGTCGTCCCGTCGACGGTGACCCGCCCGGCCGCGATCATCCGCTCGGCCTCGCGCCGCGACGCGACGCCCGCCGCGGCCAGGACCTTCTGGAGGCGCTCGGTCATCAGTCCGGCCCACGGCCGGGCCCGACCGGCAGCAGCTCGATCTCGTCATCGCCCGGCACCCCGACCACCTCATCGACCGTCTCGACCAGCCGCCCGGCCACCTCGGCGTCGAGCGGGGGCAGCTCGTCCAGGCTGGTCAGGCCGAACCGTTCGAGGAAGTCGAAGCCGGTCCCGTACAGGAACGGCCGGCCGGGCGCCTCGAGCCGGCCCAGCTCGACGACGAGCCGGCGATGGAGCAGGCTGCGCAGGCTGTAGTCCGAGTCGACGCCCCGGATTCGCTCGATCACCGCCCGGGTCACCGGCTGGCGATAGGCCACGATTGCGAGCGTCTCGAGCGACGCCGCCGAGAGCCGGGTGGCATCCGAGCCGACATAGCGGGCGATCAGGCTGCCCGCCTCGGGCGCGGTCGCCAGCTCGACCCGGTCGCCGGACAGGATCAGCCGGATCCCCCGGCCGGCCAGGCTGACCTCGAGATCGCCCAGGCGCGCGTCGACCGCCTCGCGATCGACCCCGGCGATCGCTCCGATCTCGCGCCGGCTGAGCGGTCGCTCGGCGACGAACAGGAGGGCCTCCAGGGCCGCCTCGGTCAGCTCGCCGGTTCGGTCCCCAGACCCGTCGCTTCGATCGGTCCGGCCGGGTCGCTGGCCCCGTCAGGGCTCGGTCCGGCCGGGTCGACCAGGTCGAGGGCCTCCTCGCGCTCGATCACCCGAAGTCTCCCAGCGTCTCGTCGATCGGGGCGGCCGGCCGGCGGGTCCGCGGTCGCCGAGCGGCGGGCCACGATCGGACCCCACGGCTCGACCTGCTCGACCACGATCTCGCGGCGCTTCATCAGCTCGAGCATGGCCAGGAAGGTGACGGCCAGGACGACCCGGTCGGTGACCCCCTCGAGCAGATCCTGGAGGACGATCGAGGGGGCGTCGCGGAGGGCCGCCCGGATCAGCTCGGCCCGCTCGCCGATCGTGATCAGGCGGGGCACGATCCCCGGGGCAGGCGGCGCCGGCGGCACGAGCCGGAGCAGTCGGCCGAGCGCCCGAGGCAGGCCGGCCGGATCGAGCTGCGGGGCGGGCCCGGCGGTGGCGCCGGCCCGACCGGCTGCGGCCGCGATCGACGGGTCGCGCCGGAAGACGCCAACCCGCTCGAGGGCCACGAGCTGGAGGCGCGCCCCGGCATCCCGATAGGCCCGGTAGAGCAGGAGGCGGGCGCGCAGCTCGGCCTCCGGATCGGGCTCCTCCTCGAGCGCATCCTCGGGCCGGACGACCGGGCTGCGCGGGAGCATCGCCCGGCTCTTGATCAGGATCAGCTGGCCGGCGACAGCGACGAAGCCGGAGACATTGCCGATCCGGTCCGAACCCAGCCCCGCCAGGGCCTCGAGATAGGCGCCCGCAAGCGAGCCGAGCGAGACGCTCAGGATGTCGAGCTGCCGGGACTCGATCAGGCTCAGCAGCAGGCCCAGCGGGCCCTCGAACGACTCGACCCGGACGTGGGTCACCGGGACCGGCCCGCGGCCCGGCCCGAAGTGGACCGCCGGGAGCGCCTCGACCGCCATCAGCTTGCCTCGTCCGCGAGGTGCAGGAGCTCGCCCGCCCGATCGACCGGAACGCGATCCTGGTCGCGAATGAGGTCCCCGGTCCGGGCGGTCGCCCCGGCCGCCAGGACGATCGTGGCCGATCGCTCGGGGTGCTCCCGGAGCTGGTCCAGGGCCGGGCGATAGCCCGGCAGCCGGCCGGCCAGGCGGACGCTGCCCGGTCCGAAGACCTCGCCCAGCGACCAGGCGATCCGCGGGCCCAGGCCGATCGCCCGCCCGTCGGGCGTGCGCTTGGCGCAGTCGTGAAGCAACCCGGCCAGGAGCAGCTCGGGGTCCCCGTCGCCGCCCGCCGCCCGCAGGTTGGCGACCACGTCCAGGCCGTGCCGCCGGTCGGCCAGGGGCATCCCGTCGAAGACGGCCAGGAGCGGCTCCGGCACCCATTCGACGAGGCCGGCCCGCTCGCCCTCGCTGACCCGGGCCAGGACGTGGCTCCTGAACTGGCGCACCTTCGTCGCCCACCAGGCCGGGCCGCCGGCGCGGCGCCCGCTCACAGACCGGTGATGAGCTGGACGATCGGGGTGCCGATGTAGTTGAACACCCATTGGAGCGGCCCGTCGATCCGGAGGAGGTACGGGACGAAGATCAGGGCCAGCAGGACGTACGGCCCGTACTGGTACAGGAGCGGCTCGTACTTGTAGGCGACCCGGGCCGGCAGGAACGACAGGAAGACCCGGGTGCCGTCGAGCGGCGGAACCGGGATCAGGTTGAACAGGCAGAGCGAGACGTTGATCTCGACGAAGATCAGGATGACCGTGAGGAGGTCCGCCTGGCCCGGGGTCGGATTGCTCGACATGCCGTAGATGATCCGGAAGACAACTCCGCCCAGGATCGCGATCAGGAGGTTCGAGACCGGGCCGGCTGCACCGACCAGGGCCTCGCCGGTCCGTCCGTTGCGCAGGTTGGCGAAGTTCACCGGGGTCGGCTTGGCCCAGCCGATCCCGACCCCGGCGTAGGCCGAGGCGAGCAGCATCAGGCCGCCGAGCGGATCGAAGTGGACGATCGGGTTGAGGGTCAGCCGGCCCAGGTAACGGGCGGTCGAATCGCCCTGCCAGTAGGCCACGTAGGCGTGGGCGAACTCGTGAACCGGAAACGAGACGAGGATGATGATCGCCGCGGCGATCAGGGACAGGGTGGTCTGATCCATCCGGCGTATCGTACCCGGCCCGCCGCCCGGACCCGGGGCCCCCTACAGGCGGGCCAGCAGCTCGGCCTTCTTGGCCTCGAACTCGGCCTGGGTGATCGCCCCCGAGTCGGCCAGCTGCTTGAGCCGGTTGATCGAGTCCGCCACGTCGGCCGAGCTCGCGGGTGCGGTCGGTGCCGCGCCACGGCGGCCGGCGTGGCGCCCTCGCCGGGCCCGGCAGCGGCGGCCGCCGAGCTGCCAGCGGCGTCGGACGCCGGGGCGGCCGAAGACGCTCCGACGACGAATCGGCGGCCGGACCGGCGCCCGCCCGGAGCGGCGGGCTCGGAATGTGGCCGGTCGCGACCTGCAGCTCGAGGTCGTGCTTGGCGTCGGCCATCGCCCGCTTGAACCCGGCGGCGTCGACGAGCATGTGCATCTTGGCAATTCCGTATTCCGACGAGGTCAGGATCTCGAGGTCGCCGAAGCCCAGGGCCCGGCCGAAGATCGACTCGGTCAGGACCGCGTCGTTGATCTTCTCGAGGGAGGTGTCGAGGGCCGACTTGTTGAGCACCCCGTCGACCTGGATCACCCGGCGCGTCGTCAGCAGGTAGGCCCGGTTCGTCCAGCGGATGTATTCGAAGATCGAGGCCACGACGACGTAGATCACGAGGGCCAGGACGACCCAGCCGAGCAGGCCGTTGATCGTGCCCCCGATCCCGTCGTTCCCGAAGCTGCCCCGGATGATGAAGATGAAGGCGGCCAGGACGATCGCCCCGAGGGCCAGCTTGACCCGGTCGATCAGGACCAGCCAGTGCTGGCGTCGCTCGAGCAGGATCGTCTCGCCGGACGACAGGAGCGACTCGGTGAAGCTGGCCATGGCGCTGGGGCCCTCCCTCAGGCTCGCGGATGGGCGCGAGCGTAGACCTCCCGGATCCGCTCGCCGCTGATGTGGGTGTACAGCTGGGTCGTGGAGATACTCGCATGCCCGAGCAACTCCTGGACGATCCGCAAGTCGGCCCCGCCCTCGAGGAGGTGGCTGGCGAACGAGTGCCGAAGCGTATGCGGCGTCACCCGGTTGGACAGGCCGGCCTGGCGGGCCGCCCGCTTGACGATCGTCCAGGCTGCCTGCCGTCCGAGCCGCTGGCCGCGAGCGGTCAGGAAAACCGGTCCCCCGCGGGCCGGCTCGAGGCCGCCCTCGCCCGCGGCCGCCGCCAGCCACGTCGGCCGGACCTCATCGAGGTACCTGGCCAGCCAGTCCAGGGCGACGTCGCCGACCGGCACGAGCCGTTCCTTGTTGCCCTTGCCGATCACCCGGACGTAGCCGCCCTCGAGCGACAGGTCCTCGCGATCGAGGTTGAGGGCCTCGCTGATCCGGAGGCCCGCGGCGTACAGCAGCTCGAGCAGGGCCCGGTCGCGGATCCGGGCCGGCCGCTCCGGCTCATCGGCCCCGTCCGCCGCCCCTCCGCTCGCCTCGAGCAGCCGGCTTGTCGCCTCGACGTCGAGCGGGTCGGGCAGCAGCCGGGTCTGGCGAGGCAGGTCGATCCGGCCGGCCAGGTCGGTCTCGACCAGCTCGTCGCCATAGGCAAAGCGGTAGAAGCCCCGGATCGAGGCGGCCCTCCGGCGGAGGCTGGTCGAGCGCAGCGGCCGGCCGCCCGGTCCCCGGCCGGCGGCCGACCGGGACAGGTAGCGCGTGGCCGGCTCGGCCGAGCGATCCCAGTCGCGGGCGACCGCGGGATCGGCCGCGAACGCGGCGAGGTCGCCGCCATAGGCCTGGAGGGTGGCCGCGGAGAGACCCCGCTCGACCCGGAGGTAGACGAGGTAGCTCTCGATCGCCGCCTCGAGCCGGCCGTTCGTCCGAGTGCCCGCCGCCGGGCCCGGGCCGGGCGGCGCTGCGCTGGGGTCAGGCACGGCCGGCCATCCCTCGGCCGGGCCGACCGTCGCGCCGCCCGCCCGGCCGTCCGCCACGCCCTCGGCGCCGCCAGGAGCTGCTCGGCGCCGGCCCGCGCAGCCTGGCCGCCGTCCGCCGACTCGCCGACATGCTCGCCGCCCAGCATCAGGGCCAGCTCCGCCAGCCGGCCGGCAGGATCGAGGCGCTCGACATCGGTGATCGTCCGGCCGGCGACCGTGCGCTTCGAGATCCGGAAGTGGGCGTCGGCATGGGCCGCGATCTGGGGCAGATGGGTCACGCACAGGACCTGGTGCTGCCGGGCGAGCGTCCACAGGCTGCGCCCGACCGGGTCGGCGCTCCGACCGCCGATCCCCGTGTCGATCTCGTCGAAGACGAGAGTCGGCGTCGCATCTGCTGCGGCGAGGACCTCCTTGATCGCCAGGGCGACCCGGCTCAGCTCCCCGCCGGCGCGATCCGGGCCAGCGGCCGGGCGGGTTCGCCGGGGTTCGGGGCAAACCGGAAGACCACCTCGTCGATCCCGGTCTGGTCGAACTCGACGGCCTCGCCATCGAGCTCAACCGAGGGCCCGCTCGCCTTCGACGGCTGGCCGGCGGCTGACCGCGACGCGGAAGGCCAGCCGATTGAAGCCGAGCGCCTCGAGGGCCGGTCCGACCGCCGCCGAGAGGCGTTCGGCCGCCTCGGCTCCGGGCGACCGACAGGCCGGCCGACGCCCGGGCCACGTCCGCCAGGAGGTGCGCGGCCTCGGCCAACCGGCGGTCCCGCTCGCCGTCGAGGTCGCGCAGCCGGGTCGCCTCGTCGGCCATCAGCCGGCCGTGCTCGATGACCGCCCGCTCGTCGTCGCCGTACCGGCGCTCGAGGGCGAAGATCAGGGACAGTCGCTCCTCCAGGGCCGTCGGCCGCGGACGGGTCGTGGTCGAGCTGCTCGGCCAGGTTGCGGGCCTCGGCCGCAATGTCCTCCGCCTCCGCGGACAGGCCGGCGAGGCGCGCGGCAAGGGCCTCGAACCGGCCGTCGAAGCGGGCGATCTCGGCCGCGGCGTGACGGGTCGTGCCAAGGCTCTCCCGAACGCTGCCCGACTCACCGACGAGCTCGTCGTGGATCACCTGGGCGCCCCGGCTGATCGCCTCGCCGTGCTGGGCCGCCCCGAGCCGGGCCCGAATCTCGTCGGCTTCGCCGACCCGCAACCGGGCCGCCTCGATCTCGGCCAATTCGTGCTCGGCCAGGTCGAGCCGCCGGGCGAGCTCGCGCGGCTCGAGCGCGAGCTCGCGCAGCGCGGCGTCGTTCGTCCGCCACCGCTCGACTGCCGCCCGGACTTCGGCAGCTTGCGGTTCGAGGCCGCCAAAGGCGTCGAGGAGAGCCCGCTGGTGGCGCTCGTCGAGCAGGAGCTGCTGATCGTGCTGGCCGTGGATCTCGACGAGCGGGCCGGCGACCTCGGCCAGGCGGGCGACGCTGACCGGCTCGTTATCGACCCGGGCCGTCGATCGGCCGGCGAGGCTGACCTCGCGGGAGCAGACGAGTGGGCCGTCGGGCCGCTCGATCCGGGCGGTGACCCGGGCGGCCTCTGCGCCGTGGCGAACCATGCTGCTGTCGGCCCGGGCACCGAGGGCCAGGCCGAGGGCGTCGATCAGGAGGCTCTTGCCGGCCCCGGTCTCGCCGGTGATCACGTTCAGGCCCTCGCCGAAGGTGAGATCGAGCTGGTCGATCAGGGCCAGGTCCTGGACTGACAGCTGGAGCAGGCGTCCGAGACCGGCCATCAGCTGGGGAGCAGCTCGACCTTGTGGCGAAGCAGGTCCCAGAAGGGCATCGCACTCTTCGGCTCGACCAGCCGGATCGGGCGCTCGTTGGCCGCCACCTCGACGACATCGCCGACGTTCAGGGCAATATCCTCGCCGCCATCCACGCTCAGGAGCGATTCGTAGGCATCGACGACCCGGACCCGGACCGTCTGGAGCGGGCTGACCACGACCGATCGGATGGCGGAGAGATAGCCGGCGATCGGGGTGACGACGAGGTTCCGGCTGACCGGATCGAGAATCGGCCCGCCGGCCGAGAAGGAGTAGCCGGTCGAACCGGTCGGTGAGGCCACGATCAACCCGTCGGCGATGAACGTCGCCAGGTGCGACGGGCCGATCGCCACGTCGAGCCGGACGACCCGGGCAAGCGACCCGCGGGCGACCACGATGTCGTTGAGGGCGAACACGTTCCGGCTGCCCTTGCGGCCGCCGGCGGGCAGGATCCGGCCGTGGAGGGTCATCCGCTCATCGATCGAGAAGGCGCCCGAGGCAACCTCCTCGAGGACCGGCTCGAACTGGTCGGCTTCGACCTTGGAGAGGAAGCCGACCTTGCCCAGGTTCACCCCGAGCAGGGGCACGTCGGCGTCGGCCACCGCCCGGGCGGCCCGCAGGAAGGTGCCGTCGCCGCCGAGGACGATCAGGGCGCTCGTCCCGGGCAGCTTCCGGCGGAGGGCCTCGAGCTCACCGGCCGGCTCGGCCCAGGCGTCGACATCGCGGGTCACGCACCAGGCCAGGGCCCGCTGGCGGAGCTCGACCGCCGAATCGCTCGTCGGGTTGAAGGCGAATCCGAGCCGACGCATCTTCGTCATCCGAGGGCCACGGCGCGGAGCTGGTCGGCAAGCTGGGCTTCGCTCGGCTGGGCTTCGCCGCGAGCCGGCCCGGATTCTTCCGTGCCGGGCGGTTCGAGGCGCAGGTCGAGCAGGAATTCGCGGTTGCCCTGGGGACCCAGGAGGGGCGAGGCGATCGCGCCGGCGACTCCCAGGCCGAGTCCGCGGGCGGTCTCCACGACCCGCTCGAGGACGGCCAGGTGCACGGCCGGATCCCGGACGACGCCACCGGGCACGAGCTCCCGGCCCGCCTCGAACTGGGGCTTGACCAGGGGCACGATCCGACCCCCGGCTGGGCCGAAGCAGGCGATGACCGGGCCGAGGACGAGGCCAAGCGAGATGAAGGCAACATCGATCACGGCCAGCTCGACCGGCTCGGGCAGGACGCCCGCGGCCAGGCTCCGGGCGTTCGTGCGTTCCATCGAGACGACCCGTGGATCGTGCCGGAGCGACTCGGCCAGCTGGCCCCGGCCGACGTCGAGGGCATAGACCCGCCGGGCTCCCCGCTGGAGCAGGACGTCGGTGAAGCCGCCGGTCGACGCCCCGACGTCGAGGGCGACCCGGCCGGCCGGGTCGAGCCCGAACGCGTCGAGGGCCGCGATCAGCTTGTGGGCGCCCCGGCTGACGTACGGGTCGCGTTCGACGACGGCGACCTCGACCCCCTCGTCGAGCAGGTCGCCCGGCTTCCGATCGAGCCGGGCCCCGTCCCCCCGTCCGACCCGGACCCGGCCGGCGAGGACAAGCGCCTGGGCCCGCGTCCGGCTCTCGACGAGACCGCGTTCGACGAGGAGCTGGTCGAGGCGCTGGCGATTGGCTGGGCTCACCCGCCGATCATGCCACGCCGTCGTCCACCACAAGGTGCCGAGGTCCCGCCGCAGCTCTGGATCTGCGTTGCCTCACGCCGGCACCTGCACCACGTGAATGTCGGCGACCAAGCGGCAACGGGACCCGTCGGGGTTCGGCACCGGATGGAGCACATCGACCGAATCGCGACGATCCCGGATGAGATCCTGCACCGGCTGCCGAGATCGACCGCCGCCGTGTCGCCAACATTCATCAGGTGCAGGGTGATGAGCAGGCACGGTTGCCGACGCCTGAACCGGCCTCGCCGACCTAGGTCCGGCGGACCTCGCTGGCGCCGGGCACGGCATGGAGGGCAGCCAGCGTCTCGCCGATCTGCTCGGCGATGCCGTCGACGTCGAGCCGGATCAGGCGGCGCAGGTCGGCCACCGAGCCATGCTCGACGAAGTGGTCGCCGGGGATCCCGATGATCTTCAGGACGACCTCGCGGAAGGCCGGGTCCACGGCCCGGGCCTCCTCCAGCAGCTCGAGCACGCCGCTCCCGAAGCCGCCAACCGTCACGCTCTCCTCGAGGGTCACGACGAGTCGCTTGCCCCGGGCCTGCTCGAGGATCAGCTGGCGATCGAGGGGCTTTGCCCAGCGGGCGTTGATCAGGCCGACCGACCAGCCCTCGGCCGCGAGCCGCCCGGCGACCTGCCGGGCCCGGTCAACGATCGGACCGAAGCCGATGAGCAGCAGCTCGCTGCCGTCCTGGAGGAGCTCCGCCTGGCCGACCGGGATCGGCCGCGGCTCGGCCGGGGGCAGGTTGAAGCCGGGATCGCGGGGGTAATGCAGGGCGAACGGGTGGTCCTGGCTGAACGCCGTCCGGAGGAGCGCCCGCAGCTCCTGCTCGTCCTTCGGGCTGGCGATGACGAGGTTCGGGACCTGGCGCTGGGCGGGCAGGGTGAACATCCCCTGGTGGCTCGTCCCGTCCTCGCCCACGAGCCCGGCCCGGTCGACGGCGATCACGACCGGCTGGTCGTTCTGGCAGACGTCGTGGACGACCTGGTCGAAGGCCCGCTGGAGAAACGTCGAATACAGGGCGACGACCGGCCGCTCGCCGCCCATCGCCAGGCCGGTGGCCAGGGTCACGGCGTGCTGCTCGGCGATCCCGACGTCGAAGAACCGATCGGGGAAGGCGGCCTGGAGCTTGTTCAGGCCGGTCCCCGTCGGCATGCCGGCAGTGATCCCGACGACGCGCTTGTCGTGCCGGGCGATCTCGATCAGCTCGGCGACGAACACGGCGGTGTAGTTCGGGGCCTTGGCCACCGGCTCGGCCAGGCGGGTCGCCGGGGCGGCGTCGTCGACCATCGATTCGGTCGGCATCGCCCCGCTCGTCCCTGACGACGCCGCGGGGGCGTGCCTGGCGCTGCCGTTGCCGGCCACGCCCAGGCCGGTCATGGGGGGCAGGGCCGCCCCGTGGAAGCCGACCTGGTCGGCCTCGGCCGGCCGGTAGCCGCGGCCCTTCTGGGTCCGGACGTGGACGATGACCGGGACGTTCAGCTGGAGGGCCCCGGCGAACGTCTGGAGGAGCGCCCGCAGGTCATGCCCGGGGACGACTCCGATGTAGGTGATCCCAAGGTCCTCGAAGAGCTGGCCGGGCTGGGCGAAGTTGACCACCGACTTGCGCAGCCGCTGGCTCAGCTCGAGGGCGGTCGCGCCGACGACCGGGATCCGCTCGATCGTCCGGTCATAGGCCCCCTTGCTCTTGCCCCAGGCCGACGACAGCTTGATCTGGCTGAGGTACTTGCTGAAGGCTCCGACCGTCGGGCTGATCGACATCTCGTTGTCGTTCAGGACGATCAGCATCCGGGTGCCGCGCTGGCCGATGTCGTTCAGGGCCTCGAGCGAGAGGCCGCTCATCAGGGCCGCATCGCCGATGACCACCGCGATCCGCTCCAGGCCGTGGCGCAGGTCGCGGGCCTCGGCCAGGCCCTGGCCGATCGACAGGCCCGTCCCGGCATGGCCGCCGTCGAACACGTCGTGGGCCGATTCCGAGCGCCGGGGGAAGCCGCCGATCCCGCCCAGCGAGCGGAGCGTGTCGAACCGCTCGTAGCGCCCGGTCAGGAGCTTGTGGGGGTAGGCCTGGTGGCCGGTGTCCCAGACGATCCGGTCGCGGGGCGATTCGAGCAGGCGGTGGAGGGCGATCGTCAGCTCGACGACGCCGAGCGACGAGCCGAGGTGGCCGCCGGTCGTGGCCACCGTCTCGATGATCTTCTCGCGAATCTCCTCGGCCAGCTGGCCGAGCTGCGCCTCGCTCAGTCCTCGAAGATCAGCCGGTCCGCTGAGCGTGGGAAGGATCGCCAAGGTGTGCGGCTCCTGCTGGGGTTCTCGTCCCATGTTCGGACGAACCAGGGCCCGGGATCGTTTCGGGCACGATCGAGCGTCGGCCCGAGTCTACCCCGGGCCATCGCCGGAGGGTTCCTCGTCGCCCCGCAGCTCGATTGCCTCGACCGCTCCCCCGGCTCGCTCGACGAGCCTTCGGACCCGCAGCTCGGCATCGGCCAGGAGGACCGCACAGCGCTCGTGGAGGGCAACCCCGCGCTCGTACCCGGCGATCGCCGCCTCGAGCGGACCGCCGCCCGTCTCGAGCTCGGCGACGGTCCGCTGGAGCTCGGCCAGGGCCTCGTCGAACGTGAGGTTCGCGATGTCAGGCGGAATCTGGGTCGTCAACTCGCTCCTTCCCGGCAGGATCCCGGTTCGCGGCCGGCGCTTCGCCGGCTTGCTCCTCGGCGCGGACCTGCCAGCGATCGATCCGGCGGGCAATCATCCTACCAATCGCATAGCCGCCGACCGCGACCACGAGGACCGCCCCGGCCAGGACGAGCAGGTCGCCGATCATCCCGGGTCGCCGGTCATCTCCGGCTTCGCCGGCCCGGTCGACGTCGCTCCGAGCTCGCCGGCCGCGAGCCGGATCGCCAGGTCGGTCCCGGCGCCGGCTTCCTCGGCCCGGCGCAGGATTCGCCCGTCGTCGGCGCGCCGGACGATCGCATAGCCCCGGTCGAGGGTCGCCTGCGGCCCGAGGACAGCCAGGGCGGCGGCCCCGGCCTCGAGGGCCGAGCGGGCCGCGCCGAGTCGCCCCAGCGCGATCGGGTCGAGCCGGGCGAAGGCCCGGCCATCGGCCACCCGGGCGGCGCCGACGCGTTCGCGCACGATCCGGGTCGCCCGGTCGAGCAGGACGCCGGCCCGTTCGCGAGCCTGGGCCAGGCGGTCGGCCGGCCGCAGGCCGTCGAGCGCCCGGCGCTCCGCGTCGAGCTCGCGCCGGGCACCGGCCACGGTCCGCTCGGCCACGCCGGCCAGCCGCCTGGCCTCGGCCGACAGGCCGGCCGCAATCGTCGCCCGATCGGGCACGACGAGCTCGGCCGCCGCAGACGGGGTCGGGGCCCGCAGGTCGGCCGCGAAGTCGGCCAGGGTCACGTCGGTCTCATGGCCGACCCCGCACACGACCGGCAGCGGGTGGCCACGATCGCCCGCACGACGCGCTCGTCGTTGAACGACCAGAGGTCCTCGAGCGAGCCCCCGCCCCGGGCGAGGATCGTGACGACCGGGGCATCCGCCGGTCGCCCGTCCGAGCGCGCATTGGGCAGCGTAGCGAGCGATCCGGTCGAGGGCCGCCACGACGCTGGCGCGGAGCGTTCTCGCCCTGGACCTGGCAGCTGGCGAAGACGACCCGGGCGAGCGGCCAGCGCCGCTCGAGGACCTGCCGGATGTCGTGCCAGACCGCGCCGGTCGAGCTCGTCGCGACGGCGATGACGGCGCGGCCGAGCCGGCAGCGGGCGCTTCCGGCCGGCATCGAACAGGCCCTCGGCCGCGAGCCGCGCCTTGAGCTCCTCGAACCGGAGGGCCAGGTCGCCGAAGCCGGCCGGCTGGACCGTGCTCACGTAGAGCTGGTAGACGCCCTGCTGGTCGAACACGTCGATCCGCCCCCGGACGACGACCCGGAGGCCGGTCCGCGGCTCGAAGGGCGAGCTGATCCGATCGTCGCGGAACCAGACGCAGGACAGCTGGCTGCGCTCGTCCTTCAGGGTGAAGTAGGCGTGCCCGGCGGACGACACGGTGACCCGGCCGACCTCGCCCTCGACCCACAGGTCGCGCAGCCGCTCGTCGGCCCGAACCGCGTCGCGGATCGCATGGGTCAGCTCGGTGACCCCCAGGATCGCCGGCCGCGGGCTGCCTCCGCCGGCCACGCCTCCGCCGGCCGGCCTCCGACCGGGCTGGGCCCGCTGGGGCCCACGGCGGGACTGGCGGGCCGGGCGCCGGCAGCGGTCCGCTCGGGCGGGGTCGGGCTGCGAGCCGGGCCGGTCCTGCCCGCGTCGTCGTCCGGCAGGGCGTCCCACGACGGGAGGGCCCAGTCGGGCGGTTCAGGCCCGCTCACGGCCGGTGCTCAGACCCGGGTCTGGTACTCGCCCGTCCGGGTGTCGACCCGGATCGTGTCGCCCTCGTTCACGAAGATCGGGACGGTCACGACGAGGCCCGACTCGGTCGTGGCCGGCTTGCGTGCCCCGGTCTGGGTGTCGCCGGCGAAGCCAGGCTCCGTCTCGGCCACGACGAGGTCGACGGTGACCGGCAGCTCGACCCCGAGGGTCTCGTCCTGGTAGCTCGTCCGCTCGAGGAGCATCCCGTCCTTGAGGTAGTGGACGGCATCCTCGAGCTGGTCGGCCCGGAGGATGAACTGGTCGTAGTTGTCGGTGTCCATGAAGTGGAAGTCTTCGCCGTCGCGATAGAGGAACTGGACCGGCCGCCGGTCGAGCTGGGCGCGCGGCCACTTCGTGCCGGCCTGGAAGCTGCGCTCGACCGTGCCGCCCTTCTTGATGTTCCGCAGGGTGATCCGGACCTGGGCGGAACCGCGGCCGATCTTGATGTGGTGGTAGTCGAGGATCTGCCACAGGTCGCCGTCGAGCTCGATTGCGACGCCTTTGCGGAGTTCGCCGGTGCTGATCATCGGGAAGTGGGCTCCTGGAGGTTCGACGGCGGTCATCCTGCGCGAGCGGCGCTGGACCGGCCAGTTCGGGGATGGTCGAGCGATTGTAGCCGAGCCCGCTCAGCCGCCGACGACGACCACCTCGCGGGGAAAGTTCGTCAGCCGCTCGACCCGCCGGGCGGCGAGGTCGACCGCCACGAGGTCCTCGATCCGGACGCCCAGCTCGCCCTCGAGGTAGACCCCCGGCTCGACCGAGAAGACGGTGGGGCTGGGCAGCGGCTCGAATCGCGCCGCGCGCTTGCCCAGGCCGGGCAGCTCATGGGTGGCCAGGCCGATCCCGTGACCCGTGCCGTGGCCGAAGCGATCGCCCTGGCCGGCGGCCACGATCACGTCCCGGGCGAGGGCGTCCGCCTGGGGGCCGGTCGGCAGCGGTCCCCCGCTCCGGACGGCCGCCTCGACCCCCTCGATCGTGGCGGACTGGGCGCGTCGAACGAGATCGTAGATGTCGAGGTCCCGGGCCGACGGCTGGCCCACGAACAGCGTCCGGGTCATGTCGCTGCGATAGCCCCCGACCTGGGCCCCGAAGTCGAACAGGAGGACGGTCCCCGGCTGGACCGGGCGGTCCCCCGGCGAACCGTGGGGCAGGGCCGCCTCGGGCCGGCCAGGCAGGCCACGTCGAAGGCCAGGCCGTCGGCGCCGCCGGTCCGGATCAGGACCTCGAGCCGCCAGGCCAGCTCGCTTCTCGGTCACCCCGGGCCGAATCTCGGGCAGGAGCGCTGGCCAGGGCACGATCGGCCACGGCGCAGGCCGCAGCGACCCGTTCGAGCTCGGCCGGTTCCTTGACCTGCCGGTCGGCCTCGACCCAACCGACGCTCGGCCGGCCGGCGACAGCGGGATCGGGTCGACCGCGGCGACGAGCTCGACACCGGGCGCAGCCGTCGGCTCAGCTCGAGCCAGTGGCGTGGCTGACGAAGCCGGCCTCGACGGCCGACCCGGCGGACGGCTGGTCGAGCCCGTCGCGTCGCCGAGGCTGGCCAGGATCTCCGGCCAGCGCGAGCCGAGGTCGCCGTAGACCGGCTCGATCCGGGCGCTCGGGGGCCTCGCGACCGACCTGGATCGTGTAGCGGCTGTCGGCGAACAGGACCACCTCGGCCGGGCCGACCACGAACCAGCCCGACACGCCGGCGACCTTCTCCTCGCCGTCGCCGAGGACCAGCCCGGTCAGGTAGCGACTGTGCTCGGCTCGCACGCCGAGGTAGGCATCGACCCCGGCCGCAGCCATCCGGGCCCGAAGCCGGGCCAGGCGTTCGGGACGAGCCGCCCGGTCGGCGGCAGTCCCAGCGCTCCCGGTCGGCCGGGCTCGGCGGCCCGCTAAAGTCGGTCGGGTCGGCAGCCGAGCCGTGTCGGTCATCCCCCGCTCATCTGGCCGTACTTCAGGATGTTCTTCTGGTGCGCGGCATATGTCTTCTCGAATAGCGTCGTGCCGTCCTTGGTCGCCAGGAAGTACTAGTAGCCACCGCTTGTATCCGGGATCCAGGGCGGCCTTGATCGAGGCCACCGATGGCGTGCAGATCGGGCCCGGGATCAGGCCCTTGCTGGTGTACGTGTTGTAGCCGGCCAGATCGGCCGGCAGCTCGCCGGGAGGCGTCACGCCCTTGGGCAGCGGCGCCCAGAACAGGTAGCTCTGCCATTGGGTGAAAGGCATCCCGGCGAGCTTGAGCGTGTCGTTCACGTAGAACACCGTCGGGTCCGAGCCGAGGAAGCCCGCCGTCTCGTGGTTGGTCTTCGACCGGTTCACGTAGACCCCGGCGATTCTTCGCCCGGTCGGCATCGTTGCCGGTCTCCCGCTCGACGATCGAGGCCAGCGACAGGCCTGGTAGAAGGTCATGCCGCGCGCGGCCGGCACGTTCATGCAGGTCAGGCCCCGACCTGCTGGTACCAGGCGTCGAGCAGCATCCGGACGAACTCGTCGGCGGTGATGTCGGGCGGCACGGTGTACGTCGCGGCACCCAGGAAGCCCTCGAGCGAGGCGCCCTTGGGCAGGACCGCCGAGAGCCAGGGGTAGTCGGCCAGGAGGCTGGCCGGCGGGTGCTCGACCTCGTCGTAGAACGCCTTGACGTCCATCGTCAGGCCCTCGACGGTCTGGAGCTTGGCCGTGATCTGCTCGAGCCGGAGGCTCGGCCGCAGGCCGATCGCGATCGCGACCTGGTGGGACACGAGGAGGGAGGTCACGATCTGCTGGGGGGTCATGTTCGGGCGCAGGAAGTACGTCCCCGACTCGAGGCTGGTCGTGAGGTCCTGCTCGGTCGCGATGAAGACGAACGAGCGGGCGTCGGTGACCAGGCCGGCCTGCTGGAGCCGGGTCGCGATCGACTGGGCGGTGTCGCCCGTCGACGACGTCGAACCGGACGTCGGTCGCGCTCGTGCTGGGAGCATCGGTCAGGGCCGGCCCGAGATCCTCCCGGACGAGGTCGGCGACGAAGGGCAGCTTGAGCGCGCTCGGATTCTTCGTGGCGTAGTCGACGACCGCCCGGGCGACCACCGGCCGCAGGACGGTCAGCCCCGCCACGAGAACGACCGCGGCGAGGACGACGATGAACAGGCCGAGCCGGACGAGGCCGCCCAGGCCGCTTCCGCCCGAGCGACGCTGGCCGCCGCTCCGCCCGCCCGTTGCTCGCGATCGGCCGGTCGCTCGAGGGCGGCCGGGCGTAGTGGTCTTCGTCGATCGGCACCTCGCCCAGGGGATGGGCCTGGCGGACGCCGTCACGGGGCGAACCGCCGCCTCGGATCGTCATGAGGCGGCCGCCCGGGCATCGAGCTCGTCCTGGAGGATGATCGCGGCCGCCTCCCGGTCGACCCGCGAGCGGTAGGCCTCACGCTGGGCGGCGCTGGGCGGTCCGCCCGATCGCCCGCGCTTCATCGGCCCGAGGCGCTGCTCCGCCAGGTAGCTCGACAGGCGCTCGTCGCGGAATCCGATCGACAGGCCATCGAGGCGGCCTCGGACGGCCTCGACCCAGGCCGTCGTGATGGCGGCCTGGGGACCGGCCTGGCCGTGGGCCTCGAGCGGCAGGCCAACGATCAGCTCGCTCACCTGGTGCTCCGCGGCGAGGCGCTCGATGGCGGCCGCGTCGGCCGCCGCATCGCGGTTCCGGCGCAGGGTGACGAGGGGCAGCGCGGGCCCGTCCGATTCGGCGAGGGCGATTCCAATCCGGCGTTCTCCGAGGTCGATTCCCAACAGGTGGCTCACGGGTTGCCCGAGCCCCCGCTCGACGGAGCGCCGGAGGGCGCGCTGCTGGAAGGACTGCTGGGCAGGCTGGTCGGAGACACCGGTTCACTTGACGAAGGACCGGCCGACGGCGTGACGCTGCTCGGCTCGATCGTCAGGGTCAGCCGCCAGGCGAGGCTCGGGATCGAGCCGACAAAGCTGGGCCAGGTCTGGATGTCGACCGTCCCGTAGTCCGACAGGATCGCCTGGGCTTCCTCGACCGACTTGCCCTGGACGAGCTGGCGGAGGCTGTCCGGATCGAGGTGCCGGATCTGGCTGGCGACCACGGTCGTCGGGAAGACGACGACCTCGCCGTCGACCTGGGTCGGCCCGAGGACGACCTTCTCGCTGCCCGGCGACGAGGGTGTAGCCCTGGCTCACGTCGGCCTGGATCCGGGTGACGGCCAGGTCGGTCACGGTCGATTCGTCGACAGTCGTCTCGGTCCCGGTGGCGGTCATCGTCAGCTGGAACGTGGCCTGGTTCAGGCCGACCAGGGTCGACGGATCGGTATCGGCGCTGGCCTGCGACAGGGAGCCCGTCTTGGGGAAGGGGCTGCTGCCGGCCGGCAGTCCGTCGGGCTTGGGCAGCCAGGCGGTGAACTGCTGCTTCAGGCCCTTGGTCAGGCTGGCCACGGCCGCGTCGGTGTCGGACTTCTGGATCACCGTCGTCGACGTCGCGCTGCCGCCGGTCGTGGCGGCGGCGTTCGAGACCGAGTAGAGGTAGGCCGCGTAGCCGGGCGGCAGCTGGTTGATCGCGCCGGCCGCCACGTTGCCCGAGGTTCCCCCCTTGACCGCCGTGATCCCGACCGACTCGCTCGGCGCCTGGTGGCCGAACTTCGCCCGGGGCACGGTCAGGTCCGCGGTCGTGGCGAAGGCGGTCCCATTGGCCGTCGTCACGATCGAGCCCGGCCGGGAAGTGGACCGAGGTGACCGTGTTGATGCTGGTGAAGGTCACGCTCCCGGTCGCCGTCGTCGTCGTCGTCTTCTTGCCGGTCGCATTGAACGTCCCGAACGAGGTGAAGTCCTGGCTCAGCTGGACCGCCGGGACGACCCCGGCAACGGGATCGGCCGCGGTTGCCGTCGGGTCCGCCCGGATCGTCAGCTGGAGCGGGCCGACCGGTTCGACCTTGGCGCTGATCGTGATCGAGGCGCTCGGCAGGACGACGGCCCCGATCAGGCCGAGCACGACGAGCAGCGCTGCCAGGGCGATCGTGGTGAAGATCAGGGCGGTCGGGAAGCGCCGGCCGCGAGTGGCCGGACGGACGGGCTGGACCGCCGCGGCGCCGGAGCGCGCGACCGACCCGCGGATCGGCCGGCGCCCCCGGCCGGAGCGCTCGCCCCTGGTCCGGGCGTTCCGCCGCCGGCCCGGGCACCAGCCCCGGCGGCGACGGCCGCCCCGGCTGATCGGCAGCACGGCCGTGTCCTCGAGCGCGGAGCGCTTGGCCCCCGGCGCAGCGGCGGCGGCTCCGGCGGCGATCGCTGCGGCACCGGGAGCAGCGGCAGCGGCCGGGCCGCCGACCTGGTCGGACTGGCTCGCCTCGTACTCGCCGACGGTGGCAAAGACCGGCAGCCCGGCCGAGGCGGCCAGGGCCCGGGCGGCGGGGTCGGGCGCGATGATCGAGAGAGCCCGGTTGCGCTCGAGCGCCTCGCGGGCCAGCAACCGGAAGTTGATCCGGGAGGTCGCGATTCGCGACCCGGCCGGGACGACCAGCCCGACCCGAGGGTCTTCGGATGTCCGGATCCTGGCGGCGGCGGACGTGATCTCGTCGTCAACGTCCAGGTAGAACACGCTGGCCATCGCGCCCAGCCTAGACCTTCATTGCCCGCAGGACCCTGCGCAGGGCGGCATCGAGCGGGTCCTCGGTCGACTGGAGCTCGAGCGCCTGCCAGGCCAGGCCGAGCGGCGTGACGTCCTGCTGGTCCACGAGGAGCTGGGTGTCGTCGCGGATCCGCTCGACCATCTCCGGCGACATCACCAGGACCTCGGGCGCACGGGTGAACGGGAGCTGCTTCCAGAACCGCTCGGAGGCGAGGTTGGCCCGGATCGCCGGCAGGCGCGAGCCGCCCCCGCAGAGGTAGATCCGGCTGGGCAGCAGGTCGCCGCCGGAGAGCTCCTCGATGACCAGCTCGACCCCGGCCGACCAGACCGTGATGTCGTCCCCGATGATCCGCTCGATCTCGGCCTTCCGATCGACCTTCAGGCCCCGGGCGAAGTCGACCTTGAGCGACTCGGCCCGGGGGAAGGGCAGGTCGAGCCGGTCGGCCAGCGACTTCGTGAAGGCCCGGCCGCCCAGGGCGAACATCCGGGTGCCTTCGATGCCGCCCTGCCGGACGAGCGCCACGTCGGTCGTCCCGCCGCCGATGTCGATGAAGATCGCCCCGGATTGCTGGACCTGGTCCGAACCCAGGACGCGGGCCACGGCGTACGGCTCGGCCACCACCTCGAGCAGCTCCAGGTCGAGCTGCGAGGCGACGGACTGGAGGGCGCCCAGGTGCACGAGCGGGGCAAACGCGTTGAAGATGCCGATCTTCACGTAGCGGCCCTGGAAGCCGACCGGGTTCGTGACCGCGTAGCCGTCGATGCTGGCCGAGGTGACCGCGGCGTGGACCAGGCGGACGTCCACGTGGGGCAGGCCCGTCTCCCAGGTGATCGCCCGCTCGGCCTCCCGGAGGGCCGCCTGCTGGACCGTGTCGATCAGCTTCTGGAGCTCGGATTCGGTGATCGGCTGGTCGGGCCGCTTGCGCTCCTGGTCCTGGGTCGTGGTGAAGCCCTTGACCAGCTCGCCGGCGATCCCGATCACGACCTGGGTCGGCCGGAAGCCGGCCATCTCCTCGGCTTCCTGGAGGGCGATCGAGCAGTTGTCGACGACCGCCGCGATGTCGGCGACCGTGCCCGACTGCATGTGGGAAAGGCCCTGGCGCTTGCGGCCGACGCCCTTGACGATCCCGATCCCGCTGGGATCGATCTCGAAGACGAGGGCCTTGGCGAACTCCGTCCCGATGTCCAGCGCCGTGCAGGCTGCCGGGGCCGGCTCGCCGTCCCGACTCCAGATCCGGCGCAGGAAGGTCACCCGGGCGCTCCGCCCGGGACGGCCTCGGCTGGCCTGCCGGCCTGGGCGCTGACCGAGCTCCGAATTCGTTCAAGGGCAGCCGCCAGGCCGTCCCGCCGGGTGCCCTTGCCCTGGGCCATCTCGGGCCGGCCCCCGCCCCGTCCGTCGATCAGGCCGACCGCCTCCTGGACGAGCGAGCCAGCCTCGATCCCCCGCTTCACGAGGTCGGTCGAGACGGTCACGAAGAGCTGCGGCTCGTCGGCCTCGAGGCCGAGGGCAATCACCCCGCTGGGCAGCTGCCCGCGCAGGTCCCGGGCCGCCGCCTTCATCGTTTCGATCGACTCGAACGGACCGGCGAAGGCGACGAAGTGGATGCCCGGCGCGGCCTCCGAAGCCATTCCGGCCAGCTCGGCCGTCGCCGGCACCGCTCCCCGGGCCCCCGCCCTGGCCCGGCGGCGGGCGTCCTTCAGCTCGTCCTGGAGGGCGGCGACCTTGTCGGGCAGGGTCTCGATCGCCGTGGCGCCCGCGGCTCCGCCCGCCCGGCGCAGGATGTCGAGCCGCTCGGCGACGTAGGCATCGGCACCGTCGCCGGTCAGGGCCTCGATCCGGCGCATGCCCGAGCCGATGCTCCGCTCGCCGGTGATCAGGAAGCCGCCGATCTGGCCCGAGGCCCGGCAGTGGGTTCCGCCGCACAGCTCGTGGCTGTAGCCCTCGACCCGGATCGTACGGACCGTCTCGCCGTATTTCTCGTCGAAGAACGCGTCGGCCCCGGCCTCGATCGCCTCGGCCATCGACATCCGGGCGGCTGTCACGGGGTGGTCCTCCCGGATCACCCGGCGGACCTCGTCCTCGATCCGGTGCCGCTCGTCGTCGGTCAGGCCCCGTTCGAGCGGGAAGTCGAAGCGGAGGCCCTCGGGGGTGACGAGCGAGCCGGCCTGCCGGGCGCCCTCGCCGACGACGTTGCGCAGGGCTCGATGGAGGATGTGGGTCCCGGTATGGTTGCGCATCGTGCGGGCCCGCCGATCGGGATCGACCTCCGCCTCGACGGCATCGCCGACGGCCAGCCGGCCGTGGAGCAGCCCGTGCTGGACGATCAGGCCGCCGGCCGGCCGCTGGGTGTCGGTGACCTCGAAGGTCGAGCCGGCGCCTGTCGCCGGCCGGTTCGCTCAGCCGAAGGATGCCCCGATCGCCGACCTGGCCGCCGCCCTCGGCGTAGAACGGGGTCCGATCGAGGATCACCTCGGCTTCGGCCGAGGGATCGGTCCGGAGCTCGGCATCGCCGACCGATTCGAGCACGTCGTATTCGAGCCCGTCGCGCAGGATCGCCATGACCCGGGCCGGAGCCGAGGTCGTCTCGTAGCCCAGGAAGGTCGTGTCGCCCAGCCGCCGGGCGATCGACTCGTACAGGCCCATCAGCTCGGCATGCCGGGCCAGCTCGGCCTTGCGGCCGCCCCGGCTTCGTTCGCGCTGCTCGGCCAGGGCCAGCTCGAAGCCGGCTCGATCGACCGCCACCCCGTATTCGGCCGCCAGCTCGACGGTCAGGTCGACCGGAAAGCCATACGTGTCGTGGAGCCGGAAGGCCGTCTCGCCGGCGAGGAGCGGGGCATCGGTGGGCAGCTCCTCGGCCCGCCGGCCGACGATCCGCTCCGCCCCGGTCAGCGGGATCAGGGCCTCCTCGAGGTGGATCGTCCCGGCATCGAGGGTCCGGGCGAACTGGGCCTCCTCACGGGCGATCGACCCGAGGATCGCCTCGCGCCGCTCGACCAGGTACGGATAGGCCTCCCGCATCGTCTCGATCACGACCTCGGCCGCCTGGACCAGGAACGGCTCGGTCCGGCCGAGCAGCCGGCCGTGGCGGACGGCCCGCCGGACGATCCGGCGGAGGACGTAGCCGCGGCCTTCGTTCGAGGGCAGGACTCCGTCGGCGATCAGGAAGGTGATCGCCCGGGAGTGGTCGGCGATCACCTGGTAGCTGAAGCGCTCCGCCTCGAAGGCGTCCGGGTCATGGCCGAGCAGCTCCCGCATCCGGGCATGGATCGGGGTGAACAGGTCGGTGTCGAAGTTGCTCGGGACCTGCTGGAGGACGCTTGCCAGCCGTTCCAGGCTCATCCCCGTGTCGACGCTGGTGAACGGCAGGGGAACCCGGCCGGACGGCCGCTGGTCGAACTCCATGAAGACGAGGTTCCAGATCTCGAGCCAGCGCGGGCAGGTCTCGGAGTGGTCCGGGATGCAGCCCGGCCCCTCGGAGAACTGGGCGCCCCGATCGAAGTGGATCTCGCTGCACGGCCCGCACGGACCCGTCTCGGCCATCCGCCAGAAGTTGCTGTCGTCGCCGGCCTCGACGTCGCCCCAGACGGCCATCCGATCCGCCGGCAGGCCGATCTCGTCGCGCCAGATCGCCCGGGCCACCTCATCGTCCTTGTAGGTCGTGGCCGCCAGCCGGTCGGCCGGGATCGCCATGTCGATCGTCAGGAAGTCCCAGGCGAGGTGGATCGCCTCGCGCTTGAAGTAATCCCCGAAGCTCCAGTTGCCGAGCATCTCGAAGAAGGTGTTGTGGCGGGTCGTCCGGCCGACCTCCTCGAAGTCGTTGTGCTTGCCGGCGACGCGCAGGACCCGCTGGTAGTCGACCGCCCGGGTGTAGCTCCGCTTCTCGGCGCCGGTCAGGACGTCCTTGAACTGGACCATCCCGGAGTTCGTGAACAGGAGGGTCTGGTCGCCGGCCGGGACGAGGCTGGCCGAGGGGACCGCCGTATGACCGCGCTCCTCGAAGAACTCGACGAAACGGCGCCGGATCTCCGACGAACGCAGCGTGCGGATCCGGGGATCGCGCGTCCCGGCGGGTTCGAGGGCAGTCACAATGAGGCCATGGTACCGAACGGGCAGGTCCAGGCGGCCGTCCGCAGGTCGTGACCGGCCGACGGCGGCCGAGGGGCGGTTCGCGCCGGAGCCGCGGTCCGGGGTCAGTCGCGGGGGCGGGCCGGCCCGAACCGGCGCCAGAGGGTCGAGCCGGCGATCACCGCCCCGACAATCAGGCCGATCGTCAGGCCGCGCAGGAAGCGGGCCGCCTCGATCGCCTCCGGATCGGACGGATCAGTCCGCCGCTCGTTGCCGCTTGTGCCGCGCTTCATCACAACCTCCGTCGTTCAGGGCCGAGCGTGGCGACGATCGCCACGAAGCCGATCCCGGCCCACGCTCCGATCGAGGCACTGAGCAATCGAAAGTCGCCCACCCGGAGGAGGTCGAACCCGAGCCGGGCCCCGAGCGCGTCGCCGGCCCACGCTCCGAGGCAGGCGGCCAGGATCAGGAGCGGCAGCTGGCCTCCGGCGCTGCCCCGGATGATGACGAACAGGGAGACGTGGAAGACGCCGACCAGGATCGCCAGGAGCGGGGCCGGACCGATCACCATCGGTCGCGAGATCGGGCCGCTCATGCCCGGGCGATCCTTCCCCCGCCCAGGACCACCTCGCCGTCGTACAGGACCGCCGCCTGGCCCGGGGCCGCCGCCCAGACCGGCTCGTCCGGCTCGACCTCCCAGCGCCCGCCCCGGGCCGGCTCACGGTCGGTGGCCGGCCGAACCCAGGCCGGGATCGGGCGGCCCCGGTGGCGGATCCGGATCTCCGCCCGGAACGGACCGGCCGAGCCGTTGGGCGGCTCGCCGGCGACGAAGGTCGTCCCCTCGAGGGCGACCCGGCGCGTCTCGAGGTCGACCCGCCGGGCGAGGGTGATCGTGTTCGTGGCCGGGTCGATCCGGCTCACGAAGCGCGGCTCGCCAAGGGCGACGCCCAGGCCCCGGCGCTGGCCGACGGTGAAGCCGGCGTAGCCCGGATGGCTGCCCACGAGCTGTCCGTCCTCGTCCCGGATCGGCCCCGGCTCGGGCAGCCAGCCGGCTCGTTCGCGGAGCGCGTCGCGATAGTCACCTCCGGGCACGAAGCAGATCTCCTGGCTCTCGGGCTTGTCGGCCGTGGCCAGGCCGAGCGAGCGGGCAACCGTCCGGACCTCCGGCTTGGTCAGCTCACCCAGGGGAAACCGGGCGTGGTCGAGCTGGTCCTGGCGCAGCCCGTACAGGAAGTAGGTCTGGTCCTTGTCCGGGTCGACCGCCCGGCGCAGCTCGAGCGTGCCGTCCGGACGCTCGGTCCGCCGGGCGTAATGGCCGGTCGCCACGGCCTCGCAGCCGATAGACGTGGCGGGCCCGCCCGAGCAGGGCCCCGAACTTGACGTACGAGTTGCAGTCGACGCAGGGGCTCGGTGTCCGGCCGTCGAGGTAGGCATCGAGGAAGGGCTGGAGGACACCCGCCTCGAACTCCCGCTCGAGGTTCATGACGTAGAACGGGATGCCCAGCTGGCCGGCCACCCGCCGGGCATCGTCGGCGGCATCGGCCGAGCAGCAGCTCCGCTTGAACTCGGAGTAGCTGTCGGCGACATCGTGGAGGCGCATCCAGACCCCGACCGGCTCGTCGCCGGCCGCCTGGACGAGGGCCGCGGCCACGGACGAATCGACGCCGCCGGACATGGCCACCAGGACGCGGGCCATCGTCGCTCCCGTCCGGCCTAGGGCCGGGCCGGGACTCCCGCGCCGAGCGGATCGGCCGCGATCGCCGCAGAGCCGAGCCGGAGCATCGCCAGGACCCGCGGAATTGCCTCGCTGGCCAGGTCGACCTCGGCGGCGCTCGTCGTCCGGCCGAGGGAGATCCGGAGGGCCCCGGCGGACTCCTCGTCGGGATAGCCCATCGCGGCCAGGACGTGGCTCGGCTCGGTCGAGCCGGTCGTGCAGGCGGAGCCGGTCGCGACCGCGATCCCTTCGAGGTCGAGGGCCTGGCTGACCGAGGTCCCGTCGGTGTCCCGGGCGATGATCGAGAGGAGCCCCGGGCAGGCGGTCGCGGGGATGGCCGGTCAGCTCGACCCCGGGCACGGCCAGGACGCGCCGCGGCGAGGCACTCGCGCAGCTCGCGCAGGCGAGGATTCGTCGTCGGCCTGCTCGGCCCGGTTCAGCTCGAAGGCGAGGGCCATCCCGACGGCCGCCGCGACGTTCTCCGTGCCGGCCCTCCGGTGGCGCTCCTGGGAGCCGCCCTGCTGCTGGCCGAGGAGATGGGTCCCGTGCCGGACGTAGAGCGCGCCGATCCCCTTGGGGCCCTCGAACTTGTGGGCTGCGATCGAGAGCAGGTCGACCCCCAGGCCCGCGACGTCGATCGCCAGGTAGGGGGCGGCCTGGACGGCATCCACGTGGAGGACGACGCCCCGATGGCGGTGGACCCGTTCGGAGATCTCGGCGATCGGCTCGATCGTGCCGACCTCGTTGTTGGCGAGCATGATGCTGACCAGGATCGTCCGGTCGTCGATCGCGGCCTCGAGCTCGTCGGGGTCGACCCGGCCGTACCGATCGACCGGCAGCTCGACCGTCTCGAAGCCGAACTTCTCGAGATAGCGGAGGGTGTGGCCGACGGCGTGGTGCTCGACCGGGCTGGTCACGATCCGGTGGCCCCGGGCCTTGCCGGCCCAGGCCGCGCCCTTCAGGGCGAGGTTGTTCGCTTCGGTCCCGCCCGAGGTCAGGACGATCTCGCGGGCCTCGCCGCCGAGCAGCGCGGCCAGCCGCTCGTGGGACTCGTCCAGGCCGGCCCGGGCCGCCCGGCCGAAGGAATGGCCCGAGCTGGGATTGCCCCACAGCTCGGTCAGCCAGGGCAGCATCGCGTCGACGACCTCGGGCCGGACCGGGGTCGTGGCCGCGTGATCGAAGTAGATCGCCATCGCCGGGATTGTACGTCCGGCCTACTCGGCCGAGCGGCTGAGGTCCTCTTCGCGGCTGTGCTCGCGGCGGCGGTCGTGGTTCGAGAGGAGCCGCTTGCGGAGGCGGATCGAGAGCGGGGTCACCTCGACCAGCTCGTCGGCGGCGATGAACTCGATCGCCGACTCGAGGGTCAGCGGCCGGGGCGGGGTGAGCCGGAGGGCCTCATCGTGGGCATGGGTCCGGATGTTCGTGAGCTTCTTCTCCTTGGTCGCGTTCACGTCCATGTCGCCCGGGCGGGAGTTCTCGCCGACGATCATCCCCTCGTAGACCTGCTCGCCGGCCCCGATGAACAGCTCGGATCGCTCCTGCAGGTTGAACAGGCCATAGGCGTTGCTCAGTGCCCAGCCGGTCGGCCACCACGACCCCGCTCGTGCGGTGGGTCACCTCGCCGGCCCACGGCCCGTAGCCCTCGCCGATCTGGTGCATCAGGGCCGTCCCCCGCGATTCGGTCAGGAGCTGGCCGCGGTAGCCGATCAGGCCCCGGACCGGGACGATGAACTCCATCCGGACCCGGCCGTCCTGGTCGGTCGACATCTGCTCGAGCCGGCCCTTCCGGCCGGCCATCGCCGCCTGGACCTCGCCGATGTAATCGGGCGGAATGTCGATCGTGATCCGCTCGTAGGGCTCCTGGGTCTCGCCCTCGATCGTGCGCAGGATCACCTCGGGGCGGCTGGCCTGGAGCTCGAAGCCCTCGCGCCGCATCTGCTCGATCAGGACGGCCAGCTGGAGCTCGCCCCGGCCGCGAACCTCGAAGGTGTCGCCCGAATCGGTCGGGTGGACTTCGATCGAGACGTTGCCCAGGATCTCGCGATCGAGGCGGGCCTTGATCTGGCGGCTGGTCACGAACTTGCCCTCGCGCCCGGCCAGGGGCGAGGTGTTGACCCCGAAGGTCATCCGGAGGGTCGGTGCGTCGACATCGAGCCGGGCCAGCGGTCGCGGATCGGCCGGATCGGTCAACGTGTCGCCGATCGTCACGTCGGGCAGTCCGGCGACCGAGACGATGTCGCCGGCACTCGCCTCGGCGATCTCGATCCGCTCGATCCCGTGGGCCGTCTGGAGGCTGGTCACCGTCCCGCTCAGGACCGTCGTCCGGCCCGGCTCGACCGAGCCGTCGGCCGCCTCCTGGTCCTCGCGCACGACGGCCAGGCGCTGGCCGAGGCGGATCGAGCCGTTCCAGATCCGGCCGACGGCCATCCGTCCGACGTACTCGTTGGCGGCCAGGTTCGTGACGAGCAGCTGGAGGGGATGGCCGGGAATGAAGGTTGGCGGCGGGGTCAGCCTGATCAGCAGGTCGAACAGCGGCCGGAGGTCCGTTCCGGGCACGGCCAGATCGCGGCGTTGCCGTGCCCAGCCGGGCATTCGTGTAGACGACCGGGAACTCGATCTGGGCGGCATCGGCCCCGAGGTCCATGAACAGCTCGTAGACGTCGTCGAGGACCTCGGCCGGCCGGGCGTCGGCCCGGTCGATCTTGTTCAGGGCGACCACGACCGGCAGGTGCCGGGCCATCGCCTTCTGGAGGACGTAGCGGGTCTGGGGCAGCGGACCCTCGGCCGCGTCGACCAGGAGCAGGATCGAATTGACCATCAGGAGGGTCCGCTCGACCTCGCCTCCGAAGTCGGCGTGGCCGGGCGTGTCGACGATGTTCAGGCGGACGCCGTCGTAGTCGACGGTCGTCTGCTTGGCCAGGATCGTGATCCCCTTCTCGCGCTCCAGGTCGCCCGAATCCATGACCCGGTCGACGACCGCCTGGTTGGCCCGAAACGCGCCGGTCTGGCGGAGCATCGCGTCGACCAGGGTCGTCTTGCCATGGTCGACATGGGCCACGATCGCGAGGTTGCGCAGATCGAGCCGGACGGCGGGCACGGTGGATGAGGGGCTGCTGGTCATGGGAGCGCGTATTGTCGCATATCAGGCCCGATCGGCCGATCGGGCGTCCGGATCGGCAATGGTGCCTGCTGGCACCACTTCCCGATGGCCGAAGCGGCGCTTCGGCGGCCCGAGATTGACCGGCATCTGCCCGCTCGACTAGGGTCTGAATGACCGATCCGGGCCTCGGGATGGAGGTCCCCAGCCTTGGCTGATCGCTGAGCCGGATCTCGCTGTCGATCTACAGAAAGGGGGTTCGCCGAGAACCGCGTCGCCCCTCGTCCCCGAGATCCATGTGGTATCCCCAAGTGAGGTCCCAAAACGCCCATGTCTTTGCGCACGACGTCTTTGCGCACTTCGGCCCTTCGCCGGCGCGTCCTGGTTTCGGCCACCGCCGCGGCGTTCGTCCTGTCCCTGCCCCTGGCCGGGATCACCTCGGCTTCGACCGGCTCGATCCACGCTAATCGGGTGACCACCGACCCGACCTACACCAGGGCGGTCAAGGCGGCCGGCGCGGCCCGCTTCGACTGCCAGGATGTCCGGCCTGACGCGCCCCTCTGCTACAACCCCCAGCAGATCCGCAATGCCTACCAGATCACGCCCCTGATCAATGCCGGCATCAACGGCAAGAACCGGACGATCGTGATCGTCGATGCGTTCTCCAACCCGTACGCCGCGTCTGACCTCAAGATCTTCGACAAGACCTTCGGCCTGCCCGACCCGGTCTTCAACCAGGTCGCCCCGCAGGGCGTCCCGGCCTTCGACATCAACGACGCCGACCAGGTGGGCTGGACCGTCGAGAGCGATCTCGACACCCAGTGGTCACATGCCGTCGCCCCCAAGGCGAACATCTTCCTGGTCGACGCCAAGTCGGACAACGACATCGACATCTACAACGCCACGAAGTGGGCCGTCGATCACAACATCGGCGACGTGATCTCGCAGAGCTTCGGCGAGGCCGAATCCTGCTTCGATCCGAAGCTCGACAAGCTCCAGCACGCCCTCTTCGAGAAGGCAGTCAGCAAGGGCATCACCCTCTTCGCCTCGGCTGGCGACGACGGCTCCGCCCAGCCGACCTGCGACGGCTCGTCGTTCATCAAGAGCGCGTCCTCGCCGGCCAATGACCCGCTCGTCACCGCCGTCGGTGGAACCAACCTGACGGCCGACACCAAGACCGGCGCCTACGGCAGCGAGGTTGCCTGGAACGACGAGTTCAGCGGCTGCGGTCCCGATGCGACCTACGGCTGCGGCGGCGGCGGGTTCAGCAATCGCTACAGCCGGCCGGCCTACCAGGTCGGCGTGGCCGGTACCAGCCCGACCCGGCGCGGGGTGCCGGATGTCTCGTACAACGCAGGCGTCGACGGCGGCGTCCTGACCCATCTCGGCGCGATCAACGTCACCCTCGGCCTGAAGGCGACGGATCCAACCGTCTTCTTCATCGTCGGTGGCACGAGCGCCGGGTCGCCCCAGTGGGCCGGCCTGGGCGTCCTGGCCGACCAGCTGGCCGGGCATCGGCTCGGCAACATCAACCCGACCCTGTACCAGATCGGCAAGACGGCCGGCCTGCACGGAGCGGCCTACCACGACATCACCGTCGGGTCGAACCGCTTCGGCTTCCTGGACGACTCGAACAACCTGGTGACCATCCCGGGCTTCAACGCGAAGGTCCGCTGGGATGCCGCCACGGGCTGGGGCTCGCCCAAGGCGAACGTCCTCGTTCCGCTCCTGGCCGCCCTCGGCCACTGACCTCGATGACGACGCGCTGATCGGCCGGCCTCACCCGGCCCAGCGCCTCGGCTGACGAACCAGAGGCGACGCCGCTCCGGATCTCCGGGGCGGCGTCGTTTGTCGTTCCGATCCTCCCGTGGTCAGCTTCTCGGAGCCATCCGTGCCGGAACCCATGCTCCGGCCCCCGAGCGGGCAGTCGGGCAACGGACCTGAGCTCGACCGTCGCTGGCCGCTTTGGTGCTGGGCGGGCTGCTAGGATCGAGCCGTGACCGTCGCCGCCGTCATCCTTGCCGCCCGGCCCGAATCGGCCCTGGCCGACGCCGATGGCCTGCCCGCCGTCCGCCGCATCGCCGAAGCAGCCTGGTCCGGCGGGGCGATCCCGATCGTCGTCGTATCCGCTGACCCGGCCGGCGCGGTCAAGGCGGCGCTGACCGGGACCGAGGCCAGCCGGTTCGATCCGGCCGCCGAAGCCGGCGGCCCGGTTGGCCAGATCTGCCGTGGGATCGACGAGGCGATTGGACTGGTCGGCGAGACCGATGGAGCGCTGATCTGGCCGGCCCGGATGAGCTGGCCCGATCCGGAGACGATCACCTCGATGATCGAGGCCCACGGCACGGATCCCGAGCCGATCCTGCGCCCGGAGTTCGATGGCGAGCCCGGCTGGCCGGTGCTCATGCCGATCGCCCGTCTCGAGCGGCTGCGCAGCTTGCCGGCCGATCTCGGGCCCGAGCAGCTGATCGAGGCCTTGTCCGCCGATCGCTTGACCGTGCGGACGCTGGACCTGGGCGATCCGGGGACGACCAGCTCCGTTGCGGTTGCCCGCGCCGACCTCCCGCCCTATCGCGGACCGGCCGAACCGGCCAGCGGCCAGACCCACGAGTGGGGCGAGGTCGGGCTCGACGAGGACGCGACCGAGCAAGGCCGGGCCGACCGGGAATGAGTCGCGCCCGGCGCGCTGCTCAGGCCGGCTGGCGGGCCGGCAGCCGGAGCCGCTCGAAGGGCAGCACGGCGATCGTCAGCCCGAGCATGACCAGGCCGATCCCGGCCATCTGCCAGGGCGAGGGCGTCTCGCCCAGGATGATCATCGCCAGGAACACCGTCGCGACCGGCTGGACCAGGAGGAGGAGCGAAGTCACCACGCTGGGCAGGCGGGGCAGCGATACGTTGATCAGCAGGTAGCCCCCGACCTGCGCGCTCAGGGCCAGCAGGATCAGCCAGAGATGGCCGGGCAACCTCGGCCAGGGGTCGAAGTCGCCGACCACGATGCCCGCCAGCGCGGCCGAGATCGCGGTGGCCAGGGTCGCCCAGAAGAGCGGCCCGGCCAGCCGCCGGATGTCCTCCTGGCCGCGTCGAACGACGATCAGGTAGCCGGCGTAGCTCACCGCGGTCAGCAACCCGGTGACGACGCCCAGGATGCGGATCTGCCCCGTACGGGTGCGAGCCGACCACCCCGGCGATCAGGACGACCCCGGCCAGGACGATCGGCAGGGCGACCAGGATCGCCCGCCGCGGGCGCTCGCCGTAGAGGAGCCAGGCCGCGATCCCGACGACGACCACCTGGAGATTGCCCAGGACCGTGGCCAGGCCTGCTCCGACCGCCTCGATGGAATGGGCCCAGAGGGTCAGGTCGGCCGCGAAGAAGCAGCCTGCCAGGAGCGACAGCCGGATCGTCCGGCGAGAGAGCGGTCCATAGCGGCGCTGCTCGAGCCAGCCAAGAAAGGCCAGCAGGGGCAGGGCGTAGAGCGCCCGGAAGACGGCGGCGGTGGATGGCGAGGTGTTCGCCTCGGTGACCAGGATGCCCGAGAAGGCGATGAACAGGCCGCCGCCGACGGCGGCCAGCCGGGGATGATCGAAAATCGGCGCGAGCCCGGCCGGGGCTCCTTCCTCGGCCTGGGCCCGGCTGGCCGGCCCGCCTGGCTCGGTCGGTCCGGCGCCGGTCACGAACGGGCGGGGCCGACGAACCTCAGGCCGAGCTCGGCGAACTGGCCCGGCTCAGGCGCGGAAGGGGCGTCCAGCATGAGATCCGCCCCCGATTGCGTCTTGGGAAAGGCCATGACCTCGCGAATCGTGACCTGGTCGGTGAGCAGGGCGGCCCAGCGATCGATCCCGATGGCGATCCCGCCGTGGGGCGGTGCCCCGTACTCGAACGCCTCGAGCACGGCCCCGAACTTCTCGACCATCCCCTCGAGCGTCTGGCCCTGGAGCCGAAAGCTTCGCTCGAGGAGGTCGCGATGGTTGATCCGGATCGACCCCCCGCCAAGCTCCCAGCCATTCAGGGCGAGGTCGTACTGGAGGGCCCGGGCCCGGCCCGCCGGGTCGCTCGCCGACCGCTCGGCCAGGTCACCGGAGGTGGTTGTGAGCAGCTCGAGATCGTCTGGTCGGACGCCGCTGAACGGGTTGTGGGTGGCATCCCAGCGGCCGTTCTCGGCGTCCCACTGGTACATCGGGAACTCGGTCACCCAGCAATAGGCCAGGACGGAGGGTCGGCCAGGCCAAGCCGCTGGCCGAGCTCGGTCCGCAGGCGGCCCAGGACATCGGCGGTCCGGTCCGGCTCGTCGGCCACGACGAGAACCAGGTCGCCCGGCGTGGCAGCCGACTGGGCGACGAGGGCGGCCGTGCGTTCCGGCCCGAGGAACTTCGAGATCGACGAGCGAACGGAACCGTCGGCCTCGACGGCCAGCCAGACGAGACCCTTCGCTCCCCAGCCCCGGGCCAGCTCGGTCAGCTCGTCGATCTGCGAACGGCTGGCCCCGGCCAGCCCGGGCGCAACGATCGCCTTGACCCGTCCGCCGCCGGCCAGCGCTTCGTCGAACACCCGGAAGCCGGACCCGTCCGGGCCGGCCAGGCTCGGGCCGAGGTCGACCAGCTCCATGCCGAAGCGGATGTCCGGCTTGTCCGAGCCGAATCGCTCGATCGCCTCGGCGAAGGTGAAACGCGGAAACGGCACCTGCCCGATTGGTCGATCGGGCACGACCGTGCGGGTGACCCGGATCGCCAGCTCCTCGACGAAGCCGATGACCATCGCCTCGTCCACGAAGCTCATCTCGAGGTCGAGCTGAGTGAACTCCGGCTGGCGATCGCCCCGGGCGTCTTCGTCCCGGAAGCAGCGGGCGATCTGGAAGTACCGATCGATCCCGGCCACCATCAGGAGCTGCTTGAGCTGCTGCGGGCTCTGAGGCAGGGCGTAGACCGAGCCCGGCTTGAGGCGCGAGGGAACGATGAAGTCCCGGGCCCCCTCCGGCGTCGCCTTGATCAGGTTGGGCGTCTCGATCTCGACGAACTCGTGCTCGTGATGGAACTCCCGGATCGCCTGGACCAGGCGCGAGCGAAGGAGCAGACGCTCCTGCATCGCCTCGCGCCGGATGTCGAGATAGCGGTAGCGCAGCCGGAGCGCCTCGTCGATCGGGGCATCCGGCTCGTTGATGTAGAACGGCGGCGTCTTCGCCTCGGCCAGGATTTCCACGGCCGCGGCTCGCAGCTCGATCGCCCCGGTCGCCAGGCGCGGGTTCTCCGATCCAGGCAGGCGCTCAGCGACCGTCCCGCTGACGCTGACCACGAACTCGGTCCGCAGGCGGCTGGCCACCGCGTGGGCATCCGGCGATTCGGTCTCGATCGACGACGACCTGGGTGATCCCGTAGCGGTCGCGCAGGTCGAGGAAGATCAGCTGGCCGTGGTCGCGCCGGCGGTGGATCCAGCCCGCCAGGCGAGCCGTCGCGCCAGCATCGGCGGCCCGGAGAGCCCCGCAGGTGTGGCTTCGGTACGGCGTGGCGAGGCTCGGTCCGGGCGTGGTCATGGCCGCCGTATCGTAGCGGTTCGCCCCGGCCTCCCGGCCGACGGCCGGATGATTGAAGGCCGGCGGTCGGCTCAGGCCCCGGCCTTGCCGTGACGGTGCGAGCGGTCTCCCTGGAGGAGCTTGCGAGCCAGGTCGTCGAGGGCCACGAGCTGCTGCGAGCCCGCGTCGAGGTCCTTGAGCTGGACGTTCCCGTCGGCCAGCTCGTCGCCGATGATCACCACGAAGTGGGCGTGCTCGCGGGCGGCGGACTCGAGCTGGCGGGCGAGCTTTCGCTGGCCGAGGTCCGCCCGGGCGGCAATGCCCGCGGCGCGCAGGTCGGTTGCAACCCGCAGGCGGATCGCGGTTGCCCCGGGATCGGCTCCGATCACGACCGCCACCGGCCCGGACTTCCCGGCCCGGGTCACCGTCGCCGGCGACGTTCAGGGCAAGGACGATCCGGTCGAGGCCGAGCCCGAAGCCGATCCCCGGCGTCGGACGGCCACCCAGCAGCTCGACCAGTCCGTCGTAGCGGCCGCCCCCGCCGAGGGCCTGCTGCTGGCCGTCCCGGCCCGGCAGGTAGAACTCGAACGCCGTCCGGGTGTAGTAATCCAGGCCGCGTACGAGGGCCGGCTCGAGCCGGTACTCGATGCCCAGGGCGTCAAGGTGCTCCCGGACCGCGCTGAAGTGATCCCGGCAGGGCCCGCACAGGGCATCGGTGATCCGCGGCGCGCCGGCATTCAGCTCGGCCATCGCCGGATCCTTCGAGTCGAGGAGACGGAGCGGATTGCGGCCGAGCCGGTCCCGCTCGAGCTGGGGCAGCTCCCCGGCATGCGGCTCGTACCAGGCGCCGGAGGGACTCGATGTAGGCCGGCCGGCAGGCCCCGTCGCCGATCGAGTTGAGGAGGACCTCGACCGAACCGAGGCCCGCTTCGCGGTAGAACGCCCGGCCCAGCTCGATGATCTCGGCGTCGACGGCCGGCCCGGGATCGCCGATGACCTCGATGTCGAACTGCCAGAACTGGCGGAAGCGGCCGGCCTGGGGCCGGTCGTAGCGGAACATCGGGCCGGTCATCGTCAGCTTCACCGGCTGGGGCCAGGTCTGCATCCCGTGCTGGATGTAGGCCCGCACGATCCCGGCGGTCGGCTCCGGCCGAAGGGCCCACGATTCGGCCTCCTCGGTCCGCGGGGCGATCCGGAACAGCTCCTTCTCGACGACGTCGGTGACCGCCCCGACGCCGCGCTCGAAGACGGCCGCCTGCTCGAAGATCGGGGTCTCGAGCTCGTGGTAGCCGTAGCGCCGGGCGAGGTCCGTGGCGATCGTCTCGAGCCGGCGGAAGGCGGCTCGTTCGGCCGGCAGCAGGTCGCGCGTGCCGCGCGGGGCACGGAAGGTCGACATCGCCGCGAAGTCTAGCCGCCGCGGCCGGGCCGAGATCGCCCGGGCGGAATCGTCCGAGCGCGCCTCAGCCGAGGTCGCGCTGAACGGAGATCACGTCCTTGAGGCCCTCGATCCGGCTCATCACCCGGGCCAGCTGGCTGACCGCGGCGACCTGGAGGGTGGCCGTGACGATCGCGATGTGGTCCGGCAGGACCTTGACCGAGGCAGCCAGGATGTTGACCTTGTTCTCGGCCACGACCTGGGTGATGTCGTTCAGCAGCCCGGTCCGGTCGTAGGCCTCGACCCGGATCGCGATCGGGTAGGTCTGGGTCGCCGCCGCCTCCCACTCGACCTCGATCAGGCGGCCGACCTCGCGCTCGTTCAGGACCGTCGGGCAGGCCTGGAGGTGGACGGTCACGCCCTTGCCCCTGGTGATGAAGCCGGTGATCGGGTCGCCCGGGATCGGATGGCAGCAGTTGGCGAAGCGGATCAGCAGGTCGCCCACGCCCTTGACCCGGACGCCGCCGGTCCGGACCGGCTGGCTCGGAGCGACGGTCGGCAGGGCCAGCTCGGCGTCGTCGACCACGCCCAGGCGCATCACGACCTGCTGGGCGCCGACCGCGCCGTAGCCGATCGCGGCGTAGAAGTCGTCGAGGTTGTCGTGGTTGTAGGAGCGGGCGACCTCGTTGATCCGCTCGAGCCCGATCGCCTGGATCGACGTCCGGGCCAGGCGGCGCAGCTCCCGCTCGAGCGACTCGCGGCCGTGGACGATGTTCTCGTCCCGCTCCTGGCGCTTGAACCAGGCCCGGATCTTCTCCCGGGCGTGGCTCGTCCGGACGACGTTCAGCCAGTCGCGCGACGGACCATGGGCCGCCTTCGTCGTGACGATCTCGACGATGTCCCCGTTGTGGAGCCGGTAGTCGAGCGGCACCAGGCGGTTGTTGACCTTCGAACCGATGCAGCGATGGCCCACGTCGGTGTGGATCCGGTAGGCAAAGTCGATCGGGGTCGAGCCCGCCGGCAGGTCCTTGACGTCGCCCTTGGGGGTGAAGACGAAGACCTGGTCCTGGAAGATGTCGAGCTTGATTCCCTCGACGAACTCGGTCGCGTCGGCCACGTCGCGCTGCCAGTCCATGAGCTGGCGCAGCCAGGCCAGCTTCGCGTCGTATTCGCGGTCGACCTTGGAGCCTTCCTTGTAGCGCCAGTGGGCGGCGATCCCGACCTCCGAGACCTGGTGCATCTGGTGGGTCCGGATCTGGATCTCGAGCGGCTTGCCGTCCATGGCCACGACCGCCGTGTGGAGGCTCTGGTAGAGGTTGTTCTTGGGCATCGCGATGTAGTCGTCGAACTGGCCCGGAATTGGCCGCCACAGCGAGTGGGCGATGCCGAGGGCCGCGTAGCAGTCGCGGACCTCGTCGACCAGGCAGCGAATCGCGTAGACGTCGTAGATCTCGTCGAACTCGGCGCCCTTGCGCTCCATCTTCTTCCAGATGCTGGTCAGGTGCTTCGGCCGGCCCTGGATGTCGGCCTTGATCCCGGCCGCCTCGAGCGCGGGTCGGAGCAGCCCGATCGCCTGCTCGATGAACGCCTCGCGACCCTGCCGGCGGGTGTCGAGGAGGCGGGCCAGCTCGCGATAGCGCTCCGGCTCGAGGGTCTTGAAGGCGAGGTCCTCGAGCTCCCACTTCATCTGCCAGATTCCCAGGCGTTCGGCCAGCGGGGCATAGATCTCCATCGTCTGGCGGGCGATTCGGACCTGCTTCTCGATCGGCAGGGCGGCCAGGGTGCGCATGTTGTGGAGGCGGTCGGCGAGCTTGATCAGGACCACCCGGATGTCCTCGGCCATCGCCAGGAACATCTTCCGGATGTTCTCCGCCTGCTGCTCCTCGTGCGAGTGGGTGCTGAACTTCGAGAGCTTGGTGACGCCGTCGACGAGCCGGGCCACTTCCGGCCCGAAGCGGTCCTCGACGTCGGTCAGGCTGTACTCGGTGTCTTCGGGGACGTCATGCAGGAGCGCGGCCTGGACCGCGACCGGGTCGATCCCCAGATCGGCCACGGTCTGGGCGCTCGCGATCGGGTGGAGGACGTAGGCCTCGCCCGACGCCCGGTGCTGGCCGGCGTGGGCCTCGACGGCCAGGTCGAAGGCTCGATCGACCGCTTCGAGATCCGCCCCTGGGTAGTGCCTGCGGAGCGTTTCGAGGAGCTGCCGCCGGCCGGCCTCGATCGGGTCGGCTCGAGCCGGACCGCGAACGCGTCGCGGCGGTTCGGCCACGACGATGGCGGGGCCGTCCTTGGCGGGTTCTGCGTTCGTGGCCGGTTCTGCGTTCGTGGCGAGTTCAGCTTTCGTGGCCGGTTCTGCGTTCGTGGCGGGTTCAGCTTTCGTGGCGGGCTTGGAGGTTGAGGCGGCTTCTGAGTTGGTTGGCGGCCTGGGGTTGGAGGCGGCCTTGGCTGCCGTGGCCGGCCTGGCTGCCGTGGCTGCCTTTCGGGCCGATTTCGCCGTCTCTTCGGTCGTCGCGTCGCCGCTCGTGCCCGCCGCCGGGCGTCGCGCCCCGCGTTTCGTGCTCGGAATTGGCTCGATCGTCATCTCAGCCAAGAATACCAGCGCCCGCCCGCCATTCCGCTGAACGGCCCGTGGTCACCCCCGAGTCGGGTCTCGGTTTGGTGGATCTCGGGCCTTGGATCCTTGTCCTCACGGCCGTTGTCACGCCCGAGTCGGCTAGGCTCGGTGGTGGCGCTCGGCCCGTACGTCGGCAAATCGCGACTCTGCTCGAGCCTATCGTCGGACGACGATCCGAATGGCGCCTCGACAGGCCTGGGTTCCCGATTCCAACCGTGATCACGCACGACCGGATCTCGCCCGTGGATGTCGAGCCAGCGAATCGACCGCCGGCCGACAGTAAGCGCGGCTCAACTCGCGGTTTGTCAACTCGAGAGGGTCCAGTCGGCGCTGAGAAGGTCTTCGCCGCGGATCCCCGGAGCGGGCCGCCTTGCCGCGCCAGAGCCAATAAGCGCTCGGTAAGCGGCGCCAGAGATGCTCGACCGAGTGGATGACGCTCGACTCGGACGTCTGGTTCGCGCTCTTCGCCATCAGGCGACGCTGGCGTCAGGTCGATTTGGCCGCGCGAGCGGGGGTCGGCCACGACGCCATCACTAAGCTCGAGTCCGGCCGGCTCGGTCCGATGCGAACCGAATCGATTCGAGCCATCGTGGCGGCCTTCGGGCTGAGCTACGAGCCATCGATCCGTGGCTTGGGCGGCCAGGAGGATCGGCTGCTCGATCAACGCCACGCAGACCTTCTCGGTTCGTGTGCGGAGTGGCTGCGGCACCTGCGTTGGGTGACACGCGCCGAGGTTTCCTATTCGGAGTGGGGCGAGCGTGGTTCGATCGACCTGCTCGCGTGGCATTCGCCGTCGGCCAGCCTCCTGGTGATCGAGATCAAGAGCGAGCTCGTCTCAGTCGAATCAACCCTGCGCAAGCTCGACGAGAAGGCGAGATTGGCGGCTGACATCGTCCGTCCGTTTGGCTGGAGGCCCGTGTCGGTGAGCCGGCTCCTGGTCCTGCCCGACGACCGGACGCAACGTCGTCGCGTCGCGGCTCAGGCCAGGATCCTGTCGGGGGCCTTCCCGACCCGATCTCATGAGCTCCGCCGTTGGTGCCGCGAGCCGTCAGGCGCGATCGCCGGATTGCTGTTCCTGGCCGACCCGGCTGGACGGACCCAGAGCACAGGCGTTGGCCAACGCGAGCGCGTGCGGCCCGCGCCGAGGGCACATCACAACTCTGAGACCTGAGCCGGCCATGACTGACAGGAGCTGGGCCGGCGGGGCTGACGCGCCGAGCCGGCCGAGACTGACGCGGCGCGAGCCGGCCGAGCCTGACGCGGCGCGAGCCGGCCGAGCCTGACGCGGCGCGAGCCGGCCGAGACTGACGCGGCGCGAGCCGGCCGGGCTGACGCGTCGAGCCGGCCGAGCTGACGCGGCGCGAGCCGGCCGAGACTGACGCGGCGCGAGCCGGCCGAGCCTGACAGAACGCGAACTCAACCGGCCTTACGGTTGGACGTGGGCCAGGAGTCGGCGCCCGTGACGCTGAGGGCCCTCGTAATCACGCTCGGGTTTCCCTCCGAGACCCGGTAGATCGTGTTTGAGTCAGCCCGATCCAGCCATAGGCGCGACCAAGCTCGAGGTTTGCTGCAGGCCGGGTTCTTACTCGCGCGTTGGCAATTCACCGAGGTCGCGCTCGCGCGATGGCGAAGTCAGCGGTCGGGATTCGAACTGGAGCGGCGGATCATGAGCGGCCGCCGTTCCGCCGCGTCGCTCGACTCGGGCTCCGCCGGCGGCGCCGACACCCCCGGCGGCGCCACGCGGCTCAGCTCAGCGGTAGCCCAGCGCGCCGCTCGACTCGGGCTCCGACACCCCCGGCGGCGCCACGCGGCCCAGCTCAGCGGTAGCCCAGCGCGCCGAGGGCTTCCTCGACGGCGGTGCGCTCGTCCCAGGGGACCGGTCCGTCCGGGCCGATGATCGACTGCTCATGGCCCTTGCCCGCGAACAGGACGACGTCGCCCGGCCGGGCCCGCTCAAGGGCCGCTTCGATCGCCGAGCGCCGATCGGCGATCACGAGCAGGTCGGTCTCCCGCCGGCGGCCCTCGGCCTCGGCCCCGCGAGCGATCTCCTCGAGGATCGACTGGCGGTCCTCGCCCCGGGGATCCTCGTCGGTGACCACGACGAGGCGCGCCCGGCGGCCGGCGATCCGGCCCATCATCGGGCGCTTGGCCGTGTCGCGCTCCCCCGCCGATCCGAAGACGACGATCAGGCCCCCGCCCGCCGCGGCCGCCACCGGGGCCAGCAGCTCGAGGACGGTCTCGAGCGAGACGGGCGTATGGGCGTAGTCGACGATCACCCCGAAGGGCTGGCCGCGGTCGATCCGCTCCATCCGGCCGGGCACCCGGCGGACGCCCTCGATCCCCTCGCGGACGACCCCGGGATCCAGGCCCAGGCCCTCGCCCAGGGCGACGACGGCCAGGGCGTTGAGGACGTTGAACCGGCCGGCCAGCTGGAGGGCCAGGCGGGCCGGGCCGCTCGGTGCCTCGTAGCTGACCGACAGCCGGTGCCCGTCCTCCTCGATCCGGCCCGCTCGGACGTCGGCGCCCGCTGCGGCACCGTAGGTCAGGACCCGGGCCCCGGCCTCGCGTGAGACCGCCATGAACAGGTCGGCCGATGGATCGTCCCGGTTGACCACGGCCAGTCGGGGCCAGGCAAGGCTGACCGCCGCACCGGTCTTGGCCGGCCGCCGCTCCGCCAGGCGCTCGAACAGGCTCAGCTTGGCCGCCCGGTACGCCTCGAACGAGCCGTGCAGCTCAAGGTGCTCGTGGGTCAGGTTGGTCAGGATCGCCGCGTCATAGGCGATCCCGGCGACCCGCTCGAGGGCGAGCCCGTGGGACGTCGTCTCGACGACGGCCGTCGCATTCCCGCCATCGGCCATCGCCCGGAGGAGACGCTGCAGCTCCGGCGCCTCGGGCGTCGTCTGGTGCTCCGGCGTCGGCTCACCTTCGTCGCCGATCCGGAGCTCGACCGTGCCGACGAGGCCGGGCCGGAGACCTGACTGGGCCAGGGCCGCCGCGGCGAGGAACGAGGTCGTTGTCTTGCCGTCCGTGCCGGTGATGCCCACGACCCCGAGCTCCCGGCTCGGATCGCCGTACCACCAGCAGGCGGCCGCGGCCAGGGCCGCCCGGCTGCTGCCCACGACGACCTGGACGAGGCCGCCATCGACGACCGGGTGCTCAACGATCGCCGCGACCGCGCCGCTGGCTGCCGCCCGGGCCACGAAGTCGTGGCCGTCGAGGTGATCGCCGGGCACGGCCACGAACAGCCCGCCCGGCTGGACCGCTCGCGAGTCGGCCGTGAGGCCGCCGAGCATCGTCCCGGCCAGGCCGTGGTCGTGCGGCGCAGTCGGACGACCGGCGGCCGAGCGGACCCCGCGGAGGCTGCCGGCCGTCTCGAGGCGGGCCACGAGATCTGCCAGTGGCCGCGGCGGACGACCTGCGTCAACCGTCCGGAGCCGGTCGGCCAGGCTCACGAACCGGCGCCCTGGCGGTGCGGCCCGCGGCGGGCCTCGGCCAGCCGGTAGACCCGGGCCCCGAAGCGACGCAGGTCGAGGTCGAAGGCGCCGATCAGCCGGACCTCGCGGCCGCCGAAGCCCTCCTTGAACTGGCGGATGCCGGGATGGACCAGGCCCCACATGTCGTAGGACGTGGCCGCCGCCTCGCGCGAGCTCCGGATCGCCTCCCACTTGAGCAGGTAGTTGGCCCGCGAGTCGGCCCCGGCGGCAGTCATCCCGCCGTACGGCTCGACGACCCGGCCGCCCGTCCGGACCAGGAACAGGGTTGCCTGGGGCGTGCCGTCCGGATCGACGGCGAACAGCAGGCGGACCCGACCGGACGGGGCGAAGGCGTCCCAGACCGCCCGGTATGAGGCCTCCGTCCGGATCAGCGTCCCGGCCCGGGCCGCCGTCTCGGTCATGATCGCGTGGAACTCGGGCAGGCCCGCCCGGCCCCGATCCTCGACCCGGATCCCGCTCGAGCGAGCCTTGTTGATGTACTGCCGCCACTTGCCCCGCAGGCCGGCCCACAGGGCTGCTTCGTCCGGGCCGAGGTCGATGATCCGGCTGACGCTGGGCTGGACCTCCGGAGCGGGCCTCCAGCCGAGCCCGGCCAGGGCGGCTCGCAGGCTGCCCTCGGGATCGTCCGGGCCATCGAGCTCGATCTCGGGGTCGATCCGGACGTGCGAGATCCGGTCGCCTCGCCGGCCGGCTCGCCCACCGCGAGCCTGGAGGCGTTCGGTGAACCGCTCGAGGCTTGACCGGTCGAACACGCTGGCCAGCGGTCCCCGCGGGGCGTAGGCGAACGTCCAGGGGATGCCGGCCGGCCGGCGCAGCAAGATCCGGGCCCCGATCGGGCCGCCTGGTGCCCTCGCCTCGACCGGCCAGGGCGACCAGCCATTGGCGGCCTTCGAGCGAGCCCAGCCGCTCAGCTGGAGGTAGCTCGCCCGGGGGTTGGCATCGACGAAGGCGTCCCAGCGCCGGTCGGCCTCGCTGGCGGCCGAAGTCGGGCCGGCGCCGCCGGCGCGTCGGGCTGGTCGGGCAGGTCGCCGGGCAGTCGTCGGGGCCCGGGCCTCGGCCGCTCACCGATGACCGCCCGGCAGCCGCCCGGTTGCCCGGCCGAGCCCGTAGCGCCAGGGCCGGGCAACCTTCTCGTGATTACCGGTGAGCTCGATCCAGCGTCGCCCCGAACGAGCGCTTGAAGTCGTACAGGCCGGCCATCTCTTCGCCGGCGACCGGCTCGCGCCGGGCACCCCGAATGTCGACGCCGGCCAGGTCGACCTCGATCATCGCCTCGCGGACGGCCAGCTGGATCGCCCGCCACAGGATCAGGTGGACGACCCCGGGGAACGCCCGCCGCAGATCCGCCCGGTCGCCCGAGTGGGAGTAGGTCAGGCGGCCACCGTGGCGGTAGAACGAGGCTCCGCCGACCAGCTCGCCGGCCGGCGTCCGAACCTCGAGCAGGATCACCTGGCCGGCGGCCAGGCCGGCGCTCGACCAGTCGACGAAGCCGGCCCGGGCGCCCAGCCCGAAATGGCGCCGGGCTGCCGTCACCTCGAGCAGGTCGTAGAAGCCGTCGAAGGCCATCCGGGGGTCGGCTCCCTGGGGCGGGACGTCGAAGCCGGACTCCGCCTGTGCGCCACCCTCGGGTGCTCCGGCCGCAGCCGGCTGCGGCCCCTCCGGCCAGCGCGAATCCCAGCGGATCACCCGCAGGCCGGCCTTCTCGGCCTGGCGGACCCGCTGCCGGGTCGACATCGCGAAGCCCGCGAAATAGGTTCCCTCCGGCTCACCCGGCCGAAGGGCCAGGGCGACGCGGTGGCGTGACGGCTGGACCTCCTCGATCGGCCGGAAGCCTCGTCCCTCGATCAGGCCAGGGTAGCCCGTGTCGGCCGGGATCTCGGCATCCGAGGCGATCACGTCCACCCCTCGCCCGAACAGCCAGTCCGCCGCCGCCTCGAGCCGCTCGGCAGTCCGCTCAACCGGCTCGCCGGCCGAGATCGGGCCCTTCGACAGATACGCCCCGGCCCCGCCGACCAAGCGCCACGGCCGCTCGAGCGAGAGGAGCCGGTAGCCGTCGTCGGCGACCAGGAAGCGCGGCCGCCAGCCGAGCTTCGAGCGCGCCTCGGCCCAGGCCCGGGACTGGTACACGTTGCCGCCCGGGACGTCGACCGTATGCCGGTCCCAGTCGACCAGCTCCTCGGGGGTGGCCTCGGCAAACCTCATGCCGAGATCGTACGGCGCCGCAGGAGCCCGATCGCGAGGTCCCAGATCGTGCCCATCTCGGGCGTGCGCAGGACGGTTGCGCAGGCCGCGTAGACGAGGGCCCCGGTCAGGCCCGTCGCGGCGAGCTGGAAGAAGAGGACGACCTTGCCCGGCTCCGATCCGACCACGTTCGTGATCGCCTGGCCGACGAGGAACGCGGCGCCTGTCGCAATCAGGCCGGTGGCGATCGCCCGCGCTCCGGATCGGACCAGGTCCGACGGGCGCAGGGTCGGCCGGCGGTACCACAGGATCACGAGCAGGAGGGAGGCCTCGGCGAGCGAGCCGATCGCGATCGCCAGGCCGATCCCGGGCAGGCCGAGTGGCCCGGCCAGGGTGATCGAGAGGGTCACGTTGATCGCCACGGCAAGGATCGCCGCGATCACCGGCGTGGCCGTGTCCCGCCCGGCGTAGAACGAGCGGGCCAGGATCGCGATGACCGATTCCGAGGTCATCCCGAGCAGGAGCAGCCCCAGCGTCTGGGACGTCTGCTGGAGCGCCTCCTCGTCCATCTTGCCGTAGTCGAACAGGAGCCGGACGACCCCGCCCCGGGTGATGATCGCCAGGCCGGTCAGGGGGATCATCACGAACAGGATCAGCCGGATCGCCCGGCGCACGAGGGCCAGGTAGCGCTCAACCTCGCCCAGGGCGAGCTCGCGCGACATCGAGGGCAGGGTGACCACCCCGAGCGGGATCCCGATCACCCCGATCGGCAGCTGGAAGATCGAAAAGGCGAAGGTGAAGGCGGTCACGGCGCCTACGCCCAGGCCGGTCGAGACCGAGACGGCGACGAGAAAGGTCAGCTGGCTCGCCGCCAGGCCGATCGCCCGGGGGACCATCAGCAAGAGGGCCTCCCGGGCATCCGCGTCGCCCAGGTCGATCCGGGGCGTGTAGCGGAAGCCGATTCGCCGGAGCGGCGGGAGCTGGACCAGGAAGTGCCCGGCGGCGCCGATGACCACCCCCACGGCCAGGCCGAGAACGCCCATGACCGGGGCGAGGAAGACCGCCGCAAAGATGATCCCGAGGTTGTAGACGATCGGGGCGATGGCGGCGGCCGTGAACCGGCCCTTGGCGTTGAGCAGGCTCGTCGCCAGCGCGCCGCAGGCCAGCAGGATCGGGCTGAGCAGCATCACCCGGGTCAGCTCGACCGTTTGGGCCATCTGGGCGGGGGTGAAGTCGCCCGCGATCACCGGGACGAGGACCGGCGCGAGGATCGCCACGATCACGGCCAGGATGAGCAGGATCACCAGCATCAGGCTCACCACGGTCGAGGCGACCCGCCAGGCCCGGGCTTCCTCGTCGGTGGCCAGCAGGCCGGAGATGACCGGGATGAGGGCCGAGCTGAGGGCTCCGGCCGCAACGAGCTGGAAGATGAAGTCCGGGATCCGGAATGCCGCCAGGAACGCGTCGAGGTCGGCGCTCGCCCCGAACTCGGCCCCGATCACGATCAGCCGGACCGAGCCCAGGATCCGGGCGAAGAAGAAGGCGACCGTGACGATCAGGCCGGCTCGGGCGATTCCTCGCGATGCGCTCACCTGGGGCTGGTCAGCGAGCCGGACGGGCGGCCCGCGGATGGGCCAGCTCGTAGGCCGCCCGGAGGCGGCTGGGCGAGACGTGGGTATAGATCTGGGTCGTGGCCAGGCTCTCATGGCCGAGCAGCTCCTGGACGACCCGCAGGTCGGCCCCGCCGTCGAGGAGGTGGGTGGCAAAGCTATGCCTGAGGGTGTGCGGGGAGACGCCCGCGGGCAGGCCGGCCCGGGCCCGCAGGCCATCGAGACGAAGGCGCAGGCCGCGGCTGCCGAGGGGCCCGCCGCGATGGTTCAGGAAGATCTCGGCTGGCACATCGGGCGGTGCGGCGAGGTCGTCGCCGGCCCGGCCCAGGGCCCGGGCCAGGAGGATCGGGCGTCCCCCTTCGAGGTAGGCGCCGAGCGCCTCGCGAGCCGGGCGCCCGAGCAGGCCGACCCGCTCCTTGCGGCCCTTGCCGATCACCCGGATCTCGCCTCGGCGCAGGTCGACCGAGCCGATCTGGGCACTCGCCAGCTCGCTGACCCGGAGGCCGGCTGCATAGGCCGTCTCGACGATCGCCCGGTCGCGCAGGGCGAGCGGATTCGTCGCGTCCGGATCGATCGCATCGAGCAGCCGCTCGACCTCCTCGACCTCGAGCACCCGGGGCAGGCGCCGGGGCATGCGGGGCGTGGCGATCGACCGCCACGGATCGCCCTCGGTCCAGCCGTTCCGGGTGGTGAACCGGTAGAACGAGCGCAGGGCCGCCAGGCGCTGGCCGACGGAGCTCCGGGCGACCCCGTCGCTGAGGCGCGCCAGGTAGGCCCGCAAGTCGGCCCGCGGCGGGCGGCGCCAGTCGGTCCCGCGCTCGTCGAGCCAGGCGAGGTAAGCGGCGACGACGGTCCCGTAGGCCCGACGGGTATGGGGCGAGGCGTCGCGGGCCGTCAGCCCGTCGAGGAAGCGCTCGCGGGCTTCGTCACCGGTCACGCGCCGGGGGCGCTCCCGGTGGTGGCCGAGCCGCGGGCCCGGGCCGATTTCGTGGATCGCGGGCCACCCCGGCTGGACCGGGCCCCCGCGGTTCGCCCACGACCAGCCGGCCGGCCGGCCCGGCCAGGCCGGCGCAGTGCGGACGGGTCCGGCGGGCCGCCGGCGAGCGAGCGGCCGACGAGATCGCCGGCCGGCAATTCGATCGTGGCTCCGCATTTCAGGCACAACCCGCTCGACGGACCGGCGGCCGGTGGTGTGGCGGAGGGGGCCTCCGGCGCGGCTGCTTCGGCGACTCCGTCGCCGGCCGGATCGTCCGGCGCCGGGGCCGGGGCAATGGCGTTCCGGGCGATCGGGCCGCCGTCCGCATCGTGGGTCGCCCCGACCGGCTCACGCGACGAGGTGAAGTCGCACTTCGGGTAGCGCGAGCAGCCCCAGAACACGCTCCCGGTGCGGCGCGCCCGGCGGGCCGTCAGATGGCCCTCGTTGCACTTCGGGCAGGTCACCTCGAACGGGAGCTGCTCGGGCGGCGGCGGGCCGTCCTTCTTGATGTACTTGCAGTCGGGGTAGCGGTCGCAGCCGACGAACGGCCCGAACCGGCCACGCTTGGCGACGAGGACCCCACCCTCGGTCGCCCCGCAGGTCGGGCAGGTCTCGCCCACCCCGGGCAGCGCGGGGGCCGCGCCGTTCGACTCGCCGTCGCCCGGTACATCCGGTGCGATCGGCCGGGTCTCCTTGTGCTCGGGATACTCCGAGCAGGCCAGGTATTCGCCGTAGCGGCCGGCCCGGATGACCATCGGGTGGCCCTCCGAGCAAACCTCGTTCGTGGCCAGCCCGATGTCCGCCGGCCGGAGCTCCTTCTGCTTGGCCGCGACGGTCGCCTCGAACGGGGTGTAGAAGTCACGGACGAGGGGCACCCAGGCCCGCGAGCCGTTGGCCACCTCGTCGAGGTCCTCCTCCATCCGGGCCGTGAATTCGAGGTCGACCAGCGAACCGAAGTGATTCACGAGCAGGTCGTTGACGATCTCGCCGACCAGCTCGGGCCGCAGGCGGCGCTCCCGGACCGTGACGTAGCCGCGGTCGAGAATCGTCGAGACCGTGGCGGCGTAGGTCGACGGCCGACCGATCCCGTGCTCCTCGAGGGCCTTGATCAGGGTCGCCTCGGTGTAGCGCGGCGGAGGCTCGGTGAAATGCTGGGTCGGGACGACCGAATCGACGGTCGTGGCGTCACCCGATGCGAGTGGCGGCAGGATTCGCTCCTGCTCCTCGGCGGCATCGTCCTGGCCCTCGGTGTAGACCGCCGAGAAGCCGTCGAAGGTCGTCCGGGTCGCCGATGCCCGCAGGCCGTAGCGCCCCGTCTCGAGCTCGGCGGTCGTCGTCTCGAGCTCCTTCTCCTTCATCTGGCTGGCCAGCGCCCGCTGCCAGATGAGGCGATACAGGCGGGCCTCGTCGCGGGGCAGGACGCCCTCGAGGTCGTCGGGGGTGCGCCCGAAGGAGGTCGGGCGGATGGCCTCGTGGGCCTCCTGGGCATTGCGCGTCTTCGTCTTGAACGGCCGGCCCTTGGGCATCGTGTAGCGCTCGCCGTAGCGCTCGGCGATCACGACCCGCGCCTCGCCCATGGCCTGGCCGGACAGGGCGACCGAGTCGGTCCGCATGTAGGTGATCAGGCCGACCTGGCCCTCGCTCGTCTCGAGGCCTTCGTACAGGCGCTGGGCGACGCTCATCGTCTTCTTCGGACCAAAGCCCAGCTTGCGGCTGGCCTCCTGCTGGAGGGTCGAGGTCGTGAACGGAGCGGCGGGGCTCCGCCGGGACGCCTTGACCGCCACACCCTGGACGACCGGGCGGCTCCCGGTCAGGGCCTGGACATGCTCGGTCGCGGCGGCCTCGTCGTTGATCCGGGGCTTCTCGCCGTCGATCCGGACGAGCTCGGCCTCGAATGACTCCCCGCCGGGTGCCAGCAGGCTCGCCCGGATCGACCAGTATTCGACGGCGGTGAAGGCCCGGATCTCGCGTTCGCGATCGACCACGAGGCGAACCGCGACCGACTGGACCCGGCCGGCCGAGAGGCCCGATCGAACCTTGCGCCAGAGGAGCGGGCTGAGGGTGTAGCCGTACAGCCGGTCGACGATCCGGCGGGCCTGCTGGGCGTCGACCAGGTCGAGGTCGATCTCGCGGGGGTGGGCGAACGCCTCCCGGATCGCGCTCTCGGTGATCTCGTTGAAGGTCACCCGCCGGGTCCGCTCGGGCTTGAGCCCGGCCGCCTCGGCCACGTGCCAGGCGATCGCCTCGCCCTCCCGATCGAGGTCGGTGGCGAGATAGACGGTGTCCGCCGTGCGGGCCGCCTTGGTGATCTCGGCGACCTGCTTGCGGCGGTCGGCCACGATCTCGTAGGTCGGGGCGAAGTCGTGGTCGACGTCGACCCCGAGCGAGCCCTTGCCGGTCTTCTCCGGGCAGGTCCCGGACATGACCATACGAGGCGAGCACGCGGTAGCCCGGACCGAGGTAGCGTTCGATCGTCTTCGCCTTGGCCGGCGACTCGACGATCACGAGATTTCCACTCATGACGTCGGGGAGTCTAGCACCCGATTCTTCGCTGGCGGTCACCTGCGCCTTCGGCGCCGCGCGACGCGCGCACGCGGATCAGGCGTCCCGGATCCGGCGCAGGAACTCCTCGTCGATCTCGAGGTCGGGCTCGACCGGGGTGACCGGCGCGCTCTGGCGCTGCCGCGCCTGACTACCCGGCGAGCCGTCCCCGACCCGGTCCGAACCGGGCGGAACCTCGATGAACCGGACGTGGACGAGGGGCAGGACGAAGATCGAGTCGGACTGGTCGATGAACACCGGCCGCTTGCCGTCGGGGGTGCGCAGGTTCGTGCAGATCACGGCGACATCCTGGGCCCCGGGGATCCCGAACAGGTCGGCCAGGATCGGCTGCTCGTTGTTCAGGTGGATGACGACGTTTCGGAGGGCGATCTCAAGCGGACCGGCTCCGGCCGGCGATTCGGGGACCGGGTCGTCGGTCATCCGGGCCGGTTCAGGGCTTCCAGAAGTCAACGACGAGGCGGACCCGGTCGCCGATCACCCAGACCCCGATCCCGACCTCGGTCATCCGGGGATCCATGATGTTCGCCCAGTGGCAGTAGTTGCCGCAGGGCTTCTCGTCCTGGAAGTAGAGGTGCGTCCCGAGGACCGAGGCGTACGGATTGCTCGCGTCCCGGCAGCCGATGTTCTCCCGGTAGTCGCCGGGGTAGCCCGCCTTGTGCAGCCGGTCACCGGGCGTGCCTTCGGCGAAGTGGCTGCAGATGTTCTTCTGGGCCAGGAACTTGGCGTACGGCCGGGAAACCTTGTTGGAGATCCCGGCATTGAGGATGAGCGGCTTGATCCCGCTCCCGCCCGGGCTGCTGCATTTGCCCGAGGCGAGAACCCAGCCGCCGCCCCGGGTGCAGTTCATCAGGCCGAGGTAGTAGACCTCGACCGCATGCCAGGCCCCGGCCCCGACGCTGCCGCCGCCCGAGCCGCTCTTGGGCTTGGGCTTGGGCTTGGCTGGGCGGTCGTCTTCGTCGCCGGCGCCTTGGCCGCGGCCACGACCGCCGGAGCGGTCCGGAACGAGACGCTGCCCGCCCTGGCCAGCCCGACCCCGGTCGCCGACTCGGCGACGGTCGATACGCTCATCCTGACGATCGCCCCGGCCGTGAGGGCTTGGTCGGGCTGAAGACGAGGACGGTGTTGCCCTCGGCCCAGGCGACCTTGCCCGTGATCTGCTTGCCGGCGACGGTCGCGCTGAAGGCCGGACCGCTGACCGTGGTGTTCATCGCCTGGGTGAAGCGGACCGACAGGCCGGGCCGAGGACACGACGCCGGTCGTGCCGTTGAGGGGCCGGAATCGGACGATCGCCGGGGCCACGGCGGTCTTGACCGAGAGAGGCAGCGGGACGGCCACGCTCGACCCGTCTGCATCGAGGACTCCGCTCTGGAGGGCCACGGTGTAGGTCGTGTCCGGGCTCAGGGGTTGGTCGGGCTGGAAGGTGACCGAGCTGCCGCTCGGGCTCGACGAGGCATCGACCAGGGTGCCGCTGACGGCCGGGCTGATCGCCAGGAGCGCGTCGGCAGACGACGCCGTCACCGGGCCGTCGAAGGAGACCGTGAAGCCGGTCGCGGGCGACGCGCCGCCGCCGACCGGCTTGGTCAGCGCCAGGCGGGCTGTTGTCGAGGCGCGCGTCGTGAACAGGGCCCGGACCGCTTCGGTCAAGGCGTGCCCGCTCGTGTCACGGGCCGACGTGCCGACCTTGATCGTGTAGTACGTCGCCGGCGTCCACATTCGCTCCGGGCGGATCGTCAGCGTCCGGCCGGCCGTGTCCCAGCTGGTCGTGACCGGGGTCGACGGGTCGACGCGTCAGGGCCGCGGCGACCGAGGCCGGGTTCATTGGGCTGGCAAAGGTGATCGTGGCCGGCGCGTGGAGGCCATAGTTCGGCTGGAGCGTCTCGGCGAATGCGGAGGTGTCGAGCGGAGCGCTGACCGGCGGTCCCGCAGCGGCAGTGCCCTTCGGCCCGCTCAGGGCCAGGTAGCCGAGCCCCAGCAGTCCTGCGAACCCGAGCCCGAGAGCCACCCGGAAGGCGATGCTCCGTCGAAACAGGAGCGGCACGTACAGCGTGGCGAGGATGGGCAGGGCGAGCGCAGTGGCTGCGAGCTTTCGCAATAGACAGTCTCCTGGCTAGCTGCTGGGGGTCAGCGGCATCGTGCGGCTGTCAACCGGACCTTCGCCCGGACGGTTCGAGTCAGGGTAGCACTGGCTGTCGAGCCGAGGCAACCGGGCGGTCGGTCTCGAGACCTTCGGTTGGGTCGAGTGCGGCCAGGCCGCCGGCCAGGCGATAGCGTCCGGCTCCGGCGGTGACGAGACCCCGCAGCTCGAGCACGGTCAAGGCGCCCAGCAGCGTGGCAACCGGCAGGCGGGATTGGCGGGCGAGATCGTCGACCGTCGCCGAGCTCCCGGCCAGGGCCCGGGCCACGGCAGCTTCGGTGGCGCCGAGACTCTCGAGGAGCGCGGCCGGGGTGGCTGTCGGTGCGACCGACGAAGGCCGGCCCATGTCCGCCTCGGGCTTCCCCGCTGTCCGGCCGGCCAGCTTGAGGTCTTCGATCAGCTCGGCGATTCCGGCCACGATGTGGACCTGTTCGGGGTAGGCCCGCAGGAAGGCGATGCAGCCGGCCGACGCCGGGGCATCGATCGAGCCCGGCACGGCGAAGCACTCGCGGCCCTGCTCCAGAGCCCAGGCGGCGGTGATCAGGGCCCCGCTGCGGGCGGCCGCCTCGACGACGATCGTGGCATCGGCCAGGCCACTGATCACCCGGTTGCGACGAGGAAACGTGCCCCGATTCGGGATCGCCTGGGGCGGCAGCTCCGAGACGAGGGCACCCCCAGTGGCCACGATTCGCTCGGCCAGCCCCCGATGCGACCAGGGATAGATCCGGCCGTGCCCGGAGCCGAGCACGGCCACCGTCCGGAGGCCCGCCTCGACGACGGCGGCATGGGCCGCCCCGTCGATCCCGACCGCCAGGCCGACACGATCGTCGCCCCAGCGCCGGGCCAGGGCGTCGGCGATCCGGGCCGCGATCGCACGTCCGGAGTCGGTGGGCGCGCGGGTGCCGACGACCGCGATCGCCGATTCCGCACCGAGCGCAGCGCTGTCGCCGCGCAGGAACAGGACGGGCGGTGGCAGCTCGAGGAGGCGCAGCCTGGCCGGATACGCCGGATCATCCAGGGTGAGCCAGGCGATCTCCCTGCTCCCCCAGGCGAGCCACGGCCGTCCCGCCTGTCCGACCGGCTGCAGCGAGATCTTCGACGACCCGCCGCGGACGCTCGGCCACCGGTCGGCCGATGTCCGCCGGCCCGAGCGTTCGCTCCAGCACCCGACGGCCGCCTTCACTCGCGGCGAGCTCGAGCACCCCGCCTGCCGAGCGGTGGGCGGCGAGGAGACGGTAGAACGTGGCCGGCCCGATTCCCTCCACGCTCATCAGGAGCATCGCGGCGACGCGCTCGTCCGCTCCCCGGTCGGCCGTCGGGCGGCCCGCGCCTGGCCGCCCGGTCTCCGCCCCGACCCTCATCGCCGGTTTGCTTGCCGAGCGGGCCGGATCGTCCGATCCCGAGCACTCAGACCGCCAGCTGGACGGCCGGCCGCAGGCCGGGCGCCCGGAATCGACCGGCTTCCTCGAGATGCTGCCGGCCGACGGCCTCGGCACCCTCGAGGTCGGCCACCGTCCGAGCCGTCCGGAGGAGCCGCTCAAGGCCCCGGGCCGACAGCGACAGCCCTTCGGCGAGGCTGGCCAGGCGGTTCCGCTCGGCGCTCCCGAGCTGGCAGGCAAGCCGCAGGCGGCCGCCGCTCAGGCGCGAGTTCAGGGTCCCCCGCTGGTCGACCTGGAGCTGCCGGACGGAGCGGATCCGGGCCGCAACCGGCTCCGACGCTTCGCCGTCGGCGGTCGCCACGAGGCTGGCCGGAGCAACCCGGGGCAACTCGACCCACAGGTCGATCCGGTCGCGCAGCGGGCCCGAGACACGCCCGGCGTAGCGCTCGGCCACGCCCGGCCGGCAGCGGCAGGCGAGCTCGGCTCCGACCGGCCCGCCGCATGGGCACGGGTTCATCGCGGCGATGAGCTGGAAGCGGGCCGGCAGGATCAGCGACCGGCCGGCCCGGACGATCGCGACGCGGCCTTCCTCGAGCGGCTGCCGCAGGGCCTCGAGGACATCCCGCCCGAACTCGGGCAGCTCATCGAGGAAGAGGACGCCCTGGTGGGCCATCGTGACCTCGCCCGGGGCGATCGCCGGGCCGCCCCCGACCATGCCGGCGTAGCTGATCGTGTGGTGCGGGGCCCGGAAGGGGCGGACCCGATCGAGCCCGAGGATCGGACCCTCACCGGCGGCCGAGCGGATCGCCGTGGCGACCAGCGCATCGGCGTCATCGAGCGGCGGCTGGAGCCCCGGAATCGTCCGGGCGAGGAGCGTCTTGCCGGATCCCGGCGGGCCGACGAGGAGCAGCCCGTGGCCGCCCCCGAGGGCGATCTCGAGGGCTCGCCGGGCGACAACCTGGCCACGGACGTCGGCCAGGTCCGGAACCTCCGCGACCGGAGCCGGGCTCCTGCCTCGGCCGCCCGTTCGGCGGCCGGACCCGCCAGCGTCCCTGCGACGAGGTCGATCCGGGCCGGATTGACCCGTGGCCGGGCGGAGCGACCGGAGCGGATCGCACCGAGGATCGCGCTCAGGTCGGCTGCCGGATGGACCTCGATCCGGTCCACGAGCCGGGCCTCGAGCGTGGCCTCCTGGGGCACGACGACCCGGCTCACGCCACGCCGGGCCGAGGGCCACGACCATCGACAGGATCCCCGGCACCGCCCGCAGCTCGCCCCCGAGGGACAGCTCCCCGATCATCGCCCAGGCTCCGTTGGCTCGCGCCTGCTCCGAGCCGAGCAGAATTCCCACGGCGATCGCGGCATCGAGCGACGCGCCGGCCTTGCGCAGGTCCGCCGGGGCCAGGTTGACGGTGATCCGGCGCGGCGGAAAGACCAGCCCGCTGTTGCGGATCCCGCCTCGGACCCTCTCGCGGGCCTCCTGGAGCGAGGCGTCCGGCAGGCCCACGATCGTGAACCCGGGCAGGCCGGGAGCGACGTCGACCTCGACCCGGATAACCCGGCCCTCGATCCCGTGGAGCGTTGCCGAGAGGACCGATGCCAACATGCCCCGAGGCTAGGCCGAGCGGCTCACCGATGCCGTTATCTCCGGCTCATCCGGCCGTCAGGCCGGTCGGCGAGGCACCTCCGCGGAGCGTGTGGGGCGCACGGGGATCGCTCGCCGCGCTACGATCCGCGGGCCGCTGTCGCCGCCCCGCCGCCGGCACGCCCAGGACGGTCCAGGGCGTCACGAATGCCCCGAGGTATGCCGAATGTCCCATCACAGCGAGAGTGGCCAGCCAAAGAGCAAGCGCAAGGAGCACGACCGGAAGGCGCGCCACTACGAATCGGAGACGCCGCCAACCCCCTGGGTTCGGTCGAAGACCGGTCAGCGCGTCTTCGCTGCCGTGACGATCCTCGTCGTGATCGGCCTCACCTGGTTCCTCGCCTTCGGCGTCTTCCACCTGTAGCTCGTCGACAGCGGCCGGGCTATTTGGCCCAGCCGTTCATCGAGATCGCGCCGGGGGTGCCTGGGTCGCTGGCGCACTGCGGGACCGTTCCGCCGGGACCCTTGGCGGCGACCAGGCGGCCGCCGTTCGAGGGCAGGACGAAGGCGACCGTGGTCGGCAGCGCCGGAGTCGCCCCGCAGTAGTCATCGTCCTTGACCAGGGTCTTGACGAAGCCGTTGTGGGCGAGGTGGAACGCCGGAGCGCCCTTGGCGACGTGGGGCAGGCCGTCCGAGCCGCCCGTCTGAGAGTCGATCAGGATGTTCCCATGCGCGTCGAGCAGCTCGATCTCGGGCGTGCCCTGGAGGTTGCAGAGGTGGTCCGACGTGTTCGTCACGGTGACCGACGCGATCTGGCTGCCCGCCGCACCCACCCAGCTCGTCACCTTCGCCGCGAGCTGCGACGCGAGGCAGGCCGCGATCGGCTTGGCCGTCGGGCTCGGGCTGGGGTGGGCGACGGCCTTGGCCGAGGGCGCTGCCGAGGGGGCAGCCGAAGGGGCCTCGCTGGGGGCGGTGGATGGGCCGCCGGAGGCGGGCCCGCTTGATGGCGGGATGGTCGGCGGACCGGCACAGCCCGCGATCACGAGGGCGAGCCCGAAGGTCAGGACGGCGAGGCGCATTCGACGACTCCGTGCGGAGGACACCTGGACTGGAACGGCCCGCTGATTGCGCTCGTTGGACGGACGCCGGTCGGGCTTGGTGACGGGCGCATTCAGTCGATCGCGTAGCCGTCGAGGATCCTGACGAGCGTGTCCGGGGTCAGGCTGGGTGAGACTCGCAACCTCGGGACGAAGAAGCGCGACGGCCAGGTCTCGAGGACACCCTCCTGGGTCGTCACCGCCAGGCCCATCCCGGCCGCTGCGACCGCCCCGGCCGCTTCAAGGCTGGACTCGCCCGAGGGATAGGCGAAGGTCGCCGGGGCCCGGCCGGTGACTCTCTGGATCGCCAGGGCGGCGCCGCCGACCTGGTACGCCAGGGCGTCGCCGTGCAGGCGGCCGACATCGAGGTGGTTCATCGTGTGGTCGGCGATCTCCATCCCGGCGCCGGCGAGGACCCGCAGGTCCGGCCCGCTCAGGAAGCCCGGATCCTCGAGCCGGCCCATGACCACGAAGTAGGTCGCCACGAAGCCGAACCGCTGGAGGATCGGCAGGGCGTTCGTCAGCCCGTCGATGTGTCCGTCGTCGATCGTGATCACGAACGTCCGGGGCGGCGGTCGGACAGCGGTCGCGAGATCGACCTCGAGGCTGGCCAGGGTGATCGTGTGCCAGCCCTCGTCGTGGAGCAGGCCGAGCTCCTCGGCAAAGACGACCGGATCGACGACAAGGCCCGGCAGCGAGCGACCCTCGTCGGCCGGGTCGACGATCCTGTGGAACATCAGAATCGGCACGTGGAGGGTGAAGCCGGGGTCCGGCGTCGACTCGACGGCCGTCGGCCAGTCCGCGCTCAGGACCCGGCCGGGACCGGCGGGTGCCGGGCCGGGCAGACCCGGCGACGAGCCTGCCGCGAGGGGCGAGGGCGACCCGGTTGCGCCGGGACCGCTTGCGGCCTGGCCGGCCACTCCCGTTGCCGGGGGCAGCCGGGCGATCGCCGCGCGGCCGGACGAGCCACAGCCCGCCACGAGGATCACGGCGATGATCAACCCGAGCGGCGCGCGAGGCGGGCGCCGGGAGCCCGGCCGGGCAATGCGGATCAAGCCAACCTCGGAAGCGCAGGGCAGCCGATCCGGTCGAAGGCGACCGGACTCGTCAGTTGGGCCTGATCCCGGGACGGTACACGAGCGACGCGAATCTCGCCGGATGATCCGCCATCCTGTCGGGCATGAGCGAGCCGTTCGAGGTCGTGGTGAGGGCCCTGATCCGGCCCGGGCCGTCCGGCCAGGCATCCTCCGGGGTCGACCTCGAGCGATGGCTGGGCGCGGCCTGGCGGCGCCGGCCGGGCCAGCCGCCTGCGCAACGACCCAGCCATCGGGCCGCCCGGCCTGGAGATGGCCGTCGCCGAGGCGGCCGCCCGGCTCGGCAGGTGCCTTCCTGGTCACCCTGGCCGGACCGGATCATCCCTTGGCCCGAGCGCCCGGGCCGTCCTGGAGGTTCCGCCGGCCTCACCCCGGCCGGCCTCGTCGAGCTGCTCAACGTGGGCCTCAAGGCGGTGCCGCTCGAGATCGGCCGACGGGCCGAGTCGGATCCGGCCTTCCGGGAGACGCTGGAGCCGGGCGGCCCGAAGCCTGGCCGAGCGCCCGGGCGACGAGCGCGAGGTCGCCGAGGCGAGCTGGTCGGTCCTGTTCCCCGAAGGCGTCGGCCTGCTCGGGCGGTCCGAGGCGGCGGCGAGGGAGCTCCGCGAACGTCGGATCGTCGACCAGATCGAGCCCAGTTCGCGGCCGATCCGCGACGCCGCCCGAGGAGGTCCTCTTTACCTCGAACGTCCTGCTCGGCCTGCCCCTGGCCGAAGCGACTCCCGGCGGGCCTGGGCTCGATCCGATCGTCGCCGCGGCCGTTGCCCGAGCCCGGGCCTCCACCCAGCGCTATTGGTTCGATCACCCGATCCCGATCGGAGTCGCTCCGGCGGAGAGCGAGCTGCTCCACGGCCTGGCCGGGCTCGAGGCGGCGATCGCTGCGGAGCCGGCCCGGGCCGGACCGGGTGGGACGGAGGTTCGGCGGCTGGCCTGCCTCCTGTCCGTCTCGGTCACCCATCCCGAGCTGCACGAGGTTGCCCGGCGCTACGTCGAGATCGAGCTCGGCCGGATCCCGCCCCTGAGCCACGTCGACGTGTTCGTTGCCAGCGAGGCCGACGTTGCTCGCCTGATCGACGAGGTCCTCCGGCCGGCGATCGCCCGGTTCGGGCGATCCCCCGCCGACGCGCCGCTGCCCGAGCTCGAGGTCCTCGGGGTCGACGGCGAGTACGGTCGCCACTACTCCTTCCTGAAGGCGGCCAGTGCGCTCTGGCAGGTCCTCTTCGATCCCGCCGTCCGGGCAACGTTCAAGATCGACCTGGACCAGGTCTTCCCCCAGGCCGAGCTCGCCGCCGAGACCGGCCGGACGGCCCTGGAGCACCTCGAGACGCCGCTCTGGGGCGGCCGCGGACGAGACGCTGCCGGCCGTCCCGTCGAGCTCGGGATGATCGCCGGCACGCTGGTCAACGCGACGGACATCGGCTCGGGCCTGTTCACGCCGGATGTCCGGATTCCCCGCGGGCGGCTGAGCGCCTCGGACCGGGTCTTCTTCAGTCCCCTGCCCCAGGCAATCTCGACCGAGGCCGAGATGACCGAGCGCTACGACGGTCCCCGGCCGGACGGCGTCACGACCGCGCTCGAACGGATCCACATCACCGGTGGGACGAACGGGATCCTGGTCGATGCCCTCCGCCACCACCGGCCGTTCAGCCCATCGTTCATCGGCCGGGCCGAGGACCAGGCCTACATCATCTCGGCCCTCGGCGACCAGCCCCGGCTGGCCTACGTCCATGCCGCCGGCCTGGTCATGCGCCACGACAAGGAGGCGTACGCGGGCGCGGCGATCGATGCCGCCCGGGCCGGCAAGATGGTCGGCGACGACGTGCGGATCCTGATCTTCTCGGCCTACGCCCGGGCCATCGTCGATGAGCGGGCCGCTTCGGGATCCGTCTCGAGTCGATCAAGACCCTCATGGATCCGTTCACGGGCGGCTTCATCTCGCTCGTGCCGGTGGCCACGGTCCTGCTCCGCTTCGCCCTGCGGATCCTCGAGGCAGCCGAGTCCGGGGACCTGGAGCTGGCGCAGTCGTATGCCTCGATCGGGTCGCGCCGCCTGCTCGAGAACCTCGCCCTGACGGCCGATCCGGCCGGCTTCCGGGCCCGGATCGATGACGAGCGGGCCCAGTGGGACGTCTTCTACGACACCCTCGATCAACTCGAATTGGCCCGGTGCTGCAGGCGATCCCGCCGCCCTCGACCTGGCTGAACGAGGGCGGGCCCTGATCGCAAGCTGGCGAGCTCGGCCTGAACGCTAGACTCGAGCCGATGTCCACGATCCCCGTAGCCGTCGCCTCGACCCCGCTCACGACCCGCCTGGCCGAGGCGGTTCCGGCGGCGATCGCCGCGGTCGAGACGGCCGCCCGCCAGGGCGCCCGGATCGTCTGCCTGCCCGAGACCGGCCTGCCCGGCCACCGGGTCCAGGCTCGGCCGGTGACCGACGTGAGCGATCCGGAGATCGAGGAGGCCCTCGACGAGGTCGCCGCCGCGGCCCGCCGGAACGGCATCGCCACGATCGTCGGCGCGGAACGGCCGCAACCCGGCGCCGATGGACGGCGGCAGATCGTGGCGGTCGTGATCGATGCGGAGGGCCACCGGCTCGGCGAGCAGGCGAAGACCCAGATCGATCCGGGCGAGGAGCTCGACTATGTCGTGGGGACGGGCCGGCGGGTCTTCCGGGCGGCGGGCCTGACCTTCGGGATCGCGATCTGTCACGAGGCATTCCGCTACCCGGAGATCGTCCGTTCGCTCGTCCTGGCTGGAGCCCAGGTCATCTTCGTGCCGCATTTCGTGACAACCGATGGTGGCCCGCTGCCGTCTCGCTGGTGCGACGCCCCGAATCCCTACAACGAGAAAGCCCTCCTGCTCCGGGCGCTCGAGAACGGGGTTTACGTCGCGGCGGCCAACGTCAGCGGGCCGGGCCAGGGATCGATCAGCGGGGTCATCGATCCGGCCGGCCGGCTGATCGCCAGCGTCGCCTATGGTCGGACGGGCGTGGCGGTCGCCGAGCTCGACCTCGAACAGGCCGACCGGCGCCTCGCCCTGCGCTGGTCGCCCGAGCGCAACGGGATCGTCGAGATCGAGCCGGCGAGCTGAGTCGCCCTGATCAGGCCGAGGCCGGCCAGCTCGCCTCGATCGCCGGCGGACTGAGGAGCGTCTGAAGCACGACGCAGTAGCGCTCGGTCCGCTCCTTCAACCGCTCGAGCCGGTCCTCGGGCACGTCGCCATCGAGGTCGAAGCGGACCCGGATCGCCTCGAACCCGACCGGCACGTCCGGCGTGCCCAGGGTGCCCCGCAGGTCGAGGTCGCCCTCGACGGTGACGCGCACCCCGACGCCGTCGAGACCCATGTTCGCGGCGACCATCTGGCAGGTCAGCTGGGCACAGGCCGCCAGCGCGCCGAGCAGGAGATCGCCCGAGCAGGCTGCGACCCCATCCCCGCCGACGCCCGGATGGGCCCCGGCGGCGTAGAGGGCCCGGCCGATGTCGACCGAGCAGCTCATCGCGCCGTCGGCCATCGCGCCGGTCGCGGTGAGGGTGATCCGGGCGGCCCCCGGCTCGTCCACGTAGCGCGCCTTGATCGGCTGCTGGATCTCTCTCAGGGTCATGATTGCTCCCGGTCCGCTGCGGCTGCTCAGGAGCGATGATCGCAGATCAAGGGCGGGACGCCCCAGCGCGCCGCCTGGCTCCCTGGGGGTGCCGCGACGGCGCGCCGGACGAGTGACCACGATGCGGCGGACGGGCCCTCAGGGGGCCGCGCTGATCGGCGTGTCCAGGAATCCGGCCACAGAGCGTCGGAACTTGAACGTCCGATCCCGCTGCGCGAACAGGTGGGCGCTCGCCGTCCGGTGGGACGGGTACATCAGCATCGGGATCGTGGTCACCGACTCCGAGGTGAAGATCTTACGGGCCGTCGTCGAGCCCGCGAAGAGGGCCGACAGGATGTACCCGACGTCACCCCCCGGCTCGGCAAAGACCGCCCGGGCACCGATCGAGAGGTAGCCGGCGGCGAAGTTCTCGATCCGCTCCCGGCCGACCTCGACCGAGGGATTCGGATTGCCCGGCTCGGAGTTGCCGGCCGAATAGCACAGGCCGTGCAGGATGACCACGGCCCCCGGGGCGAGATGGATGTATTTCCGGAGCCAGTTCGCGCCGTAGTACTTCAGGTCGTTGTTGCCGTCATTGAGGGTCGAGTTCAGGCCCAGGCCGTCCTTCGTGTTCTCCTGGTAGGGCGAGTACGGGCTCGGCCAGCCGTTGCCATGACCCATGTCGATCAGGATGTTCGCGCCCTGGATCGCCGCGCTGACCCGGCTCCAGGTTGCGTTGGGGCTGTAGACCTCGATGACGTTGGCCCCGTATCCCCGGGCCTGGGCTGCGAGGCGCTTCGCCTCGGCGATGTTCCCGGCGGTCCCGCTGCCGGTCGGACCGACGACGATCACGACCTTGGCTGGCGTCTTCGCCGCCGCCACGACTGCCGGTGCTCCGACGCTGCCGCCTGCCCCGATGAGCAGCCCGGCCAGGATGAGCGCACCCGCGCCCGGGATCAGTTTTGACGCCCGATGGGCGCCGCTTTCGAACAACCGCAATGTCCTGCCTCCTCACTGCCGGAACGCCGTTGGGTACGGCGAACGATCGATGAACAGGAGGCGAGTCTGGCCCCAGTCGCGGATCCGTGCCTTGCAAATTCGTACCGGTGGCAGGGGGACATTCCTGCCATGGAACCCGCCCGGACCACTCCGCGAGGCACCGGACCGCTCGCCGGCTGCGGGCACGCCGCCACCGGCCCAGACAACCGCAGGCAGGAGTTCAGGAGCGCGGGCGGCGGCTCCGGGCGAACAGGCGGGCGGCGACAGCGAGCAGGCCCAGCCCCAGCAGGACCAGGCCCGCCAGACCGGCCAGGGCGAGCGGCTCGTCGCCTTGCCCGGGCGCCTGGGCGGCGATCGGCCCCTCGCTCAAGGGCGACCCGGACGACCGAGCCGAGCCGGACGCTGCGGCGCCGGCCGGGGTCGCCGGCGATCGGGCCGGCGCAGGCGATTGAACGGAGACGGGCACGACCGGCGGGCTCGACCCAGCCGGGGCGACCCAGCCATTTGGGCCGGTGATCGGGCCGCCCGACGGCGAGGCCGGCAGGGCCGACAGCCCGGCCAGGATCGTGGCCGGGCTGATCCGGCTCGTCGGGCCCGCATCCCAGGGGATCCCGAACATCTCCGGGATCGTGACGAAGCGAAAGCCCCGGCTGCGGTAGAACTCGATCAGTGGTCGGAGCAGCCAGGGCGTGGCATTCGGCCCGCAGTGGAGCAGGATCACCGAGCCGTTGCCGCCCAGCTCGGCCGCCGCCAGCATTGCCGGCTCGTGGCCGGTCGGCGACGTGTCGCGGTCCGACTGGTCCCAGGTCAGGACGGTGGGATAGCCGGTTTCCGCGGCCGCCGCGAGGGTCGCCGCATCGAACGCGCCGTACGGCGGCCGGAAGACATCGAGAACGGGCCGGCCGAGGATCGATTCCTCGAGGGTCCGGGCGAGGGCGATCTGGCGGATCTGCCCGGCCAGGTCGAGGCCCGGCATCTGGGGGTGGGTCAGGCTGTGATTCCCGACGGGATAGCCGGCCTCGCCGACGAGACGCCAGAAGGCCGGGTCGAGGCGCATCGCCTCGGCCAGGGGGAAGAACGTGGCCGGAACCGACTCGCCGACCAGGATCGCCAGGATCCGCCGGCAATTGGCCGGGCTGACCCCGTCGTCGAAGGTCAGCGCAATCTCGTGCTCAGCCGGGTGCCATGACTGACGACGTCGACCAGCCGGTTCGCGGCCGGTTCGTCGGGGACCGCCTCCGCCATGCCGGCGAGCCGAGGCCCGCCACGGCCAGGAGGCCGCGGCCGCGACCATCCTAGCCTGGTTCCTTGGCTGCCGCCCAGCCGTTGTTCGAGATGACGGCCGGCGTCGAGCCCATGCACGGCGGCACGGCAAACGAATCGTCGCTGCCGGGGGCGGGCTTGGCCACGACCGTCCCGGCGTTGGCCGGGAGGACGAACGCCACCGTGACCGGCAGCGCGGGAGCCTTGCCGCAGTAGTTCGAGGCGTCGACCTCGATTGCTGCCTGGCCGCCTGCCCCAGGCGGACCGGCCCCGGCTGCGACGTGGTGCCCTCCCCGGACGACTCGATCAGGATCGCTCCGTTCGAACCGCGCAGCTGGACACCCGGGTGGCCCGCCAGGATGCACGCCTGGTCGCCCTTGTTGGTCAGCCGGACTTCGGCGATTCGATTGCCCGCGGCCCCCTGCCAGTTCAGGATCAGGGCCGTCAGGTCGCCGCCCAGGCAGGGCTGGTTGGCCGCCGCGTTCGGGGCGGTGGTCGCGTTCGCCGATGGTTCGGCGGAGGGCGCCACAGAGGGCGCAACCGACGGTGCCGTCGACGGGCCCGAAGAGGGCGCGGTGGACGGGAGGGTCGAGCCTCCTGCGTCTCCGACCCCGGACGTGCCGGTTGCTCCCGGTCCGTCCCGGCTGATTCACGAGGAGGACCGCGCCAACGGCCGCGACCAGGGCAGCGGCCGCGATCGCCCCGGCCAGCCGGGACAGGCCAAAGCCGGTCCGGTTCGGTCGGGGCGATCGGACAACCCGGTCCAGGATGTCCTCCGGGACCGTCCCGTCGGGCCGATCGGCTCGTGCCTCGAGCATCGCCCGGATCTGGTCGTCGTCAGGGCTGGTCATCGCTGCCTCCGGAGGGCTCGTTCGAGGGACTGGCGGGCTGCATACAGGCGGGACTTGGCCGTGCCGACGGGGATCGCCAGGATCAGCGCGATCTCGTCGAGAGAGCGGCCCTCAAGGTGATGGAGGACGAGAATCGTCCGGTCGTCGGGACTGAGGCGCTCGAAGGCGGCCTCGAGCTCGAGCCGGTCAATCACGCCTTCCGGCCCTGGCTGGCGGCTGACCGGATCCTCGGACCCGGGTGCACCAGGGGTCAGGCTGATCTCCCGAACCCACGTGCGCGAGCGCTGCTTGAGCGACGTCCGGCAGGCATTGACAAGGATCCGGGTGAGCCAGGCGTCGAACTGGTCGGGATCGCGCAGGCCGGGCAGGCCCTGCCACGCCCGGGTCAAGGCATCCTGGAGCGCGTCGCCGGCGTCCGCGTCGTGGCCCAGGATCGCCCGGGCCGTCCGTGTCAACCGATCCAGGCGCGGTCCGACCAGGGATGCAAACGCATCGGGGTCGCGTCCCTGGGCTCGTTCCACGAGCCGGCTATCGAACTGGGTCGGCATGACCGTCACACTCATAGGACCAGCGCGAGCCGGTCCAGGTTCGATCGATTTTTCGATGCGGGTTGAGTGCCGCGCAGGCTCAGCTGTCGTGGGTCCGGGCGGTTCGAGCCTGGCGGACGATCTCCGAGACCTGGCCGAGATGGGCATCGGTGTGGCTCAGGCCGCCCAGGAAGCGGGCCGGGGCATTGCGGGTCGTGCCCCGGTTCGTCGTGAAGACCACCTCGAGATGCGGCTCATCCGGCCAGGTCTCCAGGCTGGCCAGGATCATCCGCTCGCTCTCTGCAGGCGGGCCCGGGCGCCCTCGATCGTGACCAACGTCCGCCAGGGAACCTCGTACCGAGAGCGGCCGTGCGGCTCGACCCCGCGGGCGAGCTCCGCGCCGAGGAAGGCTGCCTCCTCGGCACTGGCCGTCAGGTGGACGATCACATGGCCGAGGGTCCAGGCCAGGCCGACCTCGGCTGCATCCGTCGGCGAACGTGTCCTCGGCGGCAGGATCCTCGGGGACGAAGACGACATCGGCATCAACTGCTCCATCGATCCGGTCGAGCAGGTCGGCCGTGGCTGCCCGGGTGGCCCGGGCGAGGTCGCCCCGCTCGAGTCCGACCGCCAGGCCGCCGAGCTCGAGCTCGCCGGCTCGAACCCGCCCGAAATCGATCATCAGTCAGTCTCCAGGGTGGTCTTCGTTCGTTCGTGCCGTCCCGGTCAACGATAGGTCGAACGGGTGGTGGTGTCCGGGCGGACGCAGTCGCCACAATCGGGCCGGACGCATCGTCCGACCAGGTTGGCTACTCTGAACGGCAGCCCTGACCTGAACAACACCATCCAGAGGTTCCTGATGCCCCGCCGCCTCCTTACCCTCTTGGCCGTCGCCGCAATCCTCATTGCCGCCTGCAACGCCGGCTCGTCGGCCACGCCCGTGCCAACGGATCCGGCCGCGATCCTGAGCTCGGCGGTCTCGTCCCTCCAGAACGTCAAGACCGTCCACGTCAAGGTCTCCCTGACTGGCTCGATCGACGCCTCGGGCCTCTTCGGCGGCGGCGCTGGCGCGTCGACCGCCCCGAGCGCCCTGGGCTCCAGCCTTGACCTGACCGGGACGACGATCGAGGGTGACGTCGATGTCACGAATAGCGCCGCCAACGTGACCGCGACCGTCCCTGCCCTGCTCAACCTGACGGCCAACCTCGTCGCGGTCGACGGCACGGCCTACATCAAGACGAGCCTGACCGGGCCGCAGTTCGAGAAGCTCGATACGAGCGACCTGACGAGCGGCCTGCCGATCCCGAGCCTGCCGGCCGCCGGCTCGCCCGGACCTGAGGCCTCGGCTGTCCTGTCGGACGTCCAGGCGGCCCTGGCCAAGCTCCCCCCGGCAACCGTCCTGCCCGACGAGAACGTGAACGGCCAGGATTGCCACCACATCCAGCAGACGGTCTCGAGCAGCGATCTCGCCCCCCTGGCCAGCGGTGCCCTCGCCGGTGCCACGGGCAGTGCCACGCTCGACATCTGGACCCAGAAGTCGGACGGCCGCCCGACTCGGGTCGTGGTCGCCCTCGACGGCGGAACGCAGGGCAAGATCTCGATCCAGATCGACCTGACGAACTACGACGCCGCCGTGACGATCGCCGCTCCGCCGGCCGACCAGATCAGCGACCAGCCGTTCACGATCCCCGGCCTCGGCCAGTAGAGCTCGGCCAGCAGGCTCGGCCCATCATCGGTTCCGGCCCGGCTCGGGCCGGAACCGAGCTCAGGGCCGGATCCGGGCCAGCCAGCGCTCTGGAGTCGGGAGCGGCTCGAAGCCGAACCGGCGATAGAGTCCGGCGGCGTCGCGGGTCGCCAACAGGAAGCGCCGGATGTCGGCCAGCTCGGGCTGGCCGACGATCGTCTCGACCAGCCAGCTGCCGAGGCCCTGCCCGCGCCAGGCTTCGTCGATGAACACGTCACACAGCCAGGCGAACGTGGCGCCATCGGTGATCACCCGGGCGAAACCGACCTGATCGGCCCCGCGGTAGATCCCGTAGCAGGTCGAGCCCTCGATCGAGCGCTCGATCATCTCGGCTGACCGCCCGATCGCCCAGTGGGCGCGTTCGGACAGGGCCGGCGCGAGCCAGGCCAGGTCCAGCCGACCACGATCGGTGCTGATCTCGAAGCCGTCCCGCCCGGCCAGGGTGGCACCCGGGCCGCGTTTCGCCGCGTCGTCGATCACCAGGCCTGCCTCCCGCTGCACACCGCTTGAAGGGCCATCTTGCCAGCCGGTGAGGTCGCCGGACGGACACGGCTGGCCGGTCGCCCGAGGCCGTATGATCGGTCGATGGCGACCGTCCACCTCCTTCACGCCGGCTACGCCGACGAGCGCGTCGCGAGCAGCGTGGTCCTCGTCCTCGACGGGGACGTGCGGATCATCGTCGATCCCGGGATGGTGGCGCATCGGAGCCGGATCCTCGAGCCGCTGGCAGGCCTGGGCGTCGCCCCGGAGTCGATCAGCCACGTCTTCATCTCGCATCACCACCCCGACCACACGGTCAACATCGCCCTTTTCCCGGCGGCCGAGGTGGTCGACTTCGGGGCCCGCTATGTCGGCGACGAGTGGCTTGACCACGATGGCGACGGCTACCGCCTGGGCCCGTCCTCGCAGCTCTGGGTCACCCCGGGTCACACCGACCAGGATGCCTCCCTGATCGTGACTGCCGACGACGCCACCTACGCGATGACCCACGCCTGGTGGCGGAGCGATCGAACTCCGGCGCTCGACCCGTACGCCCCGGACCAGGCCGTCCTCGAGGCGAGCCGGGCCCGAATCCTGGCCGCCGCCGACATCGTCATCCCCGGCCACGGGGCCCCGTTCGCGACCGGGCGCCCCCGGTCCTGACAGGCAGAACCGCCGGTCTTCGACCGGCGGTTCGCTCCGGGCTGGGCGATCCGGCCCGGCCCTGCGGCTCGGGACGAGATCGCCGGTCTACATCTGGGTCAGGCCGACGACGTGTCCTTCCGGATCGGCCACCAGGGCCAGCGTCGCCGTCCCGTTGGGCGAGAACTTGGGCATGACCACGCTGCCGCCGAGGGCGACGGCCCGGGCCAGGGTCTGATCGATGTCGTCGACGGTGATGTAGCCGGTCACGTGGCCGGACGAGCCGTCGGGCGTGCCCGCCACGCCGATGACCAGGCCGGTCGCACTCGGGGTTCGTCATCCCGTAGCCGCCCGGGTTGTTCGTATCGATCTGCCACCCGAAGAGGTTGCTGTAGTAGGCCTGGAGGGCGGGGCCGTCCTTGCCCACGATCTCGAAGTGAATGATCCGCGCATCGCTGGCCATGATCGATCTCCACTGAACAGGACCGAGGTCGTTCGCGCCTCGCAGCCCCGTACTCCAACAACGAACGAGGCGGCCGGAATCGACAGGTCGGCGAGTCAGGAGCGGGCCAGGACCGCCAGGATCTCGGCCCCGTAGCGCTCGATCCGGGCCGGACCGAGGCCGGGAACCCGGGCCAGCTCGGCCGCCGAGCCGGGCCGCGGCCGGGCTTCGAGGAGGGCCAGGAGGGTCGCATCGGGGGCGATCACGTAGGCCGGCACGCCGTCGTTCCGGGCCCGCTCGCCGCGCCAGCTCCGGAGCGCCTCGAAGGCGGCCTCCGAGCCGGCCGGCGGCACGACTCGCTGGCGCTCCCGCTCGCGACGACCGGTCCGAGGTGCGCCCCGACCCGGCAGCGGCCGGGCCACTCGATCGCCCACCGCCGAGGCTGGACCGGGCGCGGTCCGGGCCGAGGCCGATTTCGGCCAGGAAGCGCGACGGCCGCCGGCTCCCTTCCCGGCCGCCCGGCCCGTCGCGTCGGGCCGCCCACGAGACCGCCAGGTAGCGGCGGGCCCGGGTCAGCGCGACGTACAGGAGGCGTCGTTCCTCGGCGACGGCCTCGGGATCGCCGGACGCCTGCCCGATCGGCAGGTTGCCCTCCTCGAGGCCGGGCAGGAAGACGGCGTCCCACTCGAGGCCCTTGGCCCGATGGATCGTGGACAGGGTCAAGCCTCCGGCGGTGCCGGCTCGCTCGGCGGCGTCCCGCTTGGCGAGCTCGGCCAGCAGGTCGGCCGCGGTCGCCGCCGTGGCCGTCCCAGGGCCTCCGCCAGGCAGCTCCCGGGTGATCGCGACGAGGACCTCCAGGGCGGCGGCCCGTTCGCGCTCCTCGGGCCCGGTCGGCCGGCTCCCCGGGTCGAACCCGAAGGCCGAGGCGAAGAGGGCCTCGACCGCCACGACCAAGCCTGGACCACTGGCCGTGATCCCGGCCCGCTCGATCGCCCGGATCGCGGCCCGAACATCGGGCCGCTCGTAGAACCGGCCGCCACGGACGACGTAGGCGATCCCGGCCGTCGTCAGCGCAGCCTCGATCGGGGCCAGCTGGGCATTGATCCGGACGAGGACCGCGATCTCGCCGGGATCCGTGCCCTCGGCGATCCGGGCCCGGATCCCTCGGACCAGGCCGGCCAGCTCGGCGTCGGCGTCGGCGTAGCCGGCGCTCGACGGTGGCGGCCCGCTCGGACGGGTCGAGACCAGAGCCGGCCGGCGGCCGGGGCCGGCGATCAGTCGGTTGGCCAGGCCGAGGATCTCGGGGCTCGAGCGGTAGTTCTCGGTCAGGGCCACGACCGTCGTCCCGGGGTGGTTCCGGGCAAAGTTGTGGAGGTAGCGGCTCGAGGCCCCGGTGAAGCTGTAGATCGTCTGGTCCTCGTCGCCCACGACGCAGACGTCCCGGCTCGAGCCCGCCCACAGCTCCAGGAGGCGCTCCTGGAGGGGGTTCGTGTCCTGGTACTCGTCCACGCTGAACCAGCGCTTGCGGGACCGGACCAGGGTGGCCGCGGCGACGTCGCCCTCGAGGAGGTCGATCGTGGCTCCGAGCATGTCCTCGAAGTCGATTCGGCCGGCCCGGGCCTTGGCCCGCTCGTAGTCCGCAAAGGCCCGGGCCATCAGCTCGAGCGGGATCGGCGCGGTTCGGTTGGCCGCCGTCGCCTCGGCCAGGTAGGCCGAGGCCACGATCCGGCGGTTCTTGGCCCACTCGATCTCGGACGCGAGGTCGCGGGCCGGGGTGAAGCGGTACCCGCCGGGCAGGCTCCGGGCGATCCGGGTCACGATCGGCAGCTTCGACTCGAGGATCGCTGGCGGAGGACTGCCGTCATGCCGGCCTGGCCAGAAGTGGCGCAGCTGGGACAGGGCATGGGCGTGGAAGGTCCGGGCCGTCACGCCCGGCTGGCCGAGCCGTCGAAGGCGGTCGGCCATCTCGGCGGCCGCCTTGTCGGTGAACGTGACGACGAGGACCTCCGGGGCGGCCACGACGCCGGTCGCGATCGCGTAAGCCGCCCGATGGCTGATCACCCGGGTCTTGCCGGTGCCGGCTCCGGCCAGGATCGCGACCGGCCCGGAGGTGGCCACGACCGCCTGGCGCTGGGCCTCGTTCAGTCCGGCGAGGATCCGCTCGGCGGCGGCGGCGGCTTCGTTCAGCGCGTGCTGACGGCCGGCTGGGCAGCTCCGCCCGCGGCGGCCTTGTCGATCGTCCGGCCGAACTCCAGGAGCGACCGGCCGAGCGGCGAGTCGGCCTTCGTATACATGAACGGCGCCCCGCTGTTGAGCGCGCTGATCGCTCCCCGGTACTCGTTGATCACCTGGAACTCGATCTCGCGCTTCAGGGCGCTCTCGGCGTTCTTCATGCTGATGCCGGTGAACGCGTTCGAGCGATTCAGGACGAGGTGGACCTTGCCCGGCTCGACCCCGAGGTGGGCGATCGTCTCGAGCACGAGGCGGACGTTCTTGAGGCAGGACAGGTCGGCGGTCATGACCACGAAGAACTGGTCGGCCTGGTCGAGGATCTTCAGGTTGATCTCGTCGAGGCGCTTGTCGATGTCCAGGACGACGTAGTCGTAGAGCGAGCGGAGCTGGTCGAGGATCTGGGGCAGGTGCTCCTCGGTCACCAGCTCGGCCGTCTCGGGCGAGGGGGGCGCCAGGAGGAGGTCGACCCCTGAATTGTGGTGGACCAGGACCTGCTTGACCAGGTCGACGTCGATCGTCGGGGCGGTGACGATGTCGATGATGCTCTTCCGATCGAGGCCCAGGTCGAGGAAGACCCGGTGGTCGCCGAACTGGAGGTTCGCATCGACCAGGACGACCTTCCGGCCGAGCTCGCGCTGGAGGGCGATCGCCGCGTTGATCGCGATCGTGGTCGTGCCCACGCCGCCCTTCGCCCCATAGAAGGCCAGGACCCGGCCGAGGGGCGGCCGCCCGACGAGCAGGTCGCGGGGGCGAAGCGGGCGAGCAGGCTCTTGATCCGGGCGAGCAGCTCGGCCGGATGGAAGGGCTTGATCAGGTAGTCGTCGGCGCCGGCCCGGAGGCCCTTGACCTTCTGCTCGACCTCGCGCTCGGCGGTCAGCATGATGATCGGGACGTGGGCGACGGAGCCTTCCTCGGCCCGGATCCGGGCCGCCACCTGGTAGCCGTCGAGCTTCGGCAGCATGATGTCGAGCAGGATCAGGGCCGGCGTCTCGGCGCCCCACAGGCGGAAGCCCTCGGCGCCATCCGAGGCGACCAGGACCTCGTAGCCTTCCTGCTTCAGGGTATAGGTCAGCAGCCGCTGGACATTCGGGTCGTCATCGACGACGAGGATCTTGGCGGCCATCGCCTCCCCATGTCTGAAGCCGCCGATCGGCTCGATCGCCCGATTATAGGCCCACCGCTCGGCCGGCCGGGCTATCGAGGTGTTCAAAAACGAGGCGGCTCCAGCTCTCGAGCGAACCCCTGACCGCCCGGACCTCCTCCGGCGAGGCGAACTCGCCCTGGAGCTTGTCGGTCTCGCGGATCGCCACGGGCAACCCGGCGGCATCGGTCGCGAAGACCAGGCCGACATGGACCCGCCCGACCGGAGTCGAGTCGTCGTTGAGCAGGCCCAGGAACCGGGCTTCGGGGGCGAAGCGCGCGTCGATCTCCTCGCGCCACTCCCGCTCGAGGCCGCCGACGACCCCGCCATCACCCGGATTGATGTGGCCCCCGACTCCGATCGACCAGAGGTCATGCAGGCGGGCATCCGTCCCGGCCCGCGTCCGGCGCATCAGGAAGTAGCGCGGCCCGTCGCGCACGATCAGGTACGGGATCAGCTGCTTCCAGCGCGGATCCGTCTCGACCGCCGCGCGGGCCTCGTAGCGGGCCTCCCGGACGATCGCCTCGAGGAGGCCGTCGGGCTCGCCCGGCCGCAAGCCATTCCAGGGGCCTTGCCCGAGGACGCAGCTCCGGGGCACGACCAGGACCTGCTCGCCGACCGGCGTGCCGACGGCGAGGCTCACCCGCCCTGGACCAGGGCCTGCCGGGCGGCCTCCAGGCGTCGCTCGATGCGAGCGGCGGTGGCGACCGGGTCGTCGGGCGTCTCCTCGAGATCCTCGAGCCATTCGTTGAGCTGGGAGCGGAGCGCGCGGAGCCGAACGGCCAGGTCTGCCAGGTTCGTCGCGGCGATCCCGGCCCCCATCCGGGGATCACCCAGGGCGAGCCGGGTCGCGCTCAGCCAGCCACCCGCCGCCAGGCGCTGGGCGAGCTCCCAGTCGTCCCGGTCGCGGACGCTGTCGACGAGCGCAACGGCGACGGCCAGGGGCAGGTGGGAGATCGCCGCCACGGCCCGATCGTGCTCGTCCGCGGCCAGCTGGAGTCCCTCGGCGCCGCAGGCGCGGACGAGCTGCTCGACCCGGCCCAGGTCCGCCGGTCGGGCATACCTGCCGGGACAGAGAACCCAGGGCCGGCCGGCGAACAGGTCGGCCCGGCTGTTCTCGTAGCCGGTCGACTCGAGGCCGGCCATCGGGTGGCCGCCGACGAACGCCAGGCCGAGGGTATCGGCCCGGCGGCCGAGCGGCGACCTTCGTGCTGGCCACGTCGCTGATCGTGATCGAGTCGTCCCGGTTCGCGAGCGGGCGCGACCTGGTCGAGCAGGTCCAGGCAGGCCAGCGGATCAGCGGCCAGGACGACGAGCTCGGCCCCCTCGACGGCCTCCTCGAGCGATCCCGCGGCAGCGTCGATGACGTTCTCGGCCAGGGCCGCCTGCGGCCCGCGACCGCTGGGGCTCCAGGCGACGATCGAGCCGATCCCCGCGGTCGGGTGGGCCCGGATCGCGCGGGCGATCGACCCGCCGATCAGGCCGAAGCCGAGGAGCGCGAGCCGCATCCGGGAGGCGGCCTAGTCGATCCAGCCGGCGCCGCTGGCGGCCGGCGCCGACGAGCGCGCTCCCTCCTTGCGTCGTGAACCCAGCCGGCGGTCCGCCTCGCGGCGTTCGACCTCGTCCGGCGGCCCGGGCTCATCGGTCGGATTCAGCCGCCGCAGCCTGAGCCGCCGATCCGTCTCCCGGCGTTCGTTGTTCATGTTCGCCCCGCATCGGGGACAGCGCCGTTCCTCGGCGAACAGCGCCTCGAGCGGAACCGTCGCGTAGATCTGTCGTCCGCATGCGCGGCAGGCAAGTCTGGGCACACGTCGATGCTACTGCGGAATGGGGTGCCCGTCGCGGACCGGTCCCGGATCGTGGTGCACCCGTCAACCGCTCGCGGTCAGGGCGCCGGCGGCGAGGCCCACCTCGAGCCGCCGAAGGTAGCGCGCCGGTCCGCCTCCCGGTCTGGCTCTCGAACAGGACAACCTGGTCGGCCGTCCAGCGCAGATCGAGGTCGGCGGCCGCCGCCAGGAGACGCCCGGCCACGAGCGGCCCGGCCGCCACGCCGTCGCTCCGAGCCAGGGTCAGGTGCGGCCGGACCGGTCGGTCGTCGAATGGCCAGCCTCGCTCCGCGAGGGCCAGCCCGAGGCGAGCGGTCAGCTCGTTGAGTGGCTCGATCCCCCGGCCGAGGCCCAGCCAGAGGACCCGCGGCCGGGTCGGATTGGGAAAGACGCCGGCGCCGGCCAGGCCGATCTCGAATTGGCCCACCCGGTCGGCCGCCTGGCGAACGGCATCGGCCAGGAGCGGGATCCGCTCGGGCTCGGTCGGGCCGAGGAAGCGGAGGGTCAGATGGAGCCCGTCCATCCGGACCCAGCGAACGTCGGCCGGATCGCGCCGCTCTCCGGGGGCGGGCTCCGGAGCCAGCCGGATCCCGCCGACCAGCTCGGCGACGGCGGCCATCGCGGCGGGGTCAGCGGGAACGGCCACGAACAGACGAGGACCGTCGACCAGCTCCGTCCCCGGACGGAATCGGTGGATCGCCCGCTCACCCGCCTGGGCCTCCCGCGGGCCGCTCACCGCGGTTCGGACTTGGCCGCGATCTCCAGGAGGTAGCGTTCGCGATCGGCGACGAGGACCTGGCGGGCATCCTCGGCCTCACGCCAGCCGACGACGTCGGTCTCCTTCGCCTCGAGCAGCTTGTACGTGTCGAAGAAGTTGCGGATCTCGACGAGCCGATGGGGCCGGACCTGGTCGAGCTTCTCGACATGGGCCTGGTGGGGATCGTCGACCGCGACGCAGAGGACCTTGAAGTCGGGGCCCTTGTCGTCCTGCATCTCGAGGCCGCCGATCGGCCGGGCCCAGACCCGGCAGCCGGTGAAGGTCGGCTCGTCGATCAGCAGGAGGGCGTCGGTGTGATCGCCGTCGCCGGCCCGGGTGCCCTCGATGAAGCCGTAGTCGAAGTTGTAGTAGACCGCCGAGGACAGGACCCGATCCAGGCGGAAGACGCCGGCCTGCTCGTCGAACTCGTACTTGTTCCGGCTGCCCCGCGGGATCTCGACGACGATCTCGACGATCGCCGGAAAGCGCCGTCGCCCGGTCCGCCTTGGTCAGTCGTTGTAGAGCCGCTCTTCGATCAGCTTCTCCTGGACGGTCCGGCCGTTCGGATCGAAGCAGGAGAACTCGAAGTGCTTCTCGAACTCGAGATCGACATTGTCCTGGCCGCCCCGGTTCTTCTCGACCGAGACGATCACCCAGTCGCGGAAGCGCTGCGCCTGGTACGGGTTGAACTCGATGTTCACCTTGGCCACGACGTTGTACTTCTCGTTCAGGATCAGGATGATGTCGGCCTCGTAGTTGATCGCCGACGAGCCGCGAAGGTGGTGGTTGCGCAGGCGGGCGGCCTTGAGGCCCTCCTTGTCGGCGGCCACGATCGCGATCATCGGGACGTCCTCGGACAACGAGATGTCCTTCAGGCCGTTGATCACGTAGGTCACCTTCTCGGCCTCGGTCGGCGGCTCGGGGATGACCGGCACCTTCTGCATGTAGTCGACGATGACCATCAGGCGCCGGTCCCCCGACAGCTCGCGGTGCTGCCGGACGAGGTTGCGGATGTTGTCGACGGTGCTGGCCGTCTGCGAGCCCCGCAGCAGGAACAGGTTCTGGCCGTAGCGGGCGATCCGGTCGAGCGACGGCCGGAGGCGTGGGTTGTTGGCCAGCTGGGTCCCCGACTGGCCCTCGGCCAGCCACGACCCGAGGATCTCCTTGCGGACGTCCTGGATCTTGATCGCGCCGGTCTTGTGGGGCAGATGGGCGAGGGCCGATTCCATCGCAATCATCCGGTTGAGGAGGTACTGCTCCTCGTGCTCGAAGCAGATGTACAGGACGTTGGCCTGGCCGGCCGAGGCGACGTTGCGAGCCATCTGGAGGGCCATCGTGGTCTTGCCCGTGCCCTGGGCGCCGCCCAGCAGGAGCAGCTCGCCCGGCCGGAGGCCGGAGCCGATCGTCTTGTCGAGGGGGGTGAAGCCGAGCGGGATTGGCTGGAACTCGCCGACCTTGCCGCTGGTCACCCGATCGTTCAGGTCGACCAGGACATCGAGCGCCGAACGCGGCGCCATGCTCCCGTTCGGGGTTTCGAGACGCCACACGCCTTTTTGGCCAATGGTCGGCTCGGCTGCTTCGGTGCTCACGCGAATGGATCCTCCCGGTGATGGCAGTGACCGCATCCTAGCACCCGGAGGGGGCCGAATCACCCGTCCAGACTGCACATTTCTGCACAGGCCGGCCGGCCTCAGCGGGGCAGCGCCGCGAGCTCGTCCCAGTACGCGGCCACCGTTCGAATCGCCGTCTCGTGGTTCGTCAGCGACATCGATTCGTTGGGGGCGTGGGCATTGTCGTCGGGCGGCGTGAAGCCGAGCAGGACGACGGGCAGGCCGAGGATCGACTCGAAGCTGGCGCAGACCGGGATCGAGCCGCCTTCCCGGATGTAGACCGGGGCCCGGCCGAAGGTCGCCTCGATCGCCCGGGCCGCGGCCTGGGTGGCCGGATGGTCGATCGGGGTCAGGCTCGGCCGGCCGCCACCGAGGTAGGTCACGCCGACGACGCAGCCGGGCGGCGCGATCTCCTGGATGTAGGCCCGGACCAGCTCGAAGATCCGGTCGGGATCCTGGGCCGTGACGAGGCGGCAGCTGATCTTGGCGTGGGCATGGGCCGGGATGATCGTCTTCGCCCCGTCACCCTGGAAACCGCCCCAGATCCCGTTGACGTCGAGGGTCGGCCGGCCGCCCCGTCGCTCGAGGGTCGTGTAGCCCGACTCGCCGACGAGGGCCGGCAGGCCGAGGTCGGTCCGGTAGACCTCCTCGTCGAACGGCAGGGCGGCGAAGGCCGCTCGATCCGCCTCGGTCAGGGCGACGACGTCGTCGTAGAAGCCGGGCACCCGAACCCGGCCGTCGGGACCCTTCAGGGCGGCGATGACCTGGGCCAGGGCATTTGCCGGGTTCTGGACGGCACCGCCGAACTGGCCCGAGTGGAGGTCGACGGCAGTTCCACTGACATCGACCTGGAGGTAGCAGATTCCGCGCAGGCCGACGGTGATCGCCGGCAGGTTGCCGTCGAAGAAGCCGCTGTCGCTGATCACCGCCAGGTCCGCCGCGAGCCGCTCGCGATTGGCCTCGAGCCAGGCGTCGAGGTGGATCGAGCTCGACTCCTCCTCGCCTTCGAAGACGAACTTCAGGTTCACCGGCAGGCTGCCCCGCGTGGCCAGGATCGCCTCGGTCGCGCGGAGGTGGAGATGGATCTGGCCCTTGTCGTCGGCGGCCCCCCGGCCGACCACCCGGTCGCCCTTCAGGAACGGCTCGAACGGGGCGGTCTCCCACAGCTCGATCGGGTCAACCGGCTGGACGTCGTAGTGGCCGTAGACGATGACCGTCGGGGCATCGGCCGCGTGGAGCCAGTCGCCGTAGACGATCGGATGGCCGCCCGTCTCGGACACCTCGACATTGTCGATGCCCATCCCGTGGAGCTGGCCGGCGAGCCATTCGGCGGCCTGGCGGCACGCCTCGCCGTACTCGGGCTGGGCCGAGATGCTCGGGATCCGGAGGAACTCGAAGTAGGACGCCAGGCGTCGGTCGCGGTTCGACTCGAGGTAGGCATCGAGCTCGCTGGTCATCGCTGGTCGGATCCTTCCAATGGGGGCCGCCGGTCGTCCCGGCCAGTGTACCGAGGCAGGCCCGAGGGCTCACCTCGTGGGCGACGTCGGCAATTGCGGCCGCGGCGTCGGCAATTGCGGCCGCGACGCCGGCAATTGCGGCCGCGGCGCCGCGCAATTGCGGCCGCGGCGTCGCCTCTGGCGAACAGATCGATCGAATCGACCCTCCGCGCGGATCCTTTGACCGGCACCTGCCCGGTTCGTCCGCCGTGGGCGAACAGAACCGTGGAACGACGGGCTCAGAGTCCAACTCTCCGGCGTGGAATCGGGCATTTTGTTCGCCCGTCGCGACCACGCGGGTCGGGCGACCAGACTCGCGGGCTGGCCCAGGAATCCAAACGGGCGAGCCGTGCTGGCTCGCCCGCCGTGGTTGCGGAACTCCGTTCGCTCAGATCGGGCTGGGCGTCGGCTCCCCCACCGAGCCATCGTCGCCCGGGGCGACGATCGCCCCGGCCGTGCGCTGGTCGGTCTTGGGTGGCAGATCGGCAAAGAGGGCTTCGAAGTCGGCCGAGTCGACCGTCTCCTCGGCGACCAGCTTGGCCGCCAGGTGGTCGAGCCGCTCGCGGTTGGCGATGAGCACGTCGTGAGCTCGCTCGTAGGCCCGGTCGATGATCGCCCGGACTTCCTCGTCGATCTGCTTGGCGATCTCGTCCGAGTAGTTTCGCTGCTCGGCGATGTCCCGGCCGAGGAAGACCATCTCGTCCCGCTTGCCGAAGGCCAGCGGCCCGAGCTTCTCGCTCATGCCGTATTCGGTCACCATCCGCCGGGCGAGATCGCTCGCCTTCTCGATGTCGTTGCTTGCGCCGGTTGTCGTGTCGCCGAAGACGATCCGTTCCGAGGCATTGCCGCCCAGCAGGCCGGCAATCTGGTCCTCGAACTCGGTCTTCGACTTCAGGTAGCGGTCCTCCTGGGGCACGCCCATCGTGTAGCCCAGGGCCATGCCCCGGCTGATGATCGTGACCTTCTGGACCGGGTCGCACTTGGGCAGGACCCGCATGACGACCGCGTGGCCGCCCTCGTGGTAGGCAATGATCTTCTTCTCGGCGTCCGAGATCACCCGGCTGCGCCGCTCCGGGCCGGCCACGATCCGCTCGAGGGCCTCCTGGAACTCGGACATCCCGATGACCTTCTTGTTGCGCCGGGCCGACAGGATCGCCGCCTCGTTGACGAGGTTGGCCAGGTCCGCTCCGGAGAAGCCAGGCGACTGGCGGGCGATGCCCTCGACGTCGAGGCCCTTGTCGAGCGGCTTGCCCTTGGTATGGACCTTGAGGATCGCCGTGCGGCCCCGCATGTCAGGGCGGTCGAGGATCACCTGGCGGTCGAACCGGCCAGGCCGGAGGAGGGCCGGATCGAGGACGTCCGGGCGGTTCGTCGCGGCGACAACGATCACGTTCGTGTTCGTGTCGAAGCCGTCCATCTCGACCAGGATCTGGTTGAGGGTCTGCTCGCGCTCGTCGTGCGAGCCGCCCAGGCCGGCGCCGCGCTGGCGGCCGACCGCGTCGATCTCGTCGACGAAGACGATGCAGGGCGAGTTGCGCTTGGCCTGGTCGAACAGGTCGCGCACGCGGCTTGCGCCAACGCCCACGAACATCTCGACGAACTCCGAGCCGGAGATGCTGAAGAAGGGCACCCCCGCCTCGCCGGCCACGGCCCGGGCCATCAGGGTCTTGCCGGTACCGGGAGGCCCGACGAGGAGGACGCCGCGCGGGATGCGGGCGCCGAGCGAGTTGAACTTCTCGGGATATTTCAGGAACTCCACGACCTCCTGGAGCTCGAGCTTCGCCTCGTCGACCCCGGCCACGTCGTTGAACGTGACCACGGTCTTGTTGCCCAGGAACATCCGGGCCCGGCTCTTGCCGAAGCTCAAGGCCTGGTTATTCGTGCCCTGGGCCTGGCGCATCATGAACAGGATGAAGCCGACGATCAGGATCAGCGGCAGGAGGGTCGTCGCCAGGAGCCCGATCCACGAGGTGTCCGGGGCGTCCTTCGCCTCGAATACGTTGGCCTGCAGGGTCTGGTTGCCGGCGGCGGCCGCGACCCGCATCTGGCTGAGGACGTCGACCAGGATGGTCGGGACGGTGACGGTGTAGGTAACCGCCGGGGTATCGGTCGTGGTCACCGTCAGGGTCGATTGCTCCTGGACCACGTTGGCGACCTTGCCGCCCTGGACGTTGGCCAGGAACTGCGAGTAGCCGACGGAATTGGCCTGCGTCGACGTCCCCAGGAGCTGCCAGAGCAGCACCAGGGTGACCGCCACGAAGACCAGCATCACGATCCCGTTGCGGGCGAATTTGGCGTTCAAAAAGGAGCCTCCGAGTCATTCGGCGGGCGACTGTGCGCCGGCCTCGGGTCGAGTATACGCTCGGCTGCGTTCCTGGCCCGATGACGAGTCGGTGGTCGCTCCACACTGGTAGTACGGGGAGGACGCCGGGGCGGATCGTCCAGTTCCCTCACGTCCGGGCGCCCTCCGATGGGGCGTTGCTGGCCCGGATTCAGGCGGCGGCCGCCGGGCTGGGCCGCCGGGCTCGGGCGAGCCCGCGCGATGCGGGCCCTGCCGGCGCCACCGCCCGAAAGGCGCATTTATTAGCCCCCGTAGTGTTCGTTGGAGCTTTGGGGCCGGTCAGGCACATTGCCTCAAACCGCGGGTGGCGACCCGAGCGTGAACTTCCTCGCCGCCCGTACCTGAACGGAGCGGCATCGGCCCAGATCCTCGCCTGGAGTACGTCCACCAATATTCGCCAGATTCGGCCGCGCTCTTCGGCCGCATGAGGCCGTTTCGGATGACGATTTGGGGTCGGCCGCAGGTCAGCCGCGGCGCCGGTGGGCCACCGCGGGCGGACCGGCGCGGGCTCCCAACGATCTTCTCGATCAGGACGGTCGCGGCGGTCCCGGCTCGCTGCGTCAGGCCGTCACGTTCACCGGCAGCGCCGCGGCTACCTCGGCCGCGATCGGCGGCCGCCTGCTGGCTGGTGAGGGCCACGAACTGCGCCCCGGCACGGTCAGGGCGACGATCTCGGCCGGCATCCGGGGTCGGAGACGGCACCATCCGGCCGATCGTCTCGCCCAGCCGGCGTTCATCCTCGGCCTCGAACGAGGCCCAGGGCACGATCCACACGCCGTCCTCGTCGATGGTCCACAGGATGTGGAGGGGCCGCTCGGACGTGTCGATCGTCGCGAGCCGAAACAGCTTGCGGGGGGCGGCGGTCATGACGAGACCACGTCGAGCCGGGCGAGCCGGAAGGGCGTTCGGCTGGCCACGGTCATGGTCGCTTCCGGGTCGGCGGCCATTCGGGTCAGGGCTGGCAAGTTGGTAGCGGAGGCAAGAATTGGACTTGCGACACAGGGCTTATGAGTCCCCTGCTCTACCACTGAGCTACTCCGCCACGGTCAGCCCCGGTCGCGAATGGTACCGAACCAGGCGAGGCGGCGCCAAGCGCCGTCCGCCTGCGGGCGGTCATGCCCGGCCATTACGGTCCAGGCGAGCCAAGGTCCGGGCGAGAAGGTCCCGGATCGATCGGGTCGTTTGGGCCATGGTCATGTTCGCGCCCCAAGGGTAGGCTCAGGCTACCGGGTCCGCCTGGTGGCCTCTCTCGCTCGGGGCGCCACCGGGTCGCTCTATTGGGCAGGTCGCAAGGGGAACTCGGATGCCTCGACGCGCGTTGGGCACCCTCATCACGAGCCTGATGATCGCGGCAGGGCTGATCGTGGTCTCGCCGGCGGGACGAGCCCTGTCCGCAGCGCCAAACGTCCGCGAGGTCACCCCCGCCGGCATCACCATCGACGGCTCGAGGGCCGACTGGACGACGCCGGACCTGGACTTCCTCGCCGAGATGTTCGAGGCAGGCAAGCCCGACCACCCAGTCCTGTCACGCCTCTACGGCCGCTATGACTGCTCGACCCAGACCTTCTACGTCCTCGTCGTCACCATCCGTGGCTGGGCGATCCTGCCGTCGAACAACGACAACTACGTCAAGCTCGGCCAGACCCAGAAGCTCGTCGACGGCAGCAACAGTCCGAACGGCAGTCCACCTGACTTCGCCTATGTCGCAGCGGACGCCTGGGAGGCCTCGTTCCATCTCGCGCCCGGCAGCTATCTGGGCGACGGTGGCCTGAATGTCCATGCCCAGGTCGTGCCCGAGGCACTCGCCTCGACTTCGGCTGTCGCCGGCCGTCGCATGGACGCGGTGATCGACTGCAGTGCCCCGACACCCACGCCGACACCCACGCCGATACCCACGCCGACGCCTTCTCCTTCAGCCACGCCGGTCCCAACGCCGACTCCGACGCCCACGCCGGTCCCAACGCCGACTCCGACGCCCACACCGACTCCTTCGGCCACGCCGGTCCCAACGCCGACGCCCACGCCGACGCCCACGCCCACGCCCACGCCGACGCCGACACCTACGCCCACGCCCACGCCGGTCCCAACGCCTTCACCGACAGTCGGCCCAACGCCGACACCCACGCCCACGCCCACGCCGGTCCTAACACCTTCACCGACAGTCGGCCCGACGCCGACGCCCACGCCCACGCCACCGCCGGATCCGCCACTGATCGTCGCCAAGGTCAACGATCAGGGAACCTCGGCGACGGCCGATGACGTCATCGTCGGCGGAGCCCGGTTCGAGATCCGGGCCGACAATGGCGACGGGATCTACGAGCCCGCTGGGGCAGACGCGCCAGTGCTCGCGAGCCTTGATGCGACGTACGGCTTCGCGGTCTTCAACCCGCCAGGTCCCGGCAGCTATTGGGTGTCCGAAGTCTCACCGCCGACCGGCCTCACGATCGCTCCGCCCCAGCTCGTGCACTACTCGATCTCGTCGGCATCGATGAACTGCGCGGTCCTGCGCGGGACCGAGACGTGTCAGCCCGATGACGACAATTCGGGCGGCTTCCTTGTCGTCGTTATCGTCAATTCGCCCACGGGCGCCGTCGCCCCGAACACCGCGTTGGTCGCTCGGGTCGATGACGTCCCGCCGACCGGCCGATGGCTCGTCCTGGTCGGAGCGTTCGCCGGATGGGTCGTCATGTTCCCCCGGCTGCTCCGACGCCGTCGCCCCTGATCGTCTGCCGCTGGCTGGCCCGCGATCATCGGAGCATGACCGAGAGGACCACCGCGCTCGTGCTCGGGAGCAGCTTGTCCTGCTCGCGGCCTGCCGGGCTCGGACATCGGCCTCACACGGCTGCGAGGACCTGTCCAGCAGCCGCCGCTAAGGCGACCACCACGATCGGCGGCACCCGCCGGGTCAGCAGCAGTCCCAGCGCTGCGGCCGCAACGACCACGTCTCCGATCGACCCAACCGAGCTCGTCCAGACGGGCGTATAGAGCGCGGCCACCAGGATCCCCACGACCGCGGCATTGGTCCCGGCCAACGCCCGCCCGAACGGGATCGAGCCGCGCAGCCTCGCCCAGAACGGCAGGCTGCCGAAGATGAGGAGAGATCCCGGGCAGGAAGATCCCGACCACGGCGATCAACGCTCCCACCACGCCGTTGGGTGCCGGGCCCTCGACGGTGCCGAGGTAGGCGGAGAAGGAGAAAAGAGGCCCCGGAACCACCTGGGCAGCGCCGTAACCGGCCAGGAACTGGTCGTTCGTCACCCAACCCGGATCGACCACCCTCGTGTGGAGGAGTGGCAGTACGAGATGGCCTCCGCCAAAGACGAGGGCACCCGACCGATAGAAGCCCTCGAAGAACTCGAGCGGATGACCACCCGCGCCGTTCAGCAAGGGCAGCCCGAGGAGCAGGCCGGCGAACAGGCCGAGGGCGGCGATGCCGAATTCGGCGCGGCACCACCCGGAGGTCGGATCCGGTGCGTGCCTCGACTCGAGGTCGAAGGACCAGCCAGCCGACGAACGCACCTCCGAGGATGATCGAGACCTGTGAGAAGGCGCTCGTCCAGGCCAGCGCAAGGGCCGCGGCGATGAACGCCATCCCCCGGCGCGGCCAGTCCGGGGTCAGGGTCCGAGCCATCAGCCAGACGGCTTGGGCGACCACCGCGACGGCCGCCAGCTTCAGACCGTGGACCCAGCCCGCCTGCGACAGATCGACCGAGTTCGCGAGGAAGCCGAACGCGACGAGCACCACCACCGATGGCAGGGTGAACCCGAACCAGGCCGCGAGGCCGCCTCGAATACCCGCCCGATGGGTGCCAATGGCGATCCCGAGCTGACTGCTCGCTGGTCCGGGCAACGACTGGCACAACGCGACGAGGTCCGCGTACGCCGCCTCGTCCAGCCAGGCCCGCCGTTCGACGTACTCCCGATGGAAGTACCCAAGATGCGCGATCGGTCCGCCAAACGAGGTCAGCCCCAGGCGACCGGCGACCTTGAGGACCTCGAGGGGCGATGCAGCTGGGTCCCCGGTCGCCGGGCCGCGGTCGGTCGCCGGGGCAGGCGGCTCGCTCACGCCCGAGTCCAGGCCGAACCGGCCCCCCGAAGGCTGACCAGGGATCGCACGCTCAGACGATGGGCCAGCACAGTCCCTCCCGAGAAGAAGTCAGCCGGGGGTCGAGGATAGCAAGCGTCGCGTCGACCACCGTCGGCGCGATCGTCGCCCTGGCCTGCGATCATGACTTGACGATGTTCAGGACCGGGCTTGGACTGCTGGCTCTCGCGGCGGCCCTTGCCCTCGGGCTCGGCGCCTGCGCCAGCCCGGCTCGATCCGGCGGCGGGCCGGCGGGCTCGGCCGGCCCAGGCGAACCTGGTCCTTCGGCCAGCTTGAGCGGTGCTGCCGCCTACGCCCACCACGTCGACACGACGTTCGACACGATCACGGCGATCTTCCAGGACGCCGAGGGCAGCTCGCTCGAGCAGTACGCGGCCGACTCGCAGTTCGCCGTTTGGGAGCAGGCCTGGATCGCGGCCCAACCGGCCGTCCCCTGCCTGGCCTCGGCCGCCGATCAGTGGGCCGCGGCAGTCGCCCTGTTGAAAACCGACATGGACAGCTCGGTCGAGGACTTCAGGTCGAACAACACCCTCGCGGTCGCCTCGGCCAACGCCCAGTTCGACCCGGCCCGACCGCAGCTCCTGCTCGCCCGGCAAGCGGTCGACGCAGCAGCCGCCGACTGCTAGCCGAGATTGCCGGGCGGCAACGCTCAGGCACGGGATCGGCGAGTCGTCCGAGACGGCCGAGGCTTGACCTCGAGCTCCGTGACCGCGGCGATCTTGCCCAGGGCGAGAGCCTGCTCCGACGAGGTCGTCGCGAAGAGGTGGAGCGAGCGGGCGATCAGGCCGGTCCAACCGGTCTGATGGCTCGCCCCGAGGCCGGCCCCGTTGTCGCCGTGGAAGTATTCGTAGAACAGGAGGTTGTCCCGCCAGAGGGGATCATCCTGGAACTTGGCGACCCCGCCGAAGACGGGCCGCCGGCCACTCTCGTCGCGGACGAAGATGCTGGCCAGCCGGCGGCCGATCTCCTCGGCAACCTCGTACAGGTTCATGAACCGGCCCGAGCCGGTCGGGCATTCGACCGTGAACGAGTCGCCGTAGTAGAGGTGGTACTGGATCAGGGCCCGCACGATCAGGGCGTTCACCGGCATCCAGACCGGACCCCGCCAGTTCGAGTTCCCGCCGAACATGCCGCTGTCGGATTCGGCCGGCAGATAGGCCACCGTGAACTCCTGGTCGTCAATCTTCAGGACGTACGGATGGTCTTCGTGGAAGCGCGACAGGGATCGGATGCCGTACGGGCTGAGGAACTCGGCCTCGTCGAGCATCGCGGCCAGCACCCGGCGGAGCTTCGTCTCGTCGAGGATCGAAGCCAGCCGGCGCCCGCCCTGGCCGATCGCGACCGGGTCGTGGATGAAGCGGCGAAGCGCGGGCCGGTCGTTCAGGAACTGCCGCATTCGCTCGCCGAACTCGGGATGCCGGGCCAGCAGCGTCCCGTCGAATACGGTCGCGGCGCAGAGCGGCAGAAGGCCGACCATCGAGCGAACCTTCAGCCGCCGCGATGTCCCGTCAGGCGAGCGCAGAACGTCGTAGAAGAAGCCGTCCTCCTCGTCCCACATGCCGGTCTCGGCGCCGGCATGCATCATCGAAGCGCCGATCCACAGGAAGTGCTCGACGAACTTGCCGGCCATGTCGGAGTAGACCGGCCGATGGAGAGCCAGCTCGCTGGCGATCTCGAGCATGTTCTGGCAGAACAGGGCCATCCAGGCGGTCCCATCGGCCTGCTCGAGGAAACCGCCCGTCGGCAGGGGCGCGCTCCGGTCGAAGACCCCGATGTTGTCGAGGCCGAGGAAGCCGCCCTCGAACAGGTTGTTGCCCTCGCGATCCTTCCGGTTCACCCACCAGGTGAAATTCAGCAGGAGCTTGTGGAACATCCGCTCGAGCCAGTCGATGTCGCCGCTGCCCCGACGGGCCTGCTCGAGGCGATAGGTGAAGATCGCGGCCCAGGCGTGAACGGGTGGGTTGACGTCGCCGAAATTCCACTCATAGGCGGGTAGCTGGCCGCTCGGGTGGAGGTATTCCTGGCGGAGCATCAGCTCGAGCTGGTCCTTGGCAAAGGCCTCGTCGACCAGGCCTCAGGGCGAGCGAGTGGAAGGCCAGGTCCCAGGCCGCATACCAGGGGTACTCCCACTTGTCGGGCATTGAGATCACGTCGGCATTGGCCAGGTGCTGCCAATGCTCGTTGCGCTGGTTGTCCGCCGACGGCTCGGAGTACGGATCCGATCCGTGCTCGCCGAGCCAGCGGCCGACGTCGTAGTGGTACGACTGCTTCGACCAGAGCATCCCGGCCAGGGCCTGGCGCATGACCCGGGCCTGGTCGAGGCCGAGCGAGGCGGGAATGACCGTGTCGTAGAACGCGTCCGCCTCGGCTCGGCGGAGGTCGATCAGGGCATCGACCTCGGCCGCGTTCAGGGTCGCTGGCGACCGCCCATCGACCAGCATGAGGTGGACCAATCGAGTTGTCCCCGGCTCGATGACGAGCGGGTAATGGGCCGCCGCCTTGGTCCCGGTCCGGTCGGGATTTACGGCCGATCGTTGGCCATGGACCAGGAACGCGCCGAAGGCGTCCTTGACATACGGAGTCCGATTGCTGGCCCCGGCCAGGCGCTCGGTGTTCGTCTCGTTCTCGGTGAACAGCAGCTCGGCCGGATCGAGGCAGACGAGGCGGCGTTCGCCCAGGTCGGGATGAACGGCCACGATCGTCCCCGCCGCCTCTGCCAGCCCGACGCAGGCTCGGCCGAGGCACGTCGCCGCCCCATGACCAGGTGTTCCGGAACCAGAGGGTCGGCAGGACGTGGATCGGGGCGGCCTCCGGGCCGCGATTTGAGACGCTGATCCGGATCGCGATGTCCTCCGGGGTCGCCTTGGCGTACTCGACTTCGACGTCGAAGTAGCGATCTGTGTCGAAGACCCCGGTGTCGATCAGCTCGTACTCGAGGTCCTGCCGGCCGCGTCGGGCGCTCGTGGCCACCAGGTCGTCGTAGGGGTAGGCCGCCTGGGGGTACTTGTACAGGTAGCGCATGTAGGAGTGGGTCGGGGTCGAGTCAAGGTAGAAGTAGTACTCCTTGACGTCCTCGCCATGGTTGCCCTCGCGGTTCGTCAGGCCGAAGAGGCGCTCCTTGAGGATCGGATCGGCGCCATTCCAGACGGTCAGCGCGAAGCACAGGAGCTGGCGATCGTCGGAGATCCCGGCCAGGCCATCCTCACCCCAGCGATAGGCCCGCGACCGAGCCTGGTCGTGGCTGAAGTACGACCAGGCATCGCCGTTGTCGCTGTAGTCCTCGCGGACGGTCCCCCACTGGCGCTCGGAGAGGTACGGCCCCCAACGCCGCCACGGCGGCGCCCGTCCGGGCCTCGTCGAGTCGCCGATGTTCGGGTCCGGACTCCACCGCCACGCTCCATCCTCACGCAACCCCCGATCGGCCGATCCGGAGAATGATCGCGCGGTCGTGTGAACGGCGGATTGCGCCCGCGTTGATCTAGTGGCCGGGTCCGAAGAGCAGGTCGAGCCAGCCGTCGAGCGGGCTCGTCCGGGCCGGCGCCGCCCCGAGGGCGACCGACTCGCTGCCCGGGGCATCGGGGGCCAGGGACGGCGCATCGGCCGCCAGGCTGAACGGCTTCTCGTCGCGTCCGCCCAGGCCGTGGGCCCGGGCCTGGATCTCGATGTAGGCCTGCTGCTGGATCAGGGTCAGCTCCTCGTTGAGGGTCTGGATCTGGCTCGTCAGGGCCTGGTTGCCCGGCCACGAGCTGCTTCGCCCGATTGCTCGCGTCGGCCGCCTCGCCGACCTGGCGCGACAGGGCGAGCACGATCCAGGCGCACAGGAGGGCCGCCATCGCGATCGCGATCCGGCGCCGGGTGATCCCGGCGACCGACAGGCCGGCGAGGTCACGACCCCTGGCGAACAGGCCTCGCCCGGATCCAGGGCGGCCGTCGGCTCACCGGAGGCCGGGTCGCGGGGCTCGCTCGGATCCTCCGGCCGGCCGGTCATTGCCGCGCAGCGTAGCTACCCGCAGCTGACGTGTCAAACCGCCGGGCCCGCTCGGCGTGACAGGCAAGGTGACGCAATCGCTCGTCAGAGTCCTGCTAGACTCCGAGCAGATTTCGCACATGTGTTCGGTATGGAGGCTCGATGCGAACCTATGCGCCGGCCACCGTGGGCCGCGTCCTGGACGACCTGCTGGCGGAACCCTCGATGGCCCGCGGGGTCGTCCACCATGAGCTGATCCCGGCCCGCGCCGCGCGAACGGTCCCCCTCCCCGAGTGGCTCGACCCGCGGATCCGACACGGCCTGGCGGAACGCGGGATCGAGCGCCTGTACAGCCATCAGGCCGAGGCGATCGAGGCGATTCACGCCGGCCGGGACGTCGTCGTGGTGACGCCCACGGCCTCCGGCAAGTCCCTCTGCTACGCCCTGCCGGTCCTCCAGGCGCTGGCCGATGACCGGGCCGCCCGGGCCCTCTTCCTGTTCCCGACCAAGGCCCTCGGCCAGGACCAGGTGGCCGAGTTCAGCACCCTGGCGCGGCTGTCCAACCTCGACGTCGCGACGGCGACCTACGACGGCGACACGCCCGCCCCGATCCGTTCGGCGATCCGGACCGCCGGCCAGGTCGTGGTGACCAACCCGGACATGCTCCACGCCGCGATCCTGCCCCACCACACGAAGTGGTTCCAGCTGTTCGAGCAGCTCAAGGTGATCGTGGTCGACGAGCTCCATACGTATCGGGGCGTATTCGGCAGCCATGTCGCGAACGTCCTCCGGCGGCTCCTCCGGCTGTGCGCTCACTACGGCTCGACGCCCCTCGTCGTGTGCTGCTCGGCCACGATCGGCAACCCGCTCGAGCTGGCCACGACCCTGACCGGCCGGACCCCGACGCTGGTCGATCGGAACGGCGCCCCGTCGGGGAACGGCATCTCCTCTGGTCGATCCCCCGCTGCTCGACGCGGCGACCGGGGCCCGCGGCTCGGCCCTGACCCTGGCCAACCGCTGGGCCCTGCCGTTCCTGCGGGCCGGCCGCCAGACGATCGTGTTCGGTCGCTCGCGAACCGCCGTCGAGCTGCTCCTGACCGGCCTGCGCGAGTCGCTCCGGGAGCATGCCGGTCCACGTTCGCGCGTCCGGGGCTATCGCGGCGGCTACCTGCCGACCGAGCGACGATCGATCGAGCAGGGCCTGCGCAGCGGCGAGATCCTCGGCGTCGTCGCCACGAACGCCCTCGAGCTGGGCGTGGATATCGGCCGGCTCGACGTCGCCGTCATCGCCGGCTATCCGGGCTCGGTGGCCGGCAACCTGGCAGCAGATCGGCCGGGCGGGACGGCGGAGCGGCGTCAGCGTCGCGGTCGTGATCGCCAGCGGCGTCGCCGGTCGACCAGTACGTGATCCACCACCCGGACTACCTCCTCAACGGGGCGCCCGAGGAAGCCCGCATCGATCCGGACAACCTGCACATCCTGCTGGCCCACCTCAAAGCCGCCACGTTCGAGCTGCCGTTCGAGCCGGGCGAAGCCTTCGGGCCAGGCCCGGCCGACGACCTGCTCGCCTTCCTGGCCGAGGAGCACCACGTTCGGCAGGCCGGCGACGGCCGCTGGTACTGGTCGAGCGAGAACTTCCCGGCTTCGTCCATCTCGCTCCGGACGGCCGCCTCGGAGAACGTGGTGATCATCGACACCACCCCGGACCGGCCGCGGGTGATCGGCGAGATCGACCTGTTCGGGGCCCAGACCGCCGTCCACGAGGACGCGATCTACCTCCATGAGTCGGCCCAGTTCCACGTCGACCGGCTCGACTGGGACGAGCGCAAGGCGTATGTCCGGCGGGTCGATGTCGACCACTACACCCAGGCCGACCGTGGCCGTGACCCTGAAGCCGCTCGACGTCTTCGACTCGGCGGCCCTCGCCGGCGGCCGGCGCCAGCACGGCGAGGTGATGGTCGCGAGCCTGGCCACGATCTACAAGAAGCTCAAGTTCCTGACCAACGAGAACCTCGGCTGGGGCCGGATCCACCTGCCCGAGATCGAGCTCCAGACGACCGCCGCCTGGCTGACCGTCGATCCCGCGATCGTGGCCGTCGGGCCCGGGCGCGCTGGCGGCGGGACGAGCTCGACGTCGCCCTGGTCGGTGCCGGCCGGGCGTTGCAGGCCGTGGCGAGCTTCCTGCTGATGGTCGACCCGCACGACCTCGGCCTCGTCAGCCAGGTCCGCTCGCCGCACCACGAGGCGCCCACGATCTACCTGTACGAGACCGTGCCCGGCGGGGTCGGCCTGTCGGAGCGGCTGTTCGGCCGGACCGAGGAGCTGATCGCCGGGGCGGCCGACCTGATCACCGGCTGTGGCTGCGACGAAGGCTGCCCGGCCTGCACGGGTCCGCGCCTCGAACCGGGGGTCGACGCCCGGGACCTCGCCCTGCGCCTGTTCGCCGCTCCGGGAGCTCGGTGCCGGCCCGCCGATCGCGGCCGGCTGAACCGAGCCGCCCCGGCCGATGAGCGACCTCGGGATCCTCGAGCGCCGGCTCGACCGGCTCCGGCTCGAGCGGGAGGCAGCCCCGGCGGCTCGAGCCGGGCGGGCGACGGCGGCCGCCCGTGGGCCGACCTGGCACGGTCGGCCGAGTCCGAGCGCGCCGAACGGCTGGCCGCGGCCCTCGGTGCCGCGCTGGATCCAGGGTGCCGGCGGCGGCCATGTCCGGATCGAGCCCGAGGCGATCAGCCTGCCCATCGACCGGGATCGGATCGCCGGCTTGCCCGGACCATCCCGGACCGGACGTTCCGCTCGTCTGCCTCGACACCGAGACCACCGGCCTGGCGACCGGCGCCGGCACCGTGGCCTTCCTGGTCGGGCTCGGCTGGTGGACCGGCGACCGGTTCCACCAGGTCCAGCTCCTGCTGCCCGACCAGGCCGGCGAGGCCGGGATGCTCGACGCGATCGCCGACCTACCTGCCGGCCACGGCTGGCTCGTCACGTACAACGGCCGGGGCTTCGACTGGCCGCTCCTGGTGGCCCGCTTCCGGCTCAACCGCCGGCCGCCGCCGACCTTTGGCCGGCCACCTCGACCTGCTGCCGTTCGTTCGGCGGGTCTTCCGCCACCGGATGAGCGATGCGCGGCTGAAGACGGTCGAGACCGAGCTGCTCGGGGAGCGTCGCGGCCACGACATCGAGGGCTGGGAGATCCCCGGGCGCTACCTCGAGATGCTCCGGGGCGGCTCGGTCGAGCCGATCGCCGAGGTCGTCCGCCACAACCACGAGGACGTCCGCTCGCTGGCCCGGTTGATGGCCCACGCCGATCGCCACCTCGGCGCGACGTCGATGCGGCGGTCGGCGCCGGCCGGCGACCTGTTCGGGCTGGCCCGGGCCTATCCGCGGACCCGGCGCGACCGGGACGCGCTCGACTGCCTTGATGCGGCGCTCGAAGGCCCGCCAGCCCGGCTCCGCGGCCGGCGGCTTGGTCCAGGCCCGGGCTCCCGCGCGGCGCTCCTGGACCGACGATCCTGACACCAGCGGGCCGACGCGACCGTGGTCCCGAATCGCGAGCCCGGCGCGGCTCGAGATGATCGTCGAGCGGGCCCGGCTGCTGCGCCGGCTCGGGCGGCATCGCGAGGCCCTCGAGGCCTGGCAGGACGTCGCCCATGCCGGCGGTCCCGATGCGGCCCTCGCCTGGATCGAGGTCGCCAAGTGCCTCGAGCATCGCGAGCGCGACCCGGCCGGAGCCCTGGGCGCCTGTGCCGCCGCCGATCGCCTCGCCCAGCGCTCGCGCCTGCTCGGGCGACCGTTGCGCACGATCGAGGCGGACCTCGGCCGGCGCCGGCTGAGGCTCAGCCGGCGGCTCGGCGCTGCGGCCGCCAGCGCGCCGTGGGCCGATGAGCGCTGTTGCAGGCCGCGTCGGCTAGCAGGGGTCCGCGGGCCTGCCGGTCGCGATCCTCGGGAAGATCCGGGCGACGCTGTTGGTCATGGGCGTCGGCGTTCATGTCGGTCAGCGCGTCCACGGCGAGGGTGACGTTGTAGCCAAGCTCATACGCCGGCGGGGGTCGACTCGACCCCCGCGCTCGTCGCGATCGCCGACGACCACCACCTGGGTCACGCCGAGGGTCCGCAGGGTCGCGTCTGTGTGCATCGCCCCAGTCCGCCACCAGCGGACCGATGCGAGCCGCAATAGCTCGAAGCCAGCTCCGCCGGGCGCGGCGCTCGTGCGATTCCCGCGACCCGTGTCGCCCCTGCCGACGACCGCCGGTAGCCCGGCCGTCGGAACGCATCGGCCAGAGCCGGGCCCGCTCGATAGCTCGGCCGGTTGGCGGGCGGCAGCCGACGCCCTTCAGGCGGTCGTTGGCGAGCCGGGTCTCGGATCGAGCGCAGGCCGCCCGGAGTCGAGGACGGCATCCAGGCCAGGACCGCGGCTCGATCCGAGGGCCGCCGGCAGGCCGACGCCCGACGGCGAGCGCCGCCGGCTCGGCGCCGCGAATCGTAGTCGGCCGTGGTGGGCCGGATCCGCGGCCGGCCCCGGTCGTGTCCCAGCCAGGCGGCGACGAGCGCCGCGAGGAAGACGTCGCCGGCGCCGGTCGGGTCGACCTGCCGGGCTGCGATGGCGCGTAGTCGATCTGGTGCGCGGGACGCTCAGGCTCGGCCTCGAAGACGATCCCGCCGGCGGGTCCGTCGGTCAGGACCACCCGAGCGCCGGGCCGAAGGACGCCACTCAACTCGTCGGTCGTCGGTCCCGGGTCGAGGTCGGCCCGGCTCAAACCGATCAGGTCCGCCCGGCTCGACCAGCGGCCCGCGGCTCGGCGCGCCTCCGCCCGGTCCGCTGGCCGGCGACCAGCGTCCGCAGCAGGCCCTGCCAGCCCAGGGCAAGGCGCGCGTCCGACGGGATCGCGCGGCCCATTCGGCCCGGGTCTCGGCGGCGACCGGGACGACCATCCAGCCCGGAGCGGCCCGCCACGCCCCGGCAGCGTCGACGACTGGCACGCGGTCACCCGGCTCGACACAGGTCTGGACACGGCCGTGCTCGGTCTCGACGTTCTCGAAGATCGGCCCCTGCCTGAGGGCACGATCCGAACGTCCACGCCGGCCGCTCTGAGCAAATCGAGCTCTCGGGCTTCGCGCCGCGACTGGATCAGCCCCGATCAATGCGGCGGACCGCAGCCCGAGACGGGCCGACGTCAGCGCGGCGTAGGCACTCCCCCGCCCGAGCCGCCAGCCGCGGGGATCGGCCGGGTCGATGTCGCGGGCAGCGTTGCCGATGTGGACGACGTCGATCTCGCCGCGCTCGGGGTATCGTGAGGGCATGTACTTCTACGAGCTCCATGAGGCCGAAGGCGACATCTTCTCGGACCTGATCCTTGTCCACGAGGAGCGCTTCGAGCCGGACGAATTCCTCGAGCTGGTCAAGGCGGCCAGCCGCAAGGTCCGCGACGGGTTCGACGAGGATACGTTGATCGAGGCCGTCGCCCGGGTCCTCGAGGAGGAGCAAGGCTTCACGCCGTGTCCTGGACGATCGGCTCACCGCCTCGGTCCTCGTCACGACGAACGAAGACGAGACCCAGCTGAGTACCCTCGAGGTCGCCGACGCAGGGCCCCGACTGGGGCGACGAGGACATCGACGAGAACGACATCGACGAAGACGACCTGCCCGACTACCGGGCGGTCATCGCCGAGCTGGCGCCCGAACCGGGATCCGTCCCTGAACTGAGCGCCTGCCGAGTCGCGGCGGCTCCGAGGCGAGCTTCCGCGCTCCGGCCGTAGGCTGCACCCCTCCCCGGCGGCGTTATCGCCCGGAGCGATCAAAAGGGCGGAATAGCGGATGGCGCCGAAGCTGCCAACCGAGCCCATGGCGCCGATTTGATCGCGGCTGGAGGACTGATCAAAGCCGCAATACGCGGCCTGATTGGTGCCGACCGGACGACTCTGGATTGCCCGCATTTTGATCTCCTGGGGCGATATCCGCTCGCCGCGCTCGCCAGAAGTCGTTCCCGGTGCTGCAGAGCGGCGGCTCACTCACGTGCCGTGGCATCGTCGCCTCACGGAGCGTCCCAGGGGCGATCCAGCGTCATCAGCATCGGAGCCCTCGTGCGTCGTCTCACGTTCCTTGCGTCCGCCGTGCTTCTCGTCACGACGCGCCTGCAACTCCGCGGCGAAGCTCACTGCGACAGTCGGCCGACGCCCAGATGACCCGGACCGTCTTTCCGTTGATCGAACGGCTCCACGTCGATGAGTACTCGGATGACGAGGTCGAGGGCGTGCCGCGAGCTCGTTAGAGACGCGGCGCTGGCTTCATGAATGACGTCTGGCGCCAAAATCGCGCATGCTACCCAGAGATGATTCGCGGACCGCGCAACTGTTCGTCGAACAGGCCACCGACGGACTTCAACACGCTGACCGCATGACGTTCCGCTCAGCTGGCGTTGACCGTACAATCGGCTTCAGCGTGAGCCCGATCGGGCGACAGCATTCAGACAGGCGGCTTCTCGCATCGGATGTGGCGACGTCCTCGTCTACGAGCCGGGCCAGCCGGACCCCTGTCGAACACCGACGAGATGCCGAACCAGCCAAGTTGCTCAACAGGCCGTTGACGCCGGATTGGTACGAGGAGCCTCGCAGTGCTAGCGAGCCGTTGTCAGTCGAGACCCTACTTCGAGAAGAGGATCTCGAGCACGTCGCCGTCCTTGACGAGGTAGGTCTTGCCCTCGGAGCGGAGGCGGCCGTGCTTGCGCGCCTCGGCCATCGAGCCGAGCTCGAGGAGGTCCTCGTAGGCGACCGTCTCGGCCCGGATGAAGCCCCGGGCCAGGTCCGTGTGGATCGCGCCGGCCGCGTCCACGGCGGTCGAGCCTGACGGGATCGGCCAGGCGCGGACCTCGTCGGGGCCGGCCGTCAGGAAGCTGACCAGGCCGAGGAGCCGATACGACAGCCCGATCACCCGGTCGAGGCTCGAGCCGTGGATCCCGAGCTCCTCCATGAACGCCGCCGCCTCGTCCGGCTCGAGCTCGCCGAGCTCCATCTCGATCCGGGCCGAGAGCGCCTCGACGAGCGCATGGCGATGGTCGTAGCGGTCGGCGATCCCGGCCACGATCTCGGCCTCGCGGGCGATGTCGCCCTCGCCGACGTTGAGCAGGACGAGGACCGGCTTCTGGCTCAGGAACCGGAAGCCGCGCAGGACCTTCTCCTCGTCGGCGTCGAGCTCGACGTCGCGGATCGGCGAGCCCGTCGACCAGGCCGGCGTGGAGCCGGGTCAGGACGACCTCCTCGCGCTCGTTCGACTCGCGCTCGGCCGGCGTGCCGTGGCGGCCGGTCGCCTTGAGCCGCTCGAGCCGGCGCTCGGTCATCGCCAGGTCGGCCAGGACGAACTCGAGGTCGAGCCGCTCGATGTCCCGCCACGGGTCGACCGAGCCATCGGGATGCGGCGCCGAGGGATCCTCGAATGCGCGCACGACATGGAGCAGGGCGTCCGAGTCGCGCAGCCGGGCGAGGTGCTCGGCGGGCAGCTCCTCGGTCCCGACGTGGCCCTCGGACGAGGCGGGCGGCGCCGGCAGGTCGGCGTAGGTGACGTCGGCCTGGACGATCTTCTTCGGCTTGAAGATCGCGGCGAGGCGCTCGAGCCGCGGGTCGGGGACCTTGACGACGCCGACGTTGAGCTGCATCCCGCCGAATCCGCCGGTCTCGGCGTGGCCCCGGGTCAGCGTGTTGAAGACGGTGGTCTTACCCGCTCCGGCAAGCCCGACGATCGCGATCTGCATGCCGCCCGATTGTCACCGATCGCGGCGATCGGCGTTCGAGTCAGGCGCCGGCTCAGGTCGTGACTCCGGCGGTCGCCGCGTCGGTCAGTAGCCGGCGGCCGGGATCGACCACGTTGGAGCGGCTCGCCGGCGGCGTAGCGGCGCAGGTTCGCGCAGAACAGCTCGACCGACGCGATCGAGGACGCGGCCGCTCGACCACGACGTATGGGGCGTGACGATCGACGTTCTCGAGGCCGTAGAACGGCGAGGTCGCCGGCAGCGGCTCGTCGCGGAACGTGTCGAGGATCGCGCCGCCGATCTGGCCCTCGCGCAAGCGCCCGCAGGAGCGCCCGCTCGTCGACCAGCCGGCCGCGGGCCACGTTGATCAGCCAGGCGCCGGGCTTCATCGCCTCGAGCGCCGCCGCGTCGATCAGGTTCTCGGTGGCCGGCGTGAGCGGCGCGGCGAGGACGACGAAGTCCGACTCGGCCAGGAGCTCGGGCAGGCCGTCCGGACCGAGGATCCGGGCATGGCCGAGATCGCCGACCGGCCGCTCAACGGCGCCCGGCTCGTCCTCGGACGTCGCAGCGGCGCCAGCCTCGGACCGGCGCCGGGTCGCGATCACCCGGCAGCCGAACGCGCGTCGCCAGGCGCGCGACCGCCCGCCCGATCGAGCCGAGGCCGACGACCCCGACGGTCACGTCGCGCGAGCTCGGCGCCCTCGAGCGGCTGCCAGGTCCGCTCGCGCTGGAGCTCGAGGAGCTGCGGCAGCCGCCGGCTGACGGCCAGGATCATCATCAGGACGTACTCGGCGATCGGCTGCGAGAAGACGCCCCGGGCGTTCGTGATCACGAGGCCGCGCTGGCAGGCTGGCGGGGGTCAGCACCCGCTCGACGCCGGCCGTCGCCGAGTGGACCCAGGCCAGCCTGCGGCGTCCGGGCGAGCACGCGGTCGAACGCGTCGGCGCTCAGGAAGCCGCGCAGGAGGACCTCGACGTCCTCGACCGGACCGTCGGCCAGGCCCTCCGACGAGACCATCACGAGGCGCGCGCCGGGCGCGGCGGCCCGGATCCGCTCGAGGTCGCGGGACCGGTAGCGGGCGGACAGGATCGGGCTGAGGGCGATCGCCGCGGGAACGCCATGCGGGCCGCGGCCGGGGCCCGCCGACCGCGCGTGCGTCGTCGGTCAAGCGTCGTGCCTCGGAGCCGATCACCCGCGCCAGCCAGCGCTCGGGCGCCTCGATCTCGCCCTCGCGGGGCAGGTTCTCGGGGCCATCCCACAGCCGGTTCAGGGCCGCTGGGCCGCCGGCCCGGGCAATCGCCGCGACGAACTTCTCGCCCTTGCGGTACTGCTCCATCTTCAGGTCCATGCCGATGAGGCGCATCACCGCCCGCTCGACGCCGGTCTTCTTCTGGTCGCGGCGGGCATGGAAGCGCTCGCTGATCCGCTCCACGCCGGGCACCAGGTCCCGGCCGTACTCGTCCATGACGAAGTCGCTGAAGCCCTCGAGCAGGCTCATCACGGCCTGGGTCTCGCGGAACAGCCGGCGCTGCTCGCCGTCCATCAGCCGCTCCATCCAGTGCTCGGTCGCCGCCCTCGCCGCGGAGCGACCGGCCGAGCCGCTTGATCGCCGTCGCGGCTGAGCGATGCGGCGCCGTTCGAGAAGGCCGTCAGCTGGCGCTCGAGGCGCTCGGCGAGGTACGGCCGGAGCCAGGGATGGGCCTCGAACTCGAAGGCGTGGGTCGTCTCGTGGAGGGCGATCCAGGTCCGGAACGGATCGAGCGGCACGTCCAGGACCCGGGCGGTCTGGCGGATGTTCTCCTCGACGAACAGGAGCCGGCCGGGCGTGCTCTCGGCGGCCAGCAGGGCGAGGTCGTACTGGCCGAGGACCCGGGCACCCATGAAGCCGAGGAGGTAGCCGATCTGGCGGGTCGTCACCCAGCGGTTGGCGATCGCCAGCGTCGCCGGCACGAGGCCGCCGCCGGGCGGCACGACCTGGTCGAGGAGCTGGCCCTCGAGCCGGCCGATCAGGTCGCCGAAGCTGGCGGCGTTGGCCCGGACCCAGCCGGCCCGGTCGACGACGCCGACCCGGTCGACGATCCCGGGCAGCTCGGTCCCGAGCGCGCTCGAGAGGCGGGGCACGACGACGGCCATCGCCGCGTCGTAGGCGGCCTCCGAGCGGCGCAGCTCGTCGGCCGACAGGCTGCCCGGCGCCTTGCGCAGCCGGCCGATCGCCACTGACTCGACCTGGGTCCAGTCGACGAGGCCGCGACGCGCGGAGCGCTCGGCCCGCCGGCCGAGGACCGTGACAGCGGCGCCGAGCGCGGAACCGACGAGGAAGCCGGCCTGCCAGAGGCGATCGTCGCGGCGTGAGTTCGTCATCCGACCGGGACCCCCAGCTCGATCGCCTCGACGTCGACGAAGCCCGTCGCCGAACAGTCGCCCGGCCAGGTCACGGAATGACTCGATCGATCCCGTCGTCAGCTGGCGATGGGTGGCCGGCCCGGCGGCCGGTGCCGGGCGATCGTGGCCGGCGCGGCCCGGGTCGGCGGCCGTGCCCCGGCTCGAGCCGGGCGCCTCGAGGCCGTTGATCGCGAGGAGGTCGCACGAGCGCGCCGGCCGTGGCGGTCGCCGAATCGACGAGGGCGATCCGGTCGCCGGTCACGGCCCGGATCGCGGCCTCGATCAGGGGGTAGTGGGTGCAGCCGAGGAGCAGGGTGTCGATCCCGGCCGAGGCCGGCTGCGGCTCGACGAGGCGTCCCGTCGGCGCTCCGCTCGCCGAGGAGGCCGTCGAGCGACTCCCGGACGATCGCCTCGACCTCGGCGCCGCGCAGGCGACCGGCCTCGACGAGCGGCACGAGCGCCGGAGTCGCGTGCTCGTAGACCTCGATCGCCGGGTTCTCCTCCTTGATCGCCTGGAAGTAGGCGTGCGAGCGAACCGTCGCCGACGTCGCGATCACGCCGACCCGCCGATTGCGCGTGGACAGGGCCACCGTGACCGCCCCCGGACGGATGACCCCGAGGATCGGCAAGTCGTGGCGCCGGCGCAGGTCGGCGAGGGCGATCGCCGTCGACGTGTTGCAGGCGATGACGATCGCCTTGACGTCCCGCTCGGCCAGCAGCTCGATCGCCTGCCGGCTGAAGGCCAGGACCTCGTCATCCGGCCGCGGACCATACGGCGCGCGGGCGTTGTCGCCGAGGTAGATCGTCGATTCGCCCGGCAGCCGGCGGAGGATCTCGCGCAACACCGTCAGGCCGCCGACACCGGAGTCGAAGACCCCGATCGGACGCGGGTCGGACATTGGATCTAGCGCCGCGCCCCGACCGGGACCGCGTCGCCCACGAGGAGCTCCTGGGCGACCCGGGTGATGTCGATGCTGACCTGGGCGCCGGGCTCGGCGAGGACGAACGGGACGCCGCCGTTGTTCGCCTGGATGACCAGCCGTCCGTCGGAGACGACGTAGTGCTCGGGGACCCGGCCGATGGCCCGGGCAAGCTCGTTGATGTCCATCCCGCCCGACGAGTCGGCCCGGTTCACGAGGTAGCGGACCTTCGTCGGCGGATAGCCGATCGAGCGGAACGTGTCGGCCATCGCCAGGGTGTTGTGGATCGTCGTCGAGTCGAACGTGACGATCTCGATGATCGTGTCGCAGGCGTCGAGGAAGCTCAGGGTCGTGTCGGTGAGGGCGGCCGGGGTGTCGATCACGACGACCTCGTAGACCCGCCGCAGGAGCGACAGGATCTTGTCGACGTCGCGCACGGTGACCATCTCGGCCTGCTCGATCCGGGGCGGGGCGAGGAGGATGTCGACGCCCGACGGGTCGCGCCACATCACGTCGGCGAGGTCCGATTCCTGGACCCGGTCGGTGGGCAGGTCGAGGATCGAGGGTGCGTCCGGCGGAACCTTGAGGAGCGAGCGCAGGTCGCCGAACTGGAGGCTGCCGTCGATCAGCGCCGTCCGCTTGCCGCCCTGGGCGATCGCCACCGCGAGGTTGAAGGCGACGGTCGTCTTGCCGACGCCGCCCTTCGGGGCGAAGACGGTCAGGACCCGTGACGCCGCAGCTTCGGCACTCACCTGGAAGGCGTGGTGGATGCCCGGAGACCTTGTTCATCAGGTCGAAACCGGAGAACGGCATCATCAGGACGGCATGGATCCCCCGCGTCGGGGTCCGGCTCGATCGGATGCTGGGGTACGGTCAGGACGATCATCGGCAGCCCGACGCCCGCCGGCGAACAGCTGGTCGACGAGCTGGAGGCCCTTGATCCGGCCCTGCAGGAGGGCGTCGACGATCACGACGTCGGGCCGCAGCTGGCCGATCTGGCCGGCGGCCTTCGAACCGTCAACGAGGACGTCGAGGAGCTTGATCGCGCTCTGGGCGTTGAGCAGTCCCCGGACGTACTGGGCCACCTGCGGCACGTCTTCGACGAGCAGGAGCCGGATCTGGTCCTTGGCCATCGGCCGACGATACCATGCGCACGGAGCGCGGCTAGTCCTCCGAACGGCCCATGGCACGAACCGCCATCGAGGCTATGGACGGCGGGCGACCAGGATCGCGCGCTCGGCCCCCGGACCGAGCGGTTCGAGGCCGTAGTCGCCGGCCAGGGTCTCGACCTCCAGGCCCGCGCCGCGGGCCAGGTCGACGAGCTCGCCGGCGCTGACCAGGCGCAGGAGGTCACGCCGGATCCAGCGGCGTCACGGGGCGCCCGGGCAGGCCTCGTCGTAGATCGACGTGAGCAGGACGGTGGCCGTTGCGGCGTCGTGGAGGGCGGCGACGGTCTTGGTCACGGTCCGGCCGCTGGCCGGGTCGGTCCGGATGTAGTCGAGCAGGAGGCGCTGGTCGTAGCGGGCCAGGTCGGCCGCGTCCGGCAGCCAGATGTCGACGACGGCCAGCCCGCCCGGGACGAGCGCCGCGGCCGAGCGACTCGAGGGCGGCTCGCTGCTGATGGCGCTCGGCCATCAGGAAGAGGGAGTTCAGGCCGAGGATCGCCAGGCGAAAGACCGGCCGGGGCGGTCGCCACGTCGTCAGGTCGGCGAGCACGGCGGTGACGTTCACCGAGGCCTGCGCGTGGAGCCGGGCGAGCATCGCCGGGTCGAGGTCGACGGCGCGTGACCTCGTGCCCGGCGGCGGCCAGCGGCCGGACGATCCGGCCCGTCCCGGCCGCGAGCTCGAGGATCGGGCCGCCGGTCCGCTCGGCCAGGGCGAGGTACAGCGCCAGGTCGTCGCCGGGATCCTCGGCCAGGTCGAGGTCGTACAGCCGGGCGAGGGCCTCCGGCTCGGTCTCCGGGCCTGGCCGCCGGGTGCGGCCCCTGGTCGACTGGGCGCCGACGGCTCGCTCACCCGCCCGCCGGCTCCCAGCGGACCGGTTCGACCGCCGCGCTTCTTCAGGGCGAGGGCGCTGATCGCCTCGAGCGCGGCCCGGTTGGCGGCCATCGCGGTCGTCTCGGCGTGGTCGTAGGGCGGCGACACCTCGACGATGTCCATCCCGCACAGGTCGACCGCCCCGACGATCTGGCGGATCGCCCGGAGGACCTCGCGGGTGAGCATCCCGCCCGGCTCGGGCGTGCCGGTTCCCGGGGCCAGGCCGGGATCGATCACGTCGATGTCGATGCTCAGGTAGATCGAGTCGGGGCCGTCGAGCGCCTCGGCGATCGCGTCGGCGATGACCGCCTCGGACCCGCGATCCTCGATCTCGCGCATCAGGTGGTAGCGCAGGCCGTTGGCCTGCATCCACTCGAAGACGTCGACCGGCGGCCAGTAGCCGCGCAGCCCGACCTGCACGAAGTTCGAGCCCTTGACCGCGCCCGACTCGATCAGCCGGCGCATCGGCGTGCCGTGGCCGGCCAGGACGCCCCAGTCGTCGTTGGCCGTATCGGCGTGGGCGTCGAAGTGGACGATCCCGATCGAGCCCGGCCGGCGGACCTCGGCGATCGCGGTCGCCGACGGCCAGGTGATCGAGTGGTCGCCGCCGAGGACGATCGGGATCGCGCCGGTTTCGGCGACCTCGCGGACCTTGCGATAGATCATCGCGTGGGCGCGATCGAGGGCGGCCGGCACGACGTTCGCGTCGCCGGCATCGACGACGTCGAGGACCTCGAACGGCTCGACGCCGAGCTGCAGCGAGTTGATCGAGCCCGAGGTGTACTGCGCCTGGCGGATCGCCCGCGGCCCGAAGCGGGCGCCCGAGCGGTGGCTGACGGCGTCGTCGAACGGCGCGCCGACGATCGCCACGTCGGTCTCGCGCGAGCCGGAGGACCGCCGGGTCGGTGATCCAGGGCAGGTTCATGAACGTCGTCGGGCCGACGTAGGTCGGCAGGTCGAAGTCGGAGATAGACCTCGTAATCGCGATCCCAGCCGTTGGCCGCGGCGAACCCGCCGGTCGGGGGTGAGTCCTGGCGCTTGGCCATCGGGACCTCCGGGAGACGCCGGCGACCGGCCGGCGCCGCAACGCCGGGCCGGTCCTCGACCGCGTCTTCTGGGGACGCCGCCGGTTCGATCTGACGTCCAGCGGGGCGCCGCGGCCATCCTAGCACCCCGGTCCGCCGGCGCGTCCGGGCGGGTCCGCGAGGTCAGCCGTCGCCCGGAACTCGTCCCAGGCGGCCTTGACCAGGGCCGGGTCGGCGAACAGCTCGTAGGCAGTCTGGGCGACCACCGTCGCGACGAGCAGGGTCACCTCGTCGGCATACGGCGTGGCGGCGGCGTCCCGGAACTCGATCGAGTGGCCCGGCACGCCGGCCGGGCAGATCGCGACGCAGGGATGGATCGTGGGCACGACCTGGCTGACGTTGCCCATGTCCGAGCTGCCCAGGTTGTCGGGCTGCGGCCGGGAACGACGCCGTACGCCGCGAGGTTCGCGCCGAACCGGTTGGCCAGGACCATGTTGTTGCGCATCGTCGAGGCCCGGCCGCTGAAGACGACCTCGACCGTGCACTCTGCGGCGAGCGCGGCCGCCCGGCACAGCTCCTCGAACCGGGCCCGCATCCGCTCGTACTCGGCCTCGTCGGCGCGAGCGGACCATGAACCAGGCGACCGGGTCCGGTCCGGGATGATGTTGGCCGCGGTGCCGCCCTCGGTGATCACGCCGTGGACCCGCGCGTCCGGACGGAGCTGCTGGCGCCACAGGCCGACCGAGCTGAACAGCAGGATCATCGCGTCGAGGGCGTTGCGGCCCTGCCACGGATCCGACGCGGCGTGGGCCTGGAAGCCGTGGAAGGTGACCTCGACGTCCTCGCTCGCCAGCAGCCCGCAGGTCACGTGGGTCATGTCGGACGGATGGAACAGGAGGGCCGCGTCGAGGCCGGCGAACAGGCCGTCCTTGATCATCGTCACCTTGCCCGAGCCGCGCTCCTCGGCCGGCGTGCCCGAGGAAGACGATCTCGCCGGGCAGCTCGGGCGCGATCGCGGCGAGGGCGATCGCCGCGCCGACGCCCCGACGCGGCCATCGTGTTGTGGCCGCAGCCATGACCCAGCCCGGGCAGGGCGTCGTATTCGGCCAGGATCCCGATCCGCGGCCGGTCGCCGCCCGGCTCGCCCCGCCCGGCCGCCCGCGCAGCCGGCCGCGGATCGCCGTCGCCAGGCTGCCAGCCGGGTGCTCGACCGCGAAGCCGTGGGCCCGCACCGCATCGGCGACCCAGGTCGCGGCCTGGACCTCCTCGAAGGCGGGCTCGGGATTGGCTGTGGATCCGGTGGCTGAGGTCGAGGATCTCGGCCCGGTTCGCCTCGACGACCGCGGCGAGCCGGGACTTGCGTTGCCCCGGTCCGGCCGGCGCGGTTCCGACGAGGGGCTCGAGGCGTCGGCGGCGGGACGGTCATCGGCGGTCCTTGCTGCGACTTGGCTCGGGCGAGATCATCGATCGACCGACAGGGTCGCTTCGGCCACGCCGACGATCACCAGGACGAACAGGGCGATCGGCAGGCTGAACGCATTCTCGAGCCGGAGGAGCACGAACAGGGCGATCGCGAAGGCGACCCAGCCGCCGCGCCGGAAGGCCCGCATCCAGTCCCCCCGGTAGGCGATCCGGCCGTGCCGGCTGAACATCACGCAGCCACAGGAGCGGCATCGATCGTCAGGCCGAATGCCGCGCCGATCGCGATCGCCCCGATGAATGCCGCCTGGCCGTTCGTCCGCGGATCCTGGGTCGTGACGATCAGCGCGACGACGACCCAGGCGATCGCCGGCGCCGGCCAGGGTCGCGATGTTGATCAGGCGGTCGCGCGGCTCCATGTCAGGGAGTCTAGCCGCCGGGTCATGAGCATCTCAGGGTGCCGCCGGCGTTCCAAGCTCGCTCAGGCCGGTCAACCCCGGGTCGGGACAGGGCCGCCTCGAGCTCGGCCAGGTCGTCGATCACGAGGTCCGCCACGACCGATCCGTCCGGTCGCGAGCCGGGCAGGGGCGAGCCGGCCTGGCGATCGCGCAAGTAGGCGGCGCGCCAGCCGGCCCCGATCGCGCCCGACGACATCGGCCGCCCAGTCGTCGCCCACGTGGAGGATCGCGGCCGCGGCCTTCCCCGAGGGCCGCCTCGGCCGCCCGGAAGATCCGCGGGTCGGGCTTGATCGTGCCGACCCGCTGGGAGACGACGACGCGCGGCGAGGTCCGGCTGCCAGCCGGCCGCCCGGACGTACGCGTCGATCGTGCTGGCCAGCGGCCAGTTCGAGAGGATCGCCAGCCGGAATCGCCCGGCCAGGCGGGCGAGCAGCGGACCCGACCTCGGCGTGGCGGCGGGATCAGCGTCCACGAACGCCTCGGCTGTAGGCCGCCGACGCGCCAGGTCGACCTCGGCCGGCGCTCGAGCAGGCCGCGGCGGCGAGGTCGTCCCAACGCTTCGCGGGGCTCGGGGACCGGCATCCCGCGCAGGCGGGCCAGGACCCGGACGAGGCGCCGGTCGAGGTCGACCTCGCGCAGCTCGGGCACATCCTCGGCGAATTGCCGGTCGCGCTCCTCGGCCCAGGCCCGGCGGAACGCGGCCGGCTCGATCGGCCCGCATCGCTCGACGACGACCATCGGGTCATCCGCTCGACCACGGCCTCGAGCGCCGCCCGACCGACCGGGACGAGGGTGTTGCCGAAGTCGAACGAGAGCGTCGACACCCCCGTCAGCCGGCCGGCCCCGGTCATCCGCGCCGGGCCGTGCTGGCGGGGCAGATCTCCCGGAACGGGCAGTAGGAGCAGGTCATCGGGTCGGGCTTCGGGTGAAGTCGCGGGCCCGGATCCCGCGTCGCGGCCATCTCGATCTGGGCCTTGCCCCGGGCCAGCCGGCGCTGTCGTCGACCGTCGGCCCGGCCGACGAGCCCGGTCTCCAGGAAGCTGAGCTGGACCGCATCGGGCAGCCGACCGGTCATCGCCTGCCAGCCCATCGCGTAGATCGTCAGCTGGAGCGAGTCGCGCGCCCGTTGGCGGGCCTTGTCCGGGTCGCGCACGTCGCTCGACTTGTAGTCGGTGATCGTGACCACCTCGCGCAGGCAGGAGCTCGAGCGTCGGGCTGACGACATCCGGGGCAAATCGCCGGGTCCAGCGTCCGGCATCGAGGCCGGCGTCCGGTCGGGACCGGCCGGTTCGACATCGACCCGATCCCAGCGGCCGCGGATCCGGTCGCCGTTGAGGCTGAAGGCGAAGTCCCGCTCGACGTAGGCCGGGATGACCGCGCCGGGCTCGAGCTGCTCGAGGCGGAACCGGCGGAGGGCCGCCCGGCCGGCCTCGAGCCGGGCGGATCTCGTGCTCGCGGTTCAGGAAGCCCTCGTTCGACCAGGCCGCCTCGAACGACTCGACCAGAGCCGCCTCGGACATCACCTCGCCCCGGGCGTGGCGCCGGTGGAACTCCTGGACCGCCCGATGGAGCGCCGCCCCGTAGATGATCGAGTGGTGCCGGGCGACCGGCACCCGCAGGACGTGACCGAACTTGTACTTCTGCGGGCAGGTCAGGTAGTCGTCGACCTGGTAGAAGCTGAGCGACAGGGGCTCGGCCGAGGCCGGGCGGGCGGCCACCGCCGGCGCCTCGACCGCGGCCAGGGCCTCGATCCGGGCGAGCGCCCCGAGACGCGGTCCGGCCGGACCGGCTGCGACTCGACGGCCAGGGGCAGGTCGAGGGCCTCGAGGACGAACGGCGAGACCCGGCGGGCCCGCCGTCCGCCGTAGTCGGCGGCGTGGCTCAGGATCAGCTCGTCGCGCGCCCGCGTCATCGCCCACGTAGAACAGCCGCCGCTCCTCCTGGAGGGTGGTCGCCACTCGGAGCGACCGCCTGGACCAGCCCGGCCGGGATGGCGAGGTTGCTCGCGCCGGCCATGAGCCGGGAACCGGCCCGTCGACCAGGCCGGCCAGGAAGACCGTCGGGAACTCGAGGCCCTTCGCCTTGTGGACGGTCAGGACGGCCACGGCATCCGCCTCGCTGTCGAAGCTCGGCGCTGGCCGGATCGTCGCCGGCCTCGATCAGGGTCTGGAGATGCCGGGCAACGAACATCGCCCGATCGTCGGCCAGCAGGGCCGACTGGCCGCGGACGATCTCGAAGAACCGGGCGATGTTCTGGAGGGCCTCCTCGCTGCCGGGCGTGCCACCCGAGGCGAAGCGGCCGAGCAGGCCCGACCCCTTCAGGAAGGCGTACAGGACCTCGCCGGCCGGTCGCTCGTGGGCGAGCCCGCTGTACCGGCGCAGGTCCGCGACGAGGCGCTTCAGGGCGGCTCGCGAGGCCGGCGACGAGGCGCAGGAGGCCGGGCTGGCGATCGAGCTCCTCGAGGATCTCCCACAGCGAGCGGTTGCGTCGCCGGGCCGAGCCGATGATCGCGGTCAGGTCCGGACCGCCCAGCCCGTAGAGCTCGCTCGTCGCCAGGGCATACAGGTCGATGCTCGACGAGAGATCCGCGACGCGTCCGCAGGAAGGCGAGGAGGAGCCGGATCTCGGGCCGGGCGTACAGGCCCGACGTGCCGCTGAAGCGCCACGGCACCCGGGCCATGTTCAGGCTGCGCAGGATCGGCTCGGCGCCGGCGTTCGTCCGGACGAGGATCGCGTGGTCACGCGGCCGGGCTCCGCCGGCGATCCTCCGGGCGATCTCCGGCCGCCACCCAGTCGCCCTCGTCGCCGGCCGTGGCGAACGACTCGTGGCGGACGGCCGGACTCGCCGCCGGCCGGTTCGGGACGCTCGGCCCGCAGCTCCTTCGAGATCCCCGCCCGGACTTCGAGGCGGTCGGGATCGTTGAACCGGATCAGGCGGTGGCTCGCGTCGAGGATCCCGGCTCGCGACCGGTAGTTCCGGCGCAGGACGACGAGCCGGGCCCGAGGGTAGCGCGCGCGGAACTCGAGGATGTTGCTGATCGCGGCTCCCCGGAAGCGGTAGATCGACTGATCGTCGTCGCCGACCACGGTCAGGTTGCGATGGCCCTCGGCCAGGAGCGCGACGAGCTCGGCCTGGGCCGGGTTCGTGTCCTGGAACTCGTCGACGAGGATGTACCGGTACCGCCGCTGGAGCTCGAGCCGGACGGCCGCCGACTCGCGCAGGAGGCGCAGGGCGAGGCTGACCTGGTCGCCGAAGTCGATCAGGCCGGCGGCCCCCAGGAGCGCCTGGTAGCGGGCGTATGCCCGGGCCAGCTCGAGCTGGCGGCGCGCCTCGTCGCGGGCGGCCTCGGCCGCCGCGCCGTCCTTCGCGCCCCGCTTGCCGGACCCCGGCTGGTCGGCCTCGCCCACGAGCCGGTCGGCCAGGGCGAGGTAGGCCGCCGGGCTGATGTCCTCGTCCTTGCAGCGGCTGAAGTGGCCGGCCAGGGCCGACAGGAAGCGGGTCGGATCGCCCAGCGGCCGGTAGGCGTCGAGGTCGAACTCGAACAGGCGCTCGCGCATGAAGATGACCGACCTCGGGCCGGCTCAGGACCCGGACGTCCGGCGGCAGGCCGAGCTCGAGCCCGAATTCGCGGATCAGCCGGTCGCCGAAGGCGTGGAAGGTGGCGATCGTCGTGTCCGCATAGCCGTACGGCACGAGCTGGTCCACCCGGATCTGCATCTCGGCCGCGGCCTTGTCGGTGAAGGTCAGGGCGAGGATCTCGGACGGCCGGGCTGCCCGGGTGGCAATCAACCAGGCGATCCGCCGGGTGATCACCTGGGTCTTGCCGGTCCCGGCCCCGGCAACGACGAGGAGCGGCCCGGTCCCGTGAACGACGGCGCGCCGCTGGTCGGCATTCAGCCCTTCGAGCAGTCGCTCCGTGCCCGGGATGGCGGACGGCGTTTTGGCCCGAGCGGAGGTGGTCCGTCCCGGGAGGGCGGCCGAGCCCCACATCGGGACCTGCTCGAGCGCCTGGATCGCCCGACGACGCGGCGCCCTCCGCCGGGGAGGTCCGGGTCGGACCGGCCGGTCCAGGTTGGGCAGGCCGATGGCGCCGACAAGGCCGCGGGTCCGGCAGAACCGGCGGGAGTCAGGATGGAAGGGGGCATGGCCCGAGAATGACCGGCGGCTTGTGACAGCTCTGCCGTCACCGCTCCGGCCGGCCGCCCGGAGCGGCCGGCTCGGCCCGCCCCCGAAGCGCCGCCCGGCCTCGAGCCGGGTCGCGGGCCAGGGCCAGGGCCTCCGTCTCCTCCTCGGACAAGGCGGCCTCGGGCCGGCCGGCCGCGACCGCCTTGGCGTAGATCCTGGTGCTGCCCCGGGAATGGAGGCTCGAGATCACCAGGCCGTCGTCCTGGGCGTCGAGGAGGGCCAGGGCGAAGCTCTGGTTGCCGCCGGTGTCCTCGAATGGGTTGAACCGGACGAGGCCGATTCGCTGGAAGGCCCGGGCCGCCTCGACCTCGAGCCGCTCCGTCCGGCGGGCGAGCTCGACGACGTCGGCCTGGACGGTGACGACCCGGCCGAGATGGGTCTCGAGGACGCCCTGGAGGCTCTCGCCGTCCTCGCCCCGGGTGATCCGATCGAGCCTCCCCTGCAGACCGGCGACCCTCCGCCACAGGACGACCAGGCCGACGACGCAGAAGCCGCCAGGACGAACCCAAGGACGAGCGTCAGCGACGCGGAATCGGGCACGCGGCCGAGTCTATCAGGGCCGGATGCTATCCTCTGCCGTCGGTGGATGACCGCCGAGATCGCCGCGGAGGACGAACCGGACCAGATGGCCAAGCGCACACGCGGGACGTCGCGTCCCGGCCAGCGCGCCCCGATCCAGCGGTCGACCCGGCCGGCTGGTGGAGCGTCGGGCGCGATCAGCCAGCCGGTCGCTCCAGCCCCGGCCATTCCGGTTCAGCTCCCGGCCGACGGCCTGGACAGCCAGCTCCCGGCCGCCCCGAACGAGACCGAGACCGGGCGCCGTCGTCGGGACCGTCGCGCCGTCGCCGGTGGGCTCCGGCTCGCGCAGCGCGCCGAGCTCCTCGAGAACGGCCGCGCCGGCCAGCCTGGCCGCGGTCGCCGAGACCGAGTACCGCTACGTGACCCGCGACCTCCGCCGGATCGGCCTGATCGGCGGCTCGATGTTCGGCCTGTTGGGCATCGCCTTCGTCGCCCTCGAGGTCATCGGCGTCGGTCGCTGACCGTCCGGGTTGACCAGCCGCGGGCCGAGCGGAGGCTCGCTGGATCGATAGCCCCCTATCCCCCGATCGGCCTATCGACACGCTCTGGCTGGCCGCCTACGGTCGGGCTCCCGGATCCCGTACCGAGCGTCCAGTCTTTGTCGAGCATCGTTGCCGAACGCCAAATCCGCCGCTCAAGGCTCCTTGTCGGAGTCCTCGCGGCCAGCCTGCTGCTCGTTGCCGGAACGGGCGTCGCCCTGGCCGGGGTGGTCAGCCGAAACGTCCAGGACACCGCGATCGCGGCCTCGGTCGCTGCCGACAAGTCACTCGCCCTGGGCCTGTTCCAGTCGGACCTCCAGGCCTCGGACCTCACGATGACCGGCGCGTCGGATACGCGGGTCAGCCAGATCGAGGCTCGCCTGGCCAGCCTGATCCAGCCAAACGGGATCGTCCACGTCAAGATCTTCGGGCCCGACCAGACGGTCCTGTACAGCAACCGGACGGACCTCCGCGGCAGGAACCTCGGGACCGACGAGGATCTCGAGGCAGCCTTCGACACTGGCGAGGTCGCCCCGTCGATCATCGGCGCAGACGATCCGGATGCGGCCACGGCCGGCTTCCCGCCCGACGCCCAGCTGCTCGAGGAGTACGTCCCGATCCCCGGTCCGAACGGGACGATCCCGGGCGTCTTCGAGATCTACCGCAACGCCCAGCCGATCCTGGACAGCGTGGCCAGCACGACCCGCGAGGTCGCCCTGGTCGTGATGGCCGCCGCGCTCGTCCTCGGCCTCATGCTCTACTTCATCTTCCAGGCGACCCAGCGCCGGCTGACCCGCCAGACGCGGGCCCTGGTCGATGCCGGCCGGCGCGATGCCCTGACCGGCCTGCTCAACCACGGAACGGCGGTCGCCCGGCTGACCGATCTGCTCGAGCAGCGCCGGGGCGCGCTCGGCTCGGTCGGGATTGCCCTGATCGACATCGACAACTTCCGGCTGGTCAACGAGACCCACGGCCATCAAGCCGGCGACCGGGCCCTGCTCGAGGTCGCCAGGCTGATGCGGGCCGAGTTCGCCGAGACGGCGATCCTCGGTCGCTACGGGCCCGACGAGTTCATCGTGGTGGCTCCGCCCGAGCACAGCGCCGACCTGGTCACGGCGGTCGACCGGCTGCGCGACCGGATCGCCGAGGTCAGCCTCCAGTTCGGCAAGTCGGAGCAGCTGCCGGTGACGGTCAGCGCGGGGATCTGCTACGCGCCCGCCGATGGTGATGCCGCGACCGAGCTGCTGACCGTGGCCGCAGTCGTCCTGGGCGAGGCCAAGGCGAGCGGCGGCAACGGCGTCCGGGTGGCCGACGCGGCACCGAGCGACCTCGGCCCGGCCGAGCGCTCGAGCTTCGACGTCCTGGCCGGCCTGGTCCTGGCCGTCGACACGAAGGACCGCTACACGAAGCGCCACTCCGAGGACGTGGCTCGGTACGGCCTGTTCCTGGCCGACCAGCTGAACCTCGACCTCGAGCTGCGCCGGACGATCGAGATCGCCGGGCTGCTCCACGACGTCGGCAAGATCGGGATCCCCGACGGAATCCTGCGCAAGCCAGGCCCCCTGACCGAGGACGAGTACGCGATCGTCAAGCAGCACGTGGCCCTGGGCGACTCGATCGTCCGGATCGTGCCCAACGTCGACCAGGTCCGGGCCGGTGTCCGCCACCACCACGAGCGCTGGGACGGCCAGGGCTACCTCGACCGGCTGACCGGCGAGGAGATCCCCCTGATCGCCCGGATCCTGGCCGTCGGCGACGCCTTCAGCGCGATGACCACGACCCGCCCTTACCGGGTGGCGATGTCGATCCAGGAGGCCCTCCACCGGCTCGAGGATGCAGCCGGGACGCAGCTCGACCCGACCCTCGTGACGGCCTTCGTGACCGGGATCGAGACCGCCGAGAACGCCCCGTTGCCGGGCGACGGGCGGCCGCTCCGCCGGACCTGGACGCCGGGGATGGGCCTGAACACGAGCGTCGCCTAGCCCGCTCTGCGGCAGCCGCCGGCTCAGCTGGGCCGGGTCAGCCGCCGGACTTGAGCGAGGCGATCTCGGCCCGCGCGGCGCCGACCAGCTCCTCGTTCGTGTGGGCGTGGCCCCACAGGCCCCAGCCGCCCGGAACGGCCTCGGTCAGGAGGACCCAGGTCCGACGACTCGACGCCGGGTCTCCGGCCGCCCTGGCCACGAGGGCCGTCAGCTGCTCGACCACCGCGATCTGCTTGTCGCGGTCGAGCGCGCCGGTGTTCGTGAGGACCTGGACGCGGACGTGGTCGGAGCCGCCGTCGACGTCGGAGATCGAGCCGGCCGGAAGGTCGTGGACAAAGGCCGCCGTGTTCTGGCGGAACATCGGGATCTCGGGTACGCCCTCGATGTGCATCAGGGTGGCCGCGGCGTCCGTGGCCAGCGCATGCGAGTCGGCGAAGGTCCCCACCGGGGCATAGATGTCGATCATCGGCACGGTCGTCGTCCTCCAGATTATGCTGATCGTCATACTCAACAATGGACTATGACCCATGTCATAGTCAAGTCCGAACGGAGGCGTCATCCGCGAGATCGACGCCCTCGCAGAACCGGGAGGCTCAGCCGGACGTGCCCAACGACGCCCGCCGCAAGATGATCGAGAGCACCGTGACCCTGCTCGCCATGCAGGGCCTCCAGGGCACGGCGTTCAGCGACGTCCTGGCTCGGTCGGGCTCGCCCCGGGGCTCGATCTACCACCACTTTCCGGGTGGCAAGGCCGAGCTCGTGGACGCGGCGATCGAGCTGGCCGGCGCGCGGGCATTGCGGGTGCTGGACGCGGTCGAGGGTCGGCCGCCCGAGGAGGTCACGGCCTACTTCCTCGACCTGTGGCGCGAAGTGCTCGTGCGATCGAACATCCGCGCCGGTTGCGCGGTCCTGGCCGTCACCGTCGCGACCGATTTGCCAGAGCTGCTCGACCACGCGGGCTCGATCTTCCGGGCGTGGCGCAGTCGTCTGGCCGAGCTTTACGTCGCGGGCGGGGTCGAGCCCGTCGCGGCGGCCCGCCTCGCAGCAACCCTCGTCGCGGCGAGTGAAGGCGCCGTCGTCGGGAGCCGGGCGGAACGCAGCACGGAGCCGTTCGAGATGGTCGCCGAGGAGCTGATCGCCGCCGCCGCGCGAGCGCCCAGAGTCGATCGTCCGCGGCGCTGAGGGCGGCCGGGGCAGGCCATGTCGCCAAAGGCCCCGGCTCGTGGCCAGGTCGCCTGACGCGAACAGAACGGCCGAATCGCAGGTTCCAAACCCTTGTCTGCCGACGATTCGCGCCATCTGTCTGCCTCCGGCGAACAAATCGGACGACGCCCAGGAGTGGCCGCGTTCCAATTGATCGTTCCCATCGATTTGTTCGCCTCCGGCGACTAGGACCGGCGACGGCCGAGCCGACGCAGGCCCGGGGCTGCCGCCTCGCGGCTGCCGCCGCCCAGGCCCCACGGCTCGACGGGTTCCCGCCGTTGGGCGGGTCGTAGACTGGCCGGGTGCCGACGAGCCGCCGACCCACCACCGACCAGCAGACGGGGCTCTTCCAGCCGCCGCCGGGCGTCCAGCCACTCGCCGCCCGGATGCGGCCGCGTTCGCTGGCCGAGTACGTCGGGCAGGAGCACCTGGTCGGACCGGACGGGCCGTTGCGCCGCTCGGTCGAGCGGGGCTACCTCGGCTCGATCCTGCTGTGGGGCCCGCCGGGCACCGGCAAGACGAGCCTGGCCCGGCTCCTGGCCGAAGCGGTCGGGGCCGAGTTCATGAGCCTGTCGGCGGTGATGAGCGGGGTCGCCGACATCCGGGCGACGGTCGCGACCGCCCGCGAACGCCTCAACCTGGGCGGCGCCCGGAGCGTCCTGTTCATCGACGAGATCCATCGCTTCAACAAGTCCCAGCAGGACGGGCTGCTGCCCCATGTCGAGGACGGCACGTTCATCCTGATCGGAGCGACGACCGAGAATCCGTATTTCGAGCTGAACAGCGCCCTCCTCTCCCGGCTCCGGATCTGGCGCCTCGAACCACTCTCCGACGACGACGTCCGGACCGTCGTCCAGCGAGCCCTTGACGACCCCCAGCGCGGCCTGGCCGGAGCGCTCGGCCCAGCCGGCGGGGTCGAGCTCGAGAGCGAGGCCTTCGACCATCTCGTCGGGCTGGCCGGCGGCGACGCCCGGCAGGCCCTGAACGTCCTGGAAGGGGCGACCGCGCTGGCCGAATTCGGCCGGGATCCGGAGCCCGAACGGACGAGTCGCCCCGCGCCTGGCCGATGTCGAGGCCGCCGCCCAGCAGAAGATCCTGGCCTACGACCGGGCCGGCGACGGCCACTACGACACGGCCTCGGCCTTCATCAAGAGCCTCCGCGGCAACGATCCCGACGGTGCCCTGTACTGGCTGGCCACGATGATCGCTGCCGGCGAGGATCCCCGGTTCATCGTCCGGCGCCTGATCATCAGCGCCTCCGAAGACGTCGGCAACGCCGACCCGCGGGCCCTCCAGGTGGCCGTGGCCGCGGCCCAGGCGCTCGACCATGTCGGGCTGCCTGAGGCCCAGTACGCTCTCGCCCAGGCGACGTCCTACATCGCCACCGCGCCAAAGTCGACCCGCTCCGGCTCGGCCTATTGGGCGGCCGTGGCCGACCTCGAATGGCGGAGCCCTGCCCGTTCCGCTCCATCTCCGGAGCGCCGGCCATCCCGCCTTGAAGCACTACGGCCACGGCGTCGGCTATCGCTTCCCGCCCGACTTCGAAGGCTCCGACGTCGACCAGCAGTACCTGCCCGACGAGCTCGTCGACCGGCGCTACTACCGACCGAGCGAGCAAGGCTACGAGGCGACGATCGGGGCCCGGATGGCGGCCCGGGAAGAAGGCCGCCAGGCAGCCCGCGAGGCCGGTCGCCAGAAACGGGCGGTCAATCCTCCCCCGCCGGTCGATTCGATGAAGGCCGCCGGCGGGATCCTGCGGACGCGCGAGGCGAACCGCAAGAAGCTGGCCGAGACCGAGAAGCGCGACGCCGGCGGCTGAGCCCCGCGCACCGCGGATCGAATGGATCCGACCGGCCTCGGCTCAGAGCGCTCCGCTGCCCTCGCGCCCGACCGTCCGATCCGCCGGGGCCGAGTCCGCCTGGAGTGGACCAAGGTGGTCGAGCAGATTGTGGGCTCGGACGACGACATGGCCGTCGTGGATCGCCAGGATCGTGATCCCGGTCAGCCCGAACGAGAACGTCCAGAACCGCTCGAGGGGCAGGTCGAGGAGGGCCAGCAGGACACCTTGAACACGCCGTCGTGGCCGACCAGGAGCGACCAGGCCGGGCTGCTCGTCGGCGGGGATAGCCGGAGGCCGAGGTGGCCTCGACCGGAGACCGGCCGGCCGGACCGGGCCAGCCGGTCGAGGATCGCCGGCAGCGCCGCCTCGGACCCGGCGATCCACCTCGACCAGGAGCTCGCCGCCCGGGGCGTTGCTGGGGTGGGGCGCTCGGCGCCAGGCCTCGAGCTCCGCCCGTAGCGGGCCTCGACCTCGGCTCGGTCAAGGCCTTCCCAGGGGCCCTGGCCGATCTCGAGCAGGCCGGCTCGGGGCGCGGCAGCGGGCTCGCCGGGCCGTGAACCGCGCGCAGGGCCGCCGCCGCCGCATCGGCCGTGGCCGCCGCCCGGCGCAGGGGCGAGCGGGCGATCTCGATCGGGGCCGACCGCCGGGCACGGCGATCTGGGGCGGCCGGCCGGGATGGGCGAGGCGGTCCCCGGCCAGCTCGGCCTGCCGCTCGCCGAGCGGGCTGAGGGCGTATCGAGGCGGCCCTGGAAGCGGCCCTCGGTGATCGCCACGGACTCGCCGTGACGGAGCAGGACGAGCGTGGCGTGGAGTCCCTCCGGGACGAGCGCCTCGGTCAATGCTCCGTGCCGAGGTGGATCAGCCACAGGTCGAGGACCGCGTCGTCGCTGGCCGGATCGCCTCGGCCACGGCGGCCGGGACGTCGTCGTCGAGGGCCAGGATCATCAGGGCGTCGGCCCGCGGCTCCGAGCGGGCCAGGTGCATCGCGCTGATGTTGACGTCGGCCTCGCCGAGCATCGAGCCGATCCGGCCGATCGTCCCGGGCCGGTCGTGGTGGCGGGTGACGAGCATGACCGGGCTACGGCGCGAGGTCCGTCGAGTGCTCGTTGAGGCGGGTGAGCCGGGCCTCGCCGTTGACCACGGTCCCGGCGATCGTTGTCGTTGCCCCGCCGGCCTCGCCGGTCAGGCTGAGCAGCGAGCTGTAGGCCTCGGCCGCCGGCGAGCTTGCGCTCGACGATCGCGATCCCGCGGGCCCTGGCCAGCGCCGGCGCATTGACGAGGTTCACCCGCTCGGTCGTCGTGCCCTCGAGCAGGCCCCGCAGGACTGCCGCGGTCAGCGGCGGCGGCGTCCTGGCCGGCCAGCTCGCGGGCGAGCTCGCCGCTGATCTCGAGGGTGAGCCGCTGGATCCCCGTCCGGCTGAACTGGCCGAAGAACCGGCCGAGGATCTCGGCCAGGGGCAGGTACGGCGCGACGACCCGGGCCGTCTCCGGAGTCAGCAGCGGGGCGTTGACGGCGTAGCGCGCCGGGCGGCCCTCGAGGACGTCGATGACCTGGGCCGCGACCTCCTCGGCGACGAGGACCTGGGCCTCGGCGGTCGAGGCCCCGAGGTGCGGGGTCAGGACGCTGTTCGGCGCCTCGAGGAGCGGCGAGCCGGCCGGCGGCTCGGGCTCGAACACGTCGATCCCGGCTCCGCCCAGCTGCCCGGATCGGAGCGCCTCGGCCACGGCCGCCTCGTCAAGGATCCCGCCTCGGGCGACGTTCAGGACGAACGAGCCGGGCTTCATCCGGGCGATCTCGGCGGCCCCGATCAGCCCCCGGGTCTGGCGGGTGAGCGGGACGTGGACGGTCAGTGCGTCGGCCCGCCGGAGGAGCTCGTCGAGCTCGACCAGCTCGACCCCCTGGAGGGCGGCGGCCTCGGCCGAGACGAACGGATCGACCGCGATCACGGTCATCTCCATCGCCCGCGCGCGCTGGGCGATCGCCTGGCCGATCTTGCCCAGGCCGATGATCCCGAGCGTCCGGCCGCGCAGCTCGACCCCGCTGAACTGGCTCCGCTTCCATTCCCCGCGGCGGACCGAGGCGTCGGCGGCGGCGACCCGCCGGGCGAGGACGTACAGGAGGGCGAGGGTGTGCTCGGCCGCGGCGATCGTATTGCCGGTCGGGGCGTTGACCACGGTGATCCCGGCCCGGGTGGCGGCCTCGAGGTCGACATTGTCGACGCCCACCCCGGCCCGGCCGATCACGACCAGGCGCGAGCCGGCCGCGATCAGCTCGGCGTCGACCTGGACCTGGCTCCGGACGAGCAGGCCGTCGTAGGCCGGGACAAGCAGGCCCGATACTCGGCCGGGCTCAGGCCGTAGCGCTCATCGACCTCGTGCCGCTCGCGCAGGAGGGCCAGGCCCTCGGCCGCGACGGGTTCGGCCACGAGGATCCTCACCGCGGTCGACGCCGCCAGCCAGGACCGCCGCTCGGCTCGTCGGGCCGATCGCCCATCCGTCTCGAGGGCGGCGGCCTGGGCTGCCGCGATCCCGGCTCCGGGCTGGACCGGCCCGCTCGAACCGGATCGAGACCTCCTCGAGGACGCCGATCGCATCGAGGATCTCGCCGAGGGTCACCGAGCCGAGGTGGCCGAGCCGGAAGATCTGGCCGGTCAGCGGCCCCTGGCCGCCGGCCAGGACCACGCCCTCGGCCTTGACCGCCCCGTTGATCGCCTTCCAGTCGAAGCCCTCCGGCACCCGGGCGGCGGTGACCGTCCGCGAGAAGTGGGCGGGATCCGCGAACAGCTCGAAGCCCAGGGCGTACAGCCCGGCCCGGGCCGCCGCGGCGCACGTCTCGTGCCGGGCGAAGATCGCCGAGGCGCCCTCGGCCTCCATCAGCTCGAGGCCCGGCGTCGACCTGGTAGACGACGGCGATCGCCGGCGTCCACGGGGTTTGCCCGAGGGCGTGCGATTCGCGGTGCTTGCGCAGGTCGAGGTAGAAGCGGGGCATCGTGGCCGTCTCCATCGCCGCCCAGGCCCGCTCGGAGGCGGCGACCATGGCCAGGCCGGGGGCCGCCATCCAGGCCTTCTGCGAGCCGGTCACGACGACGTCGATGCCCCAGGCGTCCATCTCGAACGGGACCGCGCCCAGGCCCGACACGCTGTCGACGATGATCAGGGCCTCGGGCTGGACCGTCGCGGATCACGGCCGCCAGCTCGGCGATCGGGTTCATCACCCCGGTCGAGGTCTCGTTGTGGGTCAGCAGGACCGCCCGATAGCCGGGATGCGCCTCGAGGTGCGTCGCGGAGCTCGGTCGGGTCGGCCGCCTGGCCCCATTCGATCGACAGCTTGGTCACGTCGGCGCCGTAGACCTGGGCGATCTTGGCGATCCGGTCGCCGAACGAGCCGATCGAGACGCCCAGCACCTTGTCGCCCGGCGAGAGGGTGTTGACGACGGCCGCCTCGAGGCCGCCCGATCCGGCGCAGGACAGGATCGCGACGTCGCTGGTCGTTCCGAAGAACGGCTTCATCCGGGCCAGGATCCGGCCGAGCATCGCCGCGAACTCGGGTCCCCGGTGGTTGATCATCTGCCGGCCGCCGGCCTCGCGGACGCTCGGTGGCAGGGCGGTCGGTCCCGGGATTCGGAGGTTCGGCTCGAAGCGGTTCACGGTCGGCTCCTGTGGGCGGTGCGGGCGACCAATCGTGCCATGGATCCGGCTTGGCCGAGGGACCTGGTTGAGGAGGGCTTTGTCACGAGGCCTGCCCGAGGGTCCCGGCCGAGGAGCTCAGCCGCCGACGGGCTCAGAGCCTACCCGCCCCCGCTCGGTTGCGGCCGCGGGCCTTCCGTTCGGAGCGCCGGAAGATCAGCCCGAAGAGGGCCACCCTGAGGTGGCGCTGGGCCTGGCGCAGGGCGTCGATCCGGGATGGTTCCAGGGTTCGCCGGCCGTAGGCCACCTCGACCTTGGCCCGGGCCACGACGTTCAGGTCCGGCCGGGATCCGGGCAGGATGTCGCCCAGCGAGCCGGCGTACTCATAGACCGTCTGGTTCGGCCGCGGTCCGAAGCCGAACCGCCGGGCGAGGCCGACGATCCCGCCATAGATCTTGTCGGGCTCCTCGGGCGTCCGCGGGCCGCGCTGCCAGGCGAACAGGACGAGCACGCCCATGACCGCCGCCAGGAGCAGCCCGATCACCACGAAACCACCAGTTCCTGGGCCGCCGCCGTTGGTCGAGCCGATCGCTCCCGCACCACTGTTGTCACCTCGGTCGGGGGTGTGGAGCGGGTCGTTCGGGTCGGCCTGGGACGTCCCCGCGGGGGTCGGCTGGACCGTCGGCAGGGGCGTGACCCGGGGTCCCTGGACAATCCCCTGGTCCTGCCCGACCCCGCCGCCGGTCGGGTCGAAGGGCACCCAGCCGTAGCTCGGGAAGTAGACCTCGACCCAGGCATGGGCGGCGCTCTTGAGGATCGTCTCGACCCCGTTCACCGGCGAGCTGGGCTGGAAGCCGGTCACGAAACGGGCCGGCACGCCCTCCATCCGCAGGAGCACGACCATCGTGCTGGCGTAGTACTCACAGAAGCCGCGCTTGAACGTGGCGAAGCACTCGACGACGCCGTCGTTGCCGCAATCGACGTTGGTCATGTCGGTCTGGTAGTGAAAGCCGCCCTCGCTCTTGAGATAGGAATCGATCGCCGCGCTCAGGTCGTAGGGATCCTTGGCGGCCTCGGGATGGGCCGCCTTGATCGCGGCCAGGAGCTTCACGGTGTTCGGACCCCTGGCCACGGTCGGGTCGAGCTGGAGGTCGTTGGCCAGGACGACGCTGGGGTAGGCCGTGCCGGCCACCCGCAGCTTGTTGGCAGTCAGGCCGGCCTCGACCGAGCCCGGGTCGGCGTCCGCGGCAAAGTCCGGGACCGAAGCCGTCACCTGGTACTCAGTCACCCCGCTCTTCGTCACGGTTCCGAGGTAGCGATCGGGGGCTGTCCCCACGAAGGAGGCCGTGGTTGCCACCGAGACCTTGTCCGGGGCACCGGGCGAGAAGATCGCATCCGGGTCGAAATCCAAGCTCGGTCACCGTCACGTTGATCGACTTCTGGTCGAGCAGGCCGGACGGATCGTCGAGGGAGCCGGCGACGATGCTCGTGCCGGCCGCGACCGCCGTCTGCTGCGGCCGGGCGATGCTCCAGCCCTCGCCGTCGAACGTGTCGTAGGCGACCGCCGCCCAGTGGTAGTTGCCCTTGTCCGGGACCTTGATCGAGAGGACCGGCGTCTCGTCGGTCGTCCAGTTGCCCGAGATCCGGGTCGTCGGCAGGAAGTCGACCGGCGAGATCCGGGTCCCGGGTCCGCCGCCCCGGAAGACGGCCTCGAGTCCCTGGGTGAGCTCGACCAGGTGCTGGTCCATCCCCCGCCAGAGGCTGCCCAGGGGCGCCGAGGCCGCGGTCGAGGTGAGGACGAGGGCGCCCAGCACGGCGGCCACGATGAAGGCGGTGCCACCCCGCAGGTAGAAGCTCGAGAGCGAGCCCGCATCGCCCAGCCGATGGCGCAGCCAGCTCGACTGCTCGTCGAGGGCGTGGAGGCGGATCAGCAGGAACATCGCGGCCAGGCTGAACCAGATCAGGATGCCCAGCTGCTCGTCGAGGGTCAGGCTCATGTTCAGGACGAGGACGACCCCGCTCATGATCACGGCATTGAGCGGCCGGTGATGGCCGAACACGGCATAGCTCGTGAACTGGCCGTTGGCCCAGCACAGGATCGCCAGGACGAGGATGAAGTGGCCGTACTGCTGGGTGAAGGCCTTGCCCAGGAACGCCAGGTCGAGGTAGGCCGAAATCACCGAGTCGGCCGTGGTCGTGAAGGCCGGCCCGGGCGCGAAGTTGCCATTGAGCATGACCCCGCCGACCATGATCGGCAGGATCAGGCCGGCCAGGATTGCTCCGAGCCCGTGGGCCAGCCAGCGTGACCAGCCGACCTTGGCCGAGATGAAGCCCCAGGCCACCCCGCCGGCCGCGGCGACCGGCAGGAACGAGGTCAGCTCGAACCGGCCGAGGACCCAGCGGGAGTCCGCCAGCGACCAGGCCAGGCAGTAGGCCAGGACGTAGACGAGGAGCAGGGTGACCCAGCCCTCGGCCGGCCGGCGGGGAATGTCCCGCTCGCCGGATCGTCATCGACCGACCCGGGCGAGCTGGACGCCGAGGGCCTGCTCGGGACTGATCAGGTACGTCCGCAGCTCGTACTCGGCCAGGGCGTAGCCCAGGGCCCGGGCCTCGGGGCTGACCGGCTCCGAGCTGTCCGGGGCGTGGTCGCGGACGCCGACCACGACCGCGGCGATCCCGCGCCCACGCAGGCTGGCCAAGGGCCGGACCCAGGTCCGGTCGAGCGAGGGGGTGACGACCACGGCGGTCATCCCCCGCCGGAGCCGGGGCAGGCTGGCCAGGAGGCCCTCGACGAGCGGGCTCGAGCCGTCGCCCTCGACCGCCGCCAGGAGCTGCATCATCTTCAGGTACTGCCGCCCACCCCGGTCGGCCGGCAGGACGGACATCCGGTGGCCGTAGGCGGTCAGCCCGACCGCCCGGTTCTCGTTGAGCGACTTGGCCGCGATCGAGGCTGCCGCCCGAACGGCCAGCTCGACCGTGGAGGTCTGGCCGCTGCCCTGCTGGACCCGCCGGTCGAGATCGAGGAACAGCCAGACGTCGGCCGTCTGCTCCAGGTCGAACTCCTTGACCTGGATCTCGCCCTGCCGGGCGGTCGACTTCCAGTGGATCCGGTTGAAGCCATCACCCGGGGCATAGGGCCGGACGCTCGTGGCCAGGGGGCTGGTCTGGAGAGTCCGCTCCGGGGCGGCGTGGCTGCCCTCGATGTTCGCCGAGGGCAGCCGCCACAGGGGCAGGGCGTCGATCCTGGGGTAGACCACCAGGCTGACCGGCTGGCCCACGACCGCCGAGGCCTCGAAGAAGCCGAACGGGTCGCCGGTCCGGACCTGGAGCGGCTCGATCCGGAAGTGGCCTCGACGGGTCAGCGGAACCCGGGCGATCCAGGACCGCTCGGCCCGCGACCCGATCCCGATCGCCCGGCCCGGGATCGCCACCGGCAGGCTGGTCGGGTTGTGGACCTCCAGCCAGGGCTTGGGCAGGCGGCCGGCGTTGCGCAGGGTGTACGTCACCTTGAGCTGCTCGCCGACGTGCCCGCTGACCTGGCCGACCGCGTAGCCCGCCTCGAGGTCGGCCAGGCCCAGGCGGGTCAGGACATAGCTCCCGCCGACGACAAGGATGCCCAGGTAGAGCAGGTAGAAGAGGAAGGGCAGGCCTGACGAGAACGCAGCAAGGACCAGGACGATGGCCAGCGCGATGATCGGCAGGCGGCGGACCACCAGGACGTGTCCCTAGCGCGCCAGCTGCCCGGTCGCGCTCGGATCGGTCGCGGCCTGGATCTCGCGCGGGCCGCGGAGGGTCTGCGAGGGCGCCCCGACCGGGATCGTGTCGAGCAGCTCGCGGACGATCTGGGCCGGCTGGACGTCGTGGATCGTGGCGCTCGTCTTGATGATCAGTCGATGGGCCAGGGTCGGTTCGGCCAGGGCCTTGACATCGTCCGGGATGACGTAGTCCCGGCCGAGCAGGCCGGCGTAGGCCTGGCTGGCCCGGTACAGGGCGAGCGAGCCGCGGGGCGAGGCGCCGAGGTAGACGTCGGCATGGCTCCGGGTGCCGTTGACCAGGCGGACGATGTAGTCGCTGACCGAGCCGTCGACGTAGACCTCGCGCACCGCGGCCTGCATTGCCCGCAGCTCGTCGTTCGAGCAGACCTCCTCGAGCTCGTCGAGCGGGTGGGTCACCTTCTGCTCGTCGAGGATCACGGCCTCCTCGGCCGGCTGCGGATAGCCCAGGCGGAGCCGGATCATGAATCGGTCGAGCTGGGCCTCGGGCAGGGCGAACGTGCCCTCATATTCGATCGGGTTCTGGGTCGCGATGACGAGGAACGGGTCGGGCATCGGGTAGGTCGTGCCGTCGATCGTGGCCTGCCGCTCCTCCATGCACTCGAGGAGGCTCGACTGGGTCTTCGGGGTGGCCCGGTTGATCTCGTCGGCGAGCACGATCTGGGCCATGATCGGGCCCGGCCGGAACTCGAACTCCTGGGTCTTCTGGTTGTAGATCGACAGGCCGGTCACGTCCGAGGGCAGCAGGTCCGGGGTGAACTGGATCCGCCGGAATGAACAGCCCAGGCTGCGGGCGATCGCCTTGGCCAGGACGGTCTTGCCGGTCCCCGGCACGTCCTCGATCAGGAGATGGCCCCGACACATCAGGGCGACCATGGCCAGGCGGACTTCGTGGTGCTTGCCCACGATCACGCGCTCGACGTTGGCGGCGACCTTCTCGCCCGTTTCCTGGATCTGCGTCATCGGGCTCCCTCGGTGACGGGTGCCGGAGGCTGGCTGGCCGGCTGGGCTGATAACCGGGGCGGCGACCGGTTCATGGGCTGGATGTGTCGGGTGATCCTACGCCACGGACGATCAACCGGTTCAACCCGTGACGTTCCGTCCACCTGTCGAGCGCCGGATCGGCGGACGGGGCACGATACGGCCGATGAAGCCGAGGATCGAGCGCGATGCGGAGCGGCGCCGGCTGGCCGAGCGGGATGCCGGATCGGCCCACTGGGAGCGCTGGGGCCCGTACCTCTCGAGCCGCCAGTGGGGCACGGTCCGCGAGGACTACTCGGCCAACGGCGAGCCGTGGACCTACCTGACCCACGACCAGGCGCGTTCGCGGGCCTACCGCTGGGGCGAGGACGGCCTGCTCGGCCTGAGTGACGACCACGGCCGACTGTGCTTCGCCCTGGCCCTCTGGAACGAAAACGACCCGATCCTCAAGGAGCGCCCCTTCGGGCTGTCGGGGCCGGAGGGCAACCACGGCGAGGACGTCAAGGAGCTCTACTGGTTCCTCGACGGAACGCCCAGCCACAGCTATCTGAAAGCCGCCTATGCCTATCCCCAGGGGGCATTTCCCTACGCCGATCTCGTGGCCGAGAACGCCCGCCGGACGAAGGCCGATGACGAGTACGAGCTGGTCGACACCGGCGCCCTGGCCGATGGCCGCTGGTTCGATGTCGGGGTCGAGTACGCCAAGCGCGACCCGAACGACATCCTGGTCCGGATCCAGGTCGACAACCGGGGGCCGGAGCCGGCCCCGATCCAGCTCCTACCCACGCTCTGGTTCCGGAACACCTGGTCGTGGGGCCGGGGTGGCAGCCGGCCGCAGCTCGAGCCGGGGCCCGATCCCCGCACGATTGTCGGCGCCGACGACCGGCTCGGCCGGATCCGGCTCGACGTGGACGCCGAGGGTGAGCTCCTGTTCACCGAGAACGAGACGAACGCCGAGCGCCTGTGGGGCACGCCCAACTCCCAACCGTACGTCAAGGACGCCTTCCACCGGGCGGTCGTCGAGGGTGAGGGCGGCGCCGTCAACCCGGCCCGGACCGGCTCGAAGGCGGCCAGCCGGCACCGCTTCCTGGTCGAGCCGGGCTCGAGGGTCACCCTGCGCCTGCGCCTCCGGCTCGGCCCGGCCGAGCTGGCCGAGCGGCTGGCGGCGGATCCCTTCGATGCGTTCGAGGAGACCTTCAGCGCCCGGGTCGCCGAGGCCGACACGTTCTACGCCGGGTTCGGCGGGGCCGACCTGACCGCCGACGAACGGACCGTCCAGCGCCAGGCCTTCGCCGGACTGATCTGGTGCAAGCAGTTCTATCACTACGACGTCGGCCAGTGGCTCGATGGCGACCCGGCCTTTCCGCCGCCTCCGGCCAGCCGCCGGGTCGGCCGCAACGCGGAGTGGCGGGAGCTGAACGTGCGGGACATCATCTCGATGCCCGACAACTGGGAATACCCCTGGTTCGCCGCCTGGGACCTCGGCATTCCACGCGGTGACCCTGGCCCTGATCGACCCGGTCTTCGCCAAGAGCCAGCTGATCCTGCTGACCCGTGAGTGGTACATGCACGCGAATGGCCAGCTGCCCGCCTACGAGTGGCGCTTCGGGGACGTCAATCCGCCGGTCCACGCCTGGGCCGCCTGGCGGGTCTACCAGATCGAGCGCCGGATGACCGGCCGGGGCGACCTCGACTTCCTCGAGCGGGTCTTCCACAAGCTCCTGATCAACTTCACCTGGTGGGTCAACCGCAAGGACCTCGACGGCTACAACGTGTTCCAGGGGGGCTTCCTCGGCCTGGACAACATCGGCCTGTTCGACCGCGATGCGCCGCTCCCGAACGGGGCCCATCTCGGCCAGGCAGACGGCACCGCCTGGATGGGCATGTTCTGCCTGAACATGCTCTCGATCGCCCTCGAGCTGGCCAGCAACGACCGGGTCTACGAGGACATCGCGACGAAGTTCTTCGAGCACTTCCTGTACATCGCCGGGGCCCTCAACAACCTTGGCGGGATGGGCATCTCGCTCTGGGACGAGACCGACGGCTTCTACTACGACGTGCTCCACTTCGAGTCAGGCGAGGTCGTCCCGCTCCGGGTTCGATCGATCGTCGGGCTGATCCCGCTCCTGGCGGTCCAGGTCCTCGAGCCGGGCGTGGTCGGGGGCCTGCCCGACTTCCGGCGGCGGATGGCCTGGTTCCTGAAGAATCGGCCGGAGCTCGCCCGGAACGTGGCCAGCTGGACCGAGCCCGGAGTCGGGGAGCGGCGGCTGCTCTCCCTCGTCCACGGCGATCGGCTCAAGGCCGTCACCCGCCGGATCGTCGATCCCGACGAGTTCCTCGGTCCGTACGGCATTCGCTCGCTCAGCCGCGAGCACCTGGCCCACCCGGTCAGCGTGACCCTGCCCGGCGGGGTGATGGCCACGATCGACTACGAGCCGTCCGAATCACGGACGGGCATGTTCGGGGGCAACTCGAACTGGCGCGGGCCGGTCTGGTTCCCGATCAACTACCTCCTGGTCGAGGCCTTCCTGACCTTCCACCACTACCACGGCGGCGAGCTCACCGTCGAGCTGCCGCCGGGCTCCGGCCGGAAGGTCGACCTGGACACGGTGGCGGCGACCCTGTCCGACCGGCTGACCGCGCTCTTCCTGCGCGGTGACGACGGGCAGCGACCGGTGCTCGGCCCGGACGCCCGGCTCCAGCCGGATCCGGCCTGGATCGATCGGATCCCGTTCTACGAGTACTTCGACGGCGACACCGGTCGAGGCGTCGGGGCGAGCCACCAGACGGGCTGGACCGCCCTCGTGGCCAAGCTCCTCGAGCAGACCGCCCGGCGCCGGCGCGAGGACGCCCAGGGCGCTGCCCGCGACGACCTGGACGGCTGATCGCAGCCCCGGCGCAGCGTCCGGCCCGGCTCAGCCCCGGAACAGGGTGAGCGCTCCGACCCACAGGGTCATCCCGCAGCCGACCGCGCCCATCACGGCCAGGAACAGCTCCCCGCCGATCCAGGACGCGACCGCGATCCCCCCGAACAGGACGGCCAGGACGATCGCGACGAGGGCCAGCCCGAGGCGTTCGAGGATGCGGCCGGCCCGGCCTCGGAGGGCTCATCGGTTGAGGGTCTTGAGCCAGAGGCTCATCAGCGAGCCGGCGATCGGCGCGGCCCGGGCCGAGCCGTGGCCGCCCTGCTCGACGATCACCGCGATCGCGACCTCCGGCTGGTTGGCCGGGGCGTAGCCGATGAACCACGAGTTCGGTTCGGCCGCTCCGCCGATCTGGGCCGTTCCGGTCTTGCCCGCCGTGGGGATCCCCGGGATCGCCGCGCCGGTCGTGAAGATTCGGCCCCAGGGGCTTTCGACGGCCAGCTGCATGGCCGAGCCGATCGTGCTCGCGACGGAAGGCGGCATGACCGTCCGCCAGACCTCGGGATCGATCGTGCTCCGGCCGCTCGGGCCGTCGATCGCGGTCACCAGCTGGGGCTTCATCAGGACCCCGCCGTTGGCCACGCTGGCCGCGACCAGGGCCATCTGGAGCGGCGTGACCAGGGTCTCGGCCTGGCCGTAGGCCGCGTTGGCCAGCTCGACGTCATCGGTGAAGCCGCCGCCGTACGACCCACCACCGTTCGTCACCTGGCTGGCCGCCGTCGGCAGGTCGAACGGGATCGGCGCCCCGAACCCGGCTCGGGCGGCCCAGTCGGTCAGGGCCGCTCCGCCGGTCCGCAGCCCGGTCAGGGCGAAGTAGATGTTGCACGAGACCTCGATCGCCTGGTCGTAGTTGAGGGCCGTCGAGCCGGTGAAGTCGTGGTGCCCGTCGTGGATCCGGAAGCCGGACACGAGGAGACCGGTCGACTCGGCCGGGGGCTGCTCCGGATAGGTCGTGGCGGCCGTGATCGCGCCCGAGCCGAGGGCGGCGATCGAGGTCACGATCTTGAAGACCGAGCCCGGCACGTACAGGCCCATCGTGGCCCGGTTCAGGAATGGCTGGCCGGCCGCGGCCGAGGTCCGCCGGAAGGCGGCCGCGGCCGTGGTCGGGTTGGCAATCGCATTGGCGTCGAAGTCCGGCGTGGAGGCCATCGCCAGGACCCGGCCGGTCCGCGGATCGAGCATGACCACCGCTCCGCGATCCGAGCCGAGGGCCTTGGCCGCGGCCTTCTGGAGCTGGAGCGACAGGCTCACCTCGAGATCGTCGCCCTGGCGCTGGCGGGGACCCAACTTGCGCAGCAGATCGTCCAGGGAGTTGGCATTGCCGAGGCCCGACAGCTCCGCGTTGTAGGACCGTTCGAGACCGGCCGTGCCGTAGACCGTGGAGGCGTAGCCGATGACGGGCGACAGCGACCGATCGGCATAGATCCGGTAGGGCGTGCCCGTTGCATCGTTCTTGTTCGTGGCCAGGATGGCGCCGTTCCGATCCAGGATCCGGCCCCGGATCGTGTTCCGGGCGGCGGCGATCACGAGCGGGTTGTCCGGCGCCCGGCTGAGCTCGGAGGCCCGGACGACCTGCCAGTAGCCGGCCCCCACCGCGATCAGCCCGAGGACGATCGTCAGGATCAGGCCGACCCGGGCGATTCCCCGGCCGAGCGGCGCCGAATCGGGCCGGTTGAGGCCGCTCATCGGGCGGCTCCCCTGCCCCGGCGGAAGCGTCCCCGGGCGGGACCGGCCGGCGCGGGCGGCGGCGGCGGTTCGACACCCCGGTCGGACAGGGCGAGGAGCAGGCCGATCGCCACCCCATTGGCCAGCAGGGACGAGCCGCCGTAGCTGATGAACGGCAGGGTGACCCCGGTCAGCGGGATCAGCTTCAGGTTGCCGGCCGCGATGATGAAGGCCTGGACTCCGACCACGAGGGTCAGGCCGGCCGCCAGGAGGGCCCGGAAGTCGTCGGCGGCCGAAGCCGCGATCCGCAGGCCCCGCTCGATCAGGACGAGGTACAGGCCGAGGATCGCGATGACCCCCACCAGGCCGAGCTCCTCGCCCAGGGCGGCCAGCGGGAAGTCCGTGTGGATCGCCGGGACCGGCAGGCGACCGGAGACGAGCGGCAGGCCCGCCCCCAGGCCCGTGCCCATGATCCCGCCCCGGGCGAAGGCGTACAGCGACTGGACGACCTGGTAGCCCTTGCCAGAGGCGTCGAGGAACGGGTTGAACCAGATGTCGACCCGGTCGCGGACCGTCGGAAAGAGCTGGTAGGCGATGAAGCTGCCGGCCACGAACAGGAGCAGGCCGAGGACGACGTAGCTCGCCCGGGACGTGGCGATGTAGACCAGGGCGAGGAACACGGCGAAGAAGAGCAGGGCGGCCCCGAGGTCGCGCTGGATCACCACGATCCCGAGGGCCATCGCCCACATCGCGAACATCGGCAGGAGGTACGGCACCGGGCGGCAGGGTCAACGGCCCGAGCCGCATGCTGGCATCGACCAGGAGCGGCCGAAACTCGGACAGGTAGCCGGCCAGGAAGATCACCAGGATCACCTTGATGAACTCGGTCGGCTGGCCGCTGAACGGGCCGATCTGGATCGTCAGGAGCGCTCCGTTGACCTCGTTGCCGAACAGGAAGGTCAGCAGGAGGAGGGCGATCCCGGCGGCCGCCCAGGTGTACTTGTAGCGCCTGAGCCAGGCGTCCGAACGGACGGCGATCGCCAGGACCGTGATCACGACGATGGCCAGGACGAGCCAGGCCAGCTGGATCGAGGCCAGGCCGAACGTTCCGCCCTCCGATCGATTGCGAGACGAGCGACTGGGGCAGCCGCTCCATCAGCAGCAGGCTGATCCCGCCGAGCAGGCCGACCGTGGGCAGGAGGATCTGGTCCGACCGCCGGCCGGAGACGATCAGGGCCAGGTGGGCGGCCAGGAGCACCCCGAGATAGACCAGCAGCTGGCCGGCATCGGCCGGCAGCCACGATGGCACCTGTCCGGCCAGCTCACGCTGCGTCGCCCCGAGGGAGATGCTCCCGGTCAGGATCACCAGGGCCACGATCACCAGCAGGCCGGACTCGCGCCGGCGGTTGCGTGGCCGAATCCTGGCCAGGGCCGAGCGGGCCGGGAGGGTGCCCGCCGCGGTCATCGCCGAGCCCGCTCGAACCGGAACCGGACCCGCCCGATCTGGAGCTCGTCGCCGTAGCCGAGGACGCTCAGGCCCTCGATCCTGGCGCCGTTCACGAGGGTCCCATTCGTGCTGCCCAGGTCCTCGACATACCAGGCCCGGGCCCGGAAGGCCACGATCGCGTGCTCGACCGACACGAAGTCGTCCTCGACCACGATCGAGTTGTTCACGTCGCGCCCGATCGTGGCCACGGCATCCAGCCCGAAGACGGTCCCCCGGGCCGGCTCGGGCACGTCGGAGGCCACGACGACCAGCCGGGCGAGGGCCGCGCCCGGGTCGCGGGTCGAGCTCCGAAGGTCACGCATGAGCAGCCGGGCGACCCCGAACATGAACACGTAGAGGCCGGCCAGGAACAGGATCCGGACGATCCAGATCGCAACGACATAGGGATCCATCAGGCAGGATCCTCAGCTCTGGGACGGGGCTTCGACCACGAAGACGGTCGTCCCCAGCTCGATCCGATCGCCCACCCCGAGGGCCACCTCGGTCACCGTGACTCCATTGACCCGTGAGCCGTTGGCGCTGTCGAGGTCGGTCAGCACGAGCATCCCCCGGCGAGCCTGGAGCCGGGCGTGGTGGCGGGACACGCGCCGGTCATCCAGGACCAGCCGGTTGTCCGCGGAGCGGCCGATCGTGAGCACACTGCCGTCGACCGGGATCCGCCGCCCGCCCCCATCGGGACGCTGCTCGCGGAGGGCTGCGGCCGGGGCCGGGGTGACCGGGATCTCGTAGGCCCGGGTCTCGTCCAGGCCGTTTCCCCGGACGGGCACCCCGGCGGCCGGCGCGCTGGCCGAGGCCGGCGCCCGGGGCTTCGCGACCGAGACCCGGACCTCGGCGGCCGGCACGGATCGGTCGGCCACGAGCTCGACGGTTGGCGCGTGCTCGAGCACGTAGCCGTGACTTCGGGCAAAGGCCAGGGCCTCGTCCGCAAGGCTTGCCGCCAGCCCCTCGGCCTGGGTCCCCAGGGCGGCGACATCGGTCGGGGCGAGATGGACCCGGTAGTGATCCGGGACCAGGGTCCGGGCTCCCACCGATCGCCGTTCGCTCTCCATCGTGCGCTCGATTCGACGCTGAATTTGGATCGGCTGGAGGGGCGAGTGGAACAGGCGAGCGGTCGGTCGCTCGAGCAACCGCTCGAGAAACCGCTCGACCGCGGCGATCGGCTGCATGGTCGGCCGGAGTCTAGCAGGCCGCCCGGAGCGGCCGCCCCGGGACCGCCTGAGCGCGGCGTTCAGGCCGCCCGGACGACAGGCCCGCGACCTTGCCGCCAGCCGTACGATCGGGACGAGGTGGGGGTACCTGCGACTCAGGGTTCGCTTGGACCCCTGCGCTATACTCTCGCCCCGCTCGGGGAGCGCGATTTCCCCTGGCGAGACCCTCGCGTGGACGTCGCATGACCGAGATCATCACCGAGTCGTTCTGTGAACGGTGTGGCACTCGCTACACCTTCGAGGCGGCCATTCCGAAGAAGCGCCGGATCGGCAAGCTGCGGGTCCTGTCCAAGGGACTCAAGAACTACGTCCTGAGTGACGATGCCTCACTCGACGAAGCTCTGGCTGAGGCGCGCTCGGATGAGCAGCGCGAGCTGACCGGGGGGCAGCTCGACGCGTTCCATCAGACGTTCCAGTTCTGCATGTCCTGCCGGCAGTACACCTGCGCGAACTGCTGGAATGAGCCGGAAGGTCGCTGCCTGAGCTGCGCGCCGATGGTGATCGGCGGCAGCCAGACTCGATCGGCATTCGACGACATGCTGGCCGGCGGCGGCATGTCCCCGCTCGTTCCGGCACCGGCCGCTGCCGAGCCCGCCTGGGCCGGCGCCCTCCCCCCGGTCGAACCGAACGCCCAGGTCGGGCCGGGCGCGCCGATTGCCTTCATCGCCTCGGCGGCGGCCCTCGCCCCGACAGCCGACCCCGCGGACGGCGGCCGCGCCCGGCGCAGCGACCGATGATGCGGTCCCGGCCGCCGTCCTCGGAGCGGCCTGGCCGACGATCGACCTGTTCCGCAGCCCCGAGGCCGTCGCCGAACCGGTCGCCGACCTTCCGCCGAACCGGCCGCCGAACCCGTGCCCGACCTGGTCGCCGAGCCGGTCGCCGATTCGGTGCCCGAACTGGTCGCCGAGCCCGACGTTGAGCCGGAGGCCGAGGCGACCGCCGAGCCCGCTCCCGAAGCGGTAGCGGAGCCCGCCTCCGAGCCGCTCGAGGCTGGCCCGGAGGCGGCCCTGCCCGCCGGGGAGCCGGAGGAGCTGTCGGCGGCTGCCACCTACTGGATGCGCCCCTTCAGCGACTTCAGCCCGGCCGAGGCCACGAATGGCAACGGCAACGGCCACCACGAGCCGGCCGAGGCCGGGGCCGAAACCGCCAATGTCGCGGAGGACATCGCGGCGCCCGAGGTGGTCGCGAGCGAGCCCGAGGCGGTTGCGATCGCCGAGCCCGTGGCCGTTACGGAGTCTGTGGCAGGTGCCGAGTCCGTGGCCGATCCCGAGCTCGCGCCCGATCCCGAGCTCGCGGCCGAGCCTGAGCTTGCCGCCGAGCCCGAGCCGGTTGCAGGTGCCGCCCCCGCTGTCGAGCCTGAACTCGGGGCGGCGGCCGAGCCACTGCCCGTTGAGGCGGAGGCCGCAGCGGTCGAAGCGGTGGCCGAGCCGGCCCAGGTTGTCGAACCGGAATCCGTTGTCGCCGGGCCGGTCGCAGCCCCGGAGCCCGCTGCGGGGCCGGAAGCCGCGGTCGTCGCCGCTGCCGCAGACGCCGCGATCGACCAACCCGAACCCGAACCCGTTGGGGATGCCGAGCCGGTTGTAGAGCCGGCAGCCGCGGCCGCCGAGCTTGTCCCCGATCCCGCGGCAGAGCAACGAGCAAGCGAGCTCGCCGCGCACACGGCCCGGCTTCTCGGCCGGTTCCGGGTAGGGGCTGCTGCTGCGGTGCCGCTCGACGCGGGATTGGGCTGGGACGCCCCGTCGGAGACGCCCGCTGTTGCGCCCGCGCCGGTCAACGTCGTGGCACCCGAGCCGACGGTCGCGCCTCCTTCACCGATCGAGCCGGCCTTGCCCGCCGCAGCCGTTGCCGCGGCCGCCGCCGAGGCCCCCGCGACTGTCGAGGCCGCCGCGATTGTCGAGCCACCACCGGTGCCCGAGCCGGTGGCTTCTCCGCCTGCGCCGCCCGCCCCAGCCGCCGCACCGGTCCCGGCGCCTTCCGCCCCGACCGACGTCGTCGAGATGCCAACCTGGCCCCTCGTGGATCGCCGCCGGCCCGTCCAGCCCCAGCCGGCCGCAGCGGCCGCGGCCGCCCTGCCTCCGCTCGTCTCGGCTTCCCCGGCCGACGCGGTCCCACCGGTCCCACCGGTCGCGCCGGCGCCCGAAGTGCCGCCGCCCGTTGCGCCGCCGCTCGCCGCGCCGTTCGCGGTGGCCGCGAGCCAGCCGCCCCGTCCAGCCGGGCCGCCCCAGTGGCCGGCACCGAGGACGCCCGGACCTGATCTCAGCAGCACGCCGTTCTGGGCGTCCGGCGATGCCGCCCGGTCAGCCGTCGAAGCCGGCCTGTGGAACGCCTCCGCGCAGGAAGTTCTTGGGGCGCGGGCTCACGCGGCGACCCCGGACCAGGCCGTGGCTCAGCCAGGGGTGCAGTCCTGCGTGAAGTGCGGACTGTCGCTCTCGTCGAACGCCCGGTTCTGCCGGCGCTGCGGATCTCCCCAGGGCTGATCCGGCCGTCTCGTGCCCGACACGGGGGCTGACAGATCTCGAGATGCGTCGACGTTATGGTCGGCTGCGACCTTGATCACCCGCCCGTTCACCGTTCCTGGCCCGGATTTGTCTGCGATTTGTTGGTGACCCGAGCGTGGAATTAGACGGAAACTGGTCGATGCGATCGATCGGGAGCGGCCGAGTCACCGTAGCGTCGAGATTGGTCGCGACCTGTCAGGAACTCACCCACGCAGAAGCCGCTGAAAACCGAGTGGCTCGCGCAAGGGTGTCCTGACTGCGACCGCTCACGGGACGCTGAGCCTCGGGCTGCTCCGCGAGGGGTCGCAGCGAGGACACCCCCCCGCCGTCACGATGACGATCCTGGACGAGCTCCGGGTCAGAGCTCCTCGAACAGGCCCGGTTGGAGATCGGCCGACCGAACGTGCCGGGGCGCGGCGATCAGGCCTCGTACCTGGCCGCGACGGACATAGCGCCGGCCGCCGAGCTTGATGCTCTGAAGCCGGCCGCTCCGAGCCCAGGCCCCGATCGTTGCCGGCCGGAAGTGGATGTTGGCCGCGGCCAGCAGCTCGGAGGCCTGGGCCAGCGTGATCCAGTCCGAAGGAGTCGGCACGTCAATCGCCCTTCGAGGCAGCCGCGGCCGCCTTGCTGGAGCTGCCCCTGTCGCTCCCGCCCGAACCCGATCCCTCGCCGGAGCCCGATCCCGAGCCTGAACCGGATCCCGAGCCTGAACCGGAGCCGGCACCCCGCTCGGAAGCCGCAGTCCCGGCCGATGGTCCTTCGCTCGATTTGCCATCGCCGCCCGAGCCGGATTCATTCGATTGCGAGGTGCCTTCGCCGGCGCTCCGAGAGGAGCTGGCAGAGCTGGAATCCGACGACTTGGTGGCCTTGCTGCCGGCTCCGCTGCGGTCCTTCTTCGCCCAGCCCGATCCCTTGTAGAGGATCGTCGGGGCATTGAACTCCTTGCGCAGGGTGCCGATCGCGCCGCAGGCCGGGCACGCTTCGGGCGGCCCGCCGTTGATCGAGTGGACGAGCTCGGTCGTCTGGCCGCAGCTCGAGCAGGTGTAGTCGTAGGTGGGCATCGAGGCGCAGCCTAACCTCGCAGGAGCCGCATGCCGCACTTCGGACAGTAGAACGCGCGCTCGTGGGCCGAGGCGAAGCCGCAGTGGGCGCAGACGACGCCACCGCGACCGGCCGCGGGCACCGGCCGCTCGAGCGAGGTCAGGCCCATCGAGTACTGGTTGGCCATGATGTTCGTCAGCATCCCACCCAGGATTCGGGCACCGGTCCGGTCGGTGTCGCCGCGGACGCCCCGGCCGCCCCAGCCGACCACGGCTCGCAGGACGAGGTCACCGTTCGACTCGTCCCAGTGGGAAGCGATCCCGCCGACGATCGCGCTGTATTCCGGGTAGCCCGAGGTGTCGGTCTCGCCGTCGAGCAGGCCGCAGGCGAAGGTATCGAAGGCAAGGTCGATTGCATCGATCGATTCGAGGACAACCAGGGCGTGGCGGGTGATCGGCGAGTTGGCGTGGTGGGCGTTGAGCCACTGCATCGCCTCGGACGGATGGACGATCGAGGGCGTGGCCTGGCTGAACTCGATCGGCAGCGGCTCGACCATCTCGACGTCACTCTTGGCGATGCCGGTCAGCATGCCCGGGATCTCGTCCATCGTCCGCGGACCGGCCTTGAACCGGACTCCGGCGCTGCTCTTGCCCGCGTAGTACAGCTTCAGCTGATACTCCTGGGCGGTCGTCTCCTCCGGCAATGACGAGTCCGGAGCTTCAGGCGGGGCCGGCGCAGCCGGCGTCGTCTTGCTCCGTCGCAGGAATTCAGGTGGCACGCATGACTCCCCGTTGATCCGGGCCGCAACCCGCTTCGGTGGCTTGCGGCCGATGATAACCCGGGGCTGGCCACCGGACAGGGTGACCATCGGGCCGTTGCGTCAACCGGACGGGCCGCTGATGCGCGAGCTCAGCTGGCTCGGGCTCAGCTGCCGAGCCGGTCAGTCAGCCGCTCGACCTGCTCGGCCAGCTCCCGCTCCCGGTTCCTGGCGCCTTCGACCACGGTTGCCGGGGCCCGGCTGGTGAAGGCCTCGTTGGCCAGCCGTTCCCGGACGGCCGCCAGCTGCTCGCCAGCCCCGGCGAGCTCGCGCTCGAGCCGTTGCCGGTCGGACCCGCCGTCGCTCTCGGCCGGAACCCCGGCCTCGGACGGAACCGGCCGGCTGACGACCGCCTCGAATCCCTGGCCGATCACCGCCAGGCCACCGGCCGAAAGAGCCGGGTCGAGCTCGGCCCTGGAAGCTCGGACCGTCAGCGGCCGGGCCCGGGCAAGCCGCTCGATCGCCGGGCGAAGGGCCTCGATCATCGGTCCGCTCGCCGGCTCCGCGACCAGGTCGACGGGAAGCCAGGCGGCGGGCTCGATCCGGGCCTCGGATCGAGCGTTCCGAATCCCCCGGACGAGCTCGATCAGCTGCTCGACCTCGGATTCGGCGGCGGCGTCTTGCCAGGCGGCGACCTCGGGCGCCGGCCAATCGGCCACGATCAGAAGCGCTGCGTCGTCCACGGCGTGGGGCATCGCCGTCCAGATCGCCTCGGTCACGAACGGCAGGAATGGATGGAGCAGGCGAAGGTCGACGTCGAGCGCGCCAACGAGCGTCCACCAGGTGGCCTCGCGGACCTCCGGCGCGAGTCCCGGGTCAGCCAGCCGGACCTTGGCCAGCTCGATGCCCCAGTCGCACAGCTCGCCCCAGACGGCGTCGTACAGGACCCGGGTCGCCTCGCCGAAGGCGTATTCGGCGAAGGCCCGGTCGACCGCGGCGGCGGTTGCGGCCGTCCGGCTCAGGATCCAGCGCTCGGTGGGACCGAGCAGGGCCGGGTCGGGCGCCCGCCTGGGAGCATCCGGCGCGATCGTCGCTGGACGGGCGCCGAGCACGAACCTCGCCGCGTTCCAGAGCTTGTTGGCGAAGTTCCGGGCGGCCTCGACCCGCTCGGTCGACAGTCGCTGGTCGTTGCCCGGCGAGGTGCCGTTGATCAGGGTGAAGCGCAGGGCGTCCGCCCCACTCGCCTCGATCAGCTCGAGCGGGTCGACCACGTTGCCGATCGTCTTCGACATCTTCCGGCCGACCGGATCGCGGACCATCCCGTGGAGGTAGACCGTGTGGAACGGTTCCTGGTTGGTGAAGTGGATGCCCAGCATCATCATCCGGGCCACCCAGAAGAAGATGATGTCGTAGCCCGTCTCCATGACCGAGCCCGGGTAGTACCGGCGGAGGTCCTCGGTCTCGGCCGGCCAGCCCAGGGTCGAGAGCGGCCACAGGCCGCTCGAGAACCAGGTGTCGAAGATGTCCGGGTCCTGGATCAGCTCGGCCGCCGGCCGGCCGCAGGTTTCGCAGGCCGAGGGCCCGGCCGGATCCTCGGTCACGCGTGATGTGGCCCATCCGGGCAGTACCAGGCCGGAATCCGGTGGCCCCACCAGAGCTGGCGGCTGACGTTCCAGTCGCGGATCTCGGTCAGCCAGTGCTCCCAGACCTTCTCGAACCGGCCGGGCACGATCCGGGTCCGCCCGCTCCGGGTCGCCTCCAGGGCCTGGGCGGCCAGGGGCTTGGTCCGGATGAACCACTGGGTCTTCAGGCGCGGCTCGATCACGTCGTTGCTGCGCTGGCAGCGCCCGATCAGCATCTCGTGGGGAACGGCCGCGACGAGGTCGCCCCGGGCGTCGAGCTCGGCCAGGATCCGCCGGCGAGCCTCGGCCAGGGGCAGGCCGGCGTAGCCATCGCCGAACTCGTTGATCCGGCCCAGGTCGTCGAACACGTTGATCATCGCCAGGCCATGCCGCCGGCCGGTGGCATAGTCTTCGGGATCGTGGGCCGGGGTGATCTTGACCGCCCCGGTCCCGAACTCGGGCCGGACGACGTCGTCGGCGATGACCGGCACGTCCGCTCGACGAAGGGCACGATCACGTTCGACCCGACGAGCCCGGCGTAGCGCGGGTCGTCGGGATGGACGGCCACGGCGACGTCGCCCAGGAGTGTCTCCGGGCGGGTCGTGGCGATCTCGATCCAGCGCTCGGAGTCCGGCCGGCCATCGGCCCCGGCCAGGTGGTAGCGGATCGTCCAGAGCGTGCCGCTCTCGGGCGTGGGCACGACCTCGAGGTCGCTCACGGTCGTCTGGCAGCCGACGCACCAGTTGGCCAGGGCCTCGGTCCGGTAGGCCAGGCCGTCGCGATACAGCCGGGCGAAGGCCGTCCGGACGGCCGTCGCGCTCGTCTCGTCCATGGTGAACCGGAGGCGGGGCCAGTCGAGCGACGAGCCGAACCGGCGACTCTGCCTGAGGATCGTGTCGCGGGTCTCGTCGACGAAGGCCCACATTCGCTCGAGGTAGCGCTCGCGACCAAGCGAGGCCCGCGACTCGCCCTCCCGATCGAGGATCCGATCGAGGACGACCTGGGCCGCGATCGAGGCATGGTCGAGGCCCGGCAGCCAGAGGGTCGGCCGGCCATTCATCCGGGCATGGCGGACCATCACGTCCTCCATGTCGGCGGTGAACGCGTGGCCCAGGTGGAGCGCGCCGGTCACGTTCGGCGGCGGCTGGATGATGACGAACGGCGCGGCCCCGGGACGGGCCCGGCTGCCGGCGCCGTCCGGGGCGAAGACGTCCGCGGCCAGCCAGCGCTCGTAGATCTCGCCCTCGACCACGGCCGGGTCGTAGGTCCGGGCGAGGCTCGTGGTCTGCTGGTTGTCGGCCATCGCGGCGCTCCTGTTCGGGCTCGACCACGAAAAAGCCCGCTCGTCCAGCGGACGAACGGGGTCGTGGTACCACCTGCTGGTTCGACCACCGGCGCGCTCGCTCATCGCGATCGCTGAAGCCCGGGGGTCCTCACGGCGCGCTATCGGACGCCGGCCGCACGGCTCGCGAGCGACGTTCGCGCCGCGGTTGCCTGTCCGGCTTCCACCGTCCCGGACTCGCTGCCGGCCCGCCTGGCGCTACTCTTCCCGGTCCTCGCCGTGAGCCGGGAGTGTAGCACGGGCCCACATCCGCTTCCCCGAGCAGGCGCTCGGCCAGCCGGGCGGCCTGGACCCGCAGCTCGGGCACCGCGGTCGACTCCCAGAGGTCGCCCCGTCGGGGCGATCCGAGCGTGAACAGCCGGTCGGATGGCCGGTCCAACCGATCGAGCAGGCCGCCGTCGGGGGCCGTGCGAAGGCCGAGCCCGAGCGGATCGGCCTGGGCCAGGCCGCCCTCCAGCAGGTCCTCGACCAGCGGCTCGCGGCTCCGCCGGATGTCGCCGCCCGGCCCGATCGCGTTGATGATCCGGGCGACCGGCAGGTCCAGCTCCTCGCCCGATCCGCGCCGGCGGATCTGGACGACCACGCCCGAGGCGGCCGGCTCGACCCGGACGAGCCGGCCGGCGACCAGTTGAGCTGGCCGCTCCGGCGGAGCTCCTCGACCTGGGCCGCGACGTGGGGTGCGGCCCGGTGGCGATGGACGTCCCAGTAGGGCCGGAGATGGCGCATGAACCGGCGCCGTTCGTCGGTCGGCAGGCCGGCCCACAGCGCCTGCGTTCGGGGCCGGAGCGCATCGACCACGGAGCGCCAGTCGCCCCCGCCGGCGACGACCCGCTCGACCTCGGCCCGGACCGCCTGGCTCAGGCCGAGGGCCGTGGCCGGAGCAGCGCCGATTCCCGGTCCGAGCTCGATCGCCGCCGCCGGCCCGTGGCTGCGGGGCAGGAGGCCGTGGCGCGACACGGCGTGGATCCGGCCGCGATGACCGAGCCGGGCGAGCGAGAACGCCCAGTCGACCATCGTCAGGCCGGTCCCGACCAGGAGCACGTCGGCCTCGCTCGGGATCGCCCGGACCGCTTCGGTATCCCAGGCGTCGTGGAGGTAGGCCGGCTCATCGGCCAGCCGGCCGGACTCGAGCGGCTGGGTCGTCTGCGGCCAGGTTGCCGAAGGCCAGCACCAGCCGGCCGGCGAACAGCCGGTCACCCGAGGCGAGGCGGACCTCGAGCCCGTCGTCACGCCGGCTCCACGGCCTCGACCGAGTCGGCCAGCCGGTTCAGGCGAACGCCGTCGAGGGCGACAACCTCGGCCTCGGCCAGGATCGCCCGGAGGTAGGTGCCGTACCAGATCCGGGGAACGAAGCCGTCCGCGGCGAAGGCCCCGAACTCCGGCTCGAGCGCCTTCAGCCAGCGCTGGAAGTCGTCGACTCCCTCGGCGAAGGCGCCCATCTTCGCGGCCGGCACGTTGAGGACGTGGGTCCCCAGGGTGGTCGAGTAGGCCAGGCCCTGGCCGATGATCGGCCGGCGCTCGACCAGGCTGATCTCGAGGGGTTCCCGGGCCGCCCGGAGGAGGTGGACGGCGACCATCGTGCCCGAGAAGCCGCCCCCAAGGATCACGATCGAGCGAGCTCCGGCGGCCCCCTCGGCCGACCGGTCGGGCGGGCTCAGGCGCTCTCGCCCCGCTCCGCCAGCCACTCCTCGGTGTTCGTCTCGTCGAAGCCCTTGTCGAGGTCGCTCTTGGTCAGGAGGAGCGGCAGGCGGCCGGCCCGGATCGTCTCCTCGGTGATGATGCATTTGCGGATGTCGGTCCGCTCCGGGATGTCGTACATCACCTCGAGGAGGGCCTCCTCGACGATCGAGCGAAGGGCCCGGGCGCCGGTCTTGCGGTCGAGGGCGACCTCGGCGGCGGCCACGCAGCGCGCCGTCGGTGAAGGCCAGGTCGACCTTGTCGAGCGACAGGAAGCGCTGGAACTGCCGGGCGATCGCGTTCTTCGGCTCGGTCAGGACCCGGACCAGGTCGGCCGCGGTCAGGGCCGACAAGGTGACCACGACCGGCAGCCGCCCGACGAACTCGGGGATCAGGCCGAACTTCAGGAGGTCCTCGGGCATCAGCTGCTCGAGGATCCGATCACGCTCGATCTTGGAACCCTGGGTCCCGGCCCCGAAGCCGATCGACTTGCGCCCGATCCGCTCCTTGACGATCTTCTCCAGCCCGTCGAATGCGCCGCCGCAGATGAACAGGACGTTGGTCGTGTCGATCTGGATGAAATCCTGGTGGGGATGCTTCCGGCCGCCCTGGGGCGGGACGTTGGCCACGGTCCCTTCGAGGATCTTGAGAAGCGCCTGCTGGACGCCCTCGCCCGAGACGTCCCGGGTGATCGAAGGGTTGTCGGCCTTGCGGGCGATCTTGTCGATCTCGTCGATGTAGATGATCCCGCGCTGGGCCCGGGCCACGTCAAAGTCGGCCGACTGGATCAGCCGGAGGAGGATGTTCTCGACGTCCTCGCCGACGTAGCCGGCCTCGGTCAGGCTGGTCGCGTCGGCGATGCAGAACGGGACATCGATCACCCGGGCCAGGGTCTGGGCCATCAGGGTCTTGCCCGAGCCGGTCGGTCCGACGAGCAGGACGTTCGACTTCTGGAGCTCGACCTCGTCGACCGAGTGGCCGGCGTTGACCCGCTTGTAGTGGTTGTAGATCGCGACCGAGAGGACCTTCTTCGGTCGCTCCTGGCTGATCACGTACTGGTCGAGGGCCGCCTTGATCTGGCGCGGATTGGGCAGCTTGGCGGCCGCCGGCCGGGCCTTGGGCGCCTCGAGCATCTCCTCTTCGATGATTTCCTGGCAGAGGTTGATGCACTCATCGCAGATGTACACGCCCTGGCCGGCGATCAGCTTGCGGACCTGCTCCTGGCTCTTGCCGCAGAAGCAGCAGCGATAGGGAACCTTGGGGCCCTTCGACGTCGTCGTGGTGGTCACGCCGGCCGCCCGATCCCGGCGGCGGGCCACGGTCAGTCCTTGACCTTGCGCGGGGCCCGGACCTCGTCGGCGGCGAGCCGCCTCGGCGTCGGTCAGGGCATCCACGTCGCCGCCGGGCGCCCCGGCGTCGTGGGCCTGGGCGATCAGCGAGTCGCCGGTCATCGTGTACACCTCATCGATGATGCCATAGTCGCGCGCCTCTTCACCGGACATGAAGAAGTCCCGGTCGGTGTCGCGGTCGATCTTGTCGAGGGCCTGGCCGGTGTGGCGGGCGAGGATCCCGTTGTTGACCTCGACCAGGCGCTCCCACTCGCGCATCTGGATCATGGCGTCGGGCGCGTTGCCGCGGAAGCCGCCTGAGCCCTGGTGGATCATGATCCGGCTATTGGGCAGGGCATAGCGCTTGCCCTTGGCGCCCGGCCGCGAGCAGGACCGCGGCCATGCTGGCGGCCATCCCGATGCAGAGGGTGCTGACCGGGGCCCGCAGGAACTGCATCGTGTCGTAGATCGCCAGGCCCGAGGTGACCACCCCGCCGGGCGAGTTGATGTACAGGCTGATGTCCCGCTCGGGATCCTCCGACTCGAGGAAGAGCAGCTGGGCGATCACCAGGTTGGCCATGTGGTCATCGATCTGGTCGCCCAGGAAGATGATCCGCTCCTTCAGCAGGCGCGAGTAGATGTCGTAGGCGCGCTCTCCGCGGCTCGACGATTCGATGACCATCGGTACGAGCATTGAGGTTCTCCTGGTGTCGCTGGCCAAGGTCTTGGGCGTCGGCTGCGGGCCGGCTCAGGCGGGATTGGCGGCCGTCTCCGCCAGCTCGAGGGTCGCGCCCGGGTCGGTCGCCCCGACCGCCGCGTTCGCGCCGGCCGAATCGGACTCGACCGCCGGTCCGGCGTCGTCCTCGAGATGGGGCAGGGCCGGATGATCGGGATGAGCCGCCAGCCAGTCGTCGACCAGGCTCTCGATCGTGCGCGTCCGCCGGAGGGTGCTCCGGATGAAGCTCCGGCCGCGCTCCGATTCGAAGTAGGCGACCGTCTTCTGGTCGCCGGCGTAGCGCAACCGGGCGGCGCTGATCTCGCCCTCGACGGCCGCATCGTCGACCGTGATGCCCTCCGCTTCGGCGATCTTCGAGAGGACGAGCAGGGTCTTGACCCGATCCTCCGCCCTGGGCCGGAACTCGGTGTGGAGATCGGCCTCGGTCTGGTCGGTGGCCTTGAGGTAGGCCGCTTCGCCGATCCCCTGCCGGGCGATCGTCGCCCGGAACTCGTCGTGCATCACCTCGACCTCCTGGTCGATCAGGATCGGCGGCACATCGAGGGTGGAGTTGGCCACGGCGTACTGGATGATCCGGTCACTGAACGTGTGGCGGGCCCGATCGAGGGTATTCCGCTCGAGGCGCTCGCGGACGGCCAGGCGCAGCTCGGCGAGGTCCTTGAAGTCGCCCATCTGGGTCGCGAACTCGTCGTCCAGCGGCGGCAGGACCTTCTCCCGAAGCTCCTTGACGTCGACCGCGAAGTGGGCCGGCTTGCCGGCCAGGCTGGCCTCGTTGTAGTCGTCCGGGAAGGTGATGTCGAATTCGAGGTGGTCGCCGACCCCGGCACCCACGAGGTTGGCCTCGAAGCCCGGGATCAGGCGCTCGTCGCCGATCACCAGGGGCATCCGGTCCGATGAGCCGCCCTCGAAGGGCACGCCCTCGCTGCTGCCCAGGAAGCCGATCACGGCATAGTCGCCATTGGCCGCGGGCCGGTCCTCGAGCGGCCGGAGGGTCGCGTTCTGGTCGCGCAGCTCGCCGATCACCTCGTCGACCTTGGCCTCGTCGACGACATCGATCTCGGGCGCGAAGTTGAAGTTGCGGTAGTCGCCCAGGCTCACTTCGGGCGGCACCTGGACGGTCGCCTTGAAGATCACCGGCTGGCCTTCGACCGCCTGGACGACCTCCACGCTGGCCTCGGTCAGGGGCACGATCCCCTGCTCGACGAGGGCCTCCCGGTACGACTTCTGGATCAGCAGCTCGACCGCCTCGTCCAGGACGGCCGAGGGACCGAGGACCCGCTCGAGCATGAACCGGGGTGCCTTGCCGGGCCGGAATCCGGCCACCTTCGTTCGCCGGGCGAGGCGCCGGGTGGCCTCCTCCATCGAGCGCTCGAGGCTGTCCGGGGGGAGCTCGATCTCGAGCAGGATCGTCGAATTGGCCGCGGGGGTGGCAGTGACGTTCATCGTCGGGGAGTATAGGCGGCGGTCCCGGGGCCCGTCCGGAACGGGCCTCCCGCGTTTGCCCAGCCCGCCGGCGGCCGGCGGGCTGGCCGGCTGCCGATCGCTGGTGGGCGAGCAGAGACTCGAACTCTGACGCCGCTCACGCGGCACCGGCTCCTAAGGCCGGCGCGTCTGCCATTTCGCCACTCGCCCAGGCGGCGAGTCTAGCGGCCCGGGGCGGCGCCTGGCGGATTGCTGCCGGGCTTCGCCCCGGCGGGCGGGCGCGCGGCCGGATTCTGGCGGAAGCCCTCGAAGGCCTTCTTGAGCTCCTGGTCCTCGAGGTTGCCGAGCTGGCCGGCCAGGCGTCGCCCGAACGTCTGGACGATCGGTCCGATCAGGCTGCTGGCGACGATCGCCGCCCAGGACCCTTGACTCGCCGGCGTCTTTTCGTTCGGGTAGCGCTTCTCGAGGTAGCCCGCGAACTCGCGCTCGAGCGTGCCCCGGACCTTCTCCCGTCGTCGCCCAGGGCGCGCAGGGCCCGGTCGACCTCCTTGGGCAGGAGCGACGGCGGCAGCGGCTCCTTGCGGCCGCGGACCACCCGGCGCGCGCCGCGGGCCAGCCGGCCCGGGCCGCCGACCGCGAGGAAGCCGGCACCCGCCGCGAGCCCGGCCGCCCTGGCCGGGCTGCGCTTGACCTTGGCCTTGATGTCGACCGCCTCCCGGGCCGCATGCCTCGAGGCGGCCGAGCTCGGCCGACGAACGCCTCGCGCGAGCGCTACGACTTCGGCCCGAGCGGCCTCTGCTTCTGTATCCACTCGATCGTCTCCTTCGTCGTCTCGACGGTCAGGCGCGGATAGAACCGGTTCTTGAGCCCTTCGACGTCGATCCCGGTGAGCTGGATGTCGCGGCCGACCATGGTCGGCCAGAGGGCCAGCCAGACAGCCAGCCCGAAGGCAATCGTCACGGCCAGGCCATAGTCGATCGCCAGCAGGGCCCCGATCACCAGGCCGAGCACGGCCAGACCGATCACCAGGCTGAGCAGGGCCTTGAAGCCGCGCCAGCGGACCAGGCCCAGCACGAGGCCCAGATCGCGCCCGCGCCGGCCCCGATCAGGACCCCGACCACGAGCGGCCGATTGGCCGGATCGACCGTTGGCAGGAGCGAGTCACCGATCGCGCTGAAGGCCTTGTGGAGCAGGTCGAGGCCAAGGACCACGGCCACCAGGACGCCCAGCCGAACGACAGGATGAACCGGCCCGCGAGCACGTCCGAGGGCACGTACAGGGCCGCCGCGATGAGCAGGACCGCCCCACCGATCGCGGGCTCGGTGCCCAGCAGGACGCCCCAGCCGATCGACCCGAACAGCCACTCGCCGAGGAACAGGGTGAAGCCGACCGAGAAGAGGATCAGGGCGAAGACGACCAGGGCGGCCGCGACGCCGGCCAGGCTGCCGAAGCGCTTGCCTTCGTCGAGGATCGAGTCGAGCTCGGCCCGGGCCAGGGCGAGGTGCGCCCGGCCGATCCGGATCCCGGCGGCGATCGTCGCTCGGAACTCCTCGCTGAGGCCGGGCTCTTCGGGCGGGGCGGACGCTTGGCCTTGGCGCCGGCGGGGTTCGGGCCGGGAGCCGCCTTTGGGTCGGTCGGCTTGGGGCCGGAGGACGCGCTCGGGCCGGCCGGATCTGGGCCGGGAGCCTGACTCCGCGCGCCGGCGGGCTCCGACGGGGCCGGCCCGGAGCCAGCCGGGTTCGGCGACGCCGGGCCTGGGTCGTTCGACGGGCCGGGGCCGGGCTGGTTCGGGACGGACTGGGGATCGTCCAGGATCGGATCTCCGGCACGATGGGGCGGATGGGGTCCCCGAATGATACTGCGCCGCAACGGCCCCGATCCGACCGACTGGGGCCCGGCTCTCCGTCGTCCGCCGCCGGGCCGGCGCGCTGCGCTACGCTCCGACCGTGGCCCCACCTCCCGGCGTCCCCCGCCCGCTGCGCACGGCCGAGCTGCTGGCCGTCGGGGCCGAGCTGACCGTCGGCGATACGCGCGACACGAACAGCGGCGAGATCGCCCGCAGCCTGACCGAAGCAGGCGTCGGGATCACCCGGATCAACGTCCTGCCCGATCGCCTCCGGACCGTCGCCAGCACGTTCCGGGCAGCCCTCCGGCGGGCAGACCTGGTCGTCTCGACCGGCGGCCTCGGCCCGACGCCGGATGACCTGACCCGCGAGGCGATCGCCCTCGTCATGGGCGAGGAGCCGGCCGTGGACCCGGGCCTGGAGGCCTGGCTGCGCGGCCTGTGGACCCGGCGCGGACCTGCCCTTCCCGGAGATCAACCGCAAGCAGGCCTGGCTGATCCCGAGCGCACGGCCGCTGCCCAACCCGAACGGCACCGCGCCGGGCTGGTGGGTCGGCCGGCCGGACGGCCGGGTCGTCGTCCTGCTCCCGGGCCCGCCCCGCGAGATGCGCCCGATGTGGTTCGAGCAGGCCCTGCCGGAACTCGCCGGCGGGGCCTCGGCAGCGGCCTGCTCAGCCGCACCCTGCGCCTGACCGGGATCGGCGAGTCGCAGATCGCCGACCTGCTCGGCGAGGCGCCTCCTCCGGCGGACGCAACCCCGAGATCGCGACCTATGCCCGCGCCGACGGTGTCGATGTTCGGCTGTCGGCCTTCGACCGGCCGGGCCGCTCGGCCGCGGAGCTGCTCGACGAGGTCGAGGCGACGTCCTCGCCCCGCTCGGCGACCACGTCTGGGCCAGGGGCACCACGACGTGGCCCGAGGCGCTTGCCGCCGAGCTCGACCGGCTCGACTGGACCCTCGCCGACCCGCGAGACCGGCACCGACGGGGCGCTGGCTGCGCTGCTGGGCGGGATGGCCCGCCTCGTCCGGGTGGAGTCGCTGCCGGAGTCCCAGGGCCCCGGCCGGGCCGACATCGCGGCCGAGGCCCGCTCCGCGGCCGAGGCCTCCAAGGCCACGGTCGGGCTTGCCGTGATCGCCCGGCCGCGGGGCGACGACACGGCGGTCACGATCGGCCTCGCAACTCCCGCCGGGATGGAGCGCGAGCGCCGGCTTGGCTTCCTGGGCGGCAGCCAGGGACGCTCGCGGGCCGCCCTGCTGGCCGCGGCGGCGTTGTTTCGCCGGCTGCGGGCGGCCGACCGGGGTCCGCCGCTGATCCCGGCCGGGCAGCCGGAGCCGATCAGGAGATCGACAGGACCGGGGCCTCGTTGCGGGCGGCGGCGACGCTCATCCGGGCGGCCACCTGCTGGGCGACCTCGACCAGGGCCCGGGCCGCCGGGCCGGGCTCGCGCTGGGCCACCGCCGGGATGCCCACGTCGGCGCCCTGCCGGACGGTGACGTCGAGCGGGATCGAGCCGAGGTAGTCGATGCCGTGCTCGCGGGCGAACCGCTCGCCACCGCCCCGGCCGAAGATCTCGGTCACCTCGCCGCAGTGGCCGCAGACGAACGCGCCCATGTTCTCGAGGATGCCGATGACCGGCACGTTCATCCGCCGGAGCATCGCCAGGGCCTTCGTCGACGTCGAGGAGCGAGACCTCCTGGGGCGTCGTCACCAGGACGGCGCCCGAGATCGGGACGGCCTGGGCCAGCGTCAGCTGGGCGTCGGAGGTGCCCGGCGGCAGGTCGACGACCAGGTAGTCGAGCTCGCCCCACTCGACGTCGCGCAGGAACTGCTGGATCGCGCCGCCGACGAGCGGACCGCGCCAGACGACCGGCTGGCCCTCGGGCACGAAGAACTGGATCGAGATGACCTTGACCCCGTAGCGCTCGAGCGGGGTGATCTTGTTGTTCGGGCTGGCCTTGGGCTGGCCCTCGATGCCCATCATCAGCGGGATGTTCGGGCCGGTGATGTCGGCGTCGAGGAGGCCGACCGAGGCGCCGGCCTGGGCCAGCGCGACGGCCAGGTTGACGCTGACCGTGCTCTTGCCGACGCCGCCCTTGCCCGACGCGACGGCGATGATGTTCTTGACCCCGGGCAGGAGCTGCTGGCCGCCTGGGCCGGCGCCGCGCGGCGGACCATCGCGCCCCAGGTGATCTCGACCGTTTCGGCGCCGATCGCCTGCGAGGGCCGCCCGGGCGTTGCCCTCGATCTCGTCCTTGAGCGGGCAGGCCGGCGTGGTCAGCTCGATCGTGAAGGCGACCCCGGCTGCCGTCGATGGCCACGTCCTTGACCATGTTGAGGGTCACGATGTCGCGGCCGAGCTCGGGCTCCTGGACGGTCCGCAGGGCGGCGTGGATGGCGGCCTCGGTGAGTTCGGTCATCGGCTGGGGTTCCTCGGGCGCGCTGGCGACGGGGTTGTGACGCAAGTTGTGTCGCAAATCGCTAGCGCGGGCTCGGGTAACCCGCCGGGGAGCGTCCGGCCGGGCGGGATCGAGTTCCGGTTGAACCCGCCGGACTGCGGGGCTGATCCCGCGTCGTACCGCACGATTCTCGTCATTTCAAGCGCGCGATCCGTGCGAAGAACGCACCGGTTCCGCGTCCTTGACACCCGTTTCCGCGCGGGCCTATCCTGCGGCATCGACGCCGAGTGCGGGAGAGGCGCTCGTTCGATGCGCGCTCGCCTTCCCCGGGGAATGGTCGAACCCCAAGCCGCAGGAGTTCGTAGAGGCTGTGTCCGAGATCGATGTCCGGCTCGTCGACGTCGTCAAGCGTTCGGCGACGTGCCACGCCGTCGACCACATCAGCATCGACGTCAATGACGGCGAGTTCTTCTCGCTCCTCGGCCCGTCCGGCTGCGGCAAGACGACGACCCTGCGGATGATCGGCGGCTTCGAGCAGCCGACGAGCGGCCTGATCGAGCTCCAGGGCCAGGACGTGACCTGGCTGCCGCCCTACAAGCGCAACGTCAACACCGTCTTCCAGAACTACGCCCTGTTTCCCGCACCTGACGATCTACGAGAACGTCGCCTTCGGCCTGCGCCGCAAGAAGGTCAAGGACGCCGAGATCAAGAGCCGGGTCAAGGACATGCTCCAGCTCGTCGAGCTGCCCGGCTTCGAGAAGCGCAAGCCGAACCAGATCTCCGGCGGCCAGGCCCAGCGGGTCGCCCTCGCCCGGGCCCTGATCAACCGGCCGGCGGTCCTCCTCCTCGACGAGCCGCTGGGCGCCCTCGACCTGAAGCTGCGCAAGCAGATGCAGGTCGAGCTGAAGCGGATCCAGCGGGAGGTCGGGATCACGTTCATCTACGTGACCCACGACCAGGAGGAGGCGATGACGATGTCCGATCGGATCGCCGTCATGAACCGGGGCAGGTACGAGCAGCTGGGCGACCCGGAGAGCCTCTACGAGCGGCCCCAGACCCGCTTCGTCGCCGGCTTCCTGGGCGTCAGCAACCTGCTCAGTGGCAGGATCGATCGGCACGGCCGATGGATTCGCCCTGGTCAAGCTGGCCGACGACACGCGGCTGCGCGTGCCGGCCGCCCTGGTCGACGGCCAGACCGAGATCGAGGTCGGCATCCGGCCGGAGAAGATCCGGATGAACCGGACCGGCCGAGGCGATCCCGGCGGCCAGCAACCAGATCCGCCGGAACGGTCCGGGACGTGTCCTACGTCGGCGTCAGCACCCAGTACATCGTCGAGGGGAAGAACGGCCTGCCAATGACCGTCTACGAGCAGAACGTCGAGCGAACGAGCAATCGCTCGCTCTTCCAGGCGGGCGACGAGGTTCATCTGTCCTGGATGCCCGAGCACACATTCGTCGTCCGCGACAGCGCGCCGGCGGACTCGTGACGCGTCCGCGCGGAGGAGATCGATGACAGCCAACGAGAATCAGCCGACCGACCCTGGCAGCCGCCCCTGTCCCACCTGACCCGGCGGCGATTCCTCCAGGGCACGGCGCTGGCCGGATTCGGCGCGTTCCTGGCCGCCTGCAGCAGCAGCGCGGCGACGAACGCCCCGGGCAGCGCCGGCCCGCCCGCCAGCAATGCCAACATCCCGACCCTGCCCCCGGCCACCCCGGCCCCCTCGGTCGCCCCGACGCCCAAGGTGATCACCGGCCCGCTCCACTGGGCCCAGTGGCCGGCCTACATCGATTTGACCGGCAAGGCCGCCACGAACCTGAAGTACGCCCCGGGCTCCTCGCCGACCCTCGAGGCAGTTCAAGGCCAAGTACAAGGTCGACGTCGACTACGAGGAGAAGATCGAGGACAACAACACGTTCTACGCGACGATCCAGCCCGAGCTGCTGGCCGGCGCACCGACCGGCTGGGACCTGATCGTGGTCACCGACTGGCTGGCGGCCAAGATCATCGTCAAGGGCTGGGCCGAGCAGATCGACCAGACGAACGTGCCCAACTGCGTCAACAACCTGCGCGACCCGCTCAAGGGCTACCCCTGGGATCCCAAGAACGACTACCACTACCCGTGGCAGTCGGGCATGACCGGGATCGGCTACGACAAGACGTCCCTGGCTTCGGCCAAGATCGCGGCGCCGGCCAGCCTGTCCGACCTGTGGGCGATCGACTCGAAGAAGGTGTCCTTCCTGAGCGAGGCGCGCGACACGTTCGGGCTGGGCCTGCTCAAGCTCGGCAAGGACGCCGATCCCCAGACGACCACGGCCGACGATCTGCAGGCGGTCCACGACGACATCCAGCCGCTCGTCCAGAACGGGCTGACGTTCACCGGCAACGAGTACCTCCAGAACTTCGCCGCCAAGAAGACCTGGGCGGCGATGGTCTGGTCCGGCGACCTGGCCTCATCCGGCATCGGCCGACCAGGTCTTCGTCTTCCCGACCGAGGGCACGATGGTCTGGACCGACAACATGCTCATCCCCAAGGGGGCCACGAACGTCTACACGGCCGAGCTGATGATGAACTTCGTGTACGACCCGAAGATCGCCGGCCAGATCGCCAACTTCGTCTACTACGTCTCGCCGGTCAAGGGCGCTGACGCGGTGGTCAAGGCCCTCAACGCCTCGGCCCCGCTCGATCCGGCACCTGTTCGCCCTGCTCTTCCCGCCCGACGACGTGGTCGCCAAGCAGCACAACTTCCAGTACCTCTCGGACGATCTCGAGACCCAGCTGAACAACCTGTACCTCGACCTGGCCGGCGGCTGAGCCGGCTGATCCGCTGAGCCCGACCAGGAACCGCCGATGACCGCCTCGAGCGTGCCCCGCAAGCCGGCCCCGACCGGGCCGAGCCTGCGCCAGCGGATCGGCAAGGCCACGCCCTACCTGCTCCTGGCCCCGGGGATCCTGTGGCTCGTCGTCTTCTTCATCCTGCCCACGTTCCAGATGTTCCTGACCTCGGTCTCGACCGGCTCCCTGGACAATGGCTTCAAGCTGACCTGGTCGGGGGCGGCCTACATCACTTCCCTGACGAAGTTCGGGCCGCAGTTCCTGAACTCGATCCTGTACGGCGGGATCGCGACCCTGCTGACCTTCCTGGTCGGCTTCCCGGTCGCCTACACGATCGCCTTCCGGGGCGGGCGCTACAAGAACTTCCTGCTGTTCATGGTCATCGCCCCGTTCTTCACCAGCTTCCTGATCCGGACGATCAGCTGGAAGGTCCTCCTGCTCGATGACGGGCCGGTCCTGGCCTTCCTGCGAGACACCCTCCACATCCTGCCGGCCGACGCTTCGGTGATCGGGACCCCGATCGCGGTCATCGCCGGGATCACCTACAACTTCCTGCCGTTCATGATCCTGCCGCTCTACGTGGCCCTGGAGAAGATCGACCCGCGCCTGATCGAGGCCGCCAACGACCTGTACGCCAATCGCTGGGCTGCCTTCCAGCGGGTGACGATCCCGCTCGCCCTGCCGGGCATCTTCGCGGGAACGCTCCTGACCTTCATCCCGGCCCTCGGCGACTACGTCAACGCGGCCCTGCTCGGCGGACCGTCGACCCAGATGATCGGGAACGTGATCCAGAGCCGCTTCCTGTTGCTGGGCGACTACCCGGTGGCCGCCGCCCTGTCGTTCCTGCTCATGGCCGCGATCCTCGTCGGCGTGTCGATCTACGCCCGCGCCCTGGGCACCGAGCAGCTGACCGGCTAGGAGACCCGATGACCGCCGTCAGCCAGCCGATCGCCGACAGCCCGTCGCGGAGCGCTGCCCGCCAGCCGCCGCGCAAGATCCTCCACTACATCGACCACTGGGCGCTGCCGGTCTTCACTTTCCTGGCGATCTGCTACCTGCTCGTGCCGATCTTCGTGATGATCGTCTTCAGCTTCAACGACTACCAGGGCAAGTTCAACTTCGTCTGGCACGGCTTCACCCTGAACGGCTGGCTTCATCCGTTCGACTGGCCGGGCCTGCCCGACGCGATCCGGACCAGCCTCACGATCGCCTTCCTGTCGACGTTCTTCGCCACGATCCTGGGCACGTTCATCGGCCTGGCCCTGACCCGCTACCACTTCCGCGGCCGGGGCGCGATCAACGGCCTGATCTTCCTGCCGATGGCCACGCCCGAGATCGTCATGGGCGCCAGCCTGCTGACCCTGTTCGTCAGCTCCGGGCTGCAGGGCGGGATCCTGAACGGGATCGCGCCCAAGGGCCTGCTCTTCCCGCTCGGCTTCAGCACGATCCTGATCGCCCACATCATGTTCAACATCAGCTTCGTCGTGGTCACCGTGAAGGCCCGGATCGCCGGCCTCGATCGCCGCCTCGAGGAGGCCGCGGCGGACCTCGGGGCGGACGAGCTGACGACGTTCCGGCAAGATCACCTTCCCGCTCATCCTGCCCGGGGTGATGGCGGCCGGCCTGCTGGCGTTCTCGCTCTCGATCGACGACTTCATCATCACCAGCTTCGTCTCGGGCACGACCAACACGTTCCCGATCTGGGCCTACAGCATCATCAAGAACGCCCTGCCGGTGCAGATCAACGTCGTCGGCTCGATGGTCTTCCTGGGGGCCGTCCTGATCGTCGGCCTGTCGAGCATCCGCAACGCCCGGGCGGCCAGCCGCTAGCAGATCGCCCGGTCGCGGGCCGGGCCAGGACGGAGAGACCGATGGTCGAGATCGCATCCCAGCCCGAGGCGTCGGCCGGCGCCGGCCAGGCCGAGCCGTGGCCCGATCACTCGGTCATCCCGCCCGGTCTGGAGCCGGATCACGAACATCGAGGTCGAGCGGGGCGAAGGCAGCTGGCTGATCACCCCGACCGGCGAGCGCTACCTCGACTACAGCTCCGGGATCGGGGTGACGAACACCGGCCACGCCCATCCACGGGTCGCCGCGGCGATCGCCGCCCAGGCCACGAAGCTGCTCCACGGCCAGCAGAACATCGTCTACCACGAGCCCGGCCTGCGCCTCCACGAGCGGCTCCGCCACGTCCTGCCCGGCGACGGCTGGCAGGCCTTCCTGTCGAACAGCGGGGCCGAGGCGATCGAGGCCGTCGGTCAAGCTGGCCCGAATCGCCACCGGCCGGCCGGTGATCATCGGCTTCCGGGGCGGCTATCACGGGCGGACCGCCCAGACGATGGCCCTGACGACGGCCAAGGACGTCTACCGCGGCCACTTCGAGCCCCTGCCCGGCTCGGTCTACCACACGGCCTACCCGTACTGCTACCGGGCCGCCGGCGGCGGCCACGATCCGGCGGCCTGCACCTGCGACTGGGAGGAGCAGCTCGACCTGACCTTCCACCAGCTGATCTACCCGGAGCACGTCGCGGCGATCATCATCGAGCCCGTCCTGGGCGAGGGCGGCTACATCGTCCCGCCGCCGGGCTTCCTGCCCCGGCTCGCGCGAGATCACCCGGCAGCACGGCATCCTGCTGATCGCCGATGAGGTCCAGACCGGCTACGGCCGGACCGGCCGGTTCTTCGCCGTCGAGCACTGGAACGTCGAGCCCGACATCCTGGTGATGGCCAAGGGAATCGCCTCGGGCCTGCCCCTGAGCGGCATCCTCGCCAAGCGCGAGCTGATCGAGAAGTGGCCGCCCGGCACCCACGGCGGGACGTACGGCGGCAACGTCGTCAGCTGCGCCGCGGCCAACGCCACCCTCGACGTGATCAACGACGAGCACCTCGTCGAGAACGCCGCCGCCCGGGGCAGCCAGTTCCTGGCCGGGCTGCGCGAGCTGGCGACTCGCCACCCGGCGATCGGCGACGTGCGCGGCCTGGGCCTGATGCTCGCCCTCGAGTTCATCAAGCCCGGCGAGGGCGACGGCCGGGTGCCCAATCCGGACCTCGCCCGACGGGTCCTGGCCGAGGCCCTCGAGCGGCGCCTGATCGTCCTCTCGGCCGGGACCTACGCCAACGTCGCCCGGATCATCCCGCCCCTGGTGACCACGGCCGCCGAGGTCGACCTGGCCCTGTCGATCCTCGACCAGAGCCTGGCCGCCGGCCCGGCGCCTGAGGGCGCGCGGCTACAGGCCCGAGGCGTCGACGACCTCGAAGTCGGAGCCGGTGATCTGGTTCAGGCTGTGGAGCACGTCGTCGTTCCAGTGCGGGTCGGACGCGCCGCTGATGTACCACGGCCGAACCGTTGTCGGCCAGGATCATGCCGTAGGTCTTGAGGGCCTGGAGGATCACCCGGGTCTGGGCCGAGAACCCGGAGATGTCGAACGGAAGCCTTCAGCCGGACCCGCAGGCCCATCGGCGGCTCGACGCTGCATGAGCCGCTGCCGGCCTCGTGGCGGGCCGGCGTGACGTAGCCCGCGCAGGACTTCGGGGCGGTGAAGCGGAGGGCGTGATCGATCACCCCCGCGCTGTCCTCGTCGTAGCGGGCCAGGCCGGGGAAGATCGGCAGGCCGGCCGCGTCGGCGCTGGTCCAGCCGGCCGGGCGGAGGGCATTCGAGGTCAGGCTCCAGGTCGCCCCCGATCCGGCCTGCCAGGTGCTGCCCGACTTCGTCGCGTCATACAGCTCGTACAGCCGGCAGGCGCTCGTGTCGACCATCAGGAGGTGGCGGTCCGAGCCGGCCTCGATCTTCGGGCTGGCCGGGATCGGGTAGCCCACGTGGTCCGATTCGTCGCTGTACTGGAAGGTGACCGTCGAGCGCGGGGTCGAGCTGCCCACGATGTTGTACGGGATGCCGTAGCCGGCGTACGAGCCGAAGTCCGGGATGGAGCCCGATGCTCTTGCCGATCGCGGCGATCATCGTGGCCGAGTCGCTGGCCACGGGCAGGCCGGTCACCGGCTGGTTCCACCAGTTCGAGTCGGGGAAGATCTCGCAGTTCGCCAGGGACGGCGGGGCGACCGGCTTGGGCGTCGGTTTGGGCGTCGGCCGTCGGCGCGCGGCTTGGCCGTCGCCACCGGGGTCGCGATCGGGATCGGGCGCGCCGTCGGCCGGGTCGTAGCGGCCGGCCCGCTCGGGCCGGTCGGGCCGGCTGCCCGAGGCTGCCGGGGCCGCTCGCCGGCGGGTGACGGCGGGCTGCCCGGAGCGTTCGAGGCAAACGTCCCGGGGGCGAGGCCGGCGCCGACGGCCAGGTCGGCGGTGTTCGATCCGGAGCTCGAGCCAGGCCCCAGGGCGGTCGGGGCGCAGGCCGCGATCAGGGCCGCGATCACGGCCAGGCCGAACCCCAGCTGGCGGCGATTTCGTTCCATCGCCCCGAGGGTAGCCCGGGGCGGCGACGCTCGACCGCATCCGATCGTCCCGGACCGGGCGGGTCATCGGTACGCCGATCAGCCGGACCGCCGGTGACCTCCGCCAGGATCACGTCGTGGAGGAGGCCGTTCGTCGCGATCAGGGTGCCCGAGTCGATCAGCCGACGGCCGGCGAAGTCGGTCACCCGCCCGCCGGCCTCCTCGACCAGGACGAGCGGGGCGGCCATGTCCCAGGCCGACAGCTCGACCTCGATGCAGGCCTCCGCGGCTCCCTCGGCGAGCAGGGCGTAGCCCCAGAAGTCGCCGAAGCCGCGGTCCCGCCAGACCCGCCCGAGCAGGTCGTTGAAGCCGGGCGCCAGGCCCGACGCCTCGATGTCGTGGGCCGAGCCGTACAGGACCTGGGCGTCGGCCAGGGTCGAGATGCCCGAGACCTGGATCGCCCGGGCCGCCTCCTGGCCGGCGGCGCCGACGGCCCACGCTCCCCCGCCCCGCCGGGCGTACCAGCGCTCACGGAGGGCCGGAGCCGAGATGACCCCGAGCTGGAGCTCGCCGTCGACCTCGAGGGCCAGGAGCGTCCCGAACAGGGGCACTCCCGCGGATGTAGTTGTGGGTCCCGTCGATCGGGTCGATGTACCAGCGGCATCTGGCGGCCTGGCCCTCGGGGCCGTACTCCTCGCCGACCAGGCCGTGATCCGGGTAGGCGGCCTGGATCCGTTCCCGGATCAGTCGCTCGACGGCCTGGTCGGCGACCGTGACGAACGAGTGGTCGGGCTTGGTCATCACCTCGAGGTCGCGCCGGAAGTGGCCGAGCGAGACCAGCGTCGGCGGCATCGCAGGCCGCCTGGGCAAACTCCAGCCAGGCCTCGAGCTCGGCGCGCACTGGCCCGGGCCCGGCCGGCGCTCCAGGCCGGCCCGGCGGCCACGGCGTCGGCAATCGCCGGGTCGAAGCGAGCCTCGCTGCTCACGCCCGGAGCCGCTCGCCGGCCGGGTCGTACAACGGCTCGGCGGCCACCTCGAAGCCGATCCATTGGCCGAAGACCTCGATCTCGCCCCGGGTTCCGATCGCGGCCTGGTCGGGCGGCAGGTAGGCGTAGGCGATCGAGCGCTCGACGGCGAAGCCGTAGCCGCCGCTGGTGACCCGGCCGACGATCGCATCGCCGACCCGGACGGGCTCGTTGCCGAGGCAGACCGAGCGGGGATCCTCGAGGACGAGGCAGCGCAGCCGCTTGCGGGCCCCGGCGGCCTTGGCCTCGACCAGGGCCTCCCGGCCGATGAACGAGCGCGGCCGCCGTCCCGGCCGGCCAGCCGCACGGCGAAGCCGAGACCGGCCTCCCAGGGCGTCTCGTCCGGGGTGATGTCGCTCGACCAGACCCGGTAGCCCTTCTCGAGCCGCAGGGCGTCGATCGCCCGGTAGCCGCCGGCGACGAGGCCGTGGCCCGCGCCGGCCGCCCACAGGCTGTCCCACAGGCTCGCCCCGTACTCGCTCGGGGGGTAGAGCTCCCAGCCGAGCTCGCCGACGTAGGTCACCCGGAGGGCGAGGACCGGGACGTTGCCGACGGTGATCCGGCGGGCGCTCAGGTACGGGAAGCCGTCGGGTCTGAGGTCATCGCGCGTGACGCTCCCGAGGATCGTCCGCGCGTTCGGGCCCCACAGGCCGAAGCAGGCCAGGGCCGAGGTCAGGTCGTTGAGCAGGACCCGGCCGCGGGCAGCCGGGTCGTCGTCGAGCTGCTTGCGGATCCAGCCCAGGTCGTGGTTGCCGAAGGCGGTCCCGGTCACGATCAGGAACCGGTCGGTCGGCCAGGCGGGTGACCGTGAAGTCCGTCTCGATCCCGCCGCGCTGATTGAGCATCTGGGTGTAGACGATCGTGCCGACCTCGCGATCGACCTCGTTGGCGCACAGCCGGCCCAGGAAGTCGGCCGCGCCCGGCCCGGCGATCTCGATCTTGGCGAAGCTCGATTCGTCGAACAGGCCGGCGGCCCGGCGAGTCGCCAGGGCCTCGGCGCCGATCGCCGCGCGACCAGTTCTCGCCGGCCCAGCCGCGGGGGCGGAGGGACTCGTCGCCCTGCGGCTCGTTCGAGGCGAACCAGTTCGGCCGCTCCCAGCCCGAGCGCTCGCCGAAGACCGCGCCGAGCTCGGCCAGCCGGCCGTAGGCCGGCGACAGGCGGAGGGGCCGGCCGGCCTGGCGCTCCTCGTTCGGGTAGTGGATGTCGTAGTACTGCTGGTAGACCTCGACCGTCCGGGCCAGGGTGTAGGCCTGCGAGCGGTACTGCCCACCGAACCGGCGGATGTCCATCTTCCAGAGGTCGAGCTCCGGCTCGCCGTCGACGATCCAGCTGGCGACCTGGCGGCCGATCCCGCCGGCCCCGGCGATCCCGTGGGCACAGAAGCCGGCCGCGACGAAGAAGCCCCGGACCTCGCTCTCGCCCAGGATGAACTCGTTGTCCGGGGTAAAGCCCTCGGGACCGTTGATCATCCGGTTGATCCCGGCGTCGGCGATCGGCGGGACCCGGTGGACCGCGCCGTCCATGATCTCGGCGAAGCGCGGCCAGTCCGGGGCGAGCAGCTTGCCGTTGAAGTCGGCCGGCACGCCGTCCAGGGACCACGGCGCGGGGTGACGCTCGTAGCCACCCATGCACAGCCCGCCGACCTCCTCGCGGAAGTAGCACAGGTGGTCGGGGTCGCGCATCGTCGGCAGGCTCGGGGTAACCCCCTCGATCCGCTCGGTGAACAGGTATTCATGGGCCATCGGGATGATCGGGACGTTCACCCCGGCCAGCCGCCCGATCTCCGGAGCGAACATGCCGCCGGCATTGACCACGACGTCGGCCCGGATCGTCCGGCGCTCGCCGCCCTTCTCGACCTGGACCCCGCTGACCCGGCCATCCGTCACGTCGATCCCGATGACCCGGGTGCCGGTCTCGATCCGGACGCCCCTGGAGCGGGCCCCGGCGGCCAGGGCCAAGGCCAGGCCGGACGGGTCGAGCCAGCCATCGGTCGGCAGGTAGACCGCTCCGAGGACGCCGTCGAGCGACATGAGCGGGAACAGATCACCGGCCTCGTCCGGCCCGATCAGCTCGAGCGGCAAGCCGAAGGTCTTGGCCCAGCCGGCCTGCCGGGCCAGCTCCTCGAGCCGGGCCGGGCTCGAGGCGAGGCGGAGCGAACCGACCTCGTGCCAGCTCGGATCCGTGCCCGGTCTCGTCCTTCAGGCGGCGGTACAGCTCGACGCTGTACATCATCATCCGGGTCAGGGTCACGCTCGAGCGAAGCTGGCCCACGAGGCCGGCCGAATGGAACGTGGAGCCTGAGGTGAGCTCGGCCCGATCGACCAGGGTCACGTCGCGCCAGCCGCGCTCGGCCAGGTGGTAGGCGATGCTCGTCCCGCCGACGCCGCCGCCGATGATCACCGCCTGGGCCTGGTCCATCGGGGCGTGCTCCTCTGCGCGGATCAATCGGCTCGGATCGCCTGAGCGGCGGGCGGGGAAGCCCTGCCGGCTAGGGTATCGGCTGCCAGAATGGCCCGCATGCCGACGAGCGCAGGAGGCCCTCGATCGAGGCCGTGATCGAGGCGATCCCGGCCTGGCAGCGGGCACGAGGTCCGCGTCGAACCGATCGGCGGGGGCCTGACGAACCGGAACTACCGGGTCGACGTCGACGGGGCGCCCTGCTTCGTCCGGGTGCCCGGACCGGCCACCGAGCTCCTCGCGATCGACCGGGCGAACGAGCTCCACAACACCCGGGCAGCGGCCCTTGCCGGGGTCGGGCCCCGGGTCCTCGACCTGCTCGCCGAATGGAACGTGATGGTCCTCGAGTGGCTGCCCGGCCGGACGATGTCGAACGAGGCGTTCGCGGCCGCCGACAGCCCGGCCCGGATCGGGACGGTCCTCCGGCAGCTCCACGCTGGGCCGCGCTTCGCCCTCGACTTCGACATGTTCCGGCTGACCGAGTTCTACCTCGGCGTGGTCGCCCAGCGCGACGTGACGATCCCGGCCGGCTTCAGCGAGCACCTGCCGCTCGTCGGGCGGATCGAGACGGCCCTGGCCGCCCGGCCGCTGCCCAGCCGGCCCTGCCACAACGACCTGCTGGCCGAGAACTACCTCGACGACGGCCGGCGCCTGTGGATCGTCGACTACGAATACAGCGGCAACAACGACCCGACCTTTGAGCTCGGCAACACCTGCCAGGAGCTGGGCTTCGACGACGCCCGGGTGGCCGAGCTGTGCCGGGCCTACTTCGAGCCGGCGGATTCGACCACCCTCGATCGAATGCTCGCCCGGATGCAGCTCCAGATGATCATGTCGGACGTGGGCTGGACCCTGTGGGCGGCGATCCAGGCCCGGATCTCGCCGATCGACTACGACTTCTGGGGCTGGGCCGAGGAGCGCTGGGGCCGGGCCTCGAGCGGCCTGGCCAGCCCCGATTTCGAGGCCCGCCTGGGGGCGGTCGTGTAGATCTCGCCGGGGCGGCCCGGCGGCCCTAGCCCCGCATCCGGAGGCCGGCCGGGTCGACCTGGACGCTGGCCGCAACCTCGGCCGGCAGCCGCTCACCGAAGACATCGACCTCGACCGGGGTGCCGAGGGCCAGGTCCGGCCGGCAGGTAGACCGTGCCGATCGTTCGCCCGATGGTCGGGCCGTAGGCCACGCTGCGCAGCCGGCCGGCGACCTCGCCGCCGAGCCGGACCGCCTCTCCGCCGTAGACCCTGACGTAGTCGGCCGCCGCCGATCAGGATCGTCGTCAGCCGGCGGGCCGTCCCCTCGGACTCGGCATCGAGCCGGTCGCGGAGGGCGTCGCGCCCGACGAACGGACCCTTGTCCCAGCGCACGAAGGCGCCGAGGCCGGCCTCGAACGGGCTGTCGAGCATCGTCAGCTCGGTCCCGAAGTAGCGGTAGCCCTTCTCCATCCGGAGCGACTCGAGGGCCCGGTAGCCGAACGGTTCGAGCCCGGCCGGGCCGCCGGCCTCGAGCAGGGCGTCCCAGGCCTGGGTCGCCCAGGCTCGCTCGACGTAGAGCTCCCAGCCGAGCTCGCCGGCGTAGCTGATCCGGGCGGCCAGGACCGGCGCTCCGCCGATCCGGATCTCGCCCGCTCGGCGGAGCGGCAGGGCCGGCATCCGAGACGTCGCCCTCGGCCACCGCCTCGAGGATCGGCCCGGGCCCGGGGGCCCCACAGCCCGATCACCGCCACGCTCGTCGCTCTCGTCGCGCAGGACGACCGGCCGGTCGCCCGGCTCGAGCCGGCTGCGCAGCCAGGCCAGGTCCATCGGCGACCGACCCGGCCCCGGTCACGACCCGGAAGCGCTCCTCGCCCAGCCGGCTGATCGTCACGTCGGCCACGATCCCGCCCCGGTCGTCGAGGAGCTGGCTGTAGGTCAGGCTGCCGACCGGCCGATCGACGTTGTTGGCGGCCACCCGCTGGAGCAGACCGAGCGCACCGGGTCCGCTCGACGGCGATCTTGCCGAATGAGCTCAGGTCGATCAGGCCGGCCCGCTCGCGCACGGCCAGCGCCTCGGCGTTGACCCGCTCGAACCAGGGCGGCCGGGTCCAGCCCCAGGCTGCCTGGTCGCGCTCGGCCCGGCGCCACGGCCGGCCCGGATCGAGGTGGTCGGGCCGCTCCCAGCCGGCCTTCGTGCCGAAGACCGCGCCGAGCTCCTGGAGGCGACCGTGGAGGGCCGAGAGCCGGCGCGGCCGGCCGGCGACGTCGGCATCGTAGGGATAGCGCAGCCGGTAGTAGTCGCTGTACGTCTCGCGGGCCAGGCCGGCCGCGAAGACCGGATCCCGGTAGGTCTCGGCGAACCGGCTCGCCCGGTACGGGCCGATGTCCACGCCCGGATCGCCGGCCGTGATCCAGCCCGCCAGCGCCCGGCCGATCCCGCCGCCTCCGCCGAAGCCGTTGAGCGACAGGCCGGCGGCCACCCAGAAGCCCTCGACCCCGGGCAGGGGGCCGACGAGCGGATTCGCGTCGGGCGTCATCGCGTCGGGATGGCACACCAGCCGGACGACCTCGGCGTCGGCCAGGAACGGGAAGCGCCGGATCGCCCCGGCCATGAGCGGCCGGAAGCGCTCGAAGTCGGGCGGCAGGGACTGGGCCGCATGGTTCCACGGGACGCCGTCCTCCCAGCGGCTGACCGGATCGAGCTCGTACCCGCCGAAGAGCATCCCGCCCTGCTCGCTCTTGCCGTAGACGAGGTTGTCGGGATCCCGGAAGCAGGGCATGTCCGCCGGCAGCTCGTGGCCGGGCACGGCTCGAACGGCGATGTGCTGGTGGTCGACCGGCGTTGACGGGATGAAGCCACCGGCCATGGCGGCCACCTGGGGGGCCCAGATCCCGGCCGCGTCGACGACCAGCTCGGTCTCGATCCGGCCCTGCTCGGTCAGGACCGCCCGGATCGCCCGCCGGGCGGTCAGCTCGATCCCGGTCACCCGCAGCCCGGTCCGGATCCTGACCCCGAGAGCCCGGGCCGCATCGGCCACGGCATGGGTCGTCCGGTGCGGATCGAGGTGGCCATCGACCGGCAGGTAGACCCCGCCGTAGAGCGAATCGGGCGAGATCGCGGGCATCAGCCGGCGCGCCTCGTCGGCCGAGACGACCCCGACGTCGAGCCCGATCCCGCGGGCCCGGCTGGCCGCCCGCTCGAGCTCGAGCAGCTGCTCCGGGCTCGAGGCGAGCCGCAGGCTGCCGACCCGCTCGAAGACCCCCAGCCGTTCGTACAGCTCCACGCTGTAGCGCCGGAATCGCATCATCGTCGAGGACGGATTGAAGACCGTCACGAGGCCGGCCGCGTGGCAGGTCGAGCCCGCGGTGAGGCTGGCCTTCTCGACCAGGACGACGTCGGTCCAGCCGGCCTCGGCCAGGTGCAGGGCAACGCTGCAGCCGGTGATCCCGCCGCCGATGACGACGGCCCGGGCATGCTCGAGGGTCTGGCCGGCGACCTCAGGCATCGGCGGCGTCGTGCAGGGCCCGGTCAAAAGCGGGCCCGGCGGCATTCGCCAGGAGCCGCTCGAAGTGCTCCGTCGGCGTAGCCCACGAAATCGACGTCGAGCGTGCTCACCCCCTGCTGGAGCACCCCCCACATCGCCTCCCGGAAGTCGGACACGATCCGCATCAGGGCCAGCCGTCCCAGCCGGTCGGGTCGGGCCGGGCCGCGGTCGTAGGCCTCCAGCAGGACCCGGTCCTCGTCGGAGGTCAGGCTGTGGTTCACGCTGAAGTTGCCCAGGTCGAAGAACGGATCGCCCATCCCGGCGTACTCCCAATCGACAATCCGGATCCGCCGGCCGTCGTCGATGAAGTTGCCGTTGAGCAGGTCGTTGTGGCAGGGCCGCAGCTCGATTGGGTTGCTCAGCAGGGCCAGCTCGATCCGCCGGCCGACGGCACTAGCCAGGCCATACTCGATCGGGATCGGCACGCCTCGCGCCTCGGCCAGGGCGCGGTAGGCCTCGACGATCCGGAGCGGGATGAACAGGCCCGGGATCGCCGGCCCGTCGTGGAACCGGCGGATCGAGTCGGCCACCCGCCGGATCGTGGCCGCCTGGTGGACCGCCTCATCGCTGACCGGCTCGCCCACGATGAACCGGGTCACAAGCAGGCCTTCGGGTCGGATGAAGGCCGTGACCTCGGGTCCGACCCCGACGCCGGCGGCGGCCACGGTCGCCGCCTGCTCGACCTCGCGGCTGATCCCGAGCAGGTGGGTGTCGTTGCCGGCGAGGCGGATCACGTAGCGCTCGGGATCGCCCTCGACTTCGACCAGGAAGTTCCGGTTGGTGATCCCGCCGGACAGGGCGGTCAGGGCCAGGTGGCGCCCGGCGAGCTCGGGCACGCGCTGCATCGCCGCGACGAGCTCGTCGTGGCGCTCGCCCGCCCCCGATCCGGCGTCCTGCTCGGTCATGCTGCCTCCTGGTCCGGTCGCGCCGGGATCATCTTCGGGCTCCCCGGCTACCCCGCCGTCTCCAGATATCTTCGGCCATGACGCGCCGACGGCGCGGCAATCGCTCGCCGCACCGTCGTGGTTGCGTTGGAGCCTGCCGGGCTCAGCCGATCGTGGCCTCACCGGTGGCCAGGTCGGCCTGGACGGTGTCTGCCCGACCGCGGGCCACGGCCAGGTAGTAGATCAGGCCGAAGATCAGGACGATCCCGAGGAAGACCTCGAAGATCGGCCAGGCGGGCAATCCGGTCAGCGGTCTCGCTTCCCAGGACCGAAAGCGTATTGATCGTCGGATTGGTGAGGTCGCGCAGGGAGTTGCCCCAGTCGCCGAAGGCGGGATTGTTCCAGAGGGCGAAGTTCACGATCATGATCCCGCCGCAGATCAAGGCAGGATGTTGATGACGATGCCCCAGCTGCCGAGCTTGAACCAGGCGCCCTGTGCGGCCAGCCCTTCGAGCGGGCGCAGCAGGACGCCGAAGTTGCACAGGAAGTAGCTCGGTAGATCAGGCCGGTCGCGCCGATCGCGAGTGGCCCGGGCTGTCGCTCACGAGGAACGGGATCGCGGCCAGGACGCCGACCGCGATGGCGGCATTGGCCGGCGTCCGGAAGCGGGTGTTGACGTGGCCCCAGATCCCGCCGAGGGGCATCCGCCGATCGCGGCCCATCGAGAACATCAGGCGGGTCGTCGCACCCTGGATCGCCATCGTGCAGACGAACACGGCGAGAGCATCACCGCCAGGTAGATCTTGCCGAAGTCCTCATGTTGGCCAGGATCGTGTCGCCGATCGGGAGTCCGAGGCCTGGCCGAGGAGATCTCGGCCGGCACATCCTTGAACGACAGGATGATCGCCAGCAGGAAGACGAAGCCGACCGCGCCCGAGAGCAGGATCGCGGCCAGGATCCCGCGCGGGGCCTGGCGGCCGGGATCGACCGTCTCCTCGCCGAAGGTCCCGGCCGTGTCGAAGCCATAGATGACGAACAGGGACATGAACATCGCGACCAGGAAGACCGCGGTGTAGCTGCCGCCCGGTTCGATTCTCCAGGCCTGCCGTCGTGGTCAGAACCGACAACGGCTGGTTGTGGAAGAAGATCAGCAGGATCAGGGCGAAGACGAGCATTCCCGGCGATCTCGGCGGCGACGCCCAGGTTGTTGATGATCGACAGGAGCCGTACGCCGAAGCCGTTGATCAGGGTCGTCGTGATCAGGGTCAGGATGGCCCAGAAGATCAGGTTATTGACGGCCGGCAGGGGTGACGGCGCGCTGAGGCTGAAGCCGAAGATGCTCGAGCAGCACGAGCGGCACGGTCGCCGCGACGGCGGTGACGGTCAGGACGCCGGCCCAGAAATAGATCCAGCCGGTGAAGAAGCCAAGGGTCCGGTTCGAGAGCCGCTTCGACCACTGGTAGATCGACCCGCGACTGGGAAGTGGCTCGACAGCTCGGCGAAGTTGAGGGCCACGAAGAGCTGGCCCAGGACGACCAGCGGCCAGGACCAGAAGAACGACGGGCCGCCGACGGCCAGGCCAAGGCCGATCAGGGTGTAGGTTCCGGTCGAGACGCTGATGTAGGCTGAACGCGACCGCGAAGTTCGACAGGAACCCGAGCGACCGTTTCAGCTCCGGCTTGATGCCCAGGCTTTCAAGGTGCGCATCATCGCGCGCCGCCTGGTCAGCGGTGCTCGTTGGACCCGACACGAACAACCCTCCTCTTGCGCCGGGCGTCGACCGGGGGATGTCGCGCCAGGCCCTGACCCACGAAGAGCCGCGAGGAACCACCGGATTCAACCCGTCCGGCTCCCTCATCGGACAGGCTTGCGGCGCAGGATAGGTGTGGTCCGGAGCAGAGTCAACGGGGATTCGCACGAGGCGCGCCGCACAATCCGCTCGTAGCCGCGTGTGGACATTCGGCTCCGCCGAATCGGCAGATTCCGCCCTCGGCCGCGTAGTGGACATTCGGCTGCGCCGAATTCGGCAGATTCCGCCTTCGGCCGTCTGGAGGATCGTCCCGAGCCTCGCTCGACCCCGTCGAGACGGCACATTCCGCCCTCGGCCGCCCGCGACCGACTGGGTGTCCGGCGGGCCATCGCCGTGCCGCAACTCGTCACATTCCGCCCAGAGCCGCCCCTGGGTCTTCGCGGCTGACCGACGGCCGGCGCGCGATGGTTGCCAGCTTCTATCCAGCCGACCTTCCATGAGCACGAGGACGTTCGAAGGCGCTGGCCGGTCCCCTGTGAGACGGCCCCCGACAGGCTGGATCGACCAGCCTCGGTGCTGCGCACGGCGGAATGGGACGACTGGTTCCTCATAAGCGCCAACGAACCGCGGCCGACGATCCTTCGGCGACGATGGATGATCGGAAGCTCGGCCGCCTGCTCCGAGCGCTGCGGCTGCGGCGCGGCTGGCGGCAGGTCGACCTCGCGCAACGCGCGGGCCTTGGGCGGTCGGTCATCTCGGACCTGGAGCTGGGTCGGCTCGAGGGTGTCGGCGTCGCCAGCGTTCGCCGGATCACGGCGGTCTTCGGCCTGTCGTTCGAAGGTTCCGTGTGGGGCCTCGGCGCAGACCTCGACCGCCTCCTCGACGAGCGACATGCGTCGATCATGGCTGCGGCCATCACCTGGTTGAAGCTCCTCGGCTGGCAGACAAGAGCCGAGGTGTCGTATTCCGAGTGGGGCGAGCGCGGATCGGTCGACATCCTCGCCTGGCATGCTTCGAGCGGCTGCCTCCTGGTGATCGAGGTCAAGTCCGAGCTCGCCTCGATCGAGGCCACCCTGCGCAAGCACGATGAGAAGGTCCGCCTCGCGCCGACAATCGCCACATCGCTGGGCTGGCCAGCCAGCTCGGTCGGCCGCCTCCTGATCCTGCCCGAGGGTCGAACCGAGCGCCGCAGGGTCGCGCGGTTCGCTTCGATCATCGACGGCGCCTACCCGCTGCGCACCCGGCAGGTTCGAGCCTGGTGTCGGGCCCCGAGCGGGTCGATCTCCGGGCTCCTCTTTTTGGCAGTTTCCGCTCCACGCCGCACGCAGGTCGGTCGCCGCACAGGAGTGGCAGCTCCCGCGGATCGAACGGTCGGATCTGAGCACGGAGGTCGTCCCGGAACGGGCGTTCGCTGACCTAGATTGGCTGTTTCTGCCTTGCGAAGGACCTTCGCGCGCTCGTCAGCGGAATCTGCCGAGTCGGGCCGCCGCCGCAGAGCGCGGGCGCGGGACTCGGAGGCTGCGCCGAGGGGCCAGCCCAGCGCTCGTCAGCGGAATCTGCCGAGTCGGGCCGGCGGGCGCGGGCGCGGGCCGCGGGGCTCGCCGACGGGCCCCGGGCTCGTCAGCGGAATCTGCCGAGCTCGGGGCGGGCGCGGGCCGACAGCGGGACCGGCAGGGCGCGCGGGGTCAGCTCGCGGCTCACCGCCTCGCGGATCGAGTCCGGGGCCGGCCGATGGTGGACGACCGGCTTGATGTAGCGATCGACCATCGGGCGCGTCTCGCTCCACCGCCAGCTCCTTGAACAGGAAGCCGATCTTGGCCGCCTGGTCGGCCAGGATCTGGTCCTTCTCGGGCAGGTCCCACAGCTCCCGCTTGAACGGCCCGATCGCCTTCTTGCGGGTCGTGTACACGAACTGCTCGTCGGTCTGGCCGGGCTTGCGCTCGTCGGCGGCATCGGAGTAGCACCAGGCGTCGATCGCCTTGAGCAGCTCGGCCGGGAAGGCCGGGTTGTCGAAGAGGGCGTTCTGGAAGCCGGTCGCGAGGTGGATCTCGGCCGCCTCGACCGCCGGGAAGTGATGGAACAGCTCGTCGGGCAGGGTGCTCGCGCCGTGCTGGACCGCCCCGGCCAGGCCGTACTCGCGGGCGACCTCGCCGAGCCGCCGGATCACCTCGAAGTCGAGCTTGACGGCGGCGATCGAGCCGTCTGGCAGCGGCACGCCGCCGTGGCTCGTGCCGGTCTGGAGGCTGACCTTGCTGATCCCGGTCGCGCCTGGCGAGCGTCGCTCGAGCTCGGCCCGGAAGCCATCGAGGTAGGCCCGCAGCTCGGGCTCGGTCGAGTTCTGCTTGCCGACCTCGCCGATCTCGCCGCCGACGCTGATCGTGATCCCGGCCGGCTCGAGCTCGCGGATCAGGGCCGTCAGCTCCGCCGCCCGCTCGTAGTTCTGGCGCTGCTCGAGATCGACGTTCGGCTGGCTGAGGTCGACCAGGGTCGAGCTGTCGATGTCGATGTTCCGGTAGCCGACCGCGATCGCCTGTCGGCAGGCGCCCCGAATCTCCTCGGTCATCTTCTCGGGATCGGCCTGATACTTCGCCGCATTGAACTGGTAGTGGTCGCCCTGGATGAAGACCGGATGCTGCCAGTTCGCCGCGATCGCCCCGGCCAGGACGCTCGTCGCGTACTCGGCCGGCCGTTGGTAGGTGTACGTCTGCTCGCTCCGGGCCAGCTCGAGGATCAGGGCCCCGACGCCGCCCGCCTCGGCCGTCTCGAAGATCGTCCGGGCCATGTCGAACGTCTGGGCGCGCAGGTTGATCGCCGGGACGGTGAAGCCATGGACCTCGCCCCGCGATCGGGCGAGGTACAGGTCCTGGATGCTGGCCGAATGGGCGCCCGAGCTCGAGGCTCGCCTCCCAGACGAGCCAGCGCGCCGCCTCGACCGTCGGATCGTCGGCGCTGAAGGCGGCCGTCCAGGCCAGGTCCCGAATCGTCGTCGCCCGGAAGGCCGCCTCGTCCGAGATCACGAGCCGGCCGTCGGACTACGCTCGCAGACGGGCCGAGGAGGCCGAGGAGCTCGGGGATCGAGGTAGCGACGCTGGGCATGACAAACCTCATGAAGGATCGGCGCTGGCCGCCGAATTCTAGTCGCCGGCGGTAACGCGGGCCGGCGGCCGGCAGGTCGCGTCGCCAAGCGGAGTGGACCGTCAGTTGCGCCGGTGGGCCGTCCGGCCCCGGACGAAGTCGACCAGGACGTACTCGCCCAGGTGCTCCGGCTCGGCGAAGAACGCCCGGCCGTGGTTCAGCCGGGTGATATGGGCGACGAAGTCGGTCAGGGCCCTCGACCGCTCGAGCATGAACGTGTTGATCGTGATCCCGGCCTTCGTACAGCGCTCGACCTCGCGCAGGGTGGCCTGGATCGTCTGGCGCGTCGGGGGGTAGTTGAACTCGACCTGGCCATTCTCGAAATGGGCCGTCGGCTCGCCGTCGGTGATGACCACCACCTGGCGATTGGCCGAGCCGGTCCGGGCCAGGATCCGACGGGCCAGGAGCAGCCCGTGCTGGAGGTTCGTTCCGTACTCGTAGCCATGCCAGGAAAGCTCGGGCAGCGTCCCCCGCTTGATCTCGCGGGCGTAGTAGGCGAAGCCGATCACGGTCAGCTCGTCCCGCGGGTACTGGGTCCGGATCAGGGTGTCGAGCGCCACGGCGACTTTCTTGGCGGCCACGAAACATCCCCGCAGGAGCATCGAGCGGCTCATGTCGACGAGCAGGACCGTGGCCGTGCGGGTCGACTCCTCGGTCCGATGGACGGCAAAGTCGTCCGCCGAAAGCCGGATCGGCCGGGGCCCCGATGGTCTCGGGGAGCCGATCCGGGCGGGCGCATTCTCGGGCCTGGCCAGGGCGTTCGACAGGGTCTCGCGCAGGTCGAGGTCGAACGGGTCGCCAAACTCGAACGGCTTCGTGCCCTCCGTCCGCTCCCCGCTCCGCCCCTGCCGGTCGACCCGGTGCTCCCCGAAGGCGTCCCGCCGGAGCCGGGCGAAGAGGTCGTCGAGGACCTGCTGGCCGATCCGGCGACTGCCCCGCGGGGTCAGCTCGAGGTGGTCGGCGTCTCCGGTCAGGTAGCCCGCCGCTTCGAGCCGCTCGGCCAGCTGGTCGAGCCCGTCGAGGTCGCGGGCCGCCTCCTCGTCGAGCAGCTCGGCCAGGCCGGCCCGGTCGATCCGGCCGAGGCCGGCCGGCCCGTCGATGTCAGCCAGCCCGGCCTCGAGCGACTCGAGCCGGCCGAGCGTCTCGAGCTGGCCGAGCGCCCCTTCGAGGCCGAGCTCCTCCTGTCCGCCGAAGCGGAATCGGTCGCCCAGGCCATCGGGCAGGAGCTGGTCGAGGGTCGCCGCAAGCTGGGCCAGGTCCCAGCGCAGGCGATCGTCGCGGAGCAACCCGTCGATCAGGGAGTTCAGCTCGGAGCGCTGTTCCGGGGTCATCGAGCGGAGGAGCGACTGCATTGCGGCCATCCGCTCGGCCAGCTGGTCGATGATGTCCTGGACCGTCTTCGCTCCCGGGAAGAACGCGCCGTGACGGGCGAGGAACTCGGCCGGATCGGGCTCCTCGCCGGCGAGCTGCTGCTGGAGGAGCTGGTCGAGGTCGCGAACCATCTCGCGGTTCGCGGCCAGGTCCTCCGGGCTCATTCCCCGGACCGCGTCGGCCATGCCCGCGGCGTAGCGATCGAGGACGGATCGGCGGAGGCGCTCGACCATCGCCTCGAATCGCTCGCGAGCGGCAGGTTCGAGGAAGTCGTACTCCTCGAGCGCCCGGATCCGGTCGCCGAGGTCCTCAGGCAGGGCATCGAGGCGATCGAGCCGCCGGGCGATCGTGTCCCTGAGCAGGTCGTTCAGGGCGTCCGATCCGGAGGCGGCCGGTTTGGCCGGGCCTGGATCGGTCCCGGGCATCTCGGTGGCCGAGCCCCGGGACGCTCCGGCCCGTCGAGTCGGCCGTGCCGGCCAGTCGCCGATCGATCCCGTCCCGCTCGGTCTCGATGACCTGCTCGAGCTCGGCCCGGACATCGGCCAGGACGTCGCCCAGCCGGTAGCGGTCGAGCAGCTCGTCGCGCCGGGCGCGCAGTCGCTCGCGCAGGGCCTCCAGGCCCGGCAGGCTGGGCCGGCTCGGATCGGACGAGCGCCAGCCGCGCTCGAGCAGCCGGCGGAGGGCCTCACCCAGGTCGCCGTCGGCCATCATGTCATCGGCCAGGGCCGAGATGATCTCGTCGGCCGAGAGGTCGGCGACCTGCTGGCTGCCGTCCCAGCGGCCGAACCGGGCATGCCGGGCGAACGGACCCGCGGGGCTCGAGGGGCCGCCCGTGGCGGCCCGCTCCTCGTCCCCGGCGCGCTCCCCCGCCCCGTCGCGCGATCCGCCCGACCCTCCACCCGAGGCGGGACCCGACGGACGGGCGCCCAGCCGGGCCTCGTCGAGGTCGCGCCGATCCGGCGACCAGTGGCTCATCGTCGGTCCGGCGATCTGCCGCTCATCGCCGGTACGAGACCAGCCCGCCGACCCGCTCCTTGTTCAGGCGGCGGGCCAGGTGGAGGCCCTCGAGCAGGAATTCGACGGTCGAGGCGACCAGGGCGGCCTCGGCCTGCGGGCCGAGCGTCGCCGCCCGGGATCCCCCGGCGCCGCCTGCCGCGGCCTCGGCCAGGACCCCGGTCCGCTGGACGGCATCGGCCAGCCCGGGCACCTCGGCGACCCAGCGAACGTATTCGTTCGACCGAACCTGGTCGCCGGTCTCGAGGGTCAGGCCCCGCTCGAACGCCTCCACGACCGGGTCGAGCTCGTCGACGTCGACCAGCCGGTTGAAGGTCGCGTAGACCGACTTCGTGATCAGCCGCTCGACGATCCGGTCCTCGGGCGATTCCTCGCCGGCGCCTTCGAGCTCGATCTTGCCGGCCGTCGAGGCCACGAGCGCCCCGAGGTCGCTGATCCGCGGCGCCCCGGCTGCCTCGGCCAGCCGGACCGCTCGCTTCAGGGCGGCGGCCTCGAGGACTTCGAGGTTGGCGATCGAGACCCGGACGCTCACCCCCGAGCGCTGGCTGATCTCGCCCGAACGCCGGGCGAGATGGCTCAGCTCGGCCACGATCTCCTCGATGAAGGCCGGCACGTGGACGGCCGGGACGCCCTCCTCGGGCGGGAACACGAACCGCTCCTGGCGCATGATCGAGATCTCGTCGGCCAGCGAGCGTGGGTAGTGGGTCCGGATCTGGGAGCCCAGGCGGTCCTTGAGGGGAGTGATGATCCGGCCCCGGCTGGTGTAGTCCTCCGGGTTCGCGCTGGCCACGACGAACAGGTCGAGCGGGAGCCGGATCACGAAGCCGCGGAGCTGGACGTCGCGCTCCTCGAGGATGTTCAGCAGGCCGACCTGGATCCGCTCGGCGAGGTCGGGCAGCTCGTTGATCGCGAAGATGCCCCGGTTCGAGCGCGGGATCAAGCCGAAATGGAGGACGAGCTCGTCGGACAGGTAGCGCCCCTCGGCGACCCGGATCGGGTCGACCTCGCCGATCAGGTCGGCGATCGTGATGTCCGGGGTGGCCAGCTTCTCGCCGTAGCGCCGGTCACGGGGCAGCCAGCCGATCGGCGTCTCCTCGCCGCCTTCGGCGACGAGGGCCCGGGCAGCCGGGCTGATCGGACCGAACGGGTCGTCGTTGAGCTCGCCCCCGGCGACCACCGGCAGCCACGGATCGAGCAGGCCGACGAGGAGACGGGCCAGGCGGGTCTTGCCCTGGCCTCGCTCGCCGAGGAAGACGAGGTCCTGGCCGGCCAGGATCGCGTTCTCGACCGCCGGCAGGACCGAGTCGGCGTAGCCGACGACACCCGGGAAGACGGCCGCGCCCTCGCCCAGGCGGGTCAGCAGGTTCGAGCGGAGCTCGGCCTTGACCGAGCGGGAACGCCAGCCCGAGGCGCGCAGCTCGCCGATCGTGCCGGCGCGGGCGGGCCGCCATCGGCGGGTCCGTTGGAAGCGTCGGACCCGAGCGGCCCGGGCCGGTGACGATTGGTCCGTTGACGGGTTGTGCCTGGGAGCTGGCATCGGGACCTCGAATCGCGAATCGGTGCTAATGACGCTGGCCGGCTGCCGGATCGGTCCGGGCGGCCTCGATCGCCAGGCGGATCGCGCCCGGATCATCGATCTCATGGGCGACCAGGCCGGCCAGGAGATCGACGCCCTGATCGATCTCAGCCTCGAGATCGCCGGCCCGAACGCTGGGCCAGCAGGGCCAGCTCGGGCATGACCCCCCAGGCGAAGTGCTGGTAGGTGCCGGACTGGCCGTCCCAGGTCGCGAGGACCGCCGGTCCCTGGCGCTGGAGATGGCCGTGGCCGTCTCGCAGGGGCGGCCGCAGGAGGTGGGCCGCGCCGATCCGCCAGGCATCGGCCTCGAGGTCGGCCTCGAGGACGACGACGATCGCCACGCGGGCGCCCGTCTCGTCGGCCGCTTCGAGACTGAGGGTCGGGATCCGGGCGAGGACCTCCTCGAGCGAGGCGGCATCGACCGTCACCGGGGCCTGGGCCCGGATGGCGGGCTGGGGTGGCAGGGCTGCAGGTCAGCAGGGCCAGCCCGAGCGCCTCGCGGACCTCGGCCCCTGCCCAGCCGCTGGCCGCGGCCGCGCCTGGGGCGGCCACGACGAGCGGCAGGCCGTGCTCCATCAGGACCGAGACGAGGGCGGCCAGCTCGGCATCGAGCGTCCCGGCCCGAATCCAGCCGGTGATCGACGGCGGGATCGGGCGGCCGGAAATCGCGGCTCGCGCCAGGGTCCCCGTTGCCGAACTGGCGCCTGGTGCAGGTCGATCGTCCACGAAGGCTCCGGAATCGAAAGATGGGCTGGGCGGTCGGCTCGGTCGATCCAGCCTAGGACCGCGTCGAACGAGCGTCAAACGGAGGCGCCCGACCGGCCCGCGGGCGCGAGCCACGGTGTTGCCAGGCAGCCGGCGGGTCGGCCGACCTCGCCCGCCATGACCATTGTCCGTCTGGACACCGCCGGAGTCACCGGCTAGAGTCGGATCGATGAACGTCCGGACAGCCGTGACGTGGCTGGCGTCGGCCCCACGGCGGTTCCGATCGAGCGAGTACGTCCAGGTGGGCGGCAGCCCGAGGTTCCGGGCGCTCGAGCGCCGCCGGACCCGGACGGCCACCCGGGCGGGCAGTGCCGTGATCGCCCTGGCGGTCGCCTTCGATGCGCTGCCCTGTTCGACCTGCAGGCCGCCGCGGTCGGCTTCGCCCTGGCCACCGACGTCGCGATGCTGGCGATGGTGATCGGCGCCTGGTGGTACCTGCCCCGCGACCTGCGCCAGCGGCCCGAGCTGGTGGCCGCCGCGATCAGCCTGTCCCTGGCCGCCTCGACCGTCGCCACCGGGGTGGCCGTGCCGGCCCTGGCGGCCGAGACCGTCGGCTACCTGCTCGTCATGCCCGGCCTGATCGCCCTGGTCCTGCCCTGGCGAACCCGGGTTCACGCCTGGTGGCTCCTGGGCTATGCCCTGATCTCGATTCGGCTACCTGGCCCTCGACCCCAGCACCCGCTTCTCGCCCGACGAACGGGGCGACCTCGTCGTCGTCCTGGTCGTCGCCCTCGGCGCCAGCTTTGCCGGCCATGTCCTGCTCAAGGCGGCCCAGATCCGGAGCTTTGCCCAGCTCGAGAAGATCCGGGCCCTCCGCCGGCGGGCCGACGCCGACATGCTCGAGCTCGAGCGGGTCCACCATGCCCTCGAGCTGACCGCCCGGATCGATCCCCTGACCGGGGCCGGCAACCGGCGCCGCCTGGACGAGGACCTGCGGGCCGTGCGGGCCCACATCAACCGCTCGTCGATGACCTACGGCCTCGTCGCGATCGACATCGATCGGTTCAAGGCGGTCAACGACCGATCCGGCCACCAGGCCGGCGACGAGGTCCTGCGACGGCTGGTCGCGACGATCCAGCAGGCCCTCCGGGCCGAGGACGCGATCTACCGGATGGGCGGCGAGGAGTTCCTGGTCATCCTCCACGTCGCGACCTGGGACGGCCTGATGGCGGCCGCCGAGCGGCTTCGAGCGACGGTCGCCGGCCTGGCGATCCCCCTGGCCGAGAATGCCCCCCACGGGATCGTGACGATCAGCCTTGGGGTGGGCCTGATCGGCCCGGAGGAGCTCGTCCTGACCGACGACCAGTGGCTGAGCCAGGCCGACGAGGCGCTCTACCGGGCCAAGGACGGCGGCCGAAACCAGGTCGTGGCGGCGGACCACGGCCCGGCCGATTCGGCCCGGCGGATCTCGGCCGCCTGATCAACCCGCTGAGCCGGTCCCCGTGCCGTTGGCATGGGCCGTCATGTCGAGCCAGGGATACGTGCTCTGGATGCAGCCGATGTTGGGGGTCAGGCAGAGGCTGAAGTCCGCCTGGGTCCAGGCCCGAAAGGTCGCCTGGCCGGAGCCTCCCCAGGCCCGGTCGCCCGCATGGACCCAGGTCCAGAACGGGAACCACGTCGCGCCGTAGCTCAGGACCTGGGGGCTGCCGAGGATCACGTCAGGCCGTCGTCGCACCAGTCGATCTCCTGGTAGTAGGCCCACAGCTTCAGGCCGATCAGGTTGTAGGCGTCGCGCTCCCACTTCCAGGTCCAGCAGCCGGCACCGGCCGTGCGCCGCTGAGCGACGCAGCGGCGCCTGCCCGGGCGCCTGCGTCGTCGCGGTCCCTCCGCTGGTCCGCCGGCCGAGCTGCTGGCTGGAGGTGAACCGGCTGGCCGACAGGTAGCCCGTCACCGAGTGCTGATCTGCCGACGGCAGGCTGCGGAACAGGCGGGCAGGGTCGGGCGCGGCGGCGAGCCGGGCGACCAGCCCCGCGGTCGCCTTCGCCTCCGACGACATCGCGGCCGGATCCGCGGCGGCGACCGGCCCGGCCTGGCGCGAGCCCGAGAACGAGGCTGAGGACCAGGCCAGCCCCGGTGGCGAGCCCGGACCGGCCCGGCTGAACCGGGGGCGAGGGAGATTGAGGACCATCGCACAGCTCCTGCTGCGGTCGTCCTCGCCGGCGCGCAGGCGAAGGCGAGCCGGCGGAACCCGGGCCTGCGCGAGCCGCACGATCTGCGGCCGGGACCTCCGGGCCGTCATCGTGCCGCCGAACAGCCGCCCCGCGACCTTAGCCAGCGCGGCTCACCGGTCGATCAACGGCTGAGCGATTCGCCGTTCGCGCCGGCTCACCCGGCCATTCGCCAACCGGCAGGTCACCCGATCGAGATCAGCCCGGGCAGGTCGCCGGGTCGATCGGATGGACCTGGTAGATCTCGCCCATGACATCGGCGGTCGGACCGCCCGCCGCGACGGTCACCGCCAGGAATGGGTCGAGCTTGTAGTCGGCCCGGGTCGGCTCCAGATCACGTGGGTCGAGGCGCAGGATGAAGACCGGCCGGCTGCAGATCAGTGAGGCGATCCGCGCCTCGCGCGTGCCCCAGTTCTCGTAGACGATGTTCGTGTCGTCGACGATCAGGACATCGGGCCGAAGGCCTTCGACATGCTGGCCGTACCACAGCGGCGTCGACGCATCCCAGTAGGACAGGATCGCCGCGTTGTGGGGCAGGGCCTAGAACACGGCGTTGACGTAGTCCGGCCCCGGACGTGTTCGCGCTCAGGTCGTTCGATCGCCCAGTTCAGGCTGCCCAGCACGAGCACGAAGACCAGGCCGAGCACGCCGATCACGGCGCCGCTGGCCAGGCGGACCTGCTCGGCCTCCCCGGCGCGCGCGGCCGGCTCGGCCGGTTCGCCCGCTCCCGCCGGCCATCGGTTCCGCGACCGCCGGCCACGCCCCAGCCGAGGGCCCGGGCCAGGCCCTCGAGACCCATCGAGAAGCCCATCCCCGAGGACGAGCCAGGGCACCAGCAGGTAGTGCTCGAGCTCGAGGTAGTTCGCCCAGATGTAGGTCGTGGTGACCATGATCCCGATGCACATCAGGCCGAACGCCGGCCGTCGCCAGAGCAGCCGGGCAAGGCCGATGGCGCCGACATCGGGACGACGATCGTCGCCCGGGCCATGCATCAGCGACCACAGGTCGGGCAGGGCCGCCACGAAGTCGCCCGGCCCGTCGCCCGCCAGGAAGTCGAACTGGCCCCGGAACTGGGTGCCGCTCACCAGCCAGATCACGCCGTCGAGCGTCGTCGGATGGTTGTACGGCAGGGGCGGATTGCCCATCGCGGCAAGCGGGATGTAGAGGTAGACGGTCAGGCCCAGAGCGCCGGCCCCGGCGCCCGCCAGGAGGATCCACGGCCGGGCAAGCAGCTCGCGCCGACCGGCCCACAGGATGAACAAAACGACGAACGGAACCACGAACAGCATCAGCAGGTGGTTGCCCAGGGCCAGCCCGGTCAGCAGCCCGCCGATCACGAGGTCCCGGGTTCGCCGCCGGTCGGCCCAGACCAGGGCCCGGTGGATCGATCAGGGCCACGAACAGGAGGTGGAGTGGGTTCACCTCGGACACGTCGGCGGCGATCCAGACGGTCCCGATCAGGCCGACGGTCAATCGCACCGACGACCGCCAGCAGCGGCCGGACGCCGAGTCGAAGCGAGATCAGGCTGAGGGTGGCGAGGGTCAGGGCGACGTACACCGCCGAGAGCAGGTTGGCCCGGAAGGCGATCGAGCCGATCGGCACGAGCTCGGCCAGCCAGGCCAGGACGATGTAGGTCGGATAGCCCGTCGGATGGGCGACGCCCAGGACGTGCGGGACGGTCGTCATCTCACCCCAGTCGCCGAACCCAATCCCCGGCATGAAGGTCTGGGAATAGATCGCGAGACCCCCCAGCCGCTGATGAGAGGCACGAGCAGGCCTGGCTCGCGGACGCGCTCCAGGATGGGGCGCCGGTCTACCTCGGCCGCTCCCGATCGTCGGCGGGGTCGCGCGGACGGGCCTCGGCTCGGGCTGCTCGATCGGAGGCGCGGTACCGGGCGTGTTCACCGGCGGCAGTCTAGGGCCTCGCGCGAATCGAGTCCCGAAGCGCGCCGGGTGTGACAAGCCCACGCAGCGAAACGGCCGTTTGTGCCAGCTGGCGGCCACACTGCTCTTCAGCGGAGACTCGGCCCGGCCTCCATTCCGGAAGCCAGCAGGGCCGCATAGAGGCGAGCCGATCCGGCCCATTCCACGCTCGCCCGGCTGATGGGGCCGACTGCCACGTCGCGTCCTTTGGGCCCGAATCCTGCCGAGTAGCACTGGGGATGCCAGGCCGCAAACTCTAGAGCGGCTCGAACAGGACCGAACAGTCCAGCTGCCCCAAGTGCCTCCGCAACTATCCACCTGTCCGGGCAGATCAGGGCTTGACGGAGCGCGCCGGCCGTCCTATCCTGCCCAGGTACCCGCTGGGTACCCGTGCAGATCGCGATTGGAGGAGGCGTCGCGCATGAACAACGACGTCCGCAGCATCGCTTCGACCAGCGTCTTCCTGGGCGCTGTTCGCGGGACGTTCCTGCCCATCTCGTAGATCCACCGGCGGCCAGTGGCCGCCAGGAGCACCTCGAGCCGTGGGCCGGAATCGGTCGCACGGTTTTTTGTTGCCAGCCAGCTGGCTGGCCGAGCCGCGAGACCGCCGACGCGATGACGTCGTTGCCGATCCGCGGCTCTTGTGATTCACGGGTCCGCCTCGGATCCCCAGCCAGCCTCCCACCTCGGAGCCCGTTGATGACCACGATCACCGAACCAACAACTGAATAGGCTCGATCCCGCCGACTCGGCCGGCCCTTGCTCCGGCCACGCTTGATCAGGCAGACGATCCCGGCCCTGCTGGTCGACCACGTCACGAAGCGATTCGGCGTGGGCAACAAGCATCGCCCGGTCCTGGCCATCGACGACGTGTCGATGCGCCTCGAGCGGGGCGAGATCTACGGGATCCTCGGCTCGAACGGTTCGGGCAAGTCGACCCTGATCCGGCTGGTCTGCGGCCTGCTCACCCTCGACGCGGGGCGGGTCGAGGTGTTCGGCCACGACCTGGTCCGCGAGGAGCTCGCGGTCAAGCGGCTGATCAACCGGGTCTCGGTCGATGCGGCCTTCTTCAAGAAGCTCAGCCCGCTGGAAAACCTCAGCTTCGCTGCCCGGCTCTACGGCCTGGACGGCGGGCCGGCCCGGGCCGCGTCGATCGAGATCCTCGGCCGGCTGGGGATCTCGGAACGGCGGGCCCACCGGCCGATCGAGCAGATGAGCCGGGGCATGCAGCAGAAGGTCGCGATCGCGCGAGCGCTCCTGACCTCCCCTGCCCTGCTCCTGCTCGACGAACCGACAACCGGCCTCGACCCCCGCTCGAAGCTCGACGTCCAGGCGTTCATCGGGGAGCTCCGGATGACCCACGACGCGACGATCGTCCTGACGACCCACGACCTCGCCGAAGCCGAGCGCCTGTGCGATCGGATCGCAATCCTCAACGACGGCCGGAAGGTCGTCGAGTCAACGTCCGACCGGGCTGAAGCAGCTGGTCGCCGGATCAGTCCGGCCAGCCCGCGACGCTCGAGGCGGCCTTCATGACCTACACCGGTCGATCGCTCGACGACGACCACGAAGAAACGGAGGAGTCCGATGCCTAGGACCGAACGAACTCGAGCGCCCTCGGCTCCGCCAGCCTCTCAGCCATTCAGCTTCCAGGAAGGAGCCAACCGTGATGTACCACCACTACGCGCTGGCCCGGGTCATCCACGCCGAGCGCCTCGCTCGCGGCATCGCCGAGCGCGAGGCGCGATCAGGTGGCCCGTCGCTCAGACAACCGCCCGATCCGCCGGGCGATCGGTCGTTCGATGGTCCGCCTCGGCGCCCGTCTTGCGGCCGAGCCGAATCTCCGCCCGGTCCGGTCCCGCTGAGGGACCGGGCCGGGCGCCCCACCACCCTGGAGACACTTCCGTGACCGTGCTCAGCCACGAGATGAAGACGAGCTTCGCCTTCATCGAACGCAACTTCAACCTGACCAGCCGCTACTGGGGCTGGGAGCTCGCGTTCCTCGTCTATTCGGTCGCCGGTGCCCTGTCGATCTCGCTGATCGGGGCCCAGTCGGGCGACCCGCGCCTGCTGCTGTCCCTGATGATCGGGGCGATCTTCTGGAACTACCTCTCGGTCGTCTTCTCGTGGATCGCCGAGACGATCGCGGTCGAGCGCTGGGAGGGCACCCTCGAGTACACGATGATGGCTCCGATCCGCCGCTCGACCCAGCTGATCGGATCGACCGCCTACGCGATCGTCTACGGCCTGATCCACACGGCCGTGATCCTGGTCGTCCTGGTCCTGTTCTTCCCCCAGCTCGACCTGGCCCGGGCGAACCCGGTGACGGCGGTGACCTTCGTCCTGCTCGGCTCGTTCAGCTTCGTCGGGATCGGGATGATGGCCGCGATCCTGCCCCTGCTGTACGTCGAGCGGGGGGCCCAGATGACGTTCGTCCTGCAGTCCTGCCTGCTCCTCGTCAGCGGCGTCTACTACTCGGTCACGATCCTGCCGCCGTGGATGCAGGTCCTGTCGCAGTCTCTCGCCGGCGACCTACGTCCTCGACGGCGTCCGGGCCGGCCTGATCGACGGCGTCCCGGTCACGGCCCTGTGGGCCGACGTCTGGCCGCTCCTGGTCATGAGCGTGCACCCTCATCCCGCTCGGGATCTGGGCCTTCGGCCGGGCCGAGCGTACGCCAAGCGGACCGGCAAGCTCAAGCGGGTGGGCTGAGATGACGACGGATCGGAGCCCGCTCGGTCTCGAGCGACTGGGCTGGACATCGGCGCTGGCCGAGGCCCATGCCGAGCCAGGCTTCGCCCTGGCCGGAGGCCGGCCCGGGTCGTGGCCGAGGATCGCGGCCGGTACCAGCTCCTCGGTGCCGACGGCGAATGGCGGGCATCGGTCAGCGGCCGCCTGAGGTTCGACAGCGCCGGCGAACCCGGCCGCCTTCCCGGCCGTCGGCGACTGGGTGGCGATCGACACCGGCCCGGACGGCGAAGCGGTCATCCAGGCGGTGCTGCCCCGCCGGAGCGCCCTCGTCCGCCAGGCGGCCGGACGGCGGACCGAGGCCCAGGTCGTCGGGGCGAACGTCGACGTCGTCTTCGTCGTCGCCTCGCTCAACGGCGACCTCAACCTGCGCCGCCTCGAGCGCTACGTCGCCGTCGCCTGGGAGAGCGGCGCCGAGCCGATCGTCGTGCTGTCCAAGGCCGACCTGGCCGACGACCCGACGGTCGATCCTGGCCGAGGTCGAGGCGATCGCCGCCGGGGCGACCGTCCTCGTCGTCAGCTCCTTCGACGGCCGGGGCGTCGACGCGGTCCGGGAGCGGATCGGGCCGGGTCGGACGGCCGCCTTCGTGGGCTCCTCCGGGGTCGGCAAGTCGACCCTGCTCAACGAGCTGGCCGGTGAGGACCCGGGCCGAGGTCGGACGCGGTCCGGGCCGACGACCGCGGCCGCCACACGACCGTTCGGCGCCAGATCCACCTCCTGCCCGACGGCGGGCTCGTCCTCGACACGCCCGGGATGCGGGAGCTGGCGATGTGGGACGGCGACGGCCTGGACGCGTCGTTCGCCGAGATTGACCTGCTCGCCGCGGAGTGCCGCTTCTCCGACTGCGCCCACGCGGCGGAGCCCGGCTGTGCCGTCCAGGCGGCGATCGCCGCGGGCAGGCTCAGCCGCCGAACGGCTCGAGAGCCGGCGCAAGCTCGAGCGGGAGGCTCGGCCATCAGCAGCGCCGGGTCGATGCCCTCGCCCGCGAGCAGGAACGCAGGCGCTGGAAGAAGATCAGCAAGGCCGTCGACAGCCACATGACCGCGAAGTACGGAAAGGAGGGCTGGTGAGCCATGACCGAGCCAACCGACCAGCGATCACGTCAGTCTCCGACCGCCCCGGCGATCCCGGGCCTCCGCTTCCGCCCGTTCGAGCCCGACGCGGACTACGCCGAGCTCAGCTCGCTGACCCGGGCGGCCGCCCTCTTCGACGGGGTCGACGATGCTCCTGAGCCGCCGACGAGCTGCGGGTCGAGCACGAGCATATCGCCGGCTTCGATCCGCGCCGGGACATCCTCGTGGCGGAGATCGATGGCGCGATGTCCGGCTTCAGCCAGACCCACGTTCGAGTCCACGGCGGGCGGCCGGTCCACCACGTCGACGGCGTCGATCGCGCCCGCCTGGCGGCGCCACGGCCTCGGCCGGGCGCTCCTGGGCTGGTCCCAGGACCGCGCCACTGCGGTCGCCGCGCGCCGCGCAGAACCGGGCCCGCCGCGCGACCTCCAGTCGTGGGTCATGGGCGACCAGCCGGGCGCCAGCGCCCTGCTCGAATCCGAGGGCTACCGGCGTCATTCGCTACTTCCACCAGATGGCCCGCGACCTGTCCGAGCCGATCGCGCTCCGCGAGCTCCCCGCGGGGCTCGAGATCCGGCCGGTCGAGCCGGCCGACCATCGCCGGATCTGGGATGCCGACGTCGAGGCGTTCCGGGACCACTGGAACAGCACCGATCGAACCGAGCAGGACTATCTCGGCTGGTTCGCCGATGCCGGGCCTCGACACGAGCCTGTGGCGGGTCGCCTGGGACGGCGACGAGGTGGCCGGCTCGGTGATGACCGCGATCTTTGCCGAGGAGAACGAGATCCTCGGCGTCCGGCGCGGCTGGCTCGAGCACGTCAGCGTGCGCCGGCCATGGCGCCGGCGGGGGCTCGCCTCGGCCCTGATCACCGAGGCGATGCTCGGCCTCCGCATCGACCGGGCTGAGCGAGGCCGATCTCGGCGTCGACTCCGAGAACCCCAACGGCGCCGTCCAGGTCTACGAGCAGCTCGGCTTCCGGCTGGTCCGGATCGCCAGGCTGTACGCCCGGCCGCTCTGACGGTCGTTCCGTCGGAGCCGCCGCGGCCGGGCGGCGTCAGCCCGTCAGGCGAACAGCCGGCCGTTGGCCCGGACGAGCTCGATCCAGGCAGCCTCGCGGCCGATCGTCGTGGCCGGCCCGTGGCCCGGCTGGACCCGGATCGCCGGGTCGAGGCCGGCCGAGCCGGATGATCGAGGCCGCCATCTGCTCGGCCGAGCCGCCCGGCAGGTCGACCCGGCCCCAGCCGCCGGCAAAAAGGGTGTCGCCGCTGAGCAGGAGCCCCTCGTCGGCCGCCAGCAGGCAGACCGAGCCCTCCGTATGGCCGGGCGTATGGAGGACCTCGAGGCGGAGCGAGCCGAACCGGATCTCGCCACCCTCGGCCAGCTCGACCGCCGGGACCGACGGCGGGATCTCGAACGGGGCCATGACCGGCGCCGGGTTGATCGAGCCGGTCGCCGGTCGAGCGGGTGGACGGCGATCGGAGCGCCGGTCTCTCGGCTCAGGGCGGCGTTGTCGCCGATGTGATCCCAATGGCCGTGGGTCGACACGATCAGCTTGAGCGTCCAGCCGCGCTCGGCCAGCTCGGCGCCGATCCAGGCCAGCGACGGGATCGCCGTGTCGATCGCGATCGCCTCGCGGGTCCGCTCGTCGGCCAGGATCTGGACGTTGGTCGCGATCGGGCCGACGGCCCGGCTGAGCTGGAGCATCAGCGGTCGGGCTCGGGCCGGGTGGCCAGGCGGGCCTGCCGGCCCGGCCGGCCAATCAGGCCTCGAGCTTCGTCTTCATGCAGACGAAGGTCTGGCCGATCATCTTGTTGGCCGTGCCCTCGATCAGGCGCGAGCCGAGACTGGCCAGGGTGCCCGAGATGTTGACGTCGGCGCTCCAGTCCATCGTCGTGCCGCCGTCGGCGCCGTCGGTCAGGCGCATCGTCGCCGTGCCGTCGACCGCGCTGCCCGGCGCCTGGCCGTGGGCCTTGACCTCGGCGACCTCGTTCTCGGTCACAGTGACCATCTCGCCGTCGAGCACGAACCGGGCGTTGATGAAGCCGATCCCGACCTTGGCCCTGGCCTTGAAGTGGGTCGGATCGCTCGGCTCGACCGACTCCACGCCGGGGCCGCACGAGCCGGCCGAGACCGGGTCGGTGACGAAGGCCCAGACCTTGGGCCGGGGCGCGGCGATCTCGACGGTACCTTCGAAGTGCATCAAATCCTCCGGACGTCTTGGGCTCAGCCGCGGCTGGCGGCGCCGCTGCCGAGGTAGGTTTCGGGCTCGCGGATGAAGCTCGACCGGCAGCCGACCGAGCAGAAGGCATACACGGTCCCGGCGTGCTCGGCGAGGTGCCGCGCGCTCGCCCGGTCGACGGTCATCCCGCACACCGGGTCGACCAGGACGATGTCGTCGACGGCGACCGCCGGCGGCGCAGAGCCGTGCCGATGCGCGCTCGGCCGGGCCCGCCGGCCAGGGTGGCCGGACCGGGGGCCGCGACGAAGGCCGCCCGGCCGCGCCGGACCTGGATGAGCTCGGCCAGGATCGAGACGGCCACCTCGGCGGCCTGCTCCGCGCCGAGGTCGAGCCCGGCCGGCGCGCGCAGGGCGGCGACCCGCTCGGGCGGCGACCCCTCCGCCGAGCAGCCACGCCCGGACCGTCTCGGCCCGGGTCGGGCTGGCGACGAGGCCGACGTAGGCCGGTTCGAGGCGCAGCGCCGACAGGACGGCCTCCTCGTCCCAGGTGCCCTGGCTGGCGACGATGACGTAGGGCCCGACTGTCGGGGTCGGCAGGATGGCCGAAGTCGTCCCCGGCCACGACCCTGATCGGCATCCGGGCAGGTGGCCGCCCTCGGCGACCGGGTCCATGACGGTCACGCCGAAGCCCATCGCCGCGCCGAGCTCGGCGAGCGGCCGCCGGCGATCGGGCTCGTGCCGGCGATCCACAGGGCCGGCGCCGGCAGGTGCGGTTCCACGTAGATCTCCAGTGTTCCGCCGGAGTGGCAGGTCATGATCTCATCGACGACGCCGTCGCCTCGGCGCGAATCCGAGGGCAGCTCCTTGCTGATCCGGAGGAGCCGGGGCTGGCCGTCGGCCAGGGCCCGGAGGCCCTCGCGAATGACGAGCGGCCGGGCACAGCTGCCGCCGACGAAGCCCTCGATCGAGCCGTCCGGATGGATCAGCCCGCGCGCCCCGGGCCGGGCCGAGGTCGGCCGCCGGACGGCCACGACCGTGGCCAGGGCGAACGATCGGCCGGCTCGATCGAGCTCGACCGCGCGCTCAAGGAGCGAGCCGGACGGGTCATCGGAGAGTGCGATCGAGCCGGTGGCTACGCCGTGACCCCCTTCTCGTTCAGGATCGCCCAGATCTTCTGGGGCGTGAGCGGGATGTCGATGTTGCGCACGCCGAGGTGCCACAGGGCATCGACGACGGCGTTGGTGATCGCCGGCGGGGCACCGACCGTGGCCGATTCGCCGACACCCTTGGCCCCGATCGGGTGATGGGGCGACGGGGTGATCGTCTTGCCGGTCTCCCAGGCGGGCGTCTCGACGGCCGTCGGCAGGAGGTAGTCCATGAACGTTCCGGCCAGGTTGTTGCCCAGCTCGTCGTAGGTGATCTCCTCGAGCAGCGACGGGGCGAAGCCCATGGTCAGGCCGCCGTGGATCTGGCCGTCGACGATCATCGGGTTGATGATGTTGCCGCAGTCGTCCACGGCCACGAACCGGCGGACCGTGACCTGGCCGGTGCCCCGGTCGATGTCGACGACGCAGATGTAGCTGCCGAACGGGAAGGTCAGGTTGGGCGGGTCGTAGTAGTCGACCGCCTCGAGGCCGGCCTCCATCCCGGCCGGGTGGTTGGTGTACGCGGCGAAGGCGATCTCCTGGATCGTCTTCGACTTGTCGGGCGAGCCCTTGACCGAGAACTTGCCGTTCGTCCACTCGAGGTCGTCCTCGCTGGCCTCGAGCAGGTGAGCCGCGATCTTGCGCGACTTGTCCCGGATCTTGCGGGCCGCGACCGCCGTGGCCGCCCCGGCCACCGGGGTCGAGCGTGAGGCGTACGTGCCCAGGCCGTACGGTGCCGTGTCGGTGTCGCCGTACTCGATCTTGATGTCGGCGACCGGGAAGCCGAGCTCCTCGGCGATGATCTGGGCGAAGGTCGTCTCGTGGCCCTGGCCCTGGGTCTGGACCCCGATCCGGGCCAGGACCTTGCCGGTCGGATGGACCCGGATCTCGCAGCTGTCGAACATCTTGATCCCGAGGATGTCGAAGTCATGGGATGGCCCGGCCCCGACGATCTCGGTGAACGAGCTGATGCCGATGCCCATCAGCTCGCCCCGGGCGCGCTTCTCGAGCTGCTCCTTGCGGAGGTCGTCGTAGCCGATCATGTCGAGCGCCTTCTTGAGCGCCCGCGGGTAGTCGCCCGAGTCGTACGACCAGCCGGTCGGCGTCTTGTACGGGAACTGCTCGGGCTGGATGAAGTTCTCCATCCGGAGCTGGGCCGGATCCTTGCCGATGTCGTGGGCCAGGATGTCGACCATCCGCTCGATCGCGTGGACCGCCTCGGTCACCCGGAACGAGCAGCGGTAGGCCACGCCGCCAGGCGGCTTGTTGGTATAGACGCCGTCGACCTCGACGAAGGCGTTGTCGAAGTCGTACGAGCCGGTGATCACGTTGAACAGGCCGGCCGGGAACTTGGACGGATCGGCGGCCGCGTCGGTATAGCCGTGGTCGGCCACGGTCTTGACCTTGAGGGCGCTGATCTTGCCGTCCTTCGACGCCCCGAGCTCGGCGTGGATGTGATAGTCCCGGGCGAACGAATCGGCCTGCAGGTTCTCCGACCGATCCTCGATCCACTTGACCGGCTTGCCGGTCAGGAACGACGCCGCGACCGCCAGCACGTAGCCGGGGTAGACCGGGACCTTGCCGCCAAAGCCACCGCCGATGTCGTGAGTCTTGACCCGGATGTTTTGTTCGTAGATGGGCAGGCCGGCGCCTCCTGCAACAAGGGCCAGAACGGTCCGGATGGCATGCGGCGCCTGCGAAGTCATGTGCAGGGTCAGCTGCTGGCGAACAGGATCCCAATCGGCGACGCAGCCACAGGTCTCGATCGAGGCGACGTGGATCCGGGGGATGTAGATGTCCTCGGAGACCCGGACCTCGGCGGCGGCCATCGCAGCATCCGTCTTGGCGGCGTCGCCTGATTCCCAGTGCCAGATGTGGTTGTTCGCCTTGTCCGGCCCGCGATCGGGCCGGAGCACGAACGCGTCCGGCTCGAGCGCCTTGAACGGGTCGACGATGACCGGCAGGGGCTCGTAGTCGACCAGGACCGCGGCGACGCCGTCGGCTGCCGCATAGCGTGATGTGGCGATGACGGCGGCCACTTCCTGCGACTGGTACATGACGGTGTCCACCGGCAGCACCATCTGCATGTCCCCGGCCAGCGTGGGCATCCAGGCGAGCTTGTAGCCCTCCAGGTCCTTGCCCGTAACCACCGCGGCCACGCCCGGGACCTTCAGCGCTTCCGATGGCGTCGATCGACTTGATCCGCGCATGGGCGTACGGCGAGCGGACGATGTCAAGCCAGAGCTGGCCCGGCAGGTTGACGTCGTCGATGTACTCGCCCTGGCCGCGAATGAACCGGGGATCTTCCTTGCGCTTGACCGAATGGCCCATGCCCCCGACGGCCTCGGTGGTCTGGGGCGTTGTCCTGGACTGTCGCGTCGGCCATCTTGGTCGCCCTCGCTCAGCTGGCCGCGGCCGGCTCGGCCGGCGCGTCATGGGAGGCGCTCGCCCGCAGCTCGCCGGCTGCCTGGTCGATCGCCTTGACGATGTTGACGTAGCCCGTGCAGCGGCACAGGTTGCCGGCGATCCCCTCGCGGATCTCGGTCTCGGTCGGGTCCGGGTTCTGGGCGAGCAGCCAGGACGCCTGCATGATCATGCCCGGGGTGCAGAAGCCGCACTGCAGCCCGTGCTGGTCCCAGAAGGCCTGCTGGAGCGGGTGGAGGGTGGCCCCGTCGGCCATGCCCTCGATCGTCTTGACCTCGTGGCCGTCGGCGCTGACCGCCAGCATCGTGCACGACTTGGCGCTCTCCCCGTCGACCAGGACGGTGCACGCACCGCAGTTGCTCGTGTCGCAGCCGATGTGGGTGCCGGTCAGCCCGAATGTGTCGCGGAGGAGGTGGACGAGCAGAAGCCGCGGCTCGACATCCGCTTCGCGGACCTCGCCGTTGACGGTGAGCCTGATGTGCTGGGTGGTCATCGTGCTCCTGACCGCTGGGCCTGCGCGCGGCGCGGCCGCCGTGCGCAGCGCCCGGACGACCATTTCCTTGACCATCGCTCGCTTGTACTCCTCGGGACCGTGGGAGTCCGTCGCCCGGCCGGGACTCGGCGGCGGCGGCGATGCCCGGCCGCCTGGAAGGCCGCCTCGTTCGGCTCGCTGGCCGACCAGCGCCTGCTCGGCGGCGACCGCCGCGAAGGGCGCCTCGGCGACCGCGGTCAGGCCGATCCCGGCGGCCGCGATCCGGCCGTCGGACCCGAGCGACAGCGAGGGCCGCAACGCCGACCGTGGCGAAGTCGCCGGCCCGCCGCTCGAGCTTGGCGTAGGCCTCGCCGGAAGGCCGCGGCGCGCTCGGGATGAGGACCTCGGTCAGCAGCTCGGTCGGCTCGATCGCCGTCTGGAACGTGTCGAGGAAGAAGTCCCGGGCGGCGATCGACCGCTCGCCGGCCAGGCTGCGCAGGAAGATCGTGGCCCGGGTCGCGATCAGCACGGCCGGCCAGTCCGAGGACGGGTCGGCGTGGGCACAGGAGCCACCGATCGTGCCCCAGTTGCGAACCTGCGGATCGCCGATCCCACCGGCGGCGTCGAGCAGCAGCGGATGGCGGGCGATCACGGCCGGGCTCTCGTGGATCCGGCGGTGGGTGGTCCGGCCACCGATCCGCAACCCGTCGTCGGTCTCGAGCACCTCATCGAGGCCGTCGAGGTCCTGGATGTCGACCAGCAGGCCAGGCGAGGCGAGGCGGAGCTTGAGCAGCGGCAGGAGGCTGTAGCCGCCGGACAGGACCTTGGCCTCGCCCTCGCGGCGGCCAGGATCTGGAGCGCCTCGTGGATCGCGGCGGGCCGAACGTAGTCGAACTGAGCCGGGATCATCCAGTCTCCTTCGTCACAACGCAGGCGCTCGGGGAAGTGGCATCGAGGATAGGCCGGTGCCTGTTCGGGCGTCAACGAGGTTTCACTTTGGAAACCTGTGCCCGCCCCCTGCTCGACGAGCTCTCGCTCCTGCCGGAGGGCGCCCTGCTCGCCGGGCGAGAGGCCGGCGATGCGGGCCGCCTGGCGGGCATATCGACCGGTGCGCCTCGGCCGACCGGTCCCGCCAGGGACCGCGGTCAGCCAGCGCGCCCGCTTCGTGATCCCGGCCCCCCGAGCTGCTCCGATCCGGATCGTCGAGCAGGACGCCCTGCGGGAAAGCCCAGGTGGACGTGCTCGAGCTGGACCATGAGCCAGGCGAAGTAGGGCGTGCGCCGGCCGACCGGCACGTTGTAGCCGATCACCCGCCAGCCCGGCCGGACGGCCTCGATCGACTCGGGCACGGCCTCGCGGACGAGCGCCCGGATCTGCTCGGCCAGCTCGGCGATCGCGATCGGGTACTCCGCCAGGAGCGCCTCGGGCGGGAACCCGTTCGGATCGAGGCGACGGCTCATGGCCCGCTCGGCGGGCGCTGATCGCGTGCCGATCGGCCCGTCCGCCCAGGTCTGGCTCCAGCCGGGCGCCTGGATCAGCCGCCAGGCATCCTCCTGGACCTCGCGCAGGGCCATCGCCAGCTGCAAGGCTTCCTTGCCGTGGCGGCGCTCAACCTCGCTGATCAGGGCGGCATCGGGATCTCGCTTGACGAGGGTCGCCAGGTCCCAGATGAGCGGGCCGCTGCAGCAGTCCTCGAAGTCGATCCAGATCGGCCCGGCCGGGGTCACCAGGGCGTTCCGGGCGAAGGCGTCGCCATGCAGCGGCTGGACGTCGCTGGCCACCTCGAGGAGGCGATCCCGGAGCTCATCCCGGAGCTCGGCTCGATCGGCTGCCTCGGCCGCCTCGAGCAGGCCCGTCTCGACACACAGGCGCAGGGCCCGGTCGAGGTCGTCACCGGCCGGGTTCAGCAGGGGCAGCGATCCCGGATACCCGCGCAGCGCGGCATGGAGGTCGTCAAGCGCGCGGAAGGCCCCGACCGGCGAGGGAGCCGTCCCGCTCGAGCCCTCGACGAAGCCCCAGGCGGTCAGGGCCCAGCCGTCGACGAGGTGAGGCCCGGGCCCGACGAGGTCGCTCGGGCGCATGACCGGGGCCCCCACCGCCGCCAGGAAGCCGACCAGGGCGACCTCGCGTTCGAGGTACGGCCAGGGGTCGAGCCGGACCCGGGCGGTCAGGGTGGCCAGCCGGAGAACGACCGGCGCAGGACGAAGATGGACGACGAGGTTGCTGCCGTCTTTCAGCACGGCGACGTCCTCGGATGGCAGGCCGTTCTGCCGGGCGAACGAGCGGGCCGCCTCCAGGGCGGTCAGGCCGACCAGCTCACGACTCCCACGACGCCGGCGGGCTGATGCACCAGGTGGACGCCCTCCCGGTCTCGACCGTGGCCCGCTCGACCAGCTCGCTCAGGCGGCGGTCCCGGGGGCTGCCCTCGGCCACGAACAGCTGCTGGCGGACCCAGCGCCGCAGGTCATCCCGGGAGGGGTAGTCGCGCGGGCGGCGCTCGACCTCGACGACGGCGGGGACGCTGCCCCGCGCCCGGAGCAGCCCCAGGAACTCGGGCAGGGCCGGCAGCTCGGCCCGCTCCTCGCCGTGGATCGCCGGCCAGAAGGCCGAAGCTGCCGCGGCCGGGGTCTGGTCGTTCAGGATCGCCACGCACTCGCGCCGAGCGGCCCCCTCGAGGGCGTCGAGGAACGCGCCCGATCGGCTCGATGTCGTAGCCGACGTGGGCGATCAGGCCGGCATCGGCGGCGGTCTCGTCGCTGGGCTCGCCCGTCCGGACGCGGCCAGCGATCTTCGATCGGTCCGGACGTTGGTGATCCCGTGCTGCTCGGCGATCTCGCGGAGCGCCTCGAGCATCCCCGGCGACGGATCGAGGGCGACGACCTCCCGGCGATCGGCCAGGGCCGGCATCGGCAGGGCGAACCGGCCCGCCCCGGCCCCGACATCGAGCCAGGTGTCGGCCGGCCGGGCGCGGGCGAGCAGGGCCCCCAGGACCGGGTCGTCGGTCCGGGCCGGGTTCGGCCCGGAAGAGCCCGAGATCGGGCGCGTAGAAGTCGGCCCGCCGGGCGCCTCGCGGACCCGCTCGGCCTGCTCGCGGTTGGCCCGGACCCGGAGGTCCCAGGCCAGCGGCCGGCAAGGTCGGCCAGGCGTGTCCACGTCGGGATTGTCGCCGGACAGCGGGACCTCCACGACGAGCTCGGGATGGGCCCTGATCAGCGGACCGAAGCCGCGATCGCCCTCGAGCTCGTCCGCCAGGCGCCAGGCCCCGGCCAGGACCAGGGCCGGGTTCAGCCTGCCGCCGCTGGGCATAGCGCGGGACGACGATCGAGCGGCCGCTCGGGACATCGGCGGCCAGCAGCGCCGCCGGGTCGACCGGGCTCGTCAGGGGCTGGTCGCCCAGGGCGATCAGCGCGGCCTCGACCCGGCCCGCCTCGCGACCCACGGCCAGGGCCCGGAGGCCGACCCGGACCGAGCTCGACAGGCCGCCCTCCGGCCGGGGATTCAGGCACGGTCCGGGCGCCCCGGCGCCGCGGCGCCTCGAGCCAGGCCGGCCGACGCCGGGACCGATGACCACGACCGTCTCGGCCAGGCCCGCCTCGGCCAGGGTGGCCAGGACGTGGTCGAGGACCGGCCGGCCGTCAAGCCCGGCCAGCAGCTTCCCGCCGCCGAAGCGCGTGCCCGCTCCCGCGGCCAGGACGATCGCCGCCGTCCGGCCGGCTCCGTCACCGCCGGGCTCGCCCGGCGCTCGGTCATGCCCGGGCGCGCTCGCGCATCGGCCGGCCCGTGCCTCCGCGCCGTTCGGCCACGATCTCGGCCATGATCGCCAGGGCCGTCTCGGCCGGCGCCCGGCCGCCGAGATCGAGGCCGACCGGACCGCGCAGCTGGTCGAGCTCGGCCTGGCTCAGCCCGGCCTCGAGCAGCCGGGCCCGCCGATCGCCCTGGGTCTTGCGCGAGCCGACCGCGCCGACGTAGCGGCAGCGCCGGCGGAGGGCCTCGACGATCGCCGGCTCGTCGAACTTGACGTCATGGGTCAGGACCGCGACCGCATCGGGCGGACCGAGGCCGATCTGCGTCGGCCACCTCGTCGGGCCAGCCGACGATCGAGCTGGTCGACCTCGGGGAACCGGGCCGGCGGTGGCAAACGACGCCCGGCCGTCGACGACGATCGTCTCGTAGCCGAGCTCGCGGGCGAAGCGCACGAGGTAGCGCGCGACCTCGACGGCACCGACGACGACCAGCCGGGGCCGGACGGGGTAGGCCTCGAGGAAGACCTGCCGCGGGCCGACCTCGGTCGTCGTCGACTCGCCCCGATCGAGCGCGGCCAGGGCGGCCGTCCGGAGCGCCGCGTCGTCCCCGGGCGAGCCGATCGAGCCGGTCAGCGTGCCGTCGGCCTCGACCACGATGACCGCCGCCGGGCGCCTCGCCGTCGCCCGGCGCCACCGGCCCGAACTCGGCCGTCGGCGCGTCGGCCGGCAGCGGGATCGCGACGCACGCGCCCGGCGTCCGGGCGGCCGCGACCATCTCGTCCCGAACGGCGCGGCTCGACCAGCACGTCGATCGTCCCGCCGCAGGCCAGGCCGACATCCCAGGCCTGCTCGTCGCTGATCCCGTAGCGGATCACCCGGGAGCGATCCGTCGTCCGGGCGCTGCTCGATCTGCTCGAAGGCCGCGCCCTCGACGCAGCCGCCGCTGACCGAGCCGGCCAGGCGGCCGTCGGCCGCGGCCAGCAGGACGGCGCCGGCCGGCCGGGGCGCCGACCCGAACGTGCGGACGACGACGGCCCGGCCGAAGTCCACGCCTTCGGCCTGCCAGGCCTCGATCGTGTCGATCAGCTCGCGCATCGCTCGTTCCTCGACTCTCGTCCGGCTCGAGCCGTCCAGGGGCCGGGCACGTGCGGCCCGGCCGTCGTCGGCCGCGACCGTGGCCATCCGGCGGACCTCGGGCCGCAGGCTGACGATCCGGGCCGGCCGGGGAGCCTCCGCTTCGGCCCGCCGCGACACGCTTCGGGTGAAGCCGGGCGACGGACCGGCCAGCCGGCCGGCGGACTCGCCCGGGCCCGCCGGTCCGCCTCGCGCCGGGTCGAGGCATCGGAGAGGAGGACGCCCAGCCGCTGGAGGCTGGCGAGCGTGCCGGCCGGCACGAAGTCGTCGATGTAGGGCATCGCAGCCGACATCCCGGCGGCCAGCGGCTGGTAGCCCGGCGCGCTGGCCAGGGGGTTCAGCCAGATCAGGCGGTGGCAGCTCCGCTGGAGGCGGGCCGTCTCGCGTCGCGACCAGGTCGGGATCGCCCCGGTCCCAGCCGTCGCTGACCACGACGACCACCGCGCTGCTGCGCAGGACCCGGCGGGCCCAGCGCAGGTTGAACGTCCGGAACGACTCGCCGATCCGGGTCCCGCCCGACCAGTCGCTGACGGTCAGCGCGACCCGGGTCAGGGCCCGGTCGCGGTCCCGGTCGCGGAGCAGCCGGGTCACCCGGGTCAGGCGCGTCCCGAACACGAAGGCCTCGGTCCGGACGGCCGACGCGGCGAGGGCCTGGCTGAAGCGCAGGAGCAGGCCCGGGCATGGCGTTCCATCGAGCCCGAGATGTCGCAGATCACGATGAGCTGGCGCGGCCGCCGGACGGGCCGCCGCCAGACCCAGTCGAGGACGTCGCCGCCGGTCGCCAGGCTGCGCCGGAACATGACCCGCGGCGCGACGGTCCGGCCGTGGTGATGGAGCTCGCTCCGACGGGTCCGGCGGCGCTCGAGGTTGGGCAGGAGAAGGTCGATCAGGCGCTCGGCGTCGCGCAGCTCGGCCGGCGCTCATCCGGTCGAACTGCTGGTGGCGGTCGACCTCGCCCTAGCCCGTAGGCCAGCTCGGAGACGGCCAGGCCGTCGACCGCGCCCTCCTCGTCCTCGTCCTCGCCGTCGTCGACCGTCCGGGGCGCGCCTTCGGGCGTCGACTCGCGGATCTCCTGCGCTCGGACCCGTTCGCCGGTCCGCCGCCTCCTCCTCGGCCTCGGGCGCCTCGTCCTGCGGGCGGCAGCGCCGGGAGCGGCCCGTCCTGGGCGGGCAGGCGGGTGCCGCCGGGCCCGCCAGAACCGGTCGAAGACCTGGTTGTAGACCTCGATCTCGTCCCGCCGCCGGACGAAGATCGCCTCGCCGGCCGCGCGGACCTGCTCGCGATCGCCGATCGCCACGATCCCGAGCGCCGGCTGAAGTCGATCGCGGCGCCCAGGTCGGTGGCCAGGCCGGCCAGGCGGAGCTCGCGGGCGAAGCGGACCGCCCGCCCGACGAAGCGCCGCCCGTCGACGGCCGAGCCGCGCGCGGGCGCCGGGGGCCGCCACCGGGAGGACCCACTCGGGCCGGCGCCCGGGATCGAGGGCCGCCGGGATCCGTTGGTCGGGCACGGTCGGGCCGCTCGGCCGGCTAGGCGCCGGCCGCGAGCTCCTCGAGCATCTGCCGGCTGGCCTCGCCCCGGACGGCCGCGGACATCCTCCTCGTACTTGAGGACGACGCCGAGCGTCTCGTCGACGACGACCGGGCTGAGCTCGGCCGCCCCGAGGGCCAGCAGGGCCGCAGCCCAGTCGAGCGTCTCGGCCACGCCGGGGACCTTCGTCAGGTCGGCCTCGCGCAGGCGGTGGATGAAGGCCACGATCTGGCGGGCGAGCAGAGCCGGGCGCGCCGGGACCCGGGTCAGGACGATCTCGAGCTCGCGTTCGAAGCTGGGGTAGTCGATCCAGTGGTAGAGGCAGCGCCGCTTGAGCGCGTCGTGGACCTCCCGGGTCCGGTTGCTGGTCAGGATCACCCGGGGCGTCCGCTCGGCCCGAATCGTGCCGATCTCGGGCACGGTCACCTGGAAGTCGGACAGGATCTCGAGGAGGTAGGCCTCGAACTCCTCGTCGGCCCGATCGATCTCGTCGATCAGCAGGACCGGGGCGACCCCGTCCCGGGCGTCGAGGGCCTGGAGGAGCGGCCGGCGGATCAGGAAGTCGGGCCCGAAGATGTCGTGGGCAGTCGCCTTGCCGGCCTCGCCGCGCGCCTCGAGCAAGCCGGATCTCGAGCATCTGGCGGGGATAGTTCCACTCGTAGACGGCGCTCGTGACGTCGAGCCCCTCGTAGCACTGGAGGCGGATCAGGGGCGCCTCGAGGGTCGCCGCCAGGACCTTGGCCAGCTCGGTCTTGCCCACCCCGGCCTCGCCCTCGAGCAGCAGCGGCCGTTCGAGCTCGAGGGCCAGGAAGACGGCCGTGGCGACCGAGCGGTCGGCGATGTAGTCGTGCGCCCGGAACGACGCCTGGATCGCCTCGACCGACGGACGTGCGCCCGGGCTGGCGGCGGGTTCGACTGGCGTGGGCTCATGGTTCGGAATCTACTGCCGCGTCCGGTCAGCCGTCCGGAGCGTCGAGATCGCCGGGCGTAGGTCGGGAAACCGGAAGCGCATCGAGCGGGTCAGGATCCCGCCGTGGCCGAGGCCCGCCACGAGGCCCCGCGAGACGCGCTCGCCGGTCAGCAGCCGGGGCAGGATCAGGTCGGCCGCGGTCGCCTTCGAGTAGGCCCCGCAGGTTGGCAGGCCGAGGACATCCACCCGGCCGAGGCGGGCCAGCCAGAGCATCGAGCCGGGATGGGCCGGCACGCCGCGGCGGACGACCCGGCCGCCCAGGCCGCTCGATCGCCACGAAGAACGGATCGGACGGGTCGGTCGAGGCCGAGCCCGCGGTCAGGATCACGTCGGCCGTCGCGGCGCCGCGGCCGAGAGGCCCGGGCGACGGCCTCGAGGCGTCCTCGACGTATTCGAACCCGGACAAGGCTCGAGCCGAGCGACTCGACCTTCGGCCCGGACGCTCGCCTCGAATCGCTCGCGGGCCGGGTGCGATGGAGCGACTCCTTGACCACGACCGCGACCCGCCGGGCGACGAACGGGGCGACGCCCGACGAGTCCCCGGCCGGCCCGACCAGCCCAGCGGCCCGCTCCAGGACGGCCGGCGCGACCAGGTGCGGCGCGATCTTGGCGCTGGCCACGAGCGTCGCCGGCCCGGACGACCTGGCCGTCGAGAGACGGTGAAGACCTCGATCGTGTCGATCCGGTTGAGCCGCTCGAGCAGGCCGATCCGGACGTGGACCACGCCGGTCGGTCGCGGCCAGCAGGTCGACCCGGCTCTCGGCCGGGCCGCGCTGCGTCAGGCCGCCGCCGGCCACGAGCGCCGCCAGCCGCAGCGCGGCCTCGTCCTCGTGGACGTCGCCGCCGTCCGCACCAGCACGGTCAGGCTGAGCCCGCCCGCGCGCGATGGCCGACCAGCTGGCCGCGGTATCGGCGCCGGGCCAGGCTGGCCGAGGTCGGCCGCGCTCAGCCGGCGGCCCTTCGGCCAGCGCTCGCCGGCCACCTGACAAGGTCACCGGTCAGGACGGCTCCGACCAGGTCAGGCTCCGGCCGGCGCCCGGGCACGAGATGTACGATCCGCACGTTCGAGCGGTCCCCTCGAGCCTCCTTGACGCCCCTCAGCCGATCGCCGCGAGGGCCGCCTCGATGGCCCGCTGGACATGGACCACGGCCATCGCCGAGCGATACTCGGCGAATCGGCGTTGAAGTCGGAGGCTGACCTCTGGCCATCGACGGCGCGGCCGGCGGCGGCTCGATCGCCGCCGCTCCCCCGTCGCTGCCGATCAGCGCCTGTTCGACGGCCGTCGCCCGGTAGGCGACGCTCGGCGACCCCGGTCATGGCGATCCGGGCGTGGTTGATCGTCCCGCTCGGCCCGGCCGACGACCGCCGCCACGCCGACCATCGAGTAGCCCGAGGCGGGCTGCTCGATCGAGGCGTAGGCCATGCCGGCCCCGGCCGGGGCCGCCGGCAGGCGGATCTCGGTCAGGATCTCGTCCTCGGCCAGGTCGGTCGCGAAGGCTCCCTCGAAGAAGCCGTCGATCCGCACGACCCGCTCGCCGCTGGCCGAGCGGATCGCCAGAGTGCCTCGAGGGCGAGCAGGATCGCCGGCATGTCCGAGGCCGGATCGGCGTGGGCGACGGCGCCCGCCGAGCGTCCCCCGGTTGCGGACCTGGACGTCGCCGATCACCGGGATCGCGACTGCCCAGGATCGGATGGTTCCGGATCGCCGAGGTCGGAATCGAGGACGTCGCGATAGGTGGCGAGGGACCCGATCCCGGTGGCCCCGCCGCCCAGGTCGCGGATCGCCCGGAGGTCGGCGATCCGGCCGATGTCGATCAGCTTGCCGGGGCTGGCCAGGCGCAGCCGCATGAGCGGCAGGAGGCTCTGGCCACCGGCCAGGATCTTGGCCTCGCCGCCGCCCTGGGCGAGCAGCTTGAGGGCCTCGTCGAGATCGGCCGGCCGAGCGTAGTCGAAGGCTGCCGGGATCACGAGCGGGCCTCCTTGTCGTGCATCGCCCGCCAGACCTTCGGCGCGGTGTACGGCATGTCGAGATGGCGGATCCCGAATGGCTTGAGCGCGTCCATGACCGCGTTGGCGACGGCCGCGGTGCTGGCGATCGCGCCAGCCTCACCCACGCCCTTGACCCCGAGCGGGTTGACCGGCGAAGGCGTGACCGTCTCGGCCAGCTCGAAGTTCGGGAACCATGACGCCCGCGGGAGGGCGTAGTCGAGCATCGAGCCCGACAGGAGCTGGCCGTCGTCGTCGTAGACCGCACCCTCCCAGAGAGCCTGGCCGACACCCTGGGCAATCCCGCCGTGGAGCTGCCCGTCGACGATCATCGGGTTGATCTTCTTGCCCACGTCGTCGACCGCGACGTAGCGGACGAGATCGACCTTGCCGGTTTCCTCGTCGATCTCGACGATCGCGATGTGGGTCCCGAACGGCCAGGTGCAGTTGGGCGTGTCGTAGTAGGCCGTCTCGTCGAGGTAGGGCTCCATGCCGCTCGGCAGGCTGAACCCGAGGTCCAGGGCGAAGGCGATCTCCTGGAGCGTCTTCTTCTTCTCGGGCGAGCCCTTGACCCGGTATTCGGCGCCCACGACCTCGATGTCGTCGATCGAGGCCTCGAGCATGTGGGCGGCGTACTGGCGGGCCTTCTCGCGGACCTTGCCGGCCGCCTTGACCGCGGCCGTCCCGCCGACCGACGAGGTCCGGCTGCCGTAGGAGCCGTAGCCGAACGGGGTGCCCTGGGTGTCCGAGTGCTGGACGATGATGTCGGCCATGTCCAGGCCCAGCTCCGAGGCGATGATCTGGGAATAGGTCGTCTCGTGGCCCTGGCCCTGGGGCTGGGTGCCCATCGTCAGGACGGCCTTGCCGGTCAGGTGGATCTGCAGGTTGGCCGACTCCCACATCGCGGCGCCCCAGCCCTCGCCGACCGCGCCGATCCACTTCGAGGGGGCGACGCCGCAGACCTCGATATAGGTCGACAGGCCGAGCCCGAGGTACTTGCCCCGGGCCCGGGCATCGGCCTTGGCCTTGGCCAGCGAGGCGTAGTCGACGGTCTTCAGGGCAAGGTCCATCGCCGGTTCGTAGTTGCCCGAATCGATGTAGATCTTCTCGCCATTGGCGGCCGTGCCCAGGCCGGACGGATTGTCATAGGGAAACTTGTCGGGGGCGATGAAGTTGCGCCGGCGGAGCTCGGCCGGATCCAGCCCGATCTCCTCGGCGAACAGGTCCATCGCCCGCTCGATCACGTAGGTCGGCCTCCGGCCGGCCGGCTCCCCGGTAGGCGTCGACGAAGGTCGTGTTGGTGTAGACCCCGGTGACCTCGCAATAGACGTTGGGGATCTTGTAGCAGCCCGAAAGGACCCGGCCGTAGAGCGTCGTGGGGATGCCCGGGCCGATCGTCGACAGCCGCCCGCCGAGGTTGGCGAACGTCTTGACCCGCAGCCCGGTGACCTCCCCCTCCGCGCGTGCCGGCGATTTCGAGATAGGTGATGTGATCGCGGCCGTGGATCGTGCTCTGGTAGTTCTCCCGGCGGGTCTCGACCCACTTGACCGGCCGGCCGTTGAGCGTCTTCGAGGCGAACAGGCAGAGGGCCATGTCGGCGTAGCAGAAGATCTTCGAGCCGAAGGCACCGCCGACGTCGGGGCTGATGCAGCGGATCTTGTTCTCCGGGATGCCCATCACGAAGGCCGCCAGGAGGAGCCGCTGGATGTGCGGTGTCTGGCTCGACATCCAGATCGTGTACTCGTCGGTGCCCGGATTGAACAGGCCGATGTCGCCCCGGACCTCCATCGGGTTGGGGATCAGCCGCTGGTTGACGACCCGCTGGCGGACGACGACCTCGGCCGCCTCGATCGCGGCGTCCGTGCCCGGCCTTGTCGCCGACCGTCCAGTTGAAGACCACGTTGTTCGGGGCGTTCTCGTGGAGCTGCGGAGCGCCCGGCTGGGTCGCCTTCTCGGCATCGACCACGACCGGCAGCGGCTCCCAGTCGACGTCGATCGCCTCGAGCGCGTCGACCGCCTGGGCGGCGGTCTCGGCGATCACCGCCGCGACCCCTTCGCCGGTCCACTTGACGCTGTCGGTGGCCAGGACCCGGGGCGTGTTGATGTTGTTCTGGATGCCTGACGCGCCGCCGGCCGGCCAGGCCATCGGCAGCGGGTTGTAGGGGATGTCGGCCCCGGTCAGGACGAGGACGACGCCGGGCATCGCCTTGGCCGGCCGTGGTATCGATCGAGCGGATGTTGGCGTGGGCATAGGGGCTGCGCAGGACGCTCATGTAGGTCATCCCGGCGAGCTTGATGTCGTCGAGATAGCGGCCCTTGCCGGTGATGAATCGGGGATCCTCGACCCGCTTGACCGAGGCGCCGATGACGTCGGTGGTCATCGGTGGCCTCCCTGTCAGTCGTGCGCGCCGGCCGGGGCGGCGGCCCCGGCGCGGAGGGTGGACGCCGCTTCGCGGATCGCCGCGACGATGTTCTGGTAGCCCGTGCAGCGGCACAGGTTGCCCTCGATCCCGTGGCGGATCTCGTCGTCGGTCGGGTCGGGGTTGCCGGCGCCAGCAGGTCGGACGGCGGCCATGATCATGCCCGGCGTGCAGAAGCCGCACTGCAGGCCGTGCTTCTCCCAGAACGCGTTCTGGAGCGGGTGCAAGGCCGCCCTCGGGGGCCATCCCTTCGATCGTCCGGATCGAGCCGCCGTCGGCCTGGACGGCCAGCACGGTGCACGACTTGACCGCGGCAGCCGTCCAGCTGGACCGTGCACGCGCCGCACTGGCTCGTGTCGCAGCCGACGTGGGTGCCGGTCAGGCCGAGGTCCTCGCGCAGGGCGTGGACGAGGAGCTGCCGCGGTTCGACCGATGATCTCGTGGGGGACTCCGTTGACCGTAAGTCTCACCTGCTCAGTCACCTGGCATGCCCTCCACTGCGGCCGTTCGGCGTCTGGCGCTGTCATACCCAGAGATCGTCGCGCCAATGCTGGCACCCCGGCGAGCCGGCTGGCAACCGGTTCAGCGGCCGGTCGGCCGGCGGCCCGCCGAAGGAGCCAGATCCCGGCCAGGGCGAGCGCCCAGACCACGATGTCGTTGGGACGAAGCCGAGGAGCGTGTCGCTGACCGAGTGGCTGGCTCCGTCGATCGCCAGGAACAGTCGGATCGAGACCATCCCGCCAGGACGACGACGATCAGGCCGCCCCGGCCCGGGCAGCTGGGCGGCGGCTCCAGGGCATCGCTCAGCGCCGCCGGCGGGGCGGCAGCTCGGAGGGCGGCGTCCAGCGGCCGACGGCCGCGCTCCGGCTGTCGACCGCCCGCGGATCGAGCTGGGCCTGGATCGGAGTCTCGTCGCGGGCCTCGACGATCCGGGCCGACTCGCCCAGCACGCTCGATCTTGCGCCGGGCGACGGCCGGGTCGAGGCCGGCCAGGCTGCCCGCCGGTGCCACGCCCACCCGCTCGAAGCCGCGGCCACCGCTGGCCGCGTAGGAGGCGGCCCAGATGACCAGCTCCTTGTCGTCGATCCGCGGGATCACGGACATCGACCGCGCCGCACACGATCCCCCGCTCGGCCGGGGCCCGGGTGATCAGCCGCCAGTTGTCGGGACCATCGATCAGGTCGAAGAAGTAGCTCTCGTAGGGCGCCTCGAAGAAGGTCGCCGGGCCGGCCAGGTCGGCATTGCCGCCGCTGATCGCCAGGCTCCGGTGGAAGCCCTGGCAGGCGTCCGGCAGGCCGTCGAGGAGGCCAGCCTGGGCTTCCCGGAACAGCGCCCGCTCGGCCTCGTCCGGTCCGATCTCGGACCGCCTCGTCCTCCTCGACCTGGACGAAGGGGCAGCCGGCCTCGGCCAGCGCCGCCAGCTCCAGGTTCAGGGCGCCGCGCCAGGGCCAGGGTCAGCCGCCGGCGATCGAAGCCGCCCCGCTGCGAGCCGCCGGCCGAGGCGTGTACGGCCCGACCAGCCGAGCCTTGACCGGCAGGTCGGTCAGCTCGGCCGTCGGCCCGCCAGTCCGCGACGAGGCCCGGCCGCTCCCAGGCCGGCAGGCTGATGACCCGGGCGGCTGGCCGGGCCGGGCCGGCAGTTCGATCCCGGCCAGGCCGGCGACCGTCGCCGGGCCGAGGTCCGGCTGTCGCAGGCCGCCGTCGGTCAGCAGGGTCAGGCCGGCCGCGGCCTGCGCTTCGAGGACCTCGAGCCACGGCCCGGTCGAGGCGCGGCCGGATCGGCCGCGGTCGACGGCCGGCCTGGGGATAGGCGCCGTGGAGGGTGGCGAACATCGGCCGATCGTACGGCATCGGCTCAGGCTGGCGGCCGGCCGATCCCGGCCGCGCTTTACACGCCGCTTACATCGGCCGGCATCGAGCGCCGATCGGCCCGGGTATCCTCGCCGGCCGATGAAGACGATCCTGGTCGTCGACGACGAGCGCAACATCGTCGAGCTGCTCCGGCTCTACCTCGAGAAGGAGGGCTGGGCGGTGATCAGCGCGGCCGACGGCGAGGAGGCCCTCGCCCTCCACGCCCGGCACGATCCCGACCTGGTGATCCTCGACCTGATGCTGCCCAAGCTCGATGGCTTCGAGGTCTGCCGCGAGCTGCGTCGCCGGGGCGACGTGCCGATCGTGATGCTGACCGCCCGCGACGACGTCGTCGATTCGATCGTCGGCCTCGAGCTCGGCGCCGACGACTACGTCGCCAAGCCGTTCAACCCGCGGGCGCTCGTGGCCCGGATCAAGGCGATCTTCCGGCGGACCGAGGCGACCGGCCGGGGCGGCCGCCCGATCGAGGTCGGCAGCCTCCGGATCGATCCCCGCCGGCGCGAGGCGACTCGTCGGCGACGCGGCGGCTCGAGCTGCGCGCGCGCGAGTTCGACCTGCTCGCGGCCCTGGCCCGCGACGCCGGCGTCGTCCTCACCCGGGACGCCCTCCTCGAGGGCGTCTGGGGCACCGACTTCCCGGGCGAGACGCGGACCGTGGACGTCCACGTCGCCGAGGTCCGCAAGAAGCTCGGCGACGACGGTCCCGCGATCGAGACGATCCGCGGCCTGGGCTACCGGCTCGTCCCGCCCGGCGCGCGAACCGCTCGCCGGCTGAGCGCGATGCCGCGCAGCCTGACGCGGCCGGATCCTGGCCGGCTTCGCCGCCCTGTCCCTGGCCCTCCTGCTCGCGATCGGGGGGACCGTCTTCGTCGTCCTGCGGGACCTCCATCGGGCCTCGACCGAGAGCCGGATGGCCGACCTGGCCGACAGCCTCCTGCCCCAGCTCCGGGCGAGCATCGCCGCCGGCAACCTGCAGGGCGCCCTGGCCGACACCCAGAACGCAGCTCGCGGCGACCGGGGTCGACATCCTGATCGCGACGCGCCGACGGCACGCTCCATCGCGATCAACGGCGCCGATTCGGTCACCGGCACGATCGACCTGGCCACGGCCACCCTGCGCGGCCAGGACGTCCACAGCACGAGCGAGTTCGCCGACGGCAAGCTGCACTCCTGGGCGGCGACCAAGGTCAACGCCCGCTCGGTCGTCTTCGCCACCCTCGACCGTTCGGGTGCCGAGGCCCTCGGCGACCTGGCCCGGGCGATCCCGATCGGCCTGCTGGCCGTCCTCCTGATCGGCGGCCCGCTGGCCTACGTCCTGTCGCGATCGGTGACCGGGCCCGCTGCCAGCAACGGCTGCCAGCAGGCCACGGCCGGCGTGGCCCGGGCCGGCCTGGCCAGCCGACCGGTGCCGGTCGACGGCCCGCGCGAGGTGCGCGAGCTGACCGAGCATTTCAATGCGATGACCGCCGAGCTGCAGGCCGTCCGCGAGCGCGAGGAACAGCTCCTGGCCAACCTGCGCCATGACCTGCGGACGCCGCTGACCGTGATCAGCGGCTTTGCCGGCGCGATCGCCGACGGCACGGCGACCGGACCCGAGGCGGCCCAGGCGGGCGGGACTGATCGGCGAGGAGGCCGACCGGCTCGAGCGCCTCGTCGCCGAGCTCGACACGATGGAGCGCCTGCGGACCGGGTCGGCCGGGCTGCGCCCGGAGCAGATCGACGGCGGGCCCTGCTCGACCAGACCGCCGAGCGCTTCCGGGCTCGGGCCGCGGCCCGCAAGGGGTCGACGCTGAGCGTGATCGGGGCGACCGCCGCCGGGAGCCCCACCGACGCGACCCCGCCGCTCGACCTCGGCTTCAGCGCCGACCGGGTTGCGGTCGACCGGATCCTGGGCAACCTGATCGAGAACGCCCTGGCGGTCGTGCCCTCCCCGGGCGGCCATGTCTGGCTCGAGGCGCGCGGCTCGGCCGACTGGGTCACCCTGCTGGTCAGCGACGACGGACCGGGCTTCCCGCCGGGCGAGCACCGAGCGGATCTTCGACCGCTTCTACCGGGGCGACCCGGCCCGGAGCGGGTCCGGGCAGCGGCCTCGGCCTGGCGATCGTGCGCGAGCTGGCCCGGGCCCACGGCGGCGAGGCCCGGGCCGAGAGCCTCGCCCCCCGCGGCGCCCGGGTGATCGTCCACCTGCCCCGGACGCCCGCCGGGTGGCCTGACCCGAGACCGTCACCGCTCGGCGCTACTGGAGCCCGGCGAACCGCGACGGGTCGCTGCCCAGGATCACGCCCGCCGACGCACAGCACGAGCAGGGCGACCACGGCCAGCACGCCGCAGCCATGTCCGTCAGCCCGCGGATCGGTCGGGCAGGGGCAGCCCGTTCGTCCGGACCCAGCCGCTGGCGAGCGTCGGCACGCCGCGTCGGGCACGAGCACGAAGCCGAGCCAGCCGCCGGCGAGCAGGCCGCCGACGTGGGCGAAGTTGTCGATCGTGCCCGCGCCCGAAGGTGAAGCCGAGGACGAGGTTGAGGACGATCAGGGTCCCGATCTGGGCGGCCAGGCTCCGGCTCTGCCGGTCGAGGACCGGGTTGTGGAGCCGGCCGGCCACGAAGAGGCACGCCGAACAGCCCGAAGATCGCGCCGGACGCGCCCGACCGAGCCGATGTTCGGGTCGCCGAAGAGAAGCTGGCGACCGACGCCGCGAGGTCGCAGGCCAGGTACATGAACAGGAAGACTTCCAGCCGTAGATCCGCTCGACGATCGGCCCGACCAGGTACAGGGCGTACATGTTGAACGCGAGGTGGATCGGGCTCTCGTGGAGGAGGGCCACCGTGAACAGCCGCCAGTACTCGCCCTGGGCGACGACGGCCCTTGTCGAGCAGGAGCAGGCCGAAGATCGAATCAGGCGAGTTGTCGGGCGGCGCCAGGAGGTAGGCGACGACCGTGATCGCGATGATCGCGTAGGTCATCGAGAACGGCAGGCCGTCGCCGCGGCTCCGGGCGAAGTAGCGCCGGGCGGCGCCGCTGTTGCCGGTCTCCTTGGCCAGCCAGCCCAGTCGCGAGGCGATCTCCGCCTTGTCGCTCGCCGGCGCCCGGCGGTCGGCCTCGCGGTAGGCCTTGATCGCGCTCGCGGCAGCTTGCCGTCGCCGGACGAGCTGCGGCCGCGATGCTCCGCCAGGCCGGGTAGCTGCTGGGCGTCTCGCCGACGGCCGGCGGCGGCCCGCCAGCTGGCCAGGGCCTGGTCCTCCTCGCTGGCCCGGAACCAGACGTTGCCGATGCCGAGCATGGCCGCCGGCGGTGATCGCCGGATCGGGATAGCCGACCACCCGCTGGTACAGGCGGCCGGCGTCCTGCAGGTCGCCCGAGGCGAGGAAGGCGTCGGCCCGGCGCGAGGTGGTCGACGCGCCTCTGCCGCGGCTCAGGCGTCCCCTGCGGCGCGCGAGCGCGGGGCGGTCGTCCATGCGCGGGACGATAGCAGGGCAGCGGCACGTAGACTCGGGTCGTGTGCGGCCGGTTCACCCAGCAGCGCCCGACGGCCGAGCTGGCGGAGCTGTTCGATGCCGAGCCGCCGCGCCGACGAGCTCCAGCCGACGCTACAACCTGGCGCCGACCGACGAGGCCGCGGTCGTCGTCGAGCGCGGCGATCGGCGGGCGATCCGGGCCTATCGCTGGGGCCTGATCCCGTCGTGGGCCAAGGACGAGAAGATCGCCTCGAAGCTGTTCAACGCCCGGGCCGAGACGCTCGACACGAGCGGCGCGTTCCGGGATTCGTTCCGGCAAGCGGCGCTGCATCGTCCCGGCCGACGCGTTCTACGAGTGGCAGCGCGAGCGGCGGCGCCGCGCCAGCCGTTCCTGATCCACCGGTCCGACGGCGCGCCGCTGGCCCTGGCCGGGCTGTGGTCGGGCTGGCACCACCCCGAGACCGACCAGGTGGTCCGGACGCTTCACGATCGTCACGACGACGGCCAACCGGGCCCTCTCGAGCGATCCACGACCGGATGCCGGTCGTCCTCGCGCCGCAGCGACTGGGACGCTGTGGCTCGACCCGACGAACCAGCAGACCGGGCGAGCTCGCCGGCGCTCCTCCAGCCGGCGCCCGACGACGAGCTGGAGCTCTACCCGGTCCGGCCGCTCGTCAACAACGTCCGCAACAACGGCCCGGAGCTGATCGAGCCGGCCTGAACCTGACCGGTCGCTAGCCCGAGGTCAGGCCGGCGCCGCCTGCCAGCCTCCGGCCGTCGCCTGGGCCAGGGCCTCCGCCCCGGGCCGGCCCTGGTCGAGCGCCGCAGCGAAGCGACCGACGGTCCGGCCGAAGATCGCCGTCAGGGTCGGCTTCGCGGCGCCTCGAGGGCCGTCGCCTCCGGCGGCAGGCCGGCGGCCTGCACGCGTCGGCTCGAGGATGATCACGAGCTGCGCGCCGACGTACGAGCAGTCGTCCGGCCACCGCGCCCAGCGCCTCGGCGTCGAGCGCGCTCGGCGACCACCACGACCCGATGATCGGGCAGGTAGCGCAGGGCCAGCTCGAGATCGCCGGCGTCGATGGTCGGCACGGCGCGGGCCGGCTGCCCGGCTGGGCTCGGCTGGATCGGGCGCTCGAACGCGTCGTCGTCGACGCAGCATCGGTCATCGAGGTCGTCGGCCGCGGCGCCGGCGACGGGCGTGGCCCGGGCCGGGTCGCGCAGGACCGCGACGTGGCCGATGCCGGCATCGGCCAGGGCGAGCAGCAGGGCATCGCCGGCCGGATCGTCGCCGACCTTGCCCACGAGCTGGACGCCGAGCCGCCCTCGGATCGCCCCCCGGGCAACGTCGGCCGCCCGGCCGGTAGCCGTCGCCCGACCGGCCGGATCGCCCGGCACGGACGACGGCGAGCCGATGACCACGATCACGCCAGGTCGACCGATCAGGCGGGGCCGGCCTCGGTCGTCCGGCTCGGCGCCTCGTCGCGGATGACCTCGACCGGGCCGATCGCCGCGGCCTCCAGCTCGGCCACGATCCGGGCTGGCATCGCCGACCATCACGATCGCCGCCCGGTCGGGATGGATCCGGGCCTCGGCGACCGCCTGGACGTCGGCCGCGTCACCGCCTCGATCCGGGACCGGTAGGTCGCCAGCTCGTCGTCGGGCAGGTCGTGGACGACCAGCCCGCCGAGCGCCCCGACGACCGGACCGGGCGTCTCGAAGCGGAGCGGGAAGACGCCGACGAGGAAGTCGCGGGCAGCCGCCAGCTCGGCCGGCGTGACCGGCTCCTCGCGGATCCGGCGCGAGCTCGGCCAGGAGGTCGACCAGGGCCGGGACGGTGACCTCGGTGTTGACCGCGACCCGGGCCGAGAACGGCCCGGCCGCCGCGGCGTGGATCGAAGCCGGCCGAGGCGCCGTACGTGTAGCCCTTCTCCTCGCGCAGCTTCATGTTCAGGCGCGAGTTGAACAGGCCGCCCGAGGATCGCGCTCATCACGCTCAGGCCGGCGTAGTCGTCGATCCGGCGGGGCGACGCCGACGTGGCCGACGCGGATCTCGGTCTGGACCGAGCCCGGCCGATCGAGGAGCCTTGATCGAGTCCGTGACCGGCCGACCTCGGGGCTGCCGAGATCGCCCCGCCGGCGCGGCCACCCGGCGCGGCGGTCCAGCCGCCGAGCAGCCGCTCGGCCATCGCGACCGGGCCGCCGTCCGCCAGCGCCCGCCAGGTCGCCGGCGACGATCAGGGTCATCCGGGCCGGGTCGAAGCCGCGTGCCCAGGCCGCCGCGAGCCGACTCGGCGTCGAGCCGCTCGACGGTCTCGGCGACCCCGCCGGCCGGCCGGTGGTAGGGCGAGCTCGGGCCGTAGATCGTGCCGATGAATGCCTCGTCGACCCGGCGGCGCGGCTCGGCCCGGGCCTGGAGGAGGTCGTTGAGGCGCTCCTCGCGCAGGCGGTCGACCTCGCGGACCGGGAACGTCGGGTGGGCGGCGATCTCGGCCAGCAGCTCGAGGGCCGGCTCGAGACGCTCGACCGGGACCTCGATGCTGACCGTCGCGGCATCCCAGCCGGCATCGGCGTGGAGGCCGGCCCCGAGCCGCTCGGTCGCCTCGACGAGGGCGACGGCGTCGTAGCGCTCGGTCCCCTCGGACAGCGCCCGGGCGGCCAGCGACGAGGGCCCCGCCATCGGCGTCGGGATCGTCGGCCGCGCCGTTGCGCAGGATCGAGCGAGGCGCTCATGAGCGGCCGGCCGGCCATCGGCGCGACGATCACCTCGAGGCCGTTGGCCAGGCGACGCCCGGCTGAAGGCCGGGAAGTCGTACGGCCGGGGATGGCCGGGGTCGGCCGCGTGGCGACCACGCGTCGACTCGCTCATGCGGCCGCCTCCTCGGCGCGCGCCGGCCGCCGGGCAGGTAGGTCAGGACCAGCCGGTTGTCGGCCCGGAAGACCTCGGCCGCGACCGCCCGGATCTCCTCGGCGCGTCACCGCCAGGTAGCGCCCGAGCATCGTGTTGATCAGCTCCGGGATCGTCGAACAGGGTGGCGTACATCGCCAGCCGGTCGGCCCGCTCCTCGACCCGGCTGAGCGCGCCGAGCTCCTCGGTCTCGATCAGGGCCTTGGCCCGGGCCAGCTCGTCGTCGGTCACCAGCTCGCGGGTCAGCCGGTCGAGCTCCTCGAGGTAGGCCGCCTCGACCCGGTCGAGGTCGGTCCCCGGCCGGGCGGTCGCCCAGCCGGCGGCCATCGACGCGCCGCCGACGAAGCCGAGGACGAAGGCGACCACGTCCTGGGCGATCTGGTCGTCGCGGACGAGGCGCCGATCGAGCCGGCTGCCCTTGCCGCCGGCCAGGATCTGCATCGCCACCTCGAGCGCATCGAGGCGGCGGTCGCCGATCGCCGGCGCCCGGAACCCGAAGTAGATCCGGGGCAGCGGAACCTGGTCGATGACGGTCTCGCGGATCTCGCCGCCGAGGGTCGGCGGCAGGCTCATGTCGCCGACCGGCGGGATCGACGGGTTGGCCGGGCAGGCCGCCGAAGTACTGCTCGGCCCAGGCCCGGACCTGCGCCGGGTCGACGTCGCCGACGACCGCCAGGACGCGTTGTTCGGGGCGTAGTAGGTCCGGAAGAAGGCCGAGACGTCCTCGAGCGAAGCCGCATCGAGGTCGGCCATCGAGCCGATCGTCGGGTGGTGGTAGGGGTGGCCCTCGGGGTAGAGGTGGGCCTGGAGCTTCTCCGACCAGCTGCCGTACGGCCGGTTGTCGTAGGACGAGCGCTTCTCGTTCTTGACGACCTCGCGCTGGTTGTCGAGGTTCTCCTGGCTGAGGGCGTCGAGGAGGGTGCCCATCCGGTCGGCCTCGAGCCACAGGGCCAGCTCGAGCTGGTTCGACGGCAGCGTCTCGAAGTAGTTCGTCCGGTCGAGCCAGGTCGTGCCGTTGATCGTGCCGCCGGCGGCCTGGACGAGGGCGATGTGCTCGGCCTTCTTGACGTTGCGCGAGCCCTGGAACATCACGTGCTCGAACAGGTGGGCGAAGCCGGTCTTGCCGGCGACCTCGTTCTTCGAGCCGACGGCGTACCAGATGTTCACGGCGACGACGGGCGCGAGGTGATCCTCGGCGATGATCAGGCGCAGCCCGTTGGGCAGGCGCTCATCGGTGAAGGGGACGGTGGGGTTGACCATGGCGCGAAGGGTACCGCAGCCGGCGGATCGTCCGGGACGCCTTCGGCGCGATGCCCCGCTGGGGTTCTTGACACGGCCGGTCGGATCGTGTTAGATTGTCATCTAACACCAGTTAGAGAGCAATGACACAGATGGTTCGAGCTGTCGAGCGCCGCCGGTCGGGACCGGCGTCCGGACGAACGGCCCGCGTCACGCGTCCGCGTGCGCGGGTTCTCGGGCGGCGGGCTGGCCGAGACGAGCGTCGAGTTCGACGTCCGGACGCTGTACGACTTCGTGTTCAGCCTGTCCGAGGAGGCCGGCTCGACCGACGACCTGCCGGCGCCGACCGGGCCTGGCTGAAGGCGGCCCGGGCCGACCTGAACCTCGAGCTCGACGGCCTCGGGGCACTCCGGGGCCGTCGAGGTCGCGGTCGGCGTGGCCGCGTCTGGCCGTCGACCGGCCCGACCGTCCGCGACGCGCGCGGACCTCGTCGCGCTCGTGCGCCGGGATCGATCCCCACGATGTCGTCCGGCTGGCCCTGGCCGAGTCGCTGGCCGATCCGAAGATGGGCCTCTGCCTCGAGGAGGCGCTCGCCGGATCGGCCGAGGCGGCCCGCGAGTTCGAGTCGGCCGTGCCCCACGGGATGCGCGACGATCGCCGAGGCCGTCCTGCGCGACCCGGCCGGCCTTCGTCGGCCAGCTCGTTCGGAATCCTCGAGGCCTGGCTGCCGCGCTTCCAGGAGGTCGAGCCGCGGGTCGGCGGCGATGATCCAGCGCGACGTCGAGCTGCGGGCCGCCGACCGGGCCCGGCTCGGCCCGGCCGAGCTGATCGAGGCGACGACCGGCGGCATTCGCTGGCTCGTCCGAGCCGGGCATTCGCCGGGTGATCCTCGCCCCGTCGCTACTTCAGCCGGCCCTACAACTACCTCCTCGGCGGCGACGGCTGGCGGCTCTTCGGCTATCCGATCGCGCGACGCCGCGCTCGACGCGTCGACCCGCCGCACCGCCGCTCGACGTCGTCCGGCTCCACCGGGCCCTCGGCGACGACACCCGCCTGCGGATCCTCCAGCTCCTCTCGCTCCGCGACCGGTACCTGACCGAGATCGCCCAGCAGCTGGAGCTCTCCAAGCCGACGATCAAGCACCACCTGGCCCTGCTCCGGGCGGCCGGCCTGGTCACCCTGACCGAGGAGGGCGGGCTGTCCTACTACAGCCTGCGCCGACCGGCGATCGGCTCGGTCGGCGGATCAGCTCACCGACGTACCTCGGCCAAGCTAGACCCATCGCCCGGAGAGCGGGCGGACCGAAACCCAACCGCCCTGGGCGGCGACGAGAGGCCACGAGTTAGATGAACGTCTTACAGAAGGAAGGATTTTATGATGCCGACCCGAGCGAAACGAAGGCTTCGGCTATGACCTCCACGGCACCTTCGTCGAAGACCCACCAGACCGAGCTGATGGCCGAGGCGAGCGCAGATCGAGCGGCTCATGCCGAGGCACGCCCGAACGTGAGCCGCGGGCCGGCCTGCGCCGCAGCCTCGGCCACCTGCTCGTCCGGGTCGGCCGGGCCCTGGCCGACGAGACGCCCGGCCGCCCCGATCCATTCCGCCTGAGGGTCAGGCTCCGGCGGCGACCAGCGCTTCGGCCGGGCACCCACTCCCCCAGCGAGCGGACCTCGGCCAGGCGCCGATGATCGCCGGGTCGAGGGCCTCGGCGGCCGCCACCGCCGTCTCGATCGCGGTCAGGCAGAGGATCCCCTCGGCCGTCGCGGCCAGCCGGATCTCGACGGCGTCGCGGACCGCCCCGGATTGCGGCGTCGGGGTGTTGACGACGAGGCGGACCTCGCCCGAGCCGATCAGCTCGAGGATCGGCACCCCGTCGCCGACGTCGGGCACGGCCGTCGTCGCCGTCTTGGCCACGAGCCGGGCGGAGTAGCCCAGGCCGGCCAGGGCGCGGGCGGTCCCGTCCGTCGCGCACAGCTCGAAGCCGGCCCGGGTCAGCGCCGTCGGCCAGCCGGCCGAGGAGGGCCTTGTCCCGGTCGGCGATCGACAGGAGGGCCAGCGAGACGGCCGGCCGGGCACGCGGCCGCGGCGGCACGAGCGAGGCGGCGATCAAGGCCTTGGCCAGGGCGACCGCCGGATCGCGTGGATCCCGATCACCTCGCCGGTCGACTGCATCCCGGGGCCGACCGAGGGATCGACTCCGCGCAGCTTGGCCGTCGAGAAGGCCGGGGCCTTGACCGCGACGAACTCGGGCGGTGGCCGGAGGCCGCCCGGCCAGCCCAGCTCGGCGAGCGTCGAGCCGAGGGCGATCCGGACGGCCAGCTCGACCATCGGCACGCCGGTCACCTTGGACAGGAAGGGCACGGTCCGCGAGGCCCGCGGGTTGACCTCGATCAGGTAGACCCCGTCCTCGCGGACGATGAACTGGGCGTTGACCAGGCCCCGCACGCCGAGGGCGAGGACGATCCGCTCCATCGTGGCCACGATCAGGCCCTGGTCGCCCTCGCTGACCGTCTGGGGCGGGAAGACCCCGACCGAGTCGCCCGAATGGACGCCGGCCCGCTCGACGTGCTCGAGGAGCCCCGGGATCAGGACATCCGTGCCGTCGCTGATCGCATCGACGTCGACCTCGACGCCCTCGAGGTAGCGGTCGATCCGGACCGGCCGGTCGGGGTCGACCACCGTCGCCGCGGCCAGCTGCCGGACGAGGTCCTCCGGCGAGTAGGCGAAGTCGATCGCCAGGCCGCCGATGACGAAGCTCGGCCGGACGATCACCGGGTAGCCGATCCGCTCGGCGAGGGTCAGGGCCTCCTCGGCGCTGTGGGCCATGCCGCCCTCCGGCTGGGGAATGCCCAGCCGGTCGAGGAGGGCCGAGAACCGGGTCCGGTCCTCGGACTGGTCGATCGCCTCGAGGTCGGCGCCGAGCAGGGTGACCCCGGCCGCCGCCAGCGGCGCGGCCAGGTTGAGCGGCGTCTGGCCGCCGAACTGGACGAAGGCCGGCAGGAGCTCCTCGCCGGGCGGCGTCTCGGCTTCGATCACGTTCCGGACCGACTCGGGATCGAGCGGCTCGAAGTAGAGCCGGCTGCTCGCGTCGAAGTCGGTCGAGACCGTCTCCGGGTTCGAGTTGATCATCACCGCCTCCCAGCCCGACCGGCGGAGGGTGTCGGCGGCCTGGACGGCGCAGTAGTCGAACTCGATCCCCTGCCCGATCCGGACCGGCCCGGAGCCGATGACGAGCGCCGCCGGCCGGCTGACCGGCGGCGCCTCGGGCGGCGAGCCGGCCGCCGCGTAGGTCGAGTAGAAGTAGGGCGTCTCGGCGGCGAACTCGGCGGCGCAGGTGTCGACCATCGCGTAGCCCGGCACGAGCCCGACCGCCCGGCGGGCCGTCCGGATCGCCTCGGGCTCGACGCCGGCCAGGGTGGCCAGCTCGCGGTCGCCGAAGCCGGCCCGCTTGACCGTGGCCAGCAGGCGCATCGCCTGCGCCGTCGGCCGGATCCGCGACGGCCGGGCCGGCCTCCGACGACCGCCCGCTCGAGGGCGACGGCCCGGCCGAACTCGGCCAGGAACCAGGCCGCGATGCCGGTCGCCTCTCCGATCGTCGCCTCGGGGACGCCCCGCCGGAGGAGGGCCAGGATCCGCCACAGCCGGGTGTCCGACGGGCCGAGGAAGCTGGCGCAGGACGATCGGCGCGGCGGCCCGCTCGGCGTGGCGGGTCGACTCGCAGGCGACTGCCGTCGGCCGTCGACCCAGCGGATCGGGGCCTCGGTCCAGCTCCTCGTCCGGGTCCTCGCGGCCGTCCGGGTCGGCCCCGGCCGGGCGGCCGTACAGGGCGCTCAGGTAGGCCAGGGTCGGCCCCCAGGCGGCGTCCTCGGCGAGCGGCCCGATGCCGGCCTGCTCGAGACCGCGGAGGGCCTTGTTCAGGGCCGCCCCGAAGGTCCGATCGATCGCCATCACCTCGCCGGTCGCCTTCATCTGGCTGCCCAGGGTCCGATCGGCCAGGGGGAACTTGTCGAACGGGAAGCGCGGCAGCTTGACGACGACGTAGTCGAGGGCCGGCTCGAAGGCGGCGACCGTCGTGCCGGTCACGACGTTGGGGATCTCGGCCAGGCGCCGGCCGGCCGCGATCTGGGCGGCCACCCGGGCGATCGGGTAGCCGGTCGCCTTGCTGGCCAGGGCCGACGAGCGGCTGACCCGCGGGATTGACCTCGATCACGGCGTAGTCGGCGTAGTCCGGGCTGAGGGCGAACTGGACGTTGCAGCCGCCCTCGACGCCGAGCGCCCGGATGATCCGCGAGCGCCGCGCTGCGCAGGCGCTGGTGGACCGCGTCGGGCAGGGTCTGGACCGGCGCGACCACGATCGAGTCGCCGGTGTGGACGCCGAGCGGATCGACGTTCTCCATCGAGCAGACGGCGATGCACGTGTCGTCCGCGTCGCGCATCACCTCGTACTCGATCTCGCCCCAGCCGACCAGGCAGCGCTCGACGATCACCTGGCCGATCGGGCTCGCCCGCAGGCCGGTCCGGATCCGCTCCCGATAGGCCGCCTCGGTCTCGACGATCCCGCCGCCCGTGCCGCCCAGGGTGAAGGCCGGCCGGACGATCGCCGGCAGGCCGATCTCGAGCAGGGCCCGGTCGGCCGCCGCCTGGCGCTCCGTCGGCGGTCGCCCCGTCGACGATCGCCGACGGGGCGTACGGCTGCCCGATCCGGTCGAGCAGCTCGCGGAACGCTGGCGATCCTCGGCCATCTCGATCGCCTCGAGCGGCGTGCCGACGAGCCGGACGTTGTAGCGCTCGAAGACGCCGGCCCGGCCAGGGCCACGGCGAGGTTCAGGGCCGTCTGGCCGCCGAGGCCGGCCAGGAGCGCCCTCGGGCCGCTCGCGGGCGATGACCGCCTCGACCGCCTCGACCGTCAGCGGCCTCGAGGTAGACGACGTCGGCGACCTGGGGGTCGGTCATGATCGTGGCCGGGTTCGAGTTGACCAGGATCGTCCGGATGCCCTCGGCCCGGAGGGCCCGGCAGGCCTGCGTCCCGGCGTAGTCGAACTCGGCCGCCTGGCCGATGACGACCGGCCCGGAGCCCAGGATCAGGACCGAGGCGGGCTTCATCGGCGCCCGGCGGTGGCCGCGCCGGCGGCGGTCACGAACCGGTCGAAGACCGCCAGGGCGTCGAGCGGGCCCGGCGCGCCCTCGGGGTGGTACTGGACCGTCTCGATCGGCAGCTCGCGATGGCGGAGGCCCTCGACCGAGCCGTCGTTCAGGTTGACCTGGCTGACCCGGAAGCCGCTCGCCGGCGGCAGCGGTCTCGGCGACGACCTGGACCTCGTGGTTCTGGGCGGTCACCTGGACCAGCCCGCTGTCGACATCCCGGACCGGGTGATTCGCGCCGTGGTGGCCGAAGCGCAGGCGGCGGGTCTCGGCCCCGGCCGCCCGTCCGACGATCTGGTGGCCGAGGCAGATCCCGAGGACGGGCCGGCCGTCGGCGATCGCGGCCCGGGCGAGGGCGACCTGGCCGGCCAGCCGGGCCGGATCGCCCGGGCCGGGCGACAGGACCAGCCCATCGAGGTCGCCGGCGAGGGCCTCCTCGATGCTGCTGTGTGGGGCAGGATCCGGACCCGGGCGCCGCGTCGACGGAGCGACCGGACGATGTTCGCCTTCAGGCCGAGGTCGACGATCCCGACCAGCGGACCACCCTCGTCCGGGCTGCCCACCTCGGTCGACTCGGCCGGCGAGACGAGGCCGACGAAGTCCTCGTCCTCCCAGCGCGGCAGCGAGCGGACCGCCTCGACCGCCGAGGCCGGCTCGATCGCGCCGGGCGCCGTCACCAGGCCGGGGATCGAGCCGTGCGTCCGGAGATGGCGGGCCAGGGCCCGGGTATCGATCCCGGCAATCGCCGGGATGCCCGATTCGCGGAGCAGGGTCGCCAGCTGCCGGGCGTCCTCCAGGACGGCGGCCGTCGCGTTGGCCACGACGAGGGCCCGGAGCCAGGGTCGCTCGGACTGGTCGTCGGAGCGAAGCCGGCCGTGGTTGCCGATCAGGGGATAGGTCATGACGACCACCTGGCCGGCATAGGACGGGTCCGTGCAGACCTCCTGGTAGCCGGTCTGGCTCGTGTTGACGACGAGGTCGCCGCCGGCCGCCAGGGGGGCTCCGAAGGCGATCCCGGCAAAGACCGTGCCGTCGGCGAGGGCCAGCAGGGCCGGCCCGTGATCGCCCACGCGGGGATCAACGATCGCGCTGGAGAACGGTCCGGGAGGCGCGGGAAGCGCCGGGAAATCGGCCGATCCGGCCAACAGACGTCCGTCCGGACCGGGGCGTCCCGATGCGCGGACCTGCGCGGACACGGTCGATCGAGCCTCCCTTCCGGCCTCACGGGACCGGTACGCCGGCCTCACGGGACCGGCTTCAAGGACGGCCCCAAGGGTACCACCGGGGCCGCTCCCGGTGGGCGCCGGGCGGCCGGGAGGACGGCTCGATTGGTCCCGCCCGACGGGGTTCCCGACCGGAGTCAGGACGCGGCGATCGGCCCGACCGGCTGGGGCACTGCCGCTGGCGGCGCGGCCGCGACCGGCGGGAAGCCCTTGGCCGGATCCAGCCACCAGTGGGTCGGATTGGCGGCGGCGGCCCGGATCATCCCTTCGCGCACGCCCGCCCGGACGACGGTCAGCTCGGCCAGCCCGTAGTGGCGGAGGATCGCCCCGATGATCAGGACGCCCGGGGCGAGCAGCGCCACCCGGCGCGGATCGACCCTGGCGGCGGCCCCGATCCGGCGCGATGGCCGGTCCAGGAGGAGCCCCGCGATCCGGTCCAGCTCGGCCAGCGAGATCGTCGCCCGGCCCGCCGCCGAGCGGCTCACGGCCAGCGTCCCGACGGCCAGCAGGCCATGGGCCGTGCCGCCGGTCGCATAGGCGTGGCCGGGCTTGCCGGCCGGCAGGCTGGGCAGCGTCGCCCCGATCGAGACAGCGACCAGGGCCCAGTCGATCGGATCGGGTGGGTCGCCCACGAGCTGGGTCGCCAGCCCGGCGGCCCCGACCGGCAGCGAGGTGGCCCGCTGGAATTGCCGGCCCCGGGTCAGGGTCACCTCCGTCGAGGCGCCACCGGAGTCGATGACGACCAGCTCGCCCCGGGTCGGCAGGTCGGCCCGGACGCCGGCGAAGCCCAGCTCGGCCTCGCGCTCCGGGGTCAGCAGCCGGATCGGCGTCTTCACGCGGGTCGAGAGGCGATCGAGGACGTCCTGGCCGTTCGCCGCCCGACGGCTCGCCTCGGTGGCCGAGATGAGGATCGTCGCCCCGGACTTCGTCGCCCGGCGAACCATCCGCTCCAGCGCCTGGCCCACGGACTTCTCGGCCGAGGGCGTGATCCGGCCGGTCCGGCCGACGACCTTGCCCAGCTCGAGCAGCTCCGATTCGGAGTGGACCGTGGTCAGCCTGCCGGGTCGCCAACGGGGTTCGGATCCGGGGCGAATCCGGGGCAACCTCGGCGATCAACATGTGGACGGTGTCCGAGCCGATGTCGATCGCCGCAAACCGCCGTCCGGCCGGCTGTGACCGCCAGGGCCTGGCTGTCTGAACGCTCACGCCGATTCCTCCATGAGGCGCGACTCCCTTCGCCATGGGCGGAGTATCCTCCGCCCGGCCCGAAGCCGCCGGGCGCGACGGAGCCCTCGATCGGCAGGGAATCGCCGGGTCGGCGAAACTGCCCTTCGACCGCCACGCACGAGTTCTGGAAGCCATGACCGCCCCTGATTCCGCCAGCCCAACGCCAGCTCCTCCGCGGCCGCCGTGGACGGTCCGGGTCGCCCGCTGGAGCGCCCGTCACCGCTGGCCGGTCTTCGCGATGTGGTTCGTCCTGACGATCGGGTTGTTCGCCCTGAGCATCTCGAACGGGGGCATCCGGACCGTTTCGGCGACCGGCGGAGTAGGCGGCTCGAACACCGAGGCCCGCGCGGGCAGCCAGGCGATGAGCGCCGGATCTGCGGCCGACGCCTCCGAGCAGGCCACGATCGTGATCACGAGCCAGACCGCCCGGCTGACCGATCCGGCGTTCCGGACGACCGTCGAGAGCATCGTCGATCAGCTCGAGGCTGCCACCGCCGACGTCGGCGGAGCCAACGGACCGGCGTTCAGCGACGTGATCGACCCGTACCAGGCGCCCCCGGCTGCCGGCCTGGTCGCGCCCGATGGGGCCGGGGTGATCATCACCGCCCGGCTGCGCGGCGCGGCCGCCGACCGGGAGACCCGCTCGAAGGTCCTGGCCGGCACGATCGAGGCGGCCCAGGCCGCCGCGCCGGAGTTCGGGATCCACGCCGTCTCGAACACCCTGACCAACGACCAGATCGGGACGGTCGTGACCGACGACCTGGACGGATCCCTGCGGATCAGCCTGCCGGCCACGTTCATCATCCTGGTGATCGCCTTCGGGGCGATCCTGGCCGCCTTCGTGCCGCTCCTCCTGGCGGTCACGGCCCTGCTCGCGGCGTTCGGCCTGCTCGGGCTGTACAGCCAGGCCTTCAACCCGGTCAGCCCGTATGCCTCCGAGCTCGTCGTCCTGATCGGGCTGGCGGTGGCCGTCGACTACTCGCTGTTCATGATCACCCGCTTCCGTTCGGAGCGGCGGGCGGGCCGGGAGAAGCTGGCCGCGATCGAGACGGCCTCGGCGACCGCCGGCCGGGCCGTCTTCTTCTCGGGGCTGGCCGTGATGATCTCGCTGGCCGGCCTGTTCATGCTGCCCGACGAGATCTTCCACTCGATGGCCCTCGGCACGATCGCGGTGATCCTGGCCGCGATCGTCGGCAGCCTGACCTTCATCCCGGCGACCCTGGCGATCCTGGGCGACCGGATCGGCTGGCTGTCCGTGCCGTTCCTGAACCGCGACCGGGGCGAGGGCCGGGGCATCTGGGCGGCGATCGCCGGATCGGTGATGAGCCGGCCGTGGGTCAGCGTGCTGGCCAGCTCGGCGATCCTCCTGGCCCTCGCCTCACCGGTCCTCCACATGCACCTCGGCGAGAGCGACATCACCTCGTTCCCCGAAAGCGTCGACGGCGTCCAGGCGGTCGAGGCGCTCCAGGCCCACTGGCCGCAGGGCACCCTGCTGACCCTCGAGCTCGTCGTGACGAATGCCCAGGATCCGGCCACGAAGGCCGCCCTGGCCGCGGTCGGCCCGAAGCTGCTGGCGATCAAGGGCCTGAGCGGGCCGGCCCAGGCCGCCCAGTCGGGCGACGGCTCGGCCGCGTCGATCTCGGTCGAGATGGCCGGCTCGATGAACGATCCGGCCAACTGGGACATCGTCCGGCAGGTCCGGTCGACGGTCGAGCCGGCCCTGGCCGGCCAGCTCCCGGGCAGCCAGGTCTACGTCACCGGCGACGCGGCCGCGGCGATGGACAACACCCAGATCTACACCGACGGGATGGCCCGGGTCTTCCTGTTCGTCCTGTCCCTGTCGTTCCTGCTCCTGATGGTCGTGTTCCACTCGATCGTGATCCCGACCAAGGCGATCCTGCTGAACCTGCTCTCGACGGCCGCCGCCTACGGCGTCGTGGTGCTCGTCTTCCAGGATGGCTGGCTGGGCTCCCTCCTGGGCGTCCGGCCGACCGATGCGATCCAGAACTGGATCCCGATCTTCATCTTCACGGTCCTGTTCGGGCTGTCGATGGACTACGAGGTGTTCATCCTGTCCCGGATCAAGGAGTTCGTCGACCACGGATCCTCGACCCGCCAGGCCGTCGCCCGCGGCCTGACGGTGACGGCCGGGACGGTGACCAGCGCCGCCGCGATCATGGTCGTCGTCTTCTCGGTCTTCATGACCCTCCGCCTCGTGATCATCCGGGAGCTCGGGCTCGGCCTGGCCGTGGCGGTCTTCGTCGACGCCACCCTGATCCGGTGCGTGCTCCTGCCGGCGTCGATGCGCCTGCTCGGCGAGTGGAACTGGTACCTGCCGCCGTTCCTGCGCTGGTTGCCCAGGGTCCAGGTCGAGGTCGAGCCGCGTGCCGGCCGGCTCCGCCGAGCCCGGGCCGCCCGGCCCGGCCGAGCCGGCCTGAGCCAGGGGTCCCGCTACTTCCGGGTGCGCAGATCGGCCCCGGGATGCCCCGAGCGGCCAGCGCGGCCCCGAGGCCCGCGAGGTCGTCGACCGTCAGGTAGAGCTCGGAGTTGCTCAATCGGGCGGCCCGGACCGGTTCGCGGAAGGTCAGCCGGACACCTCCGTGGGCGCTGCCGCCGAAGCTGAGATCGTGGCGTCCCGATCGTCCGCCGGACCCCGACCGCCCGGAGCGAGTTGTACGGCCCGGTGATGTCCCAGCGCTCGATGTTGGCGAGCGGCGTGCGAGCTCCGAACCAGCCGAACGACGCGCTCAGCTCGTCGTCTTCGATCCGAACGACGGCCCTGCCGTCGTCACGCACTCCGAACAGGAGCAGGAGCGGCCGAAGGTTTCCCTGGATACGGATCGGGAAGACGACGTTCTCGGGGGTTGCCGCGGGCGGGGCCAGGGCCAAGATTCTCCTCGTTCGGGCGGATCGGTCGGATCGAGCATAGCCCGATCCTCGCCGTCGGTCCTACCTGGCGCAGGACCTCGTGGTGGTGGCGGGCAGGCCTCTTCCTCGCTGGAATTGGGGCATGCGCCAGCTCGAGCAGCGAGTACCGGCCGGCCGGGCCATGCCCCGGCCGGTCGAGCGCCGCCCATCCAGCCGCAGCAGGCGATCCGGCCCCGGGCGACGCCCCGGGCCCACCTCGATCTCACCCGACAGCCTGGTCTTCCACGTTTCCCCGGCAGGCCTCAGCCTGCTCGGCGGGAGCGGCCGGGGCGCGGGCTGGAGCGGGATCGTCGACCTGCCCCTGGCCGGCGAGCCGCATGCCTCGCGGGTCCACCGGACGAGCCGCTTCGCCCGGATCGATTCGACCCGCGAGCCGGTCCGGATCGTCGGTCCCTACTGGGCCCGCCACGCCGCCCTGGTCCCGGTCGGCAGTCGAGCACATCGTCGTGTTCGGCGGACCCGACCCGATTCGACACGCCCGACGCGATGCTCGTGCCGATCGCGGCAGAGCTTGTGGCCAACCTCCAGCAGGTCTCGCCCACGAAGCTCCTGGCCGACGAGCTCGAGGTCGTCCACGCGATCCGGGCCCTGATGGACTACCGGGCCGAGGACCTCGTCGAGACCGCCCGCCACATCGCCCTGAAGTCGGCCGAACCGCTGTCCTGCGAAGTCGGCGCGGTGCTCGTTCGGAGCGGCGGCCGGATCGTGGCCGAGGTGGTGACCCGGGACTGGCCGGCCCGGCTCGACCCGGAGGAGATCAAGGCGACCCTGATCCGCCTGTTCGACCGCGCCGGTGGCGGCCCGCTCCTCGAGCCCGAGCTCGAGGCAGCCGCCGACGATGCCCTCGGCCGGGAGCAGGGCCTCGTTGCCCGGCTGGCCCTGCCGATTGGCCAGCCCGAGCCGTTCGGGGTCCTTGTCGTGGCCCATGCCGCGACCCGCTCGCGTGGCTTCACCAACGTCTGCCAGCGCATCGGCCAGGCCCTGGCCGACGCGGCCGAGTCGCTCCTCATCCAGGCGATCACCCGCGAGGAGCTCGCCGCCCAGCGCGACCAGTTCGCCCAGGAGGCCCGGACCGATGCCCTGACCGGCCTGCCCAACCGGCTCGCCTGGCAGGAGATCCTCGATGGTGAGGAGAGCCGGCGAGTGCGCTACGGCCATCCCGTTACGATCGTCAGCGCCGACCTGGACGAGCTCAAGGCGATGAACGACCGGTTCGGCCACGCCGCCGGCGATCGCCTGATCTGCACCGCCGCCGGCTTGCTCAAGGAGCATGCCCGATCGACCGATCGGGTGGCCCGGGTCGGCGGGGACGAGTTCTACGTCCTGATGCCCGAGACCGACGCGGCCGGGGCATCGCGCTACGTTGCCCGCCTGCGGGCTGCGATCAAGCGAGCCCGGATCGAGGGAACGAGCGCGCAGCTCGGGCTATCGGTCGGGGTGGCGACGCCAGCCGACGGCGAGACCCTGGCTGCTGCGCTCGCGCGGGCCGATTCGGCGATGTATGCCTCGAAGCGGCGGCGGGGACGCTGATCCGGAACACCCTCGGCAGCCGATCTGATCGGCTAGGATCGGCCGGACGTGTCGAGAGCAGGTTGCCCATGATCCTGGCCGAAATCGTCGCCGGCCTTGTCGTCCTGACCCCGTTCGCGCTCGGGGCGATGGCCCTGACCCGAAATCCGCGGACGATGGAGCGCGTCCTGGTCAAGGCGGTCCGCCAGATCCGTGAACCGACCGCCGAGGAGACGCGCCTCGGGGGGCTCGTGATCTTCGGCTTCTTCTACGGGGTGATGTTCCTGTTCCTGGAGGTTGGACTCCACCTCTGAAGGGCCGCTGGGCCGGCCGGCCCAGCACGTCGGGCCCGGCTTCCGCGACAATCGCCCCTCTCCAGTCGTCCTGAGGATATGCCCACGTCCGGTTCGCCTCGGCTCAGCCTGCTCATCGGGCTCAGCCTGCTGGTCGCCGCCTGCGCCGGTCCCGTCTCGCCGACCCCGGCCGGTTCGCCGCCCGCGGGCTCGCTCGCGGTCGATTCGAGCACGCCCGGCGGGAGCCCCGCCGGATCAGGCGCCGCCGGGCCCGCCGACGGCCGGCAGCGGGCCGAGCCAGCGCCCGGCGCCGAGCCAGACGCCCGGCCCGACCGCGAGCCTCGCCCTGGGCTGCGCCAGCCGGACACTCGACAGCCTGAACGAGGGCCAGCGAGTCGGCCAGCTGTTCCTGCTCGGCCTGGCCAACGACCAACTCGGGCCTGACGAGCAGGCCGCGATCGAGACCGACCACTTCGGCTCGGTCTGGTTCACCGCCAAGTCGCACCTCGGGGTGGCCGGGATCCGGGCGATCGCCGATGCCGTCCAGCGACTGGCGCCGAGCTCGGCCGCCGGGCCGGGCACTGCCGGAATCGGCTTCTTCGTCGGGGCGAACCAGGAAGGCGGCCTGGTCCAGGCCCTGAACGGCAACGGCTTCTCGACGATCCCGACCGCGCTCGTCCAGGGCAGCCGCTCGACCGCCACCCTGCGCAGCGAGGCGTTCTCCTGGGCGGGCCAGCTCAAGGCGGCCGGGATCAACCTGAACTTCGCCCCGGTGACCGACGTCGTGCCGCTGGCGACCGCGGCCCAGAACCAGCCCATCGGAGTGCTCGACCGCGAATACGGCCACACGGCGGCCGTGGCCGGGCCGCATGCTGCCGCGTTCATGGAGGGCATGGCCCGGGCCGGGATCGTGACGGTCTCGAAGCACTTCCCGGGCCTCGGCCGGGTCGTCGGCAACACCGATTTCACGTCGAACGTCGTTGACCCCGTCACGACCTCGTCGGATCCGAACCTCGGCTCGTTCAGGACGGTCATCGCGGCCGGCGTCCCGGTCGTCATGGTCGCCCTGGCGACCTATCTGAAGATCGACCCGGACCACCTGGCCGCGTTCTCGCCGACCGTGATCGACCAGCTCCTGCGGCAGCAGCTCGGCTTCCGCGGCGTCGTCATGTCCGACGACCTCGGCGCCACCGAAGCCGTGTCGGCGATCTCACCGGGCACCCGCGGCGTCGAGTTCATCGCGGCCGGAGGCGACATGATCATCTCGAAGACGATCGGGCCGGCCGAGGAGATGGCCACGGCGATCACGGCGATGGCCAGCACGAACTCGGCCTTCCGGGCCCAGGTCAACGAGGCGGCCTTGCGAGTCCTCGAGCTCAAGGCGGCGGCCAACCTGCTGCCCTGCTCGGGCTGGCTAGCCCGCCCTCCGATGCGAACCCGTATAGTTCGGCCATGGATCGCGACGTCGCCATCAGGGTCCGGGCCGCCATCGAGGCCACCCTCCGGGAGCAGGGCTCCTATCCGACCTTCTCCGAGGGGCTCGTCGAGGCTGAAACCCGCTTCCGGAACGCAATCCAGGAGCTCCTGACCGACGACGATCCGCGGGCAGCGGAGTTCCGGGCCCTGTTCCCCGCCTCGACGCCCCGAGCCCGGCCGGCCGGCCTGTCAAGCCGGGAGCGCCTGGATGGCGCCAGCGTCACGAAGAATGCCCGGATGCACCTGGCCGGAATGTCCGGCTGGCTCCAGGGCCTGATCGACGCATCGGATACCGGCCGGACGAACTAGCTCGCCGCCGGGCTGGCCGTGGCCGGCACATTGCACGTCGCGAGGCTTTGATTCGGGCTGCCGAAGACATTCACGAAGGTCACCCCGATCGGCTGCCCCGTTGCCGGATCGGTCGTCGCCCCGGCCACCGACGAACAGATCGTCGCCGCGGTCGCCTGGCTGAGCGTCGTGTTGGCCAGGCTGGTGAAGACGAGGACGCTCGTCCCGACGACCTGGACATTCGGGCCGACGCTCGATTGAAGCAGGCTCGGATACCAGACCTCGTTGGCGAACTGGGTCTGGACGTTCGTGATCATGATCGAGGTGTTCGCGGCGTCGGCGCTGGCCGTGCTGCTGCTGCTGTTGCCGCGCGTCGCCACGAAGGCGATGACCGCCACGACGACCACGACGACGATGATGATCGGGAGAGCCCGACGTTGCTTCATCTCACATCCTTCTGGTCGGCCTGGACCGCGCGGGCAGCCTGAGTCGGCTCGCCGACGATCATACCCTCGGCGCGGCGAGCCTCGGACCCCGATCCTCCACAGGCCCGAGCACGTCCCGGCCACCGTCAGATGACCGATGTCGACCCTGAACCCGGTCGAGCGCTCGAGCTCCGCGACGAACCGCCGGGCGTCCTCCGGGGCGAGCTCCGTCGAGGCGCCGCAGCGGACGCACTGGAGGTGGGCGTGCTCATGTTCGGGCAGGACGTGGAACTCCTCGCGCCCGTCGGGCCCGTGACTGTGGCTGAGGTAGCCGAGCTCTTCCAGGACGTCGAGGGTGCGATAGACGGTCGAGGGCGTCGTCTCGGCGTCGCGCGCCCGGCAGCGGTCGACGATCTCGCTGCCGGTGACATGGCCGCTGGTCGCGGCCAGGACGTCGAGGATCAGCCGCCGCTGGGGCGTCCAGCGCAGGCCGCGCGAACGCAGCTCGTCGCGAACCGCCACCCACGGGGCGTCTGCCGGGCGCTCGAGCTCCACGGTCCGCTCGGCCGGCTCTAGGCGGGGGTCGAGGGCGGGCCGGCCGGGGCGTGGTCCAGCTTGTCGTAGCCCTTCCAGCGGTAGAGCAGGGTCGAGCCGACCCAGCTGAGGATGAAGATGAGGACGATGACCAGGCCGAGCACCCCGAAGTCGATCCCGTTGATGAAGTCCCAGAAGCCGCCCTCGAGACCGAGTCTCTCGAGATGATGCTGAGCACCTCGATCCCGCCGATGACGAAGGCGATCACGACCGAGATGAAGGTGATCGTCAGGTTGTAGTACAGCTTGCGGACCGGCTTGAGGAAGGCCCAGCCGTAGGCCCCCAGCATCATGATCTGGTCACTGCTGTCCATCGTCATCATCCCGGCCGCGAAGAGGGCCGGCAGGACCAGGATGCAGGCGATCGGGATCTCCTGGCCGCCGGCGGCCACGGCCAGGCCCAGCAGGGCGACCTCGCTGGCCGTGTCGAAGCCGAGCCCGAACAGGAAGCCGACCGGGTACATGTGCCAGCTCTTCCGGACAAGCCGGAGCATCGGTCGGAAGATCCGGGCCAGGAGGCCGCGGTTCTCGAGCAGCTCCTCGAGCGACTCGTTCGGAGTACTGGCCGCCCTGGGACACCTCCCGGAAGAGGTGCCAGATGTCGACCAGGACGACCAGGTTGATCGCCCCGATCAGGATCAGGAAGGTTGCCGAGACCGTCGTGCCAACCAGCCCGCCGATGGCCTGGAGGGCGGGGATGTCCGCCGCACACCGAGGCCGAGAAGGCCAGGACGACCGACAGGAGGACCACGATCGTCGAGTGGCCCAGCGAGAAGAAGAAGCCGATCGCCACCGGCCGCTGGCCGTCCTGCATGAGCTTGCGGGTGGTGTTGTCGATCGCCGCGATGTGGTCGGCATCGAAGGCGTGGCGGAGCCCGAGGGTGTAGGCCAGGAAGCCGGCGGCAACGAATCCCGGGTAGGCCGAGCCGAGGCCCAGGAGCAGCCCGAAGGCCACGATCGTGAACACGGCGAGGAAGCCGTACAGCAGGACGATCCGGGTACGGGTCGGGCTGGGCGTCCTGACCGCCTGCCACACAGTCGTCATCAAAGGTTCCTCACCGGCCTGGGCATCGTGCCGCTCGATGATCGTCTCTATCGCGGCATGTTGCAATACCAAGCATTCGCGACAAGGCCCTGCTCGGATCAGTCCCCCGGCTTCGCCCCGTCCGTGCCTTGCGGCTGAGCCGGGTTCCGGCCGTGGCGAGCGACGTAGGCCGCCACGAATCCAGCCTCCGTCGGGGTGCAGCCCAGGCCGAACCAGGCGCCGGCGCGCACCGCCGGTGGCGGCTCGAGGTTCGAGCCGGCGAGGACAGCCGCCGCCGACCCGTCGAAGACGACCTCGGGCGGGCCGTCGAGGACCACCCGGCCGAGTCCCATGACGATGATCCGGTCGAAGTTCTCGGCCACGAAGCGGAGGTCATGCGAGATCGCGATGACCGTCCGGCCCCGACCGGCGGCGCCGGCCACGATCTCCTCGACCCGCCTGATCCCGGGCGCGTCCTGGCCCGTCGTCGGCTCGTCCAGGACGAGGATCCCGGTGTCCATCGCCAGGACCGAGGCGAGGGCAACCATCTTCCGCCGGGAGAAGCCGAGCACGAACGGATTCGCCTCGGCGATCGCGCCCAGGCCGGTCGCCTCGAGCGCCGCGTCGACGACCTCCGCGAGACGGGCTCCGCTGATCCCGAGATTGCCCGGGCCGAACTCGACCTCCGGCCCGGATCTGCTCCTCGAAGAGCTGGAGGTCGGGATTCTGGAAGAGCAGGCCGACCCGTCCGGCCAGCTCGGCCGTCGAGGTTGCCCGGATATCGGCTCCGGCCAGGAGCACCCGGCCGGCCGACGGCCGGAGCAGGCCGTTCAAGTGAAGGGCCAGGGTCGACTTGCCGCTGCCGTTCTGGCCGACGATCGCGACCCGCTCGCCAGCCCCGATCTCGAGGCTGACGCCTTCGAGGGCGAGCCGCCCGTTCGGGTAGCTGAAGCTGATCGAATTGAGCTCGAGCCGGTCGGTCACGGATGCGGCCAGCCGCCGAGCGCCAGGCGGAGCGATCCGGGATCGACCGCGCCGCCGGCCGCCTCCAGCGCTCGGCCCAGGCGGAACCGGGCCGGTGGTTCGATCCCGCGGTCGGAGATGCCCGGCTGGCCGAAGATCGTCTCGGCCGGCCCCTCGTCCACGATCCGACCCGAGTCCATCACCACGATCCGGTCGCACAGCCCGTCGAGGAGGTCCGTCCGATGCTCGACGATCAGCAGGGCCGTGCCCCGGTGGGCCAGCTCGTGGAGCACCTCGGCCACGAGGCGGGTCCCGATCGGGTCGAGCTCCGAGGTCGGCTCGTCGAGGATCAGGTGACTCGGCTCCATGGCCAGCAGGCCGGCGATCACCACGAGCTGGGTCTCGCCCCCGGACAGCTCGGTCGCCGGCTGCAGGGCGAGGTGCTCGATCCGGACGGCGGCCAGGGCCGCCTCGACCCGCTCGACCGTCCGGGCCGCGTCCAGGCCCAGGTTCATCGGTCCGAGGGCCACCTCCTCGAAGACCGTCAGCGTCTGGCCCGAGAGCTGGCTGACCGGGTTCGCCAGGCCGAGCCCAACCCGCTGGGCGATCTCGAAGACGGGCCGTCCCGACATCGTCTCGCCGTCGATCTCGAGCCGGCCGTCGAGGGCCCCTCCGACCACGCCTGGGGCCATGCCCGAGGCGACCAGGCAGAGGCTCGACTTGCCCGACTCGTTGGCCCCCACGACGCCGACCACGCCCCCGTGGGGAACGACCAGGTCGATCTCCTGGAGGGCTGCCAGGCGGGCGCCCGGATACGTGTACGAGCGGCACTCGAGGTGGAGCATCAGCCGGCTCGAGCGGCGATCCGGACCACCAGGCTGAGCCCGGCGACGACGAGGAGCAGCCAGCGCAGGACGCGCTCCGCGGTCGGGTCGGGCGGGGCCCACAGCAAGGATCGCCGGCCCGGATGACCGCTGGCCCGCGACTCCAGGCGCCATCGTTCGCTCGGATAGCCCGCCCAGCGAGGTGACCAGGGCCGGCAGGAGGATCGGCGCCGATCGCTGGAGGCGGGTCAGCGGGGTTGCGGGCGAGGCGCAGGCCGCGCGCTCGCTGGGCGGCCGAGATCGCCTCCAGCCGCCGGGCCAGGCCCGGTCCCCAGCCCAGCCCGGCAACGGCCGCCGTCGCCAATCGCCGGGAGACGCCGCGGCGCTCGAGGTCCAGCCCGAGGGCGGCCGGCACGACGGTCGTCGCGACCAGGCCGAGGCCGAGGACGATTGCGACCACTCGAAGCGCTCCGTCCGCCGCATGCCGGGCGGCGTCCAGGGCCGATCCACCGCTGGCGAGCGAGACGAGCCAGGTCAGGACGAGGACGACGGCTGCGGCGATCAGCGCCGGGCGTCCGAGCCGACCGAGTGACCTCGCCGCCACGACCAGGGCGACCAGGACCAGGGCCAGGAGCGAGCGCGCCGACGATCGTCGGCAGGCTGAGGGCGAGCACGAGCGCTGCCCCGCCCAGGACGACCGTCGTGAACGGATTCAGGGCGTGGATCGGGCTGGCGAACCGCCGATTGTCGGCGAGGGCGCGGGCCCACCCGGCCGCGGTCGGGTCGGCGGAGGGGCGAGCGGGCATCGGGCTCCGGGATCGACGGCTGCGACTATCTCGAGGAGCCGGCCGAACGACGCCTCCGATCAGGCCCGGTCGAGCCGGGACGTGGCGGCCCTTGATGGCTGGTCGAGCTCTCAAGCCACGACGCGCCTTTGGACTACCTCGCGACGGTCGAGGCTCGCCGACGCGTAGGGATCAGGAGGGCGGATTCTTCTGCTGCTGGGCGAGCTGCTTCTGGACCTCCTGGTCGATCTCGTTCTGGCGATGTTGCCGAGCTCGCCTGACGATGATCAGGCCGAAGATCCACGGCCAGATCAGGGCAACGACCAGGCCGACGAGGAGGGCCAGGGCCCAGTTTGGTGTGGCCGGCGTCGCCAGCCCGCCCGTGAGCCAGTACACGATGAAGAAGGCCACCACGCCAAGGACGATCCCGGTGATCCGCCGAATCATTGCGAGCCCTCCATCCGTTGGGGCCAGCCTCACGCGTGCTGCATCGCCCGAAACGTGAGCCTAGGCGCCGCGTGGTCGGATCGTCAATTCGCGATGACGAGCGGCGACTCCCGTGCCCTGCCGCGGCGCCGTTCGCCGCCCGGCACGGATACCCTCACGCCCGCCCGGCCGGCCCGGCCCGGCGATCGCGAGCCAGCTCAGACCCGGTCTGAGGCACGGGACGGTCCGCGGCGCCAGGGCGGCACGCCTTCGAGCTCGATCTCCAGCGAGAACGACAGGAATGTCCGGACCAGCACGATCACCCCCAGGGTGGCGGCGTTCAGCAGGGTCAGGTCGACCGTGATCGTCTGGATGATGTCGGCCACGATCAGGATCTCGAGGCCCATCAGGATCGCCCGGCCGAGGTCGTTGCGCAGTGGCCGATAGGCACTCCGGCCATTGCCCGTCGCGACCGCCCGGACGTACGGCACGAAGGCCGCGACCGAGCCGAGCAGGAGGATCAGGACGCCGACCACCTCGACGGCCTTGGCCACGGCTTCCATCACGTCGCTGTAGTTCACTCAGCGATTGTAGGCGGCGCTGGGTCGCCAATTGAGCGGGCGCTCGCCTGAGTCGGGGCTCCGGTGAAGACGATGACCCCTCGGAGTCGCCTCCGGGGGGTCATTTCGTGCTCAGTCGGTGGTGAGCCGGGGGGGATTTCGAACCCCCAACCAACTGATTAAGAGTCAGTTGCTCTGCCGTTGAGCTACCGGCCCGGGCGAAGGATACCCCATCCAGTGACAGGTCCCCGGGAGCTAGAGGCGGGAATGGGCGATGCACGGCCGGCCCGTTCCGCCGGATAGCTCTCGGGATGCTGCTGGGCGGCGGATTGGCCGTGCCGGGCGTCCACGCATTCGCGAAATTCGCCCGCGCCCGCGCCGCCCAAGCACGAAATCGGACGTCCGCCTGGCACCCCCTTCAGAAGGCGCTCCGGCGCCTCGCCCAACAGCACTGACCATGCTTGGTGGCGTAGACCAGCCCGAATGGCGCCCGGCTCAGTCCGGCCCGAGCACGGCTCAGTCCGGCTGGTTGTCGATCTGGGCCCGCTGGAGGCGGCCCGAGAAGTCGACGTAGATCGACTTCCACTCGGTGTACGTGTCGAGCGCTGCGTGGCCGGCCTCGCGATGGCCGTTGCCGGTGCCCTTCGTCCCCCCGAACGGAAGGTGGGTCTCGGCCCCGATCGTGCCCGCGTTGACGTAGACGATTCCCGGTCTCGAAGTCGCGCATCGCCCGGAAGGCCGTGTTGGCATCGCTCGTGAAGATCGACGAGGACAGGCCGTAGCGGGTCTGATTCAGGGCAGTCACGGCGGCGTCGTAGCCGTCGACCGGGATGACCGACAGGACCGGCCCGAAGATCTCCTCCTGGGCGATCCGGGCCATCGGGGCTACGCCGCTGAAGATCGTCGGCTCGAAGAAGTGGCCGTGCTCGAGGCCGCTCCCGGAGCCCGGCTCGCCGCCGGTCACCAGCTCGCCATCCCGCCGGCCCACCTCGATGTAGCCCGAGACCTTGGCCAGGGCGGCCGCGTTGACGAGCGGCCCGACATCGGTCGTCGGCTCCAGGCCGGAGCCGAGCCGGAGCGCCTTTGCCCGTCGCTCGAGTCGTTCGACGAGCCGCTCGGCGACCGGCCGATCCACGATCACCCGGCTGGCCGCGGTGCAGCGCTGGCCGGTCGTCCCGAACGCCGACCAGAGGATCCCGTCGGTGGCCAGGTCGAGGTCGGCGTCGGCCATGACCACGATCCCGTTCTTGCCGCCGAGCTCCAGGCTCAGCCGCTTCAGGCGGGCCCCGGCCTGTTCGGCCAGGCGCCGGCCGGTCTCGGTGTTCCCGGTGAAGCTGATCACCGGGATGTCGGGGCTGGTCACGATCGCGTCGCCCACGGCCGCTCCCGGGCCGGTCACGAGGTTGACCGTGCCGTCCGGGAAGCCGGCCTCGGCCATCAGCTCGACCAGCAGCGTCGCGCAATGGGGCGTGTCGCTCGACGGCTTGAACACGACCGTGTTCCCGCTGACGAGGGCCGGCATCATCTTCCAGCACGGGATCGCCATCGGGAAGTTCCAGGGCGTGATGATCCCGGCTACGCCGATCGGCTCGCGGACCGACATGGCCCACTTGTCGGGCAGCTCCGAGGGCGTCGTATCGCCGAACAGGCGGCGCCCCTCGCCGGCCATCAGGAAGGCGATGTCGATGCCCTCCTGGACGTCGCCCCGAGCCTCTGCCAGGACCTTGCCCATCTCCCGGGTCATCGCCCGGGCGAGGCGCTCCTTGTGCTCGGCCATGAGCGCGCCGAAGCGGTACAGGATCTCGCCCCGCTTCGGCGCCGGGGTCCGCTTCCAGCCTTCGCCGGCCGATCTCGGCCGCCCGGATCGCCCGGGCCACGTCGGCGGCCGTCCCGGCCTGGAACTGGCCGACGACATCGCGGGTGTCGGCCGGGTTGTGGCTGGCGAACGTCTCGCCGCTGACCGAATCGACCCATTCGCCGCCGATGAACAGCTGGAACGTCGGGGCGCCGGTCGTCGCCTCCCCGGCTGGCCGGCTCGAGTCGAAGTCATGCCGGAACCCGCTCGAAGGCCATGGCGACCGAGCCGCCGCCGCCCAGGCAGAGGGTCGCCAGGCCGTAGCGGCCCTGCCGCCGGGCCAGCTCGTGGAGGAGAGTCGCCACGATCCGGGCGCCGCTCGCCCCGATCGGGTGGCCCAGGGCGATCGCTCCCCCGTTCACGTTCACCTTCGACCAGTCGAAGCCCAGCTCGCGCCCATCGGCCAGGGTCTGGGCCGCGAACGCTTCGTTGATCTCGACCAGGTCGAACGCCTCGATCGGCAGCTCGATGCGCTCGAGCAGTCGCCGGACGCCGGTCACCGGGGCGAGGAACAGCCACTTCGGAGCGACCTCGGCCTGGCTGTAGCCGATGACCCGGGCGAGCGGCTTCAGGCCGAGCCGCTCGACGGCCCGTTCGCTGGCCACCACGGTCGCGGCGCGCCCCATCGGTGATCCCCGGGGCATTCCCGGCGGTCACCGTCCCCTCCGTCGCCGAGCCGCGATCCGGACCGTCAGGCAGCGGCAAAGACCGGCCTCAGCCGGGCCAGCGCCTCGAGCGAGGAGTCCCGCCGGGGTCCCTCGTCGACCGACATGACGATCTCGCGGCCCTTGGCATCACGGATCGTGACCGGGGCGAGCTCGGCCTCGAACCGGCCGGCGTCGATCGCCGCGATCGCCCGCTCGTGGCTCTGCAGGGCGAATGCGTCCTGGTCCTCGCGGGAGACGGCGTCGTGGATCGCGACTCGCTCGGCGTGGGTCCCCATGTGGCAATCCTCGAAGGCGCACCACAGCCCGTCGTGGACCGTCGAATCGATCAGCTTGCCGTCGCCCAGGCGATAGCCGAAACGGGCGTCCGGGAGCAGGAACGGGGCGCGGTTCATGCTCTCCATCCCGCCGGCGACCGCAACCTCGGCATCGCCCGCCCGGATCTCGGCGGCCGCCAGCATGATCGCCTTGAGGCCCGAGCCGCAGACCCGGTTGATCGTGGTCGCGCTCGTCGTGTCGGGCAGACCGGCCGCGAGCGCCGCCTGGCGGGCAGGTGCCTGGCCGGCGCCGGCCTGGAGGACCTGGCCCATCAGGACCTCGTCGATCGGGGTGCCCCCGGGCAGGCCGGCCCGCTCGACGGCCGCCTTGATGGCAACTCCGCCGAGCTCGGTCGCCGGCACGCCACTGAGCGCGCCGCCGAACTTGCCGATCGGAGTGCGCTGGGCGCTGACGATGAAAACGTGGCCGTTCAGGCCGGCTGGGATCTCGGGCATGGCTCGAATTTACACCGGGCGACGTTCTGAGCCGGGGCCCTGGCCGTGCCCCGGGGATCCTCGGCCGGCGGGCAGCCACAGCACGCCGCGGCGCGGCTCGTCGCCGCCCCAGAATTGTCGCCGCCCCATGCATCGTCGCCGCCCCCGAATGTCGACCGCCCCCGAATCGTCACCGCCCGAATCGTGAGATTCCGCTGAGAGACGCGTCGTAACTCGTCGCAGGCCAAGAACCGATCTTCAGCCGACTCCGCCCCCTTCGCGCGTGCCGAGGTCCGTCTCGGATCACCCGATTCCGAGCGCGCTCGCCTGGTGAGCGACCTTGGGGCGGCCCTGAGCGGAATTTGACGAGAACACGGCCGAGGTCGGCGCTGCGGCCTGGGGCAGGGGCTGCGGCCTGGGCCAGGGGCTGCGGCCAGAGGCTCAGGGGCTGCGGCCACCAAGGCGTTCGCGCCCGGCTCGGCCAGGGGCTGCGGCCCGGGCCGGCTCGGCCGGCGGCGGTCAGCGCGGGTAGGTGTAGAAGCCGCGGCCCGTCTTCTGGCCCAGGCGGCCGGCGGCCACGAGCTTGTCGAGGATCGCCGGCGGGGCGAACCGATCGTCGCCCAGGCCGCTGTGGAGGACCCGCATCACCCCGAGGCAGACATCGAGCCCGATGAAGTCGGCCAGCTCGAGCGGGCCCATCGGATGGTTCAGGCCGCGCTTCGCCCCGGTGTCGATGTCCTCGGCCGTGCCGAGCTGCTCCTCGAGCGCACGCATCGCCTCGGCCAGGAACGGCATCAGGATCCGATTGACGATGAAGCCGGGTCGGTCGGCCGAGGTGATCACGACCCAGGGCTTGCCGCCCTGCTGCCGGACGTGGGCGTCCATCTCGGCGACCAGCTCCCGGATCGCCCCGGCCGTCGCGTCGTCTGTCTCGTTGCTCCGGATCAGCTCGACCAGGCGCATGACCGGGACCGGGCTGAAGAAGTGCATCCCGGCGAACCGCGACCGGCGCTCGGGCGAGACGGCCGAGGCGAGGGTGGCGATCGCGATCGAGCTCGTATTCGAGGCGAGGATCGCCTCGGGCCGGGCCAGCCGGTCGATCTCCGACCAGAGGGCTTGCTTGACGGCCAGGTCCTCGAAGACCGCTTCGATGACGAGGTCGGCATCGGCCACGTCCCGAAGTCGGTCGGTCGGTCGGATCCGGGCCATCGTCGTGTCGCGGGTCGCCTCGTCGAGGATCCCCTTCTCGATCCACCGATCGAAATTCCGGGCGATCCGCTCCCGGCCCGCGACGGCCCGGGCCAGGTCGGGCTCGTAGAGCGTGACCTGCTTGCCGATCCCGGCGTGGACCATGGCGATGCCGTGGCCCATCAGGCCCGCTCCGGCGACGAAGACGCGTTCGATCCTCATCGGCACAGCCTAGCGCCGACGGTCCTCGTGGACCTCGCCCGGGACCGTGACAAACGCCTCGAGGAGACGCTCGGCCGCGCTCAGCGGATCCGTCTCGTGGGCGGCCACCGCGCGAACCGCGGCATCGGTCGCCGCCGCCTGGGCGGGCAGGCGCAGGAGCCGGCCGAGGCGGTCGGCCAGGGCTCCCCGGACCTCGGCCTCGGCTCGGGCCAGCCTGGCGGCGCCGTCGTCGGCCAGGGCGCCCTCGGCCCGGCGCCGATCGATCGCCTCGAGCAGCTCGGGCACGCCGGCACCCGTCGCCGCGGTCGTGATCAGGACCGGCGGCCCGTGGATCCCCCGGTGGCCGCCGCCAAGCATCGCCCGGAGCTGGCTGGCCGTCCGCTGGGCGCCCGGCCGGTCGCCCTTGTTGACGACGACGACATCGGCCACCTCGAGCAGGCCGGCCTTGATCGCCTGGACCTCGTCGCCCATCTCGGGCGCCTCGAGCACGACGGTCGTATCGGCCGCGGCGGCGACCTCGACCTCGCTCTGGCCGGTTCCGACGGTCTCGATGAAGACGATCTCGAAGCCGGCAGCGTCGAGCACGGCGCAGGCGGCTCCGGTCGTCGAAGCCAGCCCGCCGGCGTGGCCCCGGGCGGCCATCGAGCGAATGAAGACGTCGCGGTCGCCCGCGTACGCCTGCATCCGGACCCGGTCGCCCAGGATCGCCCCGCCGGTGATCGGGCTCGACGGATCGACGGCCACGACCGCGACCGGCCGGCCAGTCCGCCGGATCTCGCCGATCAGGGCCGCCACGAGGGTGCTCTTGCCGGCGCCCGGCGGGCCGGTGATCCCGACCAGGTGAGCGCGGCCGGCGAGCGGATAGAGCCGGCGCATGGCCGCGTCGGCCAGCGGGGTTCGGTTCTCGACCGCGGTCAGCAGCCTGGCCAGCGCGCGGCGGTCGCCGGCCAGGGCCGAATCGCCCAGCTCCGCCGCGCGCGCCTCGGCCGAGCCGCCAGGCGGCGGAATCACCCTATTCGCGCGGTCGGGCGTTTGCCCGGAAGAAGGTGGCGACCTCGCCGATCGTCGTGCCCGGCCCGAACACGGCGCTCACCCCGGCCTCCTTGAGGACCGGGATGTCGTCGTCGGGGATGATCCCCCCGACCGAGACCAGGACGTCGCTCAGGCCCTCGGCCCGGAGGAGCTCACAGATCCTCGGGACGAGGGTCATGTGCGCTCCCGAAAGGATCGACAGGCCGACGATGTCGACGTCCTCCTGGAGCGCCGCCGTGGCGACCATCTCGGGGGTCTGCCGGAGGCCCGTGTAGACGACCTCGAAGCCTTCGTCGCGAAGGCCCCTGGCCAGGACCTTCGCGCCGCGGTCGTGGCCGTCCAGGCCGGGCTTGGCGATGAGGACCTTGATCGGGCGGTCGGTCATGGCCCCGATTGTAGGCCGCGGTCGGGCGCTCGAGCGCCCGATCCCGGGCCGGGTTCGCCCTAGATCGAGCGCTGGTAGGCCCGGAACGTGCTCGTCGCCCAGGCCGTGGTGAGCGCCGCCAGGACGACCAGGAGGGCGATCCGGACGAGGACGAATGACCAGTCGGGGCCGGCCGTCAGGGCTTCCCGGCCGGCTTCGACGGCCCAGTTGACCGGGTTGAACGTGGCCACCGTGGCGATCCAGCCGGGGGCGAGCTTGAGCGGGATGAACGCCGCCGACAGGAACGTCAGCGGCAGCGTCAGCAGGGTATTGATCCCGATGACCGACTCCCGCTGGCGAAGGAGCAGCGCCATCGCGTCCGAGAACCCGGCCACGATCGCCCCGACGAGCATCGCGCACAGGGTCAGGACCGCGTAGCCCAGGACACCGCCGGGAAATCGCGCCCCGAGCAGGAGGGCCAGGCCACCGATGATCAGGGCCTGGATCCCGAACGAGACGAGCGAGTACACGTTGAGCCCGACGATGATCGCGCTGCGATGGATCGGGGTCGCCAGGAGCCGGTCCATGATCGATCGGTCGAGGTCCTCGATGATCGACATCCCGCTCCAGCCGCACGAGAACAGGGCGGTCATCACGAGCACCCCGGGCACGAGGTAGTCGAGATAGCTCGTCCCGACCGCGAAGCCGGGGATCTGGACGACGTTCTGGAAGAGCGCCCCGAACAGGAGCAGCCAGATCACCGGCTGGACCAGGCTGATCAGGACAAACCAGGGCTGGCGAATGAAGAATCGAAGGTGGCGGCCGGTCAGGTTGGCCGATCTCGGCGAGGGCGGTCATCGGGAAGCCTCCTGGCTCTCCGGGCGGTACGCCCGGCCGGTGTGCTGGAGATAGACGTCGTCGAGCGACGGCCGGGCGACGGTCACCGAGGCAACGTCGAGGCCGGCCGCGTCGAGCGCGGACAGGACGTTGGGGACCGAGCGGGCGCCGTTGTCGGCCCGCGCCCGCAGGGTCCGACCGGTCGACGGGCAGGCTCGTGGACGCCCTCGAGCGGCTCGAGGATCGCGGCGGCCTGGCCGTTCCGGGCCGACTCGCCCAGCTCGACCACGATGGCGTCGCCGTGCAGCCCGGACTTCAGCGCCTCGGGCGTGCCCTGGGCGACGATCCGGCCGCGATCGATGATCGCGACCTGGCCGGCCAGCCGGTCGGCCTCCTCGAGGTAATGGGTCGTCAGCAGGATCGCCAGCCCTTCGCCCGACAGGCGCTGGACCTCCGCCCACAGCTCGGCCCGGGCCTCTGGATCGAGGCCGGTTGTCGGCTCGTCGAGGAACAGGACGCGGGGCCGGTGGACAAGGCCGGAGGCCACGTCGAGCTTGCGCTGCATGCCGCCCGACCAGGTCTTGACGATCCGGTCGGCGGCCTCGGTCCAGGCCGAATCGCCGAGCAGCTCGTCGACCCGCTGCCGGAGCTCGCCGCCGGGCATCCCGTAGAGGCGGCCCTGGAGGGTGAGGTTCTCACGCCCCGTCGCCTCCAGGTCGACCGCACCGCGCTGGCCGACCACGCCGATCATCCGCCGGACACGGTCGGGCTGGCGCCGCGACGTCGACCCCGAAGATCGTCGCCCGACCGCTGTCGGCCCGCGACAGGGTCGTCAGGACCTTGACCGTGGTCGACTTCCCCGCCCCGTTCGGCCCGAGCAGGCCGAAGATCGTGCCGGGTTCAACCATCAGGCTGATCCCGTCCAGGGCGCGAACGTCGCCGGGATAGGTCTTCACCAGGTCTGAGGCCTGGATTGCGGCTTCGCTCCCGGGTTGGCCGGGCTGCACCGCCGGGGCAGGTTGGCCGGGGCTTGCGCCGGCGGCCGGCGGACGGTCGAGAATCACGGGATCATGTCCTCCATGGCACGCAGATTGCTGAGTTCATCAATTGCGCTATTATTTATCTGCGCAGTGCAGATGATAGCCATGGGAGTCAATTGATGTCAACCGACGAATTCACGCCGGGCCGAGCTGCTCGACGCCGTCCTCGGGGCTACTCGCCAGCTGACCATTTGCCTACAACCTGCGTGGCAACGAGGAAGGCGTGACCTGGGATGACGTCGCGGCGGATATAGTCGCCCATGCCCGGCTCGCGAATCGCCTCGGCACGCACGGCCTGCGTGTTAACGCCGCCAGCCCGCGCGACGGCAACTGGCAGCCTTACCTCGAAGGATTCGCCCGCGCCCTAACAAGCGCCCTGGCCCAAAGCAACGACGTCGTCTTCAACATACAGAACCACCCCGGCGCGCCCTCGGCCGCCCAGATGACTCAGCTTGCAACCATGGTCAACGACTCGCGCTTCGGCCTCGGCTTCTCGCCCGACCACTGCATCGACATGGACGAAGACGCCATCGCCGCCGCCGAGAAAGCCGCGCCGCACGTCACGCAGTTCCATCTCGCGGACCGAGAGCGCCTTGCTGATGGCAGGCTCAAAGCCTGCCTGCCCGGCGCCGGCTTCGTGCCCAACCGCGAAGTCCTGGACATCCTCGGCCGCCACGGCTACGACGGCTGGGTTTCCTTCAAATGGGAGAAGCCAACCTACCCAGACCTCCCGGACGCCGAAATTGCCCTCCCGCACTTCATCGACTTCATGTCGAAGCTCGATTAACCAAACTGCCAAGGGCAATCACGTTGCCCCACCTTTCTACGGGCACCGCATGCTTCCTTTCTCGGCGTCCGCCGAGCGTGGCAATACCCAAGCGCAGAAAACGCACAGTCCCCTCGCCCCCACAGGGGAGAGGGCCAGGGTGAGGGCGCGCTGTCTCGGAAGCTAACGGCTAACAGCTAAGAGCCACCTCCTAGCGGCTATACTCTGGCGGGCTTCGACGCACCTTCATGCGTCGGGCGGATTCGCGAGCATAAGAGGAGCGCCCAATGTACAAAGGCACACCCGTAATCGATATCCACGGCCACATGTCGACGCCGCCCCAGTTCCGCGCCTACGCCTACAACATGGTTGCGTTGCGCATCTCCTCCGGCGACTGGACCATGCCCACGGACCTGGTAGAAAGCGCCCTCGGCGGCCACCTCAAGATGCTTGACGACCGCAATATCGACGTGCAGATGATCTCGCCTCGCCCGGTGGCGATGATGCACTGGGAACGCCCCTTCATGGTCGACGCCTGGACCCGCATCACCAACAACACCATCGCACCAGCAGTGCCGAGCTGCACCCCGACCGATTCCTCGGCGTGGCGCAGCTACCGCAGCACGAATCGCTGGACACGACCAACTGCATCGAAGAGCTGCGCCGCTGTGTCGAAGACCTCGGCTTCGTCGCCGCGATCGTCAACCCGGACCCCGGCGCCAACCGCCAGACGCCCGGCATGAACCGCGAATACTGGTTCCCGCTCTACTCCGAGGCCGAACGCCTGCGCGTGCCGCTCATCGTCCACCCCTCGATCAGCCGCGACCCGCGCCTCGACGGCATGCCCGCCAGCTATCAGTACAACAACGTCACCGAAGAAGCCCTCGCGACCCTGCTCCTGGAGAACAGCGACGTCTTCGAGCACTTTCCCAAGCTCTGCATCGTCGTCTGCCACTGCGGCGGCGCCCTCGACCGCATGCTCGGCGACCGCGGCCAGGCCAGCGGTCAGCGCGGCGGCGGCTCCGTCGGCATGAACATCGGCAACGTCGAGCAGGCCGGCCCTACCGGCCGCGACCTCAGCAGTAACCTGGTCTTCGACACCTGCGCCTACGACCCGGACTTCATGGCGACCGCGATCAAGCAGCGCGGCGTCGACCGCATGCTCTTCGGCACCGAAGTCCCCGGCGGCGGCACCGCGTCCCTCAACCCCTGGACCGGCAAAGTCGCCGACGACCTCGTCCCCGTCCTCGAGCACATGGACTTCCTCAGCGACGACGACCGCCTCAAGATCCTCAACGGCAACGCCAAGCGCCTCTTTCCGCGCATGAAGCTCTAGCGACAGGAACGCAGGTTGGGCAGGTGGGCTTTGGGATATCCGTAGGATGAATCCTGCAGCCGCGTCCTCGTTCATGCCTCGAAAACAGACTCTCTTTCTTGTCCCCTCGCCCCCTCTGGCGAGAGGGCCCGGGAGAGGGGTCGCGCCCGTATAGTCGAATTCTCCCGCGTGTTGAAGGTCACCGCGATAGCGGCCTTCGTCAGCCCTATAATCGGCGCATGGCAACACAGATCTCGCCGATGCTGGCGGTGAGCGATGTAGAAGCGGCGATCGATTTCTACAAACGCGCTTTCGGCGCCGAGGAGCTCTGGCGCCTGGGCACTCCTGCCGCGGTCGCAGGCCTGTCGATCGATGGCGCAGAAGTCTTTCTGGCCGAGGAGTCGCCGCAACACGGCACCCGCTCGCCGGACGGCGTTGGCCACACGACGGTGCGCATCGAGCTCTTCGTCGATGACCCGAGGGCAACGCAAGCCCGGGCAATTGCCGCCGGAGCGACCGAGAGCAGCCCTGTCCAGGAGCATGAATACGTCACGAGCGGCAGCCGGCCCATCCGCCGCATGCTGCAGGGCGGCGTCAATGACCCCTTCGGCCATCGCTGGATACCAGGCAAGTTCCTCGACTAGCTGACCCACAGTGCGCCGGCAACCGAAGAGAGTTCAGCCCGCTACGGCTTCTCCGCCGCGGCGTTCATGCCGGCGATGCGCCCCTGCACGACGGACCGCGCCAGCCCGTGCTGACTGAAGCCGCCGGCCGACTCGCCGCCGCAGTAGAGCCCGGGGATCACCTTGCCCTGCAGGTCGATGACATGGCAGTCCTTGTCGATGCGCAGGCCGGCGCGCGTGTCGTGGATCACCGGCGTCGACCACGCAGCGTAGAACGGCCCGGCTTCCACCTTGTACTTCGGTGATGGCTTGCCGAAATCGAGGTCCTCGCCGCCGACGAAGCTGTTGTAGCGCCGCACCGTCTCTTCAAGCACGTCCGCGGGCATCGGCTTCCGCTGAAACTTGTTCTCGATGTTCGCCGCCAGCTCCGCGATCGTATTGCCCTCGAAGAAGAAGCCCTCGGCCGGTCGACGCATGGCGGCTCGACGCTCCAGCCTTCACGCTTCACCGCCTCGGAGTCGAAGATGGCCCAGATCGGGCCGCCGCCGTTGACCGGTTCGCCGGTGCCCGCCATGGCCGCGTTGAGGAAATTGCGCGGCGCGTACTTGACGTTCTTGGCATTCAGGTAGCTGCCCTGCACGTAGTCCGGCACACCGTTGTAGTTGTTGGCGGTGTACTGCGGCCCGGTCTCATCGTAAAAGCGCCGGCCGGCCTGATTGACGAGGATGACGTCCTGCCAATCGGCGACCTTGCAGGCCGGTGGCGCGCGCCTTGTCGAAGACCGGGCTGCCGGGCGACCACGTCAGGTTCACGTAGCCGTACTGGCAGCCGATGTTTCCGGCCTTGGTCACCGTCCAGCCATGCTCGGCGCTCTGGTTGAACGCGCCCCACAGCGACGCCCCGACGGCCATGGCGGCAATCTCACCGCTGGCGTCCTGCACCGAGAACGGCTCGCCGGCGACGCCGCAGTACTCCTCCGTCAGCCTCGGGTCGAAGATGCGGCGGAAGTTGACGTTGCTGGTGCAGCCGCCGGTGCCCAGGATGACGCCCTGCCGCGCGCGGACTCTGAGCGTGCCGCCGTCGCCGCTCGCAGACGACGCCGATGACGCGGCCGTCCGGGCCCGGCTCGCGGATCAGCGACGTCATCTTCGTGTTCAGGACGATACGCGCGCCCATCTCGCGGGCCTTCGCCTCCAGCGGCCGCACGAGACCGATGCCGGAAGAGGTGAGCGGCCCTCGCTCCGGGGGCTGAGCTTTGCCGGTCTGATACTGCACCCAGTCCATGGCAGCGAAGTGGGCTTCGCGCGGCGCCGAGTTGCCGGTGCCCTGGGCGCCTCGGTTGTCGATTGGCGAGTCGATGAAGACGCAGCCTTGCTCGAGCAGCCACTCGTAGGTCGGGGCGCTCCAATCGGCGAAGGCGCGGATGATCTCGCGGTCGTTGTAGCGATAGTCGGGAGCGCCGTTGGATTGGACCACAGACCAGTCCGTGAGGTCGGCGAAGAGCAGGTCGGGCGAATCGACGATGCCTGCCCTCTTCTGCGCACTCGTCCCGCCGCCGAGAGGCAGGTTGCCGCCGCTGATCGCCGCGTGCCCGCCGACGTCGAAGTTGGCTTCGATGACCAGCACGGAAGCGCCGCCTTCTCGCGCCGCAATCGCTGCCGGCAGACCCACCGCGCCTGAGCCGATCACGACCACATCAGCTTCGTCTGCCCAGGTCTCTTCAGGTTCGCTAGCCAAGTCAGAATCCCTTTTTCCCGTTCGCTGCTTCCGGATGGGTTGGTTACCGGGTGCATCCTAAGGCCTAACGCTGTGACTGGGACAGTCTGTAACAGCCCTTCTCCGGCACCGCCCGCGAAATGGCGCAGGCCAGCGTGAATCGGTTGCGACCAGTGCTAGCATGAGGGCGCATCTTGAAACTTCCGACTGACCTCTTGTTACTCCAAACCCCAGGCTTTGAGCGAAGTTAACAGCGTCCCTACCCCGGACGCTGACTCGGCGGCGCCAACGACCGGCGATCTAAAAAACGCCGTTACCATCGGCGTGGCCACCGGTATGGCCAGCATGTCGTTCGACTTCTGGTACCCGTTCATGCCTTTGTATCTCGTATCTATCGGCGCCAGCAGCGATGCCAACGCGCTGTTCTGGATCGCCGTCGCCACGACGGTGCAGGGCATCGCCCGGATTGCCACGGGGCCGCTATGGGGCTCCCTCTCGGACCGCATCGGCCGCAAGGTCATGTTCCTACGAGCCCTTTATCTTGCGGTACCGACGATCCTCATCGCCGCGTTTATCCAAGCGCCCTGGCAGATCGCCTTCGCCCTTGCCTTCCAGGGGCTGTTCTCCGGCTTTGTACCAGCGGCGGTTGCCCTGATTAGCGTCACCGTGCCGGAAGAACGCTTGGCGCCCAGCCTCAGCATCGTTACCGGCTGTCAGTACATCGGCACCGTCATGGGCCCATCCATTGGCGCGCTTCTGGCAGGCGCCTTCGGGCTATCGTGGCGCCATCCTCATCGCCTCGCTGCTGCCCGGCATCGCTGCGACGGGCGTGCTCTTCCTCGTTGCCAAGGATACCGTCGGCGTCAGAAAGACCAACGCTAGCAAGACGGACGGCAGTCAGACCAGCGAGCCCGGTCCTCGTCCCGCGGCCGAAGTCGCCCTGCGACCTTCGCGACAGCTTGTCCTCATCATTGCCTTTTACTTCCTGATCTTCTCCATGTCGCAGCTCCTGCGGCTGGCGACACCGGTAGCGATCCAGGCGATCCATCCAACCCACGTCGGCACGATTACGGGCCTCGCCTTCACTCTCGGCGGTGTCGGCAGTGCAATCAGCGTCCTGATTCTCGCGCCGCGTTTCCTGCGACCCGGCCGGTACCGAGTTGTGCTATCGGTGATCTGTGTGCTGGGCGGCGCCTTCTACCTACTGCTGGCCACGGCGAAAGCAGTCCCGCTCTTTATCGCCTGTTACGTCGCCATTACCTTGCTGCAGGCGGCCACGATTCCCGCCACCAACACCCTGGTAGCAGCCAGCGTGCCGCGCGAGCGTCGTGGTACGGCCTTCGGTTGGGCCGCGAGCGCTCAGGCCTGCGCATTCATCGTCGGGCCGGCCGGCGCTGCCCTGTTTGGCGCCCTATCGCTCAGCCTTGGCTTCGTGGTCCTGGGCATCATCTTGCTCGTTACGAGTGTGCTTTTGTTCGTCTTCCTGACTGAGCCCTCGTGGCACGAAGAGCCTCTGCCCGTCGCCGAAGCCTAAGCCCGGCCGCTCTCGATAGCCGGCGCTCTCGGCAATTTCTAGAGAATCCCAGCCATCGCGATCCCACGGATCATCGCCGCCTTTTAGCTATCGTGAGTCGCTGGTTCTTCTGGGCACTTGGCGACTCGATCTCGAATCGCCGGCTTCCAGATCCTAGAGCGGCCGCGATTGGGAGCCGGGGCCGCCGCCCGCGCCGCTTCGGACGTTGGAGGCGGTCACTTCGTCGACGCCCTTGGGCCAGCGGCGCTTCGAGGGGTCGCTGATCTTGAACGTCATGCGGCCGATGCCGGTGATCTCGATCTCGACCTTCTCGCCGTCCTGGAGAGCGCCCAGGCCCTGGTGGTTCGTGCCCATGTAGAGAACGTCGCCAGGCTCAACAGGGGTGATGGCCGTAGCCCATTCGACCGACTCGGGGATCGTGTGGGCAAGGTCGCTGGTGTTGTAGTTCGGCCGCAGCTCGCCATCGACCCAGAGCTGCACCTGCAGCTTGTAGGGGTCTGCGATCTCGTCCTTGGTAACGATGCAGGGGCCGAGAGGCGTGAAGCCCGGGTAAGACTTGCCTGCCGAGATCGGCATCTTGGTGCGGTCGATGCCGCCAGCACCAGCCTGGGGGCGAGGGGGCATGCGGGCAGACACGTCGACGCCGCAGGTGTAGCCGAAGACGTGGTCCATGACCTGAGCTTGCGGGATGTGGTCGCCTGCTTTGCCGAAGACGACGACCAGCTCCGCCTCGTGGTGGAAGATGTTGGCATCGACTTCGGGCAGGACGACCGTGTCGCCGTCGCCCGCGATGGCGTCGGTGGACTTGAGGAAGCCCCACATCGGCGAGGGCTCGCGGGCGCCGAACTCGCGGTAGTTGCCGCCCATGGCCAGCACCTTGGCGCGCGGTACCGGCGACTGCAGCTTCACGGATGACAACGGCAGGGCCGTGCCCTCCTTCGCAAGCTTCGTCGAGCTCGGGCTTGAGCTCGTCGAAGTCGCTGATCAGCGACCTTGCATTGCGTCCTGGCCGGCGGAATGGCCGCGGGCGCGCGTAATCTCGCTGACATCTACCACGCCGCGGTCGGTCAGCATGCCGGGCCGTCCTTCGTTAAACACCACAAGCTTCATTCTGGTCTCCTCTGCTCTGCCCGGACGCCGAAAGACGTGGACGGGCCGGCGCTCATACGTCGCGGATTGTACGCCTGTCTGGGCAGAAGCTCACCCCCATGGGCCACCGCTTCGCGATACCAGAGATTGAGGGCCTACGTTTTGGCGATACCCGGCCAGGTGCGAAGAGGAGCCTTCGCATTGAAGCCGCGTGTGCTTCTTCGCGGAGGTACAACGGACTTCCGGTACACCCCTTCTCCTCGCAAGGAGAGGGGTCAGGGGAGAGGTCACCCCACGCGGCAGCATTTGTCAGCCGGTCGCCGCCGTCCGAAGGAAGACGTTGCGCCCTTCGACCCGCAAAGGGTCGGCGCTGACTCGATGGCGCTGGCTACCGAGCTAACCCTAGCTCTCGGCCATCACCGCCTCGACTTCGCTCTGTACAGTGTGGGAGCCGGCGCGGGCGGTCGTGAGGACTTCGTCGTGCAAGAAAAGGGCGAGGACGATGCCACAGGAGGAAACGATCGCCATCGCGATGAACGCATCAACGAATGCTTTGACGAGGATACTCTCTGGCACTGCGCCGGAGTTGACGGTGGCGCCGTGGGAAGCGCCGTGCCAGGTGAGGGCAACAACGACAATCGAGGTGAGGATAGCGGTGCTCGCCGAGCCGAATATTCGCATCATGACGTTGCTCAGCGCCGTGGCACGGGCCATAAGGGGCTGGGGCACCGTATTGAACGCCATCGTCTGGACGGGCATCATGCAGAACCCCATGCCGAAGCCCCGCAGAGATGAGACGGCCGCGATGACGTAGACGCTCGTTGTCGGCGTTATCCGCGTGAGCGCCAGGGCGGTGCCGAAGAGGAAGAAAAGGCCGAGCAGGGCGAATGGCCTTGGGCCGACGCGGTTGTACAGGCGGCCGCTGACAATCACCGCTAGGAAGTCGCAGATAGCGACTGGGAAGAGCAGCATACCGGTCTTCGACGCGCTGAGGTGGTAGGCATCCTGGAGGACGAGCGGCAGCAGGTAGTTGCTGCCGAAGAAGCAGAACTGCGTGACCAGCTGCATCACCGACGAGATGGCGAACATTGGATGCTTGAAAAGGCGGAGCTGAAGCAGCGGGTCGTCATGGCGCAGCTCGTGGATGACGAAGAGCACTACGCCGATGGCGCCGCCGCCGATGAGAATGCTGACGAGCGGGCCGCCCCAGCCCTTGTCGGCGCCCTCGCTGAGGCCGAGGAGCAGGGCGGGGAATGAAGTCGCGATGAGGGCAAAGCCGATGAAGTCGAGCTTCGCTGTCCTGCGCGTCGGCATCTCGTGCAGCAGTCGATGGGCGAGGAAGAGGGCGATGATGCCGGCGGGCACGTTGATCAGGAAGATGGCCCGCCAGCTCACGTAGTCGACGAGATAGCCTCCGACCGTTGGACCGAGGATGGGGCCGAGGAGGATGGGCAGGCCAAGGATGATCATGAATCGCCCACGCTCCAACGGCGTGATCATCGTGAACATGATCGCCATGCCGACGGGCTGGAGCATGCCGCCGCCGAGACCCTGTAAGAACCGGAATAACACCAGGATGGGGAACGACCAGGCCGCGGCGCAAAGGCCGGAGCTAAGGACGAAGGCGGTAAGCGTGAGCATGTAAACGCGCTTCAGGCCAAAGCGCTCGCCGAGGTAGCCGCTGAGCGGTATGACGATGGCGAGGCTGATGAGGTAGAGCGTAACGACGAGCTCTCCCTGGCTGACGTCCGCGTGGAAGTCTTTCGTGATGCCCGGCAGCGCCACGTTGACGATGGTGCTGTCCAGCAGCGTCATGAAAGAGCCAATGGTGATAACGCCGAGGGACAGCCAGCGGCGGTCGAGGTCTGCCGGGATCAGCCGTTTCATCGGGTGAGGTCGGTTAAGGGGTAAACGAACGCCATGGATATGTGGTGAATCTTAGGGGGTATGAGACGGTTAGGGCGAATCTGGCGACGGGAATGGTGGAGTATTTAGGCTTGGCGAGACGTGGCAGGTGCCCTCACCCCGGCTCTTCTTTGACTCGGACGGCGGCGGAGGTCCCCGGATTCTCGACGCTCTACTGGTATCGGATCACGCGGCCCCGACGCGTGCTCGACTGGGCAAGGTCAGTCAACGGCTCCGGCGCTCTCCTCAGACGAGGCGGTTGGTCACGGCATAAACGGCAGCCGCCGTCTTGGAGGTGACGCCGAGCTTGTTATAGATGTTCTCCAGGTGCCGCTCGACCGTCTTGCGGCTGATTACCAGCTTTTCGGCGACGTCCCTGGCTGTCGCGCCCTCCGTCACGAGACGCAGGACCTCGACCTCGCGTTCGCTGAGGCTGCTGGGCGCCGCCGGCCGCCGGCCTTCGTCTTTCGGTCCACCACCCAGCGCCTTGCGTAGCCCCTCGATGCAGTCTCCGTCCAGGACCGAGCCAGCCATACGCTGCAGGTCGTCCAGCACACGCGCTTCCTCTTGGCCGCCTGCGCGCATCAAAGTGTACTTGTCCGCCGTCGCCAGAATGCGGGCCGGCAGACCCAGCTCGGCGCTGCCGGCGCCGCGATGGTAGCCGTGGCCGTCCAGTTGCTCGTGGTGCGCCGCGGCAACAGCGGTCAGCCGCTCCAGGGGTCCGATTCGCGAAAGCACTCTTTCGGTGTATTCGGGATGGGCGCGAAATCGCTCCGATTCTGTCTGTGTGAGGAAATCGCCCTTTTCGAGAATGCCGACCGGCACTGCCGCCTTGCCGATGTCGTGCACCAGTCCCGCGCGCCACAGCTCCGTCGATTCCACAGCGCCGAGGCCCATCGCCATCGCAATCTCCTTCGCACTGTCCGCCACCGCGGTCGAATGGTTCCAGGTGCGTTGGCATTTGGCGTCGGCGAAGTCTGCAAGCAGCTCGCAGACGCTATCGCTTTGAGCCGCCGTAAGGGCGTCGAACGAAGAGGCCGGCCGCATATCCATCACCAGGTCATGCACGCTCTCCTCGCCCAGCGGCGTCCAAAAGCCCGGCGTCGCCCCGAGCTTGATGATCGCATCGCTGACGTCCGGGTCGAAGTCGGTAGCGCGCCGTTGCCTGGCAATTGCATCGGCCGCCGTGGCCGTGCCGAATGAGAACGCCGACTCAACGACCTGGGCAACGTGCAGGATGCGCGCCGGTAAGGGAATGTCTGCCGCCTTGATCCCGTAGGCCATGCCTTTGCCATCCCAGCGCTCCCAGGAGTAGAGCACCGTGTTACTCACACTCTCCGGCATCGCCAATCGCCGCGAGAACATGCGCCCGACTTCGCAGTGCGCCGTCACACCTTCCTTCATCACGCCTTTGCATTCGGCCAGGAAGGAGAACAGCTTCGCCATGCGGGTGGGCAGCGTTAGGTCCGCGGGTGAGTGGCGCCAGAACCAGCCCACAGCATCCGTCATGCTGTCCGGCGAGAGCAGCAGGCAGTCTTCGCGGGCCGCCAGGTCATCGCCGCCGAAGAAGCTGGCGAACACGGTGGCGCAGGCCGTGCAGCCGGCGTCCTTGAGCAAGGCGCCGTAGAACACGGCCTCCGCGTCCTCAGGGCCGGCTCCCGTCTCGCGACAAATCTCCAGGCCGACGTAGGCGCTGCGCAGCCCATGCTCGATGCGCTGCCCCATGCCGATGTCGGCCACAAACGAGAGAGCGCAGAGCATTTCCGCCAGGCTCGACTCGGAGTTCATCGCCATCTTCGTCTCGATCTCTCTCGCCTTTGTTTCCGGCCATGGCAACTCAAGATGGGGGAATTTACCCATGGAGCGCCTCTCGGCCAGAAGTATCGTCGCTTCATCAACGAAAAAGCAACGAAGCGGCGAAAGGCAGGCAACTACGGCAAGAAACCGAGACTGAATAACCACACAAATTAACGAACGCAAAGCGAAAGGACTTAGAAGAATGTCTTACTACATGGGATTGCACACACTGCCCGGATTCACCAGGGAAATGCTCAGCGCCGCCACTCCCGCACTCGAAGAGCTGAGCAAGAGCAGCCCAGACGGCACGCGATTCATTCGGGCTCTCACCAGCTTTAGCGAAGGGCGCGTGGTCTGCGAGTTCGACGCCCCAAGCAAGGACGCGGTGGCGAGCGCTTATGCCGGCCTCGGCTTCCCTTACGACGCCATCATCGAGGTGGACGCCGTCTGCGACACGGGCTCCGGCCAGGTCGTCACGACGGACGTTTAACCACCACATCATCAGCCACCATCAGCGGAACCATAGCGAAGAAAGGGCACGAAAATGACACTGAGACTCGGCGACAAGGCTCCAGACTTCACCCAGGAATCCACCCAGGGACCGATCAATTTCGGCGAATGGAAGGGCGATAGCTGGGCCATCCTCTTCTCCCATCCCGCGGACTTCACCCCCGTCTGCACCACGGAGCTCGGCATGGTCGCCAGGCTCAAGCCCGAGTTCGACAGGCGCAACGTCAAAGCCATCGGCCTCAGCGTTGACTCCGCCGAATCGCACACCAAGTGGGCCGGCGACATCGCAGAGACCCAGGGCACGGCGCTCAACTTCCCCCTCCTGGCCGATGGCGACCGCAAGGTCGCGCAGCTCTACGACATGATCCACCCCGAGGCCAGCGCGACCGCTACCGTGCGCTCTGTCTTCGTCATCGACCCCAAGGGCATCGTGCGGCTCAGCCTCACCTACCCCGCCTCCGCCGGCCGCAACTTCGACGAGATCCTGCGCGTCGTCGATTCGTTGCAGCTCACCGACAAGGAGAAGGTCGCGACGCCGGTGAACTGGCAGCGCGGCGATGAGGTAGTCATCCTCCCCGCCGTCACCAACGACGAAGCAGACACGCTCTTCCCTCAGGGCTACCGCCAGGTCAAGCCTTACCTCCGCCTCACGCGGCTGGCCAATTAGCGCCGGCTCTCCTTCGGCAGGGCCGAGAGACCAGCCGGCATCACCCAAAGACTTAGCAGCGCTAGAAGAGCGCAGGAGCAGTAATCATGGCTTACGTTCGACTCGTCCGCTTTACCCTTTCGCCGTCCGGCCGCGCTCAGGCCAAATCCATGGCGGACGACCTCATCCCCGCGATCAAGCAGCAGGCCGGTTGCATGAGCGCTGCCTTCTTCGGTGGCGGCGATGACGGCGAGAGCGGCCTCTGCGTCCTCTGGGACAGCCAGGAGCACGCGGACGCCGCCTCCGGTGTTATCGGGCCCCGGCTGATGAAGCACCTTGGCGCCAACGCCAGCGGCCCGGCCGACATCCGCCTCTTCCCCGTCATCGCCAGCTAGAGCAGCACGCTTCTAGTGAGCGACTGGGCCGGGACTTAACATGGAGTCCCGGCTCAGCGCTTTGTTTCACCGCCAACATATCGCAAGTGCAGGCGCGTGTTATCAGTTGGTTAAAGTCCTTATGTCTTGTCGTTGATAGGGTCGATAAGGCCAACGAGGCCGGGCATAATGCTGACACTGTATGAGAGTGATCAGACGATCAACTGCTCAGGACTTCGTCAGTTGCTTAGAAATCATCCGGGGCCTTCCCGACTTCTTCACCGGCGACGAGTGCGAACAGGTAGAGCGTGACCTCGCTTGCCTCGGCGCCTGGGTAATATGCAATGGGCCCGCCGTCATCGGCTTTATCGTGTCCCAAAGGCGGTCTGCCCTGGCGGCTGAGCTGCTGTGGATGGCGGTTTCCCTGGACCAGCGTGGCCACGGCAGCGGCACAGAGCTCCTGACCCACGTCCTGGATCGCCTCGCGGCGGATGGTGTCAGCCTGGTAGAGGTCAAGACGCTGGACCAGTCCGCCGGCTACGAGCCCTACGAGAACACGCGCGCCTTCTGGCAGCAGCGCGGCTTCCACCACATCGACACCATCGACCCGATGCCCGGGTGGCCGCCGGGCAATCCGGCCGCCCTCTATGTCGCCGCCCTAAGACCGACCGTCGAAGTGGGCAAAGCACCAGCCCCATCGCATCGGGCCAGAGCCCGCAAAGCCGCGCGGACACCAATGCCCTTGCAGACCGTCCTAAGCCCCTTCGCTTAGCGCCACTCCTACCGCCGCAGCCAACCCATGTGGCGATGACGGGCCCCAACAATCCGTCCGTCCTGAGCTAGCCTGCCCTGAGCCGGGTCGAAGGGCAGGCTAGCTTAGGACGGACGGACTTGAGTTCGATTCTCTGGCTCGGGTCGATCTTTCGCCCTATCGCATGGGCTTTCATGCGGCGATCAGCGTCTCTTAATACGAACGTCATCTACCATTCATCTACCGGCAATGTGGCCCGCCTAGATTCACTCAGGAGCAAGCCGGCGTATGCCGCCTGCCTTTCTTAACGATCAGAGAGGCTGCCAGTGGTTGGTGTTGACCTCGGTCTCGGCTTGACGGCGATTCTGCTCTTCGTGCCCACGGCTCTCCCGGCGGGACGGTCGAGAAAAGCGCCGGACGAAGCGAGCTCGACCCAGCCTGACGAGCCGCCCCAGCAAGACGAAGGGCTGGGAAGCGCCAAGGCAGAGGCGCTGGCAGCGGCAATCGCTTTGTTGGGCCTCAACGGCTCCAAAACACCGAAGCCGTCTCCAAAGCAGCAACCCTACCTGCTCATCCACAACGGCCTCTCCTCCCGCCTGCCGCGACGCTCTCGAGACTGACCTCCAACCCGAAACCACCTTTCACCGGCCAACGCTAGAGCGGCTCGATGCCTTGGGATCAGGTCGCGCTGACCCCTAGCTTGCCGTATCTGGGCATCGATAACCCAACACCAGCCAGGAATGACCTCGCGTCTACGAATTGCGCGCAAGAACCGTAACGCCGCCGTAACGGTAAGTACCCTACCCTGCGGTTATGTCGCTATGCGTCCACATCTACTCTTTTAGACCACAGCGCAGGCTGTCGGGAACGTGCCGCATCTGTGGCCCGGGCAACGCATACCCCGGCGGCGCGGGAATCGGTCGGCTCTAATGCCTATCCAACTCATCGACCTCTGGAAGACCTACGACACCGGCGAGGGTGTACTGCATGCGCTTGCAGGCATCAACCTCACCATCGAAGACGGCGAGTTCGTCGCGATCGTCGGTACGTCCGGCTCCGGCAAGTCGACGATGATGAACATCCTCGGCTGCCTGGACACACCGACCTCTGGCGCCTACATCCTGGACGGCACGCGCGTCAGCGAAATGACCGACGACGAGCTGGCGCATCGTCCGCAACCAGGCCATCGGCTTCGTGTTCCAGAACTACAACCTGCTGCCGCGCATGCCCGCCGTGCGCCAGGTGGAGCTGCCGCTGGTCTATCGCGGCACCAAGGACCGCAAAGAGCTGGCGATCGGCGCTCTCGAAGCGGTGGGGCTCGGCGCCCGCATCCATCACAAGCCTACCGAGATGTCCGGCGGCCAGCAGCAGCGCGTCGCCATCGCCCGCGCGATGGTCACCAACCCTTCGATCATCCTGGCCGACGAGCCGACGGGTAACCTGGATAGCAAGACGAGCCTGGAGATCATCTCGATCTTTCAGGTCATGAACCGCCAGCGCAACATCACGGTGATCTACGTCACGCACGAGCAGGACATCGCCGAGCATGCCAGCCGCATCATCCAGATGCGTGACGGGCTCAGTCATCGCCGACATTCGTAACGAGACGCCGCGGTGGGCCCTGGACGAGTTGCAGCTGCTCAATAATGCCGCGGTGCCGGTGCTCACCACCTGAGGCGATATACGGACGCAAAGCCCGCTTACTCGACTCGCTCTTTCAAACCCTTATGGTCCTTGGTGATTCAAGTCTCGCTCTTAGAGACATCTGAAAGAATGCCATGCAAAGAGTGCAGAGAGCGGCGCAAGCGAAGCCACTCTCTGCCGGAGTTCCAGGCGGTGTCCCCCGGGTTATTTGTTTTCAAGGGATGGGGGCGGACCGTCGCGATAGCGCCGCGCAGCAAAGCGGGCATCCATTTGCCCAGCCGATTCTCTCTCCAGACAGCCCCGTGTTGCTAGCTAATCAACAACCATGACAGGTGATGAAAAAAGGGAAACCACGGCCTGAAAGCCGTGGGCAATGCCTTGCCGCCGGATTCATCCGGCGGTTTCGACGACCCTCCCAGAGCCATGAAGAGCGATTTTTCAACACCCTGATAAGGCGCTTCTTCGTCGCCTCGACTTAGCACACAGCCGTGCCTGCTCGACCATCCTCAAGTCAACCGGGGCGGCTGGCTTCGACGGGCGTTTGCGCGCTGGCCGCTAAGGCACCTGACGCATGCGCACCGTGCAGGAGTTGGCGCTAGGGCCGCACGTAGCGTTAAAACCGGCGCGCGACAGATCTATCGAAAGGACGCCGCAGGCCAGGCACGAATCCTTGCGGACGCCGGTGATGCAGCCCAACGTGCCGCACACCTCCATCCGGCTACCGCACGGGAACAGCAAGTGCAGACTCGCCGCCACAGCGATGGTCGTGATGTCGTTCGGGTCGTACTTGCCGGCGCCGGTGCAGCCCATCGAGTTGCCCGTCAACAACGAGCTGTAGGGTGTCGCCGTCCCCGTGAACGTCCCTGGGATCAGTGGCACTGTGGGCGTCGCAACGGGCAGCAGGGGGACGCGCGTTGCTGTCGTGGGTGGTAGAGGCGTCGGCGTCGGCGGCCGAGGCGTTGCCGTTGGAGGGACGGGCGTAGCAGTCGGCGGGATTGGGGTCGGTGTCGGCGGGACCGGCGTGGGCGGCACCTCTGTGGCAGTTGGCGGAATTGCAGTGTCGGCGGCCGCGGCATCAGCGTCGCGCGGGGCATCAGAGGTGTCGGCTGCCTCTGCCTCGGCTGTCGGGCTGGCCTCCGGCGTCGGCAGCGCTGCCAGAGCATCCGGGAGCAAAGCCTCCGGCGGGACGATGGCTACAGCCTCCCTTACGACCGGTGGCGATGGCGAGCTGCTCTTCTCAGCCTGCGACGCGATCGTCAGGCCGCCGCCGTTTGCCTGCGTCACCAGCGGCGATGAAGCTGCCGACGAATCCAGCGCTGCCATGCCCAGCCTGACGCCAACGACGAGGAGAATGACGACGAAGACGCCGCGGCTGGCAGGGGACAGCCGTTTCATGCTGCATCCTTGCAGCGTCGGACCGTGGCGTTACCGCTGTCCGGGTTTTGCATCCCGTCAATCTTACGCGTGCCCGCGCATGCAGGCATGCAAATCCGAACTTTTGCGCTTCAAACCAGGCTAAGCACTGCCTTGCCTTCGTTCCGGATGGGTGCCTAGACTCTCAGCAGCCGGGTGTCATGGTCGTCATCGACCGCCGGCGACACTCCCGAACAACCTGCCGAATCAGGCACGAGAACAGGACGGAAGCCCATGCCGACGATCCAGAACGGAAACGCCACCATCTACTACGAAGAGTTCGGTAGCGGCTTCCCTATCCTCACCTTCGCGCCCGGCGGTCTGCTCTCAGCCATCGAGGTCTGGCACCGCCCCTCGGCGCCCGTGGACCCCACCACGGTCTTCGCCACCGACTTCCGCGTCATCGCCATGGACCAGCGCAACGCCCCCGGCCGCTCCGTCGCACCGATTACCGTCGCGGACGGTTGGCACAGCTTCACCTCCGACCACATCGCCGTGCTCGACCACCTCGGCATCGATAAGTGCCACCTCTACGGGCAGTGCATCGGCGGGCCCTTCATCTTCAACATGCTCAAGGAGCACCCGGACCGCGTCGCATCGGCCGTGATCGCCCAACCCATCGGCCGCGTCGGTGAGTTTCTGCCCGGCCACTCCGCCAGCTTCGACGGCTGGGCCGCAACCCTGAAGGACCACCCGGAAGCCGGCGAAAAGGTCCTCGATTCGCTCTACGCCAACCTCTACGCGCCGGGCTTCGCTTACAGCGTCGACCGCGATTTCGTGCGCAACTGCCAGACCCCGTGCCTCGTGCTCGCCGGCAACGATGCCGCCCATCCCTTCGCTATCGCCGAGGAGATCGGCCGCCTCCTGCCCAACGCCGAGTTCATCCCGGTCTGGAAAGAAGGTCAGCCGCTCGTAGACGCCACGGCGCGCATGAAGCAGTTCCTGGCGGACCACACCCCCGTCCACGCCTGATTGGCTCCAAAGCCATCGCCTAACCGCCAGGCTGCCTGGTCCGGTACACCCTTTGTCGTCTCGACCCATCGGCGCCAAGCCGAGGCGAGAGACCTAGTCCCAGTCCAACCAACACTCGTGACACTGGGCCGCGGGGGAGGGCGGCGTAGTCGCCAGTTGCCGCCTAGAGCGGAATGGCGACAGCCTGCTCCAGCGTCAGAGCAATACGCCACGAAGGCGTCGAGGCGATGCCCATCACGTCGTAGGGATGAGCCGGGACGTCAGCTTCGATCACGCAACCGGTAGGCCCGCCGGCGCCCATCACACGCAGATAGAGGCGGTGATTGCTGCCCGTCGCGATCTCCTCCTCCACCTCTACGTCCAGCAGCGTCTCGACCTCGTTGGAGTGAGGCCTATCGCGGCGCAGCATGATTACGTGCTCCGGCCGGATCGAGACCGCCGCTTTCATGCCCGGCCCCAGCACGCCCTCGGCGCGGGCCCTTACGCGGAACCACGGCGTCTCGACCTCCGTGAAGGCCTCGTGCTTGGCGACGACGGTGCCTTCGAAAATGTTGCGTGCGTCCAGGAGCTGGGCGACACGAATGCTTTTCGGCGACTTGAAGACCTCCTCGCGGCTGACCGAACTGCAGCACCTCGCCCTGGTCGTAGACAGCGATGCTGTCGCCCAGCGCGTAGGCCTCCTGCAGGTCGTGGGTCACGAACAGCGCCAGCAGCCCTAGCTGGCGCCGTAGCCTCGCGACCTCCCGGCGCAGCGTGTGGCGCACCTGCGTATCCAGGGCGGTGAAGGGCTCGTCCAGGAGCAGGACGCGCGGTCGTGCCGCGAGTGCCCGACCCAGCGCCACCCGCTGCTGCTGCCCGCCGGAGATAAATCGCGGCAGCCTCGATTCCAGCCCCTGCAGCCCCAGCAGCTCGACCAGCTCGGCCACTCGCTGCTGGCGCTCAGGCCGCTTCCAGCGGTCGATTGCAAAGCCGATGTTCTCGGCGACCGTGAGGTGCGGGAACAGCGCCAGGTTCTGCACCACGTAGCCGACGCCTCGCTCCTGCGGCGGTGCCTCGATGTGGGCCTGCGAGTCGAAGACAACACCCTGCGGCAGCTCGATACGCCCGCGATCGGGACGCAGTAGCCCGGCGATAGCGCGCAGAGTCAGGGACTTGCCGGAGCCGGACGGCCCCAGCAGCACCACCAGCTCATCCTCGGCTACGAAGCGCGGCCGGAGGTGGAAGCCACCCAGCGTCTTCTCGAACTCGACGGAGAGCATGGCCTAAACCACAGTACGGCCGGCAGCAGAGCGCGCGAAAAGTCTCAGCGCCAGGAGCAAGACCGAAGCCACGATCACCAGGATCACGGCCAGGGCAATGGCGACGTTGATCGACCTGCCCGCCTCGAAGACGCTGATGATCGCCAGCGGCATTGTCTGGGTACGGCCCTCGAAGTTGCCCGCGAAGATCAGCGTGGCGCCCAGCTCGCTGAGGCCGCGGGCCCAGCAGAGGATCGCGCCGGCCACGACCGAGGGCCAGCACAACGGCAGCACGATCGTCCGGAAGATGCGCAACGGGCTGGCGCCCAGCGTGGCAGCGACGCCTTCGTACTCCTGGCTCACGCTCTCGAAGCCGGCCTTGAGCGTGCGTATGTAAAAGGGCGCCGAGACGAAGAGCTGCGCCAGCACCACCGCAGACGTCTGAAACGCGAAGGTAATGCCGATATGGTCCAGGTGCTGGCCCAATACGCCGCGCCGGCCGAAAGCCACCAGCAGCGCCACACCCGCCACCGTCGGTGGCAACACGATAGGCAGGTCTACGAGCAGGTCGACGAGGAACTTGCCGGGGAAGTTACGCCGCGCCAGCAAGTAAGCAACGGGCGTGCCAAAGATGATCGCCAGCGCCAGCGAGATCGTGCTGGTGATCGCGCTCAGGCGCATCGCGTGCAGCACCATGTGCGAAGTGAGGTTCTTTGCCAGCTCGCCGCTATCGAAGGCGCGCCAGAACATCGCCATCAGCGGCACGCCCATGAAGGCGACAAAGATCAGCGCCATCGGCGCGAAGACAGCCGCAACGTCCACGCCCGCCCTATGCCGGCTTATTTCTGGTATCGGGACCGCAACCTCAGTCAGGGGTGCCTCCGGCGCGTCGAATACTTAGAGCTCGACCACCTCGATGCGCATCAGGTTACTGACGTAGCGCCCGGCCCGTCCATCGCCCGGCACAACGATACGCGCAAAGCCGTCCGAATCGGCCAGCGGCTGGCCGTCCTTCGACGTCGCGATCAGCATCTGCAGGTTGCCGAACTTAGCATCGATCTCGCCGCCGACGATCAGGCTTGCGTAGCCGTCAGAGCCGACTCCAACGATGCCCTTGGTCAGCATGTCGTTCTTCTTGTTGACATCAATCTTGATGCCGGCGTCCTGCAGCAGGTCGCTCAGCAGCACGCCGCCGAAGACCGTCGTTGTGCCGTTGGCAGTGATGCTGACGCTCGTCTGCTTCAGCGAGTTCAGCTTCGTGAGGTCCACAGCGCCGGGCTTGGCGACTGCGCCGGCCATGTTGAAGCTGGTCGTTGGCTTGGCGACGCCCTGCGTCTGCGCCGGTAGCGAGTCTTTGACCTCGATCTTGACCACGTTGGAGATGTAGCGGCCGGCAGCACCATCGCCGGGGACGATGAGCCTCGCGAAGCCGTCCGCTTCCGGCAGCGGCTGCCCATCGCGCTCGTAGGCCACGAGGATCTTCTTGGCAGCGAAGTTCGGGTCGATCTCGCCCCAGGAGATGGCGATCTTGTAGCCATCACTGCCCGTGACGATGACGGCGCGACGCAGCAGGTCGTTCTTGAGGTTGGGGTCCATCTTGGGCTGGGCTGCCATCAGCATGTCATAGAGCAGCGGCCCGCCGTAGTTGTGCTCGCCTAGCCTGCCGTTGCCTGCCGCGGCATCGGTGGTGACGTCCGATTTCGGCAGCACCTTAAGGTCGGCAAGCTTGAAGACACCGGTCTTGGCGAGCAGACCCGTGAGCTGAAGCTGAGTCGAAGGCCCGCCGTCGAACGCCTCTGGCGTCGGCGTTGCGGCGGGCGCCGTCGTCGGCGGCACTGCGGTCGCAGAGGACGACTTCCCACCGCTGCTGCAACCGATGAGCAGCGCCAGCAGGGGTAGAAGCAGACACAGGGGCTTTCGCGCTACCGTCCTCATCTAGTGCTCGCTCCTAGTCTTCGTGGTGCTCGGTAACGCCGGCCTTCTTGCCTCGCTCCCGCTGCAGGACGTGCGTCAAAAGCCGGCGGGCCGCGAAGCGCTGAAACCCTTCGAGGCTGAGGATTGTGCGCTGTTCCTTCGGCAACAGTTGGTACTCGTCCAGATGCGAGCAGTCCTCGCAAAACATGCGAATACGCGGGCTCTCCGGGTCTTGCCAGACCCAGATGAAGACGATGGCGCGCTCGCAGACCGGGCAGAAGAAAGGTGCGCTCGGAGCCGCGGCGTCCTGCATTTCTAGCTGCCGGGGGATACGAAGCCGTACTTCTTCAGGACCGCCTGGCCGTCAGCGCCTGTCACGTATGCCACGAACGCCTTGGCCGTGTTGGGGTTGCCCGGCGTCTTGGTCAGGGCGATGGGATACTCGGCGATCACGTTGAACTGCGTCGGGATGGCCACCTGCGTGAGGTCGTTCTTCACGTCGGCAGTCACGTCCGTGCCGTAGACCACGCCGGCATCCGCCTCACCGAGTTGCACCTTGGCGACGACCTGCTTGACGTTGCTCTCGTTGGATACAACGTTCTTGAGCACCGCGTCCGAAAAGCCCGCGCCGAACATCGGGTCCTTTTCCATGGTCATGAATGATTGGCGAGCGTAATTGCCCACCGGCACTTCCGGCGCTGCCAGCACCAGCTTCAGGCCGGGCATCTTCAGGTCGGCCGGACCGGCGACCTTCTTGGGGTTGTTTTTGGGAGTGATGATCACGAGTGAGTTCTTCGCAAAGGTCTTGCCCGCATCGGCGACGAGGCCGGACTGCAGCGCCATCGTCATGTTGGGCACGTCGGCGCTGGCGAAGACGTCGGCCTTGGCGCCCTGCTCCATCTGAGTACGCAGCGCGGGCGTGCCGGCGAACTGGAACTCGATGTCAGCGCCCGGGTTCGCTTTGATGAAGTTGGTCTTGATCTCGTTGAAGGCATCGGTCAGCGACGAAGCGGCGAAAACGGTGATCTTGCCGGAGGCGGCTGCCGGCGCCGTCGTCGGTGCCGCCGCGGCCGGCGGCGCGCTGGTCGCGGCCGTCGATGGCGGCGAGGACGACTTGCTGCTGCTACAAGCGACCAGTCCGAAGACCGTGGCAATCGTCAGCAGCGACAGGAATACAGACTTGCCCAGCCAGTTTTTCAATTGATCTCCCCTGGTGTTTCTTAGCTTCCTTGCGGCGAGGCAAAGGCGGCAGACAGGCTATCCAGGCATCGCTGTAGCCAGGCCAGCGTGATGCGCGCAGCCGAGGCCTTCGATTCGAGGACGATGGCGTCGAAGTCCGGCATACCCATGTCGAGCTCCGTCTGCTCCCGTGCGATCTCCTCGGCGTAATCCGTGGTCACGGCAATCTGGGCAGCGACAAGCTCCCGAGCCAGGTCGTTGTCTGCCTTCATGGCGAAATAGAGCTTGACCAGGAAATCGAGACGCACCTCGCGCATGCGGCCGACCGGGCTGTGCAGCCAGCGCTCGAAGGTGATCTGCCCCTGGTCGGTCGTCGTGTAGACGGCTTTGGGAGGGTAGGCGCTGTTGTCCCACACGCCGTCGATCAGCTCCAACCCCGATAGCGACTTGAGGATGGCGTACACCATCGCCGGCTCCACGGGACACACACGACCGAGGCCGCGCTTGCCGCTGAGGTGACGCTGCAGCTCGTAGCCGTAGGCGGGCTTTTCGCGAACGAGGCCCAGGACTGCGTACTCGGCGGGCGTGAGAAACGTCTTGGTCTTCGGCATAGCGAGCAAATCATCACTCAACTATTGACTAGCGTCAAGGTAATTAGCCAATCTGCGCCTGCAAGGCTGCCGGCTTCAATAGACTGTATTGAGGCGCCGATCTCTAGCCCACCAATACTCGAAGGAGGCTCGAAAATGCTCAGCGCGCGCAATCAGCTCAAAGGCACCGTGAAGTCGGTCAAGACGGACGGCCTCATGGCGGAAGTCGTCGTATCAGCCGGCGGCCTGGAGATTGTCTCCGTGATCACGAGGAGCTCAGCCGAAGCGCTCGGCCTCAAGGAAGGCGATCAAGTAACGGCAATCGTTAAGTCGACCGAGATCATGATCGAGAAGTAACGGCTGCCTCATTGTTGTGGTTGCCGCCTTAGTCGAAGTCGCCACGCCGGACAATGTAGGGCGCTCAGCCGAGCGCCCGCTGGAACGGGGTCCTCCGGGCGACCAAGGATTGCGCTCGCCGAGCTGACGAGAGCTTGTCCGGCAAATTGCCAGAGCGCCCGTCCTTCGACAGGCTCAGGATGCCGTGAGTCTGTATTGCGGACCACTCAACGCGGCAGATCTCTTCGCGCCATCACACATCTTGCAAGCAACCAAGAGCCCTGCAGATAGCTTCCAACAGCATCCTGATCTCGTAAAAGGACGCGCCCTTCGGCGTTGGCTGATCAGAGTTGGGCTGGCGGACGAATGCGTCGACCCTCACCCCCGGCTCTCCCTAGCAGGGAGAGAGAAGAGTCTTATCTTGCTCCACGAGCTTTAGCCGCGCTCCAACCAACCGCATCGCGAAGCGACGCGGAACGAGCCCCTCTCCTCGGAAGGAGAGGGGGTTGGGTGAGGTAGCGCCACGCTTCCAACCTCAAAACGCAATGAGCCTTGCTGTACAGATCGGGCACTGCTCGGATTACGGCTGTTTTAGCTTTAGCACGTCGTTCATGCTGCCGGAGCGAAAGCCCGCCAGGTCGAGTGCGACGTACGCGAAGCCAAGCTCCTTGAACCGCTCGACCACCGACTGACGCCGCCCGCCACGCATCAATACCGCCATGCCGCTTTCGTCCAGCTCGATGCGGGCGATGCTGCCGTGGTGGCGCACCCGGAGCTGTCGCAGGCCCAGCGAGCGCAGGAACATCTCCGCCGCCTCGATCTGGTCCAGCGCCTCCACCGTCACCGGCGAGCCGTAGGGTATGCGCGACGAGAGGCAGGCCATCGCCGGCTTATCCCATGTCGGCAGGCCGCGTTCTTTCGAAAGGGCTCTGATCTCGTCCTTCGTCAGCTGCGCCTCGATCAGCGGGCTGCGCACGCCGTGGTCGGCCGCGGCGCGCCGGCCGGGACGGTAGTCGCCGACGTCGTCCAGGTTGCAGCCGTCGACCACGTAGTCGTAGCCGTCGATCTGCGTCATCTGACCGAGCAGCGTGTAGAGCTCGTCCTTGCAGTAGAAACAACGGTCGGGCGAGTTCTCGACGTAGCCCGGCTGGTCCATCTCGTGCGTTTCGATCAGCCGGTGGGCGATGCCGATCGACGCGGCCAGCGCCTTCGCTTCCTCCACTTCGGCCTCCGGGATCGAAGGCGAAACGCCCGTCACAGCCAGCGCTCGCTCGCCCAGCGCATCGAAGGCCGCGGAGGCAACGAAGGTGCTATCGACGCCGCCGGAAAAGGCAACCACGACGGAACCGAGCTCACGCAGGATCGCCAGCAGCTGCTCTCGTTTGGCGGTGAGCGTCACTTCGGTCGTCATGGGGCCCAGTATAGCGGCGAGTCGCTAGCGCAGGTGGTAGGGCACGTCGACGATGACCGTGTTGCGACGGTTGATCAGCGCCTTCTTGAGCCGCAGCGATAGCTGGTTGTGCAGGTACTTCTGCCAGAAGTGCTTCGGCACGAACTCCGGCAGCACCACCGTCACCATGTGGTTGGGCTGGGTACGGTCGACGCCGTCGATGTAAGCCATGATCGGCTCGACCAGGGATCGGTAGGGCGATTCGACCACTACCAGCGGCATATCCGGGATCGACTCTTGCCAGCGCCGTCGCAGCTCCTCGGCCGATTCGCGCTCGTCCGTGACGTGGATGGCGATGGCGTTGGGCGAAAGCGTGCGTGCGTAGGCCAGCGTCCGCAGGACGGCGCGGTCGATCTTCTCCACCGGCACGATGACGGTCTGAGGCCTGCCCGCCGAGGCGATGTAGAAGCTCTCCGCCACACCGTCGGCGCCGGCCAGACCAGTGCCAAGCTGCTCAGCCGCGTCCTCGTAGTGGCGGCGGATCCACCAGCAGAGGATAGCGAGCGCAAACATGATCGCGATCGATAGCCAGGCGCCGTGCGAGAACTTGGTGCCGCCAACGATGACCGCAACGACGCCCGTGACGACCGCGCCGACGCCGTTGACTATCGCTGAGCGCTTCGAGCCGGGCTCCGGGTTGCGCTTCCAGTGGATCACCATGCCGGCCTGCGAGAGCGTGAACGCCATGAACACACCGAAGGCGTATAGCGGAATGATCTTGTGCGTCTCGGCCCCAAAGACGAACAGCACCGCGGCGGAAGCGAAGCCCAGCATGACGATGCCGTTGCTGAAGGCCAGCCGGTCGCCTCGGAAGGCGAACTGCTTTGGCATCGCGGAGTCGCGCGCCATAACCGACGCAAGTACGGGCAGGCCGGCGAAGGCGGTGTTGGCCGCCAGCAGCAAGATCAGCGTCGTCGAGCCCTGCATGATGAAGAAGAGGATGTTGTGGCCGAACACGCCCTCGGCAATCTGCGACACGACCGTCTTGACTCGAGGAAGGCTGAATGCCCATCTCGTGCGCCAGCACCGTGACGCCGACGAAGAACGCCATCAGGATCGCCGCCATCCAGACCTGCGTTGTCGCCGCGTTCTTCGACTCCGGCGGCTGGAAGCTCGGCACGCCGTTGGCCACGGCCTCGATACCGGTCAGAGCGGCACAACCAGATGCGAACGCGCGCAGCAAGACGAAGAGGCTCAGGGCCTGCATACCAGGCTCGATGGCGTTCTCGACGGCAGCGGCGTGTAGGTCAGCGCCAAAAGCAATTCGGATCAGCCCGATGGCGATCATGCCGCCGAAGCTGAAGATGAAGAAGTAAGTCGGTATGGCGAACATCGTGCCGGACTCGCGGATGCCGCGCAGGTTGGCGAGCGTAATCAACGCCACCGAGGCCAAAGCCAGCTCGACTCTCATATGCGAGAGCTCCGGGATCGCGGATGTGATCGCCGCCACGCCCGCGGCGGTCGATACGGCAACCGTCATGATGTAGTCGACAATCAGTGCAGCGCCTGCCATCAGTCCGGCGGGCACTCCCAAGTTCTCCTTCGCCACGATGTAAGCGCCGCCGCCGTTAGGGTAGGCGCGAATCGTCTGCCGGTAGGAGATGACGACGATCACCGTCAGCAGCGCGATGCTCAGGGCGATCCAGATAGAAGTCGTCAGCGCCGCCGTGCCCGCGATCAACAGCGCCAGCAGGATTTCCTCGGTCGCATATGCCGAGGACGAAAGGGCGTCCGAAGAGAAGATGGCCAGCGCCTTGATCTTGCTCAGGCGCTGCTCGCTCAGCTCAGACGACCGCAGCGTCTCGCCGATAAAGAAGTGGCGCACACCGGACCACGTCCGCCCAATCGGCGTCGCAGCCCGCAGCACCACCTTCGTCGCCTCGAACTCGTTCTCGGATACACGACGCAGCTTTTGCTCGCCGGCGCGCGGCAGCCTCAAGAAGCGCGTGCCCGGCTTGCTGCCCTGCACCGTCTCGTGGAACTCAGGCTCCTGAGGCGCATGGCCCACTTCGCCATAGCCATTGCCATCGCGAGGGCGCCTGGGAATGCGCACCACGGTGCGTCCGTTGTCCGCCTCATTAGGCGGCGCGGGGACGGGCGGCGTCTTCTCGTCTATATCCATAATTGGTGCCTAGAAGGACATGATAAGCCTTACTGGCGCCTCATCCCAATTCATCCCGTAGCAGCCAAAGCGTCATCGATACCGAACCGCGACTTTCATCGATCGGTGAATCTGCAGGGTCACTCTCCGTATCACACGGACATCTCGTGATAACTCCTTCGCAATTCGCGCCCAACTTTACGTCCGCCTCTTCGTTCTTAGTCATTCCCGGCCAGGGCCGGGCACCTGGAGCCGGCACACAGCCGCCTGTTAGCCGGCCGGCCATGGGCGGGCGATCGCCCGGGTGCGGCACAAGGCCAGGGCCTCCATCGTCTTGGAAAGCCGCCAACGGAATCCCCCACTCGCTCGACTGGAAGCGGTACGTCCATCTCGTGCAGGATGCGCGCTTTAGATTGTTTCGCGTCGCTGGGCGACTGGCACTCGCAATCACGGGGCACATCGGGCTGGGCGCCATATGAAGCATCAGTTCGTCTCTGCTCCTTCTGGCTCGAGCTGACGTAGTCCTTTCGTTCCGTGAATGGACATCGTCACCAACCAGCGCCCTCGGACATTTTCACTGAGCAGTTAAAGTCTCAGAGCAACAACAGGGTAGAGGGTCTGAGGTTTCGCCGGCGCCGCCTATCGCCTACAATCAGGGTTACGTATGTTCGACGCCCTTAGCGACAAACTGCAACGCGTTTTCGGACGCCTCTCCAGCCACGGCACCGTCACCGAGAAGGACCTCGAAGAGGCCTTGCGTGAGGTACGCGTCGCGCTGCTCGAGGCGGACGTCAACTTCCGCGTCGTGCGCGAGTTCATCGGCGCCGTGCGGGAGCGCGCTTCCGGCGTCGACGTGCTCAAGTCGCTGACCGGTCCGCAGCAGGTCATCGCCATCGTTAACGAAGAGCTGACCAAGATGCTCGGCGGCTCACAGTCCACCCTCGCCGTATCGGCGCCGCCGACCGTTGTCTTGCTACTCGGCCTCAAGGGCTCCGGCAAGACCACCTTTGCTTCCAAGCTCGCGGTGCATCTGCGACGCTCCGGCGGCCGCCCCATGATGGTCGCGGCCGACCCCTACCGTGTTGCCGCCGCCGAGCAGCTCAAGACCCTCGGCCGCCAGCACGACATCCCGGTCTTCGCCGGCGACATGACCGACTTCCCCAAGCTCGCCAAGGAAGCCATCGCCGAAGCCAAGCGCACCGGCGCTACGGCGATGATCGTCGACTCCGCAGGCTACCTGCAGCTCGACGAAGACGTCACCGAAGAGCTCATTGAGCTGCAAGAGAGCTTCTCACCGCACGAAACGCTGCTGGTCGTCGACGCGATGACCGGCCAGGAAGCCGTACACGTCGCCGAGGAGTTCGGCAAGGTCGCCAAGGTCACCGGCTTCGTGCTCACCAAGCTGGACGGCGATGCCCGAGGTGGCGCTGCCCTCTCGATCCGCGCCATGACCGGCCTGCCGATCAAGTTCATCGGCACCGGCGAGCGCGCCGACGCCCTGGAGCCCTTCCATCCCGAGCGCTTCGCCTCCCGCATCCTCGGCATGGGCGACGTGCTCACCCTGATCGAGCGCGCCCAGCAGAACGTCGATCAGGACGACATGGCGGACTTCGGCAAGCGCGCCAAAGCCAACCAGCTAGACCTCAACGACTTCGTCAAGCAGCTACAGCAGGTACGCAAGATGGGCCCCATCGGCGAGCTCATGGGCATGATCCCAGGCTTGGGCGGCATCAAGAAGCAGTTGCAGACGACAGAGATTGACGATACTTTCTTCAGGCGCGCCGAGGCCATCGTCTTCTCGATGACCCCGCAAGAGCGCCGCAACCCGGACGTTATCAACGGCAGCCGCCGAAAGCGCATCGCCAACGGCTCGGCACCACCCCGCAGGACGTGAACCAGCTTCTCAAGCAGTGGAAAGAAGCCAAGAAGATCATGCAAATGATGGCTTCCGGACGCACCGCCAAGATGCTGGGCATGCGCTAACCAACCCTCGTCATTTGAAGCCTGGGGTTCAGGCTGGATGGTCCGAGGTCTAATCGAACGAGTTCCCTCTCCCCGCGGGAGAGGCTTAGGGTGAGGGAAGCGCCCCCGCCCAACGACATAAGACGACACGCCGTGCTAAAGTCACGGCTGAGGATGAGGAGATAGCAACTTGTTGAAAATCAGACTTTCCCGCGTGGGCAAGAAGAAGCAGCCCAGCTACCGCGTCGTCATTGCCGAGTCACGCTTTGCGCGCGACGGCCGTTTCGTCGAGATCGTGGGCCACTACAACCCGCGCACCGAGCCCACCACCTTCGAGGTCAACGACGAGAAGATCCGCGAGTGGCTCTCCAAGGGCGCCCAGCCCACGGATCGCGTCCAGAAGCTGCTCACCAAGCGCGGCACAATCGAAGCAGTCGCCAGCAGCTAGTAGTTAGCTATTAGCTTTTGGCCCATTGGCTCCTGATCGCCTACGCGGTCGACCTTCGGCGAAAGCTAACCGCTAAAAGCTAACTGCTAATTGCTAGAGGCTTTTATGAAAGAGCTCGTTGACTACATCGCCAAAGGCCTGGTTGAGAACCCAGACGACGTCGCAACAACGGAAGAGTGGGACGGGCAGCGCCACGTCATCCACCTCGATGTCGCCGAATCTGACATGGGCAAAGTCATCGGCCGTGGTGGCCGCGTCGCGGAAGCCATGCGCTCGCTGCTGAAGGTCGCCGCTGCCCGCCAAGACACCCGCGCCGTCCTCGACATCGGCGACTAACTCAATAATCAGCTTCCAGTTGTCGTCTATCCTGTCGTCTCGACCCATCGGCGACAGCCGCGGTGAGAGACCTGGCCAAGCGCAACCAACATTTGGGCGCCTGCCAATGTTCGCCACAAGGCTTTCGTGTTTACGGCCACCAAAACTGAAAACTGACCACTGATAACTGACAACTCGCCATGACCTTCAACTTCAACAACACCCCTGAGCCTGCCTTCGATCCCGAGACGGCCGTCAGCGTGGGCCGCGTATCGTCCGTACACGGCCTGCAGGGTGAGCTCAAAGTCCAATCCCTGACCGACTTCCCCAACCGATTCGATAAGGGCGCCCGCCTCTGGCTCGATGGCAAGCCGCACGTCGTCGAGCGCAGCCGCGTCCAGCAGTCGCTCGTCTACCTTAAGCTCGAAGGCATCGACGACCGCACCATCGCCGAGACGCTGCGTGGCAAGGAGCTGCAGGTACCCCAGGCACAGCCGATCTACGAAAAAGACCGCTACTACCAACACGAGATCATCGGCTTAGACGTCGTCGAAGCAGACGGCAGCGTGCTTGGCAAGCTCTTCGACGTCATGGCCACGGGCGCCAACGATGTCTATGTCGTCCGCGGCGAACGTGGCGAGCTGCTGCTGCCCGCCATCGATGACGTCGTCACAAGCATCGACCCGCGCGCCGGCCGCATCACCGTCAACCTGCTGCCCGGCCTCGAGTTCGTCGCCGCCCGCCCGCCCCGTCCGCGTCACGTCCCCCATCGCCCACCGTCACCCAAGGCAACTCAGGCTCCAAGCGCGGACTAACCTCGGAGTCTCACTCAAATATCTCTGTCGCAGCAGGGGCGCTCTCCCGGCCAGCCTGAGGCGCCCGACATTGCAGTAGAATCCTCGCAGCAAGCCGGCCACATCTGCCGCACCCGCGCTTACCGATTCGCAAACTAAGGAAGGCCAACCATGACCACCCAAACGCTTCGACCTCGCATCAAAGAAGCTGTTTCCGCCCGCGACCTCTCATCGCAGACTAACGAGCGTACGCGCGGCATGCGCGTTGCCGGCGAACAGGCGGTGGCGGAGCCCTTTGGTGGCATCACCGCTGGTGGACAGATCATCCCAGGCCTCTTCCCCATCGAGAGCACCGGCGTCTCGACAGCGCCGATGGTGACGGCGGCCCGTGCCTTCCTCGCATCGCTGGGCGCGCGGGCAGCAGACGCTACCTTCCCTGTCGACACCGACGCCTGGCGGCGCTGGAGCAACGTGCATATGTTCCTCATGCGCCACGGCGTATCGCTAGAGGGCCTCAACGCCGGCCAACGCGAAAAAGGCCTCGACCTCATGCGTCAGACCCTCAGCGCCGCCGGGTTCGAGACCGCGCGCAACATCATGAAACTCAACGAGACCATCCGCGAGATCACCCGGCGCGACATCGAGTTCGGCGAGTGGCCATACTGGGTCAGCATCATGGGCGACCCCTCCGCCGAGGGTCCATGGGGTTGGCAGATCGATGGCCACCACCTCATCGTCAACTGCTTCGTCCTCGGCGATCAGGTTGTGCTCTCGCCCGTATTTATGGGCTCGGAGCCGACCACGGCGCCCAGCGGCACCAAGTACGCCGGCGTCAGCGTCTTCGGCGAAGAGGACGCCCGCGGCCTCGCGCTCGCGCAGGCCCTGACACCGTCCGCAAAAGAGCTCTGCCGTGCTGTCGAGCCGAATTGCCCATCGAAGTCCTCGGCGCTGCCTTCCGCGACAACTTCGAGCTCGACTACCAGGGCCTCCGCCTCGATAGCCTCTCGGCCGGGCAGAAGGACCTCGCGACGTCGCTGATCGAGACTTACGTACGCCGCCTCCGCTCCGGCCACGACGAAGCCTGGCTGAACGCCGTCCACAAGCACCTGGACGAGACCTACTTTGCCTGGATCGGCGGCACCGGCGACGACGACGTCTTCTACTACCGCGTCCACAGCCCGGTCATCCTTATCGAGTTCGACCACCTGCGCGGCATCGCCCTCGAGCAGGACGAGCCGTCGCGCGAGCACATCCACACCGTGGTGCGCACGCCCAACGGCAACGACTACGGCCAGGACCTCCTGCGCCAGCACTACGCCCGCCACGACCATCGTCCGACTTAGGGCAGATCGCATCAACTGACACACGGACTCTCAGCCTCAAAGCGTCCAAGGTGTCATAATCAGGAGACAATGCGAGAGATCGTAGACCTGAAGAGCCGGCCACCACTGAGGGATCCCATCCTCATCACCGGCATCGGCATTCGCCGCCAGGGTGGCAGGACCGCCGGCCGCTCCTTGCGCCGCATCGCCGACGCCTGGGGCGCAGAGCTGGTCGCGGCCATCGACCCCGATGAGTATCTGGACCTGACTGTGCGCCGTCCTGACATCAACATCGGCGGAGAGAAGCTCGCCGTGACCTGGCCCGAGATCAAGATCTACCTGGCGAGCCCGCCCGGGGCGAAGCAGGACCTGCTCCTGCTCATCGGCTTCGAGCCCAACTTCTTCTGGCCGCGCTTTATCGACATGATCTCGTCCTACGCGGAGGGATTGGGCGTCAAGACGCTGATCAGCCTGCGCTCCTTCCCCAGCGATGTGCCGCACACGAGACCTGCGCCCGTCATGATCAACTCCTCCGACATCGAGCTAGAGCTGCAGTTCGGCGTACAATCGCGCGGCCGCAAGTACGAAGGTCCCACTGACATCGCCGGCGTACTGGCAGCCAAGGTGCAGTCGCAACGCTGGCGCATTGTCGACCTCAGCATCCTGCAGCCTAATTACTTCCCGCGCATGCCCAACGCCCAGGCGACGCTCTCCCTGATCAAGCTCTTCGACCGTGCCCTGGGCATCCAGACCAGCCGCGCCCGCTTCGAGAAAGAGGCGCGCGACCAGGTCAGGGCCATCGATGACGGCGTCGCCGGCAACTCGGAGACCAAGACGGCAATCGCGGAGCTCGAAAAGCGCTATGACGCCAGCGCCGCCCGCATGGACTTCCTCACCGCACCAGGAGAAGAGCCCGCCGACCTGCCGACCGGCCAGGAGATCCTCGAAGAGGTCGAGCGCCTCTTCCGCACCGGCGGCACTACCGAGGACGAAGACTAAGTACCAAATCCGAACTACTGTCTCCAGTCAGGATCGAACGAGAAGCCGAAGGAGCTAGAGTCCTCTCCCTCTGGGAGAGGTTGGGTGGGTGCCGGCCTGCAGCTACAGCGTCCCGATGGTTGGCTTCTGCAGCTCTTGCGTCCCCATCAGCCAGCCCAAGACGCCACCGGATCTCCCAAACGAAGCTGGGACCAGACAGCGGCGTCCCGGCAGATGCCGCCACCACACAAGGCTTAGCGCCGCGCCGGCGAAGATCGCCGCTGGGTGGGCAAGGGCCGCGTCCATGCGCTGCAACGTCGCCGTCAGGATCACGGCCGTGAGGATGATCGCCGGCGCAATCCACTTCAGGCGCCCCGGCAGCAGCAGGGCCGCAGCGATGCCGCATCCGATGGACGCCGCCGAAGCTCCTGAGCTGGGGTCATGCAGGATTACAGTCGCATCGCCGAAATGCAGCGCGCTCAAGCCCCAGAGCGCCAGAGTTACGAGGGGCGCCGTCAGCCAGTCAGACAGGAAGAACGTCACCAGCGCCGCCAGATGCCCCGCCTGATACTCCAGCAGGCAGAGGAAGAACAGCATGATCACGGGCTGGTGCCACTTCATGTCCGCGTAGCCCTGCATCAGCGTGCCCGGCAGTTGTCGCCAGTAGCGCCCCGCTTCGAGCGTCGATTGGTCCCAGCCGACGTACCTATGGATCGATGTCTGGTCATCGAAGGACAGCGTCGCCAGGAACAGGTTTGTCGCCACGAAGATGGTCACGATGACTATCGCCACGCGGAAGTTCAGCAGAAAGGAGACAGCGCGCCAGATCCCCCGACGCGGAGCCTCTGCCGCCTCCCCGAGAGCTACCGCCATGTCCTCAACCCCTCTGCGCCCTTCGACTCCACTCATCGATTCTTGCAACGCCGAAGCTCCTCACGCCAATCGCAGAGCCATACAGCAAGACGCCGAACGTCCCTCCTCTTTGTCATTGCGGGCGCCAGCGAAGCAACCCCGGGGACAAAGTCCCGTCTTCGCATGCTTCACCGCCTTGCGTCCGGTAGGACGCCGCACTGGTCAGGAGTGGGGGCTGGCGCGGGAGACACGCCTTGCCAACTTGCCCGGCTGTTCACCGGCGCCCGTTTCGCGCATAGTCTTGCGTACAAGCCGGCTACTGCAGCCGGCTTTAGCGAGCAAGGGTCTCCGTTTGGCGAGCGAACGGCTGAGCGTCTTCCGTAGCTACTTGATCTTTGCCATCGTGGCAGCGGGCCTGCTCATGGCCTCGATAGACGGCACCATCGTCGCCGTTGCCCTGCCCGCGATGCTGCGCGAGCTCGACGTGGGCCTGGCGCTGCTGAGCTGGACCATCACCAGCTACCAGCTCACCCAGACCATCTCGCTGCCTCTGGCCGGCAAGCTTGCCGACAAGTGGGGCCGCAAGCGCGTCTTTCTTATGGCCGTCTTGATTTTCACCCTCGGCTCTGTCGGCGCCGGACTCTCCCCCAACATCTATGCGCTGATCGTCTTTCGCGTCCTGCAGGGCATGGGCGGCGGCATGTTCTTCCCCTCCGTCGCCGGCGTCATCGGCGATGTCTTCAAGGAAAACCGCCAGACACCAATCGGTCTTGTAGCGACGACGTTTCAGCTTGGCAGCGTCATCGGGCCCAACGTTGGTGGCCTGATCACCGACCACCTCTCCTGGCGCTGGATCTTCTTCGTCAACCTGCCTGTTGGCGCGGCGATCCTGCTGCTCGGTCTGCGCTTCCTGCCGCGCGATCTGCCTCGTAGCCAGGAGCCCTCCAAGCCCTTCGACTACACCGGTATGGCCCTGTTCGCGAGCGGCATCTTCACGCTGCTCTTCGGCCTCACCTACCTCGCCAGCCACCCGGACCATCTCGACAACCCGATGCCCTGGCTCTCGATTGCGGTAGCAGTCGTCCTGCTGGCGATGCTGGTGCGGCAGGAGCTCCATGCCGAGGAGCCGGTGATCGACATGCGGCTCCTGAGCTGGAAGCCGATGCTCGGGGCCAACATGCAGATCTTCATGGGATCGGCGTCGTTCAACGGCTTCTTCAACTTCATGCCCTATTACGCCACCATCGCCTATGGCATGACCGCTACGCAGGCGGGAGCCTTCCTCACGCCGCGATCCCTCACCGCGATCATCGTGTCGCTCGCCGGCAGCTTCCTCATCGTCACGCTGGGCTATCGGCGGCCCTGGCTGACCGGCAACCTCCTCTTCGCCGCGGCCGTCTTTGCCACCAGCTTCGGCCTCTCAGACATCACCATCCTCGGCGTGGCCATCCCCAACTTCCTCCTGCTGTCATCACTAATGTGCGTCGCCGGCTTTGGCATCGGGCTCTCAGGGCCGCCTTCGAACAACGCCGCCCTCGACCTGATCCCGGAGCGCATAGCCGGTATCGCGGGCCTGCGGGCCATGTTCGGCAACTCCGGCGCCGTACTCGGCACAACCCTCGTCACGCTCGTCCTCAGCCGCTTCAGCAACAAGGTGGATGGCATGCACTACATCTTCCTCGGCCTCGGCTGCACTATCGTGCTCGCCACGCTGTGGATCTTCCTCGTCCCGGACACCGCCTGGCAGCGCCGGCAAGAGCGCAGAGCCCAGGAACGCGAGGCAGAGCTGGTTGCTGCTGGCGGCGGGTGAGCACGAACAACAGCAACGCAATTCCGGCCATCCGCGGACTCCACGAAGGCCGCCGGCATTCCAACAAGCAACCTCGAACCCTCCCATCACAATGGAGAGGGCAGGGTGAGGCGGCCTACGCTTTCATCTACCACGGATGCGACCATCCCTTGCCTCCACTCGGCGCCCGCCGATCTCACCCCTAATTCCCACCACCCATCCCACATCCGGTTGGGTTATCATCACCGCTACGTGAATTTGCAGAACGTATCGGCCAGGCCAGGCGCATGACCCAGGAAGCCACGAGTTCCCGACGCAAGACGCTGCTTCTCGTCATTCCACTGCTGATGGCCGTCTCGCTAACGGCCATGGACACGTCCATCGTCAATACCGCGCTGCCCACCATCGTCGGCAGCCTCGGCGGGCTCAGGCTGTTTAGCTGGGTCTTCTCCGTCTACTTGCTGACCTCGACCATGACGGTGCCGATCTACGGCAAGCTGGCGGACCTCTACGGCCGCAAGCGCATCCTGCTCTTCGGCATCTCGCTCTTTCTCTTTGGCTCCGCGCTCTGTGGGTTAGCTCAGAGCATGGAGATGCTCATCGTCTGTCGCGCCATCCAGGGCCTCGGCGCCGGCGGCGTGCTGCCGATCACCCAGACGATCGTCGGCGACACTTTCTCGATCGAGCAGCGCGCCAAGATTCAGGGCTTCTTCAGCGGCGTCTGGGGCGTCACGGCCATCGCCGGCCCCCTGCTCGGCGGCATCATCACCGACAGCCTGAGCTGGCGCTGGGTGTTCTACGTCAACCTGCCCGTGGGCATCGCCTGCCTCTTCCTGATCACGATCCATTATGTCGAGCGCACCGAGAAGCGCGCTGCAATCCTCGATTACTGGGGAGCGGCCCTACTTGCGGGATCAGTGGTTTCGTTCCTGCTGGTGTTGCTACAGTTCGGGCCGCAGTCGGGCTGGGCCAGTGGCCAGACCTTCGCCGCTTTGGGCCTATCCGCGCTGCTACTCGCCGTCTTTATCTATCAGGAGCAGCGCGCGCCGGAGCCGGTGATTGCGCTGTCCCTGTTTAAGAGCCGCGTGATCGTGGTCTCCTACCTGGCGATTTTCCTCGCCGGCGGGCTCTCTTTCGGCGTCTCAGCTTACGTGCCGTTGTTCAAGCAGGGTGTTTTCGGCGGCTCCGCGACTGAGGCCGGCCTCGTTATCGCACCGATGTCAGTTAGCTGGATCCTCGGCTCCATCGTCTCCGGACGCGTAATCATCCGGTTTGGCTTCTTCCCGGCATCGCTAGCCGGCGGCATCTTCCTCTTTGTCGGCTCCGGTCTGCTGCTTTTGCAAAGCGACGCCAATACGATTCTGATCGCTGCTATGGCCGGCCTCATCATGGGCATAGGCATGGGCCTCATAACCAACTCGACGGTCATCGCCGTCCAGAACTCGGTTGAGTGGGGTCAGCGAGGAGTCGCCACCGCCACAAGCCAGTTCTTCCGCACCATCGGCGGCAGCATCAGCGTCGCGATCATGGGCTCGTTGCTCAACTCGCGCATGGAGGGCCGCCTCGAGGGCATCGACGGCATCCCCGAGGGCCGAAAAGCCGAGCTCCTCCTGCGCGCCTCCACCCGCGACCAGCTACCCGCCGAAGTCCTTCAGGCCATGCAACATGCCCTTGCGGCGACACTTCACGAGGTGTTCCTCGTCGTCTTCGCGGCGTCCTGCCTCTGCCTCGCCGTCGTCAACTTCGTGCCGCGCGGCCGCCTCAGTGCCGTCCTGCCACCTACCTCACGCCGCCCCGTCGTGCGCGAAACCGCCGACGCAGAGACCGCCGGCTAAGCTGCCCTCCCAAAACGTGAGTTACCCTGCTTTCCCCTCTCCCCGCAGGGGAGAGGGTGCCCGTTAGGGCGGGTGAGGGCGCGCCAAATCTTCCGCCGGAGAATCACAAACGGACGCCAGGATGCCCTCACCCTAGCTGTAGTTACCACGGAAGTTGTTGACAGGGAGAGAGCCAGCTCTCTGCACGGCCAGCCCATAGCAGACCTTACATGATCCCCCAGCGCTGCCGCTCCTCAATCACCGCCGCCACATTGTTCGCATCGATAACCGGAGCCGGCAAGAGCTGCGATTGGTGCGGTATGCGCTCGCCGTTGAGATGCCTGATTGCCAGCTCTACCGAGAGTCCGGCCATGGCGTACAACGCGTAGTCGACCGTCGCCGCAATGACGCCGTCCCTCAGTGCAAGGAGGCCCGCGGGCGTGCCGTTAACGCCTGTAATGCGCACCGCGCCGGCTCTGCCGGCCGCGGCAACAGCCTGCGCTGCCCCCAGCGCCATCTCATCGTTCAGCGCCACAATGGCATCGGCGTCCGAATGCTGGCCAAGCAGCTGCGCCGTGATCTCAGCGGCGCGGCCCCGGTCGTAGAAGGCGGGAGCCTCGGCGAGGACTTCGAGGCCACTGTGGTGCTGCAGGGCCTCGTGGACGCCCTGCAGCCGGTCGCGGGCTGTCGGCGTGCCGGGAGAGCCGTCCAGGACAATTATCCGTGCCCGGCCGCCGGCGGCGTTGGCCAGCCAGCCGATGATCTCGCGGCCGATAGCCACGTCGTCGCTACCGACGAAGGTCACAAGCTCGCCGCCCGCGATCTGGTTGCTGAAGTTGTACAGCGGCAGCCCGGCTCGGTTTGCAGCTTCGATCAGAGGCACCTGGGCCTCCGTGTCGACCGGCGTGAACACCATGCCCTGATAGTCGCCGCTTTCGATGATCGACTGCATGAGCGCGCTCTGCTCCGCCAGGTCGTCGGCGACCTCCGGCACAAAGTGAGCAACCTCGATGCCGAAACGGGCAGCAACGTCGTCCGCGGCTTTCATGGCGGAGATGTAGGCCGGGTTCGTCTTGTTCTTGACCACCAGCGCCAGACGGTAGCTCCAGTCGGCCTGCAACACGTCGGGTGGCTCCGGCTCCTTCGACCCGTGGATCGTGGCGAAAGAAACCCCACCGAAGTGCCTCATAACCTCATTCATCGCTGCCCCTCTTTCGACTAGCCGTTTCGGCGTAACCAGAGGAACACAATCGAAGGCCATTTGCCAGCCCAGCGCCTGGCTGCTCAGGATGCCTGAAATCGCTGCCGCGGTAGAAATACGATGGCGCAGCGATAGCCCATCCAGCCTCAGACCTGCGTAACATAGTTATGTGAATCGCATTGTCCCCGTCTTGCTCGCGATCACCTGCCTGCTCCTGGTCTCGGCCTGCGACCTGACGCCGGGCCCCCCAGTCCCGCCCGAGACCGAGACGCCGATCCCTTCGCCGACCAAATTCCCTCCCACGGCCACGCCCGGCAAGCCCACGCCGACGCCGGTGCCAACGGCCACGCCGATCGTGAATCTAAGCAGCGGCAGCGCCATCGTCATCGGCGGCGAGCTGCGCACCCGTAGCGGGCCATCGTCGCAGTCGGAGATGCAGGGCTTCCTGGCAGACCGCCAGCAGGTCCAGATCGCAGCCCGTGTCCAAGGTGAGAACTGGCTCGTCGGCTCACAGACGTGGGTCACGGCCTTCCCGAGCTGGGCCACCGAATGGTTCAAGCTGGCGGACGGCACCTACGTCTACGGCGCCTTCGTCTTCATCCTCCAGCCGGGCGAAACTTCACCAATTGCCCCCGTGCCCGCCGGCGCCAAGAAGTGGATCGATGTCAACCTCAAGACCCAGACCGCGAAAGCCATGGTCGACGACAAGGTCGTCTTCACCGCACCGATGAGCAGCGGCCAATCACCCTTTGTCACGCCGACGGGCGACTTCGCCGTACAGCCGGATGGCCGCGTCGCCGTCGAGAAGATGACGGCCACCCAGGCCGGCTTCGACCCCTCCCAGGCCCAGTACGATGTCGAGCGCGTGCTCTACACGCAGTACTTCGACCAGCACGGCGATGCACTGCACCTCAACTACTGGCGTCCGCATTCGGTCTTCGGCAAGATGGCCACAAGCCACGGCTGCGTCGGCTTGGAGCTGCACGAAGCGCAGTATCTCTGGCTCTTCGCAGACGCCGGCACGCCGGTACAGATCCATAATTAAGACACCAAAGGCCTGAATTTATGCGTCTCTGCGACATTTAGCGCCGGGCGTGCCGATTCAGTTCGTGTTAGAGTGAAAGCGTAGCTCCTCGATTGCACCCCTCTTGCAGGCCCGCGAGCTGCTGACCGACAAGACCCAAGCCACGCGAATTTTCCGGACTCAGTCGTTGTTTTACGTCTCTCCCGGGACCTCGTTGATGCCCCTGGTCTCCGAAATCGGTACCGGTAAGTGCCCCCAAACGTTGGGGCTAGTGAGAGAAGAGAATCTTTGAACATTTATGTAGGCAACCTTAGCTTTGACACCAGCGAGAGCGACCTCCAGGCGGCATTTGCCACCTACGGCGCCGTCTCCACTGCTCGCATCGCAACCGACCGCGACACCGGGCGTGCCCGCGGCTTCGGCTTCGTCGAGATGTCGAACCAGACCGAGGCGCAGGCAGCAATTGCCGGCCTCAACGGCACCCAGCTCCAGGGCCGCACCCTGACCGTCAACGAGGCTCGTCCTCGTGAAGAGCGCAGCTCCGGCGGCGGTGGCAACCGCGGCGGTGGCTACGGCGGCGGTGGTGGTGGCGGCTACAGCTCCGGCGGCCGCGGCGGTGGTGGCGGCGGCAACCGCTGGTAAGCCGTCCGGACACAGCCCAAGCTGCACGCTAACAAGCGAAACAACAAAGAGGCCGGCACCAGAGGGAGCCGGCCTCTTCTCCTTCCCTCGAGCTCGCCGCCTTAAGCCACGCGACTAACACACGCTTCCCATCGGGAAGCTCCGTCGGCCACCTGTAGCCGCGCAGCATGCTGCGCAAGTCGCATCTCGCATCGTCCGACCACGCTCCAGCTTGTCCGTCGAACCATCGCCAACCCACCGAACACCGTAGCCGAGGCATTCCTGCCTCGGTCGAGCATACAGACACCCGGACCCCACCCCCTATCACCCATCCTCCGTAGAAATCCCGTGCCAATCCAGTGTTAATCTCGTGGCAAGATCCCAGGCGGCCGTCTCCGGTGTTACACTCGCGACCCCAGTCCGGCTACCGCGGCTCTCAAATCGACCACGAGGAGATACCACCATGAACGAGACTACCCACGTCTACGCCGGCGCAGCCAAAGCAGGCCCAAGGTTCAAAGGCGGCCTCTATCGTAGCGAGGCCGGCAGCGGCAGATGGCAGCAGCTCACCAAAGGACTGCCCGAAGACACCCAGGTCCAGGCGATCACGCTGCATCCCACGGACTCCGACGTCGTCTACATCGGCACCCACCGCGGGCCCTACCGCAGCCTCGACGGCGGCGAGAGCTGGGAGCGCCTCGACTTCCCGGACGATGGCACGCAGGTCTGGTCGATCGCCGTACATCCGCATAACCCGAGTGTCCTTTACGCCGGCACCGCGCCCGTCGGCGTCTTCGCAGCGACGACGGAGGCGACCACTGGCGTCAGCTCGCCGACCCCAAGATGCCTGAGCGCGTGAAGATGGACTTCCCCTGCCGCGTCATGCGTCTGGCAGTCGACCCAGCCAACACCAACGACCTCTACGCCACCCTCGAGGTCGGCGGCGTCATGCGCAGCTCTCGACGGCGGCGAGAGCTGGGAGGACTGCAGCGAGCCGCTGGTCGAGCTGGCCGAGCCGCCTCACCTCAAGAGCAAGATCCAGAGCGACACCGAGATCGAGGGCATGATGGACGGCCACGCGCTCTGCGTCAGCGCCGCCGAGCCCGGCACCGTCTTCCTGGCCGTGCGCATGGGCATCTTCCGCAGCGCCGACCGCGGCCCGACCTGGCAGGACATGGAGGTCGGCCGCTTCTCGCCCCTGACCTACAGCCGCGACGTCCGCGTCTCGCCCTCAGACCCCAACACGCTCTACGCCTGCTTCAGCCCCGCAGCCCGCAGCCAGGACGGCTCGCTCTACCGCAGCCCGGACCTGGCCAGAACTGGTATCGCTTCGACCACGGCGTCAAGGCCGAGACCACGATGATGGCCGTCGGCCTGCACCCAACGGACCCCGACCAGGTCTTCTGCGCCAGCCGCAGCGGCCAGATCTTCGGCACCCTGGACGGCGGCAAGACCTGGCAGGAGCACCGCCTCCCAGCCGACGTCCGCGACGTCTACGCCATCGCCTGCGGCTAACGACGGGCAGAGCCGCCTTCGGCTACGGCAGACGGGCAGACAAATCTTCCGCCGCAGACACAAAGCTGTCCCCTCTCCCCGCGGGAGAGGGTTAGGGTGAGGGCAGCGCTCCCACGTCTTCCCAAGCGCTACCTCACCCAACTCGCTCCGCCTCACTCCCAGTATTTGTGCGAGAATCAGCCGTCTCACCGCCTGGACAGCAAGCGACGTAGCCGCGAAGCCCAACCCCTAACCCCCATCACCCATCCCCCGAAAGGACGAAGCCATGTTTCTCTTCCAGGAGCTCCTCAAGGTCAACCAGCGGCGCCAGTCCGAGCTGATCGCCCGCCAGCACTGGATCCACGGCCTCATGCAGCCTAACCCCGGCTTCGTCGGCGCCCAGCTCGCACGCTTCCTCGGCAACCCAACCGACTACCTCGTCCTGCGCATGTGGGAGTCTGAGGCCGCCTTCGAGACCTTTCGCAAGACGGACGAAGGCGCCAATTACGGCAAGAACCGCCCCGAGGGTCTTTTCGACGGCGTACCGTCCGGCCGCCGCTACGAATCGGTCATCGAGTCGCCCGCGGGCGCGGGCGGCGACTTCATCGTGCGCAGCCAGTACGGCGTCGAGCCCGAGCGCCGCGACGAGTTTGTCGCCAACCGTCAGCGCCACGATGGCCTCGCGGTGCAAATCCCCGGCACCGTCTACCTCCACACCTTCCGCTGCGACGACCCCGAAGGCGACGCCAAGAACACCTACCTCTGCATCGCCCGGCGCGCCGATCGCGAGGCCTACAACGCCTACCTCGAGTCCGCGCAGGCCGAGGAATACCGCAAAGGCAACGTCCGCGGCCTCTACAAGACCCTGGGCACCGAGCTCTACGAAATCGTCGACGAAGTCAGACCCTAGCCCGGGAATTGAGCCCAGCCCAATCTCGACGGCGCAAGTCCCGTTCCGCGGAGGAGAATATGCACTCCGAGGCGGATCGACAGCTCGTTCGCAGAGGTGCTGGACGGTCGAGGACTGCCTACCCCTGCTCTCTCCGTGTGGTTTGTCTTTGCGAGCGCAAGCGAAGCAACCTCGGGCAGCCGCGTGTGTCGTGCCAGGCGCTCTCGAAATCGGCCACGCTCCCTCGGCGGCAGACGCACGAAGCGTCGTTGCGCGAAAGCGCGAGGCCGGGCGCTCGCACCTCGGAGATGATGATGCAGGCGTTTTGTCTGATGGACGAACGATGCCGCGCCGGCTGACGCTGAGGGAATGGCGTGGGCGAAGCAAAAGGGATGTGTGGATGCACCCCGTTGGATTGCTTCCGCTTGGCTCGCACCAGTGCACTAGCAATGACAGGGCTCTGGCTCCACTTCCCGTATCTTTGAGAGGAAGGGATGAAGCTTCGCCCACCCTGAGGCAATGAAATTCTCCAAGCCGGAAGTGCAGAGGGCGACTAGCCCTATGCCAAGGAGTCTGAGGGATGTGCCCTCAGACCTCCCATTCCCAATGGAGGTGGGGGCGGAGCGTCGCGATAGCGCCGCACAGCAAAGCCGGCTCCTGCGTCGGAGCCTTCGTACACCAGACTCACGCCCCAGAATTCGACGGACGAATGCCACTAAGACGCGCATTCAATTTTGCCATTTCGCTTACGTCTTTCATTCGTTCGGAAGTGCAGAGCGCGACTAGCCCTTTGCCAAGGAGTCTGAGGGATGTGCCCTCAGACCTCCCATCCCCAATGGGGGCGGGGGCGGAGCATCGCGACAGCGCCGCGCAGCAAAGCCGGCTCCTGCGTCGGAGCCCTCGCACACCGGACTCGCGCCCCCAGAATTCGACGTGCGAATGCCCATAAGACGCGCACTCAGTTTTGCCATTTCGCTTACGCCTTCATTCCTTCGGAAGTGCAGAGGGCGACTAGCCCTTTGCCAAGGAGTCTGAGGGATGTGCCCTCAGACCTCCCATCCCCAATGGGGGCGGGGGCGGAGCGTCGCGATAGCGCCGCGCAGCAAAGCCGGCTCCTGCGTCGGAGCCCTGGTTACGCCAGCCAGGACAAGGTCCATCGACTCAACTCTAGCCAAGTCGTGATGCTCCCGTAACAGCGATCCTTCGCGGCTAAGCGCCGCTTCGTGGCACAATTGCTAAGGACATCTGCTCAGCTGAGCCGTCGCCCATCTTCTTCAACAACGATTCGGTAGAACCTCCATGGCTGTATTCAGCGAGCTTTACAGCCTCTGGTTTAGTACGGCACGGGGCTAAATGCGTCTACACGTCCGGCCGCAAAGCCCGGAAGAATCACCCCCTGTAACTCCGGAAAGCTCGGAGGAACAGAGCACTCTAGGCGTAGGCCGTACCTGGCGGGCCCTCCATAGCCACAACTACCGCCTCTACTGGCTGGGCCAGATGATCTCCGTCATCGGCACCTGGATGCAGAACACTGGGCTTGCCTGGCTCGTCCTGCAGCGCACCAACTCCGCCCTCGCCCTCGGCTCCGTATCGACGGTGCAGTTCGCGCCGGTGCTGCTCTTCTCGCTCTTCGGCGGCGTGCTGGCGGACCGCTTCCCCAAACGGACCCTGCTAATGATTACTCAGAGCGTGCTGCTGGTTCAGTCGTTGACCCTCGCTGTCCTTGTCGCCTTTACACACATCCAGATCTGGCAAATCTACGGTTTGGCAGCGGTCCAGGGCATCGCCCAGGCCCTCGACAACCCAACGCGCCAGGCATTCATTCTCGAAATGGTCGGACCAGACGATCTGCCGAACGCCATTGCCCTCAACTCGGGTCAGATGCAGGTCGGCAGGCTCACCGGCCCTGCCATCGGCGGCGTTGCGATTGCCCTCATCGGCGTCGCAGGCTGCTTCTTCCTCAACGCTTTCAGCTTCCTCGCAGTCCTGGGCGCCCTCTTCCTCATGGACCCCAAGCGATTCTTCCCCGTGGAGCTGACCAAGGCCGGCGGCAAGGTCCTCAGTCAGGTCGCTGAAGGTCTGCGCTATGCCATCGCCACACCCAACATCGTCTTCGAGCTCATCATGATGGTCATGCTCGGCACCTTCGGCTTCAACATGACCGTCCTCCTGCCGCTGATCGCCAAATACGTCCTGCACTCCGGCCCGTCCGGCTTCGGGCTCGTGACCTCGGCATTGGCCGCGGGCTCGTTGATCGCGGCGCTGACCGTCGCCTACGCCAGCAAGGCCAGCCTCAAGATGCTAATTTTCGGCGCTACGAGCTTCAGCTGCATGCTGCTGGTCGTCTCCGTGTCGCACTGGTGGATCCTGACTCTGCCGATGATGGTGGGGCTTGGGTTCTCGAGCACCTTCTACCGCGCCACCAACAACTCCCGTCTCCAGCTAGAATCGCCCGGCCACCTGCGCGGGCGTGTCATGAGCCTCAACTCGCTGCTCTTCCAGGGCTCGACGCCCATCGGAGCACTCGTCATCGGTGCGCTGGCCGAGATCAACGGCGTGCAGGCCGCCACAGCCGAGCTCGGAGTCGCCTGCCTCATCGGCGTCATCGTCGCGGTCATCTACCATCGCGCCCACCGCGCTGAGATGATCAGCGACGCGGATCTGATGAGCCGCCTCACCACGCCCATCGCCCACTAGTCATGACCACGGTGTTTCTCTGGCTACATGCCTCGTGTTTAAGGCTTTGTGTAATTGGTGGTGCTTACAAGGCGGGAAGAGACCATGTTTGGAGTCTGTAGCGGCGTCTTATGGTCTGGTCGTTGAGTAAATAACAGGCGATAGGCATGGGTGGCCGATGTAGGCTGCTTCCGGGCATTCAGTGCTCAACTGGCACCTGACCTTTGCGGGTCCAAGGGTGCAACGCCTGGTAAGGGGTGCAGGGGAAAGCAAGCGCAGCCACCCCGCCGGGGGTCCAAGGGGGTGTCCCCCTTTAAGCTGAGGAAAGCAGCGACCAGTGGAGAATGACCGCCGCTGCGTGAGGAAAACGCGCGCCGTCCGCGGTGCCCTCTCTCCGTGAGACCGCAAGACCTCCCTCCAGGTTTAGCGCCGCCATTCGATCAATGACCATAAAGTAGCCGGAGGTATGGCAACCAGCCCATGAACACCATCGTGGCGACGTACTAGCGCTCGGGCCAGACGGCGGATTCGTCGGCAAACCATCGTTGAGTAGCAGCATGTTCCCTGTCCTTCATAGGTAGAGAGCGTGATCAACAACGGATGGCAACGGATGAACGGAAAGCTTTCCGGGACTCATCCGTTTATCCGCTCCCATCCGTTGTCGATCATCGCCCAGCCGGTTCAAACCTCCGGCTCCTGAGAGTAAACTGCGCAGCAATCGAGAGAGAGGTATCGCAATGCCATCAGCATATCGAGCGGACCACGTCGGCAGCCTGCTACGGCCGCCGGAGCTTTTGCAGGCCCGCCAGGACCAATTCGACGGCAAGATCACGGCCGAGCAGCTCAAAGAGGTCGAAGACGCCTGCGTCCTGCAAGCCCTGGACCTGCAGAAGCAGGCGGGCATCAGCGTCTTCACCGAGGGCGAGTATCGCCGCGCGGGCTGGAGTAGCGCGGTCCGCTCCGCCATCGATAACCTGGCGCCCACCACCGGCCTGCCGCCGAACCGTCTCCTGGGCACCTGGCAGGGCCCTCACGGAGAACTGGCCAACCAGTCCATGGCAACCGGCACCGGCACGACCAGTATGGGTGGCGCCGTCGTCGCGGACAAGATCCGTCAGGTCAAACGCCTGGCGGGTGACGAGAGCGCCTTCCTCGGCAAGCACGCGCCCGGCCCGTGGAAGATCACCATGCCCGGTCCTTACTCCGCCGGTGGCCAGCTCTGGCGCGAAGGTTTCACCGACCGCGCTTACGTCTCCAAGAAAGACTTTATGAACGAGATCGCGGGCATGCTCAAGAACGAGATCGCCCTGCTGATCGACGAAGGCTGCTCCTACATCCAGCTCGATTCGCTGCATTATGTCGAGCGCATCACCGACAAGACGATCCGCCAGCGCATGATCGATGACGGCGAGGACCCCGATGCCTACCTCGATGACCTCATCGCCGCCGACAACGCGGTGCTCGAGGGCGCCCAGCGCGACAACGTCACCGTCGGCATGCACATGTGTCGCGGCAACAACCGCAGCGCCTGGCACGCCGAGGGCGCTACGAGGGCATGGCCGAGAAGGCCTTCAACCAGCTCAACGTTGACCGCTTCCTGCTCGAATACGACACGGACCGCGCCGGCGGCTTCGAGCCCCTGCGCTTCATGCCCAAGAACAAGATGGTCGTCCTCGGCCTGATCAGCTCCAAAGAACCCGCCCTCGAGTCCGTCGACGACCTGCGCCGCCGCATCGACGAAGCCGCGAAATACGTGCCAATCGAGAACCTCGCGATCTCGCCCCAGTGCGGCTTCGCTTCGACGGCCCTCGGCAACCTCCTCACCTGGGACGAGCAACGCCGCAAGCTGGAGCTCGTCGTCGAAGTGGCGCAAAAGGTCTGGGGCTAACCCCACCCTTTCACACCACACCCGGGCAATCGGGCAGACGGGCAGGCTTCGCGCAGAGACACTCAAAGCGTCGGTGGGCGCAGGCGTGTAACTGCAGGTTCTTCCGACCTGCCGGGGCCGGGCTCGCCTGCATCCGGAGACAACTCGACCGAGGGCACGACCCCTCTGTCGTCCCGACCCATCGGCGCCTGCCGAGGCGAGGGACCTAGCCTCGCGCAACCTGCGCTAGAGAGCAGGGGAGGGGGTAGGCAAACGGACAACGACCAGCCCGCAATCGTCACCCGTTTGCCATTCTGAGGAAGGGATGAGGCTTCGCCACACCGTGAGCGGATGAAAATTCTCTGGCAGGGAGTCCAGAGGGGCGCAGCCCAGCTGGCAAGCAGTCTGAGGGATGTGCCCTCAGATCCCGCTTTATTTAAGGGGGGGCGGAACGTCGCGACAGCGCCGTGCAGCAAAGCGGGCGTCATTCTCCACGCGTTGTTTTTCGATGGGAGAAATCCATTTTCATGGGAGGAGCGGCGCCCGCCCGGCGAAGAATCCAGGCCACGGCTGACCAACTGCCGTCCCCACAGCGCCCGTCAGCGACCGAGGGCATCGGTGGGTGTTTGGCCTCATCGTCAAAATATGAAGAGGCCCCGGATTCGCGTCCGAGGCCTCTTCGACTCTCGCGAGCGCTCCTCGCTAGGAGTTCGGCGCGTACTTGCCTGAAAGCTGAGGCGGCAGGCCCTCGAGGCCGGCTTCCTTGCGCGCAATGCGGGTCTGGCGCTGCCAGGTTCGCTTGAGCTCGTCCTGGACCTTGAAGTGCAGGCGGCCGAGGCCCTCTGCCTCAATCTCGACCAGGTGGCCGTCCTCGAACGGGTGCAGGCCGCGATGGTTCGTACCCAGGGCCAGAATGTCGCCGGCTTCAAGCTCGTGCGCTTTTGTCACGAACGCGATGCAGTCCGGGATCTTCGTGTGCATGTCGGCCGTGCTGTAGTCCTGCATGAGCTCTTCGTTGTTCCACAGACGTACCTGGATGTTGTTCGGGTCCTTGATCTCGTCCTTCGTGACGATGAACGGACCAATCGGCGCATAGGTGGCGCGGGACTTCATCGAGTAGAAGCCGGCGATGGGCATACCGCGCGCCGAGCCATCGATGAAGTTGGTGTAGCCGAAGATGTAGCTCTCGGCGTCTCCCGGCGCGACGTTACGGGCGCGCTTGCCGATGACCAGCGCCAGCTCAGCCTCGCCCTCGAAGACGGATGCCGGGACATCGCCCAGCACCATCGTGTCACCGTCGCCGATCACCGCATCGGGCGACTTGTGGAAGGCGTCGGCGCCGCGAGAGACCGCCATGCCGTCGTCGTAATTAACCGCCATGCAGACGACCCGCGTCGGCTTGGGGTTGGGGGCACGCACACGGACGCTGCTCAGCGGTACACCGTTGCTCTTGGCGACAGCGGCCTCCAGCTTCGGCCGGTACTCGTCGAAGTGCTCGATTACGCCCTTGATGATGTGCTGAGGCTCCAGGTGCGGGATGTCGTTGACGACGTCGCTGCAGTCGACAACGTTGTCACCCTTCATGACACCGAACTTGTAGTCGTCGAAGAAAAGTAGCTTCATGATTCGTCCTTTCGGTCCGGCTTCGCCGATTTTGGTCGGGGTTTGAGAAAGCAAGCAGAGTATAGGGCTGCCTCGCCCGCCCTGCTACCCCTCAGGGCCACCCGCCGATGTACCACGCAACCGCGCTGGCAATGGCCCAAGTCAGTCAGGCAGGTGGCGGCCAGGCGGCGAATTAAGCACATCCAGCCTGTAGCTGCCCAGCAAGCTGGGCAGAGGCCGGTGCCGCTATAACGGCCAACGCTGCAGTGACGTGCGGCCCCGCGAAGAGAGAAGAGCTCGAGCCGTTACCGCGCGACCGTATCGGTAGTGCTCTTAGGTTGAGCGCTAATGAAGAGTTCGTCCGCCACAATACCCAATCCGAACCGGCAACGTACCTTTGCGGGTCCAGGGTGCAACGCCTGGTAGAGTGCAGGGGAAGGCGAGCGCAGCCACCCTGCCGGGGGTCCAAGGGGGTATCCCCCTTCCGCTCAGGCGATAGACGCCCAGACGCGACAGCGCTCTGCGGCGAAAGGAAGCACGTCCATCGTCCGCCGCCCGGCTTCGCCCCTCGATAGCGAATCCACAACCGCAAGCGATCAAGCGTCGCACCCCATTGCCCGTTTGCCACCCTGCCCGATTGCCCTCGGGGGGTGGAGCCAGGGTAGGGCTCGAAGGCTTATGCTAAGCGCCGACATTCCCCCGGCTGGTAAACACCCAAAAGCAATTCGAAGGAGTTAGGAATGCGAGTCGTCCAGGCAATTGCCCAAGCAATGAAAGCGGAAGGCGCCGAGTACATCTTTGCCTATCCGGTAAACCCAATCATCGAAGCCTGCGCGGAGATCGACATCAAGCCGATCATCGTCCGCCAGGAGCGCACCGGCATTCACATGGCGGACGCGTACAGTCGTCTGCACTCCGGCAAGAAGGTCGGCGTCTTCGCCTGCCAGAACGGCCCCGGTACTGAGAACGCCTTCGGTGGTATCGCCCAGTGCTACGGCGAATCGGTGCCGCTGGTCTTCCTGCCCGGCGGAATGCCCCGAGGTCAGGTCGGCTACCACCCCAACTTCAACGCCTTTCTCAACTTCCAGCACATCACCAAGTCCGCCGAGCAGCTCAACAACCCGGCCATGGTCTGGGAGGCAATCCGGCGCGCCTTCGCTCAGGCCCGCAACGGCCGCCCCGGACCGGCGATGCTCGAGATCCCCGGCGATGTCATGCAGGAGGAGATCCCGGACTTCACCTACGTACCCACGCCTGCGGTGAAGAGCGGCCCCAACCCCTCTGACATCGATGAGATCGCCCGCGTCCTCATCGAAGCCGAGCGCCCCATCATCTACGCCGGCGCCGGTGTGCTCTACGCCCGCGCCTGGGACGAGCTGCGAGAGCTGGCAGAGCTGCTCGAGATCCCGGTGACCACCAGCCTGGAGGGCAAGAGCTCCTTCCCGGAGAACCACCCGCTTTCCCTCGGCTCCGGCGGCGCCGCCAACCCGGCCCCCGTTGCCTACCACGTGCAGGACGCCGACGTTGTCTTCGGCATCGGTGTTAGCTTCTCGCGCACCGGCTTCGGTATCCAGTGGCCCCAGACCGGCAAGACCTACGTCCACGCCACCGCCGACGCGCTCGACATCGGCAAGGATGTGCCTGCCAGCTACGCCGCCCTCGGCGACGCCGGTCTGACCCTCAAGGCTCTCACCGCCGCCGTCAGCGACCGGCTCGGCGGCAAGCCCCGCGGCAACATGGAGGCCGTCGTCTCCAGGATTAAGAGCCAGAAGGACCCCTGGCTGCAGCAGTGGATGCCCAAGCTTACGTCCAACGACACGCCCATCAACCCCTACCGCGTGATCTGGGACATGATGCACACGCTCGACATCCCGAACACGATCATCACCCACGACGCTGGCAGCCCGCGCGATCAGCTCTCGCCCTTCTGGGAGGCAACGGCCCCGCAGAGCTACATCGGCTGGGGCAAGACGACTCAGCTCGGTTACGGCCTGGGCCTGGCCATGGGCTCGAAGATGGCGCACCCGGACAAGACCTGCATCAACATGTGGGGCGACGCTGCCATCGGCATGACCGGCATGGACTTCGAGACGGCTGCCCGCAACAACATCCCAATCCTCTCCATCCTGTTCAACAACTTCTCCATGGCCATGGAGCTGCCCGTAATGCAGATCTCCACCCAGAAGTTCAACAGCACCGACATCTCCGGCAACTACGCCGACTTCGCAACCGCCCTCGGCGGCTACGGCGAGCGCATAACCGACCCGAACGAGGTCATACCCGCCCTCAAGCGAGGCATTGAGCAGACCAAGAACGGCCGGCCCGTCCTGCTGGAGTTCATCACCCAAAAAGAGATCGAATACTCCCTGCGGCGCGGCGCCACCAACCTCCCGCCCCGCCCCGCGGGCGGCTAGCCAGTCGGCAAAGATGCCCGAATAAGTAGCGGCCCAGCATGCTGGGCCGCTACTTCGTTCTGTCGCAGACGCACCCATCTGTAGGGGATGCCTTCAGGCTTCCATGGGGTAGGGGCGGGTGCAGGCTTCCGACGTAGTCACATCTCTCGACGACGGGAGGCGCACGCGACGACGAAGAGACGACCGTGTTCTCTGCGCACATTGATCGGCAGTGGACGAAGGTTTCGCCCTCACCCTGCCTGGGAGAGGGAACAACAGCATCGAGCCCTCGATTCGCTCCCGCTACCGCCAACTCTTCTGTCGTTCGACCATCGGCGCCAACCGAGGCGAGAGATCTAGTCCCAGCGCAACCAAGTCTCGTGGACACACAGGCGGCGGTGAGGGCAGGCGGGCACGGCGAACGCGCATCGAGGCAGGAAGCGTGTTGCCTCATCCCAACCCCTTCGTGCGCGGAGAGGAGCTTTGGAGCCGTAGCTTCGCGAGCAGCGGGACTATAGCGAACAGCTTCGCCAAGAACTGCTCATGCCCGTCTTTCCAGGCCGGGGTTGCAATCCGCTGACGTGGCCACCCGGCTTTTCGAAATTCTCCTGCATCAATCCACAGTTAGTGCTGCACTCAAAGTTGCCGCGGAACCCTTCGAAGCTTCGGGGAATTGATGAAACCCGGCCCTGTAAGGACGAGAATTCGCATTCGAAGCCGAGGAGCTTTCAATCGCCGAGGCCGCCGCTCGCGAAGCGAGCGCGCTAAAGCCCCTCTCCGCGCACGGAGAGGCGTTGGGGTGAGGCTACGCTTTCTCGTCATTCAATCCTACATACATCTGCCCGTCTGCCCCCCAACCGAGTAAACTCCGCCCTGAGCCAAGCACCGACAAACGCCGCGCAGAGGAGAGCCAACCAAATGCCGCTAGGCCAGGGCAACTTCCGATACGAGCTTGTACCAGACTGGGAGCAGATCCCCAACGGCTGGAGCCACGGCGACGTCGCCGGCGTCGCGACAGATTCGCAAGACCGCGCCTACGTCTTCAACCGCGGCGAACACCCGCTGCTCGTCTATAACCGCGACGGCAGCTACATCAAGTCCTGGGGCGAAGGCGTCTTCACCCGCCCCCACGGCATCACCATCCACAACGACATCCTCTATCTCGCCGACGACGGCGACCACACGGTGCGCAAATTCACCCTCGAAGGCGAGCTTCTGGAGACCCTCGGCACACCCAACTTGCCCTCCGACACCGGTTACAGCGCCACTCGCCAGCACGCCAACCTGCTAACCATCGAGCGCGGCGCCGGGCCCTTCAACCGCCCGACGCGCCTCTCGGTCGCCCCCAACGGCGAGCGCTACGTCTCCGACGGCTATGGCAACGCTCGTATCCACCGCTTCTCCGCCTCGGGAGAGCTGCTCCAGTCCTGGGGCGGCCCCGGCAAGGAGCACGGCCAGTTCATGCTGCCGCACAGCGTCTGGGTGCACACGGACGGCCGCGTCTTCGTCTGCGACCGCGAGAACGACCGCATCCAGATCTTCGGACCTGAAGGCCAGTTCCTCGACTGCTGGGAAAACGTCCAGCGCCCCGGCGACTTGTTCATCGACAAGGATGAGAAAGTCTTCATCGGTCAGATGTACTGGCAGCCCGGCCTCGTATCCATCGCCGGCTTTGCCTGGCCCGACGAGCGGCCGGCCCACATGACTATTCGCGACATGAACGGCAAGCTGATCTCCCGCTTCGGCGCGCCGCCCAAAGAAGACCCCTGCATCGCCGGCAACCTCACGTCACCCCACGGCATCTGGGTCGATAGCCGGGGCGACATCTACGTCGGCGAAGTCAGCAAGACCTCCTACGAAGGCGGCATCTTCCGCCCCGGCTGCCACACCATCCAGAAGTTCCGCCGTGTGTAGCAGCTCGCCGTAGGGGCCCGATTCATCGCGCCCGAGGGGGCCGGGTGGGTGCAACCGACCATCGTAGTCACATCTCCGCGAAGGCCCCTGGCTTGTCCCGGCTGCCACACGATTCAGAAGTTCCGTCGCGTGCAACAACTCGCCGTAGGGGCCCGATTCATCGCGCCCGAGGGGGCCGGGTGGGTGCAACCGACCATCGTAGTCACATCTCCCCGACGGCCACGGTATCCCGGCTGCCACACGATTCAAAAGTTCCGTCGCGTGCAACAACTCGCCGTAGGGGCCCGATTCATCGCGCCCGAGGGGGCCGGGTGGGTGCAACCGACCATCGTAGTCACATCTCCGCGAAGGCCCCTGGCTTGTCCCGCCGTAGGAGCCTGTCCGGGAACGGCTCCAACGGACGCGTTGATAAGGCTGAAAGCGTCGGGGCTTGCTTCACCCCAACCCTCTCCATTATTGCAATGGAGAGGGCTCGACAAGGGGAACCAGCGGTCGGCGGCCAGGTGGAGTCCGCTCTTCAAGCCAACTCCGCGCTCTTCGCCAACAAACGCTCATCAGCCACCCAAGCAGATCCCCTCGCCCCTCAGGGGAGAGGGCCAGGGTGAGGGCACACGTCCGAATCTACGGACACCGCACTGCCCAACCCCGACAGGCGCTTCGGCTCACCGGCCGCATCCGCGCCACCCACCCCGCGCAAGCCTAAAGGCAGCAGCCACGTTGGGCGTCAATTGGCGATAGCCTATTCTCCAACCGAGATCCGGCGCACAAATCCCCTCGCCCCCTCAGGGGAGAGGGCCAGGGTGAGGGCACACGTCCGAATCTACGGACACCGCACTGCTCAACCCCGACAGGCGCTTCGGCTCACCGGCCGCATCCGCGCCCCCAACCCCGCGCAAGCCTAAAGGCAAGCAGCCACGTTGGGCGTCAATTGGCGATGGCCTATTCTCCAACCGAGATCCGGCGCACAGATCCCCTCGCCCCCTCAGGGGAGAGGGCCAGGGTGAGGGCGCCACGTACCTCCTCCACTCAAGCCATTGCAGCAAGACACCGCACTGCCCAACCCCGACATGCGCTTCGGCTCACCGGCAGCATCCGCGCCACCCAGCCCCGCGCAACCCTAAGGGCATGCAGCCACATTGGCGGCCAGCCAGCAGGGAGTGCAGAGGGGCCGCTGGGCCCACTCTGCCAAGGAGTCTGAGGGATGTGCCCTCAGACTCCTTCTCTTAAACCGGGAGTGAGGGCGGAGCAGCACGATAGCGATGTGAAGCGAAATCTGGCAATGTGGGCTGGAGCACCTTAACGCAGCATGAGGAGGAATGAATGGCCTGGTTTGTAGTCATGAGCAAGTCAATCGGCCCGCGCGAGGCGATCCGAGGTATCGAGAATCAGAACCTCGCGTGGATGAAAGAGAACCACGACAACGGCAACGTCCTGTTCAGCGGCCCCACCCAGCAGGGCGTCGGCATCTGGGTCCTCCGCGCAGCCAACATGGACGCCGCCAGAGCCCTCGTCGCCGAGCACCCCTGGGTCAAAGCCGGCCTCCGCGACGTCAGCGAGATCTACGAGTGGAACGTCCAGCAGGCCCTCGGCATCGGCCGCTTCGAGGGTCCCGCCCCGCCCGGAGTCGGTCCCAACGCTGCAGCCCGATAGTAGCCACGGGATTAACACACGATTTTCACGAGATTCTTCTGAGGAAGGGATGAGGCTTCGCCACACCCGTGAGCGGATGACAATTCTCTGGCAGGGAGTCCAGAGGGGCGCAGCCCAGCTGGCAAGGAGTCTGAGGGATGTGCCCTCAGACCCCGTTTTATTTAAGGGGGTGGGGGCGGAGCGTCGCGACAGCGCCGTGCAGCAAAGCGGGCGTCATTCTCCACGCGTTGTTTTTCGATGGGAGAAATCCATTTTTCATGGGAGGAAGGGATGAGGCTTCGCCACACCCGTGAGCGGATGAAAATTCTCTGGCAGGGAGTCCAGAGGGGCGCAGCCCAGCTGGCAAGGAGTCTGAGGGATGTGCCCTCAGATCCCGTTTTATTTAAGGGGGTGGGGGCGGAACGTCGCGACAGCGCCGTGCAGCAAAGCGGGCGTCATTCTCCACGCGTTGTTTTTCGATGGGAGAAATCCATTTTCATGGCAGACTAGGATCAAAACTCAATCCAAATCCCGTGATAATCCGGTGTTAATCCCGTGGCCAACATCCAACGCCTGGGATATCCCTGAGAGGCGAGGTGTGGCCACTCATGCTCATCGGCGTCGTCTCTGACACCCACGGCTACCTCGACCCGAGGCTCCTCACCGCATTCGAAGGCGTCGATGTCATCCTCCACGCCGGCGACGTTGGCAGCGATGCCGTCCTCGATGGCCTGCGACAGCTCGCACCGCTTTACGCCGTCCAGGGCAACAACGACGTACCTCTGGGCGGCCTCGGCTTGCCGACGCACCTCGACATCGAGCTCGAAAGCATCGCAATTCATCTGGTCCACGAGCTGCCCCATGCCCGGCCGTCACCCGAGACCCGGGTCGTCGCTTTCGGCCACAGCCATCGTCAGCTCTCGCAGTGGCGCGATGGCGTCCTCTACCTCAACCCGGGTGCCGCCGGCCGCCAGGGCTTCCACAAGCTCCAGACCGCCACCATCCTCCGCATCGACAACGGCAGCATCCAGGTCGAAGAGCTAACCCTCGGTCCGCGTCTCACAAAGCCGAAGGCAGGGACGTCACCGTAGGGGCCGCGATCATCGCGCCCGCGGTGGGGACGGGTCGGTGCAAACCAACAACGTCGTCACGTCTTGCAATCATCCAACACCCGTGCATCCGACAATGCACCACGTAGCTGCAGGTTCTTCAGACCCGCTCGGGCAGGGCTGGGCGGGTGCGAGCGAACGGCGTCGTCACATCGACGAGAGCGGCCGCCACCAACGAGCGCACCACCCGTACCCCGCCCCTCGTAGGAGCCCGTTCGAGAACGGCTCCGCAGATCAGCCCTCATCGACAATCCCAGAGATGCGATTCTGCTGCAAGCCGGCATCCACCACCTCCAGCAGGTCTGAAGAACCTGCAAGCTACATCGCTCCTCAATCGTCCTCGCGCTGCCTTCATCCCAGAGATGGGATTCCGCTGCGAGCCCGCATCCACCCTCCCTCGCCCCAGGCAGGTCTGAAAGATCTGCAGCTACATCATCGCCAGGCACCCAAGCTTAACTAGCTAGACATCAAAGCTTTGTAACCTATAATCGGCCCGGACAACCTACCCACACGAGAGGGACTTGAAAACATGAAGTTCGGCATCCAGTTCCAGCTCAACGTCGCCCGGCCCCTGGACCAGGAACAATGGGACGAAGACGATGAGCACAAGGTCTGGCAGGAAGCCCTGGAGCAGATCGAGTTCGCCGACAAGCTCGGCTTCGACTACGTCTGGGAGACCGAGCACCACTTCCTGGAGGAGTACAGCACCTCCTCCGCGCCGGAGGTCTTCCTCGCGGCCGCCTCCCAGCGCACCAAGAACATCCGCCTCGGCCACGGCATCGTCCACATGCCGCCGAAGCACAACCACCCGGCGCGCGTCGCCGAGCGCATCGCCTCGCTCGACCTCGTCTCCAACGGCCGCGTCGAGTTCGGCACCGGCGAAGGCGCCACGATCACCGAGATCGGCGGCTTCGGCACGAAGCGCGAGGACAAGAAAGAAGCCTGGGAAGAAGCGACGCGCGAGTGCCTGCGCATGATGACCATGACGCCCTACCCCGGCTACGAGGGCATCCACTTCAGCATGCCGGAGCGCAACATCATCCCCAAGCCGCTGCAGAAGCCGCATCCGCCCGTCTGGGTCGCCGCCAGCCGCCTCGAGACCGTCATGGTCGGCGCTCGCCTCGGCATCGGCGCCCTCGGCGTCGGCTTCGAGACGCCGGACGAGGCCGACGAGCGCGTCGACCGCTACTACGAGCTGATCCGCAACTGCCGCCGCCCCATCGGCGTGGCGATAAACCCCGCGCTGGCTGCGGGCGGCAACCTCATGATGGCGACGACCAACGAAGAGGCGATCGCGCGCGGCATGCGCGGCGCCCAGTTCTTCGGCTACTCGCTGGCCCGCAGCAACGGCGAGCTCGCATCACGGCCGCGACCCACCTCGACCGCGAGTTCGTCGAGCGCTTCGGCCCGGAAGGCGCCGAAAAGGCCCGCGTCGACGAAGCAGAGCCGGAGGACGAGACCCAAAAGGCGCTCTTCCGGGCCGGCCGCCGCGGCAACTTCATCGGCTCACCGGACTTCGTGCGCGAGAACCTGCGCCGCTTCGAAGAGGCGCACATGGACATCATCAACTTCTCCGTGCAGATGCCCTACCGCAAGCACGAGCACGTCATGGAGACGCTGGAGATGTTCGCCAAGGAAGTCATGCCCGAGTTCCAGGACCGCCACCCGGCAGCACCAGAAATGGCGCGAGCAGCAGCTAGACGGCGTCAAGTGGGAGATCAACAGCTCCATCTAGCTCCGACCTCCGAGCGGCCTCCGGTCACGCGTCAATCGCTCGGTCGAAGCAACGGAGACGATCTGGCCGGCCAACGCCGAGACTCGCCAAAACGATGTAGCTGCATGCCTTTAGGCTTGATCGGGGTGGGGCCGGGGTGGATGCAGGCTGACAGCGACATCACATCTAGGGGCCTGCCGATGAGCGCGGAGCCGTTCTCGAACGGGCTCCTACCGGTCTAGGCCGATGCACATCGTTGGTGTAAGACCTCTCGGAGATGCGAAGACGGCCTTCGCTCGCCTCCACCTCCGCCCCGCCCGATCAGGTCTGAAGGACCTGCAGCTCCATTTTTGGCCGGGCTTCGGAAGCATCGCTAGGACGCAAGAAGGGCGCATCTTTCGATGCACCCTCCTCTTCGTCGATACTCGGCGTGCCTCGTTGGCGTTCGATCCGGCCCTAGTGGATGGGAGAACCCTTAGCCGGGATCAGGAAGCGGACGAGCTGGTTGATTGGGCGCACTTCCGCGTGGGGTGGCCATACGCCCTGCTTGCGGAACTCGGCGCGGACCTCTTCGCGATGGTCCCAGCTCTTGTAAGCGAAGAGCTGCTGCAGCTTATTGAGGTTGCCTGCCTGGCCCGTAACGAACATACCCGCGACCGGCGCGATAGCGTCTCGTCCCGCCAGCGCCTCACCGAAGGCCGCCGCGGCCTTGGCGGCATCGCCGGGAGCGTAGGTGTAAGTGCGAAGCTCGTAGACCTCGCCCCATGCCTTCGGCTCGCCGTCCCAATCCTTCATGCCCTTAACCGGGTCCAGGATGTCGGTCTCCTGCGCCGTCACGAGGGTAGCGGACAACGAAGGCGGCCACTTGCCGGCCAGCTCCTTGGAGGCCTTTGCACGCACGTCGGCCCGGTGCTGCAGGCTCTCGTAGGGCCAGATGTGGATCACCTGGTTCAGCGGGCCAAGCTCCGTGTGCCAGAGTCCGCCCAACTTGGAGTAGTTGGCGCGGCCGCTGTTATAGGCCTCCATGAAGTTCTCTTCCCAGGCCGGGACCTTTGCCGGCTGGATGGTGTAGGTGCGCATCTCGTAGATCATCGCGATCCCCTCTCTATTTAGCTGCTCTTAGCGCCCGCATCGTATCGCGGTGCCGGTCGCGATACCAGTCCTCGCGCAGGGATGGGTTAGCGGGTGGGGATGACCTCACTCCCTGACCCCTCTCCCTCCGAGGAAGGGAGAGGCTTCGCCACACCGCTGAGCCAATGAAATGCCGGCCACACAGTGCAGCCTCAGAAGGAGAGCGGGAGGACTCAACCCCCGGCGACGAGTGGAGCTCAGACGCCGTTGGCGCATCAGCCAGGTCGCACGGTCTCTAACAACCCAAGGCAACCCTGACCCTCCTTGCCGGGCGAGGAGGGCGAGTTTTGATGGTCGATCGTGATTCAGAGACGCGGGGTGGAGTTTCTCTCGCGGCGATGCCCTGTCGTCCGACTTGAAGCAGGACGAGCAATGTTCCTTCTCGCAAAAGGACTCGCTGGTCCTTGATGGCCAAGCCTCCACGAGAGTCCCTCTCCTCGGAAGCATGCGCTGAGCTTGTCGAAGGAGACAGGAGTTGGGGTGAGGCAAGCGCTCAAGCAGCCTGACCACAACCGTCCATCTCCCGCGAGAGCCGTGCCGTAGTTCGGCCCAGGCGCCCCCTTCCAAAGTGGACGACGCACCACCTCCGTTGTACGCTCGCTGGAAATACGCTCGATACAGATCGAGTGGCAGCTCTGCCGAGGGTAACCAACCATGCTGACTAAAGAAGACAACGACATCCTCTGCCGCGTCGGTCCAGGCACGCTCATGGGCAACCTGCTGCGTCGCTACTGGACGCCCGCCTTGCTCTCGACGGAGGTCGCGGAGCCCGAAAGCCCGCCGGTGCGCGTGCGACTGCTCGGCGAAGACCTCATCGCCTTCCGCGACACGGACGGCCAGGTCGGCTTGTTCGCCAACGCCTGCCCGCATCGAGGCGCCTCGATGTTCTTCGGCCGCAACGAAGAGAGCGGCCTGCGCTGCGTCTACCACGGCTGGAAGTTCGATGTCGCCGGCGCCTGCGTCGACATGCCGTCGGAGCCCGCCGAAAGCAACTTCAAGTCCAAAGTCCGCGTCGGCGCCTACCCTACGCACGAGTCCGGCGGCGTCATCTGGACCTACATGGGTCCGCAGGAGACGATGACCGGCTTCCGCGACTTCGGCACCGAGACCGTGCCGCCGGAGGAGCAGCGCGCCGCCAAGATGTTCTCCAACTGCAATTGGGTCCAGTCCATGGAAGGCAACATGGATTCCGCCCACATCTCCTGGCTGCATCAGTACTTCGGCATTCTGGACACGCCGGACGACGGCTCGGACCAGCCCGGCTACCCCACTAACGCCATGTCCTGGAAGTTCTGGGCCCACGACCGCGCCCCGCATCTCGAAGTGCAGGACACCTGGTACGGCTACAAGTACGCCGGCATGCGCACAACGCCCAACGGCCACACCCACGCCCGCATCAGCGCCTTCTGCATCCCTTACACCACCGTGGTCTCGTCCGTGCCCTTCGGCACCAACAGCGGCCTCTTCGTGCCGATCGACGACGAGAACTGCTGGCGGTGGAACTTCGCAACCACGTCGATGAAGCCGATGCAGCAGAGCAACGAATGGCGCATGGGCTCCCTCGGCGGTCCCAGCTTCCCTGCCAACTACCCCTACTTCGGCGCCGGCGGGCTGGGCGCCAGACCCGGCCAGCCTGCTCCCGCGACCAACGCCCTGGCGATGAGCGGCGAACGCCCGCGCGATTGGCGTGCCCAGAACGACTACCAGATCGACCGCGAGCGCCAGAAGACGACGCTCTACACCGGCATCGACAACTTCGTCAGCCAGGACTGCATGGTCACCGAGTCCGCCGGCCCGATCTGGGACCGCTCGCAGGAGCACCTCGGCACCACCGACAAATCGATCATCAAGCTGCGCGCCATCCTGATCAAAGCCGCGAAGGACCTCGCCAAGGGCATCGAGCCGCCCGCCACCGACCCATCGCTGCCCTTCAGCACGATTCGCTCCGCCGAGAAAATCCTCGCCCCCGGCGAAGACTGGCGCATCCTCGGCACCGAGGACGACCCCATGGTGCAGCGGCTACTCGGCGTAAAGGTGCCGGTCGCGGTGCCCGCGGCGCGTAGCAAGGACTTTCGGACCTTCGACGGCTGCCTCGGCGGCTGAGGACGGGGGCTGCCGCTCCCCAGGCCGTTTCCGTGCGCGGAGAGGGCTTAATCGCCTCGAGCTTTGACAAGGACCGAGTTGTCTAATCACGTGCCTCGAGCCTGTAGCTGCCCAGCATGCTGGGCAGCTACGGGGGGACTCGGAGATATGGAGACGGCGCCGGGCATAAGCCTTCTGAGTTCTTGTAAACTCGGCGTCAGCGAAGCTAAGAACTGATAACTGAAAACTAGAACTGAAAACTCGGAGGTAACGACCATGGCCAAAGTCGTAGGCGTCTTCAACACAGCCCACACACCGTTTTGCTTCATGCCGCCGGAGAACTGGAACGCCGTGCGTGCCACCCGGCCGATCCGCGCCGATGTACCGATGGACGACCTCGAGGCCAGCAGGGACAAATCACGGCGTATCGCCACGGCCTTCGATACGCTAAAGGCCAAGCTGTCGGAGGCGGACCCGGACGTCATCGTCATCTTCGGCGACGATCAGATGGAGTGCTTCGACTTCCGCAACTTCCCCGCCTTCGCGGTCTACGTCGGCGAGGAGTTCGAGGGCGCCCTGTCCTCGCCTGAGGCCCTGGCCCACGACGCGTTCGACTCCGTCGGCCGCAGCCGTGACGACGCGCCGGACCTGGCAGCCAACGCACCGGCGCACACCGGACCAACGCGCGGCCGCATCATGGGCCACCCAGCGCTGGCGACCGGCATCCTGCGCGGGCTCATGGCCCGTGGCTTCGACCCGGCGTTCTCGATGGATATGCCGAAGCCGGAGGACGGCCTCGGGCACGCCTTCATGCGCCCGGCGGAGACTTTGACCGATCTCAAGACGCCGATCATCCCGATTCTGATGAACTGCTATTACGCACCGCAGCCCACCGGCAAGCGCTCCTACGAGTTTGGCAAGGCCGTGCGCGCCGCTATCGACGAGTATCCGGAGGATCTCCGCGTCGCCATCATCGGCTCCGGCGGCCTCTGGCACACGCCGGGCGCCACCAATGCCTACCTGGACGAGACCTTCGACCGCGAATCACTAGCGCTCATGGAGAAGGGCGACATCCGAGCCATGGCGGAGTACTTCGACAACTACCGCATCCCCGCCGGCGACACCTCACAGCAGCTCACGGGTCGCGGTCCGGCAAGCACCGGCATGCCCGCGTTCAGCGGCCCCCAGGGCGGCACCCGAGAGACCTGCAACTGGATCGCCGCCTCCGCTGCCATGGACGGCACGCCCGCCACCCTCATCGACTACGTGCCCGTCTACGCCTCGCCCATCGGCACCGCTTTCGCCTACTGGCTGTCATAGCGAAGGAGGCATTTTGGAAGCCAAAGTCGTCCGATAAGAAGACGAATCAAAGTCCTCTCCCCCAGGGAGAGAGAGGGTTGCGCGCAAAACAGCGAAGAGATCGAAGCCCCCGCAGCGCATGGGGCTTCGCCACACCCTGGGCCGATGAAAATGTGAGCACAGAGAGCGATGCCAAGGCTCAGACAGGGAGTCCCAGAGGGGCGCAGCCCTGGCCCCTGTCCTGAGCCAGGTCGAAGGAGCAAGGAGTCCGAGGGATGTGCCCTCAGACTCCCGCTTATTTAAAGAGGGTGGGGGCGGAGGGTCGCGATAGCGCACCGCGGCAAAACCGGCTCCATCTTCAACTCCATTTTCATGGGAGGAAGGACATGAGGCTTCGCCACACCACGAGCGAATGAAAATGTGGCGCAGAGAACGACGCCAACGCCCGGCCTGACCGTTCTTCCCGGACGCGATGAAATTCTCCGGCAGGGAGTCCAGGGCGGCGCAGCCCCCTTTGGCAAGGAGTCTGAGGGATGTGCCCTCAGGTCCCTCTTACGATAAGAGGGTGGGGGCGGAAGGTCGCGATAGCGCACCGCGGCAAAACCGGCTCCATCTTCAACTCCATTTCATGGGAGCCCGCAAGGAGCGTTGTCTCCGTACCTCAGCCCCGTTTCGCGAGCTCCCCTATGGCGAAGCCGTAGCAGAAAGCAGCCTTCAGCTTGCAAGCCCGAAGGCTATCCTCTTATCCTCAATAATGGCTATGTAAACAAGGGGGGGCGGGTCTAGCACTCGAGGACTCGATCACATGCAAGGCAAAATCACACACCCTACTGGTAGTTGGCGCGATCCATTTCGCGCCGCATTCGTGGCTCTCATCATCAGCGCGCTCGCAGTCAGCTGTGGCGGCGGCGGTGGTGGCAGCAAGAGCAACGACAACAGCTCGAACTCAGCGACTTCATCGTCGAGCCCTGCAGCAGAAGCAACAGCGGAGACGCCGCCCGATGCCACCGTGGTGCCCACGCCACCACCGCCGCCACCGATCGCCAGCCTGACCAGCGTGGCCGCGGACGACCACCTGCTAATCCCGAAAATCGGCGTCGATGCACCGCTGAGCTACCACAAGGTCGGTCCTGACGGGCAGATGCCCAACCCCACAGGCGAGGACGACATCGCCTACTACGACTTCTCCGGCTACCCCGGCCTTGGCGGCGGTCCGGGTCTCGGTGGCAACTCGGTATTCGCCGGCCACGTCGATTCCGGCTTCGCCCCCTGCCACAACGGCACCGTCAAGCCGCCCTGCGAGTCCGTCCTCTGGGACCTCGGCAAACTCAACAAGGGCGACGAAATCGACGTGCGCGTCAGCGGAGTCACCTACAAGTACTCGATCGTTGATAGCAAGCCCGTCAGCGCCACAACCGGTGACTGGGTATCAGTCGTTACTTCAACACCCAGCGAAACGGTGACCATCATCACTTGCGGAGGCGACTTCAACCCCGTGACCCACGAATACAGCAACCGTCAGGTTGTAACCGCCAATCGCATGACCTAACTAGCGAGGCGGCAAGCTCTCACCGTCACCTCGGGCGATTGGACGTTTGGGCCAAGACTCGAAAAGCGATTGAACTCCACCCCTAACCCCTCCTCGCCCGGCGAGGAGGGTCACCTGAGCATCAGCCGGAGGTCTCTCTATCTGCTTCGTTTGCTCTTACTCAGATTGTACGGAAGCTCGTTTCTGCCAGACTACCCCTGTCGTCGCCCTCCTCGCCGGGCGAGGAGGGATGGCAAAGCCAGGGTGGAGTTCCTTCCGACTCTGCATCGACACGACCGAATAACATCGAACGCACTCAGCAGAACCGGCTAGCTAACTGCCGGAACTTGTTACCTGAAACTTGTTACTAACGTTGTCAGGCTGGGTCGTAGAGCGCGAAAGTCTTGTTGGAGTTCATCAGCCATGACTCCAGGAAAGTGTGATGAGCGGGAGCCTTGTGGCCCAGCTCCTCCATCGCCCCCACGAGGCACCACCAGTTGCGCAGCTCTTGCCAGCCGCTCTCTTCGACAGAAGCGTTGGAGACGTTGCGCCAGGTGTCGTAGTCGCCCTTGATCAGTGCGTCGTACATCTTGCGGTCGGCGACCACGTCCGGGTGGACGAAATAGTTCTTCGGTACCAGGAAGGCGTGCGACCAACTAGACGAGGCGATGACCGCCACCCGCCAGGGGCTCTCCTTCAGTGCCCGAACCACGGCGGCGCCGACTTCCATGCAGCGCTTGGGTGTCGGGCCGGGCGGGTCCAGGTCGCCCTCGGGGATGTTGACGCGGCCGACCGGGAAAGCGCCACCGCGGTTGACGATGACGTGGCTGCCGTAGCAGTTGACCTGCATGGAGACATAGGGGTAGTCGAAGCCCTTGCGGTCCCAGTCCAAGAACATGACCGTGTTAAGGAACGCGTGCGCCAGCCCCTCGAAGTGCAGCGGCGTGTAGGCGTAGGCCGTGTCGATGCCCTGGTTGATCAGGCCCCGCGCCAGGTATTTGGCCGCGTCGCGCTTGCCGTTGATGTGGACCACCGTGTCCGGCGATTCACCCCACGCATTCGGCGGCGGAGGGCGGTCGATAGGCGCTGCCAGGGCCGAGACAGCCGCGTTGGGATCGAGGCGGTCGCGCTCCGGGTGGTAAGGGTGAATGTCCATGTCGTCGTAGGCCAGGACGCAGAAGGAAGGAATGATGTCTTCCTTGAAGTTCTCATACTGGTCGTCACCCCAGCAGAGCACGAAGTCAGGGTTGAAGCGGTCCAGGGCCTCGCGCGCGATCTTGCACTGCTTTATGAACTCTTCCCGATGCTCCAGCGAGTGGGCCATGCCCTCATCGTTAGACCACTGCTTCTGCATCTCCGCGGGCCAATTCTTGGCGTCCTTCCAATCTGCTGGGATATCGGGCCGCTGGAGGATGCGGGAAAGGTTGGTGCCGGCGCCCGAAGCGGCGCGCATACCGGGGTAGTGGCTCATGCCGATGCCTAATATTTCACCCATCGTTGCCCTCTTTCTTCCGAAGCCAATGGAGCTATGGCTGCGCTCTATTAGAGAACGTCCCGAAACGCTCGTCAACATGCTGCCCTGTCAACCATGAGGCCTTTGACTAACGAGAACTCATTAGCAAGTTAGGGAGATTAAATTAAGGCTACCGATATTAGACAAGGATTTGCCTATGATTGACAGGCATGCGAGCCAGTGAAACAATCGCGCCACGATTCAGCCTGGCGTGACTGGCAGCGCCTCATGGTTGCTGATCCCTGGAGGAGGGAGCTCTCAATGGATAGCTACTGGGCAAATACTCTCGGCCATCGCATCTCGCGCCGTCGCGCCCTCGTGACGACTGGGGCAGGTGCATTGGGCGCTGCCTTCCTCGCGGCTTGTGGCGGTAAGAGCGATAGCGGCAGCAAGAACGCCAGCAAAGGGACAGCCGACAAGTCCGGTCTCGTCTTCAAGCCCACCGACCAGACGAAGTCGGCAGTCAAGGGCGGCACGATGCTGAGTGCATACGCCGTGGAGCAGCTTCACTTCGACCCACTCAGCACCAATTCTCAGTTCACCTTCGGCCATGCCGGACACGCCTATCAGGAGCTCCTGAGCCTCAAGCCGGGGACCTTTGATGACGCGCCAACGGGCGAGCTCGACGGGGGCGCCGCGTCCTCCTGGGAAATCGCACCCGACGGTACCCAGCTCACCATGAAGCTGCGGCCGGGAAACAAATGGGACCCGAGGCCGCCGACCAGCAGCCGCCTCGTCAACAGCGACGACGTGAGATGGAGCTGGAACCGCTATCTGGACCTTTCGCCCGGCGCAACGGCTCTATCCAACACCAAGCACCCGGACGCTCCCGTCAAGTCGATGGAGTTTCCCGACGCAAACACGGTCGTCGTCAAGCTGGCCTTTCCCATGGCCGCCATCGCCAAAATGTTCGCGACGATCTTCTACTTCTTCGTCCTGCCGATCGAAGCCGATGGCAAATTCGACTTGAAGCAAGAGATGCGCGGCAGCGGTACCTGGATGCTCACGAAGTATGAACCCAGCGTGGGCTGGGAATACAAGCGCAACCCCAACTGGTATAAGGCTGCGGACCGCCCCTTCCTGGACGGTATCAACTACGCCGTCATACCGGACTATCAGAACGCGGGGCCACAGTCGCTCGCTCAGCTCAAGGCCAAACGACTGTGGTGGATGCCGAACACCAGCATATCGGCGGACTCGGTGCTCGCCGTCAAGAAGGAGAACACCAACCTTCAGATGGTGCCGGTGAGCCCCTTTACCGGCAACGGCAGCCAGAACTACGTTGGCATGTCCAAGCTGCCGGACTCCAAGTGGGAAAAGGACGTGCGTCTGCGGCAGGCCCTTTCGATGCTCATCGACCGCGAAGCCTGGCTCGGCGCAATCCAGAACGTCGATGGTTTCCGCAAGGAGGGTCTGCCCATCGACCTCGGCATCAATAGCCACGTCCCGTCCACATGGGCGGGCGTCTGGCTGGACCCGAGCGGCAAAGACTTCGGCCCCAACGCAAAGTTCCTCGGCTACGATCCTGCCGCCGGATCCTCTGTACTCAGCGATCCCGCCAAACGCGCCGATTACAACAAGACGGAAGCAGCGAAGCTCCTCAAGGCCGCCAACGCCTTCGGTGCCAGCGACACTCTGACCTTTGCCCAGCAAGGCCAGTTCGGAAACGAAAAGCAGCTCTCGATCTTCGTCCAGATGTGGAACGAAGGCGGTCACTTCAACATCAAGCTCAACCCGGCGGACTACACATCCGTCATCACGCCGAAGTACACCTTCGGACACGGCCAGTACCCCGACCTCAGTACTCACCCCCTCGGTGGCTGGGTCGACTGGGACCTGCCGTTGTGGAACACCTTCTCGCCCAGCGGCCGCAACGACTACGTTGGCCACGACACGCCAGTCCTCAAGGACCTCATGGTGAAGCACCGGCAGGAGTTAGACCCCAAGAAGAGCATTGCCATCTCGAACGACTGGCAGCGCGCGGTCGCCAAGGAGATGGTCATTGTCCCATTCCCAGGCAACGCCACCAGTTTCAGCCTCGGCTGGCCATGGCTGCAGAACTGGGGCTGGTACGTCGTCGCGGGCGGCGGCACCGCACAGCAGGAGACAATGCCTAACTGGTGGTACGACAAGTCCAAGGATACTTAGCCCGCCTAGCCTTCGATTGCGCACGATTTAAGAGAGGCCGGAGGATAATCCTCCGGCCTCTCTTATTTCGTCGGCCTGAGCAGTCGCCTTGGCTGAAGGGGTCGTCTTTGACCAACGAGTGGGCAAGATAAGATGCAGTATTATCCGAAGGAGGAGGGCGAAGAACGATATGACCAAAGAAACGCGCACGATCACTTTCGACGACTTCGCCGCTCATCTCCCGGCCTTGTTCGACCTCATGGCACGCGAGGACGAAGCGGTCCTCGTAGAGAAGGGCGGCCGCCTCTATCGCGTCGAGCCGACTGCGGAAGTCGCTGATCCTTCTCCCCCAGCACACGATCCTTCAGACGTGAGAAGGATGCTTGCCCGCACCGCGGGCGGCTTCAAGGGAATCGACCGCGCGGCCATCATGAAGGACATCCATGCCGGCCGGGCACAGGCCGACAGACGCCCTCCGGCCTGATTGAATGGCCTACCTGGTAGATTCCGACTGGGTCATAGATCATCTCGACCAGGTGCCTGAAGCCACTCAACTCCTTGCTCGCTTAGCGGAACAACCTATCTACGTCAGCATCATCACCTACATGGAAGTCTTCCAGGGCTCGCTGCGCGCCGCTGACCCAAATAACGCGTTGGCCAATTTACGGGCCTTCGTCGAGGAAGTTCCAATCCTGTTCATCACCCTCGCTGTGGCGGAACGATGCGCCAACCTTCGCGAGGAACTGCTTCGGCAGGGCAAACGACCCAACAGACGGGCCTTTGACTTGCTGATCGCCGCCACGGCTCTCGAAAACGACCTGACTCTAGTCACCCGCAATGTGCGCGACTACAAAGACATTCCATCGCTACGGCTTGAGAGTGCCTCGTAGGCATTTTTGGAGCTGGTCTCTCTTTCTCAGTGCCAAGATCCAGACGTTCTTTAGCGCTCTTTTGACATTTCGCCCGATACCTCAGGCACACCACGACAGATTTCTCCTGCGAACGGGCCACAGAGGCCTCAGTAGCAAAAAGGAGAGAGTCATGAAAAAGTTCGCTAAGTGGTTCGTAGCAATGGCAGTCTTCGCCGGCATCGGCATGACCGTCATGGGGTCGGGTGTAGCTTCTGCCGCCGGCCCGGACAACGGCCTGCAGTCCGAGTTCGGACCTCGCCCCTGGCTGCGCGAGAGCATCGTCCTCGCCGCGGCCGAGACCATCGGCGTCAGCCCAGTCGTCGTCCGCGACTCACTGCTCAACGGCGTTAGCCTCAACGAGCTGGCTCAACAGCACGGCGATGGTCCTGTCGAGTTCACCAACGGCCTGGTCGAGCACAACCGCACCATCCTCGACAACTGGGCAGACGACGGCTACATCACCCACGACCAGGCGCTGCACGGCGATTGGTATCTATCGACGCACCTCTTCCTGGTCGTCACCTTCTCGTTCTAGCCCGTGAACTAGTGAGTTGGGCTTAGGCGCTTCCGAAGACGTGCGGAAGCAAGGGGACCGGCACAATGCCAGTCCCCTTGTTTGTTGGCCGAGTGAAGCGAGAGCGCCGCGGGTTAGAACTTCGGGGCGTCTACGCCCAGGAAGCGGAAGGTGTTGTTCCACGTGATATCGTCGTGGACTTCCTTGGAAAGGCCGAGTGCGCTCAGCGTCTTGTCCGCCGGACGCTCCGGCGGCTGGTAAGGATAGTCCGTACCCACGAGCACCTGCTTCGGGCCCATCATGTCGATGAGGTAGCGAATGGCGCGGCCGTCGAACAGCAGCGTGTCCCAGTAGAAGCGCCGGGCGATCTCCGCCGGGCTGTGGGCCTGCGCGCCGGGTGCCGCGGTGCCCCGGTTGGCCGTCGGCGGCTCCTCGTTCCACGTGCCGCTCCACTGGTTCTGATACCGGCCGAGCAGGAAGGGGAACGTACCGCCGCCGTGGCTCCACGCAATGCGCAGGTTCGGCACCTTCTCCGCCGTACCGCCGGCAATGAAGGATGCGATGGTCAAACAAGTCTCGCTCGGGAAGCCGACGGGGTTGGAGAGCGCCGGCGTTGGGAAGTCATCCATCATGGTCGGGTGCAGCGAGTGGACGAAGATGCACATGCCCAGCCGCTCTGCCTCCTGGAAGAAGCCCGTGAACATCGCGTCGCCGAGGTACTTGCCCTCGATGTTCGAGCCCAGCTCAACGCCCAACAGCCCGGCGGCCTTCATGTTCGAAAGCTCCTTGGCCGCCATGTCCGGGTCCTGCAGCGGCACCATGCCCAGGCCGAAGAAGTGGCCCGGCGACTTGTTGACCATGCCCACGATGTACTCATTGACGTGGCGCGAGAAGTCCAGCCCGTCCTGAGGCGTGAACCAATAGGACAGCAGCTCCGGCATCGGTGTGATCGCCTCCGCGATGACTCCGTGCGACTCCATGTCCTTAAGGCGGACGTTGTTGTCCCAGTTGCCGGAAGTCAGGGTCCTGAAGTTGGCGCCGTCGATCATCACCTTGGACCGCCCGGGCTCGAAGTGGTCCATCGTGGGCCACAGCTTGCCGCGACCGGCAGACGGCGGGAAGTTCTCAGGCGTAACGTGGGCGTGCATATCGATAATCATCTGTAGTCTCCTCAACCTATCGAGCGGACTCTGGCGGGCCGGCGCCTATTCTAACGCCTCGCGGGGCAACCTCTTCCCCTAACCCCTTCTCCCTGCGGGGAGACGGGAACAGGTCCCGTAACGGCGGCCGATCACCATCCTTTGTAGAAAGGGACTGGGAGCGGTGCATTGAGTCTGCAGCTTGTTGTTTGGAGCGATAGACCAGCGCCCGCTTAGAGCGTTGGGTTGTACTCGCGAAGCAGTAGTCCCCGTCTCCCCGCAGGGAGAAGGGGTTAGGGGAAGAGTCGCGCTCGTTGTACTTCGACGGGAGGCAGCATCGTCGAGTGAGGCAACGCTGTTGCTTTCTCGACGGCTCGTGCGTCCTACTTCGCGGCGAGCGCCATCTCCGCCAGATCAGACGGCGGATGAGCATCGCGCAGGGCAGGAATCACCTCCTGGCCCATGAGCCGCACCGACCGCATCAGGCGCTCGTGCTCCATGCCGCCCGCCATCATCCAGCAGCTCGCGAAGGTGCAGCCCGCGTCATTGAGGCCCTGGTACTTGGCGATCAGACGCTTTGGATCGCCGTAGAAGGCGCCGTCGTAGAGGCCGTCGTCGTCTCGCTCGCCCTCGAAGGCGATGGCATTCGCCCGGCCGTCGATCACGTCGGAGCGCTGCAGGGAGCGATTTGCCCGCAATTGCCACTTGGCGTACTGCAGCGCTTCTTTCGCCGCAGACTCGCTCTCCGCCACGTGGCAGTAGGTCTGGGCGCCCAATCCCCATGACTCAACCGAGCGTCCGGCAGCCTGGCGCTGTCGCAGGAACTCGACCGTTGTGTTGCGCACAACGTCGGCTCCCGCGAAGGAGCTGGTCAGCAGCGTCATGTCGCGCTCAGCGGCCAGGCTCAGTGAGTCGGCGCTGGTGCCTGCAAGCCACAGTGGTGGATGCGGCTTCTGGAACGGCTTCGGCCAGACCACGACCTCGGTCGGGATCTTCACGTACTCGCCGTTGTAGGTGAAGGACGTGTCGCTGCTCCAGGCCTTGAGAAGCACATCGAATGTCTCGTTGAAGCGCCCCCGCGACTCTTCCGATGTGACACCGAGACGGGCGAACTCGTGCGGCTGATAACCCCGGCCAATGCCACAGAAGAAGCGCCCGCCGGTGAGGTTATCCACCACCGCAATCTCTTCCGCCAGCCGCAGCGGTTGCCACATCGGCAGCACCAGCACCGCCGTGCCGATCCTGATGCGCTTCGTGCGCTCGGCAATGGCGAGCGCCTGCAGCAACGGCGCCGGCGACATGCCGTAGTTAGAGAAGTGGTGTTCAGCGATGAGGATGAAGTCGAACCCCAGCTCTTCTGCCAGCTGTATCTGCTCGATGCTCTCCTCGAACAACCGCTTCCAATCGCTGGTCTGGGGGTTGGGCCACTCAAAGAAAAGACCGAACTGCATAGCTACCTCGTGGGTTCTGGCATCGGGGGCGGGGCGATCATCCCGCCCCAGTCAGGGCAGTGTCAATTCGGCGCAGTTACCAGGACCAAGTAACAGGTCACAAAAGCGAGTCCAACAACGGATGGGAACTCAAGCCTCGCCAGGCCCATCCCTTCTTGCTTGGAGCCGTTTGCCCGTTACTAAGCTAGTGGGCCGATGCAGCGCTGTAGGGCACGCTGATGAAATGCCCGTCCGCGTAGAAGACGACGATGTCGTTCGCACGACGCGGTTGGTTAGAGTCCTCAGACGCCTTCGCCGGTACGTTGATCGCGTCCAGCGTTGGGTCTTTATAGATCGTACGCACGACGGCGTTAGGCCAGGCATTGAAGCCGTCCCAGACCCCGTAATAGATGATCAGGCGCGAGTGTGGTGGCACCGTCGGCAAAGACTGCTTGAGGCCCGTCGCCAGCACCCTGTAAGGGTCCGTCGCCTTCTGCCAGGTGTCGTTGCGCTCGATGTTGGCGAAGCTGCCCAGCACGACAAGCGCAGTCGCCGCGACGGCAACGGGGACCAGCCTTAGCCGGGCGGTGCTTAGCTTCGGCGCCAGAGCCTGCCAGGCGGCGTAGGCCAGCCAGGCAACCACAATCGCGAACGGCACGGCCGTCATATAGACGTAGCGTGGCGCAGTATAAGGCACCGCCCACAGCGTAAAGGGGGCAAGAGCCAGCCCGCCCCAAATCACCAGGAACCGCATCCGTGAGCTACCAACTAGCAGCAGGACTGCCGCCGCCAGGATCGTCAGCGCGCCGGCGGCCCACTGCAAAGCATCCAGCGAAGCAAAGGCCTCCGACATGGGAGGTCCGCCCTTGATCGGCAGCACAAGCTGAGAGCTCAAGGCCCAGGTCTGGTCGATGATATGGCTGCCGAAAGTGTAAGTGGCAAGCCTTGGCTCGTCATCACGCGTGTACATGAACTGCAACGGCACCAGGGCAGCAGCCATCCCGCCGAAGGCCAGCGCTCTCGCCGCAAGGGAGGTCCAATGCTCGCGTTTCGTGCGCACAAGAATGCTGAACAGGATCGGCAGAGGAGCCAGGGCCAGCGAGGTTTCGTCGCTCAGCGCGGCGGCCAGGAACAAGAGCCAGGCGGCGGCCTCGTCCGGGAATCGTTTCGTCCGCGCTGCCTGCTCGATCATCAGCATCGAAGCCACGAAGAAGAACACCGCCATCAGTCGCGACGTGTTCGTAATCCAGGCGACACTGACCACGTGGTTGGGGAACAAAGCAAAGATCAAGCAAGCGGCCACAGCCACCGGCTGAGGCATGCCCATGCGCCTCGTCAGCCAGTAGAGCATGACAATCGTGCCCTCAAAGAAGAGCACGCTGCCGATGTGAAACGCCACCGGGCTGAGGCCGAATAGCTGGTAGATAAAGACGTCGTAGGTCTTGCCAAGAGGACGCCAGTAAAAGTCCGCGTCGCCGAACGTGTAAACGTCCGCCAAGTGGCGCAAGGGCGGCTTCGACACCAGGTCGGTCATAGCCACGAAGTCGTCGCCGTGAAAGTAAGCGCCCATGGACGGTATGTGGACCGCGGCCACAATCGCCATGATCAGCAGCAGATACGGGTCGAGGTTGAGAGCTCGGATACGGGGCCACACACGTTCAACCGAAGCTGAACGTACGAGTGGTAGAGCTAGTGTCACGTGCGGCCTCCAGGCACCTGAGCCTCTTCATCCCCGCCGTCTGCGCGACATGCTCAGCCTATATGAAAACGCAATGAGATGCACGCGTTGAGAACGGCTAGCGATTAGCTGTAAGCCTTTAGCTTCGAGGACCGATTTTCGCCGTCCCAACGGGCGAGGCCTGAGCACCGTCTCAGTGCTGGACCGACGACCGCCACTTCCCGCCGCCTACCCATCGGCGTTACCCTGTCCGCCGAAAGACAACGCATTCCACTCCCCGAAAGGACGGGTTTCGTGACCACCGACAGCCCAATCATCGACTACAGCCGCCTCAACAACATGAAGTTCGGCGACGTCCTCTTCTCCCAGCGCTCCATCCGACGCTTCAAGCCAGACCCCATCTCCGTAGACGACCTGCACGTGATCATGGAAGCAGCAGTGCGCGCGCCCAACGGCGGCAACGCCCAACCCGGCCGCTTTGTCTTGATCACCGACCGCAACGTCCTGGAGGAGATGGGCGCTCTTTACAAGGAAGCCTGGTGGGCCAAGCGCCGCGACGCCGGCACCGGCTGGAAGACAATCGACGACATTCCAGCCGAAGACCGCAACTCCCGCGCCGCTGCCCGTCTCGCCAACTCGATGAGCAGCGTCCCCGCGATCATCCTCTGCTACGGACGCCGCGGCTCCCGTCCCGAGCTCGATGGCAGCTCCGTCGTCCCGGCAGTGCAGAACCTCATGCTCGCCGCCCGATCCCTAGGCATCGGCTCCCTGCCGACCACGCTGCACCCTGATGTCATGGAGCGCGTCAGCCTCCTCCTCGGCGTGCCGGATACCGCGACCTTCCACCTGCTGATCCCGATGGGCTACCCCGTCTCCGAAAGAGCTTTCGGCATCAGCCGGCGCAAGCCCACCTCAGAGACGGTGTTCATGGACCACTGGGACAACAAAGTCCCCTGGGCCTGACGAGGGGGCAATCCAGCAAAGCGCAAAAGTCCGGGTTTACCAGGACATTCTGGTTGGCTACTCGTACGTAATGACGCTGAACACGTCGTAGCCCGACAGGTGCTTACGACCACCTAACGCGCTCAGCTCTATGAGAAAAGCGGCGCCCGCCACCCGCGCCTGCAGCAGCTCCACCAGCTTGGCAGCGCCCGAAGCTGTGCCGCCCGTCGCCAGCAGGTCATCCACAACCAGGGCGCTCTGTCCCGGCGCCAAAGCATCGGCGTGAATGTCGAGCTGCCCAGAGCCGTACTCGAGCGAATACTCGACCGACATTCGCGCGGCCGGCAGCTTACCTGGCTTGCGGATCGGCACGAACGGCAGCCCCAACCTCGCGGCCAGCGGCGTCCCAAAGAGAAACCCCCGAGACTCGATTCCCACGATCGCGTCCGGCGACCTGGACGCCGCATACTCCGTCAGCCGGTCCATCGCGATGCCAAACGCGGTCGGGTTAGCGAGCAGCGGCGTTATGTCACGAAACAGGATGCCCGGCTCCGGGAAGTCGGGAATCGCCCGGATCAGGTCTTCGAGGTTGAGGTCGTTCGTCATGAGATCAGCATCGGCAATCTAATGATGAATACACATCCATCTGCTAAAGATGAGACTCCCAGTGCCCTCCAACCTGGTCCGCTTCTTCTCGGTCCAGCGGCCAGGGCGGCATCGTAATCGCAACCGCGCCGAGCGCGCCGGGACCCAGACTGCGGAACTGGAAGTGCGTGCCCAGTGGGATCGTCAAACAGACACCAGGCTCCAGCACAACAACCTCCTCACGCCCGTCCTGCCGCCGCCACATCTCGCCGCGACCCGACACGACATACCAGATCTCTTCGACAGTCCGGTGCTTCACGGCGATCGAAGTCTTGCCCGGTTCGAGGGCAAAGTGCGCGAAGCTGCCGCCGGCCAACGCCAGCAGCACGCGTACGTCGCCACCGTCGGGCGCGACCACGGTCACGTCCCCCGGCAGCATCATCGTCTCGAAGTCAGCCATCGCGGTTCGATTATAAATGGAGGCCGTTAGCCGCTGAGATTCGAGCCAGAGGCGCGCAGGCACACGGATCTTTCGAGCCCCGCCATGGATCACACTCGGGTCGAAAGGCTGAGGACGCTGCGAGATGCGGCTGTCACAGCATGCTGGGATGCTACAGATGCGACGCGGTGATTCAGCCTTCGAGCTTTGCCTTGATGTTCTGCAGGTCCTGTGCCATCGACTTGGGCTGCTCGCCTTTGATCTTGAAGCTCGTAACCTTGGCCAGGACCGTCGGCTTGATAATCTCCATCGACTTGGTCACGCGCGTACCCGTACCAGACGGCGACAGGTCGAACACGTGTCGAGCAACACCCAGGGCTCCCGTCGCCTCGAAGGCGAAGCGCTTGCCCGGCACAAACTCCGTCACGGTCTGAGTCTCTTTCTGGGTACCGAACTGCTTCGCCACGCTCGAGAACGTGGAACCCATAGCTACCGGGCCGCTGGACGTCTTCTCAACCGCCAGCTCGTGTCCGCCCCACTCGCCGTGCCGCGCCATGTCGGATACGTAAGCAAACACCTCGTCCGGCGACTTCTGGATCGTTGTCTCCGCGCTGAAAACCGCCATTTGTAATCCTCCTCCTCAGTTTCGGCTCATTGTAAGCCCAAACTTACGCTTTGTGCAGGGCTTCTTCTCCCATGAAAAATAAGGACCAGCGAGCCCTTTTGCGATAAGGGACAGTGCTCGTCCTGCTTCAAGTCGAACGACAGGGCGTCGTCACGAGAAACTCCACCCTCTGAATCACGAGAGACCGTCGAGACTCGCCCTCCTCGCCCGGCAAGGAGGGTCGGTGCGGCCTGGGTTGTCAGAGACCTCGCAATCTGGCTGCCGCGCCGACGGCGTCTCAGCACCCCTCCTCGCCGGGCGAGGAGGGGCCGGGGGGTGGAGTTCTCCCGCCCTCCTTCTGAAACTGCACTGTGTGGCAGACAATTTCATCGGCTCACGGGTGTGGTGAAGCCTCCTGCCCTCCTCGCAAGAAGAGGGAGCCGCTTAGACGGCTTTGTTAGTAGCATTCGGCCGCCTTTACTTCGTAGCAACAATCTGTCCCATAAGCTCTTCTCAAATCCCCAGGCGCTCACAACGCCCAGTCGTGGGATGAAGAGAGGTTGGATTGAAAACAAACGATCATAAAGAGGAGAACAAGTTGCTTTCTGCGCTCATGAAGCTCGGCTTGATGGCCGTGTTCACCCTGGGCATCATGTTCGCGTCCATGGCGTTCAGCAGGCCGACTACAACTCACGCGGACACCTGCAACAACGGCGCCACGAACATCAACATCCCTGCCTGCAACCCTCGCTGTACTACGGGCGTACCGATTTCTGCCAACAACCCTGGCAGCTGTAACCCGTTCTGCGTCGGCTGCTCTCAGCAGGGCGTCGTCAGTCCGCCGGTCTCTCCCCCACCGTCAGCCCCAACACAAACGATCGTTTTGAGCACACCGCATTTTTGGTGGTGGCAATTCTGGCGATAGCGAAATGACGGTCTAAGCGACTGTCAGGAACATTCGCAACCAAAGCAAGCTTGGCCCGCATAGCCCTTCAAGGCTGTCAGGCGAAGGATGGCAATGACCGGCTGGCGACACTTCACGTGTCGCCAGCCGGTCATTTGCGTTCGAGGCTAATTAGCCGATGCGCCCGCCGGGCATGTTCGGCCACATGGACATCTCGTGAGGCTGGTGGACAGCCTCAGCGCGCGCGACATACTTCGACGTCACCTGGTCGATGCTCGTGACGCCCATCAGGCCCATGGCGGAGATCATCTCGTTCTCCAGCAGCTCCAACACCCGCAGCGCCCCCGCGGCCCCAGCAGCGCCCAGTCCCCAGGCCTGCAGCCTGCCGATCGACACGGCCTGCGCGCCCAAGGCGATCGCCTTGAGGATGTCCCCGCCACGCTGTATGCCGCCATCCACGATGATCGGCGCGCGCCCACCGACAGCAGTCACAACCTCCGGCAACACGTCTAGAGCGCCAAGTCCGTGGTCCAGCTGACGGCCGCCGTGGTTGCTCACCCAGATCACGTCGACGCCGTGGTCCAGCGCCATCTTGGCGTCTTCCGCCGTGCCAACGCCCTTGAGCAACAGCGGCCCGCCCCAGATCTGCTTGATCGCATCCAGCTTGTCCCAGGTCAGCTCAGAGAGAAAGTTGCGTGCGATGCCCGGACCTCGGCGGGTCGGTGGCGCCCAGCGATTAAGCATCGGCCGCTCTCGACGGCTGTAGATCGCCGTATCGACCGTAATCGCCAGACCAATGTAGCCCGCCGCTTTAACCCGGCCGATGATGTCTTTGCACCAGTCGAGATCGCCCTGGACGTAGAGCTGGAATATCTTCGGCGCGCTGCCGGTCTTCGCCGTGTCCTCCAGCGAAGGCTCCGTCACGGAGCTGACAGCGTGGATCGTGCCGAAGTCGCTGGCAGCCTGGGCCGAAGCCGCCGCTCCTTCCGGGATGAACACCTGCAGTGAGCCAATGGGCGCCAGCATCGCCGGAATACGCATGCGCTGGCCCAGGAATGTCGTGGACGTGTCGATCTTGGAGACGTCGACCAGGATCCGCGGCCGGAAGCCCCAGCGGTCGAAGGCGAGCCGATTGCGTCGCAGCGTAGTCTCCGATTCGGAGCCGCCCACGAGGTAGTCCCAGGCCCCCTGGTTCAGGTTCTTCCGCGCCGCCTGGACAATTTCTTCATTACTCACGAATTCGGGCACTGTGCGTCTCCTCTACGAACCTCGGCATCCGGGGTCGGCCTGCTCGCGGCTCCTGCGATCTTGTCGGCGAAACGCAGGGCCGTCAAGGGCGCCAGTCATTGCGAGTCCATTGGCGCCAGCCAAGGCGAAGCATCAGTCCCGAGTGATGAAAATATGCATGCCTGCGGGTAAGTGGTCACCAAGGCTTGGTGCTGCAACCGGCTTCCAAAGCAGAGGATGCAGGGAGCAGCGCAGCCTCCCTGCCGGAGGTCCAGGGGGTGTCCCCCTGGTTGTTTCTTTCTTCTGGGGTGGGGGCGAAGCGTCGCGACAGCGCCGCGCAGCCACAGTGGCAGTGTCAACCAGTCTCTATTTTCTGACCAATCTAAAGCCCGCATCGGACCAAGATCGGGCGTCCGGCTCTCACCCAAAGAGGGCGTCACTCGACTCCGTTGCTTCCATCAACCGCCGCATGACAGCCTTTACGGGGCTTCCTTCTTGCCTTCCGGCCTAGCCCGCCCCTCCCGCCGTAGCACCACACCCGGGGGCCTTCGCTCACCGGCCCTCCAGTCTCACTTCCCGGCGCCGTGTCTCAGCCTGTTTCGCGCCCTCAATTGGTCCCAAAAGCGCATCTGGTAGGCCCATAATCCGTATCACATCGCCCAGATCTCGGCCCTGATTCCCCTCATCCTCCGCCACTTTCGATGCTCCTTTACGGCCTACATCTGTCCACTTGCGAGTCTATTAGCGCCAGACAAGGCGAAGTAATCCGGAGACTGCACCGGCATAAAGTCGCCGGGCCAAGACGCAATTTGCCTGGCACGGTGCTCCCCCTAAAGCCTCTACTCACCCCCGCATCGGCTTGGCGTCCACCCAGCGTCTGAGTTCCCTCGCCCCGCGAGAGAGAGCCGGGGTGAGGGCTCCTTCACCCTACCGGTACCTGTTTACACCTTCTTCGCTTTCGAGGGCTTCTTTGCCTTGGGTTGCTTCGGAGGCATCGTCGACACGTAGTCGTACGCAAGCTTCACCCATGAGCCCAGCGACCCATCGTCGCGCGTCCCCTCCTGGTCGATGAAGAGCATGCCGGCCATGGTGCGTCCCGTGAAGTCCATGGGCCGGGCGCCGGGCTTGGTCAACGCCGTCTCGTAATCCGCCTTGTCGATCTTCACCATCAGGTCGTCTTTAGAGATGCCGGCGAACATGTTGCCTCGCGTCGTGAAGCAGAGGCCACCGAACATTTTGATCTCCGCCACGTCCGGCCGAGACCCCAGGACAGCGCGCACCCGGTCTGCAAAGGCTTCGTCGTAGGCCATCACCAACCTCCTTGGAGTGATGCTCCGATTCTAAGCCGCTCGAGTACACCGCAGAGCGATGAGAGTGACGAACGTGGCAATATGCAGACAGCCAGTAAGAATCGAGGCGCCAGTCGTGCTAGTTCCCGGACGTGAGTTGCTCGCCGAGGCGGTTGCCAAACGGCACGCCATCGGCTCCTTCAATACCTACAACATCGAGATCACCCAGGCGATCCTGCGCGCCGCCGAGGCTCAAAGGCAGCCCGTCTTCCTCGCCATCGGCACCGGCGCGCTGGACTACGCGGGCTTTGGCCCCATGACAGCGGCGATGTTATCTGCGGCGGAAGAAGCCTCCGTGCCGGTCGCCGTGCACCTGGACCACTGCCCGGACCTCAACCTGATCGAGCGCTGCATCGACGCCGGCTTCACGTCAGTGATGGTCGACGGCTCGATGCAGCCCGTCGGCGAAAACGTTGGTTTGACGCGTGAGGCCGTCCTCTCGAGCGGCGCCGCCGCGGTCGAAGCGGAGCTCGGCGGCGTCGCGGGCAGCGAGGACAGTAGCGGCGACCAGACGTCCCCTATCCCAATGACCGACGTTGCAGAGATGCAGCGCTTCATCGAAGAGACCGGCGTCGATAGCCTCGCGATCGCCATCGGCAACGCCCATGGTTTCTACAACGGCGAGCCCCATCTCGACTTCGAGCGCCTGACGGCGCTGGCCAACGTTGCCACCATACCCCTCGTCCTCCACGGCGCTTCCGGCATCTCGGACGAGGACATCCGCCGCTGCATCCAGCTCGGCATCCGCAAGATCAACGTCAACACGGAGATCCGCTACACCCTTTTTCAATCGCTGGAGCAGTCGTTGAAGACCGGAGTCAAAGGCTACGACGTCACGAAGCTGCTCGGCGCCGCAATCGAGGCAATGCAGGCGGCTGTCGAGGAGAAGATCGCGCTGTTTGCCGGCGACTCTCTGTCATCCTGAGGAGCGATGTCAGCCCGACGAAGAATCTAGTCCAGCGCAACCTGCAGGCGAGAATTCCGGGCGCTCTTCCCCCGTCAAGCAGGTCAGAGGCTGGCCTGTTAGGAGCAGAAGAATCCTCGATACTAGGCTAACGCGCTCACGGCTCGCAGAGAGCAGGACATGAGGTTGCTCCGACCAGCTGTCACGTCCTCGGTGAGCCGGTGCTACCTCTCAGCCCTCTCCTTGCGAGGCGAGGGGGACTCTGCTTCGCGAGTGCTACTCGACGGACTAGGGTAAGCGCGGGAGCCACCGGCCGGTTTCGCCAACCATTATCCGAGCATAAGGACTTCCGGCGAACTCCCTCTCCTCGCAAGGAGAGGGCTGAGGAGAGGTAGCCCCTCGGTCAATCGACCCGCTTGACGTTGTCCATAAGCGTGAAGAAGCCCTCGGTCATGGTCGGATGGATGAACATGCGCTTTTCGAACAGCGTATAGGGCTGATCGGCGAGCATCAGCGTCATCAGCGTTTGGACGACGTCGCCGCCTTCGGGCCCGAGGATGGCGGCGCCCAGGATGCGGTCGTTTGCGGCGTTGACCACCACCTTCATCAGCCCCTTGGTCTCGGAGCGCTCCAGGGCGCGGGCGACGTACTCCATCGGTATCGTGTTCGTCTTGAGCTTGAAGCCCGCCGCCCGCGCTTCCTTCTCCGACAAGCCAACGCGCCCCAGCTCCGGGTCCGTGTAGAGCGCGTAAGGCACGATGCGCCCCTCGATGCTGCGGTCCTTGCCGCCGATGATGTTGTCGTAGATCACGAGGTGGTCGTCGTATGAAATGTGGGTGAATGCCGGCCCGCCCTTCACGTCGCCGATCACCCAGACGCCTGGCACGTTGGTCTCAAGCTTGGCATTTGACTTGATCCACCCGCCTTGAAGCGTCTCAATGCCCGCCTTGTCCAGCCCAAGGTCGTCCGAGTTCGGCACCTGGCCGATGCCCATAAAGAGATGCGACCCGCTGATGGTGACGCTGCTGCCGTCCTTCTTCTCCAGCGTCACAGACAGCCCGGACGCCGTCTTGGCGACCGACTTGGTCGTAGCGCCGAGCTGGAACTGCATGCCCTCTTCTTCGAGGATCTTCTCCAGCGACTCCGAAACCTCGTCGTCCTCGCGCGACACAATGTGGTCGTTGAGCTCGATGACCGTGACTTTCGCCCCAAAGCGCAGGAACATCTGGCCGAACTCGAGTCCAATGTAGTTGCCGCCGAGAATAATCAGGTGCTCCGGCACAACCTCCAGGTCCATGATGTTGCGGTTCGTGTAGTACTGAATCTGGTCCAGGCCCGGAATGGGAATGATGCGCGGCCGGGTGCCGGTGTTGATGAAAATACGATCGCTAGCCAACGTCTCGCCGTTGACCGCGATTTCATGAGCGGCGGTGAAGCGGCCGTGGCCCTTATGCAGGTCAATGTTGGGTCGCTTGTCCAGATTGCGTTGCTGGCCGTCGCGCCAAGACTGCACCATGGCATTCTTGCGCGCGACGACTTCGTGCATGTCGATTCGGATCTCGCTCGTGTGGACGCCGAACTCGGGCCCCCGGCGCGCGTAGTGGGCTACGCGAGCGCTGGCTATCATCGTCTTGGTCGGCGTGCAGCCGTAGTTGATGCAGGAGCCACCCAGCTCCCCTTCCTCGATAAACGCCACTTTTTGGCCAAGGTCAGCGAGTTTATGAGCCATCGGCCCGCCACCCTGCCCCGCGCCGATAACGATCGCGTCGTAGTTCTTCATAGCGTTGTTCTCCTGCGGCACTGCGACCGCAAAATGCGGCTGCTCTGACATTGTCGCAGGCCATGACGCCGCAGACGCCTGAAGAGGCTTAACAATCGCTGTCAGATCTTGTGCGGACCGTTACTTCGGGCTCTGTGATGGGATCTTCTCGAGGCTCCTTCGAACCTTCGAACAGTCTGGCGCTACCTCTCCCCAGCCCTCTCCTTGCGAGGAGAGGGAGCCACCGGAAGTCCGTTTACTCCAACGATACCTGGCCAGCACGGTCAGTTGCTCCGCGTTCACGAAAGCACGTCGAGTAGCACTCACGAAGCAGGTTTTCCCTCGCCCCGCAGGGACGGGTCAGGAGGAGAGGCCACGCTTAGCTCGTTGCAGTCAGCGCCGGCGTTGCGATGGAGCGCTGGCGCGGCAGATCGAGGGTGGTGACGCGGCGCAGCTCTCGACGGTACTTCGTGTCTTCGTAGGGCTTTCCGCGGTGCATGGTTGCCCGATTGTCCCAGATCACCAGGTCGCCGACTCGCCACTGGTGGGTGTGACGGAACTGCGGCTGGGTGGCGTGCTCTGTGAGGTCGCGCAGCAGAAGACGCCCGTCCGGCACCGGCCAATCGATGATCTTGAAGGCGTGCGAGGCGAGGTAGATCGACTTGCGGCCGTTGTCTGGGTTGGTGCGCACCAGGGGATGGATGGCGCCTTGCAGCCGGTCCGCCTCTTCCTGCGAGAACTCGAAGCCCAGGGTCTGGCGAGAGTATGCAATCGAATGATGCGCCCGTAAGTCGGCGATCTGGGTCTTGGTCTCGTCAGGTAGAGCGTCGTAAGCCGCGCGCATGTCCGCGTACTCAGTATCGGCCGCGACAGGCGGTACGACGCGCGCGTGCAGCATGGAGTAGCGGCCGGCCGGGTCCTGGAAGGATGCGTCCGTGTGCCAAAGGCGGTTGCCGAGGCTGTACATGCGCTTGCGGTCGTTGCTGTCCATGATGTCGCCGTTCTCATCGACGTTGGAGATATCGGTGAGGGCCTCGTTGCCGAAGCGGTTCTTGCCCAGGACGCTGGTGCCGGTCTTGGCGTGCAGCTCGCCATCGAAGCGCACCGCAAAGTCGAGCTGGTCCTGGTCTGTGAATTGCTGATCGCGGAAGAGGAGGACGCCGTACTGGTCCATGCCGCGCCGAAGCTCTTCCAGCGTCTCCTCGTCGTTCACCTGGCGCAGGTCGATAGGACCAACCTCTGCGAAGAACAGCGGGTGCAACTGACGGAAGGTCACAGACATGGCGAATCGTCTCCTGGAGCGCGTGAATCGAGTCTAGAACGGGGCTGAGGGCGCGTCAACGAAACTGCACCCTGAGTCGCTCAGCTACTCGTCCTCCTCTTCCGGAGAGGAGGACGAGTATGGCCGTGACAGGCCCAGCCGGTGACGAAGGCGTTGGGGACGGCCATCGGTCGCGTCGTGCTATGTCTATGCCGATGCCTATGCCCGGCGCCTTCGTCTACAATCAGCGCGTCCAGCCAAACCAGCGCATTGAAGAGGAGCATCCCCAATGGCACGCCTGCCCGAACTCACCGAACGCGATCAGCTGCCCGAAGGCGACCGAGATGTCTACGACTACGTCATAAAGAGTCGCGGGCGTATGGGCTTGCCTTACTCCGTGTTTATGAACCACCCGCAGCTGGCCAAGCTCAAGCTGGAGGTTGGCCACTTCGTGCGCTTCGACACATCGCTGCCGCACAACATCTCTGAGCTCACGATCTGCACCGCGGCACGCGAGATGGACTGCAAGTACGAGTGGGCCGCCCACGCTCCCGCGGCAGGCCGGCAGGGCGTCAGCGAAGCGGCGGTCGACGTCATTGCCCATCGCAAACCGGTCGACACCCTCAGCGACGAGGAAGCGCTGCCCATCGACTTCACCCGACAGCTCCTCCTCAAGCACCGCGTCGACGACGCCACCTACGCAAAGGCCCAGGCGCTGTACGGCGACCGTGGCGTCATCGAGATGACGATGACCGCGGGTTACTACATCATGTCCGCCTGTTGGATGAACATCATGCAGATTGAGCCGCCAGCGGACCGCGCTCAGCTTCCGGACGCGCCCTAGCGTCGGGTAATCGGGCAGGCTGGCAATCGGGCAATGCGCCCGCAGTGCCGCTGACGCGTCGAAGGCTCCAAATTCGAGTTGGGCCAGGCCACAGGTTTGAGACTCAGGAGAATCCCTCTCGACCTCTCTCCATCGCAATGAAGAGGAGGGGTGAGACAGCTCCACGCCCCCGAATCCTCAAGAATGCTCGTCAGTTCGACGGACGCGGTGAGGACCCAGCAAGTGCCGGGCCCCCACTGTTCCTATATCGATTGCTTCTGCGTCGAATGACGACCGAGGCTTAGCCTCGACCGCGCTGGATGCCTCCCTTGAAGCCGCCTTCGCGCACGAGCTCAGCCAGGGGGCCGCCGGGCATGCGGAACTTCACCGGCGTTTCGCCGGGCTTGCTGAGGATCTTGGCGCCGTTCGCCTCCAGGATTGGCACGAAACGCTGCGGGTCGTCTACTTCGATGCCGAAGTGGTGGATTTGAGGACCTTCGCCCACTTCCTTCGCCATCTCGACCTCTTCGTTGTCGTAGTGCAGGAAGGTCAGGTTGATATCGCCATCGCTGAATGCGACCCGACTGCGGTCCGGTCCGCGCGACGTGCCGATTGGGTCCATGCCGAAGACCTTGTTGTAGAACTCGGCGATGGTGTCCAAGTTGTCGACCTTGACGGCGATGTGGGTGATTTTTGCCATGAATCGATCCTCCATTTAGGCGTGCCAAAATGCAGATGGTGTTGTGGCGAATGATATCACCGATTCCTCGCCCTTTACGCAAAAGTTAACGTTTAAGGATCGGCCGTTCTTCCGGACACGAAAGGTGCATTCTCGCGCTGCTCTAAAATGCTGACATGCCCGACGTTGCGGCCTCCACCCCGGCCGGCCCGCTACCAACTCGCTTCCTGTTTCACATCAACTTCATCCTTGCCTGCACCCTGGTCACCAACACGGTCGGCTTCTTCGTCGCGATCATGCTGGCGAGGGCATTGGGACCGGATGGGCGCGGTATCGCGGCGATCTACACGTCCGCGGTCGGCCTCGGCTACGCTCTCCTCAACTTTGGCATAGGCTCCGCCGCTTTCTACTTCGTCTCCAGACGCGAGATATCGGGCCGGCAGGCGATGGACGCTGGGCTAACGGTGTCCCTGATCGCCGCAGCCCTAACGGCGCTGGCGGTCTTGATCACATCGCTATTCATCGATGTCGGTCTCGCGGACAAAGGCATCCCGTACGCGCCTGACGATCTTCACGATCCCTGCCTCCATTCAGCTGCGGGTGATCTCGGCTCTGCTGAGGACAGAGGGTCGCTTCGGCGCCATGAACCTGCTGGACATGATGCTTCCACTCTGCATGTTCGTGATCCTTGGCGGCATCGAGCTGCAGTGGGGCCTGACGGTGCCTTCGGCCGTCTGGGGCTGGAGCCTGGCCCACGTGCCGACGCTGCTGCTGGGCTACATGCTCGTCGGCCGCCGCCACTGGCCTCGAGCCCTCGCCCCCTTTTCAATGTTGGTCAAGACTATCCGCTTCGGCTCGCAGGAGGCGCTGACCAACCTCATCGAGCTGGCGAAGTACCGGCTGGACATCTTCCTCATCCTCTTCTTCGTCAATACGGCAGGCGTCGGCCTCTACACGGTCGCGTCTTCGCAGACGGAGGGCCTCTGGGTGGTCGCGGACTCGATCGGCATCGTGCTGCTGACCAACATCACCGCCGGCGACATCGCGAACTCGGCGCAGTTGACGCCGGTAGTCTGCCGCAACACGCTCCTAATCACAGCCATCTCCGCGGCGGTCGCGGCACTGATCGCCGGCTTCTGGATACCGGTCGTCTTCGGCGGCGACTACCAGGCTTCCGTCACGCCTTACCTCTGGCTTCTGCCTGGGACCGTGGCGCTCTCCGGCTCCAAGATCTTGGCGGCGTACATCTTCAGCCGCGGGCGCCCGATCATCAACGCCTGGATCTCGCTCGCGACGCTAATCGCCAGCATTCCGACCGTCTCTTTGCTGATCCACTTCTTCGGCGTGCCGGGCGCCGCCATCGGCACCAGCTTCGGATACTGCCTGGACCTGTCGTTGAGTAGCTACGCCTACAAGCGGCTCTCCGGTGGCGGCGCACTCGACGCCCTGATCCCGCGTCGAGCAGACATTCGCATCTACGCGGAGGGGCTGAAGACGGCGTGGCGTTGGCTCAGGCGCGTCCACCCTGACGAGGCCACCGCGGCAGCGCTGGATGACGCGGCGGCGGAGCGGGCGTGACATGGGATCGTTAACGGATGTGACACGGATAGGCGGATGGGGATCGTCAAAGGAGGTGCCACTCCGGGCTCCATCCGTTTATCCGTTTCCCATCCTTTGACGATCCCCCGAACATTGACATTTCACGACGCGGGCGGGAGATTACGCCACGACTGAAGACGAGCTACCGCGTTCCAGAGGAGGACCGGACGATGATTATCGATATCCACGGCCACTACCACCCCAAGGCCTACAACGAAGCCATTTCCGGCTTTACGCGCGGCGCCGGCGGCTTTCCGGGCCACCCCGACACCGACGACGAGGAGCACATCCAGACGCGCCTCAAGATGATGGCGGACGCCGGCGTCGGCATGCAGGTGCTATCGCCCGCCGCGGGTCGCGCACCGTATTCGAAGGACGAGGCTGAGGCCGTCAACGCCGCCCGTATCGGCAACGACATCTACTACCAGCTCGAGCAGCGCTTCCCAGACAAGTTCCGCAACTTTGTCTCGCTGCCTCTGCCCCACATCGACGCGTCTGTCAAAGAGCTGAGGCGCGGCATGGACGAGCTGGGCATGGTCGGCATCAACATGCACATCTCAGCGCTGGACCGGTCTGTAGCCGAGGACGAGTTCCTGCCGATCTACGAGGAGGTGGACAAGCGCAAAGGCATCATCTTCTATCACCCCAGCGGCAACGGCATCTGCTCGCCCATGATCACGGACTACGGCTTCAGCGCTGCCGTCGGTACGTCGCTGGAGGACGCGGTCATCGGGCTGCACCTCGTCGGCAAGCAGATCCCGGAAAAGTACCCCAACATCACCTACGTCATCCCCCACCTCGGCGGCCCTCTGCCGATGCTGCTGGACCGCCTCAACAACCAGTTCTCGATGAAGGCGCACGGCCTGCCGGAGCACCCCAAGGACACGCTGCGCAGGTTCTTCTACGACACCGTCGGCCACGGCTCCTACGCGGCGCTGACCTGCGCCGTCATGGCGTTCGGCGCCGACCACGTCCTGCCGGGCAGCGACTTCCCGGTGCTGCTCTCATACGAGACCTACAAGGACACCTTCTCCTGGATCCGCGAGGCCGGGCTCTCGGACGCGGACGTGGACCAGATCCTCAACAAAACGGCACAGGATCTGCTGGGCTTGAAAGTTTAGGCCATGGAACAGCTACCGCGCGGCGCTCAGTTCACCCGCAGCAAGATGCTCTGGGAGATCGCCCTCGGCATCGCCGGCGACCCATCGATCCCGTATTACGGCAACCGCGACATCGCTATCTTCATCGGAAACGGCTCCGGCGAGGAGTTCAAGCCATGGCTGCGGCTCTCGCCCGGATCGCCGGCGCTGGCGCAGGCCGTTGTGCGCGGCGACCTCGAAGTCGGCTTCGTTAACCCGTCTGCGCTGCTGACCCAGGCTTACCGAGGCGTCGGTCTGTTCTCGGAGCCCCTGCCCGTGCGGGTGCTAGCAAATTACCCCTCCTGGGACCGCTTCGTCATCGGCGTGCGGCCCGGCCTCGACATCACTTCGCTGGCGCAGCTTCAAAGAGCGCGCATCCAGCCTGCGCATGTCGATCCGCGAGGACAAGACACACTCGACTCGGGTGCTGATAGACCAGCTGCTGCCCCTCCACGGCTTCACGCTGGAAGACCTGATTGCCCATGGCGCGACGTTGCAAACAAACGGCGGTCCCGGCGACCCACGGCGTCTGGCCGCCCTGGCCGAGGGCTCCATCGACATCGTCTTCGACGAGGGCATCATCACCTGGCTCAACACAGCACTGGAGAACGGCTACCAGCCATTGCAGCTCGAGGAGAGCGTACTTCGCTCGCTGGAGACGCTGGGCTGGCGACGTGTGGTGCTGCCGAAAGACCGCTACCCGCTGCTGACCGCCGATAGCTTCGCCATCGATTACAGCGGCTGGCCCCTCTACACGCGAGCATCGTTGCCGGAAGAAGACGCCTACAAGGTCTGCCAGGCCATCGCCGCCCGCTCGGACGAGATCCCCTGGGAAGACCCTTCCTTCATGAGTCGCAAGCAGCTCTACCAAGAATCGGAGGCCGCGCCGCTGGATGTACCGCTGCATCCCGGCGCCGCACGCTGGTTCGCCGAGCATCCGGGCGGGTAAGCCCTCACCCACCCTATCCGGCACCCTCTCCCGCGGGGAGAGGGATTGAAGTCGACGACGATCACCGCGACGGGCGGGTATTTGGCGCCGTAGGACCCCAGCATCAGGGGTCCTACGCTTTCGACTTCCGTTACGAGCTAGCCCGTAATGCCAGCGGTGCCGTATTTGAGGATGTTCTGGTGGTTGACCGTCTTGTGAGCCTGCAACGTGAAGATGTCACGCAAGCAGCGGTCTAGGAGGCCGGAGCGGACCGCGCTGGTGCCGGCAGCCCGGTAGAGTGACGTGATGACCTCTACGGACGCGTCGACGGCGCCGGTGCTGGCCAACGCCGTTCGCCTGAACCATTCGTCGCCGGGGAGCCCGCCCTCCGGCATGCCCTCGGTCATGGATTCAGCCGTCTCATAGAGGTGACCGCGTGCCTGCGCCAGCCGCGTCTCAGCGACACCAAGGGCAATCTTGGCCAGCGGCGAGTCGACGAGGACGGCGCCTTCAGGACTGCGTTTGTTGGGCGCAATAGCCTTGAAGGCCTCGACCGCAGCAGCGGCGACACCGAGGGCGATGGAAGCAACAGTGAGGTTCGCGGCCTTATCCACATCCAGGTAGTGCACCGGCCGCAGCCCCATGCGCGGCTCGCGACTGAAGTCGACGATGCGAATCTCCGGCACAAAGAGGTCCTCGACAGCGATGTCGTGGCTGCCGGTGCCGCGCAGGCCTGTGCTGTCCCAGTTGTCGATCACGAGGCAGTCGCCGATGGGCCACAGCGCGACAAGGATCGCCGGCTGCCCATCCGGGCCAAAACGCTGCGCCTCTCCATCGAAGACGAAGCAGATGCCGCCGCTGTAAGTCGCCTGCTTGATGCCACTGACGAAGGGCCAGCGGCCGCTGACACGGTAGCCGCCTTCGACAGGCCGCGCAGCACCAATGCCGGCGACCGAGCCGGAAGTCATGGCGTCCGGAGCGCTGAACAGCTCGCGCGAACCCTCCGCCAGCATGAAAGCGGACATCGCGGGCACACCGAGGCCTGCCCACACGGTCCAGGCCGTGGAGGCATCACCAGTAGCCAGCGCTTCAAGTACGCGCATCGTCTCTGCTAGAGATATGTCGGTGGCGCCGAACTCGAGCGGCATCGTCATGCGGTAGAAGCCCGCATCGAGCACGGCCGCGTGCACCTCGGGCGTGAGGCAGCGGCCACTCTCGATAGCGGCGGCGCTGGCCCGCAGCACAGGGGTGAGACTTTCGGCACTCTGAATGAGACTGCGGCCGGTTGTTTGGGGAGCGATTGTCGTGGTCATAGCTGGTTAATCTCCTTCAACTCTGGGTAGAGAGTGGGGAACCCTGGGGTCCCAACGCTGATGAGAAGATGTTGCCAGCGGTTCAGGTGCGCTCCATCCGCATGTATACCCAATCTGAAAACGCGGCGCGTGGCGTCAAATACCCACGCGATGGCGTGGCGTCTTAGACGATCTGATGATTGGCGGCGAAGACAGCGGCGGCGGCCCGGCCACGAGCGCCCGTCTTGGCGTAGATATTCTCCACGTGGCGCTGCACGGTACGGATTGAAAGTACCAGACGGTCGGCGATCTCCTGGTTGCTAAGACCGCCCGCCAACAAGCCGAGCACCTCCACCTCCCGCGGCGAGAGCCCGGCAACCGGCGACGCAGCCTCTACTGCCGGTTGGTCAGAGATGCGGTGTATCAGGAGACGAGCGCGGGCAGCTTGGCGTGTGGCGCCGAGTCTCTCTAAGGCTGAGCAGGCTTGGCCTGCCAATCGGGCTGCATCTTGGCCGCGGCCGAGGTCGATAAGCACTGCCGCCAGGTCGAGGCGCGCCACAGACGCCTCGAAGGGGGCGCCGGCGGCTTCGTAGAGATCGACTGCGTCCTCGAGCTGACCGCGCGCGGCATCGGGCTGAGCGCCTGCAGCGGCGATCAGGCCGAGAGTCAGGCTGGCTGCTGCTCTCACCGACGGCGTCGTCACCAGCCGGCCTATCTCTTCGACCTCCGCCGACGCCCCAGCGACTTGCTCCAACGCGCCGTTAGCGATGCAGGCGCGCATGTAGACTTCCAGCGCCTGCATTCGTTCGATGCGCGCACTCCGAGGCAGACGGCGCAGATGACGCTCGGCAATCTTCAGCCCCAGCTCCGGCTGTTCGAGGTCCAGGGCGAGTAGAGACTGGCCCGGCTGGGACATGGGCTCGTGCTTGACATCTTCGAACAACGCCGCCGCTTCGTCGAAGCGCCCCTGCCGCCAACGCAGCTCCGCCAGCCGCACAATGCCTTCGACCGCCATCGGCTTCACTTTGACGAACAGTGTGTCGATCGAGGACCGGAGCTGGTCCTCCGCCTGCTGCCAGGCGCCGCGCCACGTAAGCACGGCGGCATAGTGCGGCCGGCATTGGGCGTAGAATTCCACGTCACCCCAACGGGTCGCCAGGTTAGCGATGTGCTGAAACCACTCGTTGGCGCGGTCCCAGTCGCGCGTCTTGCCGCACGCTTCCATCATGTTGCATAGCACCGAGTTAATCACCCATGGGTCGCGCACCTCGCCCGACACGCAGGCGGTTGCGGCTTCGTCCAGGCGGCTTAGACCCTCAGCGTCCAGCCCTCGATACACTAGCACCAGCCCCTCGGCGGCCAGGGCCAAGGCCGCAAGGCTGGAATCGCCCGTCCTTTTAGCAATCGCCAGAGCCTCCGCGCTAGAGTCGGCTGCCGCGTGGGGGTCGTTGAGCCCGTAGAGAGCCTTCTGTGCTTCATACAGGCAGACCCAACCATGCTCCCGCGACTCCGAGAGCCCGTCCAGGAGGCTTCGTGCCCGCTGCAGCCAGCCGTTGGCCAGCGCGAACTGGCCGCGCATGATGAACCAGTATCCGCCCAGCATCATCGCCGCGCGGCAGGCGCCGAGGCTATCGCCGGCGCGCTGATAAGCATCGAAGACCTTCTCATAGGCCTCGAACGTCGCCTCGCTGCGCATGATAAAACTCGCGAGACCCAGACCCTCCAGGGCTTCCGGCAATCCATCGCCGGCGGCCTCACGGAAGCAATAGGCGGCGGCCGGCCAATCGGCGCGGTCCATGGCAGCGTAAGCCGTGGCCAGATCCGGGTTGCGGACAAGGCTGCTCATAGGCCGCCGGTTGGGTCCGGGACTCATCACGGTCATGGCACGAATTCTACGACCTGCTGTCCAGGCCGCGTCCGCCGGATCACGGGAGACCCGGACGAACGCCCGCTCTCACCCACTGCCGGAAAGGGAACGCTACATCGAAGCTTGGCCAGCATCGTTGAAGGAGACGCTCTAACAGCACGAGGAGACTGGTCATTGACCAATCTCCTCGCGGTAACTAGCGGTTAGCTATGAGGTTACCGCCACTCGTCCACCGAGATTGTCTTGTTGTAGCGCGAGCCCATGAGCCGCCAGTAGGCGTTCGTCTCGCCGCCGACGACGACGAATTGGATGTCGTCCGGTTGCCAGATGTGCACGAGCTCATCCGGTGCCGCACGCCACTTCGATGCCATGGGCTCTTCGCCCGCCGTGGCGCGAGGAAGGATGTAGTTCTTTACAATCTGATAGTCCCAGAACTCGCTCTGAGGCATCATCGCCAGATCGTAGACCCACTGGCGCAGCTTCTCCTTCGTGTCGAATTCACCGCGATCGATGAATTGACGTGCGGTCAGCGGGTCCAGGACGAAGCAAGCCTTGTTGGACGGGTCCTGACCGCGGAACATGTGGTAAAGATGGTCTTTCCAGTGCTTCTCCGGCAGACCGAAGGTGAACTGGGTGGACCAAAGGCTACTGAACATGCTGACGGTGCTATCGTCAGGCTTGAAGCCATGCTCAACGTGGAAGGGCTCCCAGGGGCTTGCCTCCTCGTTCTCAGCAAAAGTCATGTTGTTGTAGGCGTAGTTGTTGCCCTGCGAGCCCATGTAGCTGGCCCCCGGCTTGGAACCACCCTGGCAGTTCTGACTCAGCAGCCCCCACGCCCTGCCTATGGTGGCGTTGGCGTGGTTGTAGGGTCCCATCGCGCCGATGCCCCAGTTCATGCCGATCTCATTCCGGATCGGGCCGTTTACCACGGCCATGCCCGCCATAGAGCTGGAAGAGGTCCCACGGGCGCTCTGCTGGCTGGAAGCCATGGCGAGAATGACAGGGAAGTACTCGGGCTTGGCGCCTGACATCACCGCGTTCACGGCCACGTTCTCGACCGTGTATTGCCACACTTCCTGGAGGTGGTTGCCCATGTGGCCGAGCACTTCCTCGGGCTTGTGGCTAGTGTGGGCCAGCATGGCCGCGACACGCTCCTCGGTAGGGAGCACGATGGGCAGCTTGTCACTCCAATCGTTCTCCAGGAAAAGCTGATGCAGTTCCTCTTCGGTGGCCGGCTCGACCATACGGGGCCGAGAGCGATCGAACGTGAGATTCTTGACGTCCTCGGCATCGAGCTCGGCCGTGACGGTGAGACCCTCGATGATCTCCTGCCACAGAGGGCGCTTGCTTACGGGATCGATGCCTTCGATGTAAGCCGTGAGCTCATTTGCGGTTTTGCCCATAACGGGCATCGGCACGAAACCGTAGCGGGCATTGGGCATGCCGCGAAGGCGCGTCACCTGCCGCACGAGCGTTCGGAACACGTCACAGTGAAGCGCCATTACCGGCACGTTGTATTTGCTTTCCAAGGTCATTGCATGCACGGCGACCGCCGGCGCGCAGGTGCTTCAATGGCCAACGCCGATGATGGCACCATCACCGTTAGCTTGGATCTCCTCCCAGGTCTTAGGGTCGTCGCGGCTATAAACGCTGTTCATTTGGACCAGCTTTGTCTTGGTCCCAGGCAGGCGTACTGCCATGACCCTCTGAAGTTGCTCCATAAAGAGGCCAGAGTCGTCGAATTGGGGGTCGATCAAGTAGATGGTCTTGCCGTCCAGCCCTTCCAGGCGGGGCGCCATCGGCTTGATGGTGATCTTCGGCGGATAGCCCAAGGGGCTCATAACGCTGAACTTTTCTGCCATTGTCTTCACCTTCGTTGGTTAACCTTGTAAGCAAATTCAATCTTACGCTTACGTTAAGGGCTCTGTCCTTAGCTGGAACGAGTGTCCTTGGATTTGTCGTACCAGATCTGACTGAGCGTATCAACCTGGGCCGCGTTCGGCGCCGCCGGGCCGCTGCCACCAAGGACGCGGTACCAGCCGGCATTGCCCATCCAGGGCCAGTACATGTTGAAGGTCGTCGCGATGCCGGGGTACATGATAGCGGGCTGCTGCTTCGCCAGGAGGCGCTGGATGTCCTGGATGATGGCCACCCGCTTCTTGTCGTCCGTCTCTTTGCGCTCCCCGCGCATGAGGGGCTCGAGACCGGGTACGTTGTCCCAGGAGTAGATGCCGTCGCTACGGGCTCCGGGTGCGTAGAACCCCCAGAGCTGACCGTCCATGTCGTCGCCATTCATGTTGCCGGACGTCCAGGCGATGCCTTCGTACTGGGCCCTGCCGCGCAGATAAGTCGGCTGGAACCAGGCGTTGTAGTCGCCCGTCTTGACGTTGAGCTTGAAGTGGCCATCCTGCTGCAACATCTGGGCGACAACTTCCATCTGCTTCGTCGTCGTCGGCGTCGTGAGACCGCTAGAGGCATAGGCGAAGTCCTGCTGCAGCCCGAAAGCGTTTGCCGCCGTGAGCAGGTCCTTCGCGTTCTTCGGGTCGTGCTGGTACCACTTCGAGTCATCGCCCAGCTTGTTTGTCTTAGGGTCCAGCCACTCAGCGGCGGTACAGGAGATTGAGCTGTTCCAGGCAGCCTGCATCGGCAGACCCTGCTTCTGCAGTCCGCTGACGTTGTAGAACGTGTCGATCCAGGCATCGCGGTCGATCAGCTGCGAGATCGCGTGACGGATACGCACGTCCTTCTGCAGAGGCGAGGTCGGCAGCTTGGAAAGGGTGATCTGGTAGCCGCCGTTGACGCCCGAACCGATGGGGTCAAAAGCCTGCACGTTGACGTCTGGAAGGTCGCGCTTGAGCCCCGCCACCTCATCCGCCGCCGGGGTCAGCCACCACAGCGTCTTGGCCCTGAACTGGGCCAGTTGGACGGCAGGCTCGGAGATAAGGGCGAAGTTCATTTTGTCCAGGAAGGGTCGATCAGTAACGTAATAGTTGGGATTACGCTCATACATCCATCCGACACTGTGCTCCCACTTCGTCATCAAGAACGGACCGGAGCCGCGCATCTCTGACTTGTTGTCGAACTTGCTGTCCGCTTCGACCGGTACGACAAAGATGTCGTTGGTGAAGTGCTTGATCAGCGAGCCGAGGGGGAAGGAGAGCTTCACGACGACGGTGCTGTCATCCGGGAACTCAAACCGGTCGACGGGCGCGTCTGGCACGACACTGGTGAGCCAGTTGCCGCGGCTGGCGTTGGACTGGGCAAATCGCTCCCAGCTGTACTTCACGTCGCCGGAGTTGATCGTGCGGCCGTTGACCGGCGGCCGGGGCTCGTACTTCATTCCCTGTCGCAGCTTGAACGTGATCTGCAGCCCGTCCGGCGAGTTTTCCCAGGATGCGGCCGCGTCCGGCTCAACAGAGCCATCGGCCGCGCTTGCGAACGTCCCCTGTTTGCCCTTAACGAGGCGGCTGTAAGCCAAGATGCCGTGGGTTTGCACCTGCGTTGTGCCGGTGGGCACGTCGAAGTTCAGGCCCTCGCTGGCCATGAAGCTCTGCATACTGCCGCCCTTAACGGCCTGCTTCGTCGTATCGACGGCCTGGACCGTGAGTCCGCTGGCCTTCTTCTCGCCACTGCCACCGCTGTTGCTGCTTCCGCCGCAGGCCGCCAAGAACGCGGCTCCCAAGGCCATCCCAGATGTGCCGGCAATCGCTCGCCGGCGGGTCAGCCGGGTCTGCAAAGTCTGAGTCCAGTAGTCAGGGCTAGCCATCTTCTGCTCCTTGGTCTCGCATCGGATGGCCCAAATCTAGTCTTGCTACAGGAGCACGTCAATATGCTTCACTTATCAAAGATTAAGTGGGCTATATTGTCTGTGACCTTGAATACCACGTTAGTGGACATCGCCAGCCATTTCGATATCGGCTGCCTCGTCGAAGCGACAGCGCAAGCAGCAGGAACGGTTAGCTCAGTCGCGCCAGCGGACACGAATCGAGGGGTTGGGCGTCCCGGGGTTGGCTGGACACTCGGCCGTTCATCCTTCGACAAGCTCAGGACGGACGGGGCCACACTGAATCGCGCACCAAGGGCCAACTCGCGCTTCGCGCCTAGACAACCACCGCCCAGCCGTGCGGATCAGCGACCCGGCTGTAGTGCATGTCCGCGATCGATCTCTTGAGGCGCTCGCTGACTTCGCCGGGCAAACCTTCATTGATCAGGTAATCGCGGCCCTGATGGCCCAGGACGCCGATCGGTGCGATGCCTGCTGCCGTGCCCGTACCCCACATCTCCCGCAGCGAGCCGTTTCGTGCCGCCTCAATAACCTCGTCGATGGCGATACGGCGCTCGTTAACCTTGACACCCCAGTCGCGTAGAAGCGTAAGAGCTGTGTCGCGCGTAACGCCGTCGAGGATGGAGCCACCCAGAGGCGGCGTCACGACCTCATCGCCGATTCGCAGCATGATGTTCATCGTGCCGACTTCTTCGAGGTAGCGGTGCTCGTGGCCGTCCAGCCAAAGCACCTGGTTGTAGCCCGCCGCGTGCGCCTCTTCGGCGGCGAGCAGGCTGGCGGCGTAGTTGGCGCCGGTTTTCGCCGCGCCGACGCCCCCATCGACGGCGCGAACGTGTCGCTCCTCCGCCAGGATCTTCAGGCTCTCGTCGCCGTAATAAGCGCCGACAGGCGAGGCGATGAGGCAGAAGACGTACGTCTCGGACGGGCGTACGCCGACATATGGGTCGGCGGCGAAGATGAACGGCCGCAGGTAGAGCGCGCTGCCCGGCTCCGAAGGCACCCATGCC